>JAJFLB010000018.1 GCA_021772915.1 Gammaproteobacteria bacterium | reverse complement strand
AGTTGGCGCCTTGACCCGACGAAAGCGTACTTTGATGCCGTGCGTAGGTTCAATGTAAACACCATCCAGAAACAACATATGGAAATGGATGTTGAGATTGAGTGCACTGCCAAAGCGCTGGATCAGGGTCACTGCACCAGTTTGTGCCCTGGGCTTTGCAAAGCCAGCTTTGTGTGTCAGATGTGTGGCGATGGCGCGGTAGACGATGGCCAGCACCCTGGCCATATTCTCAAAGTATTGTGGGTAAAGTGACCCGAATCTTGTCAGGCCTTAGAGCGCCCGATAGGGAATCCCAGCCTAATTTTGCGTGCCCAGGGTCTCGAGTGCAAGTACAGGTGGTGCACAACAACCTGACCCGGTAGCCATTTGGTGGGCTCAGTCTGGATGTAGACGATGAGGAGGACTTTCATGTGATTGATACCCGTTATCAGGATTGGGCAGCGATCACAGCGGCCGTTAAACCCGAATCAACCCCCTGACCCGCTGACAGCACCGCACCAGCCGGTCCTGTATGCGGCTTCGTATCACCCCCCTGGCAACCACAGTGACAGGGATGGCCAGAACGCAATCAGAGTGACCGCGAGCATCAGGAAGACGAAGAACGGCAAGGTGGATATGTAAATACTCACGATTGACCGGTCAAAACGGTAACCCGCAATGAACAGGTTAAGACCAACCGGGGGTGTTATATAACCCAGCTGCATCGTAGCGAGAAAAACGATACCGAGGTGGACCGGGTGTACACCAAACTCGTTGGCCACCGGAAGTATCAGTGGAACAATCAGGACGATCGCAGAGAAGATGTCCAGGATTGCGCCGAGGATCAACAAGAAGATCAGCAACATCAGCATGAATGCCAATTCGCCGGTGACAAAACCACTGATCCAGTGCAGTAATTGTTGTGGTACGCC
Organism: Gammaproteobacteria bacterium; assembly: GCA_021772915.1. Lineage (GTDB taxonomy): Bacteria > Pseudomonadota > Gammaproteobacteria > Xanthomonadales > SZUA-36 > SZUA-36. Next base: position 404,503 of record JAJFLB010000018.1, on the reverse strand, counting down.
TGCGTCAATCATGTAATTGGTTGATGCGCGTGACATGCCCAGTATCATCATAATACCGCCGACCAGGATCATGGATTCCCGGATGATGGTGGGCAGTTTCTTGAGTGAAACTTCTTTGAGAACCATTACGTCGATAATCAGGACGTACAACGCAGTGACCGCTGCGGCTTCGGAGATCGCGAAATAGCCGCTGTAAATGCCCCCGAGAACGACGATGGGCAGTGGTATTTCCCAGACCGCCTCACGTACGGCCTGTCGGACCTCAACCCAGGAAAAATCTCCCAGTGGTGTGCGGATGGCTCTGTTTTTCCAAATACTGAAAGCGGACAAAATCACCAGCATCAGGAAACCGGGTAACAGCCCGGCCAGAAACAGGCTTTCGATCGGAACCTCAGCCACAACTCCATACAAAATCAATGGCAGGGAAGGGGCAAACAATAAACCTAGACTACCAGCCGAGGTGACCAGCCCCAGATTAAATTTTTCCGGGTACCCCGCTTGCTGCATGGCGGGGAATAAAATTGCACCCAGGGCAATAATGGTGACGCCGGATGCGCCTGTAAATGCGGTGAAAAATGCGCAGGCCAGCAATGAGACGATAGCCAGTCCAGCCGGCATCCACCCAAGCAAGGCGCTGGTCAGACGTACCAGACGTCTGGGTGCGTTGCTTTCACTGAGCAGGTAACCAGCGAAAGTGAACAGCGGGATGGCCAAAAGAATTGGCATTTCGGCAATTCCGTAAAACTCAATGGCAATGGCCTGGAGGTCAATATCGGCCTGGTAGAAATTCCAGAATGCAGCGGCGGCGATCACTGCAAACAGCGGCGCGCCCAGTAAAACCAACAGCACCAGTACCGGCCCCAGGATCAACATTGGTGTTCCCTACGGGTCAATTCCAACAGTCGCCTGGTGGCCAGCACCAGGTGACGGTAAGCCATCAAACCAAAGCCGATGGGCAAAATAATCTGCAACATCCAGGCCGGTGTACTTTTCATCAGGGTGTCACCAAATTCGTATGAACCCATGACAAAAATGGCACTGTGCCAGGAAAACAGTGCACATACCGAGGCGGTAAATAATTCAATGAGGCTCCGTGCAGCCAGGTGGACCCTGGTTGGCAGGAAGCGGTCCAGTATTTCGATACTGATATGCTTGCTTGTGCGGCTTGCAGCAAGACCACCGGCGACCGTTAACCACAGCACCATCAAGCGGAGCATTTCATCTCCCCAGAATAAGCTGAAGTCAAACACGTTGCGCAACAGAATTTGAGCACCTGCCAGTAGGATCATACCGACCAGAATGATCAGGAGTACGGCATCCTCCGCATGGGTGCCAGCTTTCTCGAGTCTGTTCAGAATTGGGGTGGCACGACTCACTGGCTACAGTCTTTGGCCGGATTGTCGGCACGGAAAGCGGAGATATAGCACTCAATTTCACTCACCAATGCGGCATCCATAACGCCTTCGGCAGCCAGCTCGTGGTTTGATTTCTGAACCGCGCTGCGCCATGCCTCAAATTGCCCCTGTTGGGCTGCAACCGGTTTCATGCCATCTTCAAGCAAGGCCTGGTAGGCCGCTTCGTTGTCTTCATTACCCTGTTTTTCGAAGCCCACGTAAACCTGCTCCATGACCTCGCGCACAATTGCCTGGTCGGCAGCCGGTATCCTGTCGAAATATTTTTTCGCGATGACCAGCATGGCGTAAACATAGGCCAGGGGCAGTTCGGTGATATAAGTCACACCCGTGTTCCATTGCAAAATTATGGTGGCAGCAGGGGGTCCCATGATGGTATCAATCAGCTCTGTTTGCAGTCCGGTCAACACATCGGTCAATGGCATTGTGACCGGGGAGATTCCAAGTGCCTTTACCGCGCCATAAGCCAATGTGTCACCGTCCGGTATCCAGATTTTCAAGCCTTGCATGTCGTCCAGTTTAGCGATGGGTTTGTTGGACATCAGGTGGGCGAAGCCGCCACCGGCAAAGCCAAAGTTCACGTAGCCGGCCTGGTCAAGCAGCTCGCGCAACTTGCCGTCCATGCGCGCGCGCACGAATTGCACTTCTTCCAGGTTGTTAAACAACAATGGCATGCCATAAAGCACGGCGTCTTTTTGCAAGGCGATCAGTGCGGTTGATGTAAATGCACCACCGTGCAGCTGTCCGATACGCATTTTGCGTAGCACCTGCTTGTCATTGCCCTGCACGCCACCACCGTAAAACTTGATTTTCACGCGCCCATCCGTGCGTTGCGTGATGTCGGCAGCACCGGCCCGCATGGACTTCATCCAACCGGATCCTTCCGGTGCGATTGTCGCGATTTTAATGGTTTGGGCATTGACGGTAGAGCTGGCACCAAGCATCAGCCATGCCACAGCAGTGACGAATTTTTTATTAGGGCGGTGAGTCATGTGGTCCCATCTCCTCAGAAATAGTCGTCTGCTGCATCCAGCAACTCCTGTGCCTCGCGTTGTGCCAGGGTGTTAAACAGGGTGTAGCCATTCTGCACCGGCTGTGCGGCGGTGACTTTCTCCAGCAGGCTGTCGTGGAGTTCGCGGTCATATAATGTGCGTGCGTAATAACGTGCGTAATCTACACTAATGGACAGGTCTTTTCCGTTTGACATTGCCAGCGCACGCTCAAAATGACGCTTTCCCGCAGTAAAGTTTCCACCCAGGGCCGGAGGCCGAATGGTATTCAGTACAGCGAGGAAATGCTCTACCTGTACCGCTTTATAGTGACCGTCGAGTTGTTGCACGCGGTGGAGCACGGCCACAACCCTTGGCAATTTGGCCAACGCACCCCAGTCGCCACTGTGGGCTTTAATATATGCGATCCAGCTCAAGCCCAGTGTAAAAAGACTGCCCACATCCCTTTCGACCAGACTGCCCAGCACGAATTCAAATTCCTTGAATGTAAGTGCTTCAATTCCGCAAGCCTTATGATTGCTTACGCACAATGCCCGTTGACCGTACCCGAGTGCACGACTGGTTAAGCGGTCTGCCCGTTGCGGGTCCACCACAAATATGACCCCGTAGGCAGCGTACAATTCTGCTGCTGCACCCAGCATTGCAGCATCATCAGGGGCACCCTCGACAAAACTGTCCAGCATTAGCAAATAGGCCGGGGCACCATCGCGGACCGTTTCCGGGTCGTCCTGATTCATGATCGCGGCACTGAGATTGGCGGCCATGTTATTGGTCGCCGATTGCATTACCGCCGAACATGCGGTCAGCATCAGCAGAATTGCGGATATAACAATGGTATTTGTATGGGTCGATTTCAATGTCAGTGGAAAAGAGTACAGGCTAAAGACTAATGAATTATAGACTGTAAGGCGGTGTTTGATCCATGCGGCCTGAATTCAGGCCGCGCGACATGCAGTGTTGCCTGTGTCTAAAAAAGACCCGGCGAGGGAGGCGTTGCCGGGTCTTAAAGTTCAGCCTCTTGCGAGGCTGAGGGAACTTGAGCTATCAGTGCAAGTGCGCAACACACTAATAATTGGCAGTGAGCTGCACCCAAAACTTGGTGGTGTCACCGAATGCCGGGCTGTCTGTATCAAAGCTGGCGGCCTTGACCAGAATGCCAAAGTGCTTTTTGAATTTGCGCGCAATCGAAGCATCAAATTCACTGCCAAAGTCACCGGAGCCGGATTGTGCTGAAAAGTCGTGGTACAACACGTTCCATTTCCATTTGCCTAACGAGCCCTTAACCCCCACAAAGGCATCATTCAGACCGGCCGCAGGTGTTGCCAGGAACTTGTCAGCCCAGCCGTTCATGGCGTGGAGAGTGGCCAGCGGTGTTCGAAACGCCTGTCCCGACCGGGCGTGGTCGCCTTCGAGTGACTCATAACCGGCATACACGGTGGTTGTACCGAAACCGGCGGACAGGTCAATTCGCCAGTAATCAGCATCATATGCGATGGGGTTATCGGCGTTTTCCTTTTGGCTGGCGAATTCAATGCCGTACCCAAGTTTGGGCCCTTCTGCTTGATGGGAACCATTGAAGCGCAGACCCCAGGTTGTGTTAGAAAGACCGGCGGCATCTTCGTTATCAATGTCGTAGAAATAGCCGGTCAGTTTTCCGAGACCTTTAAAGGTGTGGCTGAGGTTTAACAGGTGCGTGTTTTGTTCATGATCACCCGCAGCAACGTCATTGCCAAAGATGCGGTTGACGTTGTCCAGATAGGCATATTGGATGTTGAAGCCACCACCGGTCTTGTGTACGAATGAAAACGAGTCATAAGTTTGCTCATTCTGTCGCCAGCCTACGTTTCCAACAAAGCGGGAGTTGTCATAAATAATGCGTTGGCGGCCAACGCGGAACTGCCCCCCGAAGTCGGCCTTGTATTGTAAGTAGACCTGGTTCAGGTCTTCGCCCGCAGGATCGACTATGGCCGGATAACCCGGCGGATTGGGTGTATTCCCACCACCCGCGTTGAATTTGTCCACGCTGAAATTGGTTACATAGTCCACCTCAGCATTGAATGAAAGACCACTCCAGTCGGCTGTCTTGTAGCTTAGGCGTGCGCGCAGCGGTATTGCAGTTGCATTGTGAGCCAGTGGCTTCTGGTCTACCGCTTCAAGTCTCCATCGTAGGCTCACATGCCAGTTACCCTCGGCAAACGCACTTGCGAGACTGTCTGCACCATAAGCGGGTGAAAAGGTCATCAGAAACAGTACTGATAACGCAGTGATCGGTGCTGGGAGTATGATTTTTTTTCTGTCCATAATTAAAGATCCCTCAAGTCTATTGGTTTGAGCTGGTGCCCGACTACGGATTCGGCAACAGCTGCCTGCAAGTGAACGACTACGCAATTTATAGGGTGAATTTACGCTACTGCAAGTCGGGAGTAATTGACTTGAGTCAGCTAAAACCGTCTGCTGCGAGTGTTTGGGAGCATATTCAGTGGTTCCTTAGCTGTACTTGACCTGCGTCAATGGATCGGCTATTACACGATGTTATGGTGCGCTACACGATTTGGGAAATATTCAGGAAGATTCTGTATGCCAACGGCCGTCCTCAAACCAGGAAGATTACCAATAATGGCGTCAGATTCGCTGTTGGTCGGGCAGGTACTCCCCTCGCCACAAGACTATCTGACGGCAGGCCCGACCCGGAGTTCAACCACCGTGGGCATTATGCTGTGTCGTTATTGTTGTTCAGTTTTTGGGGAAATGTCTGTTTCCGCCTGAGCGGCGGGGGGCGCGTATAGCATGAGTTCAAGCACGTCTTTTCCGACTGAGCTAATCACCAAGTATGGCCTGGCAGGGCCACGTTACACCTCGTACCCCACAGCCTTGCAATTTCACGAAGGCTTCGATGCCGAAGCGTATCGGCGGCATGTCCAATTCAGTAATGACGAATTGATCCCAAGACCGCTGTCTCTGTATGTGCACCTGCCGTTTTGCCGGTCACTTTGCTATTACTGTGGATGCAACAAGAAAGTGACCCGTAATGAGTCGCTCGCCGGCGTATATTTGCAACATCTTGAACGGGAAATCGAAATGCAGGGGCGTATGTTTGACCCCGATCGAGAGGTGATCCAGTTGCATTTCGGTGGTGGTACACCAACGTATCACGACGATGCACAACTCCAGGACCTCATCGGGCAATTGTCGCGACATTTCTTTTTGAGCCGGGCTGAGAATCGTGAATTCTCCATCGAAATAGATCCACGTACGGTTGATAACGAGAGAATTGTCCGGCTGGCAGATATGGGCTTTAATCGGGTCAGCATGGGCATCCAGGATTTTGATCCCGCAGTGCAAAAGGCAGTGAACCGTGTACAGGATGAAGAAAGTACACTGGGGTTGATTGCGGCCGCACGTGAAGCCAGCTTCAAGTCGGTATCGGTGGACTTGATTTACGGGTTGCCATTGCAGACCGCAGAATCATTTGAAACCACTATTGAGTCCCTTCTCACTGCTCGACCTAACCGTATTTCGGTCTACAACTACGCCCATTTGCCAAATCTGTTCCGTGCTCAACGCATGATCAATACTGAAGAAGTGCCAGCCCCGGAAGTGCGACTCCAGTTGCTGGACTCGACGATTACAAAGCTGGTTGATGCGGGTTATGTCTATATAGGTATGGATCACTTTGCACTACCCGATGATGAATTATGCATCGCCATGAATGAGGGGACCTTACAGCGCAATTTCCAGGGCTATTCCACCTGCCGTACAACTGACCTGGTGGGTGTAGGCGTTAGCGCAATTGGCAAGGTTGGTGACAGTTTTGTGCAAAACCGCAAGGACATTCATGATTGGCAGGCAGATATCGATCACGGCGATTTACCTGTATGGAGGGGCATTGGCCTGAGTGGAGAAGACCGGCTTAGACGTGGGATTATCTCGGCAATCATGTGCCAGGGTCATGTCAGCTTTGGTGAGTTCGAGCGGAAGTACGGCATTGAGTTCAGTGATCATTTTGCACTGGAAGTTGAGTCTCTCAAGCCATTACAGGACGACGGTTTGATCGAAATGGATGAGCAAACTCTTGACGTCACGCCAACCGGTGTATTGCTGTTGCGTGCGATTGCGATGAAATTCGACGAGTATTTGCTCAAAGATGCCAAGGGAAAGTCCTATTCAAAGGTGATCTGAGCTGACCACCCCCGCCCCGTATATCTCGACAGGTTCTGAAACTGCAGTTGTCACATCCGAGAAACTCTAGGCTATAATCCATCACCAAGCAGGGACCACGAGTGATGGATAAACCAGCGATGAGCACAGAAGGCCCGACCCGGCCATACTTTCTTGAGCGTTCACAAGTTGCGTGCAGCCGCTGTGCGCTCGGCTCCCTGTGCCTGCCACGTAAGCTTGATCCTGAGTCAACCAGGCAGTTTGAAAATATTGTAAACAAATCACGCCCCATCCAGCCGGGGGAGCATATTTATCGCGCCGGCGATAAATTTCAGTCTATCGCGGCAGTTCGTGCGGGTTGCTTCAAGAGTTATGTCATCAACAAAAGCGGTGAAGAGCAAGTGCTGGGCTTTTACCTGCCCGGTGAAATCATTGGTTTCGATGCCATTCATGAAAAGGTCCACAAGGCTAATGTCGTAGCGCTTGATACCAGTTCGATATGCGGCCTGCATTTTGACTCGGTTGCCGAAATGTCCCGGCAACTGCCGAGGTTGCAGGATGAGTTGTTTCGTATCATGAGCAGCCAGATATCAGAACTTGAGGCAAATGCGGCTGATCTGAGCGCTGAAGAAAGGATAGCTCGCCTGCTGTGTTCCTTAGCCGCACGCTTCGCCAGTCGCGGTTACTCCTCATCCGAGTTCAACCTCAGTATGTCCCGTCGTGATATCGCCAGTCATTTACGGCTGGCAACCGAAACCATCTCCCGGGTCCTGGCACGGTTCCAGGGCGCGGGCATCATCAAGGTGAACCGGAAAAAAGTAAATATACTCAATGTGGACAAACTCAAGGAATTGGCACGCCGGGACACCTACTGACACTTGCCCGGTCACCGCCGGAATGCACCAATGAACAAATTGCTTATATTAGCGGCGGATGCTGAAAAATATGACTGCCTGGTCAGGGCAGCGGACCTGAAACAGTTACAAGTCAGGAGCGCACCTGACCCTGAATCCGCGCGTGCCAAGGTTGATGATGCAAACATTGTTCTTGGTGAACCCCTGCTGATCAGTGAAATCCTGGCAAATGCCGGATGCCTGCAATGGGTGCAGTCAAGCTGGGCCGGTGTCGACCGTTTGTGCCACCCTGAGCTCCGGCGTGATTACTTGTTGACGGGACTCAAGGATGTATTTGGCCCCATGATCACCGAATATGTAATGGCGTACCTGTTTGCATTGGAAAGACGGGTGTTTGAAATGCAGGCTAACCAGCTAGAGAAACGCTGGCAACCCCTGTCTTATCGCCCCGCCGGGGATATCGTGCTCGGTATTATCGGGCTGGGATCAATCGGGCAACATCTTGCACGCACTGCGCGGCATTTTGGACTGCGTGTAATTGGTCTGAACCGCTCTGGCAGGGCTTGTGCTGAAGTTGAGGAGGTGTTCACTTCGGGCACGATAGCCGAGTTCCTGGCACAACCTGATTACGTGGTGGTCACGCTTCCCGATACACCCCAGACACTTCATATGATCAATGCGAGGACACTTGGGATGATGAAATCATCGGCGGTGTTGATCAATGTTGGGCGGGGTGGCGTGGTCTATGAGGCCGATCTCACCAAGGCGTTGCAGCAAGGCATCATCGGGGGTGCTGTACTCGATGTCTTTGATGCTGAGCCATTGCCCCCTGACAATCCCTTGTGGCATTTACCCAATGTATACATCACGCCGCATTTTGCGGCCGAGAGCTGCCCCGAAGCGGTGGTCAAAGTCTTTGTTGAGAACTATCAACGTTTTCTGCGCCAGGAATCCCTGTTGCACAGAATAGATTTTGAACGGGGCTATTGACAACAGGTCGCACTTGCCGGCCTGAGGCCATGCCACATTGTCAATATCCCTCTCGACCCGTAGGACCGACGAATTCATTCGTCGGGAACCATGCACGTATCGTTCACGGCTGTCATTCCCGATGAACAAGTTCATCGGTCCCACCGGACCTGGCCCAGCTGGAATGGTGTGCCCTCAGCGACGTGGTCCCGGCGAGGGAGCTATTCCCTTCGCCTAAAAACGACCACGCAGCCCTGCGAAAGCGGCTATCCCCGGGCGCACGAAGCCAAGAATTTCCTCATACTCTTCATCCAGTAAATTGCTCACCCGGCCGGTTAATTCCAGGGCTTTTGTCAACCTCCATGCGGCGGCCAGATTCAGGATTGTGTAAGCCTTGATTTTTACTCGTTCCTGGATAAAGGTTGTTGGCGAAAAGAAAACATCCAGTTGCGGGCCGTTGTAATTCAGCTTCAGATTCAGATTGCCACGGTCATTTGCAAAGCGGTAGTTGGCCGTTAGATTGGCCATGTGTCTGGGCCGCCTGATTTCACGGACCACCTGATTCATGCTGTCCACTTCAGTCGCATCTGTAAAAGTGTAGGATGCTCCAAGGGTAATTGACTGACCCAGACGGGCATCAAATACGGCTTCGATACCCCTGCGATTACTGTCGCTTTCCTTGTTTTTTCCGGTAAAAAGAAAGGTCACCGGATCGAACACGAATCCATCGATTTCATCCTGTAAATCCTGGTCGAAATACGCCAATTGAAACTTGTACTGGCCGTTCACCCAGTTGGTGTCCAGGCCGATTTCCCAACCTTGTGAATATTCCGGCTTCAGCTCGGGGTTACCGATGAAAAAGTCCTCAAAAAACCCGTACCGCTCGGTAAAGGTCGGCGCCTTGGAGCCGGTGCCTACTGAGCCATGCAAACGCAAACCGGTTGAAAACTCGTAGGCGGCCGCTACCTGCCAGGTGGTTGCGTCATCAAAATCGCTATAGTCATCCAGTCTGCCGCTGGCTGTCCAGGTAAACCCGGTGACCGGTCTGCCTACATATTCCAGGGCGAAGCCGTTGACGTCATAGGACTGGTCCTGATTGGGGTTGCCGAAAAAGGACACCTCGCCACGTTGTGAGAAATCTACTTTTTCATGTTCCAGGGCGAAGCTGATGCGATGACCAAGCGCTTCAGTCGCGCCGAATGTCACACCGCCGCGAAGGCGAAGTTCAAGTGATTCGGCCGCCGTGGAGTTCGTCCATATTCCGTCACTGAAATTGTCGTTATCGGAGTCCATTTTCTGCACTGAAAGATTTCCCGACCACGGGCTTTGGGTTGGCTCGTAACTGATCTTCCCTGCCAGGAATACCTGTTGGGACTCGGTAATCCGGTCTGTGTCCGTGGGCAGTCCCGTGACCAGAAAATCAATATCGTCAAACTCATTGCTCGCATCAACGAGCTGACCAGAAAACCGGAAGTTGATAGCCTCGCTGGTGTCGAATTCAAGAACCATGCTTCCTGTTGTGTTTTTCGTGCCATCTCCCTCGCTACCGGTACGGGCTATATTGGTGCCGTTGGTGTCCAGGTATGACAGTCCGCCGTGGAGCCGGAATAATTTTCCGGAATATCCACCGTCAACAGCCAGGTTTTGCGTACCAAAAGAACCCCCTTCTACGTTACCGGACACCTGCTTGCCTGTTTCACTTTTGCTGCGGATGATGTTGATCACACCGGCCATCGCATCGCTTCCCCAGGTCGCACTTTGTGGGCCGCGGATTATTTCGATACGTTCAATATTAGCCGTCAGCGCGTACTGGTACTGAAATTCATCGCTGAGTGCAGGATCATTGGCGCGAACACCATCGATCAGTACCAGTAACTGGTTGGCCTCTGCCCCGCGTACACGAATCTGGGCCTGCGAGCCAGTACCACCGGCCTGGGAGACGGCAAAGCCAGGCACGTCGCGCAGCAAGTCAGCCAGTGTCCTGACCTGCTTTTGCTCAATTTCCTCACGTGTAATAACGGTGATGGAGCTGGCAACATCACTTATAGAGATAGGTTGTAACCCTGCGGTCACAATCATGTCCTCAAGTTCCAGGGCATCTTCTGCCACCAGGTGTTGACTGAATAATACGAATAGTACAAAGCCAACCCGGTTACAAGTCGGTCTGAATAGTTGATTGAACATTGGTTTTTCCATTGCGCTCTCACCCGAACGCGTAGGGTTTGTGTTCCTGGCGGTGGTTGAAGCTGGGAGGCTGACTCTGGTGCCATTTGGGCCGCAGGAAGCAGGTCTCACACGCCTCCGCCCGCCGCGAATGCACAAGTGAATAAAACTGCTGGCTGGTCTCCGGGCTTGCGAAGAGTGGCCCATGACCACTAATGACGGGTCGCCTTCCCATGCTTTCGCACAGTGGCTGCGATGACCCATACCTTCGCCTACCGTTGCGGGGGCAGCGACGGATTTGCCGTTCTATGGCGCACCGTCTTCCCAATTAATCTTCTGACTGAGCAGTCAGAAAGACACCTGCAGACTTGGATCAAGGTTGATTGATTGAGTCGGGCTTGTCAAGCAATCGTAGAAGTTTTGGCCAGACGCCTCTGAGTCTATAAACGGAGAGTTCCAGTTCGTAGGGTCACGGGCTGATTATTGACACAAACCCCCCACTAGCCCCCGAGACGGTACATCTCTACTTTGGGTGTTGTGTGTCCTGAACTGTCACGATCCAGGCTATAGCTGTCGGCACGACGGGACCAGCAGCTGCGAATACGTTCCTGTAGAGCTGAGCGGTCATGCTCACTTGCAAGCAGTGGTCGCAGGTCGACTCCCTGATCTGAAAAAAGGCAGGTGTAGTACTTACCCTCTGCAGTTACCCTGGCGCGGGAGCATTGACCACAAAATGGTTCAGTAATTGAGTTAATCAAACCTATTTCACCGGCACCATCGACAAAGGCATAGCGTCTTGCTGTTTCCCCGGGGTATTGACTTGCCAGTGGCCGGAGCGGCCAGCGAGTATGAATTCGCTGCAGCCATTTTGAGCCCGGCACCACGTGATCGAAACTCCACTGGTTAGAGTTGCCAACATCCATAAACTCGATCAGACGGAGTGTATGGCCGCTGCCGCGAAAGTAACGCACCATATCCAGAACAGTATGATCATTAACGCCTTTTTGGACCACGGTATTGATTTTCAATTGCCGGAATCCCGCTTGCTTTGCAGCCTCTATACCTTCGAGTACCCGCGCCACGGTACCGCGATAACCCGTGATTGCGGCAAAGACTTTTTCATCCAGGCTATCGAGACTGAGGGTGATACGTCCCAATCCGGCGTTGGCCAGGTCTTGTGCCATTTGCGGTAACAAAATACCGTTGGTAATCAGGGCGAGATCTTGCACACCTGAAACACTGGCGAGGCGTTCAATCAAGTGGGTTAATCCAGGTCGCAGTAACGGCTCACCACCGGTAAGACGAATTTTACTGACCCCCAGCCCAACAAATGCACTTGCCAGACGTTCAATTTCCCTATTGCTCAGCAAACTCCCCCGGCTGAGGAAATTGCCATTGCGGTGGGTGGCGTTTTTTGGCATACAGTAGCTGCAACGGAAATTACAACGGTCAATGACCGAAATTCTCAGGTCCCTGAGCGGTCTTGCCTGGACATCAGCCAGCGGGGCTAACATAAAAGCAGCATCAGCCGGATTTAGCTCCGGCCTGCGCCTTCCAACACCATACACCGTGAACCGAGAATCGTGGTGATATCAAGGGTTTTTCACGTATGCATTCGGTCGCAGATAGAACCACCAGTTAATCAGCACACAAACCCCATAAAAAACCGCAAAGCCATACAGCGCATATTCCGGAGTCGTTAGTTTTATTTGCTCACCGAAAACCTTTGGAATGATAAAAGCACCGTATGCGGCTACGGCGGAGGTCCATCCGAGCACCGGTCCCGCCTGCTCCTGGTTGAATACCATTGCGATCGTCCTGAAGGTCGAGCCATTACCAACTCCGGTTGCCGCGAAGAGCACGACGAAGAGGATAAAGAACGGCCAGAAAAAGTCTTCGGGGGTTGCTGAGCGATAGGCGGCCGCCATGTAATAGGCGACTCCGAGGGCGGATGCAATCATTACTATTGAGACCACTTGGGTGACCTTTGCACCACCAACCCGGTCCGAAACCCAACCTCCGACGGGGCGGATCAATGCGCCTACAAAGGGTCCTATCCAGGCATACATCAGTGCACTTGGGCCATTGGGGTTGGCCACGTCATGGACCAGGATGCCATCGGGTCCAGCGACGTGCGTAAATCCGAAAATCACTTTGATCGCAAGTGGAAATGCGGCGGAAAACCCAATGAAGGAACCAAAGGTCATGGTGTAGATCACCGTCATGGCCCAGGTATGCTTGTTGTCAAAAATCTTGAACTGGCGTTTCAGATTGGCCTGTAACTCACCACGTGTGAGGTATCTCAGTAACAGCAGAGTCGAGGCGATAACCAGAGGCAGTACGATCCACTTGCTGAGCAAGCCGATACCCAGAGGTGGTGGCAGCAGCAGGTACAAACCCATTGATGCGGTTGCCAGTGCAATCAGCAGCAGCATGGAAATCTTCACCATGGCCGCAATCGGGTTTCCCGGCTTTGGCGTCACCGCGTCGGTTGCGATATTGTTCATTCCAAACCAGCCAAGAAATGCCAGCGGGATCAGGAAAACCAGCCAGATGAGTCCTGCATTGTGGATGTAGGTTTCAGTACCGGCCGGAATTTTGCCCACCAGTGTGCCACTGCTGTTGACCAGCACCATCGCCTCACCGCCGAATATACCAACGGTCATAACCAGTGGAATCAGGATCTGCATGGTAGTAACACCAAAATTTCCCAGCCCGGCATTGAGGCCCAGGGATGTACCTTGAACACGTTTTGGAAAAAAGAAGCTGATGTTTGACATTGAGGAGGCAAAATTACCACCGCCAAATCCCGACAGCAGGGCCAGCAATTGGAACAACCACAGCGGTGTGTCAGCGCTTTTCAGCGCATACCCAACACCGGCTGCCGGCAGCATCAATAGTGCCGTGGTGAAAAATATCGTGTTACGCCCACCCGCTATGCGGATAAAGAAAGTACTTGGAATTCTGAGAGTTGCCCCGCTCAAACCCGCGATGGCTGACAAGGTGAAAAGTTCAGCCTGGCTAAACGGAAAGCCGAGATTGAGCATCTGTACCGTGATGATCCCCCAGTACAGCCATACCGCAAAACCACACAGCAGACTTGGAATTGATATCCACAGGTTTCTGGTGGCTATCGAGTTGCCGGTACTTTCCCAAAAAGACTTGTCTTCAACATCCCACTTGTCAATATTAGTTGTCATTGTTGTGCTTCCTTCTTGAATTCGTCAAACGACTGTCAGTTGTTTCGTGGCCGTGCTTTTGACCATGGTGTAGTGCTGTCACGTATGTCCTTCTTGTTCCAATTCCAGATCACAACCTGATACGGCCGCCAGATATAGTGAAAGGGAGCGACCAGAATATGTATCAAACGGGTAAACGGGAAGATCAAGAAAATGGAAAAGGCACCCACGATGTGGGCCTTAATAACCAGCGGCATGGCAACCACCGCTTCGGGTTGTGGATTGAGTTTAAGGATTGACCAGAGATAGGGGGATAAATCGGCTGCGAACCAGGAAGATCCCCAACGGTAACCCAGGGCTATCCAGCAGCCCAGAATGACCTGGGCGAGAAGCACGAGCTCGACGAAAAGATCCATGCGTGTGTTAACGGCTTTCAAGCGGGGATGGGTCAGACGTCTGATCATCAGGATGATCAACCCAACCAAAAGTGCAACCGCAAAAGTAAAGCCTATACCTTCGTGGGCGATGAGCCGCATGGGATTGCTGTTCCAGGCCAGGACACCGGCCGGGAAAAGAAACGCCAGCAGGTGACCGAGAAAAACCACCAGCATACCAAAATGGAATGGCACGGTTCCCCAAAAACCCTGCTTGCCCTCAAGGAACTGGGCTGACAGGCTGGAAACCTTGTAACCTTTTCTTGTATAGCGATAAATCGACCCGATTACGAAAACAGAAATGGCTACGTAAGGAAACGCAGTAAAAAGGAAATAGTCAAGTGAAGTCATGGGGTGTCCTCTCCCTCAATACGGGTTGTGTGCGGCTTCTTCGATTTCATTTTCCCTGCCCACCGAAGTCAGGAAATCACTGGTGAGTTTGATGGGAATCGTTTCGATGAGCGCGTAATCCTGTTTAAGTACCTGGTACAGGGATTGCAATGCATGTTGATAAAGCGTGACCGCCTGGACGCCAACCGCGGGTGTTTCGATGAGCGTCTTGTAATGCTTTACGTATGACTTGTTTCTCTTTTCAACCCGCGCAGGGTCAAATTCCCCAATCATTTCCAGCAAAGCGGGTGCAAGAACCGCGTTAACCAGGTCGTTGGCGAGGTCCTCGTCTTTGAGCACGGCCAGCAGCCGTAACAGGTTGGGAAGATAGTCTGCCAGTTCCGTACCGCAATCGATGCCCGCCTCAAGATGCTCGCGGTTCAGGTTTGCCAGCATTTCGCCGCGCTTATAGTCATCGCCAAACAGGACATAACCAATGTCCAGTGTGGTGACGGCCTGCACATCAAAAGAACGTGTGAACAGTTCTTGCATGGTCATCAGGTTGTGGCTGGGAAGAAAGTCTATAAATCGCTTCAGCTCAGCATCCGCTATTGGATAACGATCGGCCAGAAAATCCTTGATGTTCGTGACCCTTTCCGGGTAATTGATGTCGGGATATTCAAATAGCGCCGCCAACAGACTGTAGTGAAAACGATCCATCACAAACCTCTCTGCGCTGTGCCTTCTTTGAACCCAAAACCGGTGTTGCCTTTCTTGTCACCGGTGAATTCCATCATTTCGATGGCCTGTTCCCGATGCGCTGCCGGGATGACAAAGCGATCGTCAAACTTGGCCAGCGCGGTCAGGTAGTAAATGGCGTCGGCCATTTCAGCGGTCAGTCCGGCTTCGTGCAGTGCTCCATCCGCCTTTTCCTTGCTGACGTCACCGACGGTGACATGGCGCCGATGGATTCTCACAGCCATTAGCTTCATCAGTCTTTCACGAACCATATCGGTGTCGCCTGCGCTGAACAAATTGGCCATGTATTGCAATGGGAATCTTGCCTGGTCGATGGTGCCAAACAGTTCTTCGGTGCTCGTATCGTAGAGCCAGTCGTCGCTCCAGAATTTGGTCTTGGCACCCAGCTTTTCTGCCTGCTCCGCATTGTTGGCACGGCTCAGAGACGCCATTACCGGTAGCAGTGGTGGCACGTAAAATAACATCGGCAGCGTCCGGAACTCGGAGTGCAATGGCAATGCCATACCCCATTCCTTGACGAACTTGTAGATCGGCGAAGCCTGGGCTGAGCGAATCGTGGAATCGGCAACACCGTTTTGCTTGGCGGCCTCTATAACTTCAGGATCATTCGGATCCAGCATGATATCCATGTGACGATTTACCAACTCGTCTTCCGGCGCCGAGGCCACGTCCTGAATCTTGTCAGCGTCATAAAGAACGACGCCAAGATAACGAATTCTGCCCACACACGAATGCATACACGCAGGCGCCAATCCAGCTTCGATACGTGGAAAACATAAAATACATTTTTCAGATTTGCCGGTGTGCCAGTTGTAGTAGGTCTTCTTGTAAGGACAGGCGGTGACGCACATCCGCCAGCCACGGCAAACTTCCTGGTTGACCAGCACAATGCCGTCTTCGCCGCGTTTGTACAGGGCACCTGACGGGCAAGAGGCCACACAACCCGGATTGAGGCAGTGGTTACAGATCCGTGGCAGGTAGAAGAAAGCCATCTTCTCCAGCTGGAACATCGCTTCACGCTCAGCCGGGGTCAGGTTCTTGAGATTGGGGTCATTGCGCGCGTAGTCCGGTGAACCACCCAGATCGTCGTCCCAGTTGGGTCCCATCTTGATGTCAATGTGCTTGCCGGTAATCAAAGATACCGGCCGTGCGGTGGGTTGGTCATCCCCAGCGGGTGATTCGATCAGGTCAAGGTATTTGTAGGTAAAGGGCTCATAGTAGTCGTCAATCACCGGCAGGTTGGGATTGTGAAAAATATTTCCGAGGCCTTTGCGTTTACCGGCACCCTTCAGTTTGATGTCACCGGACTCCCCATTACCGGCTCCGTTACTCTTTTTTTCCCAGCCGCCTTTGTAAATATCCTGGTCTTCCCATTTGCCCGGGTAACCGGTACCGGGTTTGGTTTCTACATTGTTCCACCACTGGTACTCGGCGCCCTTGCGGTCCGTCCAGATATTTTTGCAGGCAACCGAGCAGGTGTGGCAGCCAATACATTTGTCCAAATGAAAAACCATTGATATTTGTGATCGAATATCCATTTTTTGTCAGCTCGCCTTTATGCTTTGTTGATTGATTACCAAACGACCTTGTTCATTTTCTTGATCGTTACGTGTGTGTCCCTGTTCGGTGCGATCGGACCCCAGTAATTGAAGTGATAGCTGAACTGGCCATAGCCACCGGAGAGGAAATTGGGCTTCAGATGAATCCGCGTGACACTGTTGTGCCCACCGGCCCGTTTATTTCCGCGGATCTGTGACTTGGGTATACCTGTCGTTCTTTCCGGGACGTGGTAGACAATACACACCCCACGTGGAATCCTGGCGCTGACAACGGCCCGTGTGCAGTAAACACCGTGGTCGTTGTAGACCTCAACCCAGTCATTGTCTTTGATACCCAGTTTGTCGGCGTCTATTTCACTCATCCAGCAGGGCTCACAACCGCGCGATAATGTGAGCATGCGCAGATTTTCCATATACGTTGAATGAATATGCCATTTGCCGTGTGGTGTCAGGTAGTTGAGCACCAGGGCTTCGCCGTCTTTGAGGGTTTCCTTCAGATCACCATACAGCTCCGGTTTTGGTGAGGGCTTGTAGGTGGGAAGGTTTTCACCATAGGCGATGTACATATCGTGATCGAGATAGAAATGCTGGCGGCCGGTCAGTGTCCTCCAGGGCACCAGTTTGTCGAAATTGTAGGTGTAGGGTGCATAGGCTCTGCCGTCGTTCATCAGGCCAGACCACAAGGGTGAGGTGTTATAACGTCTCGGTTGTGCCTGCAGGTCTTCGTAGCGAAGTTTGACGTCCGCACTGCCCTGGGCGAGGTCCACCAGTTCGAGACCGGTTTTCTTCTCCATGTTCTCGTAGGCCCTGACGGTCAGTTTTCCATTGGTCAGGGTGGACAGGTGGAGTACGGCGTTGGCGGCGTGCACATCCTCTTCAATCGAGGGATAGACCTTGCCATCCATTTCCCTGACCGGGAAATGATTGGAATCCACCATCTCGTCGTAGACGTCCTCACACAGGTAGTGATTTCCGTGTGCACCCAATCCGGTGGCCTTTATATTGTCACCCAGGGTGATGAATTTCTCGTAGATCTGGGTGTAGTCACGTTCCTGCACGGCAAGTTTGTGCATGCTCTTGCCAGGAACCGCCTCGGTTTCGTCTCGATACCAGTCCTTGACTACCGGCTGTGTAATTTCGTCAGCGGTGTCGTGGGCCAGGGGTGCGCAAACGATGTCTTTTTGCGGTCCCGGCAGGTATTTACGTGCAAGTTCACTGGTCACTTTCGCAAGATCCCGGAAAATATTCCAGTCGGTTTTCGACTCCCATACCGGCGCCACGGCCTGCGACAGAGGATGGATGAACGAGTGCAGGTCGGTACTGTTCAGATCTGCCTTTTCATACCATGATGCTGCCGGTAATACGATGTCGGAATAAAGTGCTGAGGAATCCATGCGGAAATTCAGATCAACCACCAGGTCCATCTTTCCTTCCGGAGCGACATCGCGCCAGTTGACTTCCTCGGTGTGGTCTTCTGAATCCTGTGCAATACCGTTGGAATGCGTTCCGAGGTAATGCTTCAGGCAGTACTCGTGTCCTTTCATGGAGCCGACGATCGCGTTGCCGCGCCAGATGTACCACACCCTGGGGTGATTTTCCTCTGCCTCAGGATCAGCGACCGAATACTCGATTTGTTTGGACTTCAGCTTCTCCAGGACCGCTTGTTTGATCCCTTCATCATCTTTGGCACCGTCTTCAATCGCCTGTTGGCACAGGTCGAGCGTATTTTGCTTGAATTGAGGGTAATAGGGCATCCAGCCGTTTCTGACCGACTGGTAAATCGTGTCCGCCGTGTGCTGGCGGGTCATTTCATTGTCGGGGACGGTGTTGTACTTGGAGTATTGACCGTCATAGCGGTACTGGCTGGTGTTGATGTAGTGCCACAGTGGCGCCTGTTGTAAGCGTGCGGTATTTTGCCAGTCCTTGGCGAAAGCTATCGACGACCAGGAATCCATCGGTGCGAGTTTTTCCTGTCCCACGTAGTGGTTCAGCCCGCCCCCATTCTTGCCGACACAACCACTGAGCATCAATGCCATTGCGCCGGCCCGGTACATCAAGTTGGCGTGGTACCAGTGGTTGATACCGGCACCGATGATGATCATGCACTTGCCTTCGGTCACATTGGCCGTATTGGCCCATTCCCGGGCGAACTGTAAAACTGTTTTGGCATCAACACCGGTCAGAATTTCCTGCCAGGCGGGTGTGTAGGCCGCATCTTTGTCGGTGTAATCCTCAGGATAGTCACCTTCAAGACCCCGACCGACACCGTACTGCGCCATGATCAGGTCGTACACGGTGGTGACGAGTTCGGTCTTGCCGTCAGCTGTTTGTACAGCCCTGACCGGAACGCCCCTGAGGGCCTTATTGTCCAGACCCCATTCGTCAAATTCGGTTTGCACGACCTGGTCGTGCTCATCGAGGAAGGAGAGCAGGGGATCGTAGGGGGCGTCATCCACCGCGTTCTCCAGCTTCATGTTCCAGTTGCCCTGGTTCTTGTCCCAGCGGTGACCCATCGAGCCTTTGGGGATCACGTAACTGCCGCTGTTGCTGTCTACATTGACAAACTTCCAGTCACCATTGGCGATGTCCGCGTGTGCTTCAAGCTCATTTGCGCGGAGCAATCGGGCCGGTCTGAAGTGGCCGTCCACCTGCTCCAGTTTGACCAGCATTGGGCTGTCTGTGTACTGCTTGGCGTAGTCAATAAAGTAGGGGGTCTGTTGTTGGTGATGGAACTCACTCAATATAACGTGTGAAACCGCCATCCAGAACGCGCCGTCACTCCCCGCATGCAGTGGCACCCACTGGTCGGCGTACTTGCATACCTGGGAAAAATCGGGGGAAAAAACCACCGCCTTGGTCCCGTTGTGTCGGGATTCAGCGAAGAAATGGCAATCCGGTGTACGTGTCATGTTCAGACAGGCACCCATATCCGCGATCATTTTTGAGTTGTACCAGTCGGCGCTTTCGCAGACATCGGTTTGCTCACCCCAGATTTCGGGGAAAGCGGTTGGAAGATCGCAGTACCAGTCATAGAAGCTCAGACAAACCCCACCTAGCAACTGCAGGAAGCGTGCGCCCGCTGCGTAGCTGAGCATTGACATGGCCGGAATGGGGGAGAAACCGATGACCCTATCGGGTCCGTATTTCTTGGTTGTGTAAAGATTGGCGACCGCCATAATTTCCAGCACTTCGTCCCAACTGGTGCGCCGGAAACCACCTTTGCCGCGTGCATTTTGGTAGGCTTTGCGTTTTTCCGGGTCGGCCTGGAGGGCCGCCCACGCCTTCATGGGGTCGCCGGTCTTCTGTTTTTCTTCCCGGTAGGCGTCCAGCAATGCGCTTCTGATCAAGGGATACTTGATCCGCAGTGGGCTGTACAGATACCAGGAAAAAGATATACCACGTTGGCATCCACGTGGCTCATATGGTGGCAGTGAGTCTTCCAGCAAGGGGTAATCCAGTTGCTGTGTTTCCCAAACGACGATGCCATCTTTCACATGGATCTGCCAGGAGCAACCACCAGTGCAGTTTACGCCGTGGGTGCTTCTGACAATACGGTCATGCTGAAATCGATTTCGGTAAAACTCTTCCCAATTGCGAGTTTCCGGTGAAATGATATCTTTTATCCAGCTCATGCTTTCTACCTACTTGTTGTACGTTGATTTACAGATCGTTATTCAGATCGATTAGCTATTGCTTCTAATTGTGACTGGGTGGCTGCCGGTCATAAATTTCCTGGTTAACCGAACCGCGTTTCCGTCCGCGCCAGATGATGGCAAAAAACAGATACATGACTCCCGCACCCAATGCGCCACTGGCAAACAGGCCAAAACCGTAATCTCTTGGTTGTTGAAACAGATGTTGCTCATCTGCACTCTGCAAAAAGGCCACCAGGTACGCAATCTCATCTTCTGTCAGTGGCTGGTTCTTGTAGGCTGCCTGCATGACGGGAAATGGCGCCTGGCCGAGGATGGCGCCGACACCGTCGCCACCCATTCTTGAAAATACAGTGGTCAGTTCGCGAGCCAGGATTCCGCCACCAATCACGGCATCGTTCTTGACATGATGACAAGCGTTGCAACCGGGGCCACCATTGCTGAACCGGGTTGAACCCTGGAACAGTTCCAGACCCTTGAGGACATGATCCGCTGAAACCGGTGTCGCAGCTTGTGTTTCTTCTGCCACATTGGCCGCAACGACTTCGGGTACGTTGGAACCTTGGGCACCTATATAGACAAGGAGCTCCGCAATTTCTTCGTCAGGTAGCGGAAAATCGGGCATGACCATAGAGCTGAATTCTTCAAACACCGCAACGGCTTCCGCATCACCGCTTTTTACCAGGGATTGAGATGACTTGATAAATTGTCCGAGCCAGGCTTCAGACCTTCTTTCCACTACACCGTCCAGGTCGGGTCCGACCCGCCGTCCACCTCCAATCGAATGGCAGGCGGAGCAGCTTGCCTGAAAAAGTTGTTCACCGGATGTTTGTGCCCAACAAAATGCGGGTAGAACCAATGCGACGATCATTAGGAAAAAGCCGGGACCAGCTGCGTGCCTTTCGAGAGAAGAACTGTTAGTCATATTTGCCAACCTTGCAAGCCGATGGGGATGCACTGTTAAAGTGATCCGATAAAAAAAATCGCACGTTAGCATTCAAGGTGAAACAAAAGGCTCCCGTTCCAGCTAAGCGTGCAAAAACAGACGGTCGCAAGTATGCCTCTGTTTAGGCCAGATACAAATGACATACGTCAATTAGTTTAAATAAAAACTAAATTAGCTAAGATTAAGTGACAGGCAGTGGGCAAATTGTTGAATCAGGAGGCCGACCAGCTATTCAGAATTTGTATCCACCAAAAGTTTCACGCAGCTTGGTTTTCCGGATCTTGCCAGTCGCTGTATGTGGGATTTCATCCACAAATTCGATCGCTTCCGGCATCCACCAGTTGGCAATTTTTCCGTTGAGGTAGGTCAGTATTTCTTCAGTACTGACCGTCGAACCGGTTTTGCGCACCACGATTAACAGTGGTCGTTCGGTCCACTTGGGATGTGCAATACCTATGACCGCGGCTTCTGCAATACCTTCACAACCGATGGCCGTGTTTTCGATCTCAATGGACGAGATCCATTCACCACCCGACTTGATGACATCCTTATCACGATCAGTGATTTGCATATAGCCCAGTTCATCGATATTGGCAATGTCGCCGGTATCAAACCAGTTGTCCTTTTCCAGAATATTCCCATCGTGTTTGAAATACGCACGGGAAACACAGGGTCCACGAACCAGTAAGTGCCCGGATGTTGCGCCATCGTGTGGTAGCTCATTTCCCTCGTCATCGACAATTTTCATTTCGACCAGGTAAGGCGTACGACCCTGCTTGAGCTTGAGATTGATGCGGTCTGCCGGTGGTAGCTGCGCACTGGAAAATTTCAGCTTGCCGGTGGTGCCAATGGGTGACATTTCGGTCATACCCCAGGCGTGAATGACCTCTACGGCAAAGTCATTTTCCAGTGTCTCCATCATCACACGCGGGCAGGCGGCACCCCCGATAGCGACCCGTTTCAGGTAAGGTAAATCAAGGTTATTTTCCTGAAGGTACTCCAGCAATCCAAGCCATACCGTTGGAACGGCGGCAGACATTGTTATTTTTTCACTTTGCAGTAACTCGTAAATGCTCTTGCCATCCATACCGGCCCCCGGCATGACCATGCATGCACCAGCGGCGGGGGCAGCGAAAGCCAAAGCCCAGGCATTGGCATGAAACATAGGAACGATGGGTAACACCACATCGTTCGACTTGAGGCCAAAGACATCCGGTTGATTGCTCAGCAAACCGTGCAGGACATTCGAACGGTGGGAGTACAACACACCCTTGGGATCGCCGGTGGTGCCGGAGGTGTAGCACAAACCGGCGGCTGTGTTTTCATCAAAGGAGGCCCATGCAAAATCAGCATCGACCGACGCCAACCAGGATTCATAGGCAACGGCGTTGGGTAGACTGGTGGCGGGCAGGTGGTCAGAATCCGTCAGAATGATGTATTTTTTTACACTTGATAACTTGTCAGCGAGGGCTTCCACAATTGGCAAAAAGGTCAGATCAACGAACAGAATTTTGTCCTCCGCGTGGTTGAAAATGTAAACCAACTGCTCGGCGAATAACCTGGGGTTGATTGTGTGGCAAATCGCGCCGATGCCCATGATGCCGTACCAGACCTCCATGTGGCGGTCGGTGTTCCAGGCCATGGTTGCGATCCGGTCCCCCATCACAACGCCTTCTTTGTCCAGGGCCTTTGCCACCCTCAGGGCGCGCAACCGAAGCTCCGCCAGGGTGTAACGCTTGATTGGTCCTTCTACTGAGCGGGTCACCAGTTCCCGTTCACCATGATTGGCTGCCGAGTGATCAAGAATGGTGTGGACCAGTAGGGGGAAGTCCTGCATCAGACCGAGCATGTTTTTGTCCTCGTTGAGTCAGGCAGAATCTGCTTGCTCTCCACCTCAGGCCAGCAAGGCTTTGGTGGCAAATATGAGCATGATGACCAGTATCACAAATCCAATCAGGAACACGCGGAACCTCGCTGGTACATAGTTCGAACCCATATGGATCCAGGCATGGATGATCCTGCTGATTACAAAAGCCCAGGCCAGCGAAAGCACAACAATGTTGACGGCATTCAAACTGAAAAACACAAGACACACCACGTAAAACATAAGTGGTAACTGAAACTGATTACGAATATTGTTGGATACCTTCAGCACGCTTTCCGGCCATGCATCGTTGTCCAGGGCGGCCTTTGTCATATCCACCTC
Organism: Gammaproteobacteria bacterium; assembly: GCA_021772915.1. Taxonomy (GTDB): domain Bacteria; phylum Pseudomonadota; class Gammaproteobacteria; order Xanthomonadales; family SZUA-36; genus SZUA-36. Next base: position 380,871 of record JAJFLB010000018.1, on the reverse strand, counting down.
ATCGGCCTTCAGGGCTTTGGTTTTGCGTGCACCCAGGAGTACGAACGCAATAATAGTGAGCACCATCTGGGCCAGTACCGGCCAGAATATGAGATTGGAATTCATAAAAGTCTCCATGGTTGGGCGTTGAATTACTTAAGCTGAGTCAGGTCTCATGTATTGTAAAACCTAACCATACCAGAATGCAGACCTGGAATTAGCGGTTGCAGCTGATTACACACAAAATGAATAGGACAAACGGAATCATTAACGGTAAAAATAATCTATTAATTCGTAACTCGTGGGTGATGTGGATCGTTCTGTTGCTGCTGGTAATGCCAATTGCCGGCTTTCCCGCAGAAAACGGTGCTGATTCAGATCAATCGGAACAGTCGCAGGAGGAGACGCTCAAAGATAAAGAGGAAACTGTTCTGGATTGGCACAAACGCAACGTCGAGGCCCAGGTGCAGCGTGCTGCGCAGTGGGTTGATGCGTTTTTCGGAGACCCAAATTTTGACGCAGAAGTCGCCAGCTCTCAGCTTCGTGTCAGACCCGAGATTTACTACCGTGACGAACAGGGTGCAAAGCTTCGTCTTAAAGGTTCCCTCAAGCTGGGGTTGCCAAATATTAAACGCAAAATCAGTTTTATCGTGGGTACTGATTCTGACAACGGCACCCTGGGAGACTCGGTTGACGATTCGACCGATGAGTCAATTGTTGGTTTCCAGTTTTTTGGCAAAATACGTAACGACTGGCACCTAAGCTTGAGTACAGGCGCCAAATTTAACGACTTTGCAGTGTTTGTGGGACCCAGAGCACGCTATGACAAGGCGTTGGATGAGAAGCGCTCCTATCGATTCACTCAGACAGTACGATGGCAAACCAACAATCGTTGGCAATTCAATTCACGATTGGACCTCAACTATGCCTTTAGTAGCCGGTATTTGTTTCGCCAGAGTTTCGATGGACGCTGGCGTGGGGAAAAAAGCGATGACGAGGGTTATCGCTTACGGCTCAGTAGTTTGCTGACCCAAGGTCTGACCGACACAGCCGGAATACAATACGAGTTTACGACCATCTTCCACAGCCGTCCGAATGTGCATGCAAACGAGTACACTTTGGCCTTACGCTACCGCAAGCGGACCTCAAGAGACTGGTTTTATTATGAAATAGTGCCCCAGGTTTCTTTTGAAAAGGAGTTTGATTACCACGCTAATCCTGGTCTTCGGTTGCGCGTGGAATTTTTTTACGGAGCTGGGGGGGTTGACCAGTTTAAAAAACGTGAACCGGAGGACACTGATGATTTTCGTTGGTAATGTTTTGTTAACCTTGCTGTGAAAAGCTGATCTGTATCCATACCATTTGGAGAGAATTGTGCATACCGACACGACCAGAGAATTTGCGGCCATTGCGGTTCAAAAGACCGCCTACCTGAAAGAAAATCCGGTCGGTTTTTTTGTCTCGACGATGATGGCTGGTGCATTTGTTGGCGTTGCGATGATGTTGATCCTCACACTCGGTAATGAAGCGGATCCGGCTACCCGCAATCTGATCATGGGCTGCTTTTTTGGTATCGGACTGAGCCTGGTCATTTTTGCCGGCGCCGAGTTGTTTTCCGGCCACGTCATGTACATGACCTTCGGTTTTCTGTACCGTAAAATCAACAGTGTGGTGGTACTCCAGGATTGGGTCGTAACCTGGTATGGCAACCTGTTTGGTGCCGTATTGCTGTCGATCCTGTTCGTGCTTGGTGGTGGGGGAGGCTGGCTGGACGATCAATCAAGCCTGGTTCATCAACTCGCCGACTACAAGATGAACAGTGGTGTCATCGAACTGCTGGCACGGGCCGCAATCTGTAACTGGCTACTTTGTCTGGCCATCTGGATGACGTCAAAAACGGAAAGTGATACAGCCAAATGCATCCTGATTTTCTGGTGTCTGTTTGCCTTCGTGTCAGCGGGTTTCGAGCACAGTATCGCCAACATGACGATCTTCACGCTGTCACTGCTCGGTGATCACCCAGTTGGCGTTTCAATGACTGGTCTTCTGTATAACCTGTTTTGGGTCTCGATCGGCAATGTGATCGGCGGCGCCGGTTTCCTTGGTGTGGCGTATTACCTGGTCGGGAATTCATTGACCGGCCGACCGGCATCCTGATTCCCAATCCTGCGAGTGCGCGCCGTTAATGGTTATCCGTTTTGTTATCTGCTATCCAGGCCTCGATATGGGTGCGCAGTTGAGCCAAAGGTATGGTTCCGTTTTCCAGTACCTTGTCGTGAAACTCACGAATATCGAAGTTACTGCCCAGTGTGTCCTCTGCCAGCTTGCGCAGCGTCAGGATTTCCAGGCCACCTGAATCGTAGGCAGTAAGTTGACCCGGAAGGATTGCGATGCGGTCAACCATTTGGTCCCCAAAGGTCGCGGGGAAGCGGCCTGACTCCAACATGAATTCAATCGCTTGTTCGCGGCTCCAACCAAACAAATGGATGCCCGGATCCACAACCATGCCTCTTGCCGGCCAGGCGCGACGTTGTATCGGGCCAGTCTGCGTTGCGTACAGGTTCATTTCTTCGGCCAGGCCCTCAGAATAACGTGCCCAGCCTTCTCCCGGTCCTGAAAACCAGATGATTTGCGTGATTGGATGCAGTCCCTCCACCGATTGCGCGACCGCCACTTGCAGATGATGACCCGGCCAGGCTTCGTGAAAAGCAGTTGCTTCAGCGTTCCCGCGGGATTGCTCTTCTGGCTGGTGCAATGGAATCCTGTACTCGCCTGGTCGATCATTTGCTGCGGGCCGATAGTGCGCGGAGCGACCAGTACCTTCTTCATGTTCTTCAAATGGTACAACTTCGATGGCTTGTTTGGGCATATTTCCCACCCAATTCGGCATTTCCAACTCTGCCCGTAACACCGTGTCACGGGAAAACTGTAGTAACTCCTCCTGGTCCGCAAAACTATCGGTAGGATCGGTTTTTGCCTTTGAAATGATCGCCACAAAATCATCCAGTCCGTAAGCAGCCTTCCCCAACTCCATAACCTTGGCCTTGTTGGCTGCCACAGTTGTCCTGCCGAGTTCATAGACCTCCTTGCCAGAGCGATTGAGTGTTGTGTAGGCCTGCAGTGATGCCGCATAACACGCCAGCCCATCGGGATTGGCAGTGATTGCGAGCTCTGAACGGGCGCCTTCCATATATGCGGTTGCAAGAAAATCTCGATAGCGCTCCAAAGCAGGGTAAATCTGATCCGCAACAATAGTTCGTGTTGAGCTTGCGAAGTCAATGTCACCGTCACGGGTGGCGGGGGAGTAGAACGGTGATTGTTCGAGTTCCAGTGCGAGCAGGCCATCAATTTGATCAATCACCCTTTGGACGACTGATTTGGGTGCTGAATAACCCCGCTCAAGACCCACTTTCAGGTTTTCGATTTCCTGATCGATATATCGGTCCAGCTTTGACCAGCGCTCAAGGGACTGTTCCCTGAGCGTTGTTGTGCCAACGGGTTGCAGTTGGGCGATTTGTGAATAGGTGGAATGCCAGCCCCCCATCTGATTGACATTCCACAACGCGGAGCGGCAGACCCGCAGGGCAACTGACGACCTGAGCGTTTGCAGTAAATAGGCATGAGTGATCCACTCAGTGCGTCCCGTCAAAGTGCTGGCGTCAATGCGCTCCAGATTGTGCAACATATCGTCTACTTCTGTCTCGGCGGCCAGCGTGGCCGCCGGGCTATTGTCTTGCAAACCGTCATGGCGTGGCAGGTCAACACCCGAGAGGTAAGCCGTTTCCGGGGTGCGTTTGAGCGTGGTTGCGTAGTAGCTATCGGCAAGCCTGTTAACGGCATTTACTGTGTAGTCGACAGACTCGATCTTCTCTGGTGTGACGACCTTAGGCTCGTTGCCGGATGATGTGGGTTGATCACATGCATGTAAGACACATGTACATAAAATTAGTAATACCAGGTGCCAGAGGTGTTGGTTTGACTTCATGGTGTTTCCATCGTTGTCATGCTCGTATCTAAGTCTCAGCAAGCAAATTTGTATGAATGGCGCGTCACCGAGGAGCCCCTCTACGTGCTGATGGCTTGTCCTAAGCTAATTAATTACATAATCAACTGAAACTACAGATGCCAGCATGCCCACTACATGCAGGCAACAGATAGACATCAGGTAAAACGCATGTGCCACCATCGGGAAGTGCATTTTTGTGTTGGCGGTTGCAGAGTTACTGCTGCCAGAGGACGACTTGAGCGCAAGAACCAGCAGTGCCACGGCCAATATCTGCCAATGAATCACCTTAAGCCAAAATGTACCTTCTATGGGTGCCAACAGCACAACCGACAACATTGATGCTTCATAACTACCGTTGCTTTGGGGTACAACACTACTGAACAGACCTGCAACCCACCAGATCGCCCAACAATAGGCGAATGTGGCCGCTGTAGCCAGAACGCCTACCATGCGGTCTGCGTTTTTCATTTCGGTCTCCTTAAAACCCCACTTTACCACACGGGATGCCGAACAATGCGTTCTGACCAGCGGGCACAAAAGCTGTACTGCAGGATGAGGATGGTCTGGTTGTGAGAGTTCTTCAAATGCTAATACCAAGTAGCGTTAAAGCGTGACGTTGGCGTCTTTGCGCTAGTCGGGGAATTGAGTGACTTGACTGACAACGAACATTCATCTCCGGCTGGCTTGCGATGGGTAATTAATGATGATTCCGGATGGATTGCTACCTACCAACCACTTGGCGTCACAGATACTGTAGAAACGCAGGCATCCATCCTGTTTGTGGAAGTTGTCAATGACAAGTTCACCTACAAGACCTGTTAACAACCGGTAAAGGGGCACCCACTAAATGCACTCATCAATTTCGGCATCGCAAAAAGAAATTAAATGGAATTGGTCATTGCGCCCCTACAGGATCGAAGCAATTCGTACCTGAAATTCGGGTCAGGCGTGTGTATTCGAGCTCGCCTGTGCCGAATGGTGCTATGGCGTCGTAGCTCAGCTTGAGGTTATTGCAGTCATGGAACTCGACGACCAGAGTGCCCCAGGACTCAAGACTTACGTCGCCTGGGTCAAACCCGCTACCAAATGCGGCCTTTTGTGCCGGGTACAGCGCATCGATTTCCACCCTGCCGTTCTCAAGGGTGCCCGTTCCAAAGGTCCAGAACTGGTTGCCGGCCCCGTCATAGGTGTACCAGATGAGCACCACTGATGAATCAGGCAGGATCTCTACAAATATGCCTTCACCGGATCGGTCCGGGTCAAAATATGACCCGGATAAAGTGGTCGCTCCGTCAGGTGGTGAGCGGTCGTCACAATCAAATGGTAGGGTCAGCCGGGTTAACGCTACTTCGAGGTTTTCAAAACCACCGGTACCATTGCCCTGGTAGTTGAATCTGCCGGGTACGGTGGCGGTCAGGCAGACGGGAAAGTCGATCGTCAGGCTGCCTACCGAAATACGCTCGATGGCATCGGCGTCGAATGCTGCCCCAAACTTTCCACCAGCGGTCATCTGTAATTCGTCCACGATAATGCGTTGATGCTCAATCCGACCCACACCAAGGAGCCAGGCTGAATCCTTACCATCCGGGGAGAAGGTGAACATGGCCAGCACTACCAGGCCGCCGTCCAGTACTTCAAGGAAAATACCTTCACCATCGCGGGAGACATCGAAATAGGCACCCGTTTGGGCCCAATCCACGACCCGTTCGCCCCGGCCTTGCTCTACGTTCAGCGTACGGTTTACGTCCACTTCGCTGAGCACCTCCTCGGTGCCGTCCGGCCAGCGGATGTTCAGGGTATCGGCAACCCCATTGGCCCCCAGGCCGAAGTGCAGTACCTGGCTGTGTTGTGAAAGGTGTCCAGACCCCGCACGGATTTCCTTTATCTGCGTTTCATCGCCACTGCTGAGTGTCACCCGGGCGCCGATTGCCGACCGGTTCAAACCGCGGCCCAGTAATTTGACATCCAGCCAGTTATTACCCGACCCCTCATTTCTCAGCAAAACAGGCTGGGCCGGTGTGGCGGCAACATTACCGATTGCGGGAACACCCTCGACGGCGATGACCAGATCGGTGGCTCCGTCGTTATCGAAGTCCCCGGCCGCGACTCCCGACGAATACATGCGCTCCATATTGACCGGCAGTGATCCTGAATGGTTGACGAACCTGCCCTTGCCATCATTGAACAGAAGCGAACCACGGTTGCCAAGTCCGGGACCAATGAGGTTGAGTGCCAGGCAGGCAGAACCCTGAATGGCCGGTGCTTGTGGTGGACAAACGCTGACCAGAGAGCCGGTAAAGAACAGGTCATCGAGACCGTCATTGTCAAAATCCGAAAACGTGCAGCCCCATCCAAACCTCAGATCCGCAACACCGGCAAAAAGCGCCACGTCGGTAAAGGTGCCATTTCCATTGTTGCGCCATAAGGCGTGGGCCTGCCCGCCCCCCGAAGCGGGACCGGTATTGGTGACAAAGATATCAAAATCACCATCGCGGTCATAATCTGAACCACATAGACCCATCCACAAACCCCCTCGGGCCAAACCGGCCTGTTGTGCACGTTCGGTAAATGTTCCGTCACCGTTGTTTCTGAATAGCTCCAGCGGTGTATTACGAATCAATTTGTCATTACAGGTGGCAACAAACAGATCCTGCCAGCCATCGTTGTCGTAATCTGCGAACATGGTCGCGCACGCCCCAAGCTGGGTATTCAATCCGGATTGCGCACTGACGTCTTCAAACCGAAAGTTGCCCAGGTTTCTGTACATGCGGTTTTGATGATTGACCTTCAGTGCGAGGCTTCCAGGCGCCGAGATGAAGATATCGACAAGTCCATCGTTATCTATATCCGCGGCGGATGCGGCGAGGTGGGTCGGTGGTGCCTGCAGGCCGGAACCGGGTGTGACATCCTCGAATTTACCGTCGCGTGTGTTGCGGAACAAATGCAGCGGGGCCTGTGCCGTACCCTGCAGGCTGCCGCCTTCTCCTGTCAGGAACAGGTCCGGCCAGCCATCGTTGTCAAAGTCCGCAGCCACAGCAGCTGAATTTCCCAGCCCGTTTTCGACGCCGGCATCCTTTGCAATATTGCTGAAAGTACCGTCCGCGTTGTTTCTGAACAGTGCATTGGTGCTGTTTTTACCATTGGGTAAGAACAGATCGAGATCGCCATCGATGTCAAAATCGAACCAGGCCGCGCCGGCGAGGCCGTCGCCGCCGGCGTCAACACTATGGTGTAGAAACGGTATGCGGTCAGAAACGTCCTCAAACAGAACCGGCGGGCTTTGCGCCGTGGCCCGCAAAGGCACAAAACCAACTGCCAGGCACAAAATGTAAATGGCGAATAACAGGTAGCTCGTATGCTGCTCGTAGCAACGCTTTGAACCCGTGTGGCGCATTGATTTCTCCCCATCTACAATACCGTAGGTGTTCATCCCGAACTAAAACACCAGCATGTTTTCGACCGTCCAGCATAGCTGACCCGACATGATCCGGAATTCTTACAGTGGCAGCTTGGTATCAGTGCTGAATAGGTAAGAGGTCAGAGTCAGGTGCCAGAAGATAAGTGGCCAGAGCAAATCTCTGGCACCTTACCCATGTCCTCGGATTGGAAGTTGAAAACACTGGTGGCCAGAGGTGATCGCTCTCGGCCACCCATGGCTTATGACACCGATGCTCCCCTGCACATTGGAACAAAACCACCGACACGCGGATTTTGAGTCCGCCACTTGCCCAGGTAATGTAAGATGCCCGCATGACCGGCAGGCGATTACTGATACACGCTTTTTTTCTTTTTCTGCTACCCGTCGTGGTGGCGTGGTTTGGAATTTCAACAGCGGGTGCTGTCGCGCTGGTCACTGTTGCCCTTGTGTGGCGTTGGGCCATTACCCTGAGTGGGATTCTTGCCCCCGCAAAAGTTCCTGACCTTGAATTGGAAACCATTACCGCCAGCCATTTTGTTGAGAAGGTCCGCTGGTGTATGGATCGACTTGGCGTTGCTTACACCGAGCGTCAGGCGGCGGGTGTTCTGGGTGTATTTTTTACCGGACGAACCGTACCCCAGCTAAAAATCCGCACCGGCACGGTACGCTCAACGATCGGTAATTCTCCCGAGATTCTTCGCTACCTGTGGGGTGCATATGCAACTGAGTGTGGCGAGGCTGCCGCGTTTCTTGAGCCGACCCGGGAGCGGCTTGAACTGGAGCAGGAACTCGACCGCTACGGTGTCAATTTACAGGTTTGGGTCTACTACCACATTCTCGACGACCGTGATCTGACCCAGAACGCCTGGGGTTGTTACAACCCCGTCATTCCGGCGTGGCAGCGTTACGCGGTGCGTGTCTGTTACCCGGTACTGGCTGGCTTATTACGTAAAGCGTTCAGCATTTCAGATGCACAATACGCCAAGGCCGTTAAGCATATCGAAGCATTGCTGGCGAAAATTGATGGTTTGTTTGTTGCTGAACGGGCCTCTATTTTGGGTGGGGAACCCATCGATTATGTGGATATCACTTTTGCCTCACTTTCGGCCCTGTGGTTGCAACCGGCGGAGTTTGGACGTGGGGTAGCTGAAGCGGAGCGATTCGACCTGGAGCGTATGCCGGCACCGATGAGAGCCGATGTGGAGCGTTGGATTGAAACTTACCCGAATGCGACGGAATTCATAACTCGCCTTTATGCGCAGGAACGTTAGCGGGATACGACGTGGGTAGCGGGAAATAAGAATGGGGCTCAATACCCGGATTAGATTGCGGCCAGCCGTTCGGCGGCCCGGCGAAGTGTCTGTTCATCCTTGGCGAAGCAAAACCGGATCACACGTTGGTCGGGTGGTGCCGCGTAGAATACCGAGACCGGTATCGCGGCGACTTTGTGTTCACGGGTGAGTCGGGCGACGAATTCGGTGTCAACTTCATCGCTGATCTCGCTGTAATCCGCCAACTGGAAAAAAGTTCCTGCCGAAGGTGTAAAGCGAAGCCGGGATGCCTGTAACAACTCACAAAAAAGATCCCGTTTGCGTTGGTAGAAACCACCCAACGCCAGATGGTGTTGCGGACAATCACGCAAGAAATCAGCCAGTGCAAACTGCATCGGTGTATTGGTGCTGAAATTGATGAACTGGTGAACCCTGAGAAATTCTTGCATCAGGTGCTTTGGGGCAATGCAATAGCCGACCCGCCAGCCGGTGGTGTGATAGGTTTTGCCAAACGAGAAAATGCTAAAGCTGCGTTCGGCAAGATCCGCGTAACGCAACAGGCTGTGGTGTGGGTGCGAATCAAAAACAATGTGCTCATAGACCTCGTCAGACAGCAGGCTGATATCCGTTCCCTGGACAATATCTCGCAGACATTCAATATCGTTTTCTGACCAATTGCTGCCGGAAGGATTGTGCGGCATGTTCAGCATGATCAGACGTGTTTTGGTGTTGATCGCGTCCTTTACCTGATTCCAGTTAATTCGGAAGTCCGGATAATGCATTGGGATATGGCGGGTGATACCACCATTGAGTTGCACACAGGGCGCGTATGTATCATAGGCCGGGTCCAGCACGATGACCTCGTCTCCCGGGTGGACGACGGCGGTCACAGCACAGTAAATCGCCTCGGTTGCACCCGGTGTGACCACAAGTTCTCGTTGCGGATCTATAGGGCGCGAGTATAGATCCAAAACTTTTTTTGCGATCTGCTCGGTCAGTTCAGGCACGCCTGCCAGGGGTGCATACTGATTGTGGCCGTGGTTGAGGTGATAACTCACCCGGTCACGCAGAGCCTGCGGACCATCGAAGTTCGGGAATCCCTGAGACAGGTTGATCGCGCCCTGCTCCTGCGCCATGCGGGACATCACGGTAAAGATGGTCGTACCGGCATCAGGCAACTTACTTTCCAATTTCTTCACTCCTGCTTTTTACCCGCTACTTGCAACATGAATGTGCTCAAGCTTTTTTAATACTGTCCATCATCGGTTCAGCATCGGTATAGTTGATTTGGACAGGACGTGCCGAGGCCCCGTCTAAAACTACCAGTGATGGAAAACCCTGAACACCTAATTGACGCGTCAAGCTGATTTCCTGCTGAAGTTGTTGCCGGGTCGATTCTGAATTCAGACGCTCTGCGAAAGCCAGTTCGTCGAGACCCAGATCTTTCGCGAACCCGATAAGGGTGGAATCATCGGATGGGTTCTTGGCGTTCAGGTAATAACCCTCCTGGATGGCAGTGGTCATGGCCAGGTCAAATTCCGGACCCTGCCGGCGGGCAGCGATCACCGCACGGCAAGCTGGCCACGTGGACCGCCGTGGTTGGCAGGTGGTCCAGAAATCATGATTAAAGCGGGTACCAGGAATGGTGCCGGTAATCTTTGTCCAGGCCTGCTGTAAGTAGTTGCGCATATCCTCGGTCATTGGATCACCTGAATCAGGTGCAAGCCCGCCCAGCAAGCGAACCACTTCGATGGAATCCGGCAGTAGCTTGAGCAAGTTCTCGTAGGTCGGCTTAAAGCCCCAGCACCAACTGCACATGGGGTCATGGGCATAAATGAGTTTGGTTGATTGCACCATCAACTAGACCGGGCTAGCCCGTCACCCGTCTGAACAGTGCACGGCCAATAAAGCGGGCTTTGTTGCCGATGGAAAAGCGCTTCAGATTGGTCTTCACGATGCCCTTGGTGAAGCGCGTACGTTTGGAATAGTCAATGTTAACGTCCACGATTACCGGTTTGTTTTTGTCAGCAAAATCAAGAGCTTTACTAATTCCCTGCTCACAAGCCTGGTCATCCTCGATGGCAATGTATGCGCAGCCGGTCGCAGCAGCTACACCTTGGATTTTTGGCGCGTGCAGAACCGAGCAGGTTTTGCGGTTATAAGGGATCTCCTGGGCCTGGGAAATTTGTGATAATTCGCCGTCGCTAAACACAAAATAAATTCCACCCACACCGAGCGAGGAAGCGGTCAGTGTTTCCATGCAGGTCATCAGGAATGCGCCGTCACCGATGATACCCACGACTTGCGTTTCGGGATTGGCCAACCTGGCTGCCGTCACTGCGGGTGTGCAGTACCCCATGCAATTGAAATCTGTGGGTGAGATAAAACCCCGTGCGCGATGAATGGGCATGAGCTCGGCGGCGAGAAAAGTGTGATTGCCGTCGTCTGCCACCACGATAGCGTCATCATCAAGTTGACGGCGCAGCTCGTTAAAAAACCGGGCAGGATTCACCCGGCCCTTGCTGTCATGCTGAAGCCACTCTTCCGTATAGGCTTGTTTTTGGCTTTTGATGGCAGCGCTTAAGCCAGCGTTGTCCGACTTGGGCGACCCCAATTCCGAAAGTGCTTGAAGGAGTTCTTGCAACACAGCTTTCGAGTCACCCTCTATGCTAATGGCAGCGGCGTAATTGGCACCAAAAACATCGGGGTTGATATCCACATGGATCAGATCTTTGGGTGGTTCAACACCGAAACTCCCGGTAGCAATTTCACTGAAACGGGTGCCAACAGCCAGCATGCAATCACATTTTTTGAACGCATTTTCGGCAGCCGGAACCGCGGCAGGACCAAAGCCCATACCGGTATGCAGTGCGTTGTTGGCGGGAAATGCGCTCAGGCCCTGTAATGTCGTCGCCGTCGGCGCATTCAGAAACTCTGCAACTTTTACCGCTTCATCGCTGGCATGTACCGCACCCCAGCCAAGAAAAAGCCCTGGATACCCTGCGGCGTACAACTTTTTTGCTGCCTGCTGAATTGCAGCCGAATCGAGCTCGTGGGTCTGCCCGGTGGCGGTGAAAGGCTGGGGCGTTGGAACCTCACCCGGAAACAGTTGCAGGTTGACGGGCACTTCGACAAATACGGGTCCCGGCTCACCTTTGGTAGCAATGGAGTAGGCTTCGTAAATGGCAGGAATAATATCTGCATGGGTTTCAGTCTTGAATGTTCTCTTGGTGATTGGGCCCAACAGCGCGTGCTGGTCCACCTCGTGAAGTTGGTAGGTTTTGTCACTGTCGGTGCGTATGCCACCGGCGATGATCAGCATCGGAATACCATCCAGAAATGCCTCACCGATACCACTGGCGGCGTGGGTAACCCCTGCTGCCGGGACAATCAGTACGGTACCAATGCTGTTTGAGGTGCGGCTGATCGCGTCGGCCATAAATGCTGCACCGCCCTCGTGGGTGACGAGCACGGGGTGGATCAGCTCCGATTGATGGAGTTCATCATATATTTCAGTGTTGTGTACCCCCGGAATACCAAAAGTGTATTTCACACCTATTTGTTCAAGGGCGTAGCGTACCAACCATGCGCCTGTTTTTTTCATTTCGAGCCTTAGCGTGCCAAATGGTATTAGCGGTAATTATGCGGTTAAAGACCGGCAGGTGAAAGCCACAGGGTTGAATCAGGGTCTGCATACTATTGATGACGCGACATTCAGTGGGTATGTGCAGAGAAAATGATGAACACTAAATTAATTATGACAGTGGCGATTGTGTTCGTGGCAACAGTTGTGTCAGCCGATGATTTCACTATCCCTGCCGTACCCTCCCCGAACCTGGAACAGGGTGAAGGCGAGATTGATAAAGACGGCAGCAAGATGACCGGTGCCCGGTTAGGAGAGCTCGTTCGGACGCTTGATGCTGACGCGACTCATGAAGGCAGTGTCTGGCAATTCACTTTCCAGGACCGACCCTTCATGGTGGTATTCGACGAGAAGGCTGACCGGATGAGAATGTTCACACCCATTGGACCGGAGAAATTATTAAATCCGGGGCTGATGCGGCGTATGTTACAGGCCAACTTCGATTCTGCCCTGGACGCACGCTATGCCGTTGCCAACAAGTTAATCTGGGGTGTGTTTATTCATCCTTTGTCACCGTTGGACCAGGACCAATTCGCCAGTGCCGTTGTGCAGATTCTGAACGTTGCCACTTCCTTTGGTGGAAAGTTTTCATCCGGATTATTTACCTATGGAGGTGGTGACAGTGTTGAGGAAAACAAAAAACTGCTGGAAGAACTAAGAAAACGCATGGCTCCCACGATATAACCAGGGAAGCGTATTAGCATTCGGAGTTTTTGATTGCAGTACAAAACCCGGAGACACGCGGGTCGGCTGTGAATTCTAGATCCTGATCCAGTGTTCTTTTAACCTTCTTTTTTATACCAGTCCAGGAGCGGAAAAGACCGCTTTGGGATAAGGATTCTGCGGAAGTCAGACGCAAGGTTTGGCATAATGCGCTACCTAGTTTCATTGTGAGTTACTATTGATGCCCTTTCTCGGGGGGGGACCCATGATTATCTTGAATCAGCGCTTAAGCACCCTTGTTACCTGCCTGGTCCTGTTGCCTTTTACTGTCCTGGCAGAGGATCGCCTGGTCATGAAAAATGGTGATGTCATTAGCGGGAAAATATCAAAGATTGTCGGTGCAAAAGTATTTATCAATCCCGGCTACGCAGATGAAATTGCCGTCAGTCTTAATGCCGCAGCATCCATTGATGCCGAGCAGGTTTTCGAGATAGAACTCACCGATGGGCAACCGACATCTGGCCAGATTGGTATGGATGAAAATGGTCAGCAGGTGTTGGTTGGTGAGGGCTTCACCAGGGCCCTGAGTTTGCTGGAAATCACCAAGGCTGCAGAGCCGGAGCCTTACTTTGGCTGGGGCGCTATGGTCGACTTTAACGCTACGGTTAACAATGGTAACACCGATTCGCGCAATACGCTTCTGTTTGCCAGTGGCCATGCCAGGCATGGTGACCACCGCCATCTGGCAGACCTCAGCTTCCGTCGCGAGGAGACCGACAGTATCCGCACCAAGGAACAGGACCTTTTTAACTATGCGTACCATTGGATGGGTAAAGCGCCGTGGTATTTAGGTGGCACTTTCACTTTTGAGCGTGATCCGATACGTGAATTAAAGCAACGTTACACGCTTGGCTTGATCGGTGGCCGCGACATATTCAAAGATGCCTCCCGGTCTCTGACAATAAGTGGTGGTCTGGGCTATTCGGATGAAGAGATCGGCGGCTCTACGCAAAGTGGTGCAGTTGCACTATGGACCCTGGCGTACAAGCACACTTTGTGGGGGGGAGTGAATTTTTTTCACAACCACAAACTCACGCACCAGCTCTATGGTGTCGACAACACTATCACCAAAACCAACACGGGTTTTCGTTTTGATCTGCTCACGGACCTGTATGCAACAGTTTCCTTACGCTACGACTATGAAACCAAACCGGCAACGAACACTTCCAAAGATGACTCCACTCTGTTAATGGGCGTGGGTTATTCTTTCTGACCCATTATGCGACCCGGTTTAAACATTCTCAGCGATGAGCTGACTGCAAAAGTCCTGACGGAGGCCAAACAGCTGTTGGCTGAAACCGGTATGGAAATCCGTGGCTCCGTGATGCAACAAAGGCTTCTGGATCACGGCCTTAAAACGGATAAGACCGGAAACCGGATCTTGTTTTCAACCGAGGTGGTTGAAAAAGCAATTGCCGATGCGCCTTCGTCATTCACCCTGTTTGATCGAGATGGCAATCCCTACACCGAGATCGGTGGCGACAAAGTGCACTACACACCGGGTTCAAGCGGATTGAAAATTCATGACCACCGAACAGGTGAGACGCGGCTGTCGAACTCCAGGGACTTTATTGAGTACGCCCGGATCTGCGATGGCCTTGAACACATCGCTTATCCCTCTACCGCATTTTCTACCAACCAGGACATCGAGTCACAAGTCTCGGATGCCTGGCGTTTGTACATGCTCCTGACCACCTCGAAAAAGCCCATGGTTTCGGGTGCGTTCTCGGAACACGGCACACCACGCATGGTGAAAATGTTGCAGATGTTCCGTGCTGACAGGGCGGAACTGATTGCCAAGCCCATGTCGATTTTTACCATCACCGCCACCGGCAATTTCCGTTACGGTGAGGACTCCTGCCAGAACCTGATCGATTGCGTCGAGGCGGGTATCGCCGTGGAGATCGTTCCTGTCACCCTGATGGGACTGATCGCACCTGTTACATTGGTGGGGGCTCTGGTGTTCCACACCATGGATGTGCTGGCAGGCATCACCATGGCGCAAATTATTCGCCCGGGAGCGCCGGTCTTGTTTGGTGGTGCGCCGGCCACGTTCCATATGAAGGCTGCCTCGTCGCCGATGGCGGCAATCGAGGCCCAACACCTGAACGTCGCTTACGTGGCCCTGGCCAAGTCTCTGGATTTGCCAACCCAGGCCTACATGGCCCTGTCAGATGGCAAACAACTGGATGCCCAGGCAGGTGGAGAGACATTTTCGAGCGCCCTGCTGGCAGCTATAGCCGGGGTGAATTCAGTTTCCGGGCCAGGCATGCTGGATTTCGTCCTGACCTTCAGCTTGCCAAAATTGATTTTCGATAACGAGGTTTGTGGCCAGTCACTGCATTTCGTCCGCGAGATCGAAGTGCAGCGGGACTTGCCTACCCAGCAACTCGTGGATGACCTGATGCAGGAGGATCACCTGATCACCTCGCCTCACACGCTGGAGCACTGGCCAAAACAGCTCTATCTGACAGACCCGGTCATTGACCGTGAAAACCGAGAGGCCTGGGAACTCCAGGGAAGCGTAGATCTTGAGCAACGTGCCGTACGGGAAGTAGAAGAGCGTCTGGCAAATTACACGCCAGTTGAAACCGATCCGGAAATCGACAAGGCTATGCGGGAGCTGATCAGAGCCGGATTTGAGAAACAGGAAACTCTGCCGGAACTACCGCCACCACCAGCGTCCAAAGCACCACAAGCACCGGCCGGGCGTCGTGGCCGCTCGGGACGCAGACGCCGCTAATCTGCTTACTTCACCAGCCGGTCCAGGTAAAACATGGGACCTGCTTGCGACTACATTTCAGGAGGGCTCTCCGCCCGCTTCCCGATTTGATTTCTCAGGCGGAGAATAAAATCATCCCCGGGGTCACTTTTCCGAGTGACATAGTCCGGATCGGACTCCCGATAAAACGGATGCTCCTTAAAGCGGGGGGACTCGTGGTGACCAATGACATACCGGATAGCGGGGTACTTGTCGAGGAGGTACTTGCTTAGCGCCAGGTTGGCGGTGAACTGGGCCTTTGTAAGCGGGTACTGATCCCCCCCGCCGACATTTTCTATTCCGATGGCGCAGTAATTCAAGCCAATGACATGGCGTGCAAACCTGGTCTCGGGCATCAACTGGTAGATCGTGCCTTCCCGATCAACGAGGTAGTGTGCGGACACATTCAAGCGGCCCGCGCCCTGCAAGTTATTCCTGCCGGGTAAAACGACAGGATCGAAGCCGTTAAACGAACTCTGGAGAGTTGGGGCTGCGGTCCAGTGGATCACTATCATCCTGGGGACGGTTTCAGGTTTGTCCCAGATCAGTTCATGGTGTGCGCGAATGTATTCGAGAGACAGGTCGTGTCGATTACTGTCCCACTGAATAGGCAAATCAATAATATTTGGGCGTTCTGCCTCGGGTTCGGTTTGGGCCAGCATTTTGTCAGAGGCCAGACCACCGACAAACGTCGCTACCGACAGATACGCTGTCAATTTACTGCTCAAAGACCCGCCTTTATCCGCTGCTCGTGTCCGAAAATGCCACCAATGGGGATACCCTACACTAGCACCACGCTGTTGGCTCCTCCGGGTGCGGATTCGACCGGTTTTATGTTCACCCATATCCAGATTAACATTTAAGGATTGTGCAAATGCCCGGGCCGGTTATCGTGTGGCGGGCAAGCCGGAACAGTGTCTCAATTTGTTCTTTTCCGGTTTTCACTTGATCAATGCATGGGAAAACGCGTATCTTGTCGCTCTTCTGTCCGTCACTCAAACGAGTGCTGGTGTTGCAATATAGCGGAAAAACGCCCACTGGAGAGACGGCGATAAATGCTTAGACAGCGTAATGTATTGCCAAAACGGAGGTCCCGATTGTGGGGCATAAGCCACGCCGCTGTAATGAAAACAAGCTCGCAGAGAATTGTGTACGAGCTTGCTACCCTCAAAAATCATCTGGGTAGAAAAGGAGGCGACTTGATGCATAACATTCTGGGCCGAACCAGGGCAACAGAATTTTCCTTACTTCCGGTCATGCTGGGGTTGATGATTTTGAGTCCGGTGTCTGTCAACACAGCAGTTGGCGCACCCGTGTATTGTTTTGCCGCCGGCACGCTGAATAGCGAAAACTGCGAGAAGGCGGAGTTGGGCGAGGGGAATGCCAATGGTAGGTATCACACCCTCAAGGTGGTCGTTGAAAAACGGCAGGATGAAGCATTACTTGAAGAAATTCTGCCCATAACAAGACTGGGCGGGCTGCAACAGGCCGCTGACGGGCGTACGATTTTTCTGGGCAAATTTCGGGATTCAATGAAGGCGCACCGGGTTGTGGAGAGTTGTCAGGATAAGTACCCGGTAAAATGCGCCCGATTCGCGATTCAGGTTATCACCATCAGGGGTGAACTGGACGAGCTTAAGCCTGACCTGCATAACAAGGCTTCAGGCGATTTGGTGACCGCCGGCGATATGCAACTCGGTCTCTCAAGAGAGGCGGTTCTTTTGGCCAGCAAAAATAAACCAGGATCGGTTGTACCAAGGGGGCTTTTCAAACTACCGGATAATCTGGAGCACGTCTTGTGGGTTGATTTGCAAGCAGGAAATTTACATGTCCTGGAACGCGACGATGAGCAGTTCCGTCTGACCCGGACCATGTCGGTCTCGATAGGTAAAGCAGGTTACGGAAAGCTAAAAGAAGGGGACAAGAAAACGCCCGTAGGTGTTTATCGCCTGTTGAGTTTCCTCACGGATGAACAGCTGGAAGCACGTTACGGCAGCGGGGCCTATACGCTGAATTATCCAAATGCTCTGGATAGAATCAGGCAGCGCGATGGCTCGGGAATCTGGCTGCATGGACTACCCAAAGGCAAGGACCACCGTCCGTTGCAAGACAGCGATGGTTGTGTCGTGTTGTCAAACACCATGTTTGAGGACATCGATAGCTACGTAAATTCTCAAGTTACACCGATCGTGCTGGATGATCAGTTTGAGTGGGTATCCAGCGAGGAACAGGTGTCAAAGCGAGAAGAACTTGAGCAGACAATCGAAATCTGGCGCAATGCCTGGGCGAGGATAGATAACGACAGCTACCTTGCCCATTATGCAGACGATTTTACTAATCTCGAGAAGGATCTCGCCACCTGGATACACTACAAGAAGCGTATCCACGCCAGGAAGAAGTTTATTGAAGTCAGTATCTCGGAACTCAGCCTAATTGCTTATCCCAGTGAGCAAAATATGGTCCTGGCGCGATTTTATCAGCGCTACAAGAGCAGCGACTTTCGTGCCAATGGCTGGAAAGAACAACTTTGGCGAAAAGAGGACTCCGGGCTATGGCGTATCGTCTACGAGCGGGGTTAGCCTTCCTGTTGCTGGTAACGCTGTTTCCAGAAGCGCCGGCGGACCCATTACCCAGGATCAGGCACACTGAACCAGATAGATTATCAATCGAGGATCTGTGTCAGGAGATTGGCGGTAAGCTCGGTAGTGTATCGGTGAGCGACTGCCTGGATCAGGAGTTACAGTCATCCGGAGATTATTCCTTGCTTGATCGTCCCCTGGTGGTCAAGGAGTATCCTCCGCTGGGACAGAAGATTCCGCTGGGACGTATTCTGGTACTTGGCGGCATTCACGGTGACGAATACGCGTCTGTCTCGGTGATGTTCAAGTGGATGGAAATCCTGAATATTCATCACTCTGGCCTGTTCCACTGGCACTTTTTGCCACTGACCAATCCAGACGGTCTGCTGCGAAAAAAATCACAGAGACAGAACGAGCGTGGAGTCGATCTCAACCGCAACTTTCCAACATCAGACTGGGAGGATGATGCCCTCGAATACTGGACTACCCGTACTGGCAGGAGCGAACGGCGTTATCCGGGCCCATTCCCTGCAAGCGAACCAGAGGTTCGCGGTCTGGTGAAAGAGATTGAAGAGTTTCAACCCGATATCATAATTTCACTACACGCACCTTTTGGCCTGGTAGACCACGACGGACCACCCACGGCTCCGACTAAACTGGGTAATCTGTGGCTGAGCCGTCTGGGCATTTACCCGGGATCGTTGGGCAACTACGGTGGCATTGACCTGGATACCGCGGTCGTCACAGTCGAATTAAAGTACGCAGGGATAATGCCGTCACCCAGTCAGATTTCGGTCATGTGGACTGATTTGGTTCGTTGGTTATTACGTGAGAGACGTAAGTAGTTCCCTGCAAAACTCAGTAGTTTTTCTGGTCTGGCTTGGTGGGTTCTGAATTCCACAAGGTACCCAAAAACCCGATAAATGTGGCCAGGGCCAGGAACGTAACGCTCAAAATTTTCGCAGATTCTTCCCAGGTTGCGGATACTGTTGTTCTGGGGCTTTGGGTCGCATCAATCAGTGTGTGGATGGCATAAAAAACAAATGCGGTGACCAGCAGCTCCAGATACATGCGATAACGTATTATTGATGGCAGAAATACCGCCACTACGGGTAGCACCAGAACGCCGTAAAGGATGACAATAATGTCATTCCAGTTCCTGAAAATCCCCGAATCTGCGTAGTCTTTGATAGTCTTACCAAGACGTTCATGAAACATCAGTAGTTCATCTAAAGTCAAAAAAGCAAATCCTGCGGCCATGACGGCCCACATCCATGTGGGGCGTACCTTGTTTCTGATATTGACGGCCAACGACGCCAATGAAAAGGACCCCGACATTGCGAGCAAAAGTGCTGATAGTGCCGTTATGGATCCATTTTCGCTTATAAAGTTATAGCCTTCGTACTTACCTGCAGGAACAAAAAATATGGAGATAAGAATATAGACCAGTGTGCAGGCTACGGTGGCAATGATGATAAGTTTTACGCTGGGGAGCACTGCCTGTTTTCTATAGTCAATTGATTCGCGCAAGGCGCTCAAGAATCGGTTTTTCATATGGGATACTTGTTGGGCGGAAGTTTATTGCTCGGGTAGCAAGTTGCATCATACACCAGCGGGATGTGGGGCACCTTGTTGCAAATGGGTGCTTTGGGTAAACGGGGTATTTTTCTCAATGGTCTGGTAACTCAGTTTGTAGCTGGTCCGGTTCCGATTTGTGCAGTATGCCGTTTAGCTGTTTGCCGGCTTGTTTTGCATTGGATTCCTTAACGTGCCCGTAGCCACGAATAGTTGACGCCAGTGCAGCAATCTGCGTTGCGGTTTGCAGATTGCTGATTGAAAGTGAAGCGCACAGATCACTTATCGTTTGCTCGTACTCTTCGATGCGCCTGCGTTCCCGGCGACGTTCCCGGGTGTAACCGAAGACATCAAATGGTGTGCCGCGTAGTATCTTGAGTTTGGCAAGCACTCTCAAAAATGGTCGGATCCAGGGTCCAAACGCGATCTTGTGAAGTTTGCCTGATTGACGATTGCGGCGCGTAAATAATGGTGGCGCAAAATGGTGTGTGATCTTGAAATCTCCAGAAATCATAGACTGCAATTGGTGTGTGAATGTTTCACTGGTATGCAGTCTTGCCACTTCGTACTCGTCCTTGTAAGCCATGGTCTGGAAAAACCCACGAGCGACCGCGTGGCCGAACTCCTCCCCTTCAACCGCAAGCTGCGACTCGGATTGACGGGCGGTAGTGACCAGGGACAGGTAGCGCTTTGCGTAGGCAACATTCTGGTAAGCGACAAGCTGCTTTTCATGCAACGCGATGGTCTCATCCAGAGATTTTTCTTCGCGTGATTCCTGTGGTATGCCAACACCCGAAAGCTGTTGCATCAACTCGGGGTCGTGTGCCGCGAGCCGCCCATAAGCGAAACATCGTATATTGGTGTCGGCACCAGCCCGGTTGAGCTTGATTGCATGGGTGATGGCCGCGTAGCTGAGTGGGATCGTGCCCGCCTGCCAGGCATAACCCAACAGCAGGATATTGGCTGTGATCGTATCGCCGCTGAGTTTCTCACTGAGTGTAGTTGCGTTGACAAACCGGGGATTCGTATTGCCGACAGCGGCAACAATTCCATCCCTGAGTCTGTCTGGTTCAAGCAAACTGTCCGGGTTGAGTACGTTGGCCCCGGTCGGTGCGACGTGTTTGTTTACAATCGCACGGGTGACATCTTTGCGTATCCTGCCAATGGTCTCTGCACCCAAAGCCGTTACCATGTCACTGGCGAGCAGGAGATCGGCCTGGCCCAGTGGCACACGGGAGCCCTGAATGGTTTCCGGGCTTCTAGTAATGCGGGTGTAAGACATCACTCCGCCACCTTTTTGAGCCAGCCCCGGAAAATCCAGAACCGAGCAACCCAGGCCTTCGAGGTGTGCAGCCATGCCGACAATACGCCCGATGGTGACAACACCCTGGCCACCGATACCGGTGATCACCATGTCAAAGGCATTTTGCAAATCCGGCAGTTGCGGGTCCGGCAGGTCGGCAATGGCCGTATCAAGTCCTTTGGCAGCGCTGCGCGTGATGGTCGCCGGTCTTGCCCCGGTGATGCTGATGAAACTGGGACAAAAACCCTCCAGGCAGGATTTATCAATGTTGCAGGAGGACTGATCAATCTGGCGCTTGATACCCAGAGTTGTTTGGGTGGGCACGACCGACAGGCAATTGGACTGTTTAACACAATCACCACAGCCTTCACATACTGCCTCGTTGATAAACAAACGGGTTTCGACAGCCTTCGATTTGCGACGCCGTGCCCGGCGTCGCTTCTCAGCGGCACAAAGCTGGTCATAGATCAACGCGGTGACACCGGCTATATCGCTCAACTCCTGCTCAACTGACTGCAAGTGACTGCGATCATGCCTGGTCACGCCCGGAGCAAAAACCAGGTTCGAGGTGTACTTATCCGGCTCATCAGAAACTACTGCGGTACGCACAACCCCCTCGGCGTGCAGCTGTTGGGTAATCTGCGGTACGGTCAAGCCGCCGTCCACCGGTTGCCCACCGGTCATGGCCACGGCGTCGTTGTAAAGTATCTTGTACGTGATATTAATACCCGCTGCGACCGCCTGGCGTATCGCCAAGGAACCCGAATGCGTATAGGTTCCATCCCCGAGGTTCTGGAAAATATGTGTGGACTTACAAAACGGGGCTTGTCCTACCCAGTTCGCGCCTTCCGCGCCCATGTGCAAAAACCCACTGGTGTCACGGTCCATGAAAACGGCCATCAGGTGGCAACCGGTGCCGGCAAGTACACGACCGCCCTGTGGTGCAACTGTAGACCGATTATGTGGGCAGCCGGAGCAGAAAAATGGTGTGCGGGGGGTGCCCGCAAGACGGATCACATCCTCTTGCTGTGCAATTCGCGCAAAATAGTCCGCGGCGAGGCTTCCTGTTGTGGTTGTGGGCCATCGTTGTGCAATTATCCGCGCGATGGTTTCGGGTGAAAGTACTCCTGTGGAGGGGACCAGGGGGTTGCCTTGTTCGTCGGTCTTTCCAAGTACCCGTGGCCGGTCAGATGTCGGCAGATCGAAAAGCGTTTCTTTAAGTTGGCTTTCAATAAAGCTACGTTTTTCTTCGATTACCAGCACTTCTTCAAGGTTGCTGGCGAAACTCCTGGCGCCACTTGTTTCCAGTGGCCAGGGCATGCCGACCTTGTAAATACACAGACCTGCCTCGGCAGCGCGTGCTTCGGTTATTCCCAGTTCAGCAAGCGCCTGGCGGACCGAAAGGTAGGCTTTGCCGCTGGTGATAATGCCAAAACGGGCATGTTTTCCACCCCATATTTCTTGGTCTATGGCATTTGACTTCGCAAACGCCATGGCTGCGGGCAACCTGAAGTTTTGCAAGCGCGATTCGGCATCGAGTTGCTGGTAGGGCCAGCGGTAATGAACGCCGTCCGTTGGGAAATCAAATTTGGGCTGGACGATCACCGGTTGCTGGTTGTCAATGTAGACCGATGCGGCGGATTCAATGATCTCACTTTCTATTTTCAAGCCCACATAGCAGCCCGAAAAGCGTGACATCGCCCAGCCAAATAAGCCGAAATCAAGGATCTCCCCAATGTTGGCGGCATGTAAGACCGGCATCATCCAGGAGGCGAACAGTTGTTCACTTTGATGAGCCATTGCCGATGAGATTGCGCTGTGATCATCACCCACGACCACCAATGCACCACCGTGTCGCGATGAACCCATGGAGTTTGCGTGCTTGAGGGCATCGCCGGCACGGTCCAGACCTGGGCCTTTGCCATACCATAAGGAGAACACACCGGCGCAGTTGGCGTCGGACTGGGCCGCGACCTGCTGCGTACCGATAATGGCGGTTGCTGCAAGCTCTTCATTGATTGCGGGCACAAAGGTGATCCCGTGTTCATCGAGATATTGGCTCGCCCACTCGAGTACCAGGTCATAACCGGCCAATGGTGAGCCGCGGTAGCCGGAAATGAAACCACGTGTGTCCAACTTTGCGGCCATGTCCCTTTGGCGTTGCAACATGGGTAACCGGGCCAGCGCCTGGGTACCGGAGACGAATACCCGGCCTTTATTCAGCGTAAAGGCATCCTCCAGGCGGTAGCGTGGCGAACCAGTACTTGAAGATATCTGAGATTGCGTATTCATGTGGATTGCTAACGGTCAATGTTTTCCCATAGCTGGTGAAGTTGGGTGCTCAGTTTTTTCAGGTCAGCCACTTTTATTCCCTCAATTGCCTGTTCATAGTGGCGTAGCTCCAGTGGCCGGATTTGCTCAAACATGCGTCGCCCATCTGCCGTGAGGCAGACCTGTACCACCCGGTTGTCTGCATTGGCCAAACGCCTGGCAACCAGCTTGTCCCGTTCCATTTGATCGACAATACGACTCAGGGCGGGTTGTTCAATGACCATGTACGACGCCAACTCTCCCATGCTGAGACCGTCAGTTGCGTTCAGGACAGATAAGGTTCGCCAGCGGGACAAGGTCATTTTTGCCGGACGGAGGTCGTCGCGTAAATTGAGTGTAAGCCGGTTGACGATACGAAATAGCTGATAGGGCAGATAATCCTCCAATGGTGCACCGCGCACCAGTTCCCCGGGCAGATTGTCCCCATTGGTTAGCGTTGCAGGTTTCCGCTCATGTTCCATTTATCGCCTCGGTATTGGGGTAAAACACGTTCAGTTCACACCGTTGATAATATGTAATTTTATATGTAATTACAAATAAAATAATAGGGTTTCACGTTTGAATGCACTCATTCATAATAAATCGATGGGCAAGTCGCAAAAATCGATTGATTACGAATTCGACTTTCGGCCGGAGCCAGGCGAAGCCATTGATATCCTTCCTGGTCTAAAATGGCTACGTTTGCCATTGCCGTTCATGCTGGGACATATCAATGTATGGTTACTGGAGGACAGCAGTGGCTGGGCTCTTGTTGATACGGGTGTATGTACGAGCACAACACGGGAAGTATGGAACAAAGTAATTACCGAGTACCTGGAAAATGAGCCGCTGTCGCGTGTGCTCGTCACTCACCTGCATCCGGATCATGTGGGTTGTGCAGGTTGGCTTTGTGACCGGTTTGGGGTTGGGTTGTACATGGCCAGGGGCGAGTACCTGCTGTGTCGTGTCCTGGTTTCGGATACTGGTTTGCCGGCGCCGGAAGAGGGGAGGAAGTTCTACCAGGCTGCCGGATTTTCTGGTGAGCACATGCACCGCTATATCGAGTTATTCGGCTCCTTTGGTAAGGTTGTCGCGCCACTGCCCCAGTCATACCATCGGCTTTTTGACGGTCTCAAGATTAATATCGGACGTCTTGAATGGCAGATTATTACCGGGCAGGGCCACTCGCCGGAACACGCCTGCCTGTTTTGCCCCGAGTCGAATGTGCTGATATCCGGTGACCAGATTCTGCCGACCATCTCATCTAACGTCAGTGTGTTTCCGACCGAACCGAATGCGAACCCGCTGGCCGGCTGGTTTGAATCGTTGCATCGTCTGGAAAGGCTGCTACCCGATAATGTGCTGGTCTTGCCGGCACATGGCAAGCCATTCAGGGGTGTGAAGTCCCGTCTGAATACGCTGATTGAGGAACATGAAACTGGTTTGCGGAAACTACGTGATTTCTGTCGGAAACCGCAACGTGCAGTCGATGTTTTCCCCGCCTTGTTTAAGAGCAAAATAACGAACAGCAACCTGATCATGGCTACCGGTGAAGCCGTAGCGCATCTGAATTATCTTAGGTTTGCAGACGAAATGGATAGTAATACCGATGAAAGCGGTGTCAATTGGTACCAAACAAGACTCTGAAAAGGTCAGTGTGGTTGACCATTACTTGAGGACGTGGTGCATCTACGGGAAGCTGGGTCCAGGTTACTTTTCAAGACAGGTATTGCAGGTATAATGCGTCAACTAATCGAGGGTGATGGTGCTACTCATGGTCCACCACGTACAAAAATCTCAAACTGAACATTTACTGATTGTATGCATCGCCGCCATGCTGTGGTCCGGTGTGCTATTGGCCCAGGATGTTGAGATTACCCCCGGCGCCGGGGGCGCGGTCATTATCTCGGGTGAGGTGAGAGCCCCTGATCTTGGAAGCACTCCGCAGAGTTCGTATCCCCTTTGTTATGACAAGGCCACCGGCCAAATAACCAATTGTGATTCGGGTTCTGTTGGCGGAGGTATCGGACCGATAGGCGCAATTGGTCCAGTCGGTGCCACCGGACCAGCCGGACCGAAAGGAGATACCGGTGATACCGGGTCAGCCGGAGCCAAAGGAGACACCGGTGATACTGGGGCGGCCGGACCGACAGGTTCAGCCGGACCGAAAGGAGAGACTGGTGATACCGGGTCAGCCGGACCTAAAGGAGACACCGGTGATACCGGGTCAGCCGGAGCCAAAGGAGACACGGGTGATACCGGGTCAGCCGGACCTAAAGGAGACACCGGTGATACCGGGTCGGCCGGACCTAAAGGAGACACCGGTGATACCGGGTCGGCCGGAGCCAAAGGAGACACCGGTGATACTGGACCGACAGGCTCAACCGGGCCAAAAGGAGATACCGGTGATACTGGGGCGGCCGGACCGACAGGTTCAGCCGGACCGAAAGGAGACACTGGTGATACCGGGTCAGCCGGAGCCAAAGGAGACACCGGTGATACTGGACCGACAGGCTCAACCGGGCCAAAAGGAGACACCGGTGATACTGGACCGACCGGACCGACAGGTTCAGCTGGACCGAAAGGAGATACCGGTGATACTGGATCGACCGGGCCGACAGGTTCAACCGGGCCAAAAGGGGATACCGGTGATACTGGATCGACCGGGCCGACTGGTTCAACCGGGCCAAAAGGAGATACCGGTGATACCGGAACGACCGGCCCCGGCAACAGTGTGTTTAGCAGTGCGCTCGACGGAACCGCCAGTGGTGTGGTCACCGCCACGTCCACCACATACGCCGCGCCGGCCACCGGAACAGCCGCGGTCCTGACCGTATTGGCTACTGGTTCGCAGCGAGTTTTGGTGACGTTGACGACCCATTGCTCTGCCAGTGACAAGGATGTGGGCTGCTGGATGGGGTTTGAGGCCAGTGGTGGCCTGGCGCAGTCTGCAGATGATGATTTTGCTGTTGGTAGCAGTCGTGATGTTGGTGAGTCTCCGGGTCGTAACATGGCTCAGAGCGCTTCTTTCCTGCTCCAGATCAACGGCAACACTACCTTTACCGCCAAGTACAGACTACGAAAAAACGGTAAAACCACCACGTTCCATACCAGTACAATCATCGTGCAGGTCTACGACTGAGGCTAGTTGCGCAGGGATGCCCCAGCTGGTGATGGGGACACTGAATACGAAATATCCGTTATAGATTCTCTATGGGGTTGTCGGGTTACTTCCATTGAGTTTAAGGGGCACGCAAATCAACACTTTCAAATAGATGCCGGCAGCTCCTGCGAATGTAACTCACATTGCCTGAGCAATGAACTTTCCTCAATGAAGTAATCAATAAATCACAAGAGAATAGTTGTTTTATTCATTGATATTAATCATACTATTCAAAAATCATATCACGATATGGGTCCCCTGAATTGGGGGGCAGCAGAAATACTTACCCCTATTGAGTGGGTGTCACCAGGAAAATGACGGAGCACCATGCCCATTAGAATTTGCAAGCTCATTGTGCTAATTATTTTCGCATTACCCGTCCTGAGTAATGCCATGGGTATAGTCGTGCATTCCACTGCGAGTGTTTCATTGGGCAACGGTGTCATCGATATGGGCTGTGGAGATTCCATTGTGACCGGCACAGTCAACCTGCAGTCCGGCGCAATCATTAACAGCCGGCATGTGGAAATAGCCGGCGGTCACCTCAATGCCGGCGCCGGACGACTTACACTTTCCGGTAACTGGATCAACAACGGCACATTTACGCAAGGCACCAGCCGGGTCACCATCCAGGATGGGTGCTCGGCAACGATATCGAGAATTGAAGGCGATACAACTTTTTTTGCATTTTCCGTGAGCTCCGCCAGTGGCAAAATACTGGACGTTGCTGCCGGCTCAACACAGGTTTTCGACAGTAGTCTGAAACTGCTAGGCGGTTTTGGAAATCCGCTAGTCATCCAAAGCAGCAGCATAGGAAACGCGGCGTTCTTTTCGCTTGATCCGACCGGAACACAAGACATTCTTGCGGTCAAAGTAAAGGATAACAATGCCTCTGGTGGTCAGCTGCTTAAGGCTGCTGCTTTGCTGGGCACCGGGTCGTTGCTCTTTGGTAATGTTATTAACTGGGCCATTGATGGCGTCTTCCTTAACGACCCAGCTGATGTCGTTCCGGTGCCCACGCTGTCACTGTGGGCACTGCTATTGTTGAGTCTGGCGATAGTGTCCGTAGTGGTCCGGCGACAGCGCGTTTATTTTGACAGAGGTCGTCGTAGATTGGCCCTTTAGCTGTCTTCAGGAAGTTGTACTTCACCACTGACGTTTCTTGAGCGAATGCTCCCGCTACTGTCTCTGAGTACGCGGAAATCACCGCCAATGTCCGTGGCGGAAATGTCACCCGAAGAGTCCGCTTCTACGACCGCGTTCTCGGTGATTTGTCTCATTCTGATGTCACCCGAGCTGTCTCTTTTTACCAACACAGAGCCGTTGACTTCCGTGCAGTAAATATCCCCCGAACTGTCAACTTCAACCGTAAAATCACCTGTGACATTGCTGACTTCAATATCACCGGATGAGTCCCTGATAATCAAATCACCCGTCGTGTCCTCAATCTCGATGTCACCGGAACTGTCCTGTAGCCGCACTCCGGCGACCTTTTTTATCCTGATATCGCCACTACTGTCCCTCACTTCCAGCGGTAAGTTGTTCGGTACTTCCACTTTCAGGTCAATCCAGGCATAGCGGTTGCCAAACAATGACCAACCGGAATCCATGGCCGGAAGATTGACGTTAATCTGGGCCCTTGAGCCCTCAATGAGTTCAACCTGTGATTCATTCAGCCACGCTTCTTTCGAGGTGCAGATCTTGCCCCGTATAACCGCCTTGTCTGAGCCGGCGATGCCGGTAATATCAAGATCGCCTGCTGCGGCAGAAACTGCCAGCAGTTCGCTACCGGACAATTCCAGTGTCAGGTCGATCTCTTTCTCGTACTTGCACCAGTCGGCGGACGCTTCAGTCGCGAACTGGTATAGCAGTAGGCAGGCCAGTACAGCGGACCAAAATCGGATTGGAATTGCCATGGACGTAATCATTGGTTCTCTCTCCTGGTATTTGCAAATAACTTCATCAGTGTAAATGCAAGAATGAAGCCAGCCTGTAGTCAGGCCTTAAATTCGGCTGATTTGTTGTGGTTTCAGAGCAATAGACGGGGCTGTGGGGAAAAAGTTACGGTCCAGGTTGGCCTTATAAACCCGGTTTAGGTGAGTTCCACCACCTAAGCCCGCATATATCACCAGCCGGTAAACGGGCCTCACCGCCTTCAAATGAACCGATTGAATCGAATAACGTACTTGCAGACAAATCCCCAGGTACACTCTGTACCGCGCCCGATACCGGCTGGTGAAATACGCAGGTCAGCCCCTTTACTGGTGCCGGTCTCAATCAACTTCCACGGCGACGATGATGAAAACAATCGCACACGAATCCATGTACTGGAAAGCACCTGCCAGGGATGCTGCGCCAGCAGCGGTTTGCCACATCTGAAAAAATGCCCCACCCACCACGCCAAAAAGCCCCAGCCAGATGATGATCTCCAGACCACTGCCCACAACGCATAATTCTTGGATTTTTTGAAAGTATCTGCCGGTGCACTCCTTGCTGCCCACATATCCCACGCACCCCTGGCGGCGTTAGTTAATGGGTTCATAATCAATGCCTACGGTATCCAGATAAAGCCATTGGGGCGTTCTGTGAATCAAGCTTAATCGTGGGTGACTGGCTACACTCCACGAGTGCGAGGGTTTATCATGAAGAGGATTTTCAATTTTGATGTAGAGCGGGAGTGAAGCTTTGAGTTTACAAACTATGGCCAATATCGCTGAAATATTTGGCGCATTGCTGGTAATCAGCGGTGTCTTTTTCGGTCTTATGGAAGTACGGCATTACCGTGATCAACGCCAGGAGTCGGCCTCGATGGAAATCATGCGGGCCTTCCAGAGTGTTGATTTCACCCGGGCCCTGCGACTGATCATGAGTTATGAGCATGAGTGTCTGAAGTGCAGGGAAAGAGCCATACCGGAGGAATTGCAGGATGCGGCGATGCTGATCAGTACGACTCTTGAGGCGGTCGGTTTAATGGTTTTCCAAAGAATTGTGCCTTTCCGTCTGGTGCAGCGATTGATGGGTGGCACCATCCAGGCCAGCTGGCGGGTGCTCAGTCAACACACGGAATTGACACGGGAAAATCTCTCTCGACCTGCTGTTCACGAGTGGTTCCAGTGGCTTGCAGAGCGCCTGCATGAATACCCCGAGTACCGGGACGAAATAGGCGCCTATGCGAAGTATGGAGAGTGGAAACCCGAAACCGGCCCCAAGGAAATGCTCGGCAAATAGTTACGGCGTTTGATCCTCGAAGTTCAATAGTCCAACAAGAGGATCAGTTGATTATTGTGAATTCCTTCTTAACACGTGCACCAGCATGCTGAGCAGGCTGAGTGCAGTCGTCACCAGTAGCACACCGGTGAGTTGCGCCAGCCAGTCCGGTTGCAAAACAATTGCCGCAACACCGACCACCAAAGATCCAAAATGCAAGGCAAACCCCGTCTTGATACGTTGTTGTGATAACAGGCTGCGCATCGAAGGAACGCTTTGCAGACCGACCTGCGCCGAGTAACTGTGGAACCAGACCAGGAAGGGCACGATGCGGCTCAGCATGCCGTGCATGATCAAGCCACCCCAACCCCAGATAGACACCCAGCCAAACAGCACTTGCCAGCGGGGGTCTACAAGTAGCACTGCCGCCAGGGCGAGTGGAATCAATAGCAGCGCACTGACGAGGCCAGCCCGCCAAAACAGTAGCGACGCGTCACTCCGCTTGCGCTTGCGCTGTGAGAGCTTGTGTAGAATCAGGGACGGATGTAATAACCAGACGGCGAGTGCCGCTGGAAACGTACTGACGGCAGCAACTTTACCCGGAGACAGCAGACCATTGGCTTGCCACTTGAAGCCTGCTATGACCAAGGGTAAGACCAGGCCCAGTAGTAGTAATCCAAACAACCAGCGTTGTGTGGTCTTGCTGACCACCGGCGCCAGATAAAACATCGGGATTACCTGCCACGATACTGCGATGATCAGCCCGCCGACCCAGCCGAGCAGGGCCAGCGTCAGATGGATTTGCAACCACAACACCCGGTCTCCGGTAAACACACCGCCGCTATGCGTTCTTGCCATGACCAAGCCGATGATCGTAATGACTGCGAGACTCACAACTGCCAGGCGTATACCCCGAACTGTTTCATCACGCGTAGCGGGGCGCAGTAGGGCCCAGCCCAGTGGCAACAGAAAGGACACGAGGGCGCCCTTAAAACAATAGATTGCAATTGACATTGCGAGCGCCGGCCCACCCAGCAGACGCCACAAGAAACCAGCCAGACCTGCCAACAACAGGATGTGAACCACGTGGGCCAGCCGTGTAAATGGTACCGGCGTGCCCACGACAACCGGGGTCATCTGGTAGAGCGCACCTATCATCCCCATCGCCAGTACGCCCAGGGTGCCGGCATGTGCAAGGGCCAGGGCTGATGGTGTCCACGGACTGCCAAGTGGCTGGGCACCCATCAAAATCAGGATCAAACCCGCAGCCAGCATGCCCATCGGTACGGTCAGGAAAAAACTGGCAGGAATAAATAAACGCGGTGCCTGTTCCAGGCTAAGCCCGCCGGTGGCCATGGCCGGACTCACGCCGGCTTCCTGACCAGCAATAGTGCACTTTGGTCATGCTCTTCATACACCTGCCAGTGTAGACCGCGGGTTTCGAGGTGTGGGAACAACATAACCGGAACCCTGGGAAGACGCGCCAGGTACAGCTCGCCGGCACCCAGTTGTGAGCAGGCCACGAGTACTTTTTCCATCGGCAATGGGGCCTCGAAGTCCCGCAGGTCGGCAATTGCCGGTATCCATGATGCACGTACTTCGACATCCCAGGCCCTGGAATTCCATTGACGCACCTGCACATCGTAATTTTGGTTTCTCAGCGATGTGATCAACGCATCCGGCCGGTTTTCTGCATTCAATTTCAGCACTCCATCTGATGACAGTTTAGCCACGGATTCCAGCAAGCCTTGCAATGCTTGCTCATCGCCATCAAACGTTGGAGGTAGCTCCATTATCATTAATGATTCTGTGGCTGAATTGCTCATTAGCTCAGATTACGCGCCTATTCAGACAAGTGGTTCAATTCTTGGCAGGTATTGGTAAAATAGGCCATTGGCCGACAATATGCCAGGCCCTATGGAGAACCACATGACAAGCATGGATAACGAAGCCAGCCTGGTAGACTTTTTTATACAGGATCACCGGGATTGTGATGCGCGCTGGGTGGACGTTGAGGAACTCCTCGACAGCGAAGACATTGATACAGCCCGGGAGGCCTGGGAGAAATATGAAAAAGGTATGCGCCGGCACATGGGCATGGAGGAAGATGTGCTTTTTCCGGCTTTCGAGGCCAAAAGCGGAATGGGTGGTGGGGGACCCACCGCGGTGATGAAAATGGAACACCAACAGATGCGTGGACTGCTTGATGAGATCGGCGCCGCGATGGATTCCGGAGACGCAGAAAAAGCCTTGGATCTGGGTGATACGCTGCTGATGTTGACACAACAGCATAACGTCAAGGAGGAGGGCATGTTGTATCCGATGGCCGAAAATCTACTGGCCGATGAGTGGGCTGCGCTGGTTAAGCAACTCGAGACTTACTGACCCCTGACGAATCCCCGTGATGAAGGAACCTGAAATGACCTCCGGCTACGACAATGTGCCGGACCAGATGGTTTGCGCACGTGACCTGTTCGACGTTGATTCCGATATGCAGGTGCCAAAATTTTCATCCGCCGGTGATTACGTTCCGGAACTGGATGAGGCTTATCGCTTTGATCCTGAAACCACACTGGCCCTGCTAGCAGGTTTTGCCCATAACGCACGGGTGATGGTGCAGGGCTACCACGGCAGCGGCAAAACCACCCATATAGAGCAAGTGGCGGCAAGGTTGAACTGGGCCTGTGTGCGGGTGAATCTCGATAGCTACATCTCGCGGGTGGACCTGATCGGCCGCGATGCCATCGTGCTGCAGGATTCGAAGCAGGTGACCGTGTTCCGTGAGGGGATTTTGCCCTGGTCATTACAAACCCCTACGGCCCTGGTATTTGATGAATATGATGCAGGCCGTCCGGACGTCATGTTCGTGATCCAGCGGGTGCTGGAAGCCGAAGGCCGGCTGACCCTACTCGATCAAAACCGCATCATTCAGCCGCATCCGGCATTTCGTCTGTTTGCCACCAGCAATACCATCGGCCTTGGCGACACTACGGGCCTTTACCACGGCACGCAGCAAATCAACCAGGGACAGCTGGATCGCTGGAACATCATCACCACACTCAACTACCTGGCGCATGATGAGGAACTGGATATCGCGCTGGCCAAGGCACCGGCTTATCAGAATGAAAAGGGCCGGGCTTTGCTGAGTAAAATGGTACAGGTCGCCAACCTGACCCGGCAGGGTTTCATGAACGGTGATCTTTCCACCGTGATGTCACTACGCACGGTTATCAACTGGTGCCGCAATACCGAAATATTCGGAACTGCCGCTTACGCTTTCAAGGTGACCTTTTTGAACCGTTGTGATGAGTTGGAACGTCCCATGGTCGCCGAGTTCTATCAACGTTGTTTCGATGAGGATTTGCCAGAAACCATTATCAGCACGATCCGTGATGCTGCCAGTCAGTAACGAGCATATTGGACAGCTGCTCGAGGGCACCGCTCGCGCACTGACAGGTGACTCCAACATGTTGTTGAGTTTTCCTGGCTGCAAATCTTCCAGGGACGGTCAGCGTCCGCAATTGCCCTTGTCCGATGAAGTCGTGCAGTCTGGCAAGGTCGGGGCCCTGCGTGGCTGTTACGATGCCATTGCCATGCGTGCTCGCTTTCACGATGCCGAAGTGCATTACCTGAATGCACCACCAGGGCCTTTGTCTCGCGCTCTTTATGACGCGCTTGAGAATGTACGTATCGAGGTGTGCGCTGCACGAGTTTGGCAGGGCGTTGCAGCCAACCTCGCGGCAGTATTTGAGCAAAGATTTAACGAACGTGGTGTCAATGTGATTGACTCGGACAAGGCGACGCCCATGGCCAACGCCGTCGTATTAATGCTGCGTACCCGTCTGCTCGACAGTCCGCTAGCGGCCACCCGATACGTCTCCCGCTGGCAGGACGAGATCAATACACGTGCAGGCGAGAATGTTGAGGCGCTTTGTGCTGTGACAGCGGACCAGGTGGAATTTTCCCACTGTGCGAGGCGCCTCGTCGGCAGCCTGGAACTGGTTGACCTGCCCGAGCAGGGTTCGCAACCGAAAGAAGCGGAAATGTCGCCGGGTGACAGTGAGGCAGAGACCGGTTTTGAGCCGGACAGCAGTGTCAATGGCCAAAGTAACAACAGCGAAGAGCAAGGAGGATTTGGTGCGACCGCCACACAGAGCGATGAAAGGCCTGAGGATGCTGAGTCGGTATCAGGCGACAGCTCAGATCACAGACCCGACCCAGGTGATGCGGCGACCACCATTCCCTTCCCCTTGAACACGGACAATGAACCCATCGCACCATTGGACGACACCACGCAGGCAAATCCCGAAGAGCCGGGTGGCAAAGGCCGGAGCGCAGCCGACACCATTACCTATCATGCGTATACCACGCGTTTTGACGAAGTGGTAAACGCCAGGGGATTGCTTACAAAGGATCAACTGCAGCAATACCGGGCCAAGCTGGATCAGGAGATTTCAAGCCACCGGCGGGTTGCTGTGAGACTTGCCAAGCGTCTGCAAAACAGTCTCAGGACATTGCAAAAGCGGACCTGGACATTTGACCTTGACGATGGATTGCTGGATACGACGTGTCTGTCCCGTCTGGTGATTGATCCGTCCAGTCCGCTGGCCTACAAACAGGAACGGGACAGCGAGACGCGTGACACCGTGGTGTCATTTCTGATCGACAATTCCGGCTCGATGCGTGGTCAGCCCATTGCATTGGCGGCCATGTTCACTGACATCCTCGCCCAGGCGCTGGAACGTTGCCACGTTGCAACGGAAATTCTTGGTTTTACGACGGCCGGTTGGAGGGGTGGGCAGACACGTGAGTCGTGGTCAGCTAACGGTAAACCCGGTAGCCCGGGCAGATTGAGTGATTTACGCCATATCATTTACAAGCTCGCGGACGAGCCGTGGCGCAAAGCCCGGCAGTCCTTGGGTGTGATGCTGTGGCCGGCATTGCTCAAAGAAAATATCGATGGTGAGGCGTTGTTGTGGGCACACCGCCGTCTGGCAGGCCGGCGGGAACAACGACGCATCCTGGTGGTTATTTCCGACGGCGTGCCGGCCGACGATGCCACCCTGACCGCCAATGGTCGTGCCTATCTGGAAACGCATTTACGCCAGGTTGTCGACTGGATTGAGAAAAAATCCGACGTCGAATTGCTTGCCATCGGCATCGGCCACGATGTACAAAATATTTACCGACGCAGCGTGACGATCACAGATACCGAACAACTGGGTGACGCCATGGCCTATGAACTGATTGAATTACTGGGTAACGTGCCAAGGACCGTACGTCATCCGTACGAATTAACACAAGCAGCAGGACAAACAGCATGAGTTATCAATTCAAAGATATAGAACTCACAAAAATTACCATCATCGGGGCCGGTAATATCGGCCCGGATATCTGTCTCCATTTTGCCAAGGTATTCGCGGGTGATGGGGTCAAGCTGGTACTCGTGGACATCGCCGTGCAGGCGCTGGAAAACGCCCGGGCGCGGATTGAAAAGAAGGTCGCAAGCGGTGTAAAAGCACGTGCCTTCAGACCCGAACACGCCGATAAAATGCTCGCCAGCATTAGCTACACGGAAAACTACGATGATATCGCGGGATCCAGCCTGGTGCTTGAAGCCGCCACCGAGGACGAGGGTATCAAGGACGCTATCTTCAAGCAGGTGGATGCCATCTGTGACGCCGGTGCGATCTTTCTTTCAAATTCCTCACATATGCGCCCGGAGGTCATTTTTCGTAACACTTCAAATCCCGGTCGCTGCCTGGTGGCGCATTACTTTTTTCCTGCGGAGCGAAATCCGATCGTGGAAATCGTACCGGGTGCGGACACTGATCCGGTGTTGACCGCAAATTTGCTGGGTATGTATGAAGCGATTGGGAAGGTGCCGATGGAAGTGGCCAGTTCCTACGGCTATGCAATCGACCCCATTTTCGAGGGACTGTTTCTGAACGCGATCCTGTGCTTGCAAAAAGGCTATGGAACGGTGAAAGAAATTGACCGGGTATCAATGGATACGCTGGGCTGTGGTGTTGGGCCGGTGACAGCGGTAACGCTGGCCGGTGGCAACGAAATTACCGATCACGGTCTGGATGAAATGTATACGCAGTTACAGCCCTGGTTCAAATCACCCCGCCTGTTGAAAGAGTTGATCGCCGCCGGTGAGCGGTGGGATATTGCCTCCAAGGGTGATGTGATCGAGGTAGATGCGGAAACGGAGGCGGTGTTGCGTGACCAGGTCAGGGGCGCCTTTTTTGCACTGGCTGCGTACATTGCCGACCTGGGAATTTGTTCGATCAGCGATCTGGACAAGGCCTGTGAAATCGCGTTGGTGATCAAACCACCTTTTTCGATGATGAACGCAATCGGTATTGATAAGGCCTACGATCTTGTCGCGGACTGGTGCACTGACAACGATGGATTTCCAATCCCAAAGGCACTTGCAGCCGCACGTGAAGCGGGTGGGTGGGAACTTTCCAATGTGACCCGCAAGACGCTCGGTAATGTTGCCGTGCTGACCATTAAGCGACCCAAGGTTCTCAACGCCGTCGACACGACGGTATTGGCAGAGCTGCGGGATAAATTTACACAGGTGGAAAGCGATCCTGAGATCATCGGCACGGTACTAACCGGCTTCGGCGTCAAGGCTTTCGTTTCGGGTGCAGATATCAATGATCTGGCAGCCTGCAAAACAGCCGAGGCGGGTTATAATAATTCGCAGAATTTCCAGCAGGTGTGTAATTTTATCGAGGCCCTGGACAAGCCCGTGGTGTGCGCCTGGAATGGTTTTGCCTTTGGCGGTGGTGCCGAACTGGGTATGGCGTGCACCACACGAATCTGTAAAGCAGGCCTGCGTATCGCGGTGTGTCAGCCCGAAGTAAACCTGGGGTTTATCCCCGGTGCAGGTGGCACGCAACGCTTGCCAAGACTGGTTGGCATCAGCAAGGCCGCGGAAATATTACGCACCGCCCGGCCCGTGTCTTCCTCGGAGGCTGTGGAAATCGGTTTGGCGCGAGCAGAAATCGAAGGCGATCTGGTGGAAGCCGGTGTATCGCTGGTCCAGCAGATCGCAGAGGGTGGTGTGGTCCTGCCAGCGATAGAAACCGGGCCGATGGAGAACGTTAGTGAACCTGAGAATCTGGATATCGATTATCACAGCAAGGCCATTGATGCCATCCTGGTCGATGCAATATACACGGGTGCGAATATGACCCTGGCCGACGGACTTGAGCTCGAGTCCCGGTCATTTGGCAAATGTATCGAAACCGAGGACATGTGGATCGGTCTGGATGTCTTCATGAGCAAAGGGGCAGGTCAAAAAGCGCCCTTCGTTCACCGGTAAGGGAAGAAAAAACAGTACCAGTCAAACGATAGTGGTACAGTCGACACGGGAAATGTCTTTCATTTCTCTGTCATATTAGTTTACACTTAAAGCAATAATAAGCTAGCCGCCTGCGCGGGTGCTGTTTTTAAATGCTCCCGCGTAGACTTTTTTTAGCTACAGTAAAACTGAATAGGTGGGTAAATATAGTGAACAAAATTAATGATAACTGGTTAATGCCAAAGACTCTCCTGATTGCAGTCCTTGCCCTTGGCTTTGGCCTGGCATTCTCAATTAATACTGCGCTCGCACAGGATGATGAAGCCTTCGCAGGGCTTGAGGAAGTGATCGTAACGGCCACCAAGCAAGCCGAATCAATGCAGGAGGTCGGTATGTCCATCACCGCACTTGCAGATACGGAATTGGAGCGCATGGGTGCGGTCACGCTGCTCGATTTTGCTGTCAGGGTTCCAAATCTGGCCATGGCTTACGAGGCAGATGGTCGTTTTGATTCCAGTTCGCCGTCTTTGCGAGGTATTTTCGGCGTCAATACCACGGGCTTTTATTTTGATGACACGCCAGTGAATGCCTCCATGCTGCCACGCGTATCGGATCTTGACCGGATTGAAGTCCTGCGCGGACCCCAAGGTTCCTTGTATGGCGCCAAGTCCATGGGCGGTACAATCAGGATGATTACCAAACAACCAACCTTCAATGAGTCCGAGGGCTCATTTCATGCGTCCTTGTCGTCGGTCAAAGAAGGTGACGAGAATTGGAATTTTGACGGTTCTTTCAATATCCCGGTTTTGGAGGATAAGTTTGCGTTACGTGTAAATGGTTACTATGGGGAAACTTCCGGTATTTTTGACCGCACGTATCAGCCGACCTGGGTCGACTCCGGTGGTAATACCCGCCAAAGCCCCGGCCCGGCTTTTACAATCAACGAAAATGTGGATGACGAGAAATTTTATGGTGGACAAATCGCGGGCAAAATAGCACTCAGCGATGCATTGACCCTGGATTTACGTCTAATGCACCAAAAGGTTGAAGCGGATGGCTTGCCCTTTGCGGATATCACGCCGGAAAATACGACCACGCCGCGTTTTTTTGATTCGGAAGAACCGGGTACCGACAAGTGGACCATTGCCAGTGCGACTTTTAACTGGGCGGGCGATGCGGGCAACCTGGTCTCCACGACTTCCTTTTATGACCGCACAACCAGTGAGTGGGAAGAAGAGGCTTCATTTCTACATTTTCTTTTTGATGTAGTCATTGGAATTCCCATTGATCCTCTTGAATCAGTCATCAACACCACCGAGAAGTACGAAAGTTTTGTGCATGAGTCACGCTTCAGCAGCAACAATGATGGCTCTTTGAATTACATTGTGGGTGTTTTTTATCAGGATCAGGAATTTGACCACCATTATCCTAGAGCGGTTCAGACGGGGCTGGCTGCCGCAATAGACGCATTTACAGGAGCCCCTGGCCTGGGGCAGGATTGTGTGGACGGTTTTTGTCTTACTAACGATGACTTAATCTTCACTACCAAGACTTTGACGGACACAGAGGAACTTGCGTTTTTCGGTGAGCTGACCTGGGAGTTTAACGAGCGCTGGTCCGTTACCGCGGGTGGTCGCTGGTACGATAATAGTGTTGATGCAGTCAATTCTTCCGACGGGTTTGCCAACGGTGGTCCGAGTAGTTTCGAAGATGCCCAAAGTGAAGACGGGTTTAATGCCAAGGTGTTGGTGCAGGCAAATGTGAACGATGACGTCAATGTATACGCCAGCGCTGCCAAGGGTTTTCGTATTGGTGGTATAAACGGCAATGTGCCGGTTGGTTTGTGCGGTCCTGAGCTTGCTACCTTAGGCGTTGACCCTTCAAATGCTACGACTTTTGACTCCGATAGTCTTTGGAGTTATGAGCTGGGTTTCAAATCCACACTTGCTAACAATCGCGTCACCTTAAATGGTGCGGTCTTTTTTATTGACTGGTCCAATATTCAACAGCTGAACCGACTGGCCTGTGGTTTCCAATTCACACAAAATGCCGGTGCCGCTGAGAGCCAGGGATTTGAGCTGGAACTGATAGCTGCGCCAATTGATGGTTTAACTTTGTCGCTGGGTACGGGTTACACCGACGCTGAAATTACCGATGACGGTGGCGTTGCCGGCGTGTCAGTGGGTGACAAAATCCAGGGTGTGCCTGACTGGACATTTAATGCCAGCGCACAATACATGTGGCCCCTTAATGGTGGCTGGGAAGGTCTGGCCAGAGGTGATTTCAATCATTACGGCGACAGCTTCAGTTCCAATAACCAAGGTGTTGGTGACGAGGCCCGCTTGCGTGAAGCGTGGACCGCATTAAATCTGCGTGTTGGTGCTGTTAATGAAAAGTACGAAGTGCTTTTGTTTGTTGATAATGTGACTAATGAACGCGCCAGTCTTGCCGATAACCGCTCCATCGCGGCGGAAACCCCAGGGCGTCAGCGGTTGATCGTTAACCGGCCACGCACCTTTGGTCTGGAAGCCAGGATGCGGTTCTAGTAACGCTGTAGTACTAGTCGAAAGACATCGGCCCGGTTCAGTAATGATCCGGGCCTTTTTTTATGGGTGGGGGACATGAGCGGTAGTGGTTCGGGCATTTTGCCAGCACAGGTGCCGATAAGCTGAGGGATATTGGGTAGCTGCATACGGGACCGTAATCCGTCGGGAACGGATTACCGAGCGAACAAGGATGTCTCGAGCGTGTCCCGTATGCAGCTACCCAATGTCGCCCACACCAGGGTTGGCAGACGTCAGGTATCGCTCTGCGTACTCGTTATTACGCTCCTGGAATACCGTGCATCCATATGAACTATCCGGACGCCCGATGTGGGACATACCCTATAATGTTAGTCACTCAACTCTGAGAGAGAAGCAGTGAGCAGCGAATTTCTACGGACCAGATGCCTGATTGTTTTTGCCTGTCTATCAATACTCGGTGGTTGTGAAAAGACAACCGCGCCTTCGCCCGAAGCAGATCAACAGGCTAATACTTCAAAAGTGGGCTGGATAGACTCCGACAGATTAGCCGGTATTGAAGCCGAAGCTGGTGCCTGGCTAACCGGTGGCCGGGATTTTGAGCAGAGCTACCATTCTCCACTTGATCAGATTAACAGGGACAATGTATCCCAACTGGGTTTTGCCTGGCAATACGAAATAGACACCGAACATGGTTTCGAAGCCACGCCGATTGTGGTCGACGGGGTGATGTATTCCAGTGGTCCCGAAGGGGCGGTCTACGTGGTGGATGCCGGCACCGGTGCGGAGATCTGGAAATTTGAGCCGGAAGTTGACCGTGAATTTATGCGTAAAGCCTGCTGCGGTGTGGTTAATCGTGGGGTTGCCGTTTGGCGGGGCTTGGTCTACGTCGGTTCCCTGGATGGTTATTTGTATGCCTTGAATGCAGCTGACGGCACCGTAGCGTGGAAGGTGGATACCATCACCGACCGGGAGCGTGGTTATACCATCACCGGTGCGCCGTATATGGCCAAGGACCTGGTCATCATCGGCAATGCGGGTGCTGAATTTGACGCCCGTGGCTATATCACCGCTTATGACCACGCCACGGGTGAAGAACGTTGGCGGTTCTTTATCGTGCCTGGCGACCCTAAACTGGGTTTTGAGCACCCGGAACTGGAACTGGCTGCCAAGACCTGGGATCCGGACAGTCTGTGGGAGGTTGGTCTGGGCGGCACGGTCTGGGATGCCATGGCCTATGACCCCGAGCTCAACTTGCTCTATGTCGGTACCGGCAACGCAACGCCTTATCCACGCAAACTCAGGAGCCCCAAGGGTGGTGACAATCTGTTCCTGGCATCGATTCTGGCGATTGATCCAGATACGGGCCGGATGGCCTGGCATTACCAGACCACACCTGCGGATAACTGGGACTTTACCGCCACCATGAAAATGATCCTGGCCGACCTGGAAATTGATGGTGAAACCCGCCAGGTGATCATGCAGGCACCAAAAAACGGCTTTTTCTACGTATTGGACAGGTTGACCGGTGAGCTGATTTCTGCCGAGCCCTATGTGAAGGTTAACTGGGCCAGCCATGTGGACAAGAAAACAGGCAAGCCGGTTGAGACCGGTCAGGGTGAGTATTTTTACGAGCCCAAACTGGTTTTCCCCAGCCCGGCCGGTGGACACAACTGGCAGCCGATGGCATTCAATCCGGCAACTGGCCTGGTTTACATCCCGGTCATTGAAGCCGGCAGTATCTGGGTGATGCCAGATGAGCCTTTCAAGTACCAGAAAGGTGGTCTTAATTTTACTTCCAATTATATATTTCCGATGCCGGGCGAATGGGGTCTGGACGGAGAGGCTGCCAAGGGACTCCCACCGTTGGCAGAGTTGACCAAAGGACAGCCGGATACGACCTTACGTGGACTTGTCAGGGCCTGGGACCCGGTCACGCAAAAACTCGTCTGGGAAGTTGACACCTCCGGGCAGTGGACCGGGGAGCTGTTCTCAACCTGGAACGGTGGTGGTTTGATGAGCTCTGCGGGGGGGTTGATTTTTCAGGGTCGTGGAACGGGTGAGTTTGTGGTCATGGATGCCGCGAGCGGTGAGCAACTACACAGTATTGATGCGGGTACCAGCATGATGGCCGGACCCATGACTTACACCGTGGAGGGTGAGCAATATGTGGCTGTCATGGCGGGTCTGGGTGGTGCGGCAGGCCAGCAATACTTTCCGGGTACTGCAGCCCATAAGTATGGGAATAAGGGACGCATCATTGCCTTCAAACTGGGTGGTGGTTCAGTTCCCAAACGACCCGAAGTGGAACACGTCAGTGAAGAAGCCCCGTTACCGCCGGTGGAGCGCCGCGGCACACCGGAGCAGTGGGCAGCAGGTGCCGAGTTATACGTTCGAAATTGCACCAAGTGCCATTCCAGTATGGATGGACGCAGCTCAGGTATTCCGGACCTCAAGCGGATGAGTGCTGCTGGTCATCGGGACTTTAACGATGTCATGCTCAAGGGCACGCTGGCCAGTAAGGGGATGGGGAGTTACAGCGGTCTGTTGTCGGCGGATGAAATCGAGACCATTCACGCTTACCTGATAGACCTGGCCTGGCAGGCTCACGAACAGGCGGCAGGTCAGTCCCGGCAACCGACAGCGCCGCACACGCCGCCGACCGGGAATGACCCATGAATTTCGGATAGATCACATCAGGAATCAGGAATGAACATTACACGATCTTGCTTTGTTTTGTTGTCCATGTTGTTAACCGTAGCGTTGCACGCACAGGCCGCAGATAATCTGCCTGCAACGATCCCATATGGCAGTAACGACGTGGCCGGACACCACGCCGATATCAACGGTATTTCAATGTATTACGAAACCTACGGCTGTGGTGATCCATTGCTGATAATCCATGGCAACGGGCAGGACATTGCTGCCATGCATTTCCAGATTGCGCATTTTTCCAAAAACCACAAAGTGATCGTGGTTGACAGCCGCGGCCATGGCAAGTCAGGGATCGGCGCAGGTCAGCTGACCTATATCCAGATGACGGAAGACTACAATGCCCTGCTGGAGCAGTTAAACATCACCCAGGCCAATGTCATCGGCTGGAGCGACGGTGGTATTCAGGCTCTGCTGCTGGCGATCCACCATCCCGAGAAGGTCAATAAAATGGCGATCATGGGTGCCAATCTGCGTCCCGACCAGACGGCCATAAGCAGTTGGGTACCAGGATTGCTACAGCCACTGAGTGACACGGTTACCGAAATGATCAAACGAGGTGATGCCTCCGAGGACTGGATACATCACCGCCAGCTTCTCGACCTGCTGCTGACCCAGCCCAACATCTCCGTCGCAAGTCTGGAGCAGGTCACGGCACCGGTTCTGGTTATGGCCGGTGACAAGGACATCATCCGAGCTCGGCACACACTGGAAATATTTGAAAATCTGCCACGCGCGCACCTGGCCATACTCCCCGGTCAAACCCACTGGGCACCGGCTACCGATCCGGAGAACTTCAATGCCTTGGTGGAAAGGTTCTTCACCACAGCGTTCACCCGGCCCACCAGTGAGGAGATACTTACCGCGGAGTTGAACCCACCACAGGAGTAACCGGCAACATGTGAGGCTTTAAGATGAAATATCTTCATACCATGGTCCGCGTCACCGATCTTGATGAGTCGCTGGATTTTTACTGCAACAAACTGGGTCTGGTTGAGGTAGACCGCATGGAAGTGCCCGCCGGGCGCTTCACGCTGGTATTCCTCGCCGCACCCGGTGACGAATCGGCCCAGGTTGAGCTTACCTGGAACTGGGACCACGAGACCTATACCGGTGGGCGAAATTTTGGTCACCTGGCCTACGCCGTGGATGATATTTATGCACACTGCCAAAGACTGATGGACGCTGGGGTCACCATTAACCGGCCACCACGTGATGGCCACATGGCATTTGTACGCTCACCAGAGGGGATTTCCATCGAGTTGCTACAGGCGGGTGAGGCCTTGCCCGTTCAGGAACCGTGGGCATCCATGCAAAATACCGGGGAATGGTAAGGTTTGATGTTGGGGGGGTGGATCGCGGCGACAGGCATCAGCCCGACTTGGGCATATTGACAGGAACCCATCCGGGCTTAGACAGACGCGATTTCTAACTTGATTGATCTATATCAGCTTACCCTCCACTTGCTGCTGATAACCTTACTGGCAACATAGGAATAGTATGACCGCCGACTTATTGATGAGGAGTAACTGACGGCGGTTGTTTGTTTTAGATGTTGCCATACGGTTTTGATATCTCCGTGAGAACAGAACAAGGTAAAAAACTATCTGACCCACTGTCTGGACGGGTATTGTCATGCAACGAGTACGTGCAAGCACGGAACAATGCTCTGAGGTAGATTCACCCGTGGCAGGCCACACTGTTGACGAGCCACACGGTGCTTACGTGTGTTGCAAGTTCATGGTTCTTGGTCTGGTGTTGCTGGTGCTTTCCAGTCCTG
Source organism: Gammaproteobacteria bacterium (assembly GCA_021772915.1). Taxonomy (GTDB): domain Bacteria; phylum Pseudomonadota; class Gammaproteobacteria; order Xanthomonadales; family SZUA-36; genus SZUA-36. Next base: position 336,601 of record JAJFLB010000018.1, on the reverse strand, counting down.
CATTCTCAATAACCTTCACCGTCACCAATGGTTCCTGGCAAGGCCCCGGATCGCTGCGGGATGCGATCAATCAGGCGAACGCGAATCCCGGCAAGGATCGTGTAGAGTTCAGCCCAGGCGTGACAGACATTCGGCCTACCGCCGACACCAGTGGTGCTGGCTTGAATGCGACCATCACCATCAGCGATTCGGTAGATATTGTTGGTCATGGCCGAGCTACCCTGAAACTCAGCGACCTAGTGACATGGGTAACTCCCAGTGGTGTGGTCAATGGTGGGCTATCCTGCGACGCCGGTAACATCCTGGTAGCTAACGGTAAAGTGGTGCTCACAATTCAAGGCAGCACTAATCCCGAAGTACTCATTAAGGGGATGACATTCAAGCAGAACTTTGGTGTTCTGAGAGCTATTGATCCTGGCAGGGTCACTTTTGAAGATGTACTTATCACTGAAAACTTTAGTGGTCCCTTCCAGTGCGAAAAACCCATTATTGATCACGAGGGAGAGCTGATACTAAAAAATGTAGATGTGCAGTCAAACCGGATATCAACAACTTCCTTTCGTGATGCAATCGTGTTCGTTAATGGTGCAGCCAGAATCGAAAGTACAGAGTTCTCGTGGAATACAGCGGGTGCGCAATTTATGCAGTTTGATGCAGGAGCGACAAATGATGCGGTGATTATTCGTGAGTCAATATTCCGGGGAGGGCATGTCCGGGTTGTCATCAGCGGTGGCACGGCAAAAATCGCCAACACACTGTTGCTCGATACAGGAAGCAGTGCTTTTGCAGGTGGTATCCAGGGATTTAACGCCAATATTGATGTGTTCAACAGCACCATCACTATGCCGTCGGCGCGTTCCATGCCACTGGGACCGAGTTTCGGTCCGGCGGCTGGCTCGCATGTATCGCTGCAAGGTTCGGGCATATTGGGTTTGTTCAATACCGTGGTGTCGGCACCAACACACGCTGCCGGAAGCCCCCCACTGGTCGGTGTGGGCGGCGCCCTGTTACTTGCCTCTCCTGACTCCTTGGTTACTGACGGATCTGTCGCTGCGGCGAGTACCGGGTCGTCAGGCTTACCGAACACCCCTTTCCTGTGTGACCGTCACCCCAAACTCTGCTTTATCCCGCCAGGTCCACCCATGATTGATGGAGGACTGGATTCAGTTGCGCTTGATCCCGATAAGGCCTTTCCAGGCTTGCTCGACAAAGACATTTTGGGGGGCGCACGCTTTCTTGGTGCAAGGGTTGACATAGGGGCCTCGGAAATTGCTGTAGATTATACCCGCGACGATACATTCTCCATGACTGAAAATACGATACTCACCTCGGCCCCGCACAGTCTTCTGGATAACGATGATCAGTTTAATCCGGCTAAACTGAAAACCGCAATCCTGGTATCTGGAACCTCCAATGGCACTGTCTTCGCCTTCAACGCAGATGGTACCTTTAAATACCTCCCTCACTTGAATTTCCATGGTACTGATACATTTACTTATCGTATGAGCTCAGGCGCAACGCCAGCCAATATCGCAACCGTTGCGATCAAGGTGACAAAGAGTTTTGACCTTATCAAGACGCTTCCGGATCGCTACACCACCAGAGAGGGTGTGAAGCTTGAGATCAAAGACGCACATCAGAGTGTAGTCTGGAATGATGATAGACACGCTTTCATACAGGATGTCTTACTCGGTCCACAGATCAAAATAACAAGCGGACCTGCACACGCGGCGCCTGGTAGCTTCACAATGGAAACCGATGGCCGTTTCGTTTACACACCGGAAGCAGGTTTTACAGGTACCGATTCATTTACTTATCGCTTTTTTCTAAGTCGTATCAACACCTTTGCCAGTGCAGAAACGAGTGTGAGCATTAATGTTATACCTGTTAATCACGCGCCAGCTGCCCAGAGAGACAGTTACGTTGTCCCACAGGACACCCGATTGAATGTCGCCGCACCGGCCTTGCTTGGTAATGATAGTGACCCCGATGGCAATTTGCTTACGGCGGTCATCAAGTCGTCGCCGGCACACGGTACCGTAATCCGGATCGGGCCTGATTTGGTTTACCAACCTGATGCGGGCTTCACAGGCTTCGATTTATTCACGTACGCTGCGTTTGATGGTCACCTGGAAAGCCCCCCGGTGGTAGTAGTAATCGCGGTTAGCGCCGTTAATTCCGCACCCGTTGTGGGTGCTGAAAAATACCGCTTACCGGCAAACACCCGCTTGTCTGTGCCGGGAAGTCGCGGGCTGTTACGCAATGACTACGATCCGGATGGGGACCCGTTGACTGCTCACCGAATTACCCAGCCGGCCAACGGCACTTTGAGCATCACGCTGGATGGCGGGTTCATTTACGTACCCAATCCTGGCTTCACCGGCATCGACCATTTCCAATATGGTGTGTCTGACGGGAGCGTCCAAACCATCGGTGTTACGACACTAATTGTAACGCCCGTCAATCAAAAACCGATTGCTAATGGTGATACTTATCAAACCGTTGAAGACGGTATGCTGAGCGTGCCGCCACCGCATCTACTGGCCAATGATACCGACCCGGAAGGTCACCAGCTTGTCATGGGACCGGTGACCCAGCCCGCCAATGGCGTGCTGTCTTTTGCGGCCAATGGCAGTTTGCAATATCACCCCAATACAGGCTTCTTCGGCACGGATACTTTTACTTATGTTGTTAACGATGGTGCGCTTGTGAGTGATCCGGCCACGGTCCACATCACGGTCATCAAGAAGCTCGTCAATCTTCCGCCGATAGCCAATGCTGATATTTACACGACACCTGAGGGCGTGTTGCTGGATATCCCGGTGCCTGGTGTTTTGACGAACGACTTTGATCCGGAAGGGCACGCGCTGTCTGCAACGCTTTTGACCCAGCCGGCGTCAGGCACACTGACACCGGTTAACGGTGGTGGGTTTCTCTATCAGGGCAACGCTGGATTCACGGGGACCGATAGTTTCACCTACACGGTCAGCGATGGCCATCTGAGCAGTTCACCGGCGACTGTTAGCATTACCGTATCTGCCGTGAATCATGCACCGGTTGCAGCCAATGACATCTACAGTATGGTGGAAGGCCAGACCCTGGTGATCGGGCCACTTGGTGTGTTGGGTAATGACAGTGATCCGGATGGGGATATTCTCACCACGATTCTGGCGGCGCCTTCAGGCCACGGGTTGCTGGCTATCGACGGTGTAGGGGGATTTAGCTATACACCTGCCAGCGGCTTCTCTGGTACTGACAGTTTCAAATACGTTGCGCATGATCGATCATTGAGTAGCAGTCCGGCCACAGTCCATATCATCGTTACCAAGAAAGTCGTCAACCTTCCACCGCTAGCCACTCCTGACAGCGTAACCGTGACATCTAGTAACGGGTTAACCCTCTTTAGCCCCGGTATATTGAGTAATGACACCGATCCGGAAGGGCACGAATTAAGTGTGAACCTGATCAGTCCACCGTCTCACGGCATATTTTCGTTGATCAGTGGGGGTGGCTTTGTCTATATACCTGACTCTGGATTTGCCGGGTCTGATTCCTTTATATACCGTGCCAATGACGGCCACCTGGACAGCGCCGATACCAAGGTGACTATCACTGTTATCCCCCCACCTGAAACAATTCCTGTTTTTCATTTCCGGGTTCTGTTATTTCTCATTTTGATTATCGGTCTTCTGGGGCTTCTTCAAATACGTCCAAGTAGTTTTTCCTAGAACAGTCTTGGGCAATTGATCAGGGGGTCCGGACCGCCTATAGTCAATCCCGGCATTTAATTTCAGATATGCAGGGAGTCGTTGTGGAACAAATTCCAATTTTAGCCCCGGCCGCAGTACTGGTTTTGTGGTCTCTTATCGTGTTGCTCTGGGTTTCACTCACTCGATTTCCTGCCTTTGCAAAAATGGGTCTGAATCTGCGTGAGGTCGCAGCGGGCGGCCGCTATGTTGACGTGGAACCGCAAATGCCCGCAAGGGCTAACTGGAAATCCCACAACTACACCCACCTGATGGAACAGCCGACTTTGTTTTATGCGGTCGTCGTTATCTTGGCACTGGCTGGTGAAGGTGCCGGCAACATTGTTATCTTTGCCTGGACTTACGTTGCACTGCGGGCAGCACACAGCCTGTGGCAGTGTACGGTAAATACCATACCGGTGCGGTTGTTCCTGTTTACACTCTCTACCGTGTGCTTGTGGGTTTTGGCAATCCGCGCGGTATGGGCAATTCTGTTCTAATCCCGGGGGTGTTCTTGGCCCAGGTTTCCCTTGGGCAGGCCACCCCGTCACAATACCAACACACAAATACGAGGAACTGGAATAATGAAATTTGGACTCATCCCGGTCAACATTGGCTTGTCATCCGTAAATCAACTGATCAGTCTTGCACAGGCGGCCGAAGCAACAGGGTTTGAATCCGTGTGGACGTTTGAACATGTCATCGTCCCGGTCGACTACCACTCGAAGTACCCCTATGACAAAAGCGGGAAAATGCCGGCGGAACCGGAAACACCATTTATTGATCCCCTGATATCTCTTGCTGCGGTCGCCGCCTCGACAAAAACACTGCGGCTGGGAACCGGGGTTAATATTCTTTCCCAGAGCAACCCCCTGTACCTGGCGAAGCAGGCCGCCAGTCTCGATTTTGTTTCCAACGGACGATTCATGCTGGGAGTGGGGATTGGCTGGCTAAAAGAGGAGTTTGATGCGCTCGGAGTTCCTTTCGAGCGTCGCGGAGCCCGTTTTGACGACTACCTGGTGGCCATGAAAAAAGTCTGGTCAGGCGAGGTGGTTGAACACGACAGCGATTTCATCAGTTGGCAAGGATTCAAGAGTTTTCCCTTGCCGGTGCAAACACCCCATCTGCCGGTGGTGATCGGTGGTGGCAAAGGTAAAATTTACCAGCGTATCGCGAGGCATGGCGATGGCTGGTTTGCCGTCGCTGAAGACCACGCGCACCTCGCTACGGGGCTGAATGAACTACGTCGTGTCTGTGACGCAGAAAATCGGGATTTTTCTGAGATCGAAATCACCATGATGTGGGACGGCAGGGGCGGCCGCGATACGGCAAAATCCCTGGCGGAATTGGGCGTGCACCGTGTACTCGCACCGCTGACGGCCCTGGGCAGCAACCCGCTTGAAGGTATGCAAAAGTTTGCGGCCGAGATAATGTAAAAGCCGAGGGGTTATTCCCCGGATTCATTCAGTTCGAACAACTCGGTGTTGCCGCCGATGGCTGCGGTGTTGATTGTGAGCACTTTTTCGCTGGCAAAACGGTACAGGTAATGCGGCCCGCCGGCCTTTGGCCCGGTGCCTGACAAGCCCATCCCACCAAAGGGCTGCACACCCACCACTGCACCAATCATGTTGCGGTTTACATAGGTGTTGCCAACGGCGTTTTTGGCAAACAGATCCAGCCAGTAACCCTCAATACGCGAATGAATCCCGAAAGTAAGCCCAAAGCCGGTGGCGGTAATATCCGCCATCACCTGGTCAATGTCAGTGGGTGCAAAACGGATGATGTGCAAAACTGGTCCGAATTCCTCGTCTTTGAGTGACTTGAGAGATGGGATTTCAAAGATATGCGGGGCGAGGAAACTACCGTGCTCAAAACCGGGGGGAACACATCCTTTGGCAATCAGTGTGGCTTCACTCTCCATCCGCTGGATATGCTTTTGCAGCCCTTCGCGTGATTTGTCATCTATTAACGGTCCCACATCGGTACTCAGGTCGAGTGGATCGCCGACTTGGCGTTCAATCAGGGCGCCCTTGAGCATTTCGATGACCTTGTCGGCAATGCTGTCTTGCAGATACAGAACCCGCAGTGCCGAGCAGCGTTGGCCGGCAGATGAAAAGGCGGACACCATCACATCATCGGTCACCTGCTCGGGCAGGGCGGAGGAATCGACAATCATCACATTCTGTCCCCCGGTTTCGGCGACCAGGGTGTTGATGGGGCCGGTTTTGGCCGCCAGACTTTGATTAATGGTCTGCGCGGTACTCGTGGAGCCGGTCAGGGCCACACCAATGACGCGCTCGTCTGCGACCACGGCAGCACCCAGTTTTGAGCCCCGCCCAATGAGCAGGTGCAACACCTCTGTTGGAATACCGGCCGTATGCATCAGACGAACCACATAGGCGGCCACCAGGGGGGTTGGGTCAGCAGGTTTGGCAACCACCGCATTGCCGGCAGCCAACGCGGCGGTGATTTGACCGGTAAAAATTGCCAGTGGAAAATTCCAGGGAGAGATACAGAAGAACACGCCACGCCCATGCAGGAAGAGCTGATTGCTCTCACCGGTGGCCGACGTAAGTGTTCTTGGTGTGGTGAAGTTCCGGCGTGCCTGCAACGCGTAGTAACGGCAGAAATCAGCCGCTTCACGCACTTCTGAGAGCCCATCCGCTATAGTCCGTCCGGCCTCTCGGGCTAACAGATCAAGTAGAGGTATGCGGTGCTCCTCAAGCAGGTCAGCGCAACCTTCAAGGATTTCGGCACGCGCCTCACCACCCAGGGCATCCCAGCCTTTTTGCGCAGTGACCGCCGCATCCAGTGCACGCTTGATATCAGCTTCCGTGGCATGCCGGGTGTTGCCGAGCACAATGCGCTTGTCTGCAGGGCAGCTTACTCGTATTTCCTCGCCACCCACCGCCTCGCCGCAGACGATAGACGGCGCCTCATAGGTCGTATCTGATCTGGCTTGCAACGCTTCCAACAATGGCTGGACCGCCTGCGGGTTCGAGAGGTCGAGACCCTCTGAATTTCTCCGGTCACCGTAAAGATCCGCCGGTAACGGGATCCCGCTGTGACGTCTGGAGCGCATGCCTGTGACCGTCTCAAGCGGGTCCCGAACGACATCTGCCACCGGTACCTTGGCGTCCATAAAGCGATTGACAAAGCTTGAATTTGCTCCGTTTTCCAACAAGCGGCGAACGAGGTACGGTAGCAGGTCTTCGTGGGCGCCAACCGGTGCATAGATGCGTACCGGGGGTAGCTTGTCGAGCACCATTCCGGCCGCCTTATACAGCAGATTTCCCATACCGTGTAGACGCTGGAACTCCATTTCCACCCCTTTGCCCATGATGGCCACGGCCGCCAGCGTATGGGCGTTGTGGGTTGCAAATTGCGGCAAGAAAGCCTGCGGAGCCATGAGCATCCTGTGGGCCGATATCAGGTAACACAGATCGGTCATGGCCTTGCGTGTCCACACCGGGTAGTCTGCGTAACCCAGTTCCTGGGCATGTTTGATTTCCGTATCCCAATAGGCGCCCTTGACCAACCGGGTAGGGAAGCGTCGTCCGGTTTCAGCGGCCAATGCGATGAGCCAATCGATCACGGCCGGAGCGCGTTTCTGATAGGTCTGCACGACCATTCCCAGTCCCTGCCAGTCAGCGAGATCAGCATCGCGGGCCAGGGCCTCGAAAATGTCCAGAGAGATATCCAGCCGGTCGGCTTCTTCGGCGTCAATGGTCATCTGCAGACCATGGTTTTTGGCTTTCAGGGCAAGGGCTTTGACCCTGGGCAGTAACTCCTCCATGACACGGGTGTACTTTGTCGCTTCATAGCGTGGGTGCAGTGCGGACAGTTTGATGGATAGGGACGAGCGATCACCGATGGCATCGCCTTCACCGCCGGCCTCCTTACCCACAGCATCGATGGCCTGGCTGTAGAGTTTCAGATGATATTTGGCATCCGCTGTTGTGCGTGCACCTTCGCCGAGCATGTCGAATGAAAATAGCCGTTTATGGGCAGGGTGTTTCGCTCTTTGCCGCAGCGCCTCTTTTATGGTGCGACCAAAAACAAACTGGTGACCCATGATGCGCATGGCGGCCATGGCGGCTTTGCGGATCACCGGTTCACCCAGACGTGCCGTGGTGCTCTTGATCCATTTAACCGGATGGTGGGCGATATCCGTGTCCAACTTGATGACCCCTCCGGTCAGCATCAGGGCCCAGACACTTGCGTTAACAAACATGTCCTCCGAGCGGCCGCGGTGGTCCTGCCAATCTCCCGAGGTGATTTTCTCTGCAATTAATGCCGTCTGTGTCTCGACGTTAGGGATACGCAACAATGCCTCGGCCAGACACATCAGCGCCACGCCCTCCTGGTTTGAAAGGCCGAACTCCTGCATAAAAGCATCCAGAGAGCCGCGTTCCGCTGACATTTCCCTGGAGGTGGTCACGATGGTGCCGGCGGTGGCAACAATTTCACCATGCAGCGTTTTGTCAGGGGGGAATTCTGCCAGCCACGCCGCAATGGCGGTGTTCTCATTGACGTGGGTGGCTTGGCGCACTGCCAGACGGGCTGCCGCGAGCCCGAAATCAGCTGGATTTTTCACAAAAACCTATCCTTTCACAGACGTGCTTACGAATTCCCCATTATGCTATATATTCGGCTTCAATAGGCAGTAGCGCAGGAACAATAGCACCGGAATCTGGTGCAGTACCAGCGTGTGTTATTACCGCAGCGATCGTTAGGGAAGATGATCTCGTACAGGGAAACATGCTCCTGGAAGAGGACGACCAGATGGGCACCGGGAGTCACCAGTCAGCCCTTGGATATTAACGGTGCGTGAGGCCCGGCAATTCTGCCGGGCCTCTCTTGTAGTACCTGGCTAAGGCCAAACAGTTCGAAATGGTTAATCAGGAATGTGGATATCAGCACCATGCCGTAGCCTCCAAGGTACACGGCCCACAACACCGTTACCCAGGTAGCGTTGGCTGTCTGCCAAACCACATCCGGCATAGCAATCCATTCACGAAATAATAAAATCAGACACAGACTGGATACCAAAACGTAGGTACTGCGCTCGGCTGCCTTGGGGACGATCTTGTTCCAGCGTTTCTTGAACCAGGGACGTGCCATGATCGTATGGGTTGGTCAGTTCCTTGTCAGTGCGCAACGGTTTTGAGTAACTCGTACCAGAACGCCACGGACTCGTGGAAATCGCCAATACCGATTCTTTCATCCAGCCCATGCGCACGTTGGTCACCGGGTTTGCTAAAGGTCGCTCCAACACCGTAAACCGGTATCCCGGCATTACGGTAAAACAACCCATCGGTAGCACCCGTGGACATGCTGGGAATCACGGCAATATCACCCCAGTGCTGCTCAACCAGTGATTCGATGCTTTCCAGCAAAGCGTCCGGCAGAATGGAGGGCCCGGAGGCCAGGCCTTGATAAATGATTTTGATATCCACATCCAGACCACTGGTTAGACGTGAGATTTCCTTTTCTATTTCAATCGCTGGGGTGCCGGGCAGAATTCGACAATTGATGGTCACGGTGGCGTCTCGCGGCAACGCATTTTCCGCGTGACCGCCCTTGAGCATGGTTGGAGTGCAGGTCGTGTGCAACATCGCGTTAAAGGCGGCTTCTGTCTCTGACAGTCTCTGGGCAGCGGCGTGATCGTTTGCATCTTCAGCCAGGGCCAGCATGTCACGTGCTAATTTTTCAGGGTGCAGTGAGGCTGAGCGTCGCAACTGCATCGCGGTGCCGTCATTCAGGATCACCGGAAACTGGTGATTTGCCAGTCGCGTAATGGCCACGGCAAGGTCCTGAATGGCATTGTCCGGTCGTGGCAGGGATGAGTGACCCCCTTCATTGGTGGCAGTCAATTCATAGGTCTGGTACAGCTTCTCACTGGTTTGTATCCAGAAAGCGATGCGTCGGCCTTCCTCGTCGTATTCACCACCACCGGCATCTGAATTAATGGCGTACTCGGCATCAACGAGGCTCCTACCCTCGTTGGCGAACCAGGCCGCCACGGTTTGGCTGGTTTCTTCGTCACCCGTAATAGCCGCAATAAGATCACGTTTGGGGGTCCAGCCTTCCTGTTTCAGGCGAATGAAATTGCTGACGATCTGGGTGACACCGGCCTTGTTGTCACCGGTGCCCCGACCCACATAGTAACCATCTTTCTTGCCAAGACTGAAAGGTGGGAAGGCCCAGGCGTCCGGCGTGGCGGTGACAACGTCAATGTGCGCTAGCAGTGCCAGCGGTGGCTTTTTGCCGACCCCGCGGTAACGCACGACCAGTCCATACCGTTCGGCAGCCGGTTCGACCAACTGGATATCATCGTCAGGAAAACCGGCCACGCGCAGCCGGTCGGCCATGGCCTGTAATGCCATTTTGACCTGCTCCGGTCTCTCGACCGTACTTTCAAAGCCCACCAACTCACGCAGAATGTCTTCGGATAACTGCTCGTGAGTGGACAGGTCACTGAAGGGTGTTTCCGCTGCAAGCAAAGACACTGTGGGCATGACGGCAAGAGCGGAGACCAACATCAATACATTTACGAATGTTCTCATTTCAGAATTACTCTCTTTTTAAGTCGCCAATACGGTTTGACCGAATACGGTTTTAAACCTATCTGGTTTCTACACTTGTCTAGCGCAGTTCCAGTTTCGAATACCCTATGCCATCGGGAGAATCACCGGTCTTGTATTCACCCAAAACCTTTCTCTTAACGATGTCGATGACCAAAACCTTATTTTGGCCTGACAGGGAGAGAAACACGGTGAGATCATCAGAATAAAGTGTGACACCCTCGGGCCGCGTCCCTGGCAAATCAAGCGTTCCCAATTCAGTTTTCGATTGCGCGTTGAAGAAGCGCACATTGTTTTTTCTGAGATCCGGTACCACGGCATAACGTTCGTCATTGGTTAGTAATATCCGGTAGGGCCATGCAAACCCCGACCACTGCGCCACCAGCGATTCGTCTTGCGACGAAATGACTGAGACCACCTCGTCAGTATTACTGCCGACCCAGATTTCACTGCCAGACTTGTTGGTAGTAATGGCCTCCGGACTATCCGGTACGTCGATCGACTTCACGTAGTCGCTGCTGCCTACGTCAACTACTGAAACAGTGTCTGACCCGCCATTGCTGGTGAAGGCCGTGCGACCATCTGCAGACACCGCCACCATGTGGGCGCTATTGCGGCGAGTGCTTATTGCCAGCTTAATTTCACCCGTATGGAAATTAACCACAATCAGCGTGCTGCTGGCTTCCGAGGTAACGATTACTTCCTGTTCACCGGGCATTAACAGGATTCCATGAGGCCTTGGGTAGCGACGCAGGTCGATGGTGCGCTCTACCCGCAGGTTTTTCACATCGAATACCGTCAGGCTGTTGCCACCACCGTAGTCGGTGCTGATCGCCCAGCGTCCATCGTCGGTAACAACAAGCTCATGCGGACCCCTGCCGGTTGGTAAGGTTGCAAGCCTCTCCCCGGAGGCCAGGTCAATAAAGTTTGCATCATGTCCCTGTTTGTTGAGGACGATCAGCGTGCCACGCAAGCCGTCCGGTCGTTGTGCGTTTACCGGGAGGGACAGCAGCAAGATTGTTGCACCAACCGCACAAAGTAGCTCTTTCATGCTTTACTCCAGTGTCTGCAAAAGACTACGAGCTCACTCCACGCAAGGATAAGTACTCAATTGTCGGGATTGAGTATAGAGGATTTAAACGTTCCCATTCATGGCCTGATAGTAATTACCCGGTTCTTTGCGGTCAGTGCTGATCAAACGTCGTTATCACCCATGCGTCCCGTAGTCACGGGAATTAGAGTTTGCCATTTATTCGACTTATACTCTTGGCTTAGAGTTTTTCGAATGGGTGGGCTGGTGTACTGCCTCGTAATTAATGGTGCATTCAGAGGCCACCAGCGGCCGCCTTGCACCGGGAGTCTGGTGGGCCCGGATGACCATTTGCAAGACAGACCTTGTAAAGCGGTTTCTTGAGACGGCTGTTGACCGTGACTGGCAAAAGCTTGAGGGGTTTTGTCACGAAGAATTTGCAGTAAGAGAATCTGCCGCCTTGCCCTATGCGGGTGTTTATCGGGGCGTCGATGGCTTCAGAAAGCTGGCAAAAGTGATCTTCATCGATTCGTTCAATCATTTTAAAGTTGAGCCGCAATATTATGCGGAAGGTGATACCCAGGTGCTGTTAATGGCTGCAATAAGCGGTGTCGGCAGGCGGTCGGGTATCCCGTTTTCGAGCAAGGTCGCAGAAGTTTATCTGTTTGAAGGTGAGCTGATCAAGGAGATCCAACCATTCTATTGGGATACCAAACTCATCAGCGATGTCCTGGCGACTAGAGACTGATCGCGGTGTTCCGTTCATTTCATTCGGTTGTACACATGCATAACACAATGCCAACAGGGTCATTTATGTCGAAGAAGAAATATGCCTCGTGGATTTTCCTCCTCTTGCTGTCAGCCCTCGTATCCTGTGTGAAACAACAACACGAATTAGAAAAAGTGGTGGTAAATCCAGGGTCCTTCGACGTGGTTGAGACCAGCATCAAGGCAATCCGGGATGCCATCATGAGCGGCAGGACAACCTGCCGTGCCGTCGTACAAACCTATCTTGATCGGATCGAGTCGTACGATAAGTCCACCGGGCTCAATGCAATTACGGTTATCAATCCGCAGGCGTTGCAACGCGCGGACGAACTGGACAGGGCGCTCGACAAGGGTGGCGCCACAGGGGCGTTGTTTTGTGCACCGCTGCTGGTGAAAGACAATTACGACACCCATGATCTGCCGACCACGGCAGGGTCAATTACACTGAAGGACAATTATCCCCCCGACGATGCCTTCATGGTACGCAAACTCAGGCAAGCGGATGCCATTGTTGTCGCCAAGACCAACATGGCTGAGTGGGCTTTCAGCCCCAGGGAGACCACCAGTTCATCATACGGTGTCACGGCCAATGCCTACGCCCTCAACCGTGTTCCGGCCGGTTCTTCAGGCGGGACAGCATCAGGTGTTGCGGCCAGTTTCGGTGTCGCCGGAATGGGTTCCGATACCGGGAATTCCATTCGTGGCCCGTCATCACACCTGGCCCTGTTTGGAATTCGATCCACCATTGGCCTCACCAGCCGTGATGGTGTGGTGCCCTTGAGTTTCGACCGGGATATCGCCGGACCCATGACGCGTACGGTTGAAGACGCCGCCAGGATTTTTAATGTGGTTGCCGGTTATGATCCGGCTGATCCCCTGACTGAAAACGGCAAGGACAAAAAAGAACCCGATTACACCGCTTTTCTGGACAAGGACGGTCTGAAGGGGGCGCGAATCGGTGTCTTGCGTATCCTTGTCAATACGGAGGAAGCCGATGCGCAGGTGACGGCCCTGTTTGAAAGGGCGCTGCAGGACCTGTCCTCCATCGGTGCAGTGATCATTGACCCTGTTGTGGTGGAGGGTTTCCAGGTGCTAAGAGAGAACGTAAAATTCTGTCCCCGGTTTCGCTATGATGTCATGAACTACCTGAAGACACTGGGTGACAAGGCACCGTTCCTGGATGTCAACACGGTGCTGGAGACCGGTGAGTATTCACCCTACATCGAAAACGCTTTACGGTTTTTTGCTGACAGCCCGCTGGATGTTCCGCCTGAGAGCTGGGACGAGCCCTGCCCACTCTACCTGGAGGACCCGTCACGTAAGGCTTTTCTTGATGCCATGATGGACACCATGCAGTTATCCGACCTGGATGCCGTGGTGTTCCCTACCTGGACCAATCCCCCGGCCCACCTGAATAAGGCATTAGAAGAGTACAAAGGTGATAATTCCCAGATCATTGCACCGGCAACCGGCATGCCTGCGGTGACGGTACCAATGGGATATACCTACCAGAACCTCCCGGCCGGACTGCAAATACTGACGAGGCGTTACGATGAAGGGAAATTGTTTGCTTATGCCTACGCCTACGAACAGTTGACACAACATCGGCGTCCACCACGTAGATTTCCAGCATTAGAAATGAATGGTAGCCGGTAGGAAAATAAGAAAAACGAACGGGTTCGCATCGATATTGTTGTATAAAGTGGTTGAGAATGGCCCGTTTTCAAATTTAAAGACTAAAATTGCTCAGGAATCTTAATGACATGTTGAAACAGTTTTTGGTTATTTTGTTGTTTGTATCAAGTTCGGTAAGTTTTGCTGACAAAAGTACGGTTATCATTCCCGACAAGTCAGGCGATTTTAAGAATGGAATCTATCATGTTGGTCTATGGGTAGACGATGTTGATGCGATGATCACATTTCTATCCGAGGTGTCTTCGCTGAAAGTTATCTCCCGGGTGCAATTACCAGGCGGAGGAGAACGGCTTTTCTTAAGTGATCAGCGGGGACAACGTCTGGAATTATTATCAGGCCCAAGCGTAAAACCCCATACACAGTATCCATTGCATCCACGAGGGGCTTATGCAGGCATGGCCCACATTTCTATCGAGGTTGATGATGTTGTTGCAATTAAAGAGCAAATACTTGCGAAAGGTTACGAAATTATCGGTCAGGCACCAAAGGACTTTGCTGAGGGCTACATTACTTCTGAAGTTGATGCCCACCGTGTCCTGTTTATTGAAGGGCCAAGCTCGATGTCATTCGAGTTCTTTGAAATAAGGAAATCTACACAACCTTGACGGCTTGGAAACAAAAACTTTAGAAGACTAATCGCTCTGTCATCACCGATCGGACCATGAGTCGTTTGGAGTTGCATTTCGCGGTCGCTGAACGCATGAGACCATCCGCCTTCTACATCACCTGTTTTGTCACCACACTTGTGTTCGCGTTTGTGGCCAATTGGACCTGAGGTTCCGTGGGTCCGTTGACCAACAGGGGCTTCCATGACTTTTTCGGCGTCGGCTTCGTTTACCTGCTGCCGGCCGGTATGCCAATGGTGATCGTGGCTTGCCTGTTTTTCTTCGATCCCGGTGCCTATGCGGTGAGTGTCACCATGGCAGACACGAGTGTGGCGATCGCATTCAATAACTATGGTGCCGCTTGGGCAGGTGGTGCCATTACAGGGGCAATCATTGCCTACAGGAAAGGCAGACTGGACTATTTCACAATGGGCCCGATGGCCGGCTACGTGTCAGGTGCTTCAGGCCTTGATGTTTACCTTCCCTGGCAAGTGTTCCTGGTTGCACTGGGCGCACCTTTCGTTGCCTACGCGGTTTATGAATTCATGCACAAACTGAAAATAGATGAACACAAGCTGATCCCGCTGTTCATCGGTGTCGGCACTTATGGTCTGCTCATGGTGGGCTTGTTGGAAGCCGGGACACCTCGTGGTGGCTGGCTGGGCATCGAGGAGGGCCCTTATGCCTTCCAACACGGGGAAATCAGTTTACTGATGCAATTTGTTGGTGCCGTGGTGTGTATTGGCACGGGTGTTGTCACAGCCTTTATATTGGCATTTATTTTCAAATACACAACCGGTCTGAAGGTGTCGGAAGAAGACCAGGCCACGGGTCTTGACAAGCTCTACTGGGATATCGAGCCCGATGTTGAGCCTTGCGCGGAAGCGGCTTCCTCTGAAGCTGAGTCGACCTAGCCCAGAACGCCGATTCCCACAGGACCGGGAAGCCAACTATGTTACTGGAGCACTGTTGGCCATTGCCATGGCCCAGGACACCATACTGGTGTTATCCGAAAAAAAAGTCGCCGGACAATCAGGCGGAGTGGGTATAGCATTTGCTAGTCTTACCCTCGGGCTGGGCAAGCATTGATTTGCAGCTGAGTTCCCGGCTCAACCCGTGGGTTCCAGTCCTATGTATTTAAACAATATTGAAAGATGTCTCGGGTCCTCTTTGGAACTCCACGTTTTGCCTATATTGAATTCAATTTCAAGTACTTCTGTACGCGGTAAGTTATGCGGAAGGGGTACGATATGCCGCTGACCTCTGAGTTGCTTTTCGTCCAGTTTCGCAATGATCCTACCCTTGACTGAAATTTCCATCCACTGCCCTTCAATAAATGGAGGAACGTAACTCTCGAATACCAAGGATACTTGCCCCTGCGGAGGTGGTAACAGGGAAACCCGCACCCGTTTCCCATCTGCCCAGCGCATCGGAGTACCATGGTGCTCAAGTACACTTAAACCTTGCGAGTAACTTTGAATTTCGGCGTCGTCCATCCTCAGTTGTGACGGGTGATCTCCAGAGCTGGAATAATTTCGTACTACCCAATTGCGTTCGTCAAAAACATCTCCACGTATGCGGTAACGCGTCATGTTTTTTAGCGCTTGCAAATTATGGGCTTTCGCGGGCGATTCGTATGTATAGTATTGCCGTTCCCGATCTGTAACAAACCCCGTTCCGAACATCGGAATACCAGGGAACACTGTATCAAGACCGAAGGCATCCGCAATCGTGGCCGGAATATCTCCAGTAGTGACGGGCCGACTCGAAAAGCTCAATGGCCCACGTACGTCAGGCGGTTTAATCAGCACAAGGGTGCTTGCTGTCCCTATCAGTGATTGTGCTATGACCTCGCCTGATCGAACTGGATAGGACTTTGGCAGCCAGGGAGTTCCGTGATCACCATTAATCACAATCATGGTCTGATCGTATACTCCAGTCATCTTGATGGACTGAATCATCTTTTCGATCTGTGCCAAAGTGCACATCACTTGCTCACGTTGGTTTTGCCAATTGATCGTTTGTGGACCGAGATACTTACAATTGCGGTCAAACAGCAACGGAGCGTGAGCGCCGGCATGATGAAAGTAGTTGTATGATCCCGGGTCGTTGCCCACCTGCATCTTCTCCGTGAACATATCGAGAATCCCGGAATGTGTGTTGGCACTCTTGACCAACTTCTTCGTCAGCCAACGTCCTTCATCGTAGATCCACTCACGTAAGACGACAGGGCTCAGTTGAAAGAAGGCCAGATCCAGCGCTGTCAGAATAGTACTCGTTACTCTACTTCCAGGGTTCCGCAGGGCTACGCCGCCAAAAACTTCATCGTGGGTACCGGTGCAGGCAGTGTACGGACCTTTGCAGAAAATGCCGGCATGAAATTGAAAGCCAAAAGTTTTGAATGCACTTCTCGAGAGCGCCGTGATAATGGATCGCTCGCGTAATGTGTCCTCTATGTAGTCCCACGTGTATGGTTGACTCGAAACCAGGTCATATTTGGGTTCAGGGGCTTCGCCTGCCATGTAAAAAACTACGCTCGGATAAGTGCCTTCATAGCGGCCGACAGCCTGTGTGAAAAGTGTGAATCCGTCGAATACTTTTGCATAATGTTCATGATCCAACAACAAAATATCGTGCAACATCGCCCCTTGAGTCTGGTCCGGAACAATGTGGACAACATTGCGCTTCCTGGATATTCGATAAAACTCATCAAAGTATGCTGAATCCGTCTTGCTGGTCTGCCGATTTGGTAGTAGTGCACCAAGATTGGAGACCACTGCATGGAATAGGCCAAAACTCAGGAACACAATAATGAAAAGCGACGCATAAGAGAGAAGCTGTGTTCGCTTGTGGAATACTACAAACATTGCACCAAGTACAAGAACTGCTCCGAGTTCAACGTAGGAGAGCCACCGAAGCGATTCCCAGTCGATTGGTTTCCCATCAAAAGGGAGATGCCGGGAGAAGCTCAGAAAGAATCTGGATTCCAGAAATGCAACCAGGCTGAGGAACGTTAGGATGGGGAGGAGTATCCGAATCCTGAAAATGCGTACGAGCAGGCAAAGTGACACGATTAGGCCTATCGAAAGAGAGAGATGGATCAGTGCGACTCTTGTGAAACCTACCGAGAACTCCCCGAAGTTCAGCACGATGACTTGAAGTGGTGCGAAGAAAAACAATTGGAGAACAAAAGCAGACACTATCAATGTAGCAGAGACGTCTTTACTTTGAATTCCGGGTCTTGGCGACATAAGGTCCTACGGGAAAGGTAATTGGGGACATGTACGGTGCTTGAGAATTGGCTACGCCACTCGCTATCTAGTTGTCTCAGGCGCCAGACAGGCCGGCAAGCTCTCGTGGAAAATCTACCAGCTTACGTAGCAAGTATCCACTTTTTGAGTATTTAAACCACTGTTTACGGCGGACAATGAAGTAGACCTCAACTGACCCGTTGATCGACCTCTGGTGGTTTGGCGTTTTTTTAGTTCTTCTTACTGGAGGACTGGTGCCCCCAGGCAGTCCCTTTGGCAGGGGGGCAACTGTTTCGAAGGTCCAAACAAGGCAGGTGAAGGCTCCGACAACTCTCCTGCCAGCGCTAAGAGCAAGCCCAATTCCGATCGGTAGAAGTCATCTCGGTCTTTTCTCCAGATTAACTAAAAGCCCGAAACCCCGCTTGGGTACGCTGCCGTATCGCCTTCTGTGTGCCCACGTTGTTCAACGTGCCGGATGGCGTCTTCCATAATTTGCAGTCCTTCGCGAAGCACAGATTCGGCCATATTGAGAGCGGGGTACATTCGAATCGTGTCCTGGCGATCGGAGATTGCCCACACGCCCTTCTCCAGCATCTTCCCGCGAACGGCTCGCGCCGTCCACCAGTCTTTCTCATCGGCCCCTGCGGATTCGGGTTTGCCGAAACTCACACCGAGCAGTAATCCGTTGCCACGTGCCTGGCGCACAATACTGTACGCCTCCCATTCACGCATGATTTCAGCGGCGAGATCACCGAGTTGTTTCGCATGCGCCACGATGTGATCCCGTTCGAAGATCTGTAGTGTCCTGATCGCGGCCGCACACCCTGCGGGCGTTCCGGCGAATGTTGAGCCGGATGTGAATTCAGTGTTGTCACCCAGGATGTCGTCGCGCGCGGAAATTCCGCACAGGGGTGCAATGCCTCCAGAGAGGTTCTTTCCGTACACAAGGATGTCAGGGTTGACGTCGTAGTGTTCGATGCCCCACATCCGGCCCGTACGACCCAACCCTGTCAGTACTTCGTCAGAGATCATCAACCAGTTGTTTTTGTCGCAGATGTCGCGAATTCCACTCAGAAAACGCGTTGATGGAATCCAGTTCCCGCCTTCGGCGAGACCCGGTTCAATGAGGATACCTGCGATGTTGTCACGCGCCGCTACACAGGAGGGAATGTGGTTATCAATGTACCAAAGGCAATACTCCGTGTACTGATCTTCGTTCATCCCGGCCGGAATTCGCTCACTGTACGGGTAGGGCGCCTTGATAACGCCACCGCCCCAGCCTTCGAGATAGGTACCATAGCTGCCGTTGAGACCACTGAGGATTTTAGTGCCGAGACCATTACCGTGGAAGGAAGAACTGAATGTAATGATGTAGCGCCGCTGCGTGTGCGTGAGCGCAAGGTGGACAGCGGCTTCGGCCGCCTCAGTACCTGACACCTCATAGTTTGTTCGTGGTAGCGCCTTGCCTGGCATAATGTCGGCGAGCATTTCGGCCAGGCCGTAGCGCAACGGATGGTCGTAATGGAAGCCAAAGCGTCGGTTAGCTGCCTCGACAGCCTCGAGAATCTCGGGATGACAGTTGCCGAGCGGGTTCGTCGCCCAACCATTCTGAAAATCGATGTAGCGATTACCGTCCAGATCCCAGACAAAGTCACCCTCCGCCTTATCGACAACAATTTGCCGCACTGAGCGAAAACCGCGTTGCCCGGCTCGCTCTAGTTCGGCATCGAATCTCAATCCGTTTTTGAATAGTGGAATACCGCGTTCAAGTGCCGCGCGTGTTTTAGGTCCCGGAAAACTATTATTCACAATGTGTGACCTCGAAAATAACGCGGTCACAGTTTGACACAAGCGCATGACGAATAGTAAGAGCCAGGCACAGATCAAGGGATCCCCGTGCCGTTACGCCAAAACTGTCACTCAGACCCGTGCGCCAGCGACAAGCGGGTTCCGGACACTACGTGATTGGCGCAACGGCGAAACTCTTCGGTGACTTGCCTTGCTGGTAGCGCTCCCACATCGTTTGGTAGGCGGACTCGATATGCCGACTGAATCGATCCGTGTCGAACAATGGGCAGGTCATCCGGTTTTGCTCCAGTTGGGCACGGATTCCAGCCAATTTGTCGGGTCTTGTGGCAAGCGCAAGCGCCTGTGATTCGTAGTCTTCGAGGTTTTCGGTAACGAGCTCCGGTAGGCCGACTGCATGCAGCAAACTTGCGGCAACCCGGCCCGCGAACGCGCGCCCTTTGCAGGTCAGAACTGGCAGTCCGGCCCAAAGCGCATCGCTAGCCGTTGTGTGCGCGTTGACGGGCAGCGTATCGAGGAACAGATCCGCCTGCCGGTGGCGTGCCAAGTGTTCAGGGAGGTCGATCCGCTGCGCAAAGATCAGGCGTTTTGGCTCAACCCCGCGCCCTTGAGCCTCGTGCCTCAGGTTTCTCGCTGCCTGGGCGTTGCCCTCGAGCAGCCAGATCACGCTGTCCGGCACCCTGACCAACAGTCGCATCCAGATGTCGAAGATTTTCGCTGTAATTTTGTAGTTGTTGTTGAAGCAGCAGTACACGAATCCGTGTTCAGGCAGCCCACACTCGGCTCGTGTTGGCGTGCGTTCGGCAATCGATCGCGTTGAGTCATTAGCTTGGTAGCTATCCGGCAGGTAGACAACCTGCTCGTCGTAGTATGCGTGGTCGCTCTGCGGGATCACTCGCTCATCCGCGATGATGTAATCAATGTAACTCGCCCCCATGGTTCCCGGATAGCCAAGGTAGTTCACCTGTATCGGCGCAGGACGGTGGGCCAGTATGTTCAAACGGGCATTCTCCGTAAACCCCTTCAGATCGACGACTATGTCGATCTCGAGCTCGCGCAGTAGCCTTGCGGCATCGGCGTCGCCCATTACACCAATGTCAATAAACTGATCGAACGCGGCGACAAGACGCGTACGCATCGCGCTCGGGCTATCGGGGCCGCAGGAAACACCGACGATCTCGAACCGTTCGTGATCGTGCCGCTCGAAGAGCCCGGCGGTCAGGAAAGCAGTGGCGTGATGGTGAAAGTCCGCCGAAAGGTAGGCGACCCGAATTCGGGTATGACGATAGCGCTCGCCAGCCCACATTGGCCGCTGCTGGGCCGGGTTCAGGTCCCGGACGCATGCCGCCGCGCACGCCCGTTGCACGGCTGGATCGTCCAGCTGCGTCATTAGTACGAACGGTAGACTCAGTGGGCGATTGATATTGATGCTGTCGATCAGTTGTCGCACGAGCCGATCGTGTCCCCGCCAAATACAAAGGGTCCCACGTGCGGATGCAATTTCGCCCAGGACGTGCTTGAATCCTCCGTCGATGGCCACCACACTCTGGAACGTTTTGAGAGCATCCTCCATACGTCCCAGTTTGCGGAGCGCGTTGCCACGATTGTAGAGCGCCTCGGGATACCGGGGTTGGATCGCGAGCGCCTTGTCGTAACTCACCAGTGCTTCTTCATACTGGTGGAGCGTGTCGAGTGTATTGCCACGATTAGTGAGTGCCACCATAAAATCGGGCCGGATCGCGAGTGCCTTATCGTAGCTTTCGAGCGCGTCGGCGTAGCGTCCGATCATCCGCAGCGTGTTGCCTCGATTGAACTGCCCGTCGGCATCATCGGGGCGGATGGCAAGCGCCTTGTCATAGCTCATCAGCGCTTCGTCGAGGCGATTGAGCGCCTGAAGCGCGGTTCCCCGGTTGCATAGTGCGTTCGGGAAATCGGGCCGGTGCCTAAGTGCCTTCCCGATCAGGGACACAGCCTCGTCATGCCTGCCCTGCTGCAATCTCATTATTCCGAAGAAATGCAACGCATCGGCGTGCTTAGGCTGCTTGTTGATGACTGCTTTGTAGAGATCTTCTGCCAGATCAAGGCGGCCCTGTTGGTGGAGCCCAACGGCTCGCTCAAGAGTTTTCGTGACGTTCAAGTACTACGATCCGACTGGGAGTGATTTTGAGGTTGGAGTATCTCATAAAATATGGGATGCGCTAAAGCCATAGTGCCACAAACCCGGGGTCATTGAGGAATAGCGTAGATCAGGCATTGGTGCGGTCTAGGTACCGACACACAGGCGATCAATGAGGAGAATGTACGTAATTTGTAGCCCTTGTTGCCATACTGATGGCCACCATGAGCCATGTTTTTGACTAGCCTGCACATTACACCACCGTGGCTACTGGCTACAGGACTACTGTCTCCTTCCGTTTAGCCAGCGTTCAAAGCGGTCCAATGCGTCCCCAAAAGCTTCCCTGCCAAATCCCATACGCATATGCTGGTCGTCGCTGCCCAAGGTTACCGCAGGGTGAATGAGGACACCTGCCTCTTCAGCCAGGGTCGCCGCCACGGCAGATACAGACGGTACCTTGTATCCCACCAGGGCCGTTGAGCCGGCTAGCGGTGGCCGCCATTCGAACAATCCTGGCCAACGTTCGAAAAAGGCCGTCGACAATTCCAGGTTTTGCTCTATGCGGGTGATGTTTCTGTCTCTCAAGGTTCCAAGTACATCCATGGCTGCCAGGGACAGGAACTCTGTAGGCGCGGGTGGGCATATGCTGGTATAGAATTTCCAGTTCATGATGTTGGCCCTGAGTTCTTCATTGCGCACGACCAGCCAGCCACAACGCAGACCGGGCAAGCCGTAGGTCTTGGACAGACCCGACAGCACGATCGCTGTGTCGCTGGCGTCGGCTGCTGACGGAATGGCCGGTGTCCCTGAGTGCACCAGTCCGGAATACATTTCGTCGCAAAACAACTGCAGACCGTTGGTTTCGATGATCTGAGCAAGATTCTGTTGCATTTGAGCCGTGGGGAGATATCCCGTGGGGTTATGGGGGAAATTGACAACCACCAGTTTCGTGCGTGGCGAAATCAGCTCAAGGAGGTCATCCAGATCGAGGGTCCAGGCAGTTTCATTCGCATCGAACTGCCATCTCTTGACGTTTCCCTTGCCGGTGATGTGCTCAAACAGATTGATCAACGCATCGTAGGCGGGTGTCAGCACCACGACCTCGTCACCCGGCTCAAGAATCGCGCATGCAGCCAGATATATTCCTTCGACAGGCGAACCGAGGACGACGATCTCATCGGCAGTAACCGTGTCGTACTGACGGGCAATCGCTGCACGTAATTCCGGGTTGCCCTGGCTCTCGGTATAGCCCAGTACCAGACGCCCCAAGTCCGTCGGAGTCTGCCCGCTCAATGTAAGTAACTGCGCTACAGACACGCTTTCGCAATCTGAGTTACACAGTTGATGGGGTGTACTGAATTCGTACTGTGCGTAGAAGTGTTCGGTTTCAAACGGGGCAATTCGCATGTTGGATCTCACCGGGGGGTGTTCTCACACACCAAGTTGTGCCGCCGGTGCCGGTTTTTTTGCCCGGCAAGGCAGAATGATTGCAGAGTAGTTGGCCTACTTAGGCGAATGATAACGCTGTTGGGTGAAAAAACCAGCCCGGCCCTTCGGGCTGAGGCTGAAAAAACGCCAGGGTGGCGCAGTACACCAGATGTCAATGTTGGTTTTTGCAAACCTCATGTCCTGTTTACAGGGCATAATAAGTGACATGTCGAGTCATCAAACCAATCAGACACAAACGGGAAACTGGGCCGACCGACTGGCATCCGGGGACCGGCGCAGCCTTGCCAAGGCGCTGACTGCGGTAGAAAGTTCCGCACCACAGGCGCATGAAATTATGCGGGCAGTCTGCCACCTGACGGGCAGGGCACTGGTGGTGGGTGTAACGGGTGCTCCGGGTGTGGGGAAATCGACACTGGTCAATACCTGCATAAGGGAATTCCGCAGCCAGGACCTAACTGTTGCCGTGGTGGCGGTTGATCCTTCCAGCGTGTTTTCCGGAGGTGCAATCCTGGGTGACCGTGTCCGCATGCACGAGCACTCGGGTGACGACGGCGTCTTTATTCGCAGTGTAGCCAACCGGGGTCAACTCGGTGGTCTGAGTTACAGCACAGCGCAGATTATCGATGTGCTGGACGCGGCCGGCAGGGATGTCATCCTGGTCGAGACGGTAGGTGTCGGTCAGTCTGAGATCGAGGTCGCGAATGTTGCCCAGGTGAAGGTGGTTGTCGTGCAGCCAGATACCGGTGATGGTATCCAGACCATGAAGGCAGGCGTGCTGGAAATTGCTGACATCCTGGTCGTCAACAAATCCGATCTTCCCCACGCCAGTCGCTGCGTGGACGAACTTCGCCAGATGACAAACTTGCGTGCTGGCGATGCGACACCTACATCCATTATCCAGGTCACAGCGTTAAACGGGGAAGGAATAGTTGAACTGGTTGAGAGAATTCAAGCATTTCATTCAGAAAGTACAGATCGACAAGCCCGTGTCGGACGAGTACGCCGCCTGCTGATCACCGAAGCTTGCAGGCGTTTGCATCGGAACTTGTCAGAATCAGTCAACGCGGAGGCACGGATGGAACTCGACAAGCTCAGCGAGCAGGTACAAAAAGCCGATTTGACCCTCGATGAAGCTGTAGAGATTCTGCTATCAAATCTGCGGCGATCGGGGGACCGCAAGCCCGGAGTATGACAGCTGTTTGGGAATGCGACGACCACGGGGGTTACGGCTTGCCGAAACCCGGCGAACTGTAGTTCATACATCCCCCTGAATTGTGGGTATTGTTAGACAGCTCAGTGCTTTTCTTGCATCATTCGGGTTCTTATCGCACACAGGTGATTTCTGTGTCTGGAATTCAGGGACTCAACAGGGTTTTGAGGCGGATTGCCTTGAGTATATCTATGGCTGCATTTCCAGCCGTCCCTGTGCTGGCGGGTGGGGGAATGGTGCTTGAAGCGGATGCCTGCATTATCCAGATTGACTTTTATTCTGCACACTTCACCGCCTACCAGCCGACCACAAGTGGTAACGAACAATTCTGCAGGGAGTTGCCGGCTACCGGCGCAACCATAATTGTACTGGACTACCTGCACCAGAGCCTGAAGGAAGTTCCCGTGGATCTTCGCATAATCCGTGATGTGACTGGTCTGGGCCGCTTCGTCAAGCTAAATCATGTGGAGGAAATCGAAGATATCGAGGCGCATACGCTGTTCTACCAGCCGCCGGTTGTACGTGCGGACGCTTCCCTCAAAATCGAACATGAGTTTCTTGAGGAGGGTGCATACATCGGCGTTGTCTCGGCCGGTCACCCCAGCAGTGAAACGATTTACACCGCGGTTTTTCCTTTTGAAGTAGGGGGTTCAAAATTCTCTTACGTGGTGCCTTTGCTGTCCTTGTCAGCGGTCGCGGTGCTTTTCCTGCTGGGACGAAAGACCCGCTTGAGGAAGACAAGACGCCGTTCGGAGGTGTTGCAGTGACCAAAAGAAAGTCGTTCGTGGCGGCCCTGGTACTGGCGCTTCTCTGTTTTCCACCACAATGGTATCCATTACCACTAAGGTTACAGCTGACCACATGGTTCGGTGCGGCTGACTACCGTGACCTGCCAGCATCTTTACCGCCTGGTATTGACAACGCGGAGGAGTATTGTCCCCCGGATCCACAGGGCTGGCGTGACCCTCAGACGATTGAGGGTGTCGAAATCGATGCCTCAGCGGCCTGTGTGGCCGACAATCCGTTTGCTGTTGCTACCTTTGTGCGTGGGACCAACAATGTAGATTCAGCCACCTTGCTCAAAAGTGGTCTGACGGCTGACGCCGTTGAAAAAGGTCGCGATCTGGATGGTGACGGTGACCCCGACGAGATCCATATCCGGCTTGAAGTTGCAGAACTCAACGGGGGTTCTGCGGTCGTTTCCGGGCCGGTTACCCAGTACCAGATTGCACCCGGGATTAAACCCGGCATGTGGGTATTTGCCCCCAAATTTGTGGGCATGGCGGTGGAGAATTTCGCGACCAACCAGGCGCGCCGCTCATTACGGCTGCCTTCGCCGGCCATTCGTGTCGAACAGGGTGACCGGGTACGGATTACACTCGAGAATACTCACTACATGCCCCATACGCTGCACCTCCATGGTGCCGACCACGGTTTTGTCGATTCCTCGGGTGAAGGCAACGACGGGGTTCCTCTTACCAGTGAGACCGCCGTTATGCCTGGCGATGCACGCAGCTATGAATTAAACCCGCGGCAAGCGGGAACGATGTTCTACCACTGCCACGTGCAGCCGCACGTGCATGTCATGATGGGGCTGCAGGGTCTGTTCATTATCGAGGAAAACAGGCCTGACAACTGGCTCCAGACCATGAACCTGGGGGCCGGCCTGGTGCGGGTGCCGTCACGCAGGTCGCAGGAGAATTTTGACCGGGAATACGATCTGCACTATCTTGATCTGGACAAGGAGTTGAGTGAGCGGATTCAGCGTGACAACGATCCCCGCCTGATCACACGCTCGATGCACCGCGAATACGATATTACCGATTCCCAACCGGACTATTTCACCCTCAATGGCCGTTCGTTTCCCTACACCTTCAGGGAATCGCTGGTGGTTGGCGAAGAGAACGAGCGTATTAAGCTCAGAGTAGTCAACGGTGGTGGCAAAGGCATTGCCCTGCACACACACGGCCATAAGTTCACCGTTACGGATCGCGATGGCGTCAGGCTCCCGGAGAATTCACGTACCCCGCAGGATGTATTGTGGCTGGCAACCACCCAACGCGCGGATCTGGCACTGGAGCTTGTCAATGACGGCTTACATGCCTATGGCCCCGGTATCTGGTTATTTCATGACCACCAGTACAAGGGCATCACCAATGACGGGATAGGGCCCGGTGGTAACATCGGCGCCATTGTTTATTCACAGTACATGAGTGGGACGGGTTGGCCCGAGACCCGTGGTGTTTCCTGGGACCAGTATTTCACGGCGGCTTATTACCGCAAGGAAATACCGGTCTGGGAACATTACGCACCAGGTCTATTTTCAGACACGGGCACCGATTGGTGGATGTTGCTGCGGATACTCGGGCTGGCCTTGGCTCTGGGCATCCTGGTGGCCATCCCTATCGGTACTGTGTTCCGACGGCGGTGAGAATTTTCACCTTGAGTTCACCCATTGTCATGACGGTCTGCCTGGTGTCGTTGCTACCCGTCATGGGGTACGGCCAGCAAACACCTGACCACTCAGAGCACAGTGGGCATCAAATGTCGGTGGACCCGGCGGGTGTGGTAATGAACGAAAACCACGATACGCTGCCGCGTGACTGCCGGGAAATCAGTCGTGATTACAGCCTGATTGTTCACGCGGGAAGGAAGTACGCCGCCGACGTTCCCGGCATGATCTTCGGCATGGACACCTATGAAATCCGTGTGCAGCCCTGCGCCCGGGTTGAAATCACCTTCGTGAACGAGGACCACGTACGTCACCAGTGGATGGTGCACGGCTTGCCCAATTATCTGTACCCGGCAGGAATGTTCCATATCGAGGCTTCCGGTGGAAATCGCGTGACAGGTACTTTCATCGTGCCGGGGGACGACCGCACCTACCTGGTTCACTGCGATATGGCGCAGCACATGGAAAAGGGCATGCGGGGTCAGTTGGTGGCAGGCAGCGGCAGTGGAAATCTATGGGCTGTTGCCGGTATCAGTAATGCGTTTTACCGTAATTTCTACTTGCCAGGATATTCCTCTTTATTGGTGACTTTGGTTCTCATCGGTGCTTTCCTGTCAGCGTTTTGGCTGGTGAGAAGACCGTAACGGTTCTTGTTCGCAAGTGCTTCTTAACCGCCTGATTCTATTGCCCCAAAGCTTTGATAGTCAGACAGAACTTTTCAAGCCCGAACAAATGTGAGACACTCGCCCCTGCTCGGGAGGCTGTACCCTTTTCCGGGCCAATAAAATGTGACTCGTTAAATCAGCACAAGATCAGGCTGAAGTGAGTGTATATCCCGGCAATAAAAGCTGATAAAACGAGCGAGCCTGAACTATGAAATGCATGCATTGCCGGGCACCCTCATTGTCTGGCGCACAACAACAACTGGCTACCTCAAAGACCTCGGTAATTGAAGTGGGGAAGAACATCGGACCAATAGGCCGGGTGTGCGAAAAAGAGAGTCAGGAGTAAGGAAAAAATATGGCAATTGCTATTGGAATTCTCGTACTGGTCGTCATCACGTTGCTCTTTCATTTTATGAGTCCCTGGTGGTTTACGCCTATTGCGTCCAACTGGTCATCAATCGATCTTACGGTTGATATCACCTTCTGGATAACCGGTTTTGTTTTTGTTGTTGTTAACCTGTTCCTGGTTTGGGTGGTGATCAAGTATCGTCACAAGGAGGGACGCAAGGCGCACTACGAACCAGAAAGCAAGAAGCTGGAAACATGGCTTTCCGTTATCACGACAGTTGGTGTTGTCGCGATGCTTGCCCCGGGATTGTGGGTGTATGGCAAGGTAACACAGGTGCCTGAAGATGCCGAAGTGGTAGAGGTAATCGGTCAACAATGGCACTGGAGCTTCCGTTTTCCCGGTGCGGATGGCGTACTCGGTCAGACCAGTGTTGCCGTGATGTCGGTCGACAACCCTTTTGGCATGCGAGCGGATGACCCGGCGGGCCAGGATGATATTCTGATTGCCGACGCCGAATTACATCTCCCCATTGATCAGCCTTACAAGTTTGTGCTGAGGTCTAAAGATGTCTTACACAATTTCACCGTACCCCAGTTTCGAGTGAAAATGGATCTGGTTCCAGGCATGAGCCCTTACGCCTGGCTGACACCTACCAGGAAGGGCCGGTTTGACATCATGTGTGAGGAACTTTGTGGCATTGCGCATCACACGATGCGTGGCGTCCTGGTGGTAGAAGATGAAGGAGATTTTCAGACCTGGCTCCAAGGCTATCCGACCTACGCCGAGACCGCTGCAAGACCAGCCGGTAATCCTGAAGTGGGACAGGCCACGTACGGTTTGTGCGGTACCTGCCACGGTGCACAGGCTGAGGGCATCCAACAACTGAATGCACCCAAGCTGGCCGGACTGGATAGCTGGTACATGTCACGACAATTGAGAAACTACAAGGCAGGCGTACGCGGTGCACACGAAGCAGACTCATATGGTGCACAGATGGCACCCATGGCGGCTACCCTGGTGGATGATTTAGCCATCGACAATGTATTGGCTTATATCGGAACACTGCCAGATGAATCTGCGCCGGCAACCATTGCTGGTGATGCCGAGCACGGTAAAGATCTGTTTATTACCTGCGAGTCCTGCCACGGAAAACAGGGGCAGGGGATTTGGGCACTGAACGCCCCACGCCTGAGTGGCATGAATGACTGGTATATCATAAGGCAGCTTGACAATTACAGGCAGGGCATCCGTGGTGCGCATCCCCAGGATTTGTATGGCAAGCAAATGGGTTTCATGGCCAGGGTTGTGCGTGACGAGCAGGACATCAATGATCTCGTGGCCTACATCAACAGCCTGTAACAAGACACAAGAAAGGATTTTAGCAATGATTCCCACCGAATTGACCAGGAGTAGTTTCTGATGGCGTATGTCGCACTAGCGGATAAGGACCACGAACAACATCTCCACGATCCGCAGAGTTTCATCTCTAAATACATCTGGAGCCAGGACCATAAAGTCATCGCCGTTCAGTATTCCCTGACCGCGATTGCCATAGGCATGGTGGCTCTGGTGTTGAGTCTGATGATGAGGTTGCAACTGGGATTCCCGGATACGTTCTCATTTATAACGCCCGATGAGTACTACCAGGCCATTACCTTGCACGGTATGATCATGGTGATCTATCTGCTGACGGCCCTGCTACTGGGTGGTTTTGGCAATTACCTGATCCCGTTGATGGTCGGTGCCCGGGATATGGTATTCCCGTTTATGAATATGCTCAGTTACTGGGTTTATCTGCTCTCGGTGCTGGTGCTGTGTGCCAGTTTCTTTGTATCGGGTGGGCCAACCGGAGCTGGCTGGACCCTGTATCCACCACAGGCCGTGTTGCCCGGCACACCCGGCATCGGTGGTGGTATCGTGCTGATGCTGGTCTCACTCGTGTTGTTTATTGTGGCCTTCACCATGGGCGGCTTAAATTACGTGACCACGGTATTGCAGGCACGCTGCCGCGGAATGACGCTGATGCGTATGCCGCTTTCGGTATGGGGTATTTTTGTAGCCACAATCCTTGGCCTGCTGGCGTTTCCGGCCCTGCTGGTAACGGGCATCATGCTGTTGTTAGACGCGGTGTTAGGTACCAGCTTTTTCATGCCGGCGATCCTGTCGATGGGTGAGCAGACCAAAACGGCCGGTGGTAGCCCAATTTTATTCCAGCACCTGTTCTGGTTTTTTGGTCACCCCGAGGTTTATATCGTCGCGCTGCCCGCGTTTGGTGTGATCTCTGATCTCGTTTCCGTGCACGCACGCAAGAATATATTTGGTTACCGCATGATGGTCTGGGCCATCCTGGCCATTGGTGGCATCTCGTTTATTGTTTGGGCACATCACATGTACGTCAGCGGCATGAACCCGTATTTCGGTTTCTT
The DNA here is from genome assembly GCA_021772915.1 of Gammaproteobacteria bacterium. Taxonomy (GTDB): domain Bacteria; phylum Pseudomonadota; class Gammaproteobacteria; order Xanthomonadales; family SZUA-36; genus SZUA-36. Next base: position 306,446 of record JAJFLB010000018.1, on the reverse strand, counting down.
CTTTGCCACCACAACCTTGATTATCGCGATCCCAACCGCGCTCAAAATTTATAATTGGGTGCTGACGCTGTGGCGGGGTGATATCCGCATGACCGTGCCTATGTTTTTTGTCATCGGTTTTATATTCACTTTCATTAACGGTGGCCTCACTGGTTTGTTCCTTGGCAACGTTGCCGTCGACATTCCATTGTCTGACACTTATTTTGTTGTCGGGCACTTCCATATGGTGATGGGTGTTTCTCCGATCCTGGTAATATTCGGCGCCATCTACCATTGGTATCCCAAAATTACCGGTCGAATGCTGAATGATACGATGGGCAAGATTCACTTCTGGTTAACCCTGTTTGGGACCTATGCCATTTATTTGCCGATGCATTATCTTGGCATCCAGGGCTTGCCACGCCGCTACTACGCGATGGGTGATACTTCGTTCCTGGATGAATCTACCCAGGCCATGAATGCCGGGATTTCTGTCGCTGCCTTGTTCGTGGCGGTCGTACAGTTGCTTTTCCTGTTCAACCTGTTCTGGAGTCTGTTTAAAGGGAAGCGGGCTGAAAAGAACCCCTGGAAAGCAACCACGCTTGAATGGCAAACTCCCGACAACCCACCGGTGCACGGTAACTGGGGCCCTGAGCTGCCGGTAGTTCATCGCTGGGCTTATGACTATAGCGTTCCAGGTGCCGCCCGGGATTACATACCGCAAACCATGGCCCCTGAAGATGTACCCAGGGCCGATGACTCTTACCATGGTGAGGAAGGCGAGCACCAGTGAGCTTTTTTCGGAAAGTGACCTCGAAGCCCTGGGAGCACGCCGGGGAGCTTGAAGGCATTCACGGAGACTTCCAGCCCGTGAGTACGGCCAGTCGTACGGGTTTGGTGATGTTTCTGGCGGTGGTCAGCAGCATGTTCCTGTTGTTTATCGTCTCCTACTACACGCGGATGCAATCTGCCGACTGGGAAGTTTTGAAAGACCCCCGTATTTTGTGGTTCAACACCCTGGTGCTGGTCCTGGCCAGCGTTGCCATGCAAATGGCGAGTAACCTATCGAAGCGGGACAAGCCGGGTAGGGCAAGCCTATACCTTGTTGGCGGTACAGTGTTAACGCTGGTGTTTATTGCGGGTCAAGTTGCTGCCTGGGAACAGTTACTGGTGGCCGGGTATTACGCGGCCAGCAATCCGGCGAATGCTTTTTTCTACCTGTTTACCGGCCTGCACGCCCTGCACCTGGTGGGTGGGATCTGGTTCCTGGTGCGGTTGGGGATTAAATTGCGGCAGCACGATTACGTGCAAGCGAAGCAAAACGTGGCCCTTTGCGCCACCTACTGGCACTACCTGTTGCTGGTTTGGCTGGTTTTGTTCGCCCTGTTACTGAGGACATGAGATTGATGAGGATTGAGGCATGACACAAGAAGCGTTGGCGACCGCGGCGGCGACCGCATCACTACAAACAGGCCACAAAGGGCTGGCGACTGACTGGGCAGACGACAAGCAGGCTTTCCAGGTGCCCTGGGGCAAGGCCATGATGTGGATATTCCTGCTCAGTGATACCTTTATTTTTTCCTGCTTCCTGATCGCTTATATGAATGTCAGGATCTCGACTACGGTTAACTGGCCAATTCCAAGTGAAGTATTTGCACTCAGTTTTGGTGGTGAACCTATTCCGTTAATTCTGATCGCCATCATGACTTTTGTCCTGATCACCTCCAGCGGAACGATGGCACTCGCGGTTAACTATGGTTACCGACTCGAGAAGAAAAAAACCGTAATTTTGATGTTGGCAACGGCCGCCCTGGGTGCGACCTTCGTCGGCATGCAGGCTTTTGAGTGGACCAAGCTAATCGTGGAAGAAGGTGTCAGACCCTGGGCCAATCCAATGGGGGCACCGCAATTCGGTGCAGCCTTTTTCATGATCACGGGTTTTCACGGCATGCACGTAACTGCTGGTGTGATTTACCTGATCGTGGTCGCCAAGCGGGTTGGTACGGGTTATTACGACCGTCATCGTGGCGGCAATTACGAAATGGTTGAGATCGCCGGTCTCTACTGGCATTTCGTCGATCTCGTTTGGGTATTTATTTTCGCATTCTTTTATTTATGGTGACCTTTTTCAGGGCTACAAAAAACGGCAATCAGGAAGGAAATCCAGGAGATACAAACCATGGCACACGCTGAAGCACCCGCTGTCGAAGGACATCAACAGCATCCACTGGCTATTTATTTATGGGTATGGGTATTGTTATTCGTACTGAGTTCGTTTTCCTACGCGGTGGATTACTACCAGTTGCAGGGCATGCTCCGCTGGTCGTTGATTATCATTTTCATGCTGTTAAAAGCCGGTTTCATTATCGCAATCTTCATGCACATGGCATGGGAACGTTTGGCGTTGATCTATGCGATTGTTCTGCCGCCGTTGTGTCTGTTGGTATTTATTGGTTTGATGTCCTACGAGGGAGACTACACTTTCCTCACCCGGCTGGATTCATTTGGTCCCGCAACTGAAATCAAAGCGGATCACCATTGATACGATATTGAAAACCAGTACGCCGTCGGATTAATACAACGTAGCCAACGGTGCTTTCATAGCATTCCAGTTACTGCAATGCGAAGATGGAGCTCACAGGGAGCGACTGGTCCAGGTCCCTAGAACCCTGTCCTGGCTCTGGTCGAAAAATTTTTCAATCTGCACAAACACCAATATAATGCAAGCAAACACCACTTTCTGGAGAATAGCCCGTGCAACAGTTTAATATGAATATTAACGGTAACCCCGTGCAGTCCGGCAATACCTTTGACGTCATCAACCCGGCCACGGGCATAGCTTTTGCACAGTGTCAACTGGGTGATGCCTCTCACGTGGAGCAGGCAGTTAGTGCTGCCAAGGCTGCATTTCCGGCCTGGAGCCAAACCTCGGACGAGGAGCGCAGGCAGTTGTTGCACGAGGTTGCCGGTGCCATCAAGGCCAACATGTCTGAACTGATGGAACTTGTAACCAAAGAAACCGGAAAACCAATGGGCGGCCTCAACGGCGTTGGATCAGGTATGGAAGTTGGGGGGTCAGTCGCGTGGACGCAATACACGGCCGAGCTTCAACTCCCGGTTGATGTCATCCAGGACAACGAGGTGGCACGCATTGAAGTACACAGAAAACCCCTTGGTGTTGTTGCCTCGATTACCCCCTGGAACTGGCCACTGATGATTGCTATCTGGCACGTCATTCCGGCGCTGCGAGCCGGCAATACTGTCGTGATGAAACCAGCCACATATACACCGGTTTCAAGTCTGCGGTTTGCACAGCTGGCGAGCGAAATCCTGCCACCCGGTGTGATCAATATCATCACAGGTCCAGGCAGCGTGGGCGGTCTCCTCACCGCTCATCCGGACATTGCGAAAGTGGCCTTCACAGGCTCGACTCCAACCGGCAAGCGGATCATGGAATCTGCGGCGGGTAACCTGACACGGTGTACCCTGGAATTGGGAGGCAACGATGCAGGTATCGTGTTACCGGATATCGATGTCGCTGAAATGGCCCCCAAACTGTTTGCCGCCTGCTTCCACAACAACGGACAAACATGTGCGGCGTTAAAGCGTTTGTACGTCCACGAATCCCAATATGAAGAGGTTTGCCAGGCAATGGCAGGGCTGGCGGAAAACGTAGTCGTGGGTGACGGGCTTGAAGAAGGCACAGAGCTGGGTCCTGTTCAAAACCTGGCACAATTGAACATTATTCGGGATCTGGCTGCGTCTGCGAAGGCAGATGGTGGCCGTTTTCTCGCCGGTGGCCACGTGATGGACCGTGATGGCTACTTTTTTGAACCAACGATTGTTGCCGATCTGACGGATGGTAGTCGGCTGGTGGATGAAGAGCCCTTTGGCCCGATAGTACCCATTATCAAATACTCAGACATCGACGAAGTCATCGATCGTGCCAACCGCAATGAGTGTGGTCTGGGAGGTTCTGTCTGGTCAAGCGACCTGGATAAGGCTGCTGAATTGGCTCAACGCCTGGAATGTGGGTCCGCGTGGGTCAATGACCACGGCGCGCTTCAGCCGGACGCCCCTTTTGGTGGTATCAAGCAATCCGGTATGGGTGTTGAGTTCGGCCTCTACGGAATGGAAGAATTTACTTCGCTTCAAACCTTGAAGGTCGTCAGGTAAGAGGAAAGTGTGACTTGCTTCTAGTGCTCCTTCAATGCGATAACTACGGATTCAGAGGTACCCAGATGTTCCGAGACAAGGCGCGGACCGCAGAGAATGGCTGGTCCTTTTCAAGGGCACACTAGGGCTTTAGCCTGAATGGTCAGGCTTTTCGTGTTTGATCAGGCCCTGCACAATCGTGAACTGTGCGGCGATGTAAGTGGACATTACCAGTATTCGTTCGGCGGGAATCTCGGTGACAAACCTGTTAAATGCAAGCAGGCCGTCTGATACCACAAAGAGAACTGCACCGACAGCAACGAGCCTGAAACTTGTTGTTGATGTGGCTCCTCTACGTTTGTGGGCCCAAACTCCCATACTCAAAAGTATCAATGCATAGACTGCAACGGGAATCAGCAGGTCATCCAGCCCGGGATAAAGCATCCAGATCAAAACGATTCCGAATAAAACAAATTTCAGTATGTCCTGTGGTTTCAGTTGACCGTTTGAAGCACCCGTTTTGTGGTAAGCACTGATGTAGAAGACATGAGCGAGTAGAAATGCTGATAACCCCTCCACGAACCGGTTGTCCACCATCAGAAAGACGTCACCAGCCCAGGAACACACCAGGGCAATCCCCACCAGGGTCCGCCAGGCGGGATATCCCTTGGTGGCAAAGATAAAGTACAACAGCAATGTGCTCATCAGTAGCGGCTTGGCGACCAGGTGTACAGGCGTCAGGTCGAACATGATAGCGCTAAGTTCTGCTGTGGCTGAAATGACGAAAAAAATCAACCAGAAGGATTTCATGTTCACCTGCGTATGAGTCGCATGTTGTACAGGTTACGGGTCAAACCCGTTGGCTCAGGACTCAAGTGCTTTAACCAGCGCCCGCATCATCGTATTGTAGGGCGCTTCAAGCCCGGCAATATCTGCGTATTTTACAATCTGGCCATTGATAAACTCGGCCTCAGTGATTCGTCCGCTCTCGATATCCACCAGCATGGAGGGTTTGTGGTTACCGCCACCTTTCAGGTAATTCATGGAGTAACGAAAATAGTCCCAACCCAGCTGCACTTCATTGGCGCGGGCAACCGCAATCCCCTCCTTGACCAGTTTCTCAACCAGATCGAAGAGAAAAGGGTCGTGCAGCGCCTGTGACATTGTCTTACCAGTGACGGCACAGACGGGACCCAGGGCAGCATTGAGAATAGTCTTTTGCCAGACAGGATCGACAATGCGCTCGGCGTGTCTGGTTGGGAGACCTGCCTCAGTGAGTAGCTCGCAAACCACGGAAGCGACTTGCTTGCCGTTCTCATTTGCTTCCTGAAGCCAATGTGGTGGGTGATGGAAGCCCATGTTGACGTGACCCGGCTGCAGCAGGCTGACACCAAAATTAACCGCCGCACGCATTACCCACTCCGCGCCCAGGTGTTCGGAAAGCACCCGTTCTGTGTCCAGTCCGTTTTGCCAACTCACCACGTAAATTCCAGGGCGGTGAAAGTGTTCCATGGCAGACGCTATCAGTGGCAGCGCGGTCGCTTTGGAGCTGACAAAAATCAGCTCTGGTGGGTCATCAGCCAATCCATCGAGGGATGCGACCGTTCGTGCAACCCGGCCACTGACTTTCATGGCACCCTCGATGCGGATGCCGGGATCCATAGTTGGAGCTAGAAGCTCGTCGACCAGGTCACACAACACCACCTCGTGGCCAGCGTTGGATAAGCAGGCCGCCAATACGCAGCCTACCGGTCCCGCACCGACAATGCCTATTTTTCTTGGGGAAAAGTCTGCACCGGATTTCGTAGTCATCTTGACTGATCTCCCTCGCTCTCAAGCGCCCCAAACTCATCAACCCCTATCAGGATGGCATTGTTGTTGACGAGCACCCTGGTGGCATCCTCCACTTCCTTGAAGCCAAAAATCATTACTGCATCCTCAGGAGAAGTCCCGGTGAAGGCATACATGTATTCCACATCAATTTGTGCTTTCTTGAGCGGCATGAGCAGTTTTGTCAAACTGCCGGAAACATTGGGAATGCGAACCGCCAGCACTTCATCCACCCTGGCTGGCCAGCGGTGTTCCATGGCGATGTTACGTGCCCGATGAAGATCGGACACAATGAGTCGCAGAACCCCAAAACCAGAAGTTCCGGTCAGGCTCAGAGCTTTCAGATTGATGCCTGCTTCTCCAAATGCAGTTGTGATTTCGAGCAGTCGACCAGGTGAGTTTTCGAGAAAGACTGAAATTTGTTTGAGTGTCATTGGATCATCTCCATTTTAGTACTCCGTCGCCTCAGGGCCCCTACTCTTGGTGCAGCCCTTGAGAAGGACCGGGCCATTCTCTGCTGTCCGCGTCTTGTCCTGAAACATCTGGGTGCCTCTGAATCCATAGTTATCACATGGACGGAGCACTAGTCTCCCACCTTGAGAACAACCGCCATTGAAGAATCACCGGCAGCACAACCCTGGAACAGACCCCAGCCACCACCCAGTAATGCAAGTTCTTCAATCAGCTCAATCATCGCCCGCATGCCGGTGGGGCCTTGTGGGTGCCCCCAGATCAAGGAGCTGCCATAGTTGTTCATGGACATCAGGTCTGCGCCGGTTTCACGGGCGAAAACAATGTCATTGACCGCAAACGGGTTATGGGACTTGATCACGGCCAGATCGGAGATGCTGATGTTGGCCCGTTGCAGTGCCTGCATGGACGCCGGAACGGTGGCCGCGGGCATGAAGCTCTTTTCCACCCTGGCCTGTCCAAAGGAGACGATTTTGATTGCGATAGCCTTATCTGCAGACATCTCTGCTGCTTTGTCTTGTGTTGTAACAACCATACCTGCTGCACCATCGGCCGGGTGTGTCTGTCCACCGAAGGTAATCGTTCCGCCTTCCTTGACCGTTCTCAGCTTGGCCAGTCCTTCTGCCGTGCTCTCGAAGATACCTTCATCACCTTCCATGGTGGTTACGGTTTTCTTGAAACGTACGTCCGGTACCGCATAGGGCAAGGTCATGAATCTCTTCAGGAAAGCCGAGTCATTGGCCTTTGCATCCTGGTATTGTTCAAGCCGCCGCAGGACGACTTCGTGTTGCTCGACCGTAGAAACCCCCCACTTGCTGGCGCAGTTTTCGGCGGTTTGGGTCATATCTGCCCGCGCATATGGATCCCAGCCCATATTATCGGGGACCCAATTTTCATGGGCACCGATACCACCGGGTGCTCCCGGGCGTGGGTAATATAAATGTGGACCGTTGGAAAGACGATCGGTGGTCACCGCCAGTACGCAGGTGCTCGAACCGGTCTCAACTTCCTGTGCTGCGACAGAAAGGACCCGGGCACTGGTCGCACAGGCCTGGCCAATTGTCGGGCCGCTGATGTCAGTTGCGCCGATCAGGCCAGCCAGCCACGGAAAACCATAGAAGGAGAACTGTTGCGGTACGGTCATCCCGAGGACGCCGTAGTCGAACGCTTCTGCGGCGATGCTGCGGGCTGCCAATGACTCACGTGTGAGATGAGCCGCGAACTCTACACTGGGGAGATGCCCCAGGCTGCCCTGCCACCGTGCGAATGGACTGCTCCAGTAGGCACCGTACGGAATATAGCTACCAGTCATTGTTTCTGCTCCTTGTGCTCGCCTTGACAACAATAATGGTATTATAGTACCTAAATACCATTTAAGATTAAAAGTATTGGCTATTTGCGTGTAATACTCTATTTTGCCTGAATATCACATGCGTGCTATTGCGCTAGGTCAAGAGTAGAGCAGGTAAGTTAACATCGGAATACCGGTGCCGGGATATTGGATTTATGGATTTATCTGACTGGATAAGCCGTCGAGCTGACTTAACACCAGGTAAGTCAGCGATTGAGTATGCAGGGACAGTTTTAAGCTACGCGGAACTTGCGGGGAAAATCGACCGGTTTGCAAATGTGTTGGGAACCTCACTTGAGGTGCAACCCGGAGACCGGGTGGCTTATCTGGGCCTGAACTCACCTGAATTCATCGCCTTGCTTTTTGCCTGTGCACGTGTGGGTGCTGTGTTGCTACCACTGAACTGGCGTCTGGCCGCACCCGAACACGTACAACTACTCCAGCACGCCGGGCCGGTTGCGCTATTTGTGGAAGAGAAATTTATCGCACATGTCGACACCGTGGCGGAGCAGTTTGGTTCTATACAGCTGATTAACTTTGAACATGCGTACGATGGTTGGACTTCCCTGGCTGAGCTGGATCTGGCAAGCCGACGCGAGCAGGCATTTTCACGCCCCGTGGGGCTCAGCGAAGCGGATGGTCTGCTGCTTTGCTACACATCTGGCACCACCGGTACGCCAAAAGGGGCGCTGTTGAGCAAGAGGGCGCTCTTGTGTAATGCACAAAACTCGGTGCATATGCATACACTCACATCTCAGGACAAGATTCTGACCATATTGCCGATGTTCCATGTGGGTGGGCTTAACATACAGACTCTGCCCGCCCTGTATGCTGGTGCTACCGTTGTGCTCCACCGGCGTTTTGATGTCGATGGCTTCTTTGCAGAACTCGCTGAGCGTCATATCACGCTGACCCTTGTTGTGCCGACGATCATGTTGGCAATCATGGATGATCCGCGCTGGTCCGATACGCGGCCTGGTAGCCTGCGGATGATTTCCGTGGGCTCCACTATCGTGTCTGCAGACCTGGTTACTGAAGTCTGCAACTGGGGTGTGCCAATGGTACAGGTTTATGGTTCCACCGAAACCGGACCCATTGCTGCCTATACACCGGCAACCGAGGCAGCACGTAAGCCGGCTTCGACCGGCAAGGTCGCAGTTCACTGCGAGCTTCGAATCGTCGATGAGGCAGGTGATGAGGTGGAAGTGGGTAACAAGGGCGAAATTCTCGTCCGCGGTGAGAATTTGATGACCGCGTATTGGTGCGATGCTGAGGCGACCCGAGAGGTTTTTACTGATCAATGGTTACACACGGGTGATGTAGGGCACCTGGACGCTGAGGGTTTCTTGTATGTCGACGGACGCATCAAGGATATGATCATTTCAGGTGGAGAAAACATCTATCCTGCTCTGATTGAGAATCTCCTGTCCGCGCGGCCGGAAATTGAAGAGGTTGCAGTGGTGGGCCGGCCGGATGACTATTGGGGTGAAGTTGCCGTCGCCGTCGTCGTGACAAGCGAAGGCAGCGCACTGGATGCTGAACAGGTACTGGGCTTTTGTAGCGGCCAAATTTCACGCTTTTCCTGTCCCAGGGAAGTCATCGTGGTGGAGCAGCTTCCTCGCAATGCGATGGGTAAGGTCCTAAAGGGAGAGCTGCGGCAACAGGTGATACAAAAGTGGCAACAGCAAAATGGCCAAAAGCCAAACGCCAGCGGTAGCGCAACTTGAAGGAGTTCCGGGTATGGGCTTGAAAATTGGTGTTGATGTGGGTGGAACCTTTACGGATTTCCTGGTTGCCTGGGAAGATCGTGAGCCCGAAATATTCAAAGTGCTGTCGACTTCAGATGATCCTTCCAGTGCGGTCATCAATGGTTTGACCGAGATAGCGCGCCAGCAGAATCCTCCGCTCAGCATCAATGAATTCATGGCATCGGTTGAAACCATCGTGCACGGGACCACGGTCACGACCAACGCAACACTGACCCGTAATGGTGCGAAATCGGGGTTGATCACAACTGCGGGTGTCCGCGACGCATTGGAGATGCGTCGTGGTATTCGTGAAGAGCAATATAACAACCGCTTTACCAACGTCGAACCGCTGGTGCCGCGTTATTTAAGGGTCGGTGTGGACGGACGCCTGCGCCGGGATGGCAGTGAAGTGGAGCCGCTTAGCCTTGAACAGGTTGAAGGAGCCATTGAGTTGTTCACTGAGGAAGGGGTAGAGGCGGTGTCCATCTGTTTCATGAATGCCTTTGCCGATGCCGACCACGAGCATCGTGCTGCTGAGCTGGTGCGGGCTAAACTCCCCAACGCCTATCTGACCGTATCAACCGATTTGTTACCGTCAATACGCTTTTACCAGCGTGTCAGCACGACGGTGCTCAATTCGTATATTGGCCCCATTTTGAACACTTATCTGGAGCAGTTAACTGCCCGCTTGAACAAGAATGGCTTCGATGGCCTGTTACTCATCATGCAATCCAATGGTGGTGTCATGACACCCCAGACTGCGCGCAAGACGGCGGCATTGACGCTGCTTTCAGGGCCCGCCGCCGGCCCCGGTGCGGGTCTGGTATATGCACAGGCTCATGAGCGTGATGATTGCATCGTGGTTGATATGGGCGGAACCAGTTTTGAGGCTGCCCTGGTTACCGGTAGCCCGGTGCTGGTGAACGAAGGCGTGATCGACCGGCACCGCATAGCATTGCCGATGTTGGCCATCCACACCATCGGTGCGGGTGGTGGTTCGATCGGCTGGATCGACGAGGGGGGCTTGTTACGTATGGGGCCGCAAAGCGCAGGGGCAAATCCCGGCCCGGTAAGCTATGGCCAGGGCGGCAAGCTACCGGCCTGTACCGACGCCAACCTGGTGTTGGGGTATTTGAATCCGGACTTTTTCGCCGGCGGGACAATAGCGCTCGATATTGACGCGGCGCGTGCAGCGATCAAAAAACATATTGCCGACCCGCTTGGCATGGACATAGAGAACGCTGCTGCGGGTATGTACCGCGTAGCCTGTAATAACATGGCGCAGGGTGTGCGTGAGGTCACGATCAAACGTGGCTTTGACCCCCGTGAGTTTCCGATGGTGGTTGCCGGTGGTGCGGGTCCGATTCACTCCTGTATGATTTGTGAAGAGCTACAGATCCCACTTCAGATCGTACCGCGAGAATCTTCAATACTGTGTGCTGTCGGGATGCTGATGGGTGATCTCAAGCACGACTTCGTGAGAACTTTTTTTGCGCGGCTGGGTGAACTGGACTGGTCCGGGTTGCAGCAGCTGGTGGATGACCTGGTCGCGGAGGGTACGGCGATGTTGCTGGAGGAAAATATTCCCGCCGGCAAACAGCGATTCCATCTAAAGCTGGATTGCCGTTACCAGAAGCAGTACCACGAGGTTTCCGTGGAAGTTAGCCGGGCGTGGATTAAGACAAGGGATGCAGATTCAATTCATACCGCGTTCCATACCGAGCACAACCGGTTGTACGGTTACTCGCTTGAGGATCAGGATGTTGGTGTAGATCTCATTAACGTACGTTTGCAGGCGGTCGGGGTGACAGAGAAACCTGACTTCCAGACTCAGCGATTTGCTGGAGAAGACGCCTCGTCAGCGCTCAAGGGTGAACGGGAAATGTACATTTTCTCGGCCAGGGATTTCCGCCCGGTGTCGGTTTATGATGGACACCAAATGCAGCACGGGAACAGGGTGTGTGGTCCGGCATTGATTGAGCAGGTCACCACCGCGATCCTGGTGAGCGACAGCTATGATTGTGTGGTCGACAAGTACGGATCATTTGTGGTCTACGGCAAGGGTCGTGAAGACCTGCTCGGACCGGAGCCAAGTGGAGATCAGTCATGAGTCAGATAGATCCTATCCTGTTGTCCGTTTACGCCCGGACTTTCAAGTCCATTACCGACGAAATGAGCTTATCGGTTGAACAGACTGCGCGTTCACCGATCCTTTGCGAAGCCAAAGATTTTGTGACCGGTCTCTATGATGCACAGGGCAACATGTTGGAACAGACCGAGAACCTGCCGATACTCGCTTTCTCGTTGGCGCCGGTGTGCAAATACCTGGTTGAGTACTTTGGCGATGACATTCATGACGGAGATGTCATTTTTCATAATGATGTTTTCTCCATGGGTAATCAGAACAACGATGTCGCGGTATACAAGCCGATATTCCATGCGGGAGAACTGGTTGCCTGGTCTGCGGTAAAGGGCCATCAGGCCGACATTGGCGGCAATGTAGCGGGTGGTTACAACCCCAGGGCTACCGAGGTCTGGCAGGAGGCCTTGCGCATTCCCCCGGTAAAGGTCTTTGACAGGGGTGTATTGCGCAAGGATGTTTGGAGGCTTATCTTTGCCAATATCCGTCTGGAAATTGTCCAGCATGACATGCGTGCCCAGATCGGGGCCTGCACCGTGGGCGAGCGCCGCCTGCGGGAAGTGCTGGAAAAATATGGGCTAAGGAGTTTCGAGGATCACAAGCTGGTCCTGTTCGACGCCACGCGCAAGATGATGGAGTCCGAGATCGCGACAATACCCGAAGGCTCTTACAGCGGTGAGGGCTATGTTTACTTTGACGGTCATAATGAGGGTACCAAATTCACCATTCGGGTTACTGTGACGGTGAAGGACCGGCACATTACTTTTGATTACTCTGAAACCGATGCCCAGACCGACGGTTTCGTAAACGGCACCTATACGTCCAGCGCCTCTGCATCCATCCTGACTTTCCTGCAGATGGTTAATCCGGATATCCCACATAACGAGGGCATGATCGGACCGATTGATATGATCATTCCCGAAGGCACCATTCTGAATGCGTCCTATCCAAAAGCAACGACCTTCGGCAACCATCTGTGTCCACCCAATGCCGATGCCATCATCCGTGCCCTCGCACCCGTGATACCCGATCGTATCACGGCAGGCTGGAACAATTTGCTGGCGTCTCTGACCACAGGGCTTGACGCAGAAAAGGGTGAGAACTACGTGGATATCGGCTTCATGGGTCTCAAAGGCGGGTCGGGCGCAATGCGGGGCACCGATGGTTACGATCATATCGGTATGATTGATGCGTCGGGTGGAATCCTCGATCAGGACTATGAGATGTTCGAGCAACAGACACCGCATCTGCTCAAAAAGCACGAGTACCTGACTGACTCTGCCGGCGCGGGGCAATGGCGTGGTGGTCTGGGTGTCGAAACAGAATTTGTCATAGGGTCAGAGGATACCCAGTTGGTCACCTTTGGTGATGGAGATTTTGAACCCGCATTTGGCCTGTTTGGTGGCCTGGAAGGCACACTTAACAAAATCAGCCTGACCTACCCTGACGGCAGTGAAGTGGTGCCAAATAACAAGGACTTGATTACCGGTGTGCCTAAGGGCACCGTGTATCGTCAACACGCGGGTGGTGGCGGTGGTTATGGCGATCCCGCCAGACGGGACCGCGCCACCCTGGCGGCTGAGGTTCGCAATGGTGTTATTTCAGCCGCGGCGGCAAGCGCCTGCTACGGCTTTGATGAGAGTGGAAATGCGGAGGATGACAGCTGATGGATTTTGAACTCTCACAGGAGCAACGGACTGTACGTGATACTTTTGCCAGATTCTGCGATGAAAAAATCATACCGCAGGCCGAGGCGATAGATACAGCGCACGAGTTTCCCTGGCAGCTGTTTCGTGAACTTGGGGGATTGGGATTTTTCGGTATGCGCTACCCGGTCGAAGATGGTGGTAGCGGCATGGATCTGAATTCTTTTTGCCTGGCGCTCACGGAAGTTGCACGGGGCTCAATGTCACTCGCAGGGGCGGTTGCCATGCAATCTCTGATGGGCACCAAGTTTCTGCACATGCTGGGCGGTGATGATATCCACCAGCGACTATTTGCACCGGCACTTCTGGGTGAAAAAGTCGGTGCGATATGTATGACGGAACCCAATGCCGGCAGCGATCTGGGTGGTATCACCACAACCGCGGTGAAGGACGGGGATGGTTATTGTCTGAATGGCCAGAAAATGTGGGTGACCTCCGCACCGGTCGCGGATTTCTTCACCGTTTTTGCCAAAGCCGGTGATGATAAGCAGGCGGCCAAAGAAGGGAAACTGACCATCTTTCTGGTCGAAAAGGATTTTGCGGGCCTGACTGTTGGGCGCGCGATAGAAAAGATGGGTGTGCGCGCACTGCCAACTTCCGAGCTGGCACTGAATGACTGTTTTGTTCCCGCCAGCCATTGTCTGAGTGCAGTTGGAGACGGCGTTAAACACCTACGCAAATTGCTGGCGGAAATCAGGATCATTACCGGGGCGATGGCTGTTGGTGGTGGTCGTGGTGCCATGGACGAGGCGATTCGCTATGCGGCTGAGCGTAAGCAATTTGGCAAACCCATTAATCGTTTCCAGGCCATTCAACTCAAGCTCGCAGAAATGGCAACGGATTTGGAAGCAGCAGAGCAACTGGTACATTACGCTGCCTGGTTAAAGCAAACTGATAAGCCCTGTCACAAACAATCAGCCATGGCAAAATTATTTGCCTCCGAAGCGGCAGTCAGCACCTGTGACCAGGCCGCCCGGGTGTTGGCCTCCTATGGGTTCGCGATGGAGTACCCGGTGCAAAGGCATCTGCGGGACATTCGCTTCACGCTCATTGGCGGGGGCACGAGTGAAATTCTCAAACTCATTATCGCCAAGGAATTGTCTCCATGAGTACACGCAGAATCAGGGTGCTTATCGCCAAGCCGGGTCTCGACGGGCATGACCGTGGTGCGAAAATCGTTGTGCGGGCTTTAATGGATGCCGGTTACGAGGTTATCTACACCGGTTTGCGGCAACCGCCCGAAGCAGTTGCGCAGGTGGCCCTGGAGGAAGACGTGGATGTGATCGGCCTGTCAAGTTTGGCGGGCTCGCATCTGTCGTATTGCGAACGACTGAAGCAACAGCTTATCGACGCTGGCCTGGATGACAGGCTCTGGATTATTGGTGGCAGTATACCTGCGCAGGATCAACAGACGCTTAAAGAAATTGGACTGGACGGTGTTTTTCCGGCCGGTTCCGAACTGCAGGAGATTGTTGATTTCATCAACGAGAGATGCAAATGACAGTGCAAACAAAAAAACGCAGCGGTGCTTCAAAAAACAGGTCGGAAAGCTCCCGGGCCGTGATCAATGAGTCCGGTATAGAGATAAAAACAGTCTACACCGAGCAGGACCTGGAGAAATCCGGTGGTGTGGAGATGGTGGGACTGCCGGGCGAGTATCCGTTCACCCGCGGCATTCACAAGGAAATGTACCGCAAACGGCCGTGGACGATGCGTCAGTACACGGGTTTCGGTAATCCGGAGGATACCAATGAACGCTTCAAGTTCCTGATTGAAAACGGGCAGACGGGGCTAAACGTGGCCTTTGACCTGCCTTCCCAGATCGGTATGGATTCGGATGATGAGCTGGCCACCGGCGAAATTGGCCGGGTCGGTATGGCGGTTGATTCATTGCGTGATTTCGAAACGGCCTTTGACGGGATCGATCTGGAAAAGATCACCGTATCGCTTACCGTCAATGGGTCGGCTGCAATCATGATAGCGATGTACCTGGCAATGGCAGAAAAACGTGGTTACGACATTGCCGGGCTTCGTGGCACCGCTCAGAACGACATTCTCAAGGAGTTCATTGGCCGGGGCACGTGGATTTTTCCGGTAGAAGCATCGATAAAACTGGTGGCCGACACCATCGAATACTGCGCCCGGCATGCACCCAAATACAGTCCCGTCAGCGTCTGTGGTTATCACATCCGTGAGTCGGGTGCCGACCCGGCGCAGGAAATGGCGTACGGCTTTTGTATTGCCAAGGCTTACATGGATATGGTGCTGGCGCGTGGTCTGGACGTTGATGAATTTGCTTCCAGGTTGTCGTTCAATTTCAATATCTATGGCAATATTTTTGAACAGGTGGCTAAATTCCGTGCCGGTCGCAGTCTATGGGCCAAGATCGTCAAAGAGGAGTACGGCGCAACCAATCCGCGTTCAATGGTGCTGCGCATGATTGCTGGTGGCGGTGGTAGCGGGCTGACCAAGGAACAGCCTGAGGTCAATATTGTGCGTGGGGCCTACTATGCGTTGATCAGTGCCTTGTCCGGTGCACAGACAATGGCGCTGTGTTGCTTTGATGAGGCCTACACAATCCCCTCTGAAGACGCACAACGTCTGTCCTTGAGAACCATGCAGTTATTGATCGAGGAGATGGGTCTGTGTGACACGGTAGATCCGTTGGCTGGTTCCTATTACGTTGAAACCCTGACCAACCAGATGCGCGCCCGCATGACCGAGGTCATGCAGTCCGTGGACGAGCAGGGTGGCATTATCAAGATGGTTGCCGAAGGTACGATCCAGTCACAGGTATCTGCCCAGGCTTATGAATTACTGCAGGATGTCGAATCCGGCGAATTCCCCAAAGTTGGGGTCAATTGTTACCAGGTGGAGGAAGACGAGCCGGAAGTGGAATATCACCCTTATGCACAGGATGATGCGCGCCGGCAAATCGAGCGTCTGGAACAACTGCGTGATGAACGCGATACGGCAGCGGTGAAGGCTGCATTGCAAAAACTCGCAGATGATGCCAGGGCTGAGGTAAGTGTCATGCCTGCCATTATGGCTGCAGTCAAGACATACGCCACGGTGGGTGAAATGACCGATACATTGGTATCGGTATACGGTCGGTACGACGAACCGGTTCGGTTTTAGCGGGGTAGACGGGAAAAATGAATATTGAGAATTACGAGGTGCCGGTATCGATCGTCGAGGCCGTGCAGTCACTACAGCACGGCGATGCCACCATCCTGGCCGGTGGCACGGACCTGACACCGCAAACGACCAGCGGTGCAAAGGAGTTTTTACGCACGCTGATCAACATTCAGCATATCGAAGAGATGCGTGGCATCTCGGTGGATGACGGTCGTTACCGCATTGGAGGATTGACCACCGTAACGGATATTCTGGAAAGTGCGTTGCTTGCCGCCGAGGTGCCGGTGCTGGTTGATGCCGCAGATCATTTCGCCAGTTCGCAGATTCGCAATGCCGCCTCATTGGCCGGCAATATATGCAATGCCTCACCGGCCGGTGACATGATCATTCCACTCTTGTTACTGGATGCAGAGGTCGAATTGGCCGGTTGGATTGATGGCACACTGTCGATGCGCTCGATTGCGCTGATTGATTTTTTTACCGGCCCCGGTAAGACCGCCATGCAGGGCAATGAATTGCTCACTTCAATCGTGTTTGCAGCCCCGGTTGAGGGCTTCCGGGCAGAATTTTTGAAATCCGGCCCACGACCCGCTCTGGAGATTTCCATGGTATCAATGGGGGTTGCCGCCGTTCAGAAAGAGGGTGTGCTTAGCAATGTACGGGTGGCCATTGGCGCGGTTGCACCAACACCCATACGGGCGCGAGCGACCGAAGCGGTGCTGGAAGGGCAATTGCTTGACGAAAGCCTTGTCGACGAAGCGGCTGCAGCGGCGGGTCGTGAAGTATCACCCATCGACGATGTACGTGCATCAGCGTGGTATCGCTCGCATCTGACAGGTGTATATATCAGGAGATTATTGAATGTCGTTGGAAATTGAAATCAAGTTCAGCCTGAACGGGCGACAGACACGGCTCAAGGTGTCGCCGACGATGACGACACTGGCCATGTTACGGGAGAAACTGGATTTGACCGGTGGCAAGCTGGCCTGCGGGGAGGGTGAGTGTGGCGCCTGCACGGTGCTCGTGGATGGCCACACTATTAATTCCTGCTTGATGTTTGCGGTGGATTGCGACGGTCGCGAACTGCAAACCATTGAAGGTCTCGCGACCGATGCCGGTCTGGAGATAGTGCAACAGGCATTCGTAGATCATGGCGCCATCCAGTGTGGCTATTGTATGCCGGGCATGATCATGCAAGCGAGATACCTTCTTGACCACAACCCGGACAAGGGCCGGAAGATGACCCGCGACGACATCGCGCGTGGACTGGAAGGTAATGTCTGTCGATGCAGCGGATATACCAAGGTCGTGGATGCCGTTGCTGCCGTAGTGTTGGAGGAGAGCCCATCATGAGTGCGGCAATGGAAAAATCACTGGCAAAAAAGACCGTAATCGGGACGCGGGTACCCAAGCCGGATGCGCCTGACAAGGCAACCGGACGCACCCGCTATATCAACGATATGGTTCTGCCACGTATGCTGGTGGGCAAAATTCTGCACACGGATCGGGTACACGCAAAGATCATCAGCATTGATACTCGTGCCGCCAAAGCACTGCCGGGTGTTCACGCCGTTCTCACGGGTGACGATATTCCGGAACTGAGGTTTGGACCCACGCGTGACAATTTTCCCCTCAAGTCCAAGAAAGTGCGCTGCATCCGCGATGAGGTTGCGGCGGTTGCCGCAGAAAGCGAGGAGATAGCGGACCAGGCCATCGCCCTGATCAAGGTTGAATACAAAGATCTAAAGCCGGTTTTTTCCGCTTCTGAAGCTTTAAGCAAAGGGGCACCGGTGGTGCATGAAGACCACCCGGACAACCGCAGTCTGTACTATGAATTTTCCCACGGTGATATCGCCGCTGCGGAGGCCGCTTCGGACATCGTGGTTGAGCATGAATTCGAAGTTCCGTACGTGACACATTGCTGCATGGGGCCGAGCTGTGTGCTTGCAGATTTTGATACCACTGGCAAACTGACCATTTATTCGCAGACCCAGTATCCATACAACTACAAGATGGACCTGGCACCGGCTCTGGGTATCCACCCGGGCGATATCCGCGTTATTCAACCGCCCGTCGGCGGAGCGTTTGGCTCCAAGCTCGACGTATACCCGTTCGAACCCATCTGTGCCCTGCTGGCCAAAGCCACACGCCGTCCGGTCAAACTGACCTTCTCGCGGGAAGAGGAATTCATCAACTCGCCGACACGTCAACCGGTGGAGTTCAGAATACGCAGCGGGGTCAACAAGGATGGCAGCCTGACGTTTCGCAGCGTCGATGCCCTCCTCAACAATGGGGCTTACACCTCCTGGGGCCCCACTACACCGGTCATCCAGATGCGCACATTCACGGGTCATTTCAGGGTGCCCGCCGTCGAATACAAGGGTCTTGCCGCCTACACCAACAATGTGTATGCGGGTTCTTTCCGCGGTTACGGTAACGTGCAGGCGACCTTTGTCACCGCCTCGGTGATGGACATGCTGGCCGAGGAAGTCGGTATGGATCCGATAGCCTTTCGTCTGAAGAACGCGCAAAAGTCCGGCGAAGTGACCCCGCAGGGATCGATACTTGATGACTGCAGGCTGGGTGACTGTATAGAAATAGCGGCGGGCAAAACGGACTTTCTTAGCAAGCATGCGGCCAATATCAAGAATCGCGATGTACCCGGGACCCGCAAGTACGGCATCGGTATCGCGACCTCGATCCATAACGCCGGGGGTGCAAAGATCCACAAGAGCGATGGTTGCGGAACCATTCTGAAGCTGGATGATTACGCCAGGGCCACCCTGATTACGGGCGCTTCCGAAATTGGCCAGGGTATCGATGCGGTGTTGAGCCAAATCGTAATGGAAGAACTCGGTATTCCGTTTGCCGATATAACCATTGTGAATAATGACTCAGCACTGGGACCGTGGGACGTTGGTGTGCACGCGAGCCGCACCACTTTTATCGCGGGAAATTCCGCGCTGCGGGCCGCGCGGGCCGCGCGCAAGCAGGTACTTGATGCTGCCGCAAAGCAGTCTAACGTCACTGCCGAGCAACTCGATCTGCGTGAGGGCCACGTGGTGCAGGCCGACAACGGTGTGGCCATCATCAAGCTCGACAGACTGTTACGGCAAATGCACTTTGGTGAGGATCATGAGCTGGTCATGGTGACCGATTACTACGAGCCCAACAGCGAACCCGAGGACAGGAACCATGTTGGAAACCTGTCCGCCAGCTGGGCTCACGGAGCCTATGTGGCCGAAGTCGAGGTGGACACCGGTACTGGTGAAGTCAAGGTGTTGAAAATTACGGCGGTTCAGGATGTTGGCCGTGTCATTAACCGCCTGGGTATCGAGGGACAAATGGAGGGTGGAATTTCTGTATCTCTGGGTTATGCGCTCAGTGAGCAACTGCAGATGGAAGATGGCAAAGTGCTCAACCCCAGCTTCCGGGACTACAAGGTCCCGACCGCACCGGAAACACCTGAGATCGAATTACACTTCGTCGAAAGCGACTGCAAGGAAGGGCCCATGGGTGCCAAGGGTATTGCCGAACTGCCGGCCATTATTCCGGCGCCGGCCATTGCCAACGCGGTCTACAACGCCATAGGTGTTCGTTTCTTTGCACCACCCTTGACGCCTGAAAAGGTGGCCAGAGCATTGCATCAAGCGTCGTTTCAATGAAACAACGTACTGTGCTGTCACTGGAGCAGGCGCTGTCACTGCCCTACGCGACCTTGCGGTTTGTACAGCTTGGTTGGCGGGTGATCCGGATAGAGGCCACGCCTGTGGGCCAACGGTTACCCGGGGACCCTAATCGTTATATCGGTACCCAGGTGGTCGACGATGACCGCAACAGCTATTTTATCGCGCCCAATGTGGGCAAGGAAACCATAGCGCTGGACTTGAAGGATCCCCGTGGCCGGGAATTGTTATTGCTGATCATCAAGGAGCTCGGGGTCGATATTTTTTGCTGCAACACCTTGCCCGGGCGCTACCAAAGCCTCGGTATTGACTACGCGACACTCCGAACGGCCAACCCGAAACTGATCTGGGCGGGGATTTCGGCGTTGGGCCCGGCGTATCCCGATGTGCCCGGGTATGACCCCGCGTTGCAGGCCATGTCCGGCTTTATGGAGTTGACGGGTCGTGAAGACGATGATCCAACCTTGTCCGGTATTCCCCTGATTGATCTCAAGGCCGGTGACGAGGTGTACGCAGGGGTATGCCTGGCCCTGGCGGAGCAGGCGGAGACGGGCACAGGCGCGGAAATCCACGTGTCCATGCTACAGGCGGCGGCCTCGTGGCTGATCACGACTTTGCCGCTGGTGGATTTTGGTTGTGACGACTCTGAAATTACCCGTTGCGGCAATGAGCACCGCAAGTTCATCCCGACCAATGCCTATCCAACCAGTGACGGGTTTATCTATGTCGCGATCGGCAACGACCTGCAGTGGCAACGGTTTACCGCGATCGAAAAATTCAGTGTGGTCGCCAATCAACTGCGGCAGACCAACAAGGGCAGACAGGCCGAGCGACAGGACTGTTATCGTGACATCAGCGCGATTTCAGTCAATTACTCGACGGCCGAACTCGCTGAAGACTTTGCTGCGGCGACTATCCCGCATGCTGTAATCAACGATATTCGCCAGGTGCGGGTATTGGAGGCACTGCGTGACAAGCTCACGACCACCAAGACACCTGAAGGCAACACAATTCACATGCAGCCGATGGCGGTCGATACTGAGTCATCTCGTACCAGCTTGTCCTTCCCGGCCAAGTATGGTCAACACACCGGACAAGTCCTTGCTGAGGCTGGTCTGGTTGCTGATGAAATCGAGGCGCTTGCCAACACGGGCGTAATAAATTTGGGTCAATTAAACTAAAAGAGTAAAAGGAGCCGGATCCAATTAAATCGTAAAGACGGGAGTCGATCGGATTGGAATCACGTTTAATTGGATCCAACCCCTCCTGTCAGGAGTAGAGCAATGAAAACCAACAAGCTGGACCACTTGTGTATTGCAGTGAGAAACCTGGATGAAGCCCGCAAGATATGGGAACCGATCCTGGGCAAGGCAGAACCGGACGATGCCTACATCGATGAATCGGAAAAAATCCGCGTGGCCCGTTATTGGTTGGGTGGTGTTGGTTTTGAACTGATGGAGTCGACCTCAGCAGACGGGGACGTTGCAAAATTCATCGAAAAACGTGGTGAAGGCGTGATGCTGATCAGCTTTAACGTCGATAACACGCGTGCAGCAATGGCCGAACTCAAGGATCAGGACTATCCGTTCATCGGTGGTGCACGCCAGTTTCGTGACTGCGAATTTGCCTTCGTGCACCCGAAGAAGATGAACGGCGTGCTTCTGGAGCTAATTGACGACAAGGACAAAATGGGCTGAAAAAAGGGGTCGAATCCACTGTTGTCCCACATAATCTGAGAGTCCCGTGCAGAAATGAAGCTATGACTATGACTGCGGGATACGGGGTCAACGTGGACATGACCTCGGCTCGCCGCGGGAGTGCGGGGTCTTGCCTCAGGACACATCATGAACCCTTCCATGGGGATTCGGTCGCGACTTGGCCCAGGCCAGTTTCTCGACCGGTTCCCGCTCTCACCTTCTCCCTGTCGCTCACGGTCCTGAGACAAGACCCCACACTCCCGGGGCTGGGACGGGTTGTAGCGCATGCCGGAGGCTTCGATGTCGGTTGGTTCTACGGCCTCACGGACAAAAGCTGTGGTGGGTATCTGCTGTCAGGACCGTGAGCGACAGGGAAGTCGCGACCGAGCGCACATGGAGGTGTTCACAGCGTGTCCTGACAGCAGATACCCACCACAGCGACCCTTCGTTGAATTAAATGGGACACCAGTGCATTCGACCCCTTTTATCCCTTAAAACATCCCCAACTCAAGCCGTGCTGCCTCGGTCATATACTCAGGTTTCCAGAACGGTTCCCAGGTCAAATCAATCTCAACATCTTCAACACCTTCAACCTGTAAAATCGCCGTCTTGATCCACTCGGGAATCTCATCGGCCACGGGGCAGGCCGGTGCAGTCAGTGTCATGAGGACCAGAATCTTACCCCCGGCAAAGAAACGCAAGTCATAGATCAGACCGAGATCAAACACACTGACGGGGATTTCCGGATCGTATACGCCACGCAAGGCTTCAATCACCTGTGGTTCAAGTGGTGAGTCGGCATTGCCTTCCAGGTAGGGAACCAGCAGGTCCTCGTAGTTGATCTTCTTTGTCACTCGTTGTCCGTTAAATTAGTAAAATGGTACTATAATATGTAATTAAGCTAAAACCCAGGTTTTGTAATGGTTTTACACATAAATCACGTTTGTAAATGAGCTCCAAAAACGCACAGGTCAGCTATGGTATTCGCAAGGCGAAGGAGTCTGATTTGCCCGCCATCATGACCTTCGATGAGCGCAGTAACAAGGGCTCGAATCCTCGCTATTGGCAGGAAATGTTCGCTCGTTATGGTGACGAGGAGAGCAAACAGCTTTTCCTGGTCTGTGAAGAAGGACCTGAAATCGTTGGTTTCATCATTGGCGAAGTCAGGGACTGGGAATTCGGTTCCCACCCCTGTGGTTGGATTTTTGCCCTGGGTGTGAGGCCGGATGTCAGGCTCGGGGGTATTGCTACACAACTCTACGATGCGATGTGCGATTTTTTCAAAACGGCGGGAGTGACCAAGGTTCGTACAATGGTGTATCGCAAGAATCATGATTTTCACTCGTTTTTTCGCAGCCAGGGGATGATGGCCGGTCCATTTGTGCAGTTGGAGAGAGATCTTTGAATCTCCAGCAGTCAACGCTTCTGGGTCTCTATGCTGTCCTGGAACTCGCCAAGGCCGATGGTGGGCAACTGTCCGCAGCGGCGATTGCGGAGAAGTTTGGGGTATCCATCAACCATCTGGCGAAGGTGTTACGTACCCTGGTCAGAGCTGGTTTTCTCCAGGCGGTGCGTGGTGCCGGCGGCGGTTATCGATTTTGCGGTAATACCAAGCGCAACACCCTGATGGATGTGATCGAACTGTTTGAACCCGTGTCGATCGAAGGGTTTGAAGACCGGAATTTGGTCCATGGCACGGACGTGGAAGCCGGACTCGCGCTCGCGCTTGTCGAAATCACCGAAATGATGCAGGCGACCCTGCGTTCAATCACGCTTGGAACCATGCTCAAGATTATGGAGAGGAAGAAGAATTTGGGTCTGTAATCGATTCTGCCCATGCAGACCGGCACGAACTACTGCTTAATCCCTGCTTTCAGGAAACGTACTTAAGCCTTGCAATCACCCTAACCCCGGTTACGGTGATTTTTGGTTACGCTTACTGTCACTGGGACTCGTTTTTGCAATCAGGTGCATAAAGCTCTTGCAGGCGATCCTCTTCATGGTCTGAAGGGTATCTTCCTGCTTTTTGCCCGCACCTACAAACATTGTCATTCCCTCAATAGAACAGGAGATAAACAACGCCAGGTCGCCTGTTTGTTGCTTGTTGAGTTCCGGGTTGATGGCCCGTATCAATTTCTCTATGACTTGCCTCTCTGCAGCATACATATTCTCCATCAGTTCAGCCGTGTAATCGTCATGATTTGACAGTGCCCACAGCTCGGGAAAGAATTTTGTAGTCCTCTGGGTATTCAAGTCCTCAATCAGATATTCAATAACCGCAACAAAACCATCCTCCGGTGAGTCACCGCTGGCAGCTACGATACGTTCCATTTCAACGAGGTAGGTGGACAGGATCTTCTCCAGCAGGTCCTTGAGCAAGGATTCTTTGGTGCGGTAGTAGTAAGTGAGATTACCTACCTTGATGCCTGCCTGTAATGCAATTTGTCTGAGTGTCAGTTTCTTGTAACCCTGGCCAATCAATACTTCCAGGGCGGCATCCAGGATGGCTTCGATACGTGCCTGGCCTTTTTCGTAAGTGGCGGTGCGGGCGCGGCTGGCTTGTTTTTTTTTCTGCATGTGCAAATCCATTATTTCAACGGGGGTGTGCTTCCTTGCTTGACAGTTCTAGTGCAATTGTCCTATGTTGTACGTCTGTCCTAAATTGTTGCTACAGATTAGCAAAATTTTGAAATTTGGGCGACAACCCAGGGGCAGACACTCGGGGCGGGTGGCGGCAGTGAAGTTTTGTGAAGATCACTGCCGGGCAGAAGTGTTTTGCACGCTACCCGGGAAATGAGATGAACATCACGTTACCACCACTGATTTTTTTGATCCTCGCATTGTTACCGCAGACTGGCATTACAGGTGCCTTTGACGACAATTCCCTGGTCTGGAAAAAATGCACAATTTGTCATTCGGCCCAAAGCGGGAAGATCGCCCGTGTCGAGGCAATGCGCACCACGCCCGAAGAGTGGACCGTCATTGTTGATCGCATGCGGCGTTTGCATGGTATGCGTATCAGGGATGGTGAGATGGCCATTTTGTTGAAGGAACTTTGTAGTACCCAGATATTGAGTCCCGAAGAGCAAGAGAGGGTCGCTTACCTCAATCTATTCAACAATCCCCAGACGGTGGAAGCACCCAATGACGCCGAGGAGGAGCAACTGTTTGCAACCTGTGTTCGTTGTCACAGCGTCGGTAAAATCTATTCCTATCGAATGACAGAACCAGCCTGGCAAAAGCTGCGTGATTTTCATCTCTACATGGATCCGGCCATCATGTACCAGATGCGGGAGATGCATTGGCGCTCTGAAGCGGATAAGGCCCTGCAGGGTCTCGCGCAAAAACTACCTTACGACCGCGGTTGGCAGGCTCCCGATGCGAAACCCGATGGCGAGTGGTTCCTGCTCGGGGTCGAACCCGGAAAGGGCAATTACCGTGGCAAGGCCTCGCTGAGGCCAAAAGGGGATGACGAATACGTATTGCAGGGTGTCCTGAACTATTCGGACGGGACCTTCGAATCTTTTACCGGTGAAGCCACACTTTACGGCGGTTACGCATTGCGGACCCGTGCGCGCCAAAATGGCAGTGCCACCATGGGTGCATTCAGTTTCCTGGACGGAACGATCGTCGGTGAGCACCATCACCATGCACCGCACTTTCGCACTTCGTCCTCCAAGTGGTTTGCCAGCACATTTGGAGGCCGGCCCTTACGCATGACCCCGGGCTTTTTGCTCGCTGGAGAGAAAACAAAAGTTCTGCTGGAAGGCTTTGGGTTTCCTGAAGTAACAGTAAAGGACATTGTCGTGTCCTCGGCCGACGTAAAGGTGTTACAGGCTATAACCAGCAGTCCTGAAACAATTGAATTAGTACTCACCTACGGGGGTACAGGCCACGGTACGGCTGATGTCAGTTTGAGAGGGCGTAATAATGCCAGCCCGAAATTGGTATTGAGTTTGGCGCCGGGTGTTGATTACCTGAAAGTCACACCCCCAACCGGTCGAGCCAGGGTGAGCGGTGGCCAAAACTATCCGGCGGAGGGGGTTCAGTTTCAGGCACTTGCTTACTCCAGTGGCGCAGACCTTGACGATCCCCTGGATGACTATCTACTGGGCCCGGTGGCTGCAAACTTCAGTCTGGTCGAGGAAAAGACGCGGCCCGGTGATGATGATCTTGAACACCTTGGTACCATTTCGAAGGCAGGTACCTACTTGCCGTCTGGTGATTACAACCCGATTCCCAGCCGTGATTTCGGTACTGAAGGTACCGGTTTGGTTAAGGTTGTGGCCGTATATGTGGGGGGGGGATCAACTCATACCGCAGAAGGAAAACTGGTCGTAACCGTGCCTGATTATATCCAGAGGCTAAAATAATGGAGCAACTGCTCACCTGGGCAGACCATCGTGTTCTTGGAGGGTCCGGGGACCCGATCATCTTTGCAGTGGATGACGCGAGTCTGTTTTCCCTGACACCTCAGGCACATGAGACCTTGTGCAAATGGCGCAAGTCCAGACTGGTTGATCCGGATAAGGTACCCCTGGCGGACCAGGAGGTGCTGGAAGGCTTGCGGGATGCGCGAGTCCTTGTTCCGGCCACACGTAAAAAGCACTCACCCCCACAACCCCAGCCGGGGCAAGTACCACTTTCTACTCTGGTGCTGGAAGTTGCCCAGGATTGTAATCTCCGTTGTACCTATTGTTACGCCGGGGCGGGTACCTATGGTGCTGCGCCCTGTCTTCTCGACCCGGAGACCGCACGTCAGGCAGCACGTTATCTGCTGGATAATTCGGGTGATCAGAAACATGTCAGCCTGGTGTTTTTCGGTGGTGAACCCTTATTGAACATGCCCGCCGTGGAAGCCGCTGCCAGCGAGGCAATTTCCCACGCCGATAAAATCGACAAAAAAGTTCATTTTTCACTGACCACAAATGGCACCCTGCTGGATGCCGAAATCATTGATTTCCTGCACGATAACCAGGTTTCGGTTGCCTTGAGCCTGGACGGTCCAAGACATATTCATGACCGTAACCGACCGGATAAAAAAGGCGATGGATCCTATGCGCAAATAGTCTCACGTTTGGGACTGTTGCTGCAGGACTCACCGGTTCCGGTCGCGGCCAGGGTCACCCTTGAACCTGATCAGTGGGATAGTGTGGTCGAGGTTTTCGATCACCTTGTCCGTCTTGGCTTGCATGAAGTGGGCATTGCGCCAGTAAGTCCGGTTAACAAAGCACTGCTACCCACCCCCGCTCAGGAAGAGGCATTGCTACAAGGCTTTGGTCTGCTGGCCGGGCGGTTTGTTACCGCTGCCAGGAAAGGGCAGGTCATGCCCTTCGCCAATATTCTTGACCTGCTGGGCCGACTTCACCTCGGACAAACCAAACAGGCGTCTTGCGGTGCGGGCCTGGGTTACATGGCCGTGGATGCAAAGGGGCAGTTTTTTCCATGTCACCGTTTGGCAGGGGAAGCGAATTTCAAGGCCGGAAATCTTGCGACCGGTATCAACTCGGACAAAATCAAACTCGAACTTGGCGCATTGAACAGGGGTCGTGACCGGAGTTGCTCAAAGTGCTGGGCCAGGGCGTTTTGTGCCGGCGGATGCCATTACGAGAATTATTTGCGTGAAAACCAACTGGGTCTGCCCCGCGGAACCAGTTGTAAGTTTATCCGTGGATGGCTGGACATAGGTATACAGACCTATGCCGAGTTGCGTACGGATGGTGCTATAGAGGCTATGGGCCAACGGCTTGCACAGCGTGCGCAGTGCTGACCGGCTCCAGGAGATTATGAGATGAAGAAGACACGACCGATCCAGGCATTGAATGAAAAAGCCCGGGCTATCCAATCCTTGGCCGAGGGTGAGGAAAAATCGGTTGAGGCGCTACAGGAAGGCCCCCCCACCATGCCGGTGGGCTGTACCACGATCTTTGATACGGGTTGGGAGACCAACCCGCGGCCTACTTACCCGGTCGGAAACTGCCAGTCCTCAGCGAAAGATTTTCATGGATGTGCCGGGGATTGTTGGTGGCCTGCACAGGTACCGGATGGTTTAACCAACCACCAGGATTTTGATAAGCAATGCGCAAATGTCGCCAGAGATTGGCGTGAACTCAAATACGATTGAGAGCTAGTGCTCCTTCAAGGCGATACTACCATGTTCAGAGCCAAGCAGATGATCCAAGACAAGGCGCAGTGCGCTGACAATGCCTGGCCCTTGTTAAGGGCTGTAACGCCGTATTGGGTCATCTGCTTGGCGCCCTGCGGGCGAGCCGGGAAGCGGTCGTCCGTGGCGTCGGCTGAAGGCGCCTACTCTGGGTGCACCTGTTGGCGAGGACCGGGCCATTACCGGCGAGGAGCGCCTTTCGGCCAACCACTTCCCAACTCGCTGAGCATGGCAATATCGCCTTGAAGGAGCACCAGGTATGAAAATGAAAATGGCAATGTTGCCGATAATCATCGCAATAGTGATGGGACTGAGTTCCCACCATGCGTTGGCTAAGGATGTGTTCTATTACATCGGTTACGGGATGATTCAGGTGATTGATGGCGACCGCGACGCCATTGTGGGGGACATCCCGGTGGATGGCTGGTTGAGAGAATCAGAATTCAGTGCCGATGGCAGATTTCTCTACGTGGTCGCCAAACGACACTTAATTCATAAGGTTGACCTTGTAAATCAGGAAGTCGTCGGAACGATCGATGTGAGCAGCGGTGTGTGGGATAGATTCATCTTTGGATTTGACCTTGCCCCGGACGGTAAGAGCGCGTTTGCCAACCTCATCTCCCGGACCACTCACAGGGGAGAAATTGAAGTAACCGCCCCCGTGTTGGCGCAAATTGACCTTGCGGATGGGCGGATCTTACGCAGCATCGAAGTGCCATGGAGTTCGGTGTCGCTGGTTTCGATAAAAAATGCCAGTAGCATCTATGTGATTGGTAAAGACATTGTCAAAGTGGACGTTGCCGGTGAGCAAATGCGAATCACCGGCACCTATCCCATGTTTGCCAAGCAATGGAATATTTTGCCACTGTGGGACAACACCAGGGACAATGGCGGCGTATTCATGGTCAACTACTATACTCCCGAGTACATGGGACTGGTTTCCATTGACACCAACAGTGGTGAAATCACCGACGCCCCACTCGAAGGTCCACCGGTCTTTGCCTACAGTGTCATGCGTTCACCGGACAAAAAGAAAGTCTATGCTGTCATGGATGAACTCACGGTTATTGATCTGGAAACCCGCAGCTATGACGCCGTGTTACCCATACCAGGGGGTACCAATTATGCCATCAATGTTTCCAGCGACGGCAAGAAGATCTACGTTGCCGGTGGAGGGTCAACGACCACCGTATACGATGCACAGACGCTGAAGCCCGTTACGGTATTGCAGATGGAAACAGACGGTATGGATTTCAAACGCCTGTCTAACTAGTGTTTTGTAACTTATAAATGGAATACGCGCTACGTCTTAATTCGCTGGAAAATGCCTCAAAAGGGCCCCGTGAATTCTGCGACCCAACACTGTGGGAACTGTGTCCTGAGGGACCGCTAACAGCACTCTATTTTGGCTCGGAGTTTTGCCAGGAGCTGATACCCTGTGCGGACGATGCCGAGGCATTTTGCGCCCATTGTGCAGAGCATAAGTTGCAAGCCGTATTGCTAACACCGCTGGCCACCAACCGGGGCCTGACTGGCCTGACCCATCTGCTTGACGCCCTGGAACAGCGGGGCTGTTCCCCGGCCGTGGTCTTTAACGACTGGGGCGTTTTTGACTTGCTCAGTAAGCACTACCCTGCGCTGTCGTTACGAATGGGACGTCTTATAAATCGGGGGTTGCGGGATCCAAGACTTGAAATGCAGACTCCGGTGTCTGCAGGTGAGAACACCAATCGGGGAAAGGGAATTAGAAAACTGGCGATTTCACTGGGCGTAACGGCAGTGGAGTCAGATGCGGACCTGGAGCCGGGCTATCTGGGTGGTTACGCAAACGGTCTGCAACGCACTTTGCATATTCCTTTCACCTTTGTTGCCTCCGGTAGAAATTGCCTGGAGAAAGCCGCCTCCAAGCCTGCCGGACAAGGTGTTTTTACCCAGGGATTACGCTCAGGTTGCAATGCCCCTTGCCGTGGGGTCAGCCGGCGGGAACTTCGCCAGGACACTCAAAAGGAGCTGTGGCGAGCAGGAAACACCGTGTTTTTCAAAGCTCCGCCCAAGTGGATTGCACGGCATTTAGAACTCGCTGACCGGGTGGTTTTGCATGAACGGCCTGCAGCATGACTGCCAGGTCCGGAAGTAGTACATGAACGTCCTCTCACCTGTCAGAAATGTGAATGAAGTCGGGCCATTACGCGACGCCGGTGCCGATGAATTTTATTGCGGCCTGGCCCCGCTCGGATGGGAGAAAGAGTTTGGGACGGCCTGGGCCAACCGAAGGGATCCGGAGTCTGCCGGTGTGGTGGACGAGCAAGCGCTGAAAGACATCCTGGCGGTTTCCGGTTCACTACCGGTTTACGTTGCGCTGAACTCCCCCCACTACCCTCCCGGGGCAACTGAAGTGCTTACCGAATTTGGTGGGCGGTTGTTAGAGGATCTCGGCGTCAAAGCATTGATCGTGGCTGATATGGATCTCCTGTTAGCGCTGATTGAAGCGGGCTACGCAGCACAATTACACCTGTCCAGCCTCGCCACTTCTACCAATGCCGCCAGTTCACGATTCTTCAGGAAGTTGGGGATATCCAGAATCATCCTGCCGAGACATCTGACCCTGGGGGAGCTTGCTCAATGCGTGGTCGAGGGGATGGATTTTGAGGCCTTTTTGATTAACGATGGTTGTGTTTTTGAAGAGGGTTTGTGTGCGACAACGCATGCTGCCGGAGCCTTTTGTATGGCAGATGGTGACGGCTTGCAAGAAATGCCGCCGGGGATACTCGACCGCTACGATTTTTGGAAGTGGACCCAAAATAATTGTGGTTGCAACACCAGCAGGGGCTATCCATTGGGACCCTGTGGCCTGTGTGCAATTCCAAAACTGCAGGCTGCAGGGATTGGTAGTTTGAAAGTTGTCGGGCGTGAGGCATCACTGGAGAGAAAATTTGCCTCAGTACAGTTGGCAGCCATGGCCAGGGATAGCGCCCGGAAAGGTGGGGGATCGGAAGAGATAAGAGCAAGGACCATCGCGCTTCGTGGCGCTGCGTCCCTTTGCAATAACGCGCATGCCTGTTATTACCCCGATCTGTGGGATGACAACGGCGAGGTCGTTGCATGAGTTCCATCAGTCTTTTTTCCAGGCACTTAAGACAGCGAAAAAAGGCGCTGGCAGGTCTCTTTTTACTGGGGCTTGCCGGTTCGGCAGCCTCCCTGTCCAGCCCGTTAATTGGCAAGGCCTTTATTGATGCCGTGGTTGAGCGGGCCGATTACGAGGTGATCCCCATCATCGCTGCAGCACTGGTCGTATTGGCCCTGACCGATGTCATCATTGGTTTCGTTTCACGCTGGCTACACGCAAGATTGTCCGCCGGAATCCTCGTGGAAATCAGGCAAAGGCTTTTTCGTCATTGTCTGTATACCAGCATGGACGGGGTGGAGAAGTTCCGCCACGGTGACCTGCTGAGCCGGTTTGGATCTGATATTCCGCAAATTCAGGCCTTGCTGGTAGATGGCGTTATTGGTTTTCTGCACAACCTGCTGTTCCTGCTGCTTTGTGCGGCGATCCTGATTTACCTCTCTCCCCTGCTGGCACTATGGAGTTACGTGGGTCTGGCCGTCGCCCTGGTTCTCACAGTTGCTTTTCGCGGCCCCATCGAAAAGGGAACACGTGGAATTCGGGAGAAAATGGCGGACCTCTCGCATTTTCTTGCCGAACGACTTGGGGCTCTAAGAGGGGTACGATTCCACCGCGCAGAAGCGCAGGACATGGAATCATTCGGGGTTATTAACGCGCAATTGGTCCGGCGCGTACTCAGATTTCAAACCCTTGATTCTGTGGCAACCCAGTTGCCGGGACTGGCACTTTCAATCAGTCTGGCCTGGATCTATCTGTTGGGTGGTGGCCAATTACAAAGCGGTGCGATTGGACTGGGTACTTTTGTCGCTTTTGTTCTCTACCAGGGTCGACTATATGGTCCCGCAGCCGGGCTCTTGGGGCTGGTGCGAACATTGCAGGAAGCCCGAGTCAGTCTTGACCGGGTAGCAGAGATAATGAGTGATGGGGAAGCGGCCTATCCATCTGATTTCAGGGGCACGACCAGGCAGGCTGCAATTTGTCTGGAAAATGTGTCATTTACATACGCACAGGACACGCTCGTACTCGACCGACTGGATCTGCGGGTAGACCAGGCAGAGAAGGTTGCGGTATTTGGCAGTTCGGGGGCTGGTAAGTCCACCCTCGTGCAACTGATATTTGGTCTCCGCAAGCCCACTGTTGGCAATGTGAAAGTCACCGCCGGCAGGCAGACCGGGGGCTCCTGGGACAGACTCGGATATTCTTCGTCAGAACCCTTTCTGCTACACGCCAGTGTCAGAGAGAACCTCTGCTATGGAAACTCGAAGGCCTCAACTGCAGCCATGGTCGAGGCTGCCAGACTGGCAGAGGCGAACAGGTTCATACTTTCCCTACCCCGGGGATTTGACACCGTTATTGGTGGACGCGGACAAATGCTTTCTGATGGCCAACGTCAACGCCTGGGGCTGGCGCGCTTATTCCTGATGAATCCGGACGTATTGGTACTGGACGAGGCATTTTCAGCGATGGATCCAGAAACAGAAGCCCGCGTACGTACCAATCTTTTCAAGGCCTTCGCCGATCGCGCCATTTTGGCCATCAGTCACCGACTCGCAGGGCTTGACCAGTTTGACCGTCTATTGCTATTGCGTGAAGGTCGATTACGACAGGTGAGCCCGGATGAGTTACACAGCTATTTCGAACTGCATGACCTTCAGAAAGAGAACTGAATGCCGCCTGGCGAAATCCTTATCGGAATTGTGGACACCGGTATCAACCCGTGGCACTCCCATGTCCGTGGCCGGGTACTCGGCTGTCGGCTGTATCTGGACGGTGTTGGTAAAATACGTGAAGACGGTGATTTCAGTGATCCGGTTGGCCACGGTACGGCTGTTGCAGGTGTGCTGAGACAGACACTCCCGGCGGCCACGTTTTTTGCCGTGCGTGTGTTTGAAAACGAACTCAGCACTTATCCCTCCCTGGTTGCAAGGGGTATCTTGCGCGCAGCCGCAGAGGGCTGTGATGTTATTAACTTGAGCCTGGCGTTACCCCCGGCGAAAGGTGCCGAGTTGATTTCGCAAGCCTGTGTTGCAGCCCGCAAGGCTGGTTCTACCCTGGTGGCGGCGGGTCACCCCGAGCACCAGGATTTGCTTCCCGCCTGTTTGCCGGGTGTTTATGGTGTAGTCTCTGACGATGGGCTGGAAGAAGATGAAATTTATGTGCAAGCTGCGGGCCCATATTCCTGCCGTGCACGAGGCACACCGCGCAAGCTGGACAATATCCCGCCTGGCGTAAACCTATGGGGACACTCACTCGCCTGTGCCAGGGTCACGGCGCACGTGGCCCAATCGATGCTGTAGGACCGGTGAGCAGGCTCACCGGGAACTGGAATATCGTCCGAACCCGACCCCCGTCACGCTAGAGGTTCCAACTGTGCTACACAAGAGGCTCAGGTCCAGTGACCAGGAGTTCACTCGTGGGGCTTTGTCCGCAGCTTTTTGAGTGACCCGCGTTTTTTCTTGGCATCCAGGCGTCTTTTCCTGGCAGCGACGCCTGGCCGAGTTGGCACCCGTTTGCGGCGCACCTGGGTTGCGCTCTTGACCAACTCATTGAGACGCCTAATTGCCTCTGCCCGATTTTTGTCCTGATTGCGATGATTTTGGGCTTTGATCACCACCACGCCGTCGACGGTGATGCGTCCATCGTGCATTTTCAACAGACGCTGTTTGACGGGCTCTGGAAGTGAGGATGCAGGTATGTCGAAGCGCAGGTGGATGGCGGAAGAAACCTTGTTGACGTTTTGTCCACCGGCTCCTTGTGACCGGATTGCGCTGAGTTGGATCTCGTCGTCGGGAATCTGGATCATAACCCACTATGCTACCGAAAATCTTACTGGGCCACTCGGCTAAAAGCGACACACATTATGGTGTATAATCTTCTTGTTATGTATCGCTTTAGTGCTTAATATGGATTCTACATACCGCAACTTCTGAAGGAATAGCTGATATGCAAGGGCTCAAGTCTTCCGTGACCCTCGGCGAGGTAACACCAAATATTGGCACCATGTTGCTTAATAACGCACAACGCCACGGTGACCAGAACGCTTTTGCCGAAAGGCAGGAAGGCCGCTACCGTTACTGGTCCTGGCGAGACATGGTGGGTGATGTACTCAAAATGGCTGCCTTTGTGGCTGGCGGGGAAGAGTTCCAGTCAGGTACAGCCGATAACCGCGTGGCTTTTGTCTCTGCAAATGGCTACCACCGTCTGGTTGCAGAGATGGCGGTCATGGGAAACGGTATGGTTGCGGTGCCGATTTTCGCGGGTTACGCAACTGACATGATGTCAGATTTGCTTGGCTTTGCTGATGTCGGCATCTTGGTAACCGACAATCTTGAAAAGATGGTCGCTTTAAGAAGTGATTGTCTGCCACCCCGGATTGTGGCCATGCAGGGTACAGCTGCAACGGCCGATACGGAATTGCATGAAAGATTGTCCGGCCTCGGGGTCGCCAGCGTAAGCTTTATGGATGATCTGCTGCGTGACGAGCCTGCCGGCGATATCCTGGGTTTGGCGAGCCGGATGCGGACGGTAAATCCAGATCAGCTGGCGATGATCATGTTTACCTCCGGCACAAGCAGTTTCCCAAAAGGTGTACAGCTAACTCACCGCAACCTGATGTCCCAACAAAAAGCCCTGGAAATCCTGTGGCAACCTGAGCCCGGGATGCGATTTTTGTGTTACCTGCCATGGCACCATAGTTTTGGCGGTTTGTTTGAGCGGCTATTTGCATTGCACTCAGGTGGTTGTCTGGCGATCGACGATTCCTTTGGTAAGGATGTCGACAGGCTGTTACAGAATTTCAGTGAAATAAAACCCAGTGTTTATTTCAGTGTACCCAAGGTTTACCAGGAAATTGTCACGGCCATTTTGGCGAACCCGGAACTGAGCGCCAACTTCTTCCACGAAGACCTCAAGTTTGTTTTTACCGCCGCGGCACCCCTGCCCATCAGTACTTCCGAAATATTTAAAAACAAGGGGGTTCCGGTAGTTGAAGGCTGGGGTCTCACTGAAACGTCTCCGTGCTGTACATTGACTGAAATCAGTCTTGAGCGCACCCCGGGTGTGGTGGGTTTTCCCATTCCTGGTATTGAGCTTAGGCTCGGCACCGATAACGAAATACTGGTGAAAGGGCCAAATGTGACACGGGGGTATTTCAGACGGTCGCAGGCGAGCGCAGAGAGTTTTGCTGACGGTTGGTTCAGGACTGGTGATGTGGGGGCGATCACCACCGAAGGTCTGAAGATCATTTCTCGTCTCGACCGCATGTTCAAGCTGAATAATGGCGAGAAGATTTTCCCGGCACGTATTGAGGACCGTATTGCAGGGCGCTGCAAATTCATCAAGTATGCATATGTTTTCGGTTCAGGCCAGAAACATCCGTCATTGCTGGCTTTTCCCAACCACGAGCTGATGTCGGCCGGTGGTGGAGGCGAACTGGATCTGTCAACTTGTAAATATCCTGGCTGCCTGGGTGATCTTGCCGACTGCCTGGGTGAATGCATCCGGGCTGAACAACAGGATGGCGCCGTGTTCGAACGCGTCGATGCAGCGCTTGTCGTGGACTCTGAACTCACCGTCGAGGCCAACCAGCTAACCCCCTCATTCAAGCTTATACCACGTAAGGTTTCAGAAGATTTCGGTAAGCACATGCAGGCATTGCAGTTGCAACAGCTGGAGGACCTGCCCAAGGGTGCACACGTCATTGAACTGGAGAAGAAGTGACCGCAATGGACCTGAAGCAGGTCATGAAGGATTACTTTATTGATCTGGACTTGGCTGCCGGCGATCCTGATCGCCGGGTCGCGTGGTGCACGTCGGTCGGGCCGGCAGAAATTTTGCGGGCGATGGGTTTTGAAGTGTTCTTCCCTGAGAATCACGGTGCCATGCTGGGTGCGACGAGAATCTGCATGGACACGATTCCCGTCGCCAATGCTTTTGGCTATTCGCCGGATATTTGCAGCTACCTGACCAGTGATGTCGGTGCCTGGCAAAAAGGCATCACACCATTGACCAAAGCTTACGGAATCGAGTCAGTACCAAATCCGGATATACTTGTTTACAACACCAACCAGTGTAAGGACGTAATGCATTGGTTTGAGTACTTTGGCAAGGAGTTTGATGCCCCGGTATTTGGTATTCATCCACCCACCCATCTGCCCCAGGTCGAGACCAACCACGTTGCGGATGTGGTGGCGCAGTTTGAGGACCTGATCAAGGTGCTTGAACAATTGCAGGGCAGGGCCATGGTACAGGAGGATTTACGCAAGACCTGCGCCCTGTCCAGGGAAGCGACGGACCTGTGGGCTGAGGTCCTGGAAACTGCAATGGCACGCCCAAGTCCACTGAGCTTTTTTGACGGCACAATATTTATGGGGCCCATCGTGGTATTGCGCGGTACCGAAATTGCGCGCGATTATTATCGGTCGTTATTGACAGAGCTGAAATCAAAAGTGGATGCTAACGAGGCTGCGGTGCCGGGTGAAACCAAGCGAATTTACTGGGACGGCATGCCGATTTGGGGCCGTTTGCGCAGCCTGTCGGAATTGTTCAGGGATAACCAGGCATGTGTGGTCGCTTCGACTTACTGCAACAGCTGGATATTCTCTGACTTCGACGGTGACGATCCACTACCCAGTATGGCGAGGGCTTACCTCAAGATATTTATCAATCGCAATGACCACTACAAGGAAGAGTACATCCGCAAACTGGTGACTGACTACCACATAGACGGTGTGGTTTTTCACGATGCAAAAACCTGTCCAAATAACAGCAACAGCCAGTACAATCTGCCGGCCCGCCTGCGGGACAGTGGGATTCCCGCAGTCATCATCAACGGAGACCTGTGTGATTTACGCTGTTATTCAGACGAACAATCGGCCACTGTCATCGAGGCTTTTGTAGAGACCTTGTAATGCAGACTGACAGCAAGACATCAGCAGACTCCGCTCACCTCTATTGGGGTGTGGATTGTGGCAGTACGCAGATCAAGGTTTGTGCCTGTGACAACGATGGCAATATTTTACACCGGCGTATTGGGCGAACCCTGTTCCCGCTGATGGAGCATGTACGAAAGGCTTTGGTGGCTGACGGCTTCGTCTCACCGCTGACTGATGACCAGCAGTGTGTGAGGGATAACCACACCATCGCGGCTACCGGTTATGGACGCAATCATATCGATTTCGCCAACGGCAAACTGACCGAAATCAGCGCACATTTCCTCGGTGCCCAGCAGCAACTACAACTCGAAGGCCCCTACACGATTGTCGATATTGGTGGCCAGGATTCCAAGATTATTGAAGTACATGATGGCCGCGTAGGTCAGTTTGTGATTAATCGTAAATGCGCGGCCGGGACCGGCGCGTTTATAGAGGAACTGGCGCATCGTCTTGAAGTGGAGCTTGGGGATTTGACGGGTCTTGCCCTCGCGCACGATAAGGAAATGACGCTCAACAGCTACTGCACGGTGTTCTCCGGTCAGGAGGTTATCAAGATCCTGATGCAGGGTGAGCGACTGGAAAACCTGATCCACGCGCTTTACGCCTCGGTGGTGCAAAGAATACTTGAAATGACCAGCGTCAAAACCGACACGGTGGTCTTTTCCGGTGGGGTGATGAACTTCAATCCGGTGCTGATGGATTTGTTCGCGGCTAAACTACCGGACCGCCAAATCTTACTGGTTGAAGATGCCCAGTACTGCGGCGCCTATGGGGCCGCCCTGTTTGCCCGTGGACTCACCGGGAAGCAGGCTCAGAAATTTTCGCAAAGCGAAATCAGCGCCCGATTGGCGCGTTAATATGTCGGGTTTTGGGTCTCAGCAAAGGTGACCTTCCGATCTGAGCCAGGCAATGCTGTCTTCAACACAGATTCTTGCGGATCCCGCTATGGGGCACCCGGGATTCGGACTGCCGTTTGCCAATGCGGCTAAACTGGCCCACCCTGATCGATCGGTGATTTGTATCACCGGTGACGGGGCCTTGGGTTGTACCGTACAGGAACTGGAAACGGCCGCACGCTATGGACTGAACATCTTGGTGGTTGTCTTCAATGACAGTCACTGGGGAATGTACAAGCCATTTGGGGAAATACTGGAGAATTCAGACTTTGGCACCAAGCTAACCGAGGTTGATTTCGCCAGGGCTGCCGAGGGTTTTGGTTGCTATGGACCAAACATCACCTCACTTGAAGCCCTACCAAACGTCTTTGCCAAAGCGCTAAGTGCCAGCAAGCCCACATTAATCAATATAGGGGTTGAGTACACCCCGCACCCAATGGACTTCATGTGGCCCAGTATCATTATGCACGGTTTTCAGTTTCCTGAAGCTGAGCGGATGCAGGCAGTAGCTTAATCGTAGTATTCTCCACTAGAATCCACCGGGCTGAGGAGGACGCCATGCGGGTACTGTATGTATTACTGACGTTTTTATTGACATTTTCAGGTTGTTCAAAAACACCCGAAGTTGTACCGGTGCAGGCCCAGCCTGGCCAATCCAAACCACCCACCGCTACACCCGTATTTCCCGACATCGAGTCTTTATCGAGACTGCTGGGCAATGGTGAGACCAACAGTATCGCAATTGTCGAAGATTCGCTTCTTAGGAGTGGCCGGTTCAACAAACTGAATGCTTTCATCACACTGGACGCCAAGGGTGCTACCGAGAAGGCCTACGAGCTTGACCGGAAACGCGCGACTGGGGAACTTCTTGGACCATTACACGGTATTCCACTGGTTGTTAAGGACAACATTCATGTTGCTGGATTGCCCAACACAGCCGGCACGCCAGCGTTGAAGAATTTTGTACCAAAAGTGAGCAATGAAGTTGTCACACGACTTGAGGCAGCGGGTGCTATCATCCTCGGTAAAACGAATTTGCACGAGCTGGCTTTTGGAATTACCAGTGACAACGCTGCATTTGGTGCGGTCAGGAACCCCTACGATGACAATCTGATTCCGGGTGGTAGCAGTGGCGGCACAGCCGTTGCGGTCGCGGTCGGAATCGTGCCGGCCGGATTAGGCACCGACACCGGGGGATCTGTCCGGATACCCCCGGCGCTGACGGGTATCGTTGGCTTTCGGCCCAGCATGGGGCGTTATCCGTCGAGTGCAGTTACGCCCATCTCGCACACGCGTGACACGGTAGGTCTATTAGCACGCAATGTCGCCGATCTTGTCATACTTGATCATGTCATCGTTGCGGGTGCGACAGCGGTCACAGCCGTACCGGCAGAAGAAATTCGACTCGGCGTGCCACGGACATTTTATTATGCCAACCTGGATGGCGAAACAGCCACCGTTGTTGAGGCAGTTCTTGCTCAGCTCGCTGCGGCCGGCTTGCAGTTGATCGAGACGGAGATTCCGGATATCAGCGACTTGCTTGCGGAAAGTGCGTTTCCTATCGCGCTCTACGAAGTTGAGCGTGATTTACCTGCTTACCTGGAAGCATATGCCACCGGTGTGAGTTTTGCCGAGTTGGCGGCTGAGGTGGCCAGTCCTGATGTGGGTGCCGTGATGGCAGCAATAACCGGTGAGGGCAGGATTACTGAGGAGGCTTACACCTCGGCACTGCGTGCCAGGGCGCAACTCGGAGACAATTTTCGGAGCCTGTTTGCAAACCTGCAACTTGATGCGATCATTTTTCCAACTACGCTACTGCCCGCCCGTCCGATAGAGGGCAGCCTCGACACGGTGGCGCTAAACGGTGAACAGGTACCGACGCTGCCGACTTACATCCACAATACCGATCCCGCATCGATTGCGGCCTTGCCGGGCATCAGCTTACCGGTGGGTCTGACCGCCTCCGGTCTGCCCGTTGGTATGGAGATCGATGGACCGGAGCAATCTGACCTCCGCTTGCTGGCGGTGGCCAAAACCATTGAGAGCATCATCGGCTTTAGTGGGCGACCAGCGCGAGAGGATCCTTAAGCTGAATGCTACGGTTTCTGATTGTCCTCCCTTGCGTGGACACCAGGCCCATCGTAAATATGTTACATTACAGGATCAGAAGTATATTCTGAATTATTGTATCGCTTTGGATGGAACAGGAAACAGTCCGTAATATAATTTCAAAAACAAGGGTCAAACAGCTAGAACTCTTTTTTAACTTGTTATTCCAATTAATTTAGGTATAAACTATTGTAAAATACTTTAAGTATAAAGTATTTTAAGCTGCCCACAAACAGCTTATAAGTGTTCTACCCACGAGGAATAAAATGATGCGTACAAGAGTCGGAATTTTGAAGTGTGGTTTGAGTCTGCTGATGACTGCGGCCATGTTTGGCACGGTGAACGCACAGGAGCTTGAGGAGGTTATTGTTACCGCCCAATACAGGGAACAGAATATTCAGGATGTGCCAATAGCGGTTACGGCACTTGGTGCGCAACAACTGAACGCTGCGGGAATTTTTGATGGAACAACCATCGCGATGAATGTCCCCGGTATGGCCTACGCAGAATTTGCGCCAGGCCAGGTACTTATTGCAATACGCGGTATCACTTCTGCGGATGATGGTGCCGGGCTCGACAATTCGGTTGCACTGTTTCTCGATGGTGTCTATATCGGGCGTCAGGCGGGCATTAATTTTGACATGTTTGATCTGGAGCGCATTGAAGTATTAAAAGGCCCACAGGGCACATTGTTTGGGCGTAACGCGATCGCCGGTGCCATCAACGTCGTGACCTCAAAACCCACAGACACGTTTGTTGCAAAAGCCGCCCTGACGGTAGGTAACGAAGGAATCTTGAGGTACCAGGGTCTCGTTTCCGGCCCTTTGAGCGAGAGCTTGTCCGGCAAGCTGGTGTTTAATCATCGTGAACATGACGGTTTCGTCCGCAATACGCTACTAAACAAGGATGTTCAGAACGAGGACTACTCATCCGTGAGGGGACAATTGCAACTGAGCCTGGATTCATCAAAATGGCTGCTGTCAGCAGATTACATGGAGGACGATCGGGACGCCATGGGACGTGCACCCATTGCCAACGGGAATTTTGATTATGTTGGGACGGCGACAACGCTGGGTGCCGGTCGGCCCGGAACGAATGCGTCGCCAATCGATGGATTCTCGTATCGTGAAGTTTCAGGTATAAGTTTGCAGGGCGATATAGAATTCGCAAAAGGTGTCGTGACGACCATCACGGGATATCGCGATACCGAATCCAGATTTAATATGGAATCGATTGGTGCGCCCGCCGGTGGTGGCTTTAATTTAGCTGCCGGGGTTTATGGCGTCGATGTTAATGACGATATAAACGAAGCAATCGAGACCTTCTCCCAGGAATTGCGTTGGACTTCAGAGACTGGCGGCAGCTTTGATTACGTGGCTGGCTTGTACTACTTCACGGAAGACACGGATCGTGTGGAGCAATTCAAGCTCGATAGGAATACGGAAGCGACCGGGCAGGTCACGGTCGGTAACGAATACACGCGCACTCAAAACGAGACCACGAGTCATGCAGCTTACGGACAGGCCAACTGGCATCTGAATGATCGCTGGACGCTGACGGCCGGTGGGCGTTTTACGAAGGATGAGCGTGATTATATTGCCACTGCTGTCAACTGCGGTCTGCCCGAGGCAGTAAAAGCAGCTGCGGGATTTCCTAATTTCGCGCCTTGTGGGGGTGTAGGTTCGAGCTTGAGGATTATCGCCGAGGTGTTTGAGCTACCCGCTTCAGACTCCTGGACAGACTTTTCACCCATGCTGTCGGCGCAATTCCGTGTGAATGATGACCTGATGTATTACGGTACCATATCAACGGGTTATAAATCGGGTGGTTTCGCAGGTTCGCAGGGCGTTGCATCTGCTGCGACCAATCCGGTCAATCCTGAAGATGTTATCAACTATGAAGTGGGCTTCAAAGGTGATTTCGCAAATAACACCCTGCGCATCAATGCCTCGGTTTACTTCATGGACTACACGGATCTGCAGGTTGTCCGGTTTGGCCCGGTTCCCGGTTCAGCCTTTGGTACGTTCCAGACGACTAACGTAGGCAGCGCGGACATTTTTGGTGTGGAAATCGATTACTTTTGGAGGGCAACCGAAAATTTCTCAATTTCCGGATATTACGCTTATCTTGATACAGAAATCTCCGGGCTGACGTTGAACACGGCATCTGGTCCGCAGGATTTTTCCGGGCTGCCATTGCGCCAGTCACCGAAGAATTCCTACACAGTGGTTCTGGATTACAAAACACCAATCAGTTCCGGCGAGATTAATTTCAGGGCTCAATATGCGTTTGTTGATGATCAGTTTAATGATTACCCAACACTCACGGAGACGATCATCGAAGCAGCCAAGCTGCTTGATGCGAGTGTAAGCTGGACATCGCCAGAGGGCAGGTACCAAGTGGTTCTGTGGGGCAAAAACCTGACCGATGAACGCTATGTTTCCCATTCCTACCGAATTGGTCCTGGATCGGTTGGTGTCTGGAGTGATCCGGTGACTTATGGCCTCACCGCCAAGATGGTTTTTTAGAATGTCAGAGTTTTAGTACTAACGTAAATGTTCATTGAGCGCCGGGCTCATGAACGAAGCATTGCAAGGGCGCCTGTTGGCGCCCTCTTTCATTACAGGAGCTGCGATTTCAGTCGTCGCAAACCTCAGCGATGATAGGCCTTTCTCTAATCATCAAGAACCCCCCATGATGTCGGTTCGGCCTACATTTATGGCCTCGAAACCGAGTTTACCCTACTG
This sequence comes from Gammaproteobacteria bacterium, assembly GCA_021772915.1. Taxonomy (GTDB): domain Bacteria; phylum Pseudomonadota; class Gammaproteobacteria; order Xanthomonadales; family SZUA-36; genus SZUA-36. Next base: position 263,573 of record JAJFLB010000018.1, on the reverse strand, counting down.
GAAACTGATAACTTCCAGTTTTTCGGACACCGCTTACAAGCTGGTGGCAGACCATAATCTGCCGATTGGCAGTGGTTCTTTGGACTTCCACCTGGGGTTTGGCCACGTCGATGAACAGATCACCAACTACCTTTTTAGGGGCACGGTAATCGATGAGCAGGCCGTGCTCGACGCCCGTGTTGGCTGGAGTAGCAATGATGATCAATGGCAGGTTACCCTGTGGGGCAAGAACCTCACGAATGAGGCTTATTTCTCCCACAGCTAGGTGATCGGCCCCGGGGTTATCGGTGTGTGGGGTCCACCAAGAACTTATGGTGTTACTGTGACCTGGTTTTCACAAAAGTAAAAAGTGCCAATTTGTAAAAGAGGGTACGCTTGCGCGCCCTCTATGTATTGACGGTAAAACTAAAGACCTAAATTATTGAAGAGTTAAAGATATGAAAAAAATTCTCATCCTTCCAATTGCACTGCTGCTGCACGGCTGCGTAAGCATCAAGTCGCAGGAGCTGCCAAAGCAAGTCCGCCTGGTGCGTGACAATTATGGTGTTCCACATATCTATGCGGATGATATTTATGGGCTTTATTACGGTTATGGTTACGCGGTGGCTCAGGATCGCCTGTTCCAGATGGAAATGACCCGGCGCACTACGCAGGGTATGGTTGCCGAAGTGCTTGGCGCACACTACCTGGACTATGATAAAGACACCCGCAGGCTATTTGATCCGGCCTCCATTCACCAGCAGTTGGATGGGCTTGCGGAAGAGGATCAGGACGTTTTTGCCGGCTTTGCTGCCGGTATGAACGCATGGCTCAGCGAAATTCGTACCAACGCCGATGCACTGATGCCAAAGCAGTTTCTTGACCATCAATTCGAGCCGGGCGACTGGACAGCTTATGATGTCGCAATGATTTTTGTCGGCACCATGGCAAACCGCTATGGCGACTTTAATACCGAGCTTTATAATCTGAAAATCTACCAGTCGCTGGTCTCCCGGCACGGAGAGGCAAAAGCATCGCGGTTATTTGATCTTCTAAACCCACGTTTCACCAACGACGCGCCCACCACTATTCCCGGCGATGACTGGTCGGTCCCGGTGCCGGACAATCTCGCCGGCAGAGCCCAGGCGATGGATGCCGCCGTCAATTACCCGGCGACTGCCGGGCCGGTAACCACCGGCATGAGTAATTGTTATGTGATTGGCAAGGACAAAGTCGAAGGTGCGAATTCCATTCTCGTTAACGGACCGCAGTTCGGCTGGTTCAACCCGGCCTATGTGTACTCAGTCGGTCTGCACGGCGGTGGAATTGACGTCGTCGGCAACACGCCCTTCGCGTACCCGATGATTATGTTCGGACATAACAAGTCGATTGCCTGGGGCAGCACCTGGGGTGCCGGTGACATCGTTGATATCTATGCAGAGCAGCTTGACCCGGACAAGTCGCGAGGATATTGGTACCAAGGGAAGTATCGGGATTTAATGCATCGTGTCGAAGTTATCCGGGTGCGTGGCGGTGATGCCGTCTATCTTGACGTCTATCGATCTGTGCACGGCCCAATCATTCTCGAAGACCTGGATGCCGGTGTTGTGTATGCAAAACACAGAGCCTGGGCTGGTCGTGAACTGGATACGTTGCTGGCGTGGCTCGCGGCTACACACACCCGGGATTTTGAGTCCTGGAAAGGCGAGGCGGCCAAGTCGGCAATAAACGTCAACATGTATTTTGCGGATGTGCATGGCAACATCGGATATTTTTTTGGTGGTCATTATCCGCAACGAGCTGCCGGCCATGACAATCGATTTCCGGTAACGGGTGACGGAAGCATGGATTGGCTCAATCGTTTGCCTATCGAGCGGGCAAACCCGCATATCAAAAATCCGACGTCTGGTTTTCTCGCCAACTGGAACAACAAACCCGGACTTGGCGTCATGAATCCGGACTTCTTTTTTTTCAGTTGGTCCGCGGCTGATCGTGTTGATCTTCTAAACAACGCACTGGCAAGCCGCGATGTATTTACAGCCAATGACGCGTGGGCATTGCTGACAGAGAGTTCATACGCTGATGTTCATGCTGCGTATTTACTGCCACTGATAGATAGTGCCATCCATGCACACGCAGATGAACGGCTGCTGACGGCGAACGGGATTTTGCAACGTTGGGACGGACAGTCACTCGATCGTGATCGGGACGGCAACTACGACGGTGCCGCGACGGCGATTTTTCGCACTTTTGTGGGCGAATTACTCAAGAAAGTTCTGGCCGATGATCTCGGTGACGTATTTGCACCGTTTTCAATGACGGGATATCCGACAGCAGAAACACCAACCGCTGCTGGTACAAATATTCAAACCGGCGTGAAGGCGGTCATAGAGTCGTTGTCTGGTCGCGGTGGATATGATCTCCTCAATGGTGAGCAAGCCGCAACGCTCATTTTACAATCGCTTTCTGCAGCACTTGATTTACTGGCAGCAGAGCAGGGTGGCGATACATCAGCCTTTTTATTACCTGTTGCGAAGAGACCGTTTTCACCGATCAACTTTCTGGGTATTCCACAGGCCGGTAGTGACGAACTCAGGATTGCATCAATCGAACAAAATCGAGGTACTGAAAACAATATGATCGTTTTGAAGGAAAATGGCATAGTTGGGTGGGAGGTAACACCTCCTGGGCAAAATGCATTTATCAATCCGGCCGGTGAGCAAAGTCTGCACTATGATGACCAGCTCGAAATGTACCAGACATTTGGCAAGAAACGCATGTGGTTTTATGCTGAGGATATAGAGGCAAACAAAGTCACGGAGAGAACGATCAGCTATTCGCACTAAACGTAAGTTGTTCCGCTGCAGGAGTTCACTGTGTCTGAAAACTCACGTACGCGAATAAGCGTGAGTTGTAAACAAGAAACCGTTTTTGGTCCGGAAAGCTTGTGGAAAAAGTGCCGCAGTTGAGCTCCGGCACTTCTCATATCGAGATCTACTGGGCGGCGTAAAATGCAGCCAGATTTGCGATGTCAGCATCGCTGAGGCCAGCCACCAGGGGTGCCATCATTGGGTCCTTGCGGGCGCCGTCGCGAAAGTCCTTGATCTGCTTGGCGAGGTAAAGTTCATGCTGACCGGCCAGGTTGGGCCACATGGGGTTGACGCTGGTTCCCGTGGCACCGTGACAGGCGGCACACATTACCGCTTTGGCTTTACCCGCTTCGGCGTCTCCGGCCATGGCTGAAGATGTCGCCAGAAGGGTCGTAAATAATGCATAATAAAATGGTTTCATGTTGATGTCCTGTTTAAAAAGCCTGGGTTAATTTCAGAAGTTAAACTGAGAATGAATAGGACAGAGGATTTTACCGGAAATTCCTGCATTAGTAACGCAACTATTTATGCTCTGAGCCCTGCTGCAAGCAGAAAACAACCTACTCCGGGTAGTGCTGTTGATTGCCGGCGAAAATCATCAGTGGGTCTGTTACCCTGAGCGGCAACATTGGTGACGGAATCCGGGAATGCGACACTTGCCTGCCCTTGTATTGGTCTTGATGCTCTTCGCCTGCAACCATGAAGACGTTGGTACTGAAAAAACGAATCACAACGAGTTGGTAACAGCCTGGCGTTTGATCATCCATTTGCCGGACGTGGAACTGCCGGTTCAGCTACAGCTTGGGGTTGATGGTCAGAACGCCTGGTTGATGAATGGCCAGGAAAAAATTGATGTTCCCGAGGTTTCCAGGCAAGGGAATCTATGGCGTTTGTTTTTTCCGGCCTTCAACAATACATTACTGCTTCAGCAGGATGGAGACCGGTTACAAGGCAGCCTGAGTCTGGTCAAGCGGGGTTATGAGCAACTGATGCAAGTCACTGGTGAACTGGAGACAGGTTACCGTTTTGTTCCGCAACCGCAGGCAGAAAGCGAGTTTACCGGTCGGTGGCAGGTCAAATTTGTGGATGACGAAGGCAACGAGTCCGATGCCATAGGCGAGTTTGACCAGCAAGGCAGTAAGCTCGTTGGAACCTTTTTGACACCCCTGGGCGATTATCGTTATCTGGCGGGGGAGGTGGACGGTGATGGCTTGTACCTGTCTACTTTTGACGGTGCTCACGCATTCGTATTTACGGCTCGGATGACCACTCCCAACACGCTGCGAGGTGACTTCTGGTCGGGTACCCGTTGGCACGAAAGTTGGACCGCGCGAAAGGATTTTGATGCGCAACTACCAGATGCGTACTCCCTGACCTATCTGAAAGATGGATATGACGGGATTGACTTCACATTTCCTGATCTTGACGGTGGGCCGGTTTCGCTGGTGGATGAAAAATATCGAGGTAAGGTCGTGTTGGTGACCCTGGCGGGTACCTGGTGTCCGAACTGCGCCGATGAGACGGAGTTTCTGTCCAGGTACTACCGGGAGAACCATACCCGCGGATTGGAAATCATTACCTTGCTCTACGAACATGTCGAGGATTTTGAGGCAGCCGCACGGCAGGGCAAAGCATTGCGTTCCAAACACGATATTGATTTTGATTTGCTAATTGCCGGCACGTCTGACAAAGCGCTGGCCGCGCAGACCCTGCCCATGCTGAACGCTGTGTTGGCTTTCCCAACCTTGATATTTGTAGACCGCCGGGGTGACGTACGTAAAATCCACACTGGTTTTTCGGGACCCGCGACCGGTGAGCACTACCGGCAATTTACCACTGAGTTTAATAACCTCATGGATGAGCTACTTGCCGAAACTTTTCCTGATCCGTAGGACCGACGACGGCGTCGTCGGGAATTTTCCCGACCAGCAAGCTGGTCAGTCCTACAGGGTTCCCGGTGACGGTTTCGTCGGCCAACAACCAAAAAATAATCAGTTCGACACCAAACGCTAGAACTGCTTTATACCGTGCTCGGTGGCAACTAAAACCAGGTCGGCGGGCCGCAGGGCAAAAATTCCGCAAGTCACGACACCGGTGAGTTCATTGATGGTCTTTTCCATTCCCGTGGGGTCAACCAGGTCCAGATTATGGATATCCAGTATCCAGTTACCGTTATCGGTGGTAAACCCTTCACGCCATATGGGTTGCCCACCCAGTGCGGCCATTTTGCGTGCGACCAGACTGCGAGCAAGTGGGATCACTTCAATGGGCAGGGGAAAAGCGCCGAGGACCTTTACCTGCTTGCTTTGATCTGCAATACAGACGAACTTACTGCTCCCGGCAGCGATAATTTTCTCTCTTGTCAGCGCACCACCACCACCCTTGATCAAACGGCGATGTGGATCAAACTCGTCCGCGCCATCGATATACACATCCAGGCCACCTGTCTGGTTCAGGTCAATCACCCGGATTCCGCCGGTCTGTAACAGCCGGGTGGTTGCTTCTGAGCTGGATACCGCTGCTTCAACACGGACCTTGCTGCGTGTAAGCGCATCAATAAAGCAATTGACCGTGCTGCCGGTACCAACACCGATAATACTGTCGGGCCGGACATGGTCCAGGGCAGCTTCCCCGACCAGACGTTTTAATTCATCCTGGGTCACGCGGCTTGCAAGGACATGATGTAATCCCACTGCCGGGTTGCAACGGGCATGACGGACAGCCGGTTACCACGGCGGATCAATGGCAGATCACCAAGTTCAGTGGCGTGTTGTTTGATGAGTTTAAGCGATATCGGTTGATTCAGCTTGCTGAGCAAGCGGATATCAACGAGGAACCAACGTGGCTCCTCCCGAGTACTCTTGGGGTCGAAATACCTGGAATCTGGATTTAGGGCTTCCGGATCAGGATAGGGTCCTGACGCACATTCCGCCACGCCAACGATTGCCGGAATGTCTGTATTGGAGTGGTAGAAAAACACCCGGTCACCAATCTGCATATCGTCGCGGATAAAATTGCGGGCCTGATAATTACGCACATGCTTCCAGAAACGTGTCTGGTTCGGGCATTGCGCCAGGTCGTCAACACTAAAAACGCCCGGTTCACTTTTAACCAGCCATTGCTTCATTCAATTCTCCTCGTGTGTTCGCTGATCTTACATTAGGGGCTAAAACTCAAGCCATCCATTTTCGGTGACCACACCGTGCAGTGGTATATCCCAGTCATTGGCAGTGATTCGATCTAGTGCCTGCACGCTGTAAGCAATGCCAACCCTCAGTGGTGAACTCAAGTCGCGTAGTGGCTCGAGGTGACGGTCATAATAACCTGCACCCATGCCCAGACGGTTTCCAACCCGGTCATAGGCGACCAACGGAATCAATAACATATCCAAGCTCAAAAGTGGTACTTCCGGTGTTTGCTGTGGCTCGGAAATGCCGAAATGACTGCTTTTCAGCACGCTATCGCGGCACCACTTGTGAAACCTCATGCAGCCTGTTTTGCCACCTGTGATTACCGGGAGCGCTATTGCGGTTCCATCATCCAGCAATTTTCTGCACGCTGGGATGATGTCGGGTTCACCATCAAACGCCCAGTATGCAGCCACGGCAGCGGCACTGTGTGACTTGACCAGCCGCAGTACGCTTTGCTGGATTGACTTGTCATGGGCAACACGCTGTTGAGTGGCTATATCGCACCGCAAGGCACGTTTTTGCCCACGTATCAGTACCTTGCTATCCACGAAAAAAGTGGATCGGGTTAAATTGATGGACCTCAGTGAGGAGAACTGGAAGGAATAGCGGCAACAGAAAACCCTCCGTGGATGCCGCTGCTGGCCGGATTACCTTGAACCAACGGTTCAAGTGGGACGGCGCTCCGCGCTTCAGGCTTTTCGCACTTCGGCGAACATGCACACCAGCATTCAGATTTGCCACCCCGAGATTACAAATTAGGGACAAGGCATTTATCGGACCAACTGGCCAACACCACAGAGGGCAACCTGATTTTAGCCCAATTAGCCTTCGAGTGCATCATCCAGCTTATCCGCGAGCATACGAATTCGGCTGTCCACATTTTCGACGCGATACTTTTCATAACCCTGCAACTTTAGTAATTCATCAGCAAGGTTGAGTGCAGTCATCACTGCAATTCGTTCCAGGGCCATCATCCGTCCCGCCCCTTTTATGGATCGCATTCGTTCATCCAGAAAAGCCGCCGCCGATTTCAGTGCCTCACGTTCTTCGGTCTCACAAGCGAACTGGTATTCCCTGTCAAGAATGGATACTGAAATGGGTTTAGCCGTGCTTTCCATGTCAAATCCTATAGAGCCCAAGTGCTCTATCAACCTCATACATTAGGACCAGCGACCTCAAAAGCTGTTAGCTGCAAGGCAGCGATTCGAAGGCATAGTGGTGCTAAGTCGAGAAGAGCTAACGAAGCAGATGACAGCTTTTGAACTCGCCCTACGGGTGGCCACCAGAATGTCCATCACGGCGTCACCTGAAGGTGCCTACTCTTGGTACACTCGCTTGACGTAGCACCACTATGTCTGCGCGAATGTGCCTTGTGCTGATCATTCTGGTGGCCACTGTTCCTAATGTATGAGGTTGATAGAGCACTAGTTCTGCTCAAGCCCCTTGAGGCGGTGGATCATTGCTTCTACTTTGGTTCGTGCTTCATCGTTCTTGCCCACAAGCGAGGCGCGCTCTGCCATCAGTGCGTCCTGACGGACGTGCAATGAGTGATTTTCTTCACGAAGTTTCTGAATTTGATCCAGCAACGATCTCAGTTGCTTTTCCAGCCGTTGTAAATCTTTATCAGTCTGTTCTAAGGATTCCATGCCAACACTATAATTTGACCGTCATGAAGGGTCAATCAACAATACAATAAATCTTGTGGCATATGCACTCAAGGCGGGGCGGGTTACACTCAGTTTGTTAACTGTACAGGATGACCTATTGGGATGACCGATCTACCTGATTTTGCAAGTACGCTGGCCGTGGCCAAGGGTACACTTGAAGCACCTGAGTTGGCAGAGTGCCATGGTGTGGCCTGCGGTTTGCTTTGTCGCATTCCGGATAGCAACGTGAGTGCTTTTATCGATTTGCTGGCACTGCTTGAGTTGGTGAGTGAGCCGGCCGCAGGTCTGGTTACCGCACTGGAGAAATTGCTGAATTCAAGCAGGCGGCAATTAGCAGACGAAGAGTTTAGCCTGTCTTTGTGGTTACCTGGTGATGACGAGATACTGGAGGAGCGGACGCTGGCGCTTGGGCAGTGGTGCAGTGGCTTTCTTGCTGGTATTGGTAGTGGTGGAGATGACAATCTGGTGGCCATGTCCGATGCTTCCCGTGAAGCACTAGCTGATCTGCAGCAGATTGCCAGAGCAGAAGTAACGGATACTACAGAGAGTGAAGAAGACGAAGGCGCGTTTGTAGAAATTGTTGAATACATTCGTGTCGTAATTTTGACGATACGTGAAGATCTTCGTGATCGCAAAAGCAACGGGTACCCAAGCTCATGATTAAACCGAAAGAATTTGCAAAACGCCGTGATCACCTGATGGAAATGGCGGGTGATGACTCGGTCATTATCGTGCGCAGTGCTGCCGAAAAGATCCGTAACAATGATTCGCGCTATCCCTATCGTCAAGACAGTGACTTTATGTACCTGAGTGGGTTTAATGAGCCGGATGCAATGTTGGTGATGCTGCCGCAAGAAAAAAGTGGCCACGTCATTATTTTTTGTCGTGAGCGGGACCCGCAACGTGAGATGTGGGATGGGCTGATGGCCGGTACGGCTGGTGCCTTGGAACACGTGGGTGCAGACGAAGCTTTTCCCATCAGTGAAATGAAACAGCGTCTGCCAGAATTACTGCATGGACGGGAAAGGATCTATTACGATCTCGGCAAGGATCCGGACTTTGACCAACTCCTGATCGGTTGGATGAATGATTTTCGCAGTGAGACACGGAAAAAATTTCTCGCACCCGACGAAATTGTTGCACTCAATCACAATCTCCACGAAATGCGGTTGTTCAAGAGTCGAACTGAAATTACCGCCATGAAAAAGTCCGCACGCGTTGCAGCATCAGCGCATCAAAGCGCCATGCAGATTTGCAAACCCGGCCTGAATGAGGCAGATGTTCACGCAGAGTTGCTGCACACATTTACCCGCCATCAATGTGAAGCGGCTTATATTCCTATTGTTGGTGGGGGTGCCAATGCCTGTGTGCTGCATTACATCACTAACCGGGATTTGCTCAATGATGGTGATTTGTTGCTGATTGATGCCGGTGCTGAATATGACGGTTATGCTTCGGACATTACGCGGACATTTCCGGTCAATGGCAAATTCACGGGTGCACAGAGGGACCTCTACCAGCTTGTCCTGGCGTCGCAGCTTGAGGCGATCGACGAAGTCCGTTGTGGTAACCCCTGGGAGCAGGTCCATGAAACGGCGGTACGCGTTGCCACCGAGGGGATGATTGAACTGGGTATTCTCAAGGGCAGTCTCGAGGAAGCACTGGAAGAAGAACATTTCAAGGATTACTACGTACACAATACGGGCCACTGGCTGGGATTGGACGTTCACGATGTAGGTGAGTACGAAATTGACGGTCACTCGCGGGTCCTGGAGGTCGGGATGGTGCTGACAGTAGAACCCGGGATTTATATTCCGGAATCTGCCACAGCTGTTGATGAAGTCTGGCGTGGCCTGGGTATTCGTGTGGAAGACGATGTTGCTGTAACCAAAGATACAGCGGAGGTCCTGTCTGCTGATATCTGTAAGACCACGGACGATATTGAGGCCTTGATGGCGCTATGAACCAGCACACCAAGGTCTGTGACATCGCAATTGTAGGCGGTGGCCTTGCGGGTGCCAGCCTGGCGGTCGCACTGGCGCCGCTTGGCTACGATATCAGCGTGATTGAGTCGGTTGCTTTTAAGGCGGCCTCTCAACCCAGCTATGATGACAGGACGTTGGCGCTCAGCCACAGCTCCTGTCGCATTCTGGCCGGCATTGGGCTGTGGGATAATCTGGCCAGCGATGCCACCGCCATCCGCAAGATAACGGCCACAGAGCAGAATCGCCCCGTACACGTAGAACTGGATTCGGCTGAAATGGGGCTGACTGAATTTGGCCATGTGGTTGAAGCACGCTGCTTTGGTGGGGTGGTGACCCAGAAGCTGAAGGAGACAAAAAATATTGAGGTATTGTGTCCGGTTAGCGTTGAGGGTATCGATGTGGGCGGTCTGCACAGCAAACTGAATCTTGTTTCTGAAGATGGCACTGAAAGTTTGTCAGCCCGCCTGGTAATTGCCGCTGACGGTGCCAATTCCCTTATTCGGGAACAGTTAAAGATTCCAACCCAAACTCGTGACTACCACCAGACCGTCATTATCTGCAATGTCACACCTGAAAAAGCACACCGGGGCCGGGCCTACGAATGTCTGACGTCGACTGGCCCATTCGCAGTATTGCCGCACACGGGTACACGCTGTGGTTTGGTCTGGACGGTGGAGAGCAATGGTGCAGGGCAAATTCTTGACTTGGATGATGAAGAATTTCTCAGCCGGGCACAGGACCGTTTTGGTTCACACCTGGGAAAGTTTCTCAGAGTGGGAAAGCGTTCCGCTTATCCTCTGAAACTGGTGCGCGCCAGGCAAGATACTGGCGAGCGCGTGGTCGTTTTGGGCAACGCGGCCCACGCCATCCACCCGGTTGGAGCGCAGGGGTTCAATCTCGCGTTGCGGGATGTTGCAAGTCTGGCTGAAGTCCTGGCCGATGGTGACGTTGGTGATCCGGGTGCAGCTGTACTGCTGCGGCAGTACAGCCAGTGGCGTCGAGAGGATCAGCGCGCCACCATTGCGTTTTCAGACGGCATTACCAGGCTGTTTGCACACCCTTCCGTGCTGGCCGCAGGCTTGCGTACGAGTGGCATGATTGCTCTGGCGATGATCCCCTCTTTACGACGACACCAGGCCATCAAGGCCATGGGGTATCGGGGTAAAGTTCCTCGTCTTGCCCTGGGTGAACGACTGCGCCTGCCATGACTGGTAAACACTATGATGTAGCCATTGTCGGCGCGGGCATGGTCGGTACTACACTGGCCAGCCTGCTCTCCCGCGGTGGCATTTCAGTGGCGTTGGTGGAAGCAAATGAACCCCAGCCATTTGATCCGCAGTCTGACTTTGGATTACGCGTTTCAGCCATCTCGCCGGGCTCGGCGGCGATAGTACAGCAAGCCGGCGCATGGAAGCTGATTTGTGATCAGCGGTGCCGGCCCTACCGGCGAATGCAGGTTGAAGATGGCGTGGGGGTGGCCCCGCTGTTATTTGATGCCCCGGTGTTTAACCTGGAAAGATTGGGTACCATCGTTGAAAATAACCTGTTGCAGTGGTGTTCGTGGCAGGTGGTCAAAGCGGAGAACCTGGTAGACCTGTATTGTCCCGATTCCCTGGACGGGATTAACCCAGGGCCGGATTTGAACCAGGTAACACTCAAAAGTGGCCGAAAACTCACAGCAAAGCTGGTTGCGGGAGCGGACGGAGCCGCATCCGGTGTCCGCAGGGTCATGGGTATCCGGCAACGATACTGGGGCTATAATCAGCATGGTTTGGTCTGCGTTGTGGGCAAGCAGAAATCCAATCCCGGTGTCGCCTGGCAAAGGTTCTTGCCAGGGGGGCCGCTGGCTTTTCTGCCCCTTTCAGATGGTCGTTCGTCCATTGTCTGGACGCGGCCATCGAGCGAGGCGGAACGTTTGCTGGCACTTGATTCCAGGGAGTTCATGGCCGAGTTGGATGAAGCCAGCAGTGGTTGGTTGGGCAAGCTTGAATCTTGTGGGCCGCGGGCCACATTTCCGCTAAGCATGCGACTGAGCGAGTGTTATGCCACTGATCGAGTCGTGTTATTAGGTGATGCAGCACACGTCGTTCATCCGCTGGCAGGCCAGGGTGTAAATCTCGGACTGGCAGATGCGGCGGGTTTGACTGAATCGCTGTTGCGTGGGCGTCTCGTTGGGGACGGTATTGGTGATGCCAGGCAACTGAGGGCTTATGACCGCTGGCGTCGTTCCGAGTCAGAAACCATGGCTCTCGGTATGCACGCCTTACGCAGCTTGTTTAACGCTGACGCATTGTCACCACTGCGTCGTGTGGGATTGGCGGTGGTCAAACGCAGTTGGTTCATGCAGGATATGTTCGCACAAAGGGCCGCCGGGCTGGGACCGAATGCACCAAAACTCGCCACGGGCGCAGCACTACACTCGCTGCAAAAACCGTAGGACCGACGAGCTCGCTCGTCGGGAAGGGTTACCGGGTTGGCGTGAGTTTCTGCGTGGAGGGGGACAGGTTCCCGACGACGAAGTCGTCGGTCCTACGTCCGACTGATTGTCGTGGTGTTTTCGCCTTAACTGAGCGTTGCGCTCCCAATTGTCCTATATTACTAGTTAACCAGCAGCGACTTTTGTATGTTATCTAAGACTCGCTCGGTCCCTGTCTGGAGATTTGAAAAGTGTCAACAGACCCTCAGGAGATAGTCATGATTTATAATAGTATTTTGGAAACCATCGGCACCACGCCTGTCATACGAGTCAACCAGTTGGCACCCGCCGGCAGGGAAATGTATGTCAAGGTGGAGTCTTTTAACCCCATGGGCTCGGTCAAGGACAGGTTGGCGGTCGGCATCATCGAAGATGCTGAGCGTAAAGGTCTGCTAAAGCCGGGTCAGACGGTTGTCGAGGCCACTTCCGGTAATACCGGCATTGCATTGGCGATGGTATGTGCGGTTAAGGGTTATCCCTTCGTTGCCGTGATGGCCGAGTCGTTCTCCATGGAACGTCGTAAGCTGATGCGCGCATTGGGCGCGAGCCTGGTGTTGACACCGGCCGCCGAGCGGGGCACAGGCATGGTACGTGCTGCCGAAGCGCTGGCGAAAAAACACGGCTGGTTCCTGACCCAGCAATTCGATAATCTGGCCAACCCAGAATACCACCGCAATACGACCGGACCGGAAATCATTCACGATTTTGTGGGTCGGCGACTGGATAATTTCGTTTCCGGTTACGGAACCGGTGGCACCGTCACGGGTGCCGGTGACATCATCAAGCTGGCACGACCGGACGTCAGGATCGTTGTTACCGAACCTGAAGGCGCCGCGTTACTGGGTGGCAAAGAATGGGCACCACACAAGATCCAGGGCTGGACCCCCGATTTCATTCCCAGCGTTCTGAATCGCCAGGTTTATGATGAAGTACTGACCGTGACCGATGACGAAGCAATTGAGACGGCGCAAGCACTGGCAAAGGAAGAAGGCATATTCTGTGGGATTTCTTCGGGGGGCACGTTTGCGGCCGCACTCAAAGTCGCGAACCAGTCTGAGGAAGGTTCGGTCACCCTGGCCATGTTGCCCGATACCGGCGAACGATACCTGTCAACACCCTTGTTCGAAGGTGTGCCAGAAGGTGGGGATGACGATTTGCTGGCGGGTTTGTAGATCGCCAATTTGTAACCAGCGGGTCTGATTGCCGAGAATATGTACTGTGCGATGCGGTAGGACCGACGAGCTTCCTCGTCGGGAACCTGCAGGTTGCACCGTTTGCATCTTCACGCCGACACGGCCGGCTGAGGTGATGTAATGAAGTTCCGCTTGTACCGGTCACTGGGAGTCTACCAGGTGAAAACAAAGGGTATCTGATGAAGTCTTCTGACTTGATGGTTGAAGCGCTTGAAAACGAGGGCGTTGAGTACATTTTTGGCATCCCCGGAGAGGAAAACCTGGACTTTCTGAACTCACTGATGGGGTCAAGTATTCAATTGGTGTTGACCCGGCACGAGCAGGCAGCTGGATTCATGGCAGCGACTTATGGTCGTCTGACCGGCAAACCGGGTGTGTGTTTGTCCACGCTGGGTCCGGGTGCCACTAATTTTGTTACGGCCGCAGCCTACGCCCAACTGGGTGCCATGCCGATGGTAATGCTGGCCGGGCAAAAGCCGATTAGAACAAGCAAGCAGGGGCGCTTTCAAATTGTAGACGTGGTCGGCTTGATGCGGCCCATCACCAAGTATTCAAGGCAAGTGGTTGATGGTAACAACATTCCCTCGATGCTCAGGGAAGCGTTCCGTATCGCAATAGAGGAAAGACCGGGTGCGGTTTACCTTGAACTGCCGGAAGACATTGCCGCCGAGCCGGCCGAAACCAGTTTGTTTGATGTCGTTGGACACCGGCGGCCTGATGCAGATGTCATGGCGATCGATCAGGCAGTTACCATGATTGAAGCGGCAAAAATGCCATTGCTGTTAGTCGGTGCAGGGGCCAATAGAAAGGTTACCGGCCGGGCCCTGAGAGAGTTTGTTGACAAGACCGGTATCTATTTCTTCAATACTCAGTTGGGCAAAGGTGTAATTGACGAAAGGCACGAACAATTTCTTGGTACGGCCGCCCTGTCAGATAATGACTTTCTCCATTGCGCCATCGAGCGGGCGGATCTGATCATCAACGTCGGTCATGATGTCATAGAGAAACCACCTTTCTTCATGGAAAAAGGTGGGAAGAATGTCATCCATGTAAATTTCTTTGCTGCCCAGGTGGATGATGTGTATTTTCCACAGTTAAACGTGGTGGGTGATATTTCCAAATCAATTGATCGAATCCGCAAGAAAATTATGATCGAAACAAAAAAGAACTACTCCTATTTTGCACGGGTTAAAAACGAGGTCGAAAATCATCTTACCAAGTATTTTGCAGATGACCGTTTTCCACTGTTGCCCCAACGATTGGTGAGTGTTCTAAGAAGTCAATTGGCCAAAGACGATATTGTTACCCTCGACAACGGCGTCTACAAAATCTGGTTTGCCCGAAATTATAAGTGTTACCGGGCCAATACCTTGTTACTCGATAACGCCCTGGCGACCATGGGTGCAGGCATTCCGTCTGCATTGGCAGCCAAGTTACTGCGGCCGGAAAGAAAGGTCGTATCAGTCAACGGTGACGGCGGCTTCATGATGAATTCGCAGGAGCTGGAAACAGCAGTACGTCTTAACCTGGATTTGGTCGTCATCATCCTTAACGACAGCGCCTATGGGATGATCAAGTGGAAGCAGGAAGGGATGGGTTTTGAAAACTTTGGGCTTGATTATCGCAACCCTGATTTTGTGCAGTACGCTGAAAGCTTTGGCGCGCAGGGCCACAGACCCGAAAGCGCCGCAGGTTTTCAAAACATTCTCAGTGAATGCCTGGCTTCCAGCGGCGTACACGTGATCGATTTACCAGTTGATTATTCATTGAACCACTCGATATTGAACGTGCTTATCAAAGAGTCCGCTTGTGTTCTATAAGCGCTGGGATACTGGGGCAATATGCGGGCTAATACATTGAAGGAGGTTTGAATGCACTCACTGGCAGTTACCAGACCCTATGACGGATCATTGATCAAAGAAGTCTCGCTGCACGATGCTGCTGATGTCGAACGGGCGTTGCAAGTGGCCCACGGGCTTTTTGAGGACCGCTCACAATGGATAACGGCCTTTGAGCGGATTGCAATCCTGGAAAAAACAGCAGAGATCATGCGTGGTGAGATCGAGGAACTAACTGTCCTTGCGGCAGCGGAGGGCGGTAAGCCTTATACGGATTCCAGGGTTGAAGTGCTGCGGGCTATCAATGGCGTCAAACTGGGTATAGAGCACATTTCCCAGATCAAGGGTGAGCAAATTCCCATGGGGCAGACCCAGTCATCCATCAATCGACTGGCGTTTACGACGCGTGAACCCATTGGGGTTGTTTGCTCCATCAGTGCCTTTAATCACCCGCTGAACCTGATAATCCATCAGGTGATTCCCGCAATCGCTGTGGGTACGCCGGTGATCATTAAACCGGCATTGACTACGCCCTTGTCCTGTTTGAGACTACTGGAGGTCCTGGCAGAGGCAGGGTTACCGGAAGGCTGGGTTCAAGGTCTTTTGTGTGACAACGACAACGCAGAAAAACTGGTGACTGATCCACGTTGCAACTACTTGTCGTTCATCGGCTCCGGCAATGTGGGCTGGTATTTGCGATCCAGGTTGTCACCGGGTACCCGCTGTGCGTTGGAGCATGGTGGCGCTGCGCCGGTCATCGTGGAAGCCGATGCGGACTTTGAAGACATGCTTGAGAGTTTGCTCAAAGGTGGCTTTTACCACGCGGGTCAGGTTTGTGTTTCGGTGCAACGCGTCTTTGCCCATGAGAGTGTGTGTGACAAGCTGGCGGAGCAACTGGCAGCGAGGGCCTGCAAACTTGTCGTAGGTGACCCACTGGATCAACACACTGAAGTTGGGCCACTGATTTTGCCGCGCGAAGTTGATCGTGTTGAGTCCTGGGTTGATGAAGCCAAACAGCAGGGTGCCAAAGTGCTGTGTGGAGGCCACAGGATTTCCGCCACCTGTTATGCACCTACCGTGTTGCTGAATCCGCCACCGGACGCCAAGGTTTCTCGTCTGGAAATCTTTGGACCTGTGGTGTGTGTTTATTCTTACCAGGATCGAAGTCAGGCGATAAGCAGTGCCAATGCCCTGCCTTACGCTTTCCAGGCGTCGATATTTACCCAGTCGCTTGAGGCTGCTCTGGAATCAGTCCGGCTGCTGAATGCCACCGCGGTCATGGTCAACGACCACTCGGCTTTTCGCGTGGACTGGATGCCCTTTGGTGGCAGGGATTCATCGGGAATTGGAATGGGTGGGATTCAGTACTCGATGCATGAAATGACGCGGGACAAGATGATGGTATTCAAGAGCAAAGTCCTGTGAGTGGCCCGGTTGTGGTTTGCTAGATCCTGTGGGTTGGCGAAGAATCAGGGCTTCAGCAACGAAGTCGGTTTGACTTTTAGGCTGGCGGTGAGCTTGCGCAGTAACACCCCGAGCGGCGAACTGTTTCGCCACACCAGGGCGATTGTACGTTTGGGTGTCGGGGGTTCAAAAGAACGCAGGACGATGTTGTCTGTTATCGGTATGGGCGGTCTGACAGATAAGACTGGCATCAGGGTCACACCTGCGTTGGCGGCCACCATTTGGCGCAATGTTTCCATGCTGGTTGCATGAAAATCCAGCCGCTCATGGGCCCCGGCCAGTTTGCAGACTTCCAGGGCGTGTTGCCGCAGACAATGGCCTTCCTCCAGTAACAGTAACTCCTCTCCCTCAAGATCCGCCACGCTGATCATTTTTTTATCGCACAGTGGGTGGGAAGATGGCAGCGCGGTGACAAAGGGTTCTTCAAAGAGGATTTCAATTTCCATTCCTTCGTCCTCAACGGGTAATGCCAGTATCCCGGCATCCAGTTGACCCTGATCGAGCATTTGCAAAATATCCGCAGTTTTCTCCTCAGCCAACTGTAAGCGCAAATCCGGGAACTGCCGGCAGATCGAAGGAATAACATGGGGCAAAATATAGGGGGCCAGCGTGGGGAAAATAGCCAGCCTGAGCGTCCCCGTGGCTGGATCCTTACTACGTTGTGCCGCTTCCTTGAGGTGCTCGATATCGCGAAGAACGTGCCGTGCACGTTGCGCTATATCCTCACCTACTGGTGTCAACATGACCCGACGGGGAGCCCGCTCCACGAGCGAAACACCCAGTTCATCCTCGAGCTTGCGGATTTGTGTGCTCAAGGTGGGCTGGCTGACAAAACAGGCATTGGCAGCCTTGCTGAAATGTTTTAGCTCAGCAAGTTTCACGAAATACTGAAGGGCACGAAAATTCATTGCCCTATTATAGTTTATGGCTATGTAAAACTGTCAATTGATACAAATTACCAATGCATGCGATATACACGACCGTCGGTCACCTTATCCAGCGTTCACTATACTTGGACCAATATGAAGGACGTAAATATACTTGCCAATAAGTTGATTGTGACAGGGGGGTTGCTTGCTTTGACTCTGTTGGCAAGACCAGGGCTCAGCGATGCAGTTTCGGCAACTTTGAGTACCGAGGACCGAGTACGGTTAGATCGTGGTGAGGTTCTTTTGCAAACGGTAGCACGGGGGGAACCTGGTGGCGCAGCGCGGGTTACGGCCTTGTTTCACACCGACCCAGACGCTGTTTGGGACATCATCGGCTACTGCAAACATGAGTACATCTATGTTCGTGGCCTGAAGCAGTGTGAAGTGCTCGAGCCAGGTTTGTTCTATACCCGGAAGCATTATCGTCTTCGTAACAGCTGGTTTACACCGACGCTGGATTTTAGTTTTGAAGCCAGCAGAACGTCCACTGGCCACGGAGAGGTACACCTCATCGATGGCGATCTTAAGGTCCTGGAAGGACGGTGGACGTTTGAGTCACTTTCAGGCACTGGTGACATCCTGGTTACTCATGAGATCAGGATTCAATCCAGGTTCCCCGCACCAAGATGGCTGGTGCGTCGAACATTGCGCAAAGATCTGCCTGACATGCTGGCCTGCATACGAGGATTGGCCAGGGCCTCGGGAGACGAACTTGATATTGCCCGTGACCTGAAACGTTGCCCGGGTGACATCTGAGTCCATAACCGACCGGCACAGGTTGAGGGTTAGCCTCTAATTTGCGCCAAACCGGTAAGGGAGTTGTTTAAATGAACCGGCCAATGCGCTTAGAATAGCCTTTCGAAACTCCATAAAACAGTAAGCCGCACATGAGCAAACGCACCGTACTGACCGGAATCACTACCACCGGTAGTCCCCACCTTGGTAATTACGTCGGTGCCATCAAGCCGTGCATTCAGGCGAGTCATCAAAGTGATGTTCAATCCTGTTATTTTCTTGCGGACTACCATGCATTGATTAAGTGTCGTGAACCCGAAGTGGTCCAGCAGTCCACACTGGAAATCGCAGCAACCTGGCTGGCACTGGGTCTGGATACTGACAAAGCGTTGTTTTATCGTCAGTCTGATATCCCAGAAATTTCAGAATTGACCTGGTTGCTGACTTGCGTCACGGCCAAGGGTTTAATGAACCGTGCCCACGCTTACAAGGCGACCGTACAGGACAATATTACGGCAGGTGAAGACCCGGATTTTGCTACGACCATGGGTTTGTTCAGCTACCCGATCCTGATGGCCGCCGACATCCTGATGTTTAACGCCAATTCGGTTCCAGTGGGTCGTGACCAGATCCAGCATATTGAAATGGCACGTGATATCGCGCAGCGATTTAATCACCATTTCGGCCAACATTTTGTGCTGCCCGAAGCCGTGGTGGACGACAATGTGGCCGTGTTACCAGGTCGGGATGGACGCAAAATGTCCAAGAGTTACAACAACACCATTCCGCTGTGGCTGCCGGAGAAGAAACTGCGCAAGTTCATCATGAAAATAGTGACCAACTCGTTGGAGCCTGGTGAGCCCAAGCAGACGGAGGATTCCGCATTGTTTGCCATTTACTCGGCTTTCGCAGATGCGTCACAACGCGAGGACATGAAACAGTCTTTTGCCAGCGGTATCGGTTGGGGTGATGTTAAGCAACAGTGTTTCGAGTTGATCAATGACGAACTCGCGGCTGCAAGGTCGAGTTACGAAGAGCTGCTCGCGGAACCCGCCCGTATTGAGGCCCGCTTGTTGGAAGGCGCACAACGTGCACGTGAGATCACCCTGCCATTCATGCAACAATTGCGGTCTGCTGTAGGCATCCGGAATCTGGCTGAATGCGGCATCAATTAAAGTTGGCAGTGCACAAAATAGTTTTCAGAGGTGAAACATGCAGGCAACTGAAGCAGCCGTAACAGTCACTGAGACCAAACCGGATCTGGATATCTCGCATTACCTCCCGGATTGGTTGCAACCGGCCTGGGATTATCTGGCGCCTTATCCTGGTTTGTTGACATTGCTGCTGGTTGCGGTTGCTTATTCGCTCAGCAGACCCTTGAAGATCTTGCTCAGGCACAGCCTCCTGAAGATGGCTGCGAAGACCAGCACCAAAGCAGATGATAACCTGATCGAGTACCTGACCCGACCGCTGGTGCTGACCTCGGTAACACTGGCACTGATGTTGTCTGTTGCTGCCTACGACTTGCCAGCGACACTGCGCGAGACAACACTTTCTGCGTTGGTGACCATTCTGTTATTTTCCTGGCTCAAAGCGGGATTGCGCACTGCGCGCATCGTGCTCGAAATGATCAGCGCTCATCATCACCGTCTTGGAATTGTCCAGGAAAGCACCATCCCCCTGTTTGACATGAGTATCAAGATAGTGCTCGTTGGTGCCGGCGCCTATCTGTTCTTGCTGATCTGGGGAATAGAGCCAACGGCCTGGCTGGCTTCGGCCGGTGTTATTGGTATAGCCGTCGGTTTTGCAGCACGTGACTCCCTTGCGAATCTGTTTTCGGGCATTTTCATTGCTGCCGATGCACCCTACAAGATTGGTGATTATATTGTGCTTGATACGGGTGAACGCGGTGAAGTCACCAGTCTCGGTATGCGTTCGACGCGTCTTCTGACACGTGATGATGTTGAAGTGACCATTCCCAATGCAGTCATTGCCAACGCAAAAATTATCAATGAAAGCGGGGGGCCGTGGTTAAAGGAACGTATCCGGATGCCGGTCGGCGTCGCTTACGGAAGCGATGTTGACGAGGTATGTGAAATTTTGGTGTCCGTTGGCCTCGATCATGAAGAAGTTGCGAGGCATCCTGAACCCAGAGTACGTATGCGTGCTTTCGGTGACAGTTCGCTTGATTTTGAATTGCTGGTCTGGATCGAGCATCCACAATTACGTGGCCGCATCCGCCACGATTTACTGAAAAACACCTACAAGGCGTTTAAAGAGCATGGCGTCGAGATTCCGTTCCCACAGACAGACATTCATGTGCGCAGTGGGCTTCAGAGTCCCAATTCGTCACCCGAATGATTAACGTCCTGTACGATCGATGAACTCGTTCATCGGATACGGACTTACTCGGACCTTGTAGGACTGACGAGCTTGCTCGTCAGGAACCTCACACATTCGGCACGAGCGAGCTCGTACCTCCTACCGGGGGCCATAAATTCGTTCAGTGGGACAAATCGGGACGCCGGTGTCGTCCCTCCTACACGAGTGGGGACGTACTCCCTAGCCTGCGCCAATTTTCTCCAGGATCGCATCCACGGCGCCGTCCAGCTGAATTTCAGTATTTTCTGTGTCCTCGCGTCTCCGGTACTCCAAAACACCGTTGTCAAGACCACGCTCCCCAATGACGATCCGATGTGGAATGCCGATCAACTCGATGTCATTGAACATGACACCCGGTCGTAATTTACGGTCGTCGTAGAAAACCTCAACCCCGGCTTGAAGGAGCTGTGAATAAAGCTCCTGTGCGGCTGCCTGTACTCGTTGGGACTTCTTGGCGTTCATCGGCAACAACGCGAGCTGGAAGGGCGCAATCGGCTCCGGCCAGCATATACCCCGGTCGTCATTATTCTGTTCAATGGCGGCCGCGACAATTCGCGAAACACCGATGCCGTAGCAACCCATTGGCATAATGTGCGACTTGCCGTCTTCACCAAGCACGACAGCTTTCATCGATTCGGAGTAGGCCGTTCCCAACTGGAATATGTGACCCACTTCAATTCCACGTGCGAGGTGCAGCGTGCCCTTTCCATCCGGGCTGGGGTCGCCTTCGATAACGTTTCTAAGGTCGGCAGTTATCGGTACCGCCAGGTCTCGTTTCCAGTTGATGCCAAGGTAATGTTTGTCATCGGTGTTCGCGCCAGCGACAAAATCGGACATCAAGGTAATTTCCTGGTCCGCGATGACGGGTAGCGACAGACCAACCGGTCCCAGTGAGCCGGGACCTGCGCCAACGGTTGCTCGAATTTCCTCGTCATCGGCAAATCGCAACGGACTTGCAACCTGCTCTAGCCGTTCGGCCTTCACGGCATTGAGTGTGCGGTCACCCCGAATCAGCAATGCTACGAAATCCTCCTTACAGTCCTGTGCCGCTTGTACGATCAGCGTTTTGATGGTTTTTTCGATAGCGACGCCGTGGGCATTGACCAGTTCCTCGATGGTGTGAGCATCTGGCGTGTCAATGGTGCGTAATTCTTCTGTGGCCTCCGTCGGGTTGCCCCGAAGATTGGCCACAGCGGCCATTTCCACATTCGAGGCGTAATCTGACTGGTCGGAAAACGCGATCAGGTCTTCACCGGACTCGGCCAACACGTGGAATTCATGCGACTTGCTTCCGCCGATGGCGCCGGAGTCAGCCTCTACGGAGCGAAAACTTAATCCGGTACGGGTGAAGATACGCGAATAGACCCGATGCATTTCCCAATAGGTGTCATCCAGGCTTGCGTCGTCTATATGAAATGAATAGGCGTCCTTCATCAGGAACTCGCGTGCCCGCATGACGCCAAACCGTGGCCGAATTTCATCACGGAACTTGGTTTGAATCTGGTAGAAAGTGATCGGCAATTGCTTGTAGCTACGTATTTCATTACGCACGAAATCAGTCATGACCTCTTCATGGGTTGGACCAAAACAGTAATGACGCCCCGAGCGATCCTCTATCTTCAATAGCTGTGCGCCAAACTTCTCCCAGCGACCGGTTTCCCGCCACAACTCGGCGGGCTGGACCGCTGGCATCAGTATTTCCAGGTAGCCGGCTTTATCCATTTCATCCCTGACGATGGATTCCACTTTTTGCAAGACTCGCAGACCCAGTGGCGTCCACGTATAAATACCCGAGGTGAGTTTACGAATCATACCGCTGCGTAGCATCAGGCGGTGGCTGGTAATTTCTGCCTCGGCAGGCGTTTCCCGGGTTGTGAACAGGTGGAATTTACTGGCCTGCATATTGCACCTGTATTCTTGATTTGATCAACATGGTGTCGCACTGTTCCTGTTGTTGAATTGGTATTTTGGGCTCCCGAGGCCGACAAATGCTGTAACCACACATGTCAATTAATCTGGCCGGGACTGCACTTTAAAGCATTTAATTTTTTCAGCTGTGGCAGTTCTCACTGATATAGGTTTTGGTATCAGCCACAACTTGCAGACGTTCATTGTCGCCGATACGACTCACCGTCCCGTCCTCGTTTTCCACCATCACCCTTGGATGGGGTTCAAAACGCGCCAACAGCCGTCTTTGACGCGCACACTGGGCGTCAATTGCCCGGCGTTTCTGCGCAGCTTGTTGGCGCTTTGTAGCACGTTCCTGCCGTCTACTTTCGGCATACGAAGGCTCTGCAACCAACTGCTCCTCATTGGCTTGAGGCTGGTTATCAGGATTCTTTACGGCGCCGGGCCGGTGCTGGCGGTGTTCAATTTGTTCAGCGTCTGCCTGCCCTGGAGGCAGATCTCCAAAATGGACCACACCCTTTTCGTCGACCCAGCGATAGATCTCATCCCTGGCGACACTGTCAAATGCCGTCAGGGCCGTAGCCACAATGAAGGCGACCGCCACTATTCTTGTTAATCGCATCTTCGCTTCGCTTTCCGAAGAAATGTGCCCCGATCTTATATCACAGCAAAGCTAAGTGGTATCATCCGCTTGATAATTCTGGACCTGGTGTGTAGATGAATTCGGATAGATCCATTCGAAAACGTGGTGTTTTCCTGTTACCCAACCTGTTGACTTCGGGGGCGTTATTTGCCGGTTTTTACTCGATCATTTCAGGGATCAACGGCAGGTACGAGGTCGCTGCAATCGCAATTATTGTGGCGGGTATGCTGGACGGGCTGGATGGGCGCGTGGCGCGTCTGACCCATACGCAAAGTGACTTCGGAGAGCAGTACGACAGCCTTGCAGATCTGATTTCTTTCGGTCTTGCACCCGCATTGCTGGCTTTCACCTGGTCACTGTCCAGCCTGAGTGAAATCAGCCCTATGGCCGGTAAACTTGGCTGGCTGGCATCATTTCTGTTTGTTGCCTGTGCCGCATTGCGTCTGGCGCGCTTCAATACCCAGGCAGGCATTGCAGATAAACGCTATTTTCAGGGATTAGCCAGCCCGGCAGCAGCCGGTACGCTGGTTTTTACGATATGGTTTTTTATAGACAACGGTGTCGCAGGTGAAAGCGTACGTTGGCTGATCTTTTTGGAGACAGTCGTACTTGGTGTGCTGATGTTTTCACGTCTACGCTATTACAGTTTCAAAGTGGGTCCAAGCGGAGATAAAGTTCCGGCAGTGTGGGTTTTACTGGCGGTGCTTATCATTGTGTTGATTGCGCTTGATCCGCCAATCATGGGTACTATTTTTGGTAGTGCTTACGTTCTTTCCGGCCTGGTCATCACAGTTGTCGGGCGCCGAACCTGGCGGTTGAAACGCGGTCAACGACCGGCAGGGACGAAACAAAAACTCCAACAATCAGACTCTGGGTCTATCAGTACAGATGGCACCGAAAATGGTCAGCCGAAGGCCGACCGGGAAATGCCAGGTGATTGACAGTCGGCGTCAGGCTTATCTTGATGCCATGGGTATCACTGTCTGGTCATTGCGAGACACAACAAAGCCCGGAAATGCTGTGGGCCTGAATCTCGGACCGGGCAGCGGTAGCCTATTGCTCGTGTGTGCCGTCGACATGGATTCGGCCAGCAAACTGGCCAACGACATCGTTCGTTCCCTGGGCAGTGTTCCGGTATGGTCATGGCCGGCTGAAACTGCCGAAAGTGTAAGTTTGGAAGATGCCGTCAGTGATCATCTTTTTACCACGATTGCAATATTTGGCAGCGCGCTGGCTGAACGGTTTTTTGGTGACACGGTACCGGACTCCCTGGGTTCAGCCAATCTGGTGGTGTTACCGGCAATGGAGGACCTGGACAACCAGGCTGATGCACGTCGACTACTTTGGGGTATCTTGTGCCAGACGGGGATAGTGACCGTCACTTGACCACAGGAAAGGAACCTGAGCACCCTGTGATCCGCCGCCTGGGCAAGGGGGACCTTGATTGCGTGCATAGTATTGAACGGGTTGCGTATCCATTTCCCTGGTCGCGGCAAGTTCTTTCTGACTGTTTACGTGTGGGTTATGCCTGTTTTGGATTACAGTCAGAAAAAACCCTCCTGGGATATACAATTTTTAGCTGGGCAGCCGGTGAGGCACATCTGTTGAATTTGTGCGTACACCCGCTCTGGCAGCACCGGGGCTATGGGAGCTTGCTGCTGGAATACACGATTGGGCACGTAAGAAAGCTCGATAATGAGGCGATATTCCTCGAGGTGCGAAACAGTAACCCCGTGGCTAGGTCTCTCTATGAATACAAGGGGTTTACCGAGATTGGCCGCAGACTGGCATACTACAGGGCGGGTGAGGAACGTGAGGACGCAGTCGTCATGCGCATGGAGTTGTGAAGCTCATGGGTCATGCATGAAGTTTGTTTCCAGAGGTGGGACCGAACAGCGTAGTTGCTCGGGAAGAGGTTGAGGTTCCCGACGAGCAGGCTCGTCGGTCCTACACTTTGAGTTGTTCTAATTGTGTCTTGAGACCGGCAACTTTTGCCTGGTGTGCAGCCAGGCGCTGATGTTCCTGTTCGACGACCTCCGGTGGTGCATTTTCAACAAACCGGTTATTGCCCAGCTTGGCTTCAGAGCGTTTCAGGTTTGCCAACTCGCGATCCAGTAATCTTCCGAGTCGTGCCAACTCATCCTCTATATTTACCAGCCCCTTGAGAGATACCAGGACTTTCAGTTCCGCGATCAGGGCGACAGAATATCCGGTGGTGTCGGCATCATCATCCAGCCATTGACTGCTGCTGATTTTGCCGAGGCTTTGCAGCAAGCCTGCAAACTCTGTCTGGTGTTGCCGATCGGATGCAGTTCCTGCCTGAAATGCGATATCCAGTAATTTGCCTGGTGCCACGTTGAGTTCGGCGCGGATGTTGCGGATTCCCTGCAGCACCTGCTGTAACCAGCCAATGTCATCTTCCGCCTGTTGATCGGTATCCCCGGCCTCAGGAAAGGGCTGCAACATGATGCTGTCGCCTTCTATGGCGAGCGGTGCTTTGAGTCGTTGCCAAATCTCTTCGGTAATAAATGGCATGAAGGGGTGCAGGCTGCGCA
Organism: Gammaproteobacteria bacterium; assembly: GCA_021772915.1. Taxonomy (GTDB): domain Bacteria; phylum Pseudomonadota; class Gammaproteobacteria; order Xanthomonadales; family SZUA-36; genus SZUA-36. The sequence goes on along the minus strand of JAJFLB010000018.1, from coordinate 237,758 downwards.
GACTGCACTCAAGCACGTGCAACAGGGTGTAGCGGGTCGCGTTTTGTTCCTCAACGCTACCCGTTTGCAAAACCGGCTTGGAAAGCTCCAGGTACCAGTCACAATACTCATTCCAGATGAACTCGTACAGTCGCTGAGATGCGAGATCGAGCCGGTAGCCATCAATGTGTTTACCAACCTCGGCAATCATCCGCTGCAAGCGGGACATGATCCAACGGTCGGTTGCGCTGGCTGGAGATGTAGACTGAACTTCGTGGTCGGCAGTGCTGAGCAACACGTAACGGGCAGCGTTCCACAGTTTATTACAGAAATTTCGGTTGCCTTCTATGCGGCCCAGATCAAAACGTATGTCTCGTCCATTGGTGGCCAGTGTTGCAAAAGTAAAACGCAATGCATCACAGCCAAAAGCCCCGATGCCATCCGGAAAGTCTCTGCGGGTGGCTTTTTCGATTTCCGGAGCCATGTGCGGTTGCATCAGACCGGTGGTGCGTTTTTTAACCAGCGGCTCTAATTCAATGCCGTTGATCAAATCCAGGGGGTCCAGTACATTGCCCTTGGACTTGGACATTTTCTGGCCACTGGCATCGCGAATCAAACCATGGATGTATACTTCGTGGAAAGGCACGTCGTCCATGAATTTCAGACCCATCATGATCATCCTCGCGACCCAGAAAAAAATGATGTCGAAGCCGGTGACCAAAACGTTGGTTGGATAGTGTTTTTCCAAACGTGGGGTTTGCTGTGGCCAGCCAAGCGTGCTGAAGGGCCACAAGGCGGAAGAAAACCAGGTGTCCAGCACGTCTTCATCACGGCTTAGCGAAACATCATCACTGAGACCGCTGCGATGACGGGCGTCCGCCTCGTCCACACCTACGTGAATATTGCCATCGGTGTCATACCAGGCTGGGATCCGGTGACCCCACCACAACTGGCGTGAAATGCACCAATCCTCGATTCGGTACATCCAGTCAAAATAGGTCTTGGTCCAATTCTCCGGCACGAAACGGATTTTTCCGCTTTCAACAGCCGCTATGGCCGGTTTGGCTAAGGGGGCGATCTTTACATACCACTGGTCGGTCAGGTAGGGCTCGACCACGGCACCCGATCTGTCGCCGCGCGGGATCATCAGTTGATGCGGCTCGGTTTTCTCCAATAAACCGGCGGCATCGAGATCCTTGACGATCTGCTGGCGGGCGGCGAAACGATCCAGCCCCTGATAAGGGGGTGGGGCGCTGTCATTGATCGTGGCATCAGCGTTGAGGATATTGATCACCGGCAACTTGTGGCGCTCACCCATTTCGTAGTCATTGAAGTCGTGTGCCGGGGTGATTTTTACACAACCAGAGCCAAACTCTATGTCTACATGGCTGTCAGCAATCACCGGTATCAAGCGCCCACTTAGCGGCAGCTCGAGTTCAAGACCCACCAGATTGGTGTAACGAGGGTCTTCGGGGTTCACGGCGACGGCGGTGTCGCCCAGCATCGTTTCCGGTCGGGTGGTGGCGACAACCACGTAACCACTGCCATCAACCCGGGGATAACGTATATGCCAGAGATGACCGCTTTCCTCTGTGGAAATTACCTCCAGGTCAGACAGTGCGGTGTGTAGAACCGGGTCCCAATTCACCAGGCGCTTGCCGCGATAAATCAGTCCTTCGTGATAAAGATCAACAAAAACCTTGATGACGGCCTTTGAGAGTTCCTCATCCATTGTAAAACGATCGTGCTTCCAGTCCACCGACGCACCCAGGCGCCGCATCTGTTTGGCGATCGTGCCACCCGAGGTGTCTTTCCAGTCCCACACCGCCTTGACAAATTTTTCCCGCCCCAGATCGTGACGTGAGGTGCCCTCCTGGACCAACTGACGCTCAACCACCATTTGGGTTGCAATGCCGGCGTGGTCCATGCCGGGTTGCCAAACGGTGGCATCACCCTGCATGCGATGAAAGCGGGTCAGCACATCCATGATGGTATTCTGGAAAGCGTGACCCATGTGCAAGCTGCCAGTTACATTGGGTGGTGGTAGCATGATCGTGTAGGGCTGTTCCTGCATGCCGGATGCAAAGTATCCGGCTTGCTCCCAACGTGGGTACCAGTGCGCTTCAATCGAGGCTGGTTCGTATCTGTTTTTCATCAGCTTGCAGTAGGTCTTGTTATTTATTGGGCTCGTGGGTGCGGGGCTTGAGTCCGAGGTCACGATACGCTTTGTATTTTACTCTGGAGGCTTCCCGTTCCCCTTTAGCATGGGGAACCACTTCTAGCACCCGTTTAAATCTTTCTGGCTGCAGAACTACGTCCGGGCCTAGGTTAATCACTACATCCGTTGGCTTCAAGCCAGACAGCAGCCCAATACTCACAGCAGCTTTGCCAGACTCAGGGTCACCAGACCGGGCATGGGGCAGAAACCGTCCCTGCGGTTGTTGCCAAAGCAAGTCGTCCAGCTGGCCGACTGCAGTTTCGGTGGCCGCCACGACATAGATTTTCTGATGCTGCTCCCAAGCCATTAATGCCAGCCGGCAGGCAAAGTTGTCTGCGCCAGGTGAAGTGGCATCCAGCAGGTAGAAATCAACCTGACAAGACTCAGGGTTGGCGGTGACACTGGACAATTTTCGGTCAGTACTCCTGCAAGGTAATATCGCCGTGTTCAGCGAGTTGGGAAGTGGTTGACCGCAAGGCGCGCCTCGCGAGTAATGGCCTGGTCCTTGCCAACAGGTGCAACGCCATGGACGACCACTTCCCGGCTGGCCCGAAGGGCGCCAAGCAGATGACCCAATACGGCGTTACAGCTCTTAACAAGAACCAGCCATTGTCGGCGCGCTGTGCCTTGTCTTGGATCATCTGCTTGGCTCTGAACATGGCGATATTACCTTGCGGGAGTACTATTGGCCTGGTTAATCAGGAATTGGGTCAAAAGTCCAACCGGTCTGCCGGTAGAGCCTTCCTTGCCACCCCATTTCCAGGTAGAGCCCGCACAGTCAATATGGGCCCAGCGCATGGTATCTGTGAAACGTGAAAGAAAGCAGCCCGCCGTGACACTACCCGCCGGCATGCCACCCACATTTTTCATATCGGCAAAGGTTGATTTCAACTGCGACTGGTAGTCGTTCCAAAGTGGCAATCGCCAGCCCCTGTCGACAGCTTCCTGTCCGGCTTCAACCAATTCATCCGCCAGATCGTCGTGTTTGCTCATTATGGCGGATGCGTGGTGCCCAAGGGCAACCACGCAAGCGCCGGTCAAAGTCGCCACGTCAATCAACGCAGTCGGGTTAAATCGCCGGCTGTAGGTCAATGCATCGCACAACACGAGTCGCCCTTCTGCATCGGTATTGAGAACTTCGATGGTCTTTCCCGACATTGACGTAATGACGTCACCTGGTCGAAAGGCGTCACCATCCGGCATGTTTTCGGCCGCTGCAACAATGCACACCAGGTTGATTGGCAATTGCAATTCGGCACAGGTAACGAACGCCCCCATCACGCTGGCTGCACCACCCATGTCAAACTTCATTTGTTCCATGTTTGGACCGGGTTTTAGTGATATGCCTCCCGTGTCGAAGGTGATTCCCTTACCCACCATCACTATGGGCCGGACATCCTTGCCAGTGCCCTGGTAGTTGAGCACAATCATTCGCGGTGGGTTGGTGCTACCTCGGCCAACCGACAGAAACGCAAACATTTTCAGGCTACTCATTGCATCCTGATCCAGGATTTCGCAACTGACATTCTCGTAGTCGGCCTGAATTTCAAGCGCCTGTTCGGCCAGGTAGACAGGGTTACAAATGTTTGGCGGCAGGTTGCCCAATTCCCTGGATACCAGGTATCCCTTGGCGATGCCGCTTGCCTCATCCAGTGCGGGATGTAAATCATCCGTCGCACCAAAAGACGCACCCAATAGCGGTTCCGGGTCATCGTTTTTCAAAGGTTTGGTGGTGGTGTATCGGTAGTTGGCGCGATCCAGACTCACGGCAGCCTGGCGGAGTCGCCAATGGGCGCTCATTTCTTCAACCTCAAGTTCGTTTAAACGAAGGTGAGCGCCGGTGGTGGCGTGATTGTGCAAAAACACACCGGCGCTTGTGCAAACTGCATCATAACGAACTCGAGTGAACTTCTTGGTGTTGCCGCAGCCTACGACAAGTATGCGTTTTGCCATTACGCCATCCAAACCGTGGAGCAAAGTGGTGTGCTTCCAATCGGTATCGATGTCGCCAGAGTCCAGCAGTCGCTGCAACGCACCACTACTGGCTTCATCCACCTCGGCAGCTGAGCCCTGCAGTGCTATCTGTTCGAAAACTCCGATGACCAGACAGTCAGTATCAACCAGTGACGCAGCAGCGGTATTGAGTTCAAATTTCATTTTTGAGATGCCTCTAATAATACGCTCACTAAAAAAAGCCGGTGTGTGGATTAACACTGCTAGAATGCAGTGAATCCAGCATTCTACAACGAATCAAATACGAATGATCCAAACGGGAAATTTTCAGAGATTGTTTATACCTTGAGCATACTGCAAAAATACATATTGCGTGAATGGTTTTGGGCCTCGATGGCTGTCAGCATCGTTCTTGTCGTTGTGTTGCTGGGTGCTTACATGGGCGATCTTCTTGGTGATATTGCAGATGGATCAATGCCGGCCGGTCTGATGAGTATGCTAACCCTGTTGCATTTGCCGGACACGCTGGGAAATATTTTGCCGTTGGCTGGTTTTGTTGCTGTCATGTGGGGCCTGGGCCGTCTTTACCAGGATCAGGAAATGGCGGTGATGCGGTCAAGCGGCTTCGGTTGGAAACAATTGATCAGACCGTTACTCAGCCTGACATTGCCGCTGGCTGCACTACTGCTGTTGCTGGGCTGGTTCATTGCACCCACCGCTGCACGTATTGCTGAACAGCAAATGGAACAGGCTTTTCGCTCGGCTGTGCTGTGGGGTTTGCAGCCTGGCAAGTTTCACCTGCTCAAACAAGGTGAGTTGGTTATTTACACTGAAGCCATTGAAGATGACGGCATTACCCTGCGGAACATCTTTATAAAGCAGCGTCAGCAACAAAGAGAACAGGTTTGGGTGGCGAAAAAAGGTCGGTACTGGGTGGACATCAATACCGGTGAACGTTTTCTAATTCTTGAGAATGGCAGGGTGACCGGAGTCGCACCAGGGCAACTGGACCTGCGTGTGTTAAATTTTACCCGCAATGACTTGCGCTTGCCTGAACCTGAGTTTCTCAAGCGCAAGAACCGGGCGGATTCCAGAACGTCGGCAGACCTGATCGAGGACGGGAGCGATGAGTCTGTTGCGGAATTACAATGGCGTGTGTCACCCGCCTTAACGGCCATTGTGTTGGGATTATTAGCCATCCCGCTGGCGCATTCTGCACCACGCGAAGGCCGGGGCGGTCGGGTTGTCCTGGGTATCATGGTTTACGTGCTTTATGGTAATGCACTGTACTTGTGCCAGTCCTGGGTGGCCGACGGTGTCCTGCCTGCATCCATTGGCTTATGGTGGGTACACATTGTTTTCCTGCTGATCAGTTTCGTTTGGATTCGACAACAGGGAAGGTTCTCGACAAGGGCCCCGTCGTGATAAGAACTGCGGACAAGTATGTTGCCAGGGCTGCAGTCCTGGGTATTTTGCTGGTTTGGGTCAGTCTGACATCGCTTTTGATGATGTTTAGTCTCATGGATGAGTTACGCGGGACCAGCGCCAACTACGGCACGTCTGAAGTATTCTGGTTTGTACTGCAAACAGCCCCCCGGTCGGCTTACCAGATTTTCCCGGTATCGGCATTGTTGGGCTCACTGTTGGGTATTGGCGGGCTTGCAAGCGCTAATGAGTTGGTTGCGTTTCGGTCTTCCGGAGTGTCACGGCTCAGGTTGGCAGCAGCCGGTTTGGCCGGTGCGCTGACGTTGACGATCCCCGTCATGATGATGGGTGAGTGGGTCGCCCCGGGTGCTGAGCAACAGGCACGTGCGTTCCGGTTGAGCCAACTGGTAGGTATGATAATCATAGGTGGGCCGACCGGGACATGGATGCGCGACGGCGGTGACATAGTTCATATTCGTCTTCCCCTGCTGACCGTTGAAGGGGGACAACAATCCATCAGTTTTCAGGATGTTGAAATTTACGACTTGGCCGGATTTTCCGGGTTGCAAAAAATTTCCCGGGCCAAGAGTGCGTTTTTTGATGGGAAACAGTGGGCGCTCGAAGGTGTTTCGGTAACAGAAATCGATCATTCAGGTGTATCACTTACGGAGTACGAACGTACACCGTGGGTGTCCGGTGTCAAACCGGAGTTGCTTCAGTCAGCCGTTACACGGCCACCTTATTTGTCGATGCGGGCGCTGCGAGGCCAGTTAGAGTACCTGCAACGCAATGGTCTTGATGATCGGGTTTATAGGTCTGCGTTCTGGGAGAAGGTTTTTTACCCCATTTCCATTATTGCGTTAGTCCTGGCTGGTATGCCTTTTGTTTTTACTTCTTCAAGGCAACAAAATATTGGTTTCAGACTATTCGTTGGCATGACGCTCGGGGGGCTCTTCATGTTGGTCAACGGTGCCGCCCAAAACCTGGCAACGGCTTTTTCTCTGTCGGTGGCTTTCAGTGCAGTATTGCCTTCAGCTGTTCTTACCATAGTCGCAATAGCGGTTTTACGGCGGCCTGTGTAACCCGGGAAAAGGGGAATATCGGCCGTACGAGTACGGGAAAAGATCATAAAACGCGGCCATATTGTGGCACGGTCCTGTGCCTTCGGTTATCCTGAGCCGCCCCAATTTTGGGAATGAGCCGAGACATGGCACTACAATAGTCTGACTTATCTCGAGCCCTTTTTTGCACAACCAATTGGAAAAAGTAATGCCGAACAAACTTAGTCGACACCTTTCAAGTCTGGCAACAGGGGCCGTCACCCTACTGCTTTTGCTGTCCAGTACCTATGCCCGGGATTTGAGCTCCACGGTTACTGTTGAATCCGGTATTAATAAGGCCGCTTCAGAATCGCAGGTACGTGTAACCCGTCTGGCCCAGCAAACCTCCGATTTACTGTCGGAATATCGCGCCGTTGTGCGTGAGACAGAAGGCTTGAGAATTTATAACGACAACCTTGAAAAAGTTGTCATGGATCAACGTGCGGAGGTTGTATCAATTAACCGGCAACTGACTGGTCTGGAAGCCACCAATCGCGGTGTTGTACCCCTGATGCTGGAAATGATCGATACCTTGGGGAAGATCATTGAAAACGACATGCCGTTCAGGCTCGAAGAACGGCGCGCACGGGTGGTGCGCCTGCACGACATGATGGACCAGGCTGACGTCACTGCCTCTGAAAAGTACCGGCGGATCATGGAAGCCTACCAGGGAGAGCTCGAGTACGGCCGCACAACCGAGGCCTATTCAGCGGCGCTACCCTCGACTGGCCAAACCGTTGATTTTCTACGTGTTGGACGGACTTTGTTGATATATCAAACCAGCGACCAACTGAAAACCGGCTGGTTCAATCCCACCACACGCCAGTATGAAGATCTGCCGGATCGTTACCGTCTGGAAGTCAAAGAAGGACTGGCAATCGCCAGGAATGAAAAGGCACCGAATCTTGTAATGCTTCCCGTGCCCGGGCCGGGGGCAAACCAATGAAGGTAACAAGCATTGCTATTGCTGTAGCCACGTTGCTGACAACTGGCCTGGCCGGTGCACAGACTCTGGACGAACTGGCGGAAATCGTGCGGCGGGCCGCGAGCACTGAAGGTCAGATTAACGAGGAAAGGGAAGCCCAGTTTTTAAGCGACCGCAACGACCAAAACCGGCTACTGACCGATGCCAAAGCTGAGTTGAGGCGTGAAGAAAAACGCAGTGACGACTTGAAGTCAGAGTACGATCGTCTGGAGCGGAACCTTGCCGAGCTGACCACGGTACTGCAGGAGCGCATGGGTAACCTGGGTGAACTTTTTGGCATTGTGCGCCAGTCATCGGGTGATATCCAGGCTGCATTGAATGACTCCATGGTGTCCGCGGAGCTTCCGGACCGGGGGACGTTTTTGTCTGAACTGGCACAACGTAAGGCACTGCCAAATGTCCAGGAGTTGAGCACGGTTTGGTCCAGAATGGTTACGGAAATTGCCGAATCCGGCAAGATAGTGAAATTCAACACGACGGTTGAGCGTGCAAATGGTGCCAAGGAGTCCATGGATGTTGTTCGTGTTGGCGTGTTCAATGCGGTGTCTGATGGCAGGTTCCTTGATTGGGATTCTTCCAAGAGTTCGGAAAACCTGATTGAACTTGCTCGCCAACCGGCCGCTCGTTTTCAATCCATGGCACAGGACCTGCAGGGTGCATCTGGTGGTGAAGTTGTTGCGATGGCGGTTGACTTCACACGTGGCCAGATACTTCGTGCGGTGGTGCAAAGCAAGACACCAATCGAGCGGGTCAAGGAAGATGGCGGCCCTGTCGGCTACGTCATCATCAGTGTAGGTATCCTTGGTTTATTGTTGTGCTTTTGGAAGGCTTTTGTGCTCTACACTACCGGTGGCAGGATGAGCAATCAGCTCAAGAGCGAAACTGCCAACAAGGGTAATCCGCTGGGTCGTGTCATGTCTGTTTATTCAGATAATACGGAAACCGACATTGAAACACTTGAGCTAAAGCTGGATGAAGCCATACTGCGCGAGTCCGCGCCGCTTGAAACTGGTCTGAGCTTTATTAAAGTCCTGTACGTTGTCGCGCCATTGTTGGGACTGTTGGGCACTGTTGTGGGTATGATTGCAACCTTCCAGATGATTACCCTGTTTGGTACCGGGGATCCCCGCATGATGGCTGGCGGTATATCCACGGCGTTGGTAACAACGGTGCTGGGATTGGTGGTAGCGATTCCATTGACGCTGCTGCATGCATTCCTGCTGGGCAAGAGTAAGGCCCTGATCCAGGTGTTGGAGGAGCAGGCCGCCGGGATTATTGCGAGGTTGGCGGAGCATAAGGGATGATCTGGTTTTATGAAGCCATAGGGTCCATCCGGGACTTTCTGGAGCTGGGGGGTGACGTTCTCTATGGCATCATGTTTGTGTTGTTTCTCATGTGGACCTTTATACTTGAGCGGCTGTGGTATTTTTACCGGGTTCACCCGGGTGAAAAACGAGATATCGTGGCCACCTGGGAAGAACGTGCGGATACCCAATCCTGGTACGCCAAGCGCATTCGAGATGAGATGATTTCCAAGACCTCCATTGGTCTGCAGCAAAATATTGGTCTCATCAAGGCATTGATTGCGATATGTCCGCTTTTGGGTTTGATGGGGACAGTAACCGGGATGGTCAGCGTGTTCGATGTAATGACTTATGCCGGTACCAGCAATGCACGGGCCATGGCGGCGGGCGTTTCCATGGCGACCGTGCCAACCATGGCAGGTATGGTGGCAGCACTTTCCGGTGTCTATTTTGGAACCTGGCTCGAACACAAGGCAGTCACTGAAACTGATAAACTCAGCGACTTATTGCAATCACACTGACGCACAAAAATATCACCTTGCAAGAGTACTGACGGACATGAGGAGTTAATGCGTGACCAGAAGACGTGCACATACCGAAGACACGGAAATAAATATCACGCCGATGCTGGATATTGTTTTCATTATGCTGATTTTCTTCATAGTGACGACATCGTTTACCAAGGAAACCGGTGCGGCCATCACCAAACCCGAGGCGGTGCAGGCGGTCTCATTACGTAACGGAACCATACTCATTGGGATCAAGTCGAATGATGATATCTGGATGAGTAAGCGCTTGATCGAATTACGGGAAGTGCGCTCCATGGTCGAGCAGGCCAAAGCTGAAAACCCAAAGGGCAGTGTGGTCATTGTTGCCGACAAGGACTCCAGAATAGGTACCGTGACGCGGGTGATGGATCAGGTAAAAATGGCAGGTGTGCAAGGGGTCGCCATTTCCGCTGAAAATCCCGGATAGTGGCTTTAGTGGTCCAACAAGGTTGTATGGATGGGTAGATTCAGAAGTTATATTGCTGCACTGATAGCCGTGGGTGTAACCTTTGGTTTGTTTCTGTTCATGTTCAAGCTGATTTCGTCGGGAAGCGGTAATAATGATGAGATGGAGGCAATTGCCGGTATTCATTTCGGCCCCGTTGATATTCCGGATGAGATATTGACCAAAAACCGGCGAATACCCAAAAAACCCCCGCCACCCAAAAATCCACCGCCACCGCCAAAATTGAAGGTGGCCAAGATGGATCAAACAATGCAAAACATGCCTAAAATGGATTTACCCGACCTGAATGTTCCGATGTCCAGCGGTGAAGGTATGTTTATCGGCAATTTTGCGACAGTGGACAAGACTGCCGAAGGTGACATTATTCCGCTCGTGGTGATCAGTCCCCTGTATCCCCGTGATGCTGCCATAAAGGGACTGGAAGGGTGGGTAAAAGTTTCCTTCACAATCACCGCTATAGGAACGGTAAAAAGCCCGCGGGTCGTTGACGCCGAGCCCCCGAGGGTTTTTAACCGCGAGGCTATCAGGGCCATCTTGAAATGGAAATTCAAGCCACGGATTGTTGAAGGTGTGGCCGTGGATCGACCGGCCACGCAGGTCATTGAGTTCAATTTGGAGCAGTCCAGGGGGTAGTTTATGTGCATCCCGCGTAATCAATTCATGTCTTGTTTATTGCTGGCTTTGGCCATGGTCATGTTGTCGGGGCATTTGCAGGCACAGGCATCGGCTTGCGGTCAGGATCGGGAAAAAAATGCCAGGTCACTGGACGAGCCGACATGGAAAAGAGTGAATGATGCTTTCGAGGACGTGAATGAAGAACTCTATGACCTCGCCCATGAAAAATTCAAACGTATTTACGACCGGGCCCGTGGTGACTACCTCAAGGCGGTACTGTCCCAGGCATTGGCGCAGGTTCAGTGGGCCCGCTCGGATTTTGATTCATCCCTTGCGTATTTTGAACAGGCGGTTGAGCTCGATGTACTTCCGAACCCGACACACTTTGCCTTGATGTACCAGATTGCGCAGTTGTACTACATGAACGAACGTTATGACGAGTCGCTGGACAGGCTGGAACTTTGGATGTGCAAGGTACTTCCGGAAAAGATCACCGCGGCCTCCTGGGTATTGAAGGCGTCCATTCACGCCCAGAACAAGGACTGGAAAGACGTAATTGCATCAATTGAAACTGCCATCTCCATGTCGGAGGCGCCTAAAGAGTCCTGGTACCAGTTAAAACTGGCCTCTCATTTTGAACTGGAGCAAACCCCACAAGTCGCCCTGACACTTGAAACAATAATCGAAAACTGGCCGCAAAAGAAAAACTATTGGGTGCAGCTTTCTCAGATTTACTACAAGCTGCAACGTGAACAGGAGGCTTTGTCGGTTATTGCGCTGGCCTACCGTCGAAATATGCTGGATAAGCAATCCGACGTGATGTATTTATCCAATCTGTACTCCAACCGTGATGTGCCGTTCAAGGCTGCACAAGTGCTGCAGCAAGGGATTGAAGACGGCATTGTGGAGGCCAGCACAAAAAACTGGACGATGGTTTCAGACGCCTGGTATGCCGCCGAGGAGATGGAAAATGCATTGGCTGGCTACGCGCAGGCCGGTAAGATCTCCGCCGAAGGGAAAATTGATTTGCGCCGCGCCTACATCCTTGTAGATATGGAGCGCTGGGGTGAAGCCGCAGAGGCTTTGAAAGCCGCGTTGGAAAAACGTGGTTTCGATGACAAAAAGATCGGTGAGGCTTATTTGTTATTGGGAATGAGCGAATTCTACCTGGAGAATTACAGCAGTGCCAGTACAGCCTGGGGCCGTGCCGGCAAGTATCCAAAATCAAAAAAGGCCGCCGGGCAGTGGATGAACCACATGCGTGAAGAGCGAAACCGGAAGCTGGCTCAAAATTGAATCGGGTTGCAAGATTGATTGACCAGAACACGGCGTAGGGATGCAACAGGACTTTCTGATTGAGCGTTTCCTGGATAAGCTCTGGGCCGAACGTGGCCTCAGTGACAATAGTCTGCAAAGTTATCGCCATGATTTGGTCCACTTGCAAGGCCAACTTGAAGGCAGTGACAAGACACTCAGTTCCGCTCGCCGTGAGGACCTGTTAGCCGTACTTGCTACAGATGTGCGACAAGGAAAAAGTCCCCGATCGGTTTCACGTTACCTGTCTGCTTACCGTCAGTTCTATCGTTGGCTGGTGCGTGAAGGTGTGCTTGCCAGTGATCCGGTAGCTTTGATTGAAAGCCCTAAAACAGGTCGCGGTCTACCCAGCGTGTTGACGGAGCAGCAGGTGGAGACACTGCTGGCGGCACCGGATACAACAACCCCGCTCGGACTGCGTGATCGGGCCATGCTGGAGCTGATGTATGCTACCGGACTCAGGGTGAGTGAGCTGGTGGGATTGGAGCTTGCCAACCTAAATCTGAACCAGGGGGTTGTGCGGGTCATTGGAAAGGGTCAGAAGGAACGGCTCGTTCCCATTGGCAGCGAGGCACATGACAGTATAGAGGCCTATTTGAATTCCGCCAGACCTGAACTTCTGAAAGGGATGCAGACGAACAGCCTATTCGTTACCTCAAGAAAGGCAGGGATGACCCGGCAGGCATTTTGGTACATGCTCAAGCGTTATGCCGCCCGCTCCGATATTCGACAAAAACTGTCACCACACACCTTGCGTCATTCGTTTGCAACACATCTGCTCAATCACGGCGCAGATTTACGTGTGGTACAACTGTTGTTGGGACACAGTGATCTTACCAGCACACAAATATACACCCACATCGCCCGCGAGGGTCTCAAACGCATGCACCTTACACACCACCCCCGCGGCTGATATGCTACACAAATGACCAGACCTTGTGCGAGGAACCCCTGGATGGGGGGCCAATGGCCTGGTCGATCTTGTGGGCTATTGAACTTTTCCTTGCGCGCCTGTCAAATGCACCCGAGGTACAGGCAAAAGGAGACCATGAAGGGCTGTTAGGTTAAGATAAACCCAACGGACCAGGAAGGTTCCTTTGAGAAGCAAGTGGAGAGAACATTGAATCGAATTTCGCGAATGGTTGCAGCTCTGCTTGCGGCTTCATTCCTGGCGGCCTGCCAGACCGTTGTGGCGCAAGAGGACGACTCTAGTGTGGTGGAGGAAAAGATCCGCTCACTGGTACCCAACGCCAAAATAATTGCCGTGTCAGAAACACCCGTTACAGGCATTTTGCAGGTGCAAATTAACACCGACATCGTCTATATGTCAGCTGATGGAAAGTATCTTTTGCAGGGCTCGATCATGGAACTTGATACCCGTACCAACATGACCGATCAGGCCAAATCCGTCATTCGCCAGGAATTGCTAACCGATCTGGACCAGGCCAAACAGATTTCGTTTACACCCGAAGATCCCAGTCACGAAATACTCGTCTTTACCGATCTTGATTGTGGTTACTGTCGTAAGTTACATCACCAGATCGAGGGTTATAATAAGCAGGGTATTGCCATTCACTACCTTGCATTCCCACGCGCCGGCATCGGCTCTGCGTCATTCGACAAATATGTGTCAGTCTGGTGTGCGGACGACAAGAAAGAGGCATTGACTCTGGCCAAGACCGGCAGGGATCCGGAACCGCTCAAATGCCCGAACCCGGTGGCCGAACAATATGAGTTGGGCCGCAAGATTGGTGTCACCGGGACCCCGGCCCTGGTAACTTCCAGCGGCAAATTGATTCCAGGCTATATGCCTCCGGAACAATTGCGTCAACGGCTGGATTCACTCCTTCAGTAGAAAGTCATTTGATCGGCCGGTCCATCGGTCGCGGATCGTCAACGACCAATACAATTCGTCGATCCTGACTCCACATGCAGGCTATACTGTCGGCTTGATGCATACACGATGGGAGTGAGGCTTTGACCGGGTTTACTTGCCTGTTTGGTGGTTCCGCCTTTTCCGAATTTAACCGGCAAAAACTCAGTGACTGTTTGTGCAGGAATTGTGGGCAGGAAATCCAATTTGCTTCACAGTTTATTTATCTTGTCGCCAGCCCACAGCCATTGGTGGCGGACGACACGAGCCGGCTAGAAGCACTGTTGCAAGCAAACACCGCTACCCCCGCTGCCACCGAAGGCTTGCTATTGGTCGTTCCGCGACTGGGTACGCAATCACCCTGGTCCACCAAAGCCACTGATATCGCACACCGCTGCGGACTGACTGCCGTCGACAGAATTGAACGCGGGACCCTGTTTCGTTTTTCCCAAGCGGCATTCGAAACAGCGAACACCGATCTCGTCAGGTCGTTGATTCACGACCGTATGACGCAAACAGTTTTGACCTCTCTTGAGGAGGCAACGGGTCTTTTTGATCAGCCTCCGCCACGTCCACTGGTCACTGCAGATCTTTCCGTGGATGCCCATCAGGCACTGTCGCGATCAAACCAGGAACTCGGTCTGGCATTGTCTTCCGCAGAAATTGAATATCTACTGGAAGCCTACGAGCAACTCGGCCGTAATCCAACCGACGCGGAGTTGATGATGTTTGCCCAAGCCAATTCCGAACACTGTCGCCACAAGATATTTAACGCGAGCTGGACGCTTGACGGTGTCGAGCAGGAGCATAGCCTGTTCGAAATGATCAAAAACACCCATGCGCGAAACCCGGCTGGCGTGTTATCCGCTTACCACGACAATTCTGCGGTTATCGAAGGGTCTCGCAATCGGCGTTTCTCTCCCCATTCCAGCGATGGTGTCTATGGCTACCAGGAAGAAGACACGGGTATACAGATCAAGGTAGAGACCCACAACCACCCCACTGCCATTTCACCTTTTCCCGGCGCCGCGACCGGCTCCGGTGGCGAAATCCGTGACGAGGCAGCAACGGGTCGAGGTGCGCGACCCAAAGCCGGTCTGACCGGCTTCTCCGTTTCCAACCTTCATTTGGAAAACCGGTCAGCTGACTGGGAGGAAAACTCGGGCCGGCCCGGTCGTATTGCCAGTGCGTTGGATATCATGATCGAGGCACCGGTCGGTGCAGCTTCCTTCAACAACGAATTTGGCCGCCCTGCACTTGCGGGGTATTTTCGTACCTTTGAGCAAACCATCGGTGGTCGGTTATGGGGTTACCACAAGCCGATCATGTTGGCCGGGGGTATGGGTAACATCCGCCCTGGACAGGTAGAAAAGCTTCGCTTGCCCGTGGGTGCCTGCGTCATCGTATTGGGTGGGCCAGCCATGTTAATAGGTCTTGGGGGTGGGGCCGCATCATCGGTAGGTAGTGGGCAGGGTAGTGAAGCTCTGGATTTTGCGTCGGTGCAACGCGGTAACCCGGAAATGCAGCGTCGTTGCCAGGAAGTTATAGACCGGTGCTGCTCCCTGGGGGGTCGTAATCCCATCGTTTCAATCCACGATGTCGGTGCGGGTGGTTTGTCAAATGCGTTGCCGGAGTTGCTTGACGACAGCGAACGTGGAGGTGTGTTGGAGTTGCGGGATATCCCAACCGCGGATGATGCCATGTCACCCATGGAAATCTGGTGTAACGAGGCCCAGGAACGGTATGTACTGGCAGTGGAACAGTGTCGTTTGGCGGAATTTGAGTCCTTCTGCAAGCGTGAACGCTGCCCGTACGCGGTACTCGGAACGGTGACCGCTGATCGTGTATTACGGCTGAATGATGCCCGCTCGCATGAACCGCCGGTAGATATGCCACTGGCTCTCCTCCTGGGTAATGCACCCAAAATGCATCGCGATGCAAGGTCTGAAGCAATGGGCACAATTGCCAAACAGAATCGTGAAAACAGCATTGAAGAAGACCTGTTTGCGGTCCTGCGCTTCCCGGCAGTAGGCAGCAAATCCTTTCTGATCACCATTGGTGACCGGTCGGTTGGCGGACTGGTGGCACGGGATCAAATGGTGGGGCCATGGCAGGTGCCGGTGGCCGATGCTGCGGTTACCTTGCATGGTTTTCAGTCTTATTCGGGTGAAGCCATGGCCGTGGGTGAAAGGACCCCGTTGGCAGTGGTCAATAGCGCGGCTGCCGCCCGTATGGCTGTAACTGAAGCGATCACCAATATTGCAAGTGCACCAATCGCAAAATTGGGTGATGTGCGGTTGTCAGCTAACTGGATGGCAGCGGCAGGTGAAGTCGGCCAGGACGCAGCGCTGTACGCGGCGGTCAGGGCGGTTGGTATGGAGCTATGTCCAGCTCTGGGTATCGCCATTCCCGTTGGCAAAGACTCGTTGTCACTCAAAACCCATTGGCAGGAAGAGCAACAATCAAGACTGATGCTGGCGCCGGTGTCGCTGGTAGTTTCAGCTTTTGCGCCAGTTACGGATGCCCAACTGACACTAACACCCGAGTTGAAAAAACCCGGCGCGGCAAGCCACCTGCTCTTGCTGGATCTGGGGCGTGGCGCGCATCGCATGGGTGGGTCGGCTCTTGAGCAGGTTCGGGGTGTGTTCAGCTCAGAGGTCCCAGATCTTGACCAGGCACAGGACCTGGCGGGATATTTTGCCGCAATCCAGCAGCTGATTTCGGACCGCCTTGTGCTCGCTTACCACGATCGTTCGGATGGTGGTTTGATCGTCAGTTTGTGTGAAATGGCGTTTGCCGGACGTTGCGGTTTGTCGCTGTCATTGGATGGAGATTTTGATGATGACCAATTACGGTCCCGATTGTTTGCCGAGGAGCCGGGTGCGGTAGTCCAGGTGGCGGCCGACCAATTGCAAAGCGTCATGGCAGTTTTCGCCGCCCATGGTCTGGACACCCTGGTGGAGAATATTGGTAGACCTGTTGATGGTCACACATTGAGTCTTGAGGTGGGTGGCCAGGTGCGTCTGCAGTGCGACTTGCGTAAATGTCACCAGAGCTGGTGTGAAACCAGCTATGAACTCCAAAAACTACGTGATCACCCGGTTTGCGCAGAAGAGGAGTTCACCCAGGCACTGGAGTGGAAGCAACCACCCCTGCAGTCGCAACTAAGCTTTACACCACAATCCAAAACGGCAACACCAAAGCCGTCTTTCGGTAACCGGCCCGCAGTGGCGATTTTGCGCGAACAAGGTGTCAACGGACAGGTGGAGATGGCTGCGGCTTTTGATGCGGCAGGCTTCAAGGCGGTTGATGTACATATGTCGGACCTGCTGGAGAAGCGTATGGACCTGGAGAATTTCCAGGGTCTGGTTGCCTGTGGTGGTTTTTCCTATGGTGATGTTCTGGGTGCCGGTCGAGGTTGGGCAGCTTCCATTTTGTTTCAACCAGAGTTGCGGGACCAATTCACAGGTTTTTTGCATCGCCAGGATCGTTTTGCCCTGGGGGTCTGCAATGGCTGTCAAATGCTGGCTTCGTTGCGGGAAATCATACCTGGTAGTGCCGCGTGGCCGGATTTTGTGGTCAACCGCTCGGGTCAGTTCGAAGCACGTCTGAGCCTGGTGAAGATTACCGCATCGCCGTCCCTGTTTTTCAATGGAATGGATGGTAGCCACTTGCCGGTGGTTACCGCACATGGTGAGGGAAGGGCAGAATTTGGTCCCCACTCGTTGCGGCAGGAACAGATCGCATTACAATATGTACATGCTGACGGCAGTGCGGCGGTTAAATACCCAACCAACCCAAACGGTTCACCGGAAGGTGTGACCGGTCTGTGTAATGAGGATGGTCGGATAACCATAATGATGCCGCATCCGGAACGAACATTGCGCACCGTCAATTTTTCCTGGGCACCGGAAGAATGGCCGGAAATTTCCCCGTGGCAACGAATGTTTTGCAATGCCCGCCAATGGGTGTAAATGTCGTAGGACTGACCAGCTTGCTGGTCGGGAACGGATCCAGACAAATGAATTTGTCGGTTCTACAACCGGTATCGGAAATACCCGTGTGAACTGTAGGTTAATGTGATGGGCAGACAAGCAGATAACAACGAGCTACGTTTGGGCGAATTGCTGATTCTGGCCTTTTTGTGGATGATTTTCGGGTTCATGCTGTGGTTTTATCTGAGCGCGTTCCATGGCGTGCCGGTGCGCATATTGGCCGATGGAATCTTGTCTCAGTGGCTCGGGAGCGAATTCTGGAATATCGTGCCAAACCCGGACCATCATTATCTGTTCCAGATTCAAACCCACATTTCCTTCCGGTTCCCGGACGGTAGTACAGAGGCGCTCGGATTCGTCGTTAACCCGCTCACATACGGCTATGGTCTGCCCCTGCTATTTGGGCTGGTGATGGCCTCCGGTGTATCTTGGTTGAGGAAGTTGGTCGTTTTATTGGCGGGTTATTTGTGTGTCATGCTGGTACAGGTCTGGGGGGTGGTTTGGCAGAGTCTGAAGACACTGGCATTCAATTTTGGCGGAGATGCTCACCAGGTCATAGTCGCGGCCGGTATTCCGGATGAATTGATCGCTTTATGTTACCAGTTGGGGGTCTTGATTCTGCCGCCATTGGTGCCGGTTGTACTGTGGGTATTAACAAACTGGAGCTTGATCGAGCAGTTTGCCGGGTGGCAGAGAAAGACTTCATGAGGGAACTGACCAGCTACATTCATGGTCTTTGTGTTCGGGTTATAATTCCAGTAATACAGTGGGGCAAAACGTGCAGGCAAACCTAGAAAAAGCAGATAGCGAAGCACAGTTACCCGATGCCGTTAAAGATCAGGTCTGTGTGTACCTGCTCGAAAGCGGTCGCCTGAAGCAGTCTGATCTGAACAGTGCTGAGGCATTTCGCGAAAAAAACGGCGGTGATCTGATCACTTTGCTGGTTCGTTTGGGGTTGGTATCTGAGCGTGATGTTGCTGAGGCAGAGTCCAGTTTGCTGGATTTGCCGTTGAAAACCACTGCGGACTTACCGGACAAGGCGCCGGATGTTGGTAATCTCTCAGCCCGCTTTCTGAAGCAAAACCTACTGCTGCCAGTCAGTGTGACCGCTGAGGACATGGTCGTTGTCATGGCCAACCCCCGTGATGAATATGCACTCAAGGCGTTGGCCATGGCGAGCGGTCGCGCAATCATTCCGCAGGTCGGTATCGCCTCTGAAATCGAAAACGGAATTGAGAAGCTCTATGGCGGTGGCCGCAGTGCCATGGGCCAGATTATTGACACACTGGGTGGTGGGTCAGATGACGAACTGGCAGACGTTGAGCACCTGCGTGACCTGGCTTCCGAGGCCCCGGTCATCCGCCTGGTTAACCTGATCATGCAACGAGCGGTAGAGGCGCGTGCATCAGACATACATGTAGAGCCGTTTGAAAACAGGCTCAAGGTTCGCTATCGGATCGATGGCGTATTGCAGGAAGTGGAGGCACCACCTGCGAGTTCTACGGCGGCGGTCATCTCCCGGGTCAAAATTATGGCCAAGTTAAATATTGCTGAACGCCGGCTGCCTCAGGACGGCCGCATCATGCATCGTGTGCAGGGTAAGGAGTTGGATTTGCGTGTTTCAACTATTCCGACATCACATGGCGAGAGCGTGGTGATGCGTATTCTTGATCGTGAGAGCATCGTACTTGATTTTGATGCCCTGGGCTTTGATGAGGAATTGAAAAAGGGTTTTGTCAAAAATCTTGAAATGCCACACGGAATCATTCTGGTTACCGGCCCGACCGGGTCGGGCAAGACCACGACGCTTTATACCGCGCTTAGCCAGATTAATACGCCTGAGAGAAAAATCATCACGGTCGAGGATCCGGTTGAGTATCAACTCGAAGGCATCAATCAAATCCAGGCTCAATCATCCATTGGGCTGGATTTTGCGCACGCGCTAAGAGCGATTGTGCGACAGGATCCAGATGTCATCATGATTGGGGAAATGCGTGACCTGGAAACTGCCCGTATTGCAATTCAATCTGCACTCACCGGGCACCTGGTGCTTTCCACCATCCACACCAATGACGCCGCCGGTGGTATTACCCGCATGATGGACATGGGGGTCGAAGATTATCTGCTAACGTCCACTGTAAATGCCATCCTTGCCCAGCGTCTGGTACGCACCCTGGGCGAAGACTGCGGGGAACAAGTGCAGTTGTTGCCGGAAGTTGCGGCGGAAATGGGTTTTGGAGATTTTCTGCAACAGGACAGTTATACCGTATATCGTGCGGTGCCCAGTAAAGACAATCCTTCCGGCTATTTTGGTCGGACCAGCATTTTGGAGCTTTTGTCGATGTCAGATTCCATTCGCCGTCTGGTTATGCAGCAGGCAACCTCAGGTGACATCCACGATCAGGCGGTCAAGGAAGGCATGCGGACCATGTACCAGGATGGTCTGATCAAATGTTTACAAGGGGTTACGACGATTGAAGAAATCCTTCGTGTGACCCAGGAAGCTTAGTGCTCCTCCAATGTGGTAACTACGGATTCAGAGGTACCCAGATGTTCCAGGACAAGACGCAGAGCGCAGAGAATGGCGGGTCCTTTTCAAGGGCTGCAACGCCGTACTGGGGCATCTGGGTACGTCCCTGCGGGCGAGTTGGGAACCGGTCGTCCGTGGCGTTGCGTTGCGCCTCTTGGCAAGGACCGGGCCATTACCTGCGAGACGCGCCTTGCGGTCAACCACTTCCCAACTCGCTGAACTCGCAGTTATCACATTGGGGGGGCACTAGTGCCGTTGTTTGAATACAAGGCGGTTTCCCCATCTGGGGAGACCGTGCGTGGCACCATGGAAGCCGGGTCCGAGGACTGGGTGATCAGCAAGCTCCAGGACGGGGGTAACATTCCCCTGTCGACTAATGTGGCCGGGCAGGGTGGCTTCAATATCGACACCCTGAGTTTCAAAAGACGTGGCATGAGTGCCCGTGAGGTGCTCCAGTTTACCCAGCAAATCGCTACTTTACTTGCTGCCGGGTTGCCGCTTGATCGCTCTCTGCAGGTGTTGCTCGAACTGGCTGAAAATCAACGTGTCGAAAGCGCCGTGACCGGTATCCGCGATCACGTGCGTGAAGGTGGCAGTCTCTCCGATGCGCTGGATGCCCAACACGGTTCGTTCAGCAGGCTGTTTATCAACATGGTACGGGCCGGAGAAGTCGGGGGCTCGCTGGATAAAACTTTGGATCGGCTGGCAGATTATCTTGAGCGATCCAAGGACCTCAAAGACAGTGTTGTTTCTGCCATGATCTATCCCATTATGTTGATGGTTCTCGCCGGCGGGTCGTTGGTTTTGTTGTTGGTTTATGTGATTCCACAATTCGCGCCAATTTTTGCGGAATTGGGTGGAGATCTGCCCTTAATTACCAAGATCGTACTGGCTTTTGGCAGTGTTCTGCAAAATTTCTGGTGGGGACTGGTTGGTCTGGTGGTGCTGGCGATGGTGTTGTTTCGTCGAATGCTGGCCACGCCAGACAAACGATTTCGTTGGGACACACGTGTGCTGCGTTTACGTTGGGTAGGTGACCTGGTTGCCAAAATGGAAATTGCACGTCTCGCCCGTACCCTGGGGACTTTACTGACCAATGGTGTGCCGTTGTTGGCCGGCTTATCTATTGCGCGTAACGTAATGACCAACACTGTGCTACGCCAGGCATTAGTCGAAACCACCGAATTGGTCAAAACGGGTGGCGGTTTGGCGCATAACCTGGCCACCAACGGGCACTTTCCGCGTCTGGCACTACAGATGGTCAGCGTAGGTGAGGAAACCGGCCAGTTGGATTCAATGCTGTTGAAAGTTGCAGATACTTACGACAAAGAAGTTCGTATTACTATCGACCGTTTACTGGCAATATTTACACCGGCGATCACACTTTTAATGGCCGTGATGATCGGTACCATCGTAATGTCTGTTCTGATGGCCATTATGAGCATTAATGAACTGGTTGGATAGGGTGAGGGTCACAGTTAAACAAGCAGAGCTGACACTACACTTTTACCAGTCGGCCATCCAGAATTATTACATCGGCAGGAGACTTAAAAATGGAATCCAGGCAATTTAGCACCAATAACCGCAATATTTACGAAAACATCTTCGGTGGCAGACAGCAGGGATTTACCCTTGTCGAATTGCTGTTGGTACTGGTAATTCTGGCGCTAATCGCTGGTCTCGTTTTACCGGGCATTATCGGCAAGGCGGAAAGTGCCAAGAGCAAGGCGGCTTCATCATCGATCAGTCGTATCTCCATGTCGGTCGAAAGTTTTTACCTGGATACCGGCAATACACCGTCTTCCCTGGACGAATTGGTTAATCAGCCGGCTTCGGTCAATGGCTGGAACGGACCTTATATTAAAAACTCCCTGTTGAAGGACCCCTGGGGGCGGCCATACCAATATCGCGTACCGGGTAATCATGGTGATTTTGACATCGTGTCGCTTGGCGCTGACGGGCAACCGGGTGGTGAAGGGAAGAACTCCGACATCACCAGTTGGGAATAGGATTGACCCGGCAAATAAATTGAATACCAGTCATCACAATGGGCAGGCCGCAGGGCGGGGTTTTACGCTTGTTGAATTGATGGTGGTATTGGTCATTATTGCTCTTGTCATGGGACTGGTGGCGACCTCCTTGTCTCGAAGTGTCTCAGCTGTGGAGTCGCGGGCCGCATCGCGCAAACTCGTGGCCTCGCTACGTTATACAAGAACCCGGGCAATGGTTGACAAAGCCGAGCAAATATTCCTGGTGAATACCGAGGAGCGCAGCTACCAGGCACCGGGGCGCAAGCAGGTCATTCTACCTGAGGGTGTGGACCTGACCATTACCACCGCGCGCTCGGAGATAACCTCGGAAGACGTCGCCGGAATTCGGTTTTTCCCTGACGGGGGTTCGACAGGTGGCCATATTGAATTACATGTCAAAGATCGTGAATACCGTGTCAATGTCGCCTGGTTGACCGGTTCGGCATCGCTGGAGAAAAGTGAAGGATGAAACCCCTGCGACGTCTTTCATCAATAGCCAACCGCCATCAGGCAGGTGGGTTTACCCTGCTTGAGGTGATGCTTGCTTTTGTTGTATTCGCCTTGAGTTTTGCTACCGTACTGGAAATCATGGCAGGTTCGATGCGTGCGGCACGCCGTGCGAGTGATGACACGGAAATTGCCCTGTTTGCTCAGTCTGTTGTTGATCTGGTAGGCACAGAATTACCACTTGCCGAAGGTGAGTTCAGTGGCATGGGACTTGAACGCTACCAGTGGAATTTGGTCATCAGTCCCTATCTGTCTGACGGTGGTGATGAAAGGATTTTGGAAGTGGCTGAATTGAGTGGCACGCTTTTACTTCGTATCGATCTGGACATCAGCTGGATGCAGGGGCACAAACAGCGCGACATACACTTCAGCACAGTTCGAAGTACCCTGGCGGACCGATCATGACGCAGACTAAAGCGCGTGTACTCAAGCGACTGAGGGTGAAGCCTGAAAATACGGCGGGCTTTACGCTGGTCGAGTTGTTGTTGGCGGTCGTATTGATGAGTATTTTATTTGGCCTGGCTTACGGTGGCTTACACGCGGCCGGCGTGTCGGCCCAGCGTGGTGAAATCCTGTTGGTTGAAAGTGGAGAGCTGCGCACCGCCCACCAGTTTGTACGCCGGCAACTGAATCAGTTGCTGCCTTTGCCTTATGCTGTTGCCGACGATATTAACCCGGTCCGTATCGTATTTGACGGGGACGAAACCCACATACAATTTGTGGCACCCATGCCGGGCTACCTGGGTGAT
This sequence comes from Gammaproteobacteria bacterium, assembly GCA_021772915.1. Taxonomy (GTDB): domain Bacteria; phylum Pseudomonadota; class Gammaproteobacteria; order Xanthomonadales; family SZUA-36; genus SZUA-36. The sequence continues at coordinate 214,167 of JAJFLB010000018.1, read as the reverse complement.
GGTGGTCCGCAGGTCCAGTTGCTGGAACTGGCGGGTGGTAGCGATGATCGGGTACTGCAATTCAGCCACGCGCTATTGCAGGGATTTGAACAGGAAGATTTGCATGAGCGCGACCCCATTGTATTGGTCGAAGGTGTGGAGACGGCGAGTTTTGAGTTTTTGATGGCCGGAATCAACGGTGACATAAACACCTGGGTGCCGAGTTGGAATCAGCGGGAAAAACTGCCGCTTGCTGTGCGTCTGAATCTGGAATTTGTTCAATCGGAACGGCTGCGGTGGCCGGAGCTGGTGGCCGGTGTGCGTGTCGATGAACAAGCAACCACCAGTAATACGGGTAGACGCTCTTACGAGCAGGCCATTCAGGATCTGATAAACCGCAATGGTCAGCCAAGCTCATGAAGGGCTTCGTCGTTTACGGAAGGCAGCGCGGCGTCGCCCTGATACTCGTGCTGTGGGTTCTATTGTTAATCACCATAACAACCAGTGCCTTTGCCTTGATGGCACGTATGGACAGGTTGGAGGCCAATGCACTGTTGTCTGGTACCCAGGCACGTCTCAGTGCCGAGGCTGCCGTCAACCTGATGGTGTTGGCATTACGCGACCCGCAAGATGAAACCCGCATGATTGCTGACGGCAGGAAGTATCAGTTTCGGATTGACGGGATCGATGTAGAAGTCAGCGCGCTTGACGAGCGTGGCAAGCTGGACCTCAATGTAGCCGAGGAGTTGACACTGGCAAACCTGTTCAGCGGTCATGGGTTGGAATACGGAGACGCCGAGATACTGGCCGCCGCCGTGGTGGACTGGCGTGACGTGGATGACATGGAACGAGTCAACGGGGCCGAAGATGACGCCTACGCTGCAGCCGGTTTGCAAGTCGGGCCTGCTAACCGGTTTTTCCTGATGACCGAAGAGCTTTTGCAGGTCATCGGAGTGTCGTATGAACTGTTTCGCCGTATTGAACCCGGTATCACGGTGTTTTCACGCACCAGCCTGCCGAATGCGGCATTCGCACCAGTGGCGGCGTTGATGGCATTGCCAGATATTACCTACGATGAAGCGGTGAACTTTGTGGCGGAGAGGCGATCTCAAGAGGTCGGCGAATCAATTGGATCACAGTTACCTAACGGTGTTTTAGTAATGGAACCGGGTCGGGGCGTCACGTATAGTATTCAGGCCAGGGCGACAATGCCCAATGGTGTTTGGGAACAGTTGGAAGCCACCATCCGGCTAGGGGGAAACAGTGACGGCATTCCCTACCGTGTATTGCGTTGGCGCGAAGGATTTCAATACTAATGGCTATCGCACTCAATAACACCATATCGAATATTCGTTTCCGCTTGGTCAGCGGCCCACTCGGGCAGTTTTTCCGTTGGTGGTGGCTGGAATTGGGTAATGCTATGCCGGCGCAGTTGAGGTCTCGTATGCAATACGCTCGCCGCAGATTGCTGATGGGGATCAAAGACGGTGAACTGACAATGAGTGTCGACGACGGTACCGTGATGGAGGTGTTGGGTTCGTTTTCCGTTGGACAGGATGTGCCCTTGCGGCAGCAACAGGTTCGGGAGTTGCTGCAGCAACATGAGCTGACTGAAGTGAGTCGCGATTTGCTCCTTGACGAAGTTGGCGTTTTACGTACCGAGGTCACGATGCCATTGGCCGCGGAAGCCAACCTGAGGCAGGCCCTGGCGTACGAAATGGACCGGCACACACCATTTAAAGCAGAGGATGTTTTTTATAACTGGCGTATTTTGAACCGTGATCGTGATGCAGGATCATTGCATCTTGAATTGTATGTAACACCAGGCAAACCCGTGTTGGAGCACGTTGAGCTGCTCAATCGTCTTGGCCTGGCGCCCACCGGTGTGGATGTGACCCACCAGCAACGACCGCTCGGGATTAACCTGCTGCCGCGGGAGTTGCGGTTTCGTATCATTAATCGACGTGCCCGCGTGAACTGGGTGATTGGTACGGTGACTCTGTTGTTACTGGTGCTGACCATGACGCAATCACTGTGGTTACGAGGGCGGCAGATAGAGGCAACCCACACCGCCATCGACGAGGTGCGTGACGAAGCACTGGCAGTGCAGCAGATACGCAAGCAAATTGAGGATGTCAGTGAGGCAGCGGGATTTTTACAAACGCGAAAATCTCAAAATGGGTTAAGAGTGGAGATGTTGGCTGAATTGTCTGGAATCTTGCCGCAAGATACCTATCTAGATCGTCTTTCCCTGCTCGATGGATCGGTCCAGATGCAAGGCAAATCTGATAATGCCCAGAGCTTGATCGAACTCATTAATGCTTCGCGTTTTTTCGAAGGGGCGTCTTTTCGTGGTCCGACCCGGTTGGATGGCCGCAGCGGCAAGGAAATCTTTGATTTGAACGCCAATATCATCTCGAGCGAGGCAGGCTGATGCAAATTATTCCAGATCAGCGCAATGCTAAGACAACCGCCATTCTGCTGCTGTTCATTGCTTTGCTGCTGGTTTATTTGTTGGTGTTTCACTGGTTCGTAATGCGTCATGGGGAGTACGCGGAGGAGTTAGGAGCGTTGCGTGAGCAGTTGTACCGATTTCAGAATGTTGCTTCACAACGTGAGCCCCTGCAGGTAAGGCTTGCCGGTCTGCGCAGTGCTGGGCAAGACACCAACCTGTTTTTGCAGGAAGCTGATTTTGATGAAGCCGCTGCTGCCATGTCCAGTCGGATTGGGCAAATGGTACGTTCACGCGCGGATGATGCCTGCCAGATTGTCAGCAGGCAGCCAGTGCGGGCGCGCGCTAAAGAGCGTTTTGAAAAGGTCACCGTAAATGTTCGAATGCGTTGTGATGGTGACGATTTTCTACAGATTCTGTACAGCATGGAAACGGGAACACCTTTGATTCTGGTGGATGAGTTGAATATTATCCGGCCGCGTACGCAGCGCAACTCTCGTGGGCGATCCAGTACCCAGGGAACACTGGATATCCGTTTTAACGTTTCCGGGTACTTGCAATGAAGTGGATTGAAGACAATCTTCTGGGTATGGTTCTGCTCGCGGCCAGCGGGGTGTTGGTGTTGCTTTCCCTGTCAATTGCAGTGGTCTGGACCCGACCAGTCCCGGTGGGGGTGTCAAGTACTCAAACACCACAAATCAGTGACGGGGAAACCAGGGTGGTGGCCCGGGTGCTTGGGCCCCTAAGTGATTACCAGGTCATCAATGCCAGACCTGTGTTCAATGAATCAAGGCTGCCGGTTACAATTGAAGAGGCAGAAGAAGAGCCGGTGGCAGATCTTCCCCCAGAGGCAACAGACCCGCCGGCTGTAAAGCTCACCGGAATCATCATCGTGCCCGGCAAAAAAATCGTTTCCCTTACCCCGTTGAAACCCGGCGAGAAAAGTATCCAACTGTTGGATGGTCAATCCCTGACCGGTGAGTATCTTGGCTGGCACCTGAGCGAAGTTGGAATGCGTCACGTGGTTCTGAAATCACTCAGTGGCCGACGGGTAGGGCTGAGGCTGGACGTTCATGACGGGCCAATCAAGCAACCGCCGCGGCCCGTGGTACCAGCGAGCACGACCCAGGCCCAGGCAGAAGAGGGCGCGGTGGACCCCAAGAATCAGCCAATCGATAGGGCCGAGCAGATCCGCCAGCGTATTGCTGAGCGCAGAGAAGAGCTGCGGCGGGAAGAAGAAGGGGAAGGCGAACCGGCTAACCCACGACAGAATTATGAAGATGCCATACGTGCATTGATGAACAGAGGCAATAACACTAATGATAAGAACGATGGATAGGGCAAGGCAGGGCACCGGCGCCATACGTGTGGCGCTTTCCAGTGCGGCCAGTTTACTGTTGGTGATGAGTTGTGCCACAGAAATACCGGTTCGGGATGATTCACACCAGCGTTTGCAAAAAGTGATCGGTGATGAGAGTTCTGAGCCGATATTTTCAACAGCTAGTGACTCCGCAGGTTCCGGTGTTGAAGAAGTAGAGCATTACCAGGGCGATGGTGTGTTTATCAATACAGATGCGGCCAAACGCGAACACCGTACAGTGTCTGCAGACGGCGTCATCGTATTGAACTTCGAGGGTGAGTCACTGCAGTCGGTAATCCACACAATCCTCGGTGAGGTATTGCAGGAAACATTCGTAATCGGCCCGGGTGTCAGTGGGCAGGTGACGTTTTCCACTTCCAAGCCGGTCTCCCGTGAACAACTGATGCCCATATTGGAACAATTGTTACGCTGGAATGGGGCAGCCATCGTTTATACCAATGACCGTTACAACATACTGCCGGTAGCGGAAGCGGTTAAGGGGCACCTGGTACCGGTATTGAGTGCCGAGGCGCAGGCGATGGGTTATGAGGTGCGGGTCGTGCCGTTGGCATATATTTCCGCCATCGAGATGGCAAAGATACTTGATCCTTACATGCGCCCGGGGGCCATGGTGCGGATTGACCAGAACAGGAGCATGCTTTTTCTGGCCGGTACCCAGGAAGAGTTACGTAATTACCTGCAAACCGTAGAGATTTTTGACGTGGACTGGCTCAAGGGAATGTCGGTGGGTATCTACCCGTTGAATACCGTGGATGTGGCATCCATCAGTACCGAATTAACTTCGATATTCAGTCTTGAGGGCGGTGATTCACCACTGGTGGGTATGTTTCGCTTCGTGCCCCTGGAGCGTCTCGGCTCCATCATGGTAATTACCCCACAGGAAGAATACCTTGAAAAAGCCCGCACCTGGATTGAAACTCTGGATCGCGGTGCAGCAGGTTCGGGTGTGCAATTGTATGTGTACCGGGTCAAAAATCTTGAGGCGACGGTGTTGGCGGATTACCTGTCACAATTGTTTGGTGGTCAATCCAGCGGCCCCCGGCGGGAAACCTCCCGTGGCACCCTGGCCCCGGGCTTGCAGGCGGTGCAAAGAAGCTCGCTTGGTGATTTTAATGCCAACCGCCAAGCGGCCAACAATCGTGGGACGCAAGCCAATCCTAACGCAGGTGGAATTTTAACAACCGCTGATGGTGACATAAAGATAACCTCGGTGCTTGAAACCAACTCGTTGCTGATTCAGTCCACCCAGTCCCAGTACGCGTCTATTCTGGCGGCCATCAAGCGAATCGATGAAGAACCGATGCAAGTGTTAATCGAGGCACAGATACTGGACGTTGAGCTGACGGAAGACCTGGCTTTTGGCGTCAATTGGTTCTTGACTAATAATCCCGATCTGATACCTGAGGGTGCCGGCAATCCCCTCAATCGCTACATCGACACAATTGAATTCGGGGGTGGTGGCACTTCCGGGTTTAATCTGCTGAGCACACTTTCCAGATCCATCAATGGTGGTACGACGTTTTTGCAGGCCACGATTGCGACCCTTGACAGTGTCACCGATGTGCGTTCACTGGCGGCCCCATCCCTGTTGGTAAGGAATAACGCGACGGCGACCATTACCGTGGGTACGCAAATTCCGGTGGAATCATCCAGTATTTCAACGGGCACCAATAATGTCATCAGCAGTGCACAATATGTCTCGACCGGTGTGACGCTTACGGTAACCCCAAGAATCAACCCGGGGGGGCTGGTATACATGGACATCAGCCAGGATGTTAGTCGACCCGGTGCGCGTGACCCGAATATCTCCACCAGCGGCAACCCGCCAATCAGCAATAAGACGGTTACCAGCCAGGTGGCGGTACAGTCGGGTCAGACCATATTTCTGGGTGGGCTGATTTCAGAACAGACAAGTAAAGGCCGTACCGGGGTTCCGTATCTGAACCGTATCCCGGGTATAGGCCGTCTGTTTGGAAGTAGCGTGGACAATTCTTTTCGCACTGAAACCATTGTGATGATTACGCCCACGGTGATAGAAAATACAAGTGATCTCAAAGCGGTCAGCGACGACATACTCACCGAATTCAAAAAAGTACCGCCAATGAAACACCCAAACTTACAGGGCAGCCGAGACTAAAAAATGGTATCGGGCCGATGTGTTATCCGTCGCAACCCTCACACAAGGAAACACAAATAAAATGGAAAATATCTTCAAACCCAGGACGGCAGTTATACCGCTGGTAGCCTGCGGTCTGTTACTGTTGAGTGCATGTGTTACAACGGCCCCGAAGGCCCCAAGCATAGAAGAGCGGGCGATAGCGAGGTGGGAATCATTATTTGCGGGTGAGTTTACGCGGGCCTACGAATACCTGTCGCCGGGTTATCGCTCCAGCGTGACCGCGGAGCAGTATGAGCAATCGGTCCTGCAAAAACGCATCAAATGGGTGAGTGCACGGTATATTGAAAGTGAATGCACAGAAACATCTTGCAAGGTAAAGATTAATATAGGTTATACCGCCTCTCATGCCCTGGCAGGTGTGGAAACCTTTCATGGTAGGGGTAATGTTGAGGAAACGTGGCTGCAGCTTAACGGCCAATGGTATTTGGTGCCGGCGCGCTGACGCCCTGGAAGCCTTGTGGGGTATTGCCGATAAATGGTTTTATTTTATTGCCTTGCCGCTACTTTTGTCGTAAGATTGCGTGGCGATTGTATGAAAACAGTGCGTTAGTGTCGTCAAACGGACGGTTACGGCGCATGTGTTATACGTAAAATTAAAGCCCTGTGTACACAATAGGAGTGTTGTAATGAACAGAAAGAATCTAACCGCAGCAGTACTTGCAGGACTGGCTGGAACAGCCGGTATTGTGGGTTCAGCGCAAGCAGTCAGCGTCAACCCGGATGGCCTCGGCCAAGTGTTGATTTATCCCTACTATACAGTTAACGGTGGTAATACAACCATTTTGTCAGTGGTTAATACCCACTCTCTGGGCAAGGCCGTCAAGGTTCGTTTCCTGGAAAGTATGAACAGTCTCGAAGTACTCGATTTTAACTTGTACTTGTCACCGTTTGACGTCTGGGCGGCAGCCCTGTTTGATGATGCTGGTACACCAACCATTGTCGTCGAAGACAGAAGCTGTACAGTCCCGTATATTTATGGCTTCGGAAATCGTGGTGGCGGTCTTGCTGGTGGTAAGCAGGCGTTCCTGACTTTTGCCCTACTTGATGGTGGCCCCAAGACGCTAGCACGTACCGCTGAAGGCCATTTTGAAATGCTGGAAATGGGTGCTCTGCTCAATACAACCGCGGGCCTTCCTACCAAGACGGGTGGCTCAGCCTGGGCCGCAACCCACATTAATGGTGTGCCTCCTGTAAGTTTTAATCCTGCGACTGGCGCTTCAGGTGTATGTGCGCAGTTAGTTGGCGCATGGTCAACCTCAGCTGGTGGTGTACCTGGCTACTGGCTCGCAAACAGAACCACGGACCTTACGGCCCCTCGTGGTGGTATGTTTGGTGAGTATGGTGTTGTAAATGTTGCTGCAGGTTCTCTGTATTCTTCCGACGCGATCGCCATCAATGACTGGACGCGCACCTTGTTTAATAATGCCCAGGTACCTGTAGCGATTCACCAGAATCCGGGTAATCTCTTACCGAATATGAATTCTGGTAGCCAAACGAATGCAGAAGTATTTTGGAGCGTCCCGAGGGCAGCTGCCACACTACGTGTTCCATTTGGCTTAGGTACACCGTTTACACGTGGTGTTGACGCTGTGTCCTTTACGCTGCAACGCGCCAGCCTGATGAATGAGTACACCACACAAACCGCTTTACTGGGTAAAACGGAGTGGGTGGTTACTTTCCCGACCAAGGTCTTCTACGTATATACACCCCAGTCAGGGTCGGCAACCGTGCTGAGGCCATTCGACAATTTGTGGAGTGGTGTGACTGATAAGTCCTGTGACGACGTGACCATTACGCTTTGGGATCGTGAAGAGCGTGTAAAAGAAGGCGTATCGCTTGGTCCGGTTGTGTCTCCGGAGCCACCTGTAACATCGACTCCTAAAGTCGAGCTTTGCTGGGAGACGAATGTTATCCAGTTTAACGCGACGTCTGCGCCAACAGCAGCAGCCCCGACGTCCATACTGGGTGCCACACGCGGGGTCGCTATTGACAATCTCGGTCTTGGTGCCAGTTTTGATCAGGGTTGGATGAGGATGGTCTTTGACAGCAATTTCCTGGGAGGCCTTACCGGTCGCCCGGTTACCGGCTTCCGCGTATCGGAGTTTACCAATACTGCGGCTGCTCCGGGTGTCAAGGCAACCTATGGTGGTCTCTGGCTACACAAGTACACACGTCAGTGTAGTGCCACCAATACTGCGTGTACTACTACTGCACCTTAAGTTAGTTACTACAGCGTTATAATGAGAGAGGGCTGATTATCAGCCCTCTCTTGTATTTGGGGTTCCTGTACCTTAATGATTTCTTAACACTTTACAGTGCCGAAACTGGTATAAGCCGTAAGTGGAATAAGCACCAACAGTTAGTACTGGTATATGTGCCAGTGGTCCGTAGGTGTATAATTAAACATAATGGATGACGTCTTGGAACCTGGGCCCATCGTAGTGGTGATAACGGGTGGGCACATGAAGAGGAAGGAAATATGCAAGAGCTAAATGGAATTAGACTTTTGAACAAGATCAACTTGTTTCGGGCTGTGTTTCTGGCCATGGCATTAATTGGCAGTGCTGTCGTAAGCGCAGACATTGTTATTGATAATCAGGTCATACCGGCCACTGATATTACTTCGATCGTAATTTCACCCTCAACCGGGTTGATAAGTATCAGCACCACGGGTTATACCGTGACCAAAGATGGGTCAACCACTCCCCCGCCTTCAGGTGGCGAGCTTACGGTTTCCTTCAGTGCGTCTTCTACGCAAATTAACCAAGGCGAGTCCTTGTCATTGGCTTGGACGACAACAAATGCGGACTCATGCACAGCAACCGGCGGGTTTGGCGGTTGGGATGGCAGTACAGTCACCCTGCCATCGGGTAGCAAATCCTTGTCTGGTTCATTCACCGGCACTTTCACATTTTTGTTGAGCTGCCAGGCAGGCTTTATTGATATTATTGAAAAGTCACTAAGCATAACGGTCTCCGAAGCTCCACAACCATCGGGAAACGCGGCGGTGATCAATACATTTGATACGTCAGCTACACAGATAACCCAGGGCGGTATTGCGACATTGACTTGGAGCACAACGAATGCAGTGTCATGTGAAGCAACCGGTGGTTTCGGTGGCTGGGCGGGCGGTTCAATAGACCTGCCATCAGGCGCCAAGACGATAACAGGCAGTTTCCCAATTGCGGCAACATTTGTCCTCAGTTGCCAGGGAGATGCGGGTACCAGCCCCGATGTGAAATCGCTAAGCATAGCGATTGCCGGCGCTACTGATCCGGGTACAGATCCAGACCCAGACCCAGATCCACCAGCTGACGGTGAACTCGCGATTACGTCTTTCACAACCTCTGCTTCGACGGTATTCGAGAACGGCCCGTTTACATTAAGCTGGACAACGGCCAATGCAACCTCCTGCAAGGGTCTTGACGGTGGCGGTAACTGGGCAGCGCCTCGGTCTCTGTCAGGTTCAATAGAGCTCGCGTTTTCGGTGCTCGGTACTCATACCTTTACCTTACGATGTCAAAATGCCGATGGTTTTGTAGCGGCTACGGTTGACGTGACCGTTATCAGCCCGGGTGGCGCCGGTGGCGGTGGCGGTGGCGGCGGTGGCGGCGGTGGTGGCGGCACAACTCAAACTTGTGTTCCATCAACAAGCCTGTCCCTTACCGCCGTTCCATTTGGTTGGAGTGACTGGTGGGCCACGAAGAATTCAACGGGTGTACCCGAGGTATTTCCTGCGCCATTGAACGAAAAGATCGCACGTCTGGATGTCGGACAATGCGGTTACAACTACGTCAGTTTCAATACGGCGAACGCACATGGTAGTGGTGCTATTTTGTTGATACCGACCACAAGTTCTGATGGACTTCGTCTGGGTTCCATTAGTAGGGTGCCGGGTGATTTTGGGGTCGCGGCTGAATGTAGGGAATTTTGGGGGCTTGGTTCCCAGCTCTCATACTCCACTTCTGGTTTGCCAGGCGTTTGTCAATTGGAGAAAAATACTGACTATCACGCGAATTTTACATTTACCAATGGGACGGATGCTTCAACATCAACCTGTACTTCACCCGTCACCAGGGGGGACGGAAGTCTCCTGTGCGAGGTTGAGGTTCAAGTAAAATTTATAGAAAATCTATAATACATAAGCAAATCAGACCGGTCTTCCAATAGGAAGACCGGTTTCTTTTTGTATGTAGGTAAATATACATCAATGAAATTGATGTGACCCTTTCCCGGAGTATGGAATGAAACCGTTTGTAGTTTGCATTGCAGTTGTGATGCTGCAGTATCAGATTTCCAATGTACAGGCAAGTGAGCCTGTGGGTGAGTCAACGGTAGCACCAGGACTGTTGGCAAAACAAGGCGAGGCTGTCATCACCCAGGATATGTTCTCGGCCCGGGCGGCAATGATACCGGCTGAACTCAGACAGGAGGTCTTGCGCAATCCGGGCCGTTTCCGGGAAATCCTCGGTAATATGCTGCTGAATGCCCAGTTGGCTGCCAAAGCCCGTGCTGCAGGCTTTGATAAACAAACGATGGCCGCTAGTCGCATGCAGTTGGCTGCTGAAGGAGAGTTAGCCCTGGTGTGGCTGCACCATTATGTCGAGACCCAGCCGGATGCTGATTATGAGCAACTCGCCCAGGAGTACTACCTGTTGAATTCGGATGAGTATCTAACTGCTGAAACCATTGATGTCAGCCATATCCTCATAGCGGACAAGGAGCGCAGTGAACCGGAGGCCCGCGAGTTGGCAATAAATCTCCATCAACAAGTGACTCAGGATCCCTCGTTGTTCGACTCGTTAGTAACGGAATTTTCTGAAGATTCCAGCGCCGTGTCCAACGAGGGGAAAATTACAAAGGTCAAGCGTGGCGATATGGTAGGGCCATTCGAGGATGTCGCTTTTGCACTAGAGAACAAAGAAATATCTGCCCCTGTAAAAACTGAGTTTGGCTATCATATCATTCGGCTTGATGATCGAGTGGCACCAAAAGTTCAGGGCTTTGAACAAATAAAAGGGGAATTGATCGTCCTTGAAATGGAGCGTCATGAAACGCGGCTTAGACGGAATTATGTCGATGGCCTGATAGCAAATGAGATCGAAGTAAGCGAGGCGGCGATGGATGAACTGATCTCACGATTGCTTGCTGACACCGAACAGGCTGGCGATGGAGTAGATTCGGAGTAAACTATAGACCCTGTACCATCTGTCGGGTCGGGAAAATCAAAACAGCCAGAAGAAAACTTGAGTGGGTATTTTTTAAAAACCTGGTGGTTCGCCAGATTCGCCTGGATTACCTCGAGAACCTGACTGGTTTTGCCTGGCTAATTTTACAACCCGTGATACTGCTGGCTGTCTACGCTTTTGTGTTTTCAACCATATTTAAAGCACGGATTCCAGAGGCTGGAGACATCGGTTTTGTGCCCTACCTGGCGGTTGCCTTTTGGCCGTGGACGGCATTTTCTGAAGCCGTATTGCGAGCCAACGGCTCAATCACCGAAAACGCTGCCCTGATCGGTAAAGTGGCTTTCGCCACGGAGCAGATTCCGCTGGCCACCGTAAGTGCCACGTTTGTGGTGAACCTGGTTGGCTATTTGGTCGTGTTGGTTGTTTTGCAGTTGCTCGGTACCCCGATCCACTGGTTGATGGCCTTGCTGGTCATTCCGCTAATGCTACTTATGTGGGTGTTTGCTTGTGCAATATCGTTATTCACCAGCGCCCTGCAGGTATTTGTACGTGATGTGGCACACATTCTGCCACCGGTCATGACACTGTGGTTTTTTACAACGCCCATTTTGTACAGCGCTGCATATCTGCCGCAGTCCGTACAGGAAATTTCCCGCTGGAATCCAATGGCCTGGTTTGTTGGCCGTTTGCGTGAATTGTTGCTGTTTGGTGAAGTAAACCTGGGTTTTCACACGCTGGTGGCGGTGGTTTTTATCACTGTTTTCTCTTGGTTTTCCCTGCGTTTTTTTAGACGCTTTTCAGGCCACTTTGAGGATTTTCTCTGATGGACTCACTGGTCCGCCTGGAGCAGGTAAGCAAAATTTATCCACGTGTACACAAATCGCGTGAACGATTACAAGCCTTTGTATCCTTGCTGGTGGGGCGGGAGCCAAGCCAGGGCGTTGTTGTGTTGCGCGACATTAATCTGGATATTGTACGGGGCCAGTCACTGGGTATCATTGGTGAAAACGGAGCGGGTAAATCGACCTTGCTCAAGGTACTGACCGGTGTGATTCAACCCACTCACGGACAGGTGGAGACCCGAGGTACGGTTGCCGCGATGCTGGAGCTCAGCGCGGGTTTTCAATCCGATTTCAGTGGCTTGGACAACATCCGCATGAAGGCCTCATTGATGGGTCTGAGCGATATTGAGCTGGATGAGCGCCTGGGTGATATTCTGGCGTTTGCAGACATCGGCGATTATATCTATGAGCCGGTCAAACACTACTCATCCGGCATGGTAGTCCGCCTCGGTTTCGCCGTTATTACGGCATGTCGTCCGGACTTGTTGATCACCGATGAAGTGTTATCCGTGGGGGATGAGTCATTCCAGAAGAAATGTATACGCTGGATCGAGCAATTCTTGCAAGACGGTGGAACTTTGCTGCTCGTATCCCACAGCATGTACGTGGTGCAAAAACTCTGCCAAAAAGCAATCTGGATCCACGCGGGTGAAGTACGCCAATCGGGTGATGTGTTTGCTGTAACCCAGGCTTACCTGGCCTGGCATGAAAAACTGCGGGCGGAAGAAAGAGAAGTTCGAACACACGGGCGGGAAGACGGGGCATTTTATCGTATTGAGCAGTTGGCATTGACGGCCGCTGATGGATCAGACGGGACTGAGTTGACGACCGAGTATGCCATGGGGGCAGATATTTCCGCTGAATTGGTGATTTATTCACCCGATGACCGACCACCCGTAGGTGTTTTTGGTGTCGTCAGGGCGGATGGTACGCCGGTCTACGGGGTTGACTCCGATCAGGAAAAGGTGACTCCCGAACGTATAAAACGCCAATACTATCGATTTGCTATTTGTTTTGGCAACATGGATCTCCTGCCCGGAAGCTATAGTTTGCGTGGATTTTCCATGGATCCTGAAGGCATCCGTCTGTTTGACAGCCGTGAAGTAGCCTTCAAGGTAACCGGGGAGAGCAGGGAGTTGGGTTTTGTCAGACTGTCGCACACCTGGGGATAACTTTGCCGTGCCGTTACCACTGATCATTGTTCCCGTGTTCAATGCTCTTGAGCACCTCGAGCGCTGTCTTGATTCCATTGAAGCCACGGTGCCACCCGATACGCCGATGGTGCTGTTGGATGACGCGTCAACCGATGTTCGTGTCCGTCCGTTGCTACAGTCCTGGGTTTCGCGAGCAAAGACCCACCGCCAACTGTTGCTGCACGAGCAAAACCAGGGGTTTGTGGCCACGGCCAATCACGGCATGAGTGAGGCCGCCACGGACGTGGTACTGCTCAATTCTGACACTGTAGTAAGCACTGGCTGGTTGCAATGCCTGGCTCGCTGCCTGGCCTCTGATGGGTCCATTGCTACGGCGACACCCTGGTCAAACAATGGTGAGATTGTTTCTATTCCCCGTTTTTGTGGATCCAATCCTGCTCCCGAAAAGCCGAGTGATATTGCCATGGCGATTGCTGGTTGTGGCAGCCCCGGCTATCCTGACATACCCACGGCCGTTGGCTTTTGCATGGCAATCTCGCTGCGGGCGATTAAGCAGGTCGGGACATTTGATGTGGAGACCTTTAACCACGGCTACGGTGAGGAAAATGATTTTAGTCGGCGCGCTGTGGCTCTCGGATTACGTAACGTATTGTGTGATGATGCCTACGTTGTGCATCACGGCGGAGCGTCCTTCCGGCCATTGGGATTGCAGCCAGATCAGAAGACCATGCAGCGCTTGTTAAAAAAGCATCCGGACTACGAGCGCGAGGTCTCCGAATTCATCATGGCAGATCCGCTTAAATCCAGACGCGAAGAAATCCTCGACTGTCTTGAGCGAACAGGCGTGAGAATGGGGTAGAATCAGCATGGATTTCATGATGGCTCGAAAAATTGTCTGATTCACTTGAGTATACCGGCGAACGTTTTACGCCCGAGTGCGTACGTGAGATCTGGTACGAACATTACCACCGTTACGCGCTGGCCGCCCGTTGGTGCAAGAATATGCGGGTGCTGGATGCAGCTTGTGGTGAGGGATATGGTGCTGCCCTGTTAGCGGACTCGGCAATGTCCGTTGAAGGGGTGGACATTTCAGCAAACGCAATTAGCCATGCTGAGCAGCGTTATGGAAACCGGGACGGACTTGAATTTCAAGCTGCGGACTGCACTGCTTTGCCCTTTGCAGCCAATGAATTTGACCGCGTGGTTTCATTTGAAACGCTGGAGCATCTCCGGGCTCAGGATGAACTGCTGGCGGAGTTCAAGCGGGTACTCAAACCCGATGGCTGTTTGATTTTGTCCTCACCCAACAAAGCAACTTATTCAGATCAACTGGACACCAACAATGAGTATCATCTCAAGGAGCTCTACAAGGATGAGCTGGAAACGTTGTTAAAACAGTATTTCCCCGCCCACCGCTTACTGGGTCAAAAACTGATGTTCCACTCTGCGATCTGGTCCATGGATGCACTTGAGCAGGTCTTGCTTGATCAGCAAAACTCCGCTGAATGCGCCGAGCCGCCCGTTAACGATGGGTGTGATACTCGGCACATTACGCAAGCACCCATGTATTTTATTGCCTTGTGTGCCGCCGATCATGCATACCTGCCCGAGAGCAAAGGCCACCTGTGGCTGTTTGATGACCCTGAAGAATCCGTTTACAAACACTATTACGGAGAAATCAAGCGCAACATGGCGGCCGGGGGCATCATCGCCGGCTTACAAAAGGAAATCAAGGCGCTACAACACCAACTGGAATCGCCCAAAGCGGGCCGATCATCCTGGTGGCGGAAACTGCTCCGATAGCAAGTGGCCCAACAAGGTGGTATTGATGTGTTCAGAGCTTTCCAGATGATTCAAGACAAGGCGCAGTCCGCGGGGAATGGCTGGTCCTTTCCAAGGCCTACCACCAGGGACAGCTCAAAGTGACTGTTGCGACGATCATCGTTAATTACAATGCGGGTGAAATACTGAAACAGTGTGTTGATGCCGTGTTCAACAGTACCGTACAGACCGGGATCACGGTGGTTGACAACGCTTCGGACGATGGTAGTGCGCAACAACTGTGTGATGAGTACGCCGACCACGAGTTAGTTCGATTCGTGTTTAATACAACCAACCTTGGTTTTGCTGCAGCTGTGAACGCCGTAGCACGATGTTCAGATGCGGATTTCCTGTTGGTCTTGAACCCGGATTGCATGCTTGAACCGGATGCGATTGGTTACCTGACGGCAGCACTCGAAAACAACCCCCGTGCGGGGCTCGCAGGTCCGGCGGTGCGTGACGCCGGCGGGCGAATGCAGCGCGCCACGGTGCGTCGTTTCCCGGCGCCCTGGAAATCATTAATGACAACCTCTGGTCTTTGGCGTCTGGGAAGGTGGTCATCTTTTTTTCACGGCGTTGAGGTTGATGTGTCCAAAATAGGTAATGAAGTACAAATTTGTGAGGCCGTGGGTGGAGCTTGTATGCTGATCAGACGTGAGGCGTTTACGGCTGCGGGATTCCTTGACGAACAATACGCCATGCATTGTGAAGATCTGGATCTGATGTATCGTTTGGCTGCAAATGGTTGGCACTGCATTTATGTCCCTCAGGCCGGCAGCGTACATCTGCAGGGATTGTCCAGTCGCAGCCGACCGGCTTGGGTACACTTTCAAAAACACCGCAGCCTGGTCAGGTTCTTCAAAAAATTTCAGGCTGATTCCACTTCCCTTCCGGTATGTTGGTTGGTTTATACCACTATCTGGATCAGGTTTGTCGTGTTGTGGCCGTTGGTGTTGATGCGGCGATGATTTTACCCGGTCCGGGCAGCACAGAAAGAAGGGTATTTCTGAGTGGCGCCAGTAGCCAGATTGGTGTATTCGCGATACCCCGGTTGATTTCGGCCGGATTTAACATTCTCGCGCTAAGCCGCCAGGGCAGACCACAGGGATACCCCGAATGGGAGCAGGTCGAGTGGTTGACTGGCGCTGCTGCAGATGGGTTTGCGCACGACTGTCAATTCTTCTTGTCGGCAGGTCCCCTGGAACTCGCCAGGAATTACCTGGCTACGGCTAAGAGCTGTCGCGCAGCAGTCGTGTTCAGCAGCAGCAGCGTCATCAGTAAAGAGAAATCAACCAACCGTGAAGAGAATAGACAGATTCAGGGCATGCTGGCGCTGGAGTCAGAAGTGCGGTCAACGGCTGAAAGCAAGGGTGTACGGTTGGTGATCCTCAGACCCACGCTGATCTACGGTTGTGGACTGGACACCAGCATAAGTCGTTTAGCCAATTGGATCCGGCGCTTTGGTTTTATGCCCGTAAACGGGGGGGCTGTCGGATTAAGGCAACCGGTACACGCCGAGGACCTCGCATTCGTTGCGGTTACCGCATTGTGCACTGAAGAGCATTTGCCGCAATTCATGTTTCTCACCGGTGGTAGTACCTTGAGTTATGCGGATATGATTGGGCATATTTTCAGCGCTTTGGATAAACCGGCAAGAATTTTGCGTTTGCCTGAGGGATTGTTTTTGCCGCTGCTACAACTGGTGGCAATGATCAAGCCTCGTATGGCGGTTAACAGTGAGATGGCACGTCGCCAAAACATCGATCTGGTATTCAATGATCAGCAAGCACGCACATTGCTCAATTACAAGCCACGTGCCTTCAACCCCAGCAAGGAAGATCTTGAATTCCCACAGTATTGGAACCCGCAAGACCCACGGAATCCGTAGGACCGATGAGCTTCGCTCATCGGGAAGCTTGCCTGAAAAGACACATCAGTCTGGGCGAAAGGTTCCCGACGAGCGAAGCTCGTCAGTCCTACGAGTTAACCGCCCCACAAAATGATAGAATCACGCGCACTTGTAGCACCATGGAACAGGTGCAACCCACAACGAGGTAAAGCATGTTTGACGATGGTTTGAATATTCGGGAATTTGATCCGGAACTGGCTGCGGCTATCGCCGGTGAGGAGCAGCGTCAGGAGGATCATGTAGAACTGATTGCCTCGGAAAATTATGTCAGCCGCAGGGTGTTGGAGGCGCAGGGATCCGTGCTGACCAACAAGTATGCGGAGGGTTACCCAGGCCGGCGCTACTATGGGGGTTGTGAGTATGTTGATGTCGCTGAGAGCCTGGCGATCGACAGGGTCAAACGGTTGTTCGGGGCCCACTATGCCAATGTGCAACCACATTCCGGCTCACAGGCCAACGCGGCAGCCTACCTGGCGTTACTGGAACCGGGTGATACATTGCTTGGCATGGACTTGTCACACGGGGGGCATCTTACGCACGGTGCGAAGGTCAATTTTTCGGGCCGATTATTCAATGCCGTGCACTATGGTGTAAATGAGGATACCGGTTTGATTGATTATGACCGGATGCAGTCCGTTTCCCACGAGACCAGACCGCAATTATTGGTGGGTGGTTTTTCCGCATATTCGAGAATTGTGGACTGGGCCAGGATGCGTGAGATTGCAGACTCTGTCGGTGCATTGCTGTTGGTGGATATGGCCCATATTGCCGGGTTGGTCGCCACTGGCATCTACCCAAGTCCGATACCTCATGCCCACGTGGTTACCTCGACCACACACAAGACCCTGAGGGGTCCGAGAGGTGGCATTATCCTTGCGCAGAAAGACGAAGCTATCCAGAAAAAACTGAATTCCCTGGTTTTCCCCGGAACCCAGGGTGGTCCCTTGATGCATGTGATCGCCGCCAAGGCTGTGGCATTCAAAGAAGCATTGGAACCAGGGTTCAAGCAGTATCAGCAGCAAGTCGTGGACAATGCCCGGGCGATGGCCGCAGTCATAATGGAGCGGGGTTACCGGATCGTCTCTGGTGGTACGGACAATCATCTCTTTCTCGTGGACCTTATCGGCTGTGACTTTACGGGTAAGGATGCAGAAGAAGCGCTGGGCCGGGCGGCGATCACCGTCAACAAGAATACCGTGCCTGGAGAACCACGCTCACCGTTTGTGACCAGCGGTCTGCGTATGGGCACTGCGGCAGTGACCACACGTGGTTTCAGTTTGGATGACTGTGTAGAGTTGGCGGCTGTTGTATGTGATGTACTCGACAACATTGGTCAGGAACAAACCGAGACCCGGGCACGCGCAGCGGTCACCGCTTTGTGTCTCAAAAGTCCCGTCTATCAGTCCTGATGTGGTGCCCGCTTTGCAATCACGATGATACACGCGTGGTGGATTCGCGGGTGACAGGTGATGGTATGTTGATCAAGCGACGGCGTGAGTGTCCGCAATGCACAAGTCGTTTCAACACCTATGAGTCACCGGAGCTGAAAGCACCCCGTGTGATCAAGTCCGATGGTGTGCGCGAGACTTTTTCCGAAGACAAGCTGCGCAACGGAATGCTAAGGGCGCTGGAGAAAAGACCGGTTGAAACACGCGAGATTGAGCGTGCCATACGCACTCTGCTGCGTGAGATCCGCAGTGTTGAGGAGGTTGAGATACCCAGTAGCCTGATAGGTGAATGGGTAATGCGTGAGCTAAGGCACCTGGATCAGGTTGCCTATGTGCGATTTGCGTCTGTATACAGGCGATTTGAGGATGTGCAGGCCTTCCGTGATGAGATTGAACGACTGGAAAGTGATAGTCCCGGTGGTCTTGATAAACGCCAAATTTCTTTGCTGAATCTTCAAGCCAGGGATAAACGGCGTAAGAAATGAAATTCAACCGGCATGATGTCACCTGCATGGCAAAGGCTTTGCGCTTGGCCCGTCTGGGGCTGAATACAACCCACCCCAACCCACGTGTGGGTTGTGTTATTGCAAGAAACGATGAGCTCATTGGCAGTGGTTGGCATCAGCGTGCGGGCGAAGAGCACGCTGAAATCATTGCCTTGCGAGAGGCGGGTGACAAAACCGTGGGAGCCACCGTCTACGTGACACTGGAACCCTGTAGCCATACTGGCCGCACTCCGCCATGTGTCGATGCATTGATCAAGGCGAAAATTGCTCGTTTGGTGTGTGCGCATGAAGACCCTAATCCGGCGATCAATGGTGCTGGACTGGAGCGGCTTCGCAAGGCTGGCATAAGAGTAGAATCGGGGTTATTGGCCACGCAGGCTGGGGAACTCAACCGTGGATTCCTCATGCGGATGAAGCATCAACGTCCGTGGGTACGGGTCAAGCTGGCACAAAGCATGGATGGACATATCGCTTTGGCAAACGGTGTCAGTCAGTGGATCAGTGGGGCAGCTGCACGAGCTGATGGGCAGCGGTGGCGAGCCAGATCTGATGTAATTTTAACGGGAATCGGTACTGTGCTGGCAGACGACCCGTCACTGAATGTACGCATAGATGGGAATTCAGGACAGCCCTTGCGCGTGATTGTTGACAGTCAGTGGCGCATGCCTGCGGATGCCCGTTTGCTACGTATTGAGGGTAAGGTGTTGATTGTGGGCTTGGAAAGCACAGTCAAGGTAAAAACCCTGGAAAATGCAGGGGCAGAATGCCTGGTCCTGCCGGCCACTGATGGACGTGTGAATCTGGTGGCGCTATTGCGGGAACTTGCGTCCCGCGGTATTAACGAAGTGCAGGTCGAAGCAGGCGCGACCTTATGCGGCGCCCTATTGCAACAGGGTTTGGTCGATGAATTGTTGATCTACCAGGCACCGGTACTGCTTGGGGGTGATGCGAGAAGTCCCTTTGCTGCACCACGGCTTGATAACATGGCGAATCGCGTCCATTTAAAATGGCTGGACACACGCCAAATCGGTTGTGACCTGCGATTACGGTTGCAGCCGGTATATGAGGATGAAAAGTGTTTACAGGAATCGTAGCAACAACCGGAAACTTGAAATCGCGGGTGGCGTACGGGGATGATCTGCGGTTACGATTTGAGGCACCGTCATCTTTGATGCAGGATTGTAAAGCTGGTGACAGCATCAGTGTGTCAGGTGTTTGTTTGACGATGCTGGAGCCTGATAGTGCCGGGTTCAGTGCAGATTTGTCGGTCGAAACCCTGGCTAAAACCAGTCTTGGTGAGTGCAATTCGGGTGACAGCGTTAATCTGGAATTGGCACTGCGCGCGGCTGATCGCCTGGGGGGTCACCTGGTTTCTGGTCACGTTGATGGATTGGCAGTACTGGTTTCGCGCGCAACTGACGCCCGTTCAGAACGGTTTGGGTTTACAGCCGCGCACAATCTGACCCGGTTTATTGCAGAGAAAGGTTCTGTTTGCTTGGACGGTGTCAGCCTGACGGTCAATGATGTGGAAGGTGACCATTTTTCGATTTGTGTCATTCCGCATACACTTGATGTGACAACCCTGGGTAACTTGTTGCCTGGCCAGAAAGTAAATCTGGAGTGTGATCTGATTGTCAGGTACCTGGATCGCCTGATGCACCATGACCGGCACAATGCTGACAGTACACTAGATACTCGAGGCGCAAGGAAAAACAAGCATGAAACATAACAGTATCCCGGAACTTATTGAGGACATTCGTGCTGGTCGCATGATCGTACTCATTGATGATGAGGACAGGGAGAATGAAGGCGACCTTGTAATGGCTGCGTCCATGGTCAAACCGGAAGATATCAACTTCATGGCCCACCATGGTCGTGGTTTGATCTGTATGCCAATTACCCGCGAACGCTGCGAACAGCTGAATCTGCCCCTGATGGTCAATAACAATGAGGCCAGGTTCGCGACCAATTTCACGGTAACGATTGAAGCGGCAGAAGGTATCACTACGGGGATATCTGCCTATGACAGGGCCCATACCATACGTACAGCCGCACGTCCGGATGCCACCCCTGCAGATTTATCACAGCCGGGGCATGTTTTCCCCTTGATGTCTCAACCCGGTGGAGTACTGACACGTGCGGGTCATACCGAGGCCAGCGTGGATCTGGCATTGCTGGCCGGTCTTGAACCTGCAGCAGTGCTGGTGGAAATACTCAATGAGGACGGCAGTATGGCGAGACGTCCGCAACTGGAGTCCTATGCAAAAAGACACGATCTTAAAATTGGTACCATTGCTGACCTGATCAGTTACAGAATGGAAACAGAGAAATCTGTTGAATGTTTGTCCAGCCACGCGGTTGATACAGAGTTTGGCCCTTTCCGTTTATTGGCTTATCGTGACGGCATCAACCACCAACTCCATCTTGTGTTGCTCAAGGGTGAGATTGATCCTGATGAGCCGGTACTTGTGCGGGTGCACGTGCATAATCCACTCAGTGATGTATTGAGTATCAAACGTGAGGATTTTGGCATGCCACTCAGACTTGCGCTTGCTGAAATATCTCGCAATGACGTTGGCGTGCTGCTGTTGTTGGGTGGGCATGAAAGCGATGAGAGTCTGCTCAGGCGGGTTCAAAATGAACCGGAGCCGAGTGTCCTCAGCAGTGGTGATAACCGCAAGTCCAGTGAGCTGCGCACTTACGGCATCGGTGCACAGATCATAGCCGACATGGGTATTCACAAGATGAAGGTTTTAAGCGCGCCCAAGCGTTTGACTGGCCTGGCAGGTTTTGGACTTGAAGTGGTTGAGTACGTCGATAGCAGCGCAGCAGCCGGGGAGTGCGGGGAGACGGGTCATGGTGAGTGAGTTGGCACTGGAGATTCCTCAACGGGATTGTAATATCGCCATCGTGGCCAGTGAATTTAATCGTTTTGTCGTACAGCAGTTGGTTGCCGGGGCATACGATGCTTTGCAACGTCATGGTGTTTCGGAATCCGATATCCATCTGGTCTGGGTGCCGGGGGCCTTTGAATTGCCGCTTGTGGCTGATGTTATGGCAGCCAGCGGCCGACACGACGCCGTTATTGCGTTGGGAGCCGTGATCCGGGGTGCCACACCTCATTTTGACTTCGTTGCTGGTGAATGCAGTCGTGGCCTGGCACAGCTTGCACTTAGACACAGTCTACCGGTTATCTTCGGCGTGCTAACTACTGATGATGTTGACCAGGCGCTGGAACGTGCCGGCTCTGGCGCCGGCAACACGGGTTTTGACACAGCAATTGCCGCCCTGCAGATGATTTCATTACTCGATCGACTCGAGACCAATGAAGAGCAGCAGTAGGTTCGAGTCCCGCCGCCGGGCCCGCCGCCGTGCGCTGCAGGCTCTGTACCAACGGCAGCTTACTGGTCAGGAGGCGGGTGATATCTTGCTTCAGTTTCACGACGAGCAGGACTTCAGCAATGTGGATACGAACTTATTCACTACCCTGGTCAAAGAAATTTGTGCCGGCCAGGATGGGCTGAGTAAAGAAATTGAACCATTCCTTGATCGCCCGTTGAGTCAATTGGACGTGATCGAGCGCGTGATACTGAGCATCGGCACATATGAATTACTGTATTGCCATGAAGTCCCCCATCGAGTGGTCATTGATGAAGCTGTCAATCTGGCCAAACAGTTTGGTGCGGAGCAGGGACACAGCTTTGTCAATGGGGTCCTGGATAAGGCGGCCCGGAAATGGCGAGACGCTGCTGTGAAAACGACCCTGAATCAGGTCTGAATTCATGCAGGAGTTTCAGCTGATCCAGCAAATCCAGCAGCAAACCAATAGCGTGTTGCCCGTGGCCAGTCAGGGTGTTGCGGTGGGTATTGGTGATGATGGTGCAGTTTTGGAGGTTCCCGCCGGTAAGCAACTTGTGATCAGTACCGATACCCTGAGTTCTGGCATCCATTTTCCGGTAGCCACATTGCCGTACGATATTGGTTACAAATCCCTGGCCGTTAATCTGAGTGATCTGGCGGCTATGGGTGCCGTACCACGCTGGGCGCTACTTGCCCTGGTGCTGCCCCGATCTGAACCGCAATGGCTACAGTCATTTACAGCCGGTTTCCTGTCGCTGGCACAGGATCACAATGTCATACTGGTAGGTGGTGATACCTCGGCCGGATCTGTGTCCATCACCGTGACCGTGATGGGCCTCGTTGAACCTGGGCACTCATTACTCCGCAGTGGGGCACAACCCGGTGACTTGATTGTTGTTTCCGGCACCGTTGGTGGTGCCGCCAGGGTGCTGGAGTTGATGCAGACAGGACAATTTGTAAGCGAGCAGCACCTACTTGACCACCCCCACCCAAGGGTAGCCCTGGGTCAGGCGCTAACCGGTTATGCAAGTGCATGTATTGATATCTCGGACGGTCTGATTGCAGATCTCGGTCACTTAATCGAGGCCTCAGGATGCGGAGCGCGGGTGAATATTGAAAAACTACCAGCAGCCGGTGTGCTCGCCGGACTCGAGGATGAGCAAAAGTGGAACTACCAACTCGCGGGTGGAGATGATTATGAATTGTTGTTCACCCTTCCACCCGGGCACAAAACCCTGTTGACCCGTTGGAGTAGGGACCTGGCTCTTGACCTGAGTGTCATTGGCACGGTTATGGAGGGTGAGGGTGCCTACTGCCAGGCACCAGACGGCAGTGAATTTCAGCCTCGGGGTGCTGGCTTTGAGCATTTTGGACAGCGGGCATGCGATCCGTGACACCGGAACTGGCGAAACTGGCGAAACTGGTATTCAGTTCACCATCCGCATTCCTGGGTTTTGGGTTTGGCTCCGGATTGTCTCCTTTTGCACCCGGTACAATGGGCACCTTGGTTGCAGTTCCCTTTGTCTTTGTATTGAAAAGCCAGGGTGCCATGGGCTTCTGGATTTCTCTCAGCTTACTGTTTTTGCTGGGTATTGGGGTCTGTACTCACCTCAGCCGCAAACTCGGTGTGCACGATCACGCCGCCATTGTCTGGGATGAAATGGTTGGCTACTGGTTGGCAGTGGCCTTTGTTCCCCTGCAATGGCATTGGTTGTTGGCCGGCTTCATATTATTTCGCTTTTTTGACATCCTCAAACCTTGGCCCATCTGCCAAATAGATAAAAATGTCGGTGGCGGACTCGGCATAATGCTTGATGACATCGTTGCTGCAGGGTTCACGTTAATCTTACTCGACGCCGCACAGCGTTTCTTGTAAGTCATCAGCAACCGTCCAAACCTGTGGGACCGACAGTTTCATTCGTCGGAAACCACCGAAGGAACCGCGGAGTCCACGATGAGTAAGCTCGTCGGTCCCTCGGACAACGTGTGCGTTAGTCCGTGTAATCAAATATCTTAACCACCTTTTTCACACTGCGAATGTTGCGCACTATCTCTGCAACGCTGTCTCCTTCCTCGTGGCTTACCAGACCCATCAGGTAAACCGTGTGTTGCGAACTCACAACTTTAATGCGCGATGCGTCAAAGCCCGGCAACGGGTTTTTCTTGACCAGCACCGTATTGACCTTGGCGGTTAGCCATGCGTTGCTAATCTGGCCACCCAGTCTCACGCGTTCGCCAACCTGAAGGTCATTGACGACACGTCTTGTCAGTTTCAACTCTTCCACCAGTCGGGTGGCAAGCTCACGGTTCTCATTTGAGGCCGTTTCACCGACAAGCAGTACGACTCCCTGCTTCACCTCCACCTTGATGTGATCATCCTGGCCAAAGTGAGGGTCTGAATAAATCTTGTCGATAACGCTGTATTCCAGTGTGTGATCATCGATCACGGTGCCGACACTTCGTCTGGCGTGTTCAGCGCAGGCAGACAAGACGAAAACCGAAATTAGCACAGAACCAAGAGAAACCCAGGGCAGCTTACCAAAACCATGGTTTAATCGAATTGTGCTGGACATTCTATTGCTCCTTGGAGTTACTGGCGATGGGTTTTGTTAGTCTATGGTTGAACAAAAGGCATCTTTAATCCACTCGGTACCCTGTGTTCTGTCAGACTCAATGGAAATCACATCAAATCGACAGCAACGCGTTGCTTGGTGTGGGTTTTTTGCCAGATACCACAATGCCGTAAGTGAGATCCTGTTTTGCTTATGATAGGTGATAGATTCCGCCCCCGTACCATGTTGAGAGTTTTTGCGATACTTGACTTCGACGAAAACAACGGTTTCTTTGTCCTCCATGATCAGGTCAATTTCACCAAAGCGACTGATAAAATTTCGTTGTAGTAACTTGAGACCATGTTTGCACAAAAAAGATTCAGCGGCTCTTTCCCACCGTGCCCCGGAGTTGAGTCTGTTTGTTAGTTGTTTTCCCAATGATAGGGTCGTGGCCGGCCGGCAGAAAAGATGGCCCAGGCGGGTTCTCTGTGCATACGTCCGTTGGCTTTAACCTGCAAGGACCCGGCACTGCCGGGAAACCGCAAATCGGGATCTTTTTGCATCAGGGGCAGCCATGGCAATATGCGCCAGGCGTCCAGACCCAGCGCGTAAAGGTCTCCGAGAGTCCCGTCACGTACACTGCCAGGCAGTGTGTCCGTGTTCCCTGCGTTTTGCAATTGCCAGAGGGTGGTGGTGAACACGACGCCATTGAGATCCTGGTCGGCAGCACGGTCGACCTTGCCACTGTAAACCCTGCCCAGGGCGTAGACGGGGATGTTTCCGGTGTTGTGGAAGCGTAGCAGAGGTTTTAGCTCTCTACCCTGGGATGGGTTCGCAGCCATGAAAATAAAATCAAAATCGCTGCGTCGGTTGGGCTCGAAGGTCAGTGGGATGCCGATTCGTCTTTGCAGGGACTCCTTTCGCTGTGTGCTTTTGTCAATCTCCAGCAAGCGCATCAACATGGCGCTGTGATCATTTTCGGACGGATTGAATTGTGCGGTGGCCACAACGTGACCATCTCCCTTGGTAAAAAAGTTCTCAAATACGGCTCCCATGCGTTCTCCCCAATCACTGTCCGGGGTGATCACGATGGCTTGTGTGTACCCTTGCGACAACGCTTTTTTGGCAATGGCTGCCGCTTCCTCTGTTTGCGAAAGAGCCAGGCTGACAACTGTTGTTGATTCTTCATGGATTTGCGTGTCCATGTGCGGGTCATTGAGTAGCAGCACCGGAGTCGTTGAATCTTTCAGTTTTGCTATGGCGCGAGTGGCATCAAGACGCAAGGGGCCGACAATCTGTATTGCACCGTCATCCCGGGCCCTCTGGAAGGCTTTGATGGCTGAAGCATCGGTTTGTCCACTGGAATAAAAACGAATGACAGAATCGCCGGGCTGCTCCAGATAGGCGCTTAGTATGCCATCCCTGATTACCCTGGCGGCGGTTGTCAGACTGCCTTCTTCGGGTAACAGAATGGCCACCTGTGAAGGGACCGGAAACAAAGTGGCGTAACGTCTTGACAGATCGAAAAAACCAGCGCGGTTGACCGCATGCCCACGGTGATTGTCGGCCCATTGTTGCGCTGCCGTGGCGCCTGAGCCCACATTTACAACCGAGTGACGAATCAGCAGCGCCAATTCAAGCCATGCCTTAACCAGGGGGTCTGTTTGTGGCGCCTCAATAACCATCTGCAACTGACTGGAGGGCAGGGACTCCAGCAAACGAATCATCTCCATTACCTTGTCTGGTTGGTAACGACCTAATTCCTTCGACATCCGTGCGACCCTGGCCAAGGTGCGCCCCGCAGATTCACTCTGTTGCGCTGACAGCTCCATTTGATCCTTGGCCTGGACATCATCTCCACCTGCATCTATGGTGTCGTCCGTTCCGGGTCGGGGGATGGGAGTTTGGCAGGCGCTGAGTAGCGTCAAAAAAATGACGACGATCAGACAGGAACGTGTGGCTTTTTTTACGTGGATCATTGTTGCAGAATGATAACCTATAAGCAGTTTAGATCAGCTTATCTAATTTTAACATTGCTGGGAGCGCTATTATGTCGCAGGCCGGTCTCTATGTTGTAGCCACACCCATAGGTAATCTGGAGGATATTTCCTACCGGGCTGTCAGGGTGCTGTCCGAGGTTGATCTGGTAGCAGCGGAAGACACCCGTCACTCTCGAGTGTTGTTGAACCACTACGGCATCAACAAGCCCATGCAGTCTTTGCATGAACACAATGAAGAACAAATGGTCGCTGACATTCTTGGGCGCGTAAAGCGTGGTGAGGCTGTCGCCCTGATTTCAGATGCCGGCACACCCCTGATTTCTGACCCGGGTTACCGCCTGGTACGCGCTGCTCGTGAAGCAGGACTGCCGGTGCACTCACTGCCCGGTCCCAGCGCGGTTGTCGCCGCGTTATCTATTGCAGGACTGCCACCCGACCGCTTCGTGTTCGAAGGATTCTTGCCGGCCAAGACACCCGCCAGGGAAAAGCGACTGCAGATGCTTGCAACTGAAACCAGCACCATGGTGTTTTTTGAATCCAGTCATCGCATAACCGCCTCCTTAACCACCATGACAGAAGTTTTCGGCCCACAGCGTCAGGTAGCCGTTTGCAGGGAATTGACAAAAAAATTTGAAACGGTGCTCTGGGGTGGTTTGGCTGAAAGTCTTCAAAAGTTGCTGCAGGATAAAAACCAAACACGCGGAGAGTTTGTCATCGTGTTAGCCGGTTGCAAACGTGGCAAAGACGAAGACTTGACCAAGGCACAGCACATGTTAACGGCATTGCTGGAGTATCTACCCGCTTCCCAGGCGGCACGGATTGCGGCCAAATTGAGTAATGTACCGCGCAGAAGAATTTACGAACTGCTGGAAAAATAATGGCATTGAGTCTAAGGGTGGAGGACAATAGCTATCGGGAGTCGGCCAGGCAATCGCGTTTTCGTCCTTGTGACGAAAGGGAGGAAAGTCCGGGCTCCACAGGGCAGGGTGCCAGGTAACCTCTGGGAGGCGTGAGTCTACGGAAAGTGCAGCAGAAAATATACCGCCCGCCCCATTATTAATAATGTGGGCAGGTAAGGGTGAAATGGTGCGGTAAGAGCGCACCGCGCAACTGGTAACAGTTTGTGGCATGGTAAACCCCACCCGGAGCAAGACCAAATAGGAAGACTATATCGTGGCCCGCGGTGTCTTCGGGTAGGTCGCTTGAGGTTGTTGGTGACAACAGTCCCAGATGAATGATTGCCCACGACAGAACCCGGCTTACCGGCCGGCTCCCACTTTTTTCAACGAGCCACACCCATCCCGTGGTTGGTGGCGTCATTTGATCGAACGGTTTTCACAGGACCGACGCGCCTGCTTGCCGGTTACCGACCGGCCCTCTTTAAGGTTCCCGCTGAACACGTTAATCGGTCCTACAGAAAAATGACAGCGTAGGACCGACGAACTTGCTCGTCGGGAACTGCCTTTGAATCGCCATAATTGTGCTGCATGCCAGCCCCATAATCTTGCTTCAATCCGCATAACCCGATGAATTCAACGTGTTTCCAGTGCCACCTGATGTGTGGCCCCGCTTGACATTGTGCCTTGCAGCTACTATCGTGCATAAATGTGGGAATTTGTGGTAAAAAGTACAATTAAGTGGGAATTAAGTGTTTTTTGGTGAAACAGCAATAAACCTTGATGCGAAAGGACGTCTTGCAATACCGGTTCGTTACCGGGCTGCCCTCCTGGAGGAGTGTGAAAACCGCATGGTGCTTACCTATAGTGCATTTGACGCAGGTTCATTGTGGCTTTATCCCGAGCGGACATGGGAGGGGATCCGTGATCATGTCATGGAACTTCCTAACCTTAATGCCAGCCACCGTAGCTTGCAGCGGCGTCTGGTCGGCAGTGCGAACGCCGTAGAGCCAGATGGTAACGGCAGAATTTTGTTACCCGCAAGCCTACGTCAGGTGACCGGTCTGGAGAAACGGGTCGTCATGCTGGGTATGGGACGCCGTTTTGAGATTTGGAATGAAAATACGTTGAACCAGAAGCGTGTTGAAGAAGAGAAAAACCTTGATGAACAGGCGTCAGAAGAAATGGCTTCTCTGGTGTTGTAAGCAGAGAACTAATGACGCGTTGAGTGCAAACCGGAGGTTGTGCCGGAACTGATGAACAGATACCAGCATCAAGCTGTTTTGCTGGAAGAAGCGGTTTCATCACTCAATCTGCGAGGAGATGGATTCTACCTCGACGCAACCTACGGCAGAGGTGGACACAGCCGGGCGATTATGGCCGGGCTGGACGAGCAGGGATGTTTATTTTGCCTGGATAAGGACCCGCAGGCGGTGGCGGCGGGAATGGAAGAATGGTCGGATGAGCCGAGATTCTCCATTGTCCAGGGAAGTTTTGCGGAGTTAGACCGCATTACGCAGGTGTGGAAAATAGAGAGAAACCTGGATGGCATATTGTTGGATCTTGGAGTTTCTTCACCACAACTGGATGATCCGGAGCGAGGCTTTTCCTTTCTGAAGGATGGCCCGCTGGATATGCGGATGGACCCAACCAAGGGTACGTCAGCGGCCATGTGGCTCGCAGACGCATCGGAGCGGGAAATATCTCGCGTGTTTTGGGAGTTTGGAGAGGAGCGCCATGCGCGCAGGATCGCCCGGAGTATCGTGAAGACCCGGCAACAGCAATGTTTGGAATCGACCACTCAGCTGGCGGAGCTTATCGAGCAGACGATTGGTCGATGGGATCACAAGCATCCGGCAACGCGATGCTTTCAGGCAATCCGAATTTTTATCAACAACGAACTGGGTGACCTGGCCTCCGGATTGGAGGCAGCCATCGAGCAGTTGCGCCCGGGAGGCCGGCTGGTAGCTATCAGCTTTCACTCCCTTGAAGACCGCCTGGTCAAGCGGACATTCCGAGAAGCCGCAAGACCAGGCCGGGTCCGACGCAATATTCCAGAGCATCCAAGCTGGTCCCCCAAATTGAAGTTGATTGGCAAACCCCAACGACCCTCCGTGGATGAAATTTCCACGAACCCCAGGGCACGCAGTGCAATCATGAGGGTTGCACAGAAGTTGGGGTCAGAGTCCAGCGGCCTGGCAGATGTTGGTAGGAGCTAGGGTGAATTTGCAAATAGTGACACTGCTTTTTCTCCTTGTTGTGGATGTAGGCACCGCGCTGGGTGTGGTCTACACCCAGCACCAAAATCGTCTTCTTGCCATCCAGCTTGGTGTACTGGAATCCCGTCAGGATGAGCGCCTGGCCGAATGGAGTCGCTTGCAGATAGAGCAGGGCTGGTTGGCAGACGCCAGTCAGATTGAAAAGACAGCACGTGGAGTTCTGCGCATGCATCGACCTGACAAAACACAAATACTGGTTAAGCGGCCTTGAGTACATCCGGTCAACAAATTGTTCCAATTAGACGACTGTACTCCATGTTACTGATATTTTTGCTTTTCTCGATCGCATTAATAGCACGTGCGATTGATTTACAGGTTATGGAGACCGACTTCCTGCAGGGTCAAGGAGAGGCCCGCTATTTGCGGGAAGTCACTATTGCCTCGACCAGGGGCGTTATTGCGGACCGCAATGGGGAGCCACTGGCAGTGAGCACACCGGTTGACTCGGTTTGGGTACACCCGGGTCAGTTACTTGAGTATGCCGACAAAATTGAAACGCTGGCGCGTTTGCTCGATGCCAACCCGGAAGCTATCAAACGTAAACTCACCCAACGTTCCGGCAAGGAGTTTGTCTGGTTGCAAAGGCGTTTGAACCCGGACGTGGCGGGTGCAATCAAGGCCTTGAATATACCCGGTGTCTACCTGCAAAAAGAATACCGTCGCTTTTATCCTGCCGGTGAAGTTACTGCTCACGTCATTGGATTCACTAATATCGACGATATCGGTCAGGAAGGAATTGAACTTGCCTATGACAACTGGTTGGCTGGCAGCCCGGGCAGCAAGCGTGTGCATAAAGACCGCAAAGGGCAGACGATCGAAGAAGTTCAACTCGTCAGACAATCGCATCCTGGGCAGGATCTCCAGCTTACGCTGGATAAGCGTCTACAATATCTCGCCTACCGTGAACTGAAAGAGACCGTGCTTCAACATGGTGCACGCTCCGGAAGCGTGGTCGTGCTGGATGTCAAGAGTGGTGAAGTCCTGGTGATGGTTAATCAGCCATCTTACAACCCCCATGATCCTGGTCGTGAAATAGATGGCAGACGTAACCGTGCGGTTACTGACGTGTTTGAACCGGGCTCAGTCTTGAAACCGATGGCTATTACGTCGGTATTGGAAAACCGCCTGGCGAGTGCCACCACACCGGTGGATACGTCACCCGGGTATACCAGGGTTTCCGGGCATACCATTTATGACCATAGTAATTACGGAATGCTGGATGTCACAGGTGTCCTGACTAAGTCAAGCAATGTGGGGGTCACGAAACTTACGCTTGAGTTAGCGGCGGAAAAGATGTGGGATACCTATCGCCGTTACGGATTTGGCGAGGCGACCGGCACTGGCTTTCCCGGGGAGTCGGCAGGTGTGTTGCGCAACCATCGTCGCTGGAGACCATTGGAGAAAGCGACCATCTCTTATGGTTACGGCATCTCAGCCACACCCCTGCAACTGGCCCAGGCTTACGCTGCGATCGCAAATGGTGGCAAGTTGCGGCAGCCAGCCTTCATCCAGGGTGCCAATAATCCTCCACTGGCTGCGATCGATGTGGATATTGCCCAGACGATCGCCACAATGCTGGAAACAGTTACGGCTGCCGAGGGTACCGGTTCAAGGGCTCGTATACCGAATTATCGAATTGCCGGCAAGACCGGCACCTCGCACAAAGCCAGTGCGTCGGGGTACAACGCCGACAGCTATGTCTCAAGTTTTGCGGGTTTCGGCCCAGCCAGCAATCCTCAGCTCGTGTGCGTGGTGGTGATCAACGACCCAACTGGTGAGGTTTATTACGGTGGTTTGGTCGCTGCCCCGTTGTTTGCCAGCATTATGACCGGCGCATTGCGTATTTTGAATATTCCGCCGGATGATTTTCCTGCAATGCTGGTGAATGTAAATGAACAGGGCGTAACACAGTGACGTTGCAGGAATTACTGCAGGGCTGGGTTGATGATGTTGCGCCTGTTGAGATGAGTGGAATTGGTCTGGACAATCGAACAATCAACCCCGGTGATGTATTTGTGGCCGTACAGGGTCATTCGGGTCATGGCCTGGACTATGCCTCCTCAGCGGTCGCTGCAGGCGCGGTTGCCGTAATCCATGATGGACTGCAAGATCTACCCTCTTTGGAGGTGCCAAGCCTCGAAGTGGCTGGATTGGGTGGGAGGCTGGGTGAGCTTGCGTCCCGTTATTACTCAGCACCTTCAGAGCAGATGCAGGTTGTCGGTGTTACCGGTACCAACGGCAAAACCTCGGTTGCGCACTTTCTGGCCCAATCCTGGCAACGGGTTTACGGCCAGGCCGGAATGGTGGGTACTCTGGGCTACGGTCCCGCCGGCCAACTCAAAAGTGGAGAGCGAACCACACCGGATGCGTTCCGTTTACAGAAAGTGATATCTGACTGCCTGAAGACTGGCGTTGAACGCCTGGCCATGGAAGTGTCTTCTCACGCTCTGGTTCAGCAGCGTTGCCAGACCGTTCAATTTGATGCGGCCATATTTACGAATCTCAGCCGTGATCACCTCGATTATCACGCGGACATGTCTGAGTACGCAGCGGCCAAGCGTCTACTGTTTACCGACTACGCACCCGCATTTGCCATCATTAACCACGATGACGTTTTTGGCAGAAAGTGGTATGGCGAATTGAATGGCGGCATGCAAATGCTTGGCTTTGGTTTACAAAAAGATGCCGAGCTGAGGGCTGAGATTTGCTCCATGGACATTGGTGGAATGGCGATTCGCATTCATGGTCCCTGGGGCACGGAAAAAATCTACACCTCTATGTTGGGCGCATTCAACGCGTCAAATCTGCTCGCAACGGCTGGCACGTTGGCACTGCTTGGCATGCCGTGGACCCAGGTGCTGCATCAGCTGGAAATCATGCAGCCGGTGCCGGGCAGAATGATGCGTTTGGGTGGTGACCTTGACCAACCGGTCGTCGTGGTGGACTACGCTCATACGCCAGATGCACTGGAGCAGGCCCTGCAGGCAGTAAGGGCTCATCTTGACGGCAGATTGGTCTGCGTCTTTGGCTGCGGGGGAAATCGGGATCAGGGAAAGCGACCTCAGATGGGTCGGGCTGCAGAATTACTGGCCGATGATGTATTTGTTACCAGTGATAACCCAAGAGATGAATCAGTCGGTAAAATTATCGATGATGTCATTGCAGGGCTCGAAAAACCCGAGCGGGTTACAGTGGAGCCCGACCGGGGCATAGCCATCCACCAGGCCATTGCCAGGTGTAAATCAGGAGATGTTGTCCTGGTAGCTGGCAAAGGCCATGAAACCTGGCAGGAGATTGGCGGTCAGCGAATCCCATTCAGCGATGTTTCTGCGGTGCGTAGTGCCCTGGGTCTTGCCGCATGATTAGCATGTCTCTCAGGGATGCCGCAACCTTGCTGAACGTTGCGTGCGACCCGTGCACAGGCGCGTTTAAAGGCATAACTACCGACAGCCGAAGCTTGCTCCCGGGTATGTTGTTCGCGGCCCTGCCGGGCCAGACGTTCGATGGACACGATCACATTCGACAGGCAGCCGAATCAGGGGCAGTCGCCGCATTGGTTAGCCGTGGGGTTGAGACACAACTGCCGACCCTGCAAGTGGACGACGTACTCTTGGCGCTGGGTATCCTGGCCGGTGAATGGCGTAAGCAATGTCCTGCGCAAGTCGTGGGCATCACTGGCAGCAACGGCAAAACCACCGTCAAGGAAATGATTGCCAGTATCCTGCGGCAACACGGCACGGTGTTGTCCACTGAGGGTAATTTCAATAATGAACTGGGGTTGCCGCTCACACTATTTGGCCTGGACGGCAAGCACGACTTTGCCGTGCTGGAAATGGGTGCCAGCAATCCAGGTGACATTGCTTACCTGGCTGGTTTGGCTTGTCCGGATGTAGGTGTCATCACCAATGTTGGGCCGGCGCACTTACAGGGGTTTGTCAACGCGGAGGGTGTGGCTCGTGCCAAGGGCGAGTTGTACGCTTCATTGCCCCGAGGTGGCACTGCCGTGATGAATTTTGCAGAGCCCTGGGTAAAATTATGGCAAGGCATCAATACCGCCGGGAATGTCTGCTTTTTTAACGGCGAAGATGAGAGCCACGTTTGTGCCCGACGCTGCGGAAAAGACTTAATGGTGGCGACCGTGCAGGGGGAATTTTCACTGCGTTTACCTTTACCGGGAGACCACAATCTTACCAACGCCATGGCCGCCACGGCGGTATGTCTGGCATTAGCAGTACCACTGGCTGATATCAAGGCAGGACTCGAAGCTGTCGAGCCCGTACCAGGTCGTCTTGCCCTGGTGCCCAGTAGTTCGGGCTGGATGGTTATTGATGACACCTACAACGCCAATCCCGCTTCCCTGTATGCGGCTTTGCAAGTGCTTACCAGTCAAAACGGTGAACCCTGGCTGGTGCTTGGTGATATGCAGGAATTGGGTGTTGAAAGTCGCAAGATGCACGCAGAACTGGGTGATGCGGCCCGTTTGTTAGGTGTCAAGCGACTATTCGCTCTCGGTGACGCCAGTGCCGCAACTGTAGATGCGTTTGGTGACAGGGCTGTCCATTTTAGTAACCAGGAAGGGTTGATCAAGGCACTGCGCTCGGCGTTGAAACCGGGGGTGGCGTGCCTGGTTAAAGGATCCCGCTCGATGGGAATGGAGCAAGTTGTCAGTGCGATTGCCAATGGTCATGAAGCACAGGGGGCGAGCGGCTGATGTTGCTGAAACTGTTCACATGGCTGGGGGAGCTCAATTCTGATTTTCTGGTGTTTGGCTATATTACGCTGCGGGGCATTCTCAGCACCCTGACGGCATTGGCCATCTCATTATTGCTGGGGCCTTCTTTCATTCGTCGATTGGTCAAGAAACAGGTCAGTCAACCGATCAGAAAACTGGGCCCGAAATCACATTTTTCCAAAGCCGGTACGCCCACTATGGGTGGGGCGCTGATATTGTTCGCCATCGTGGTTTCAACCTTGTTGTGGTCTGACCTTGGCAATCGTTACGTCTGGACGGTATTGCTGGTGACATTGGTATTTGGCGTGATCGGTTGGGTGGATGATTACCGTAAATTGATCTTGCAGGATTCTGCAGGGCTGGCAGCACGCTGGAAATATTTTCTGCAGTCGGTCGTGGCAATGGCTGCGGCGATTTATCTTTATTCCACGGCACAGTTACCCGCTGAAACACAAATGATAGTGCCATTTTTCAAAGGTATTCTAATCCCCCTTGGTGTGGCGTACGTGTTTGTCACCTATTTTTTTATTGTTGGTTTTTCCAATGCTGTCAACCTGACCGATGGGTTGGACGGATTGGCTATCATGCCAGCCGTATTTCTCGCCGTTGCATTGGGTATTTTTGCCTACGTCACGGGACACTCTGTGTTTTCAGACTACCTGGGCATACCGTATGTGCCCGGTGCAGGAGAGCTGACTGTTTTCTGCGGCGCCCTGGCCGGTGCCGGCTTGGGGTTTCTGTGGTTTAACACTTACCCTGCACAGGTTTTTATGGGAGATATCGGCGCTTTGTCTATGGGTGCGGCACTGGGGTTGATTGCAGTCATTGTCCGGCAGGAGCTGGTGTTTGTACTGATGGCGGGTGTGTTTGTCATGGAGACCGTATCAGTCATTTTACAGGTCGTTTCGTTCAAATTCACCGGTAGACGGATCTTCCGTATGGCACCTATTCATCACCACTTTGAACTTAAAGGCTGGCCGGAACCACGGGTGATTGTACGCTTCTGGATTATCTCTGTGATCTTGGTTTTAGCGGGTCTTGCAAGCTTGAAAATACGATGAGAAAAGCGGCAAACAGACAACAGGCTCGTCGTGACTCTCACTTGAATGTTGCCGTACACGTGGATCCGTGGTTGTTGGTTCCCGTATTGTTACTGGTTGCCTGCGGTCTGGTTATGGTGGCTTCCTCATCGATAGCAGTTGCGGAGAGCCATGGCGTGAGCACGTATTACTACTTGCTTCGTCAAGTCATGTACATCCTGCTTGGCTTGCTGCTGGCAGTTGTGTTCAGGGCCATTCCCATTGCGTTTCTTGAGCGAATCAGCCGACCCCTGATGTGGCTTTCAGCCCTGGTGCTTTTGTTGGTCTTTATTCCCGGAATTGGGCACAGTGTTAACGGAAGCACACGCTGGATTGCACTTGGTCTGGTTAATTTTCAAGTTGTAGAAATCGTCAAGGTGATGGTGATCATCTACATGGCCGGATATCTGGCGCGTAAGGCGGATATGGTCAGAATAAGGTTTTTTGACACCCTCAAACCCCTGCTACTGGCGGCCATGTTGACATCCATACTGCTGGCTCAGCCGGATATGGGCAGTGCGGCGGTCATCACTGCGATTGTTGGTGGCATGGTCTGGCTGGCCGGTGCCGCCTGGCGACACATTGTCGTACTGGGGATGCTGGTACTACCGGTTTTTGGTTTTGCAGCAATGGAGCCTTACAGGCTCAAGCGCATTATCAGTTTCATGAACCCGTGGTCTGACCCATTCAACAGCGGTTTTCAGTTAACCCAGGCGTTGATAGCGGTGGGTCGAGGTGAGATTTTTGGTGTCGGCCTGGGTGCGAGCATTCAAAAACTGTTTTATTTGCCTGAAGCACATACGGACTTCATCTTTGCGGTACTGGCAGAGGAGTTTGGTTTGTTGGGGGTCATTTTCGTCCTTAGCATGTTCATGTTGTTGTTTACACGCATCATGATAATTGGCTTGATGGCGCATCGTGCAGGTAGACCATTCGCCGGCAATATCGCCTATGGCACGGGTCTGTGGATTGCGCTGCAATCCATGGTCAATATTGGTGTGAATTTGGGCGTATTGCCCACCAAGGGTCTGACATTGCCACTAATCAGTTCGGGTGGCAGCAGCCTGCTCATGACCTTTCTCGCACTCGGCATTGTCTTCAGGATTCGTTACGAGTTGGATCGTGACGCCCCCCTGAAGGTTGCACGAATACCCAATACTCCGGGAGCACGCAAATGAAGCAGGCCGGCCGCGGTGTCCTGATCATGGCGGGTGGTACGGGTGGACATATATTTCCCGGTCTGGCAGTCGCGGACGCACTCAAACGACGTGATATCCCGGTTCGTTGGCTGGGTGCTCAAGGAGGCATGGAGACACTCAAAGTTCCGCAGGCCAATATCAAGCTGGACCTTGTAGCTATCACTGGGTTGCGTGGCAAAGGGCTGATACGCTGGCTGCGTATGCCATTGTTATTATTGCGTGCCATATGGCAGGCCCGACGTCTGATGGAGAGAAACCGGCCAGGATGCGCGGTCAGTTTTGGGGGCTACGCTGCAGCACCTGGTGGAATTGCAGCGTGGACCAAGGGCATTCCATTGCTGGTGCACGAACAAAACCGGGTACCGGGTCTAACCAATCAGACTCTGGCACGGATTTCCAGAAAAATTCTGCAGGGTTTCCCGGCGACCTTCCACGACAAATTTCATCCCATTAACAGTGGCAACCCGGTTCGTGCCGGGGTGGCAAACCTCCCGCCGCCGCAAACCAGATTTGCAGGCCGCAGTGGGCCGATCAGGGTGTTCATAACCGGAGGTAGCCAGGGTGCACGAGTCCTGAACCAGGTCGTGCCGGATGCGCTGGCAATGTTGTCACCGTTAATTGACATTGAGGTGCGTCATCAGGCCGGTGAGAAGCGCGCTGACGAGGCGGAGAGGGCATACCACGCCGCAGGTGTCGAAGCGCAAATTGCAGCTTTTGTCGAGGATATGGCTGAGCCATACGCCTGGGCTGATCTGGTGATTTCCAGATCCGGCGCCCTGACTGTTACAGAAGTGGCTGCCGTGGGTATTGCGTCTGTGCTTGTGCCCTATTCTTTTGCGGTTGATGACCACCAGACGCGTAATGCCGAGTACCTGTCTTGTGCCGGGGCAGCTGTCATTGTGTCCGAGGCGAAACTGACGCCCCAGGCCTTGTCTGCTGAACTGCGGCCGTTGCTGGCAGATCGTAATGTCCTGTTGTCGATGGCCTGTACTGCAAGGCAATTGGCCTTGCCAAATGCTGCAGAAAAAGTCGTTGAGGCCTGTCTGGAGTGGACGGATACATGACCCCAAGCCAAGGACACTTAAGACCAATGCGCCACATCCGACGCATACACTTTGTCGGCGTGGGTGGCGCAGGTATGAATGGTATCGCCGAGGTAGTGGCCAACCAGGGTTTCGTGGTCAGTGGATCTGACCAATCAGAATCCCGTGCAACCAGGCACCTCAAAAAACTGGGCATAGACGTTTTTATCGGTCACGATGCCGAGCGTGTCAAGGACGTGGACGTCCTGGTGGTGTCGACAGCGGTACCACCCGACAATCCCGAGGTTGTGGCTGCGAGGGTGGCGAGAATCCCAGTTGTACCGAGGGCGGAAATGTTGGCGGAGTTAATGCGTTTCAAACGAGGCATTGCGGTTGCAGGTACACATGGTAAAACTACCACTACCAGCCTGACGGCAAGTCTGCTGGCTGAAGCCGGATTGGACCCGACCTTTATTATTGGCGGGGTTGTCAACGCCTGGGGTAGCCATGCCAGACTCGGTCAGGGGGAATTTCTGCTCGCAGAGGCAGATGAAAGTGATGCCTCGTTTTTGTCACTGCAGCCCATTATTGCGCTGGTAACCAATATTGATCGTGACCATCTTGAAGCGTACGAGCACAGCTTTGAAAATCTTAAGAAAGCTTTCCTCGAATTTCTACACCACTTGCCTTTTTATGGCACTGCAATTTTGTGTATTGATGACCCTCAGGTAGAGGCTCTGATTCCACAATTGAGCCGTGAGGTTGTGACCTTCGGGCTTGCTGAATCAGCTGATATACGGGCCACAGACATTCGTCAGGATGAGTCTGATATGTCGTTTAAAGTCCACCTGCCACAGTCAAAAACCCCACTGTCGGTGTCGATAAATTTGCCTGGATTGCATAATGTCCGTAACGCCTTGGGTGCGATAGCGGTGGCCTGGGAAATCGGCCTTGACGTGGATGCGATTATCGATTGTTTGCAGGAGTTTAAAGGCGTGGGCCGGCGTTTCGCTGAAATTGGTGAATTAATTGTTGGCAATGGCAAGGTGCGGGCATTTGAAGACTACGGTCATCACCCATCCGAGTTAGAAGCAACGATTTCAGCGGCACGGCAGGGATGGCCCCGGCGACGTATCGTGGTCGTTTTCCAACCGCACCGCTACACACGTACGGCGGACTTACTGGATGAGTTCAGCCGGGTTTTATCCGCCGCAGATGTTGTCGTACTGACCGACATTTATGCAGCTGGTGAAGTCTGCATAGAGGGTGTTGACAGCGTCGCCTTGTGTAATTCCATTCGCGCCCGAGGAAAGGTGGACCCCGTATTGATAGCGGATGTTTCCACCTTGGCAGAGTCCCTGCCGGCACTGTTGAGAAATGGGGACCTGCTCTTGCTGATGGGTGCGGGAAGTATTGGGCAAGTTGCGCAGGAATTACGTGAATCGGGCCTCAGTCAGGGCGTGGCGGCATGAACAGGGTAACAACTCTGAGAACCAGCGACGCCAGCCATTTCGGTCGGGTCGGGTTGCTGGTTGGTGGTGACAGTGCAGAGCGTGAAGTCTCTCTGGACGGTGGTCAGGCCGTATTGGCGGCTCTGCGGCGCAAGCACATATCCAGCGAAGTATTTGACGGTTGCGGTGCACTGTTTACGGCCATTAATGAGGGCCGAATAGAGCGCGTCTTTAACCTCATGCATGGTCCGGGAGGTGAAGATGGCGCCCTGCAGGGTGCATTGCAATTGCTTGGCGTTCCGGTCACTGGGACTGGCTTGCTGGGTTCGGCGTTGAGTATGGACAAAGTCAGATCGAAGTGGGTTTGGCAACGGCGGGAAATTCGCACGCCTCCATTCGGCGTTCTTGGGCGTGGTGATCAACTGTTTGAAAAATTCATTGACGAGTGGGGTTTTCCCCTCTTTGTTAAACCAGCCGGGCTGGGCTCCAGCATTGGTATCACGAAAGTCGAGCAGCCAGATGCCATGCTTTCCGCCATTTCGCTGGCCAGGGAATATGGTGAAACGGTGATTGTCGAGCCGGAAATCAAGGGCAAGGAATACTTTGCGGGCATCATTGGAGAAATGGTATTACCACTGATACGCATTGAAACGCCACGCCAATTCTATGACTACACGGCCAAGTATGAGGCTGACGACACCACATACTTTTGCCCCTGTGGCTTAGCAAGGGATGTTGAGGAATCGCTACAAACTCTGTCTCTAAGAGCATTCCAGACCTTGGATTGCTCTGCCTGGGGTCGGGTGGACTTTATTCTGGATGAGGATGAACAGGCCTGGTTTCTGGAGGCCAACACCGTGCCCGGCATGACCAGCCACAGTCTTGTCCCCCAGGCGGCGGCGCAATTGGAC
The DNA here is from genome assembly GCA_021772915.1 of Gammaproteobacteria bacterium. Taxonomy (GTDB): domain Bacteria; phylum Pseudomonadota; class Gammaproteobacteria; order Xanthomonadales; family SZUA-36; genus SZUA-36. The sequence continues at coordinate 173,826 of JAJFLB010000018.1, read as the reverse complement.
ATTGGCTTTGACGAACTGGTGTGGAGAATTCTGGAGAGCAGCTTGTGAGCCGTTACGGGGTAGAAGACCTACGTCACCGCAGCCGGGGATTCAGTGCCGGCGTGGCGGTCACGCTACTGTTATTTGTGCTTGCAACAGTGTGTGTGAGTTGGGTTTATGCCGGTATGGTCACGGCGGAACGCTGGCCGATACGCTGGTTGAAGGTAAATGGACCCTTTGAACGAGTGAGCGCTGAACAGGTCAGGGCCAGTCTTGCACCACTGCTTGAAGACAGCTTCTTTACCGTGGACACAGGACACATGCGTGATGTTGCAGGTGATATGCCGTGGGTAGCCAGGGTCAGCGTACAGAAAAGCTGGCCAGATGAAATAAATGTAACGATTCACGAGCATACGCCACTTGCACACTGGGTGGACGGTTACCTCATCGCGTCAAATGGTCAGCGGTTTATGGTGCCATCTGCCGACAAGATTCAGGGTCTGGCGTGGTTAGAGGGGCCACAGAGTCAGTTGGGGATGGTACTGGAGAACTGGATAAAGCTCGATGACCAACTGGTGCTTATTGGTCAGCGGGCTGAACGTTTCACACTGGACCCACGCGGGTCCTGGTCTGTTCGCCTCACTGGTGGTACCGAAATCAGGTTTGGCAAGGGAGATTTTCTTGTCAAGCTGGACATGTTGATCTCAACTTGGCCTGGGCTCATGCAGGGTCAACCGACACTGCCTGTGAGTATCGATCTGCGTTACACCAATGGCTTCGCGGTGTTGTGGCCAAAAAACATGGACGCAAATGTAGGGAATTATGGCAAAAGCAGCTGAAAAATCTCTGGTCGTTGGGCTGGATATAGGGACGTCGAAAATCGTCGCAATCGTGGGCGAAATACAGGCCGATGGTGTGGTCGAAGTAATTGGGTTGGGGACCCACGCATCACGGGGGCTCAGACGTGGTGTGGTGGTGGACATGACGTCGACGGAGCAGGCCATTCAACGCGCAGTAGAAGAGGCAGAACTGATGGCTGGATGTGAAATTCATTCGGTGTTCGCCGGGATCTCCGGTAATCACATCCGCAGTTTAAATTCGGATGGCACAGTGGCAATCAAGGACAGGGAAGTCAGCGAAAACGATGTTGAACGCGTGCTTGAAGCGGCCCGCGCGGTCCCCGTGGCTGCCGATCAAAAAGTCCTGCATGTACTCCCTCAGGAGTATGTGCTCGACAATCAGGATGGGATACGTCAGCCCGTTGGTATGGCGGGCGTCCGGCTTGAAGCCCATGTGCACGTGGTCTCGGCTGCGTTAAGTGCAACACAGAACCTGGGCAAGTGTATTGCCCGCTGTGGGTTAGCGGTAGACGAATTGATCATGCAGCCGCTGGCCGCCAGCTATGCCGCGTTGAGTGAGGATGAAAAGTCACTGGGTGTTTATCTGGTAGATATGGGTGCGGGTACCACCGATATCGCAGTGTTCTCAGAAGGTGCAATCCGACACACGGCTTGCATTCCGATTGCGGGTGACCAGGTGACCAATGATATTGCGGTGGCTTTACGCACACCGACGCAACATGCAGAGGACATAAAGGTCAAGTACGCCTGTGCGTTGGAGCAATTAACAGGGAGTGACGAGAGCATTCGTGTGCCCAGCGTGGGTGATCGCACCTCCCGGCAGTTGGCGAGACAAACGCTGGCGCAGGTCGTCGAAGCCCGTTACCGGGAATTGTACTCCCTGGTTCTGAACGAACTTCGCCGTGGAGGCTTTGAATCTATGGTGGCCTCGGGGATGGTGCTTACTGGTGGTGCGGCAAAAATGGAAGGTGCAGTGGAACTGGCGGAAGAGATCTTCCATATGCCGGTCAGACTGGCTACACCGCAGTACGTAACGGGTCTGTCGGATGTTGTATCAAACCCGGTGCACGCCACGGGTGTTGGTTTGTTGTTGTATGGAAGCCAGGCTGATGACAACCGAAACCTTGCGATAACCAAGGGTGCTGACTCCCTGTTATCCAGGGTGCGGAGTTGGTTTCGGGGTGAGTTCTAGTGCTCCTTCAAGGTGATATTGCCATGTTCAGAGCTAAGCAGATGATCCAAGACAAGGCACAGTCCGCAGACAATGGCTGGTCCTTGTTAAGGGCTGTAACGCCGTATTGGATCATCTGCTTAGTTCCCTTCGGGCGAGCCGGGAAGCGGTCGTCCGTGGCGTCGGCTGAAGGCGCCTACTCTTGGTGCGCCTCTTGGCAAGGACCGGGCCATTACCCGCGAAGCGCGTCTTACGGTCAACCACTTCCCAACTCGCTGAACACGGCAATATCACTTTGAAGGAGTACTAATGGTTTACAAGATGACCAGGGCACCGGTGGCCTTATTGGCAAAGATTTCTGGTGTTAATTAAATATCAAAACTATCACGGCAAGCGAGAGGAGATAATAAAATGTTTGAATTGGTGGAAAATTACACGCCAAGTGCGGAGATAAAGGTTGTTGGTGTAGGCGGTGGTGGCGGCAATGCAGTTGCGCAGATGATTGACGCCAACATTGATGGAGTAGAGTTCATTGCGGCGAATACAGATGCCCAGGCACTGCGACAGTTCAAGGGCAATACCCTGCTGCAAATAGGGGCCAGTGTGACTAAAGGTCTTGGTGCTGGTGCGAACCCCGAGGTCGGTCGACAGGCCGCTCTGGAGGACCGTGACCGCATCATTGAAATGATCGACGGGGCAGATATGGTATTCATCACCGCCGGCATGGGTGGCGGCACCGGTACGGGTGCCGCGCCTGTCATTGCCCAGGCCGCGAAGGAATTGGGCATTTTGACGGTGGCTGTCGTTACCAAACCTTTTGATTTTGAAGCCAAAAGACGGATGACGATTGCGGAGCAGGGCATTGAAGAATTGTCCAAGTATGTGGATTCGTTAATTACCATTCCGAATTCCAAATTGCCCGAAGTGTTGGGTGACGACGCGCTGCTGTTAAACGCCTTCAAGGCGGCTAATGATGTGCTACAAGGTGCGGTCAAGGGCATCGCGGAGTTGATCACTCGCCAGGGCCTCATTAATGTTGACTTTGCGGACGTACGCACGGTGATGTCTGAAATGGGAATGGCAGTAATGGGTGCAGGCCAGGCAAAGGGAGAGGATCGTGCCATTATGGCGGTTCAGTCAGCGATCGGTAGCCCCCTGCTTGAGGATGTCAATCTTGCAGGTGCCTGTGGTGTGCTGGTCAATATAACTGCCGGCATGAACCTGACCATGAGAGAGTTCAAGGAAATCGGTGCTGCCGTTTCCAGTCTGGCCTCGGATGATGCCACGGTTGTGATTGGTACTGTTATTGATCCTGATATTGGTGATGATCTAAGGGTAACCGTGGTTGCCACGGGGCTTGGTGACCAACAGCTAAAACGCAAACCCGTAGAACCGATTGAGCAGACCATTCACGTTGTACGCAATGGAACCACGGGTCTGGAAGAGTTTGAGCCGGTCACGTCAGAAGAAAAAGGCCAGCCGGGGACAACCGATATGTTTTCCCCGGACGTAAGCATTGATTATCTTGATATCCCGGCATTTTTGAGGAACCAGGCGGACTAGTACTCCTTCAAGGTGATGCCGCTGAGCACCGGGTTATGCAATGAAGTGAATGTTGTTAAAGTGTTGTTAATACACAGTATTTGTTGATTGCTATTTGTTGGAAAATTGGGATGTGATAGTATGCCGTCGAATCTCCGGCCTTGGGGCGCATCATAGTGATCAGGCAAAGAACCCTGAAAAACGTAATTCGGGCGACCGGTGTTGGCTTGCACACCGGCAAAAAAGTACTGATGACCTTGCGGCCTGCTGCGGTCAATAGCGGGATTGTTTTTCGCCGCGTGGATCTGGATCCGGTTGCTGAAATCGCCGGTGATGTTGTCAATGTTGGTGATACCAGCATGTCTTCAACCCTGGTTGACGGTCTGGTGCGGGTTGCCACGGTTGAACACCTGTTAGCCGCTATGTCCGGCATGGGTATTGACAACGCCTATGTGGACCTGAGTGCCCCGGAGGTACCCATTATGGATGGCAGCGCCGGGCCGTTTGTTTTTCTGATTCAATCGGCGGGCATAGAAGAGCAGTCTGCAGCAAAACGGTACATCAGAATACTGGATACAATTGAATACCGGCATGAGGAAAAATGGGCGAAACTGGAGCCTCATGAGGGCTTCCGCGTGGCGTTCAAGATCGAATTTGATCACCCGATATTCAAGTCACACACCAGTTTTGCGACCATTGATTTTTCTACCTCATCCTTTCTTAAAGAAGTTTCCCGTGCACGTACTTTTGGCTTCATGCGGGATCTGGAAATGCTGCGTGACCGTGAACTGGTTCTGGGTGGCAGCATGGACAACGCTGTGGTTCTCGATGATTATCGCGTCCTGAACGAAGATGGCCTGCGTTGCGAAGATGAATTCGTCAAACACAAGGTTCTTGATGCGATTGGCGACCTTTATCTGCTGGGCCACAGTCTGATTGGTGCGTATTCAGGCTACAAGTCGGGTCACGAGCTGAACATTCAATTGTTAAGACAGTTGCTAAGACAGCCCCGGTCCTGGGAAGAAGTCACCTTCGATGAGCCGGATCAAGCACCGATTTCATATCTCAATCCCGCTCAGGCACTGTAACGTCAGTCTTCAAGACCACCGACACCATTCCGAAAATCATATTTATTCCTGACCGGGCCGAGCTCCCTGTTTGATTTACGGGTGTGATATTGGGAAATGTAAACCACGTGCCCCTATTATCCCGGCTTCGCCCGGACTCTGTACAATATTCTAGCGGTGTTGACGGGAATTGATCTGGGCGAACAATGCCTGAATCTCGGCGTCGTTGCTGTCTTGGGCAAATCTGCCAAGGGACTGCATGGCAGTCTCTGATAACTTACGTGATTTTCGAACCTCAGGCTGAGGGCGATTAACGGGTGCGATACGTACTTCAACCTGTCCGATACCAGGTTCACCCTCTTCCCTGAATGAGGCAAGTAATTGTTGCGAAATCAATCGTATACGTGTAGCGAAAGAAGCATTGGAGCAGACCAGGACAAGCGAACGGTCACGGTACTCAGCAACCTGGCAATGGGGTGACAGAGATGGGTCAAGTATGGTCGTCAGTTTTTGATCGAGGCGGTCTAAAACCCGTGCGTGAGCCAGAAGTCGCGCGAAACCGCGGCTTTCATCCTGATGACAGCCTCCAATCAGTGTCTTAACACTGGCTGGACTTTTTCCTGGTTTTTCAGATGATCGGGTCATTTGCATTGTGTAAACTAACTTCTCTGTTGGCGGTCGGCAAGCAATTTACATAGACATTGCAAAACAAGCCGGCCGGCACAGTGTAAAATGCTGGTTAGTATTACTTGTATCATCTTGCAACTGCCCCCATTTGTTTTGCGTGCTTGCAACTACTTAAACACCAATTCGGAATGAGCTGAAACCTAATGCTGAACGCACTTTTCACCAAAATATTTGGCAGCCGAAATGATCGTGTCGTAAAGAAAATGGGGCGGATCGTTGACCGGGTCAATGCACATGAAAACGCGATCAAAGCACTTTCTGACGAACAACTCAAAGCCAAAACCGCTGAGTTTCGCCAACGCTTTGCTGCGGGTGAATCACTCGATGACCTGATGCCGGAAGCATTCGCTGTGGTCCGCGAAGCAAGTGTCAGAACTCTGGGACTGCGCCATTATGACGTGCAGTTAATTGGTGGTGTTGTGCTCCATCGGGGCATGATTTCGGAAATGAAGACTGGTGAAGGCAAGACATTGATGGCCACACTGGCAAGTTATCTCAATGCCTTGGGTGGCAGCAGTGTTCATATTGTGACCGTCAATGATTACCTTGCAGGTCGTGATGCCGACTGGATGAGGCCGATTTACCAGGCGCTTGACATGGAAGTGGGTGTGGTTGTTCCGGGTATGACTCCCGAGGAAAAAAGCACCGCATATGCCTGCGAGGTTGTGTACGCTACCAATAATGAATTGGGCTTTGACTATCTGCGTGACAACATGGCCTTTACACTGGACCAGAAATCCCAGCGTGACCATTCATTCGCCATCGTAGATGAAGTTGACTCCATCCTGATCGATGAAGCACGTACACCTTTGATCATTTCGGGTCCCGCCGATGAGACACCACAGCTATATGCACGTATCAACCAGTTGGTCCCCAATTTAAAACGTGCCGAGACCCCGAAAGAGGGTTCTGAAGAGGTTCCGGACGGTGATTTCACCATTGACGAAAAACAAAAGCAGGTATACCTGACCGAAGACGGTATGGCACAGGTCGAGAATTTGATGGTCAGTAGCGGCTTGATCAAGGCCGATGAAAGTCTTTATCTCCCGCAGAACCTGAGTCTGGTTCATCATCTGAATGCGGGATTGCGTGCCCACTACCTGTTCACCAAGGATGTGGATTACATCATCAAGGATAACGAGGTGGTTATCGTCGATGAATTTACCGGCCGCACACTGGCCGGCAGACGCTGGTCGGATGGTTTGCACCAGGCTGTAGAGGCCAAGGAAGGTGTCCCTATCCAGCGTGAAAACCAGACCCTGGCTTCAATTACATTTCAGAATTATTTTCGTCTGTACGAGAAACTGTCCGGTATGACGGGTACGGCCGATACGGAAGCCTATGAATTTCAGTCCATCTACGATCTGGAAGTTGTTGTCATCCCGACCCACAGCCCCATGATCCGCAAAGATAATGATGACCTGGTTTTCCTGAAGACAGATGCCAAGTACCTGGCCATTATTGACGACATTGAAGATTGTGTTGAACGCGGACAACCAGTCTTGGTAGGTACGACGTCAATTGAAACATCAGAGTTGATTTCGGGCTTACTCAAAAAACGCCAAATCAAGCATGAGGTTCTCAATGCCAAGCAACATGAACGCGAGGCGCAGATTGTCGCTCAGGCCGGTCGTTCTTCCGCCATAACCATTGCCACCAACATGGCCGGACGTGGCACTGACATCGTACTTGGGGGTAATCTTGACGCTGAACTTGCAGGTCTCGGTGACCAGGCAGATGAGCAAAAAATTGAGCAGCACCGCCAGGGCTGGCAGACACGACACGCTGACGTCATAAAGGCGGGTGGTTTGCACATTATCGGTACGGAGCGGCATGAATCCCGTCGCATCGATAACCAGTTGCGGGGTCGTTCAGGTCGGCAGGGTGACCCGGGGTCATCGCGCTTTTACCTGTCCCTGGAAGACAGCCTGATGCGCATTTTTGCGTCCGACCGTATGTCGTCAATGATGCAGCGTTTTGGCATGAAAGAGGACGAGGCGATTGAGGCAGGCATGCTGAACCGTGCGATTGAAAATGCTCAACGTAAGGTGGAAGCACACAATTTTGATATCCGTAAGCATCTTCTGGAATACGATGACGTCGCTAACGACCAGCGTCGAGTTGTTTATCAGCAACGTAATGACTTGATGGAAGATGAGGATGTCAATGACGTCATCCTGGCTTTCAGGGAAAGCGTATTTGGCAATATTGTGGAGCAGTACATGCCTGAGGGTAGTATTGATGAGCAATGGGATGTCACGGGGCTGGAACAGGCGCTGGAGGGTGAATTTGGCATCCAGGTGCCGGTAGGACAGTGGTTGAAAGAAGATGAACAGCTGAACGAAGTTGTTATCAGGGACCAGATATCAGAGGTCGTGGGCCGGCATTTTGACGCCAAGGAGGCCGAGACAGGTTCAGATGTCATGCGCCATTTCGAAAAAGCGCTGATGTTAAACGTGCTGGACCAGCAGTGGAAAGATCATCTGGCTAACATGGATTATCTGCGACAGGGTATACATTTGCGTAGTTATGCCCAAAAACAACCCATGCAGGAGTATAAACGCGAGTCTTTCGAAATGTTTACGGCTCTGCTGGAGAATATTCAGCACGAGGTGATTAGAATACTGGCCCGCGTACAGGTTCGTGCCGAAGAGGATGTTGAGGCCATTGACGCCAAACGGCGGCAGGAAACGCCAATGGAATTTCGTCATGAGCAGGCATCCGCTGTAGCCGGTGGTCAGGAAGATGCGGCTGAATCGGCAGAGCCTTTTGTCCGTGATGGACGCAAAGTGGGTCGCAATGAAGCTTGTCCCTGCGGCTCAGGTAAGAAATTCAAACACTGCCACGGTCAGTTAAGTTGAGCCAGTTCACCTAGGGGGCGCTCTCACACGCCATACTGTGTTGTTCGTCGTTCATTTGGAGTTACCAAACCTCTCTCCTCACGCCTTGCCTGGCGTATTTTCAGGTGCAACAGCGCAACCTGGCGTGTGAGAACGCCCCCTAGTGCGCTGATTACTCGTCGGGGTTCTTGTTTCTCTGACGATTCTGGAGAATATTGGCGGAGGTCTCAGGAACGAGGCTGTTGGGCTTCTTTTGCCAACTCTAGATATTTCTTGTGTAGTAGATCTATTCTTTGACGTGTTGCCGCTATGGTCCCCGAATTCTCCAGAACATCATCTGCAAGTCTGAGACGGTCCGCCCTGCTGGATTGGGATGCCAGAGCCTGTTGTGCCTGCCTGCGGCTGGTTTTGTCCCTTTTCATTAACCGGTCAAGTTGCGTGGTGGGTTTTACATCGACCACCAAGACACGATCAACAGTTGGATAGGCTCCACGTTCTGCAAATAATGGAATGACCAGGAGGCAATAAGTGGATTTGATCAGGGTGATGGCCCGGGTGATTTCCCGTCTGATTCTGGGGTGCAGGATAGATTCCAGTTTTTTGCGTGCCTGGGAATCTGAGAATATCAGAGCCCTCAAGTTCTCTCTCTTCAATAGGCCATTGTCATCAATAAAGGCCTTTCCAAAAGCTGTCTCGATATCCTTCAGGGCCGGCCGGCCGCGTGTGACGATTTCGTGTGCAATAATATCTGCGTCGATAATACCGACGCCGTGCTTTGCGAATTCATCTGAAACCAGCGTCTTTCCAGAGGCAATACCACCGGTCAAAACAACCGTATAAGGGTGGTCAGCGGGCTCTGCTGGCATTTTGGATCAAAAACTCCCCAGACCGCTATTGCGGACGTAGCTGTCAATGATCTGGTCGCCCCACAACAAGGCTATCCATCCCGCAATCGCGATAAATGGACCAAAGGGCATGGGTTGGCTGGATTGGTGGCGTTTAAATATTATCAGGCTTACACCCGTGACGGCACCAAGCAGGGAAGACAGCAATATGATTAACGGTAACATTTGCCAACCCATCCAGGCACCCAGGGCTGCCAGCAGTTTAAAGTCCCCGTAGCCCATGCCCTCTTTACCTGTTAACAGGCGGAACACGTGATAGACCATCCACAGCGACAGGTACCCCCCCAGGGCACCGATGATGCTGCTAACAGGGTCCGTAAACAGGCCAAAAAGGCTGGCAAACAGACCGGCCCACAAAAGAAATAATGTCTGGTCGTCTGGTAGTAACTGGTGGTCAATATCGATTCCTGCAAGTGCAACCAAAAAGGCGGTCAGACCGAGCGCGACCAGTGTCGAGAGAGTAGGGCCGAAATGCCAGGCAACAGCCAGAAATAAAAACCCCGTGGTTACTTCAACCACGGGGTAGCGAAGCGATATGCGTGCATCACATGTTGAACAGCGTCCCTTCAAAAATAAGAAGCTCAGCAAGGGAATATTCTCGAGTGCCTTGATCAGGTGGTCGCACCGGGTACAACGAGAGCGTGACCACCATAATCCTGGTGGGCGGTCCAGGTTTTTCACCTTTTTAATCTCGAGCAATTCTTCGCACTGACTGCGCCACTCGTGATCGAGTAGAGCGGGTAATCGCAGGATAACCACGTTAAGAAAAGAGCCGATTAGTAATCCAAAAATAAACACCCCAGTCAGAAACAGGGGGGTGTTGGCCAACAATATGCTCAAAACACTAGTGCTCCTTCAAGGTGATAGCCGTGGGTTCAGAGGATCCCAGGTGTTCCAGGACAAGGCGCAGACCACAGAGAATGGCTTGTCCTTTTCAAGGGCCGCAACGCAGTACTGGGACATCTGGGATCCTCCCTCCGGGCGGGCAGGGAAGCGGTCGTCCGTGGCGTGGCACCTCTTGGCAAGGACCGGGCCATTACCCGCGAGGTGCGCCTTGCGGTCAACCACTTCCCAACTCGCTGAACCCACGGTTATCACCTTGAAGGAGCACTATACGACAGCGGCCATCTTGAATATGGGCAGGTACATGGCGATTACCATGGTACCAACTACACCACCAATGAATACGATAACCAGCGGTTCCAGCAAGCTGGACAAAGCATCCACCGAGTTACTCACTTCTTCTTCGTAGGTTTGTGCAACCTTGATCAGCATTGCGTCAAGCGAACCGGCCTCTTCACCAATTGCCGCCATCTGTATGACCAGATTGGGGAAGACATTGGTTTGCTGCATACCAAGTTGTAACTGGTGACCAATAGAAACGTCTTCGCGAACCCGTTTAGCAGCCTCGTTGTAAACTGCGTTACCGGTGGCACCTGATACAATTTTCAGGGCGTCGACCAATGGCACACCTGCACCAAAAGTAATCGCCAATGTTCTGCAGAATCGTGCGATGGCAGATTTCTCCAGAATATCACCCACGATGGGGGCTTTCAGCGAGATGCGGTCCAGTCCGTGGGCAAACTCCGTGGAGCGTTTTTTGGCCATTACAAACGCGACGACCGCGGTAATTGAGCCAATAAGCACCATCAGCCCGTTTGCTTGCAGCCAGCGGCTGGTGCCGATCACCATTTGCGTGAATGCCGGCAGGTCAGCGCCAAAACTTTCAAATATCCCTTCAAACTGCGGTATTACATAAAGCAGCAGGATGGCTGACACAATAATTGCGACTCCCACCACGGCGACCGGGTAGTACATGGCCTTTTTTATCTTGCCTTTAATACTTTCGATACGCTCCTTGTAGGTTGCAACTTCATCGAGGATTGTATCGAGTACTCCGGCGCTTTCGCCAGCTTTAACCAGATTGGTATAGAGCTCATCAAACTGCACCGGGTGGGCAGAAAATGCCTCATACAGGCTGCCGCCGCCTTCCACCTCTGACCTGATTTTTTCCACCATGCTGCGCATGCGTGGGTTCTTTACGCCACCCGCGATAATTTGCAGTGCAGATACCAGTGGCACACCAGATTTCAACATGGTCGCCAGTTGACGGCTGAAGACTGATATCTCCTTCGGTTTGATCCGATGTCCATGACCACCGAACAATGGTTTCGGCTTTTTTCTGACCCGACCGGGCTTAATGCCCTGGCGTCTCAGCTCGGCCCGCACGAGGTTTGGGGTGGTTGCGATCCTTTGGCCTTTGAGCTTGACGCCCCGTTTGTCGCGTCCTTCCCAAAGAAAGGTAGAGGTTTTGGGTTGCGTTACAGCCATGTCTACTCTCTGGTCACACGATTGGTTTCAATCAAATCGGTTAAGCCTTCGGCCACCTTGTTCAGAGCCGAACGACGCAAATCAATCACACCTTCCGACCGGGCTTGCTCTGCGATACGCATCGCATTGCCATCTTCGAGTATGATCTTGCCAATAGTATCCGTGACAGGCATGACTTCAAAAACACCGGTTCTTCCCCGGTAGCCATCATTACAGTCACTACAGCCGTGAGGTTTATAAATTTTCAAATCACTCAATTCATCCTTAGCGAATCCGGCCTGCAGCAACGCCTCTTTTGGCATATCGTCGACTTTCTTGCAGTTGTGCAGACGCCGCATCAACCGCTGGGCAATGACAAGATTGACCGCTGAAGTAATGTTATAGGATGGCACACCCATATTCATCAAACGAGTGATTGATTGTGGCGCGTCATTGGTATGCAGGGTTGAAAACACCAGGTGGCCGGTTTGCGCAGCCTTGATAGCGATTTCAGCAGTTTCAAGATCTCGTATCTCGCCGACCATTATGACATCCGGGTCCTGCCTCAGGAATGACCGCAAGGCGCTGGCAAATGTCATACCCTGTTTGGCGTTTTGTTGTACCTGGTTGATGCCGCTGACGCGGATTTCAACCGGATCCTCAACCGTTGAAATATTGCGTCCTTCGTCGTTCAAAATGTTCAGCGCCGTGTATAAAGTAACCGTTTTACCGCTGCCCGTCGGTCCGGTTACAAGGATCATGCCATAGGGCTTAAGGACCGCGGAATGAAATTCATCCTGCTGTGCCTGTTCAAAACCGAGGCCATCTATACCCAATTGCGTGGCCGCAGAATCGAGAATTCTCAAAACGACCTTCTCACCAAATAAAATGGGACACGTTGAAACCCTGAAATCAATGGATTTCTTCTTCGACAGGTTCAGTTTCAATCGACCGTCTTGCGGTATTCGCTTTTCAGCAATGTCCAGACCGGCCATCACCTTCAGCCTGGAAGACAGACGTCTTGACATTTGTATCGGTGGACTGGCCACTGAGCTTAATACGCCGTCAAGACGGTAGCGAATGCGGTAGCTGGTTTCGTAGGGTTCAAAATGAATATCCGAAGCACCCTTTTTGATCGCGTCCACCAATATCTTATTGACAAAACGCACAACAGGCGTTTCATCTACAGCTGGGTCGGCGCCTTCGTCATCAGTCGTTTGGTCGGAATCGAGATCGAAGGTCATGTCCTCCAGGCCTTCGTCCTCAAACTCGTCGAATACTGGCTCGGTGGACTGCAGTGCTTTTTCTATTGCCGATTCAAGTTGGTTAGGAGCGACCAGAACCGGTTCTACCCGGAACCCTGAACTGAATGAAATAGCATCGATTACGTCCTGATCGGTGGGGTCAGAAACAGCAAGAAAAAGTGAGTTTCCGCGTAAGTAGAGCGGCAGGGTACTGTGTTTCTCAATCAGACTCTCATCAATCAGACTGACCAGGGAAATACTGATATCTACCGCCCTGATATCAATAACCGGGACACCGTATTCTGCCGAGGCGGCTTGCGTGAGGGTATTGGCGTCCAGACCGGAGTTTTTGATAACCCAGGCAAGTAGGGTCATGCCGCTCTTGCCAGCTTCAACGCCGGCGTCAATGGCGGCTTGTTCTTCCAGCAATTCTTCGGCAACCAGACGACGGGCGAATCCGTGCAATTGACTGCTTGCTTTTATTTCCGAACTCATGGACGGGTCACTCCCTGTTCCCCTCGTTTATAAGGTATTAATGTCACTGTTCGTTGCAAATTACCGCATTTTAAAGAAAAAAGCCACCCTGAAGTGAGTACAGGGTGGCTTAGAATGGGTTCAAAATATTCATTTTCAACACAGGGCTGGTCCGGATGGGTCAGCCATCGCGGCAACTCAACGGCAGGTATTTAACATTCTCAGGGTGGGTGCCGTTGCCCTTGGTGCAATCCCAGCTAATATTATAGGTGCTCGAGAGTTTAGGTGTCATGACGGGTGCGATGGCACCCAAATCAGGATCAATTTCAAAATCGTCGACCACGATGGTAAAAGACCCTGTTGTGTGCTGGTAATTACTCACTGCCTGACAATACCTGCTGCCATTATCGCCCCCGAGTCCCGCATGGGTGAGACTGGGCGGCCAGGCACCGAAAGATTGCCGGTATTCTGTAATGCCCAGTTTGGCGACGGCCGCGCCATTGATGCATTCGCTGATCATCAATCGAATCGTGAATTTTTGATAGGCGGGTATCGCAATGGCGGCCAGTGTGGCCACTATAAGAAGGGTGACCATCGACTCGATAAGCGTATAGCCCTTTATACGTTGGTAAACTCTTAAGCAATACATTCTAGAACACCATTCCCACCTTTCTTCGCAATACTGCCCTTAGATCAGAACAGAACTCCGAGCACTGGGTTGCCATGCAATCCCTTTCCTTGTACCAGGTGGGTGGTAACTTCCCCTAGGCGGTAGTATAAGCTATCTCAGGCCTGGTGTAAATACCATTATATGTTAAATTTCAATTAGTTATATAGAAAAACCCCCGCGTAGGCGGGGGTTTTGAATCACCCAAACTATTGATTAATCAGGTGCAGAAATTGGCCAATCAGGTGGAACCACCAGTTCGACAGGTCGAGGGCAGGAACTTGGCTTTTGCGGCAGTGCCACCGTTGGTACATGCCCATGTCACTGAACCACTACTCTGGGCAGTTGGCGTCAATACTGCTTTAACACCACTATCGGTTGCGCTGGTCACCGTTATTGCACCACTTGCATATGTCATTGCTGCGCAGTTGCCGGTTGTTTCAGAGTTCACACCTGCTTGTGCTGAACTCGGCCAAGCGGACATGGTTTGCCGATACTCCGCGACACTTAACTTAACTGGCGCTGCAGCACCGATACATTCGGCAAATTTTGCACGTGTCGTGTAATCCTGATAAGCCGGTACCGCCAATGCAACCAGGATGGCCACGATGGCAATAACGATCATCAGTTCGATCAAGGTAAAACCTTGTTGTACGTTTCTTTTCATGTTCTTCATGGGTTGTAACCTCCGATGTTGCGATGACGACCGACCTGTTAAAGCCTGTCTGCTATTCCCTTTGTCTGTCCTCTAACCCCTTGATATTCCCCGAACTGTCTCAGTGAATGATCACCTATAGTAATGCAACTAACATGCCAAGACATAATTAGGGATAAATACGTGTAAAACCAAACAGATAGTTACAAGCCGCTGCCATGCGGGATCGAAGACTGACCAAAAACTGTCAGTAAGTGACAAAGTTTGTCACTACACAAAAATTCCGGCAACTTGAGCGGTTACGTATATCGACCGTTGCTCTTCCAGAGTGTACTGACTGGCCAGACCAATTCGATCAGAACTATGGGCGTGGTCATACAGGGTTAGTCGATATCAAATTTCTTAAGCTTGTAGCGCAATGACCGGAAGCTTATACCCAACAGCTCGGCCGCACGGGTCTTGTTGTAACGGGCTTTTTTCAATGCATCTTCCAGCGCTTTTCTTTCGATATCCTCAATAAACGTATCCAGAGACTGCTCATCGTCCCGCTCGTCCGCTGGCTGCACCGGGTCACTGATTGCCACCTGTTCCAGCAACAGGTCGTCGACTTCGATACGGTTATTCTCACACATGGTCACTGCACGCTGCAGTATGTTTGTCAATTCCCGGACGTTTCCGGTGTAGTTGTGATCCCTGAGTACCTGCATCGCCCGGTTTGAAATGAGCGGTACTTCTAAGCCTTCCCATTGCTCGGTGATTTCCTGCAAAAAGTGCTCTGCAAGTTGCTCAATGTCTTCCCGGCACTCGTTTAGGCTTGGCATGGATAGTTCGATGACATTCAACCTGAAAAACAGGTCGGAGCGGAACTCGCGCGCTTCAACCAGTGGTTTCAAAGGCTTGTGGGAAGCACTGACAATACGCACATCCACCGCTACTTCCTGTTGACCCCCGATGGGTCGTACCGCTCTTTCCTGAATGGCTCGTAACAACTTGACTTGCATGTGCAAGGGCAGATCTGCGACTTCATCCAACATCAGCGTGCCACCATCAGCGGCCTGGAACAGGCCATCTTTGTCGCCGGAAGCGCCGGTGAAGCTACCTTTGCGGTGCCCAAAAAACTCACTCTCCATCAACTCGGCCGGGATTGCGCCACAGTTAACCGGCACAAAAGGCTGATCTGCACGTGGGCCCAGGTCATGGATAAGACGTGCCGCCAATTCCTTACCGGATCCGGATTCGCCACTGACGAGAACAGGGGCCTGGCTGCGTGCCAGCTTGCTGATCATGGCGCGACATTTTTGTATGGCCTCGGAGTTACCGATCAACCGCTGCAACTGGTCAGTAACGAAAGGGCTGTCCTCAGCGGTTTCAGTGCCCACCTGCGGCACATCCGGCTGGTATAGTTTCAGTGCGGTTTTGACCAGTTTCCTCAGTACAGAGAGATCAACCGGTTTGGAGACGAAATCAAATGCACCAATTTTCAATGCGCGCACGGCATCTTCAATCTTGCCGTGCGCCGTAATCATGGCCGTAGGTAATTGTGGGTAAGTGTCGACAATCTCACTCACGAGATCCAGCCCATTTCCATCCGGCAAACGCATGTCGGTCAGACAAAAACTAAAGTTTCCGGTTGTCAATGCACGACGTGCCGTAGCGAGATCTTCAGCTGTGATTACTTCCAGTCCCATTCTGCCCAGGGTCAGATCCAGAAGCTCCCGGATATCCGGCTCGTCATCAACGACTAATACACGGTGTTGCATGCTTGTTACTCTCCAGTTCCCATATATTGTCTTCCCCTGTCGCTGCTTGCCAATGCCAGACGTATATGAAAGCGTGTGCCTGTTCCGGGTGTTGAGTCTACCGTAAGTTCCGCCAGGTTGGCTTCACAAAGCTGACGGGCAATATACAAACCCAGACCAGCCCCCTGCCTGTGGGTCGTATAAAAGGGTTCAAAAATGTGCTCGATCTGCTCAGGATCGATACCAGGGCCGTTATCTTCAACGGTAATGAAGCAGTAGCCGGTGGATTGCTGGCGTAGCATTATGATTTTAACTTCTGGCACCTGTGAGTCGTGACCCGCATGCCGCATGGCATTGTCCATCAACTTCCAGATAATTTGGTGCAACTGGGGGGGGTCGAACAACACCATCACTTCTTTTTGTTCATTTTCAGTTTCGATAATCAGATCGATATCCATGCTCGGCATTGCCGTGCTGAATTCCTCGACGATATTGTTCAACCAGGTGGGCAAATCGAAAATGTCGGGTCTTGATTTTTCCCGTCGAGATAATTGCAGGATGCTTTCAACAATGCCATTCATCCTGCGTGACTGGTTGTCAATGATGTCAACCAGTCGGGTATCGGTCTCCAGGATGTTGTCCGACTCTCCCAGCAGTTGGGCGGCGTGAGTGATGGCTGACAGTGGGTTGCGTATTTCGTGTGCAATGCCGCCGGAAAGCTTAGCCAGAGACCGGGCAGACAGCTCGCGCGCCCGTTGTGCGACCACATCGTTGTCCTCCAGAAAAATCAGTACGCGGGTGCTACTGGATCCCGGAAGGGCCACAAACTTGGGTACGACCTCGGTCTGACTGGCCTGTAGCGTAACCGGTCCAATTTCAATCGATGGATTATCGCGCCAGGCTGTCATCGCTCGTTCGAGTTCTGGTGAAACGTCTGCCAGTAACACCCCTTGTGCTGACGGGCTGCCGATTAGAAACCCGGACGATTCATTCATCATTTGGATTTGGCTTCGCTCATCTATTGCCATGACACCGCCACGCATACGCCGAATGACGAGTTCATTGATCTGTTCCAACTGGATCAGTTCAACGGCTTGCTGTTCGGCGATCAGGCGATAATCCCTGATCCAGAATGAAAGCAGGCTGGCAAGTAAGGTCGTGATAAACGTGGTAATGCCATATAGACCCGCCTGGATCAGTGTCGAATTAGCCCGGCTTTGCAGTAGCACGCCAAGTAGCGCTTCGCTGATGAAAGTCAGTACCGCCAGTGAGGCGAGAAATAGTGCAGTCTGCAAGGGCAACAAAAAGGCGGCTGAGGCACTGGCAAATATCAGCAATGCTCCCAATCCGGTGTCCAGACCACCGAACGTAAAAAGAAAAATCGACACCAGCAGGATGTCTATTAACAATGACAGTTGTGCCAGATAGAAATGCTGGGCGTCAGATCGTTGTGCCTCGATTGCAAAATATACGGCCAGTACAAAATAACTGGCCAGCATGGTGCCGACGATGACGCCGTTGTCCAGTAATGAGCCAACGATCAGTAGATCTACAACATATGCCGTTGGTATTGCGACACTGATGAAAAGTCTGAATACGTTGAGATAGGTTACAACACGGCCGGTTAAATCCGCAGGCAGAGGGTAGTTGCTGAAGTCTGGTGTCTGGCTCATTGCTTTCTGGAATTGTGGGACTGCGTGCACCGCCTGGGTCCCCAAATTAAGCCTTTCATTGATTCGCTGTAGGCTGAGTATAGCCCATGAGCCTGCCGACTTGACACTGATCTTTGGTAGGTAAAAAAAAAGGAGTCAGTGTGTGGTTCAACAAGCCCTGGCCCCGGTTCAAAGGGGTCTGGCTTTCCGCGTCATTTCGGGGGAAAATAGCTGCGGCAAAATCGGGTTCCGAATACCCGATTCAAGAGCTCAAGGTAGCAACTATGAATTTTCACGAGTATCAGGCGAAGGAACTGTTCGCCAGTTATGGAATACCTGTTCCTGCGGGCATGGTAGCGAGGACACCGGATGAGGCCGTACTGGCAGCACAGGGTCTCGGTGGTGACATGTGGGTTGTAAAAGCGCAGGTACATGCTGGTGGTCGCGGCAAAGCCGGTGGCGTCAAACTCGTGGATACACTGGCTGAATTGCGTGCCGAATCCAAGCGCATGTTGAATATGAAAATTAGTACCTATCAAACCGGTGGCCTTGAACTGCCCGTTGATTCGGTGCTGATTGCTGAAGCCACAGATATCAAGAGTGAGCTTTACCTGTCTGCTCTCGTAGACCGTGTGAACTGCTGTGTTACATTTATGGGTTCAGCGGCCGGCGGTGTGGATATCGAACAGGTTGCAGTGACCGAGCCGGATAAAATCGTTACCGTGCAGGTTGACAACACGGCTGGAATACAGGCCTACCAGTGCCGTCAGATAGGTTTCGGTATGGGTCTTTCCACCCGCCACGTCAAACAACTAACCGGTATCATGACGTCGATTTACCGCTTATTCATGGACAAGGATCTCAGCCTTCTGGAAGTCAATCCCCTGATCATTGACGGTGCTGATAACCTGATAGCACTGGATGCCAAGATCAATATGGATGATAACGCGATGTTCAGGCATCCGGATTTAGCTGCCATGCGTGATGAGGCACAGGAAGACCCTACAGAGGTAGCAGCCAGCCGTCACGGTCTTAACTACGTCACGCTTGACGGGGATATTGCCTGCATGGTCAATGGTGCGGGGCTGGCCATGGCGACCATGGATGTGGTCAAGCTCAATGGTGGTGAACCGGCCAATTTTCTGGATGTGGGAGGTGGCACCAACGCGGAGCGCGTCAAAGAGGCTTTTAAACTCATTCTATCCAGCGACCGAATTACGGCAATTTTGGTGAACATTTTTGGTGGTATTGTCCGCTGCGACCTGATTTCCGAAGGCATCATCGGAGCGGTGAAAGAAGTCGGCGTCAAGGTGCCGGTGATCGTCCGGCTGGAAGGCACGCGTGTTGATAAGGGCAGGCAGTTACTTGCAGACAGTGGTCTGGCCATTATTGCCGCTTCCGACCTGAATGACGCAGCCAAAAAGGTGGTGGCTGCTGCCGCCAGTAATGGCCAGGTAAATGGCATGAGCGAGGTAGTCCAATGAGCGTTCTGGTCAATCAGGATACAAAAGTCATTTGCCAGGGTTTTACCGGTAGCCAGGGTACCTTCCATTGCAAGCAGGCACTGGAGTATGGCACGCAACTGGTGGGTGGCGTTACTCCGGGTAAGGGTGGTCAGCAGCATTTGGATTTACCCGTTTTTGATACCGTTTCTGAAGCGGTGGCTGAAACCGGTGCTGAGGCGACGGTTATTTTCGTACCGCCGCCCTTTGCAGCGGATGCGATCCTGGAGGCAGCGGACGCAGGTATTGAAGTGATTGTTGCCATTACCGAGGGAATCCCGGTCCAGGATATGGTGCGGGTCAAAGCCATACTGGAGCATAAGCCGAACGGTCGGTTGATCGGCCCTAACTGTCCCGGAATTATTACACCCGGAGAGTGTAAAATTGGCATAATGCCCGCGCGTATCCACAGCCCTGGGAGGGTGGGTGTGGTGTCAAGATCAGGTACTTTGACCTATGAGGCGGTATACCAGACTACACAGGAAGGATTGGGTCAAACCACCGTTATCGGTATCGGTGGCGATCCGATTCAAGGCATGAATTTCATTGATTGCCTGGCTTTGTTCCAGGAGGATGAGCAAACTGACGGCATCATCATGGTAGGCGAAATTGGTGGCTCCGCCGAAGAAGAGGCGGCCGAGTTTATTGCTGCGAACGTGACCAAGCCAGTAGTGGCCTATATTGCCGGTGTGACGGCGCCAGCAGGCAAACGCATGGGGCACGCGGGTGCAATTATAGCCGGCGGTAAAGGTACTGCCGAAGCCAAGTATGAGGCGCTGGATACGGCTGGTGTGACCACGGTTCGTTCACCTGCTGATCTTGGTCACGCAATCCGAAAAATCCTGTAAACACCTTCGCAAAGTGTTCCCAGTTTGCAATTTTTAGGATTCCCTGATGATCCTTGTCGCTTTGGCCCAACATGATTTTCCTGTCGGTGACATGCCTGGCAACCTGGGCAGAGCACGTCAGCACATTCAGACAGCCATCGCACGGGGGGCGGACCTGATCCTGTTTCCGGAAATGGCTATCAGCGGCTATCCGCCGGAGGACCTGTTGTTGCGGCCGGGTTTTATGCACCGTTGTCATGAAACATTGCAGCAACTGGTTCACAAAGTGCAAGACATTGATGTCGTTATTGGGCATCCGTGGAAGGATGGCTCGGCCTGCTTCAACGCGGTTAGCTGGATACGCGATGGCCGGGTTATCGGTCGATACTTCAAGCATGCGTTGCCCAATTATGCAGTGTTTGACGAGCAACGTTATTTCTCGGCGGGCACGGAACCACTGGTGGTAGAACTCAAGGGCAGCAGTGTGGGCGTGCTGATCTGCGAGGATGCCTGGGTTCCGGAGCCTGCTGCAAAGGCGCGGGCGGCGGGTGCGGAATTGCTGTTGGTACCAAGCGCATCGCCCTACCGGGTCGACAAACTCCAATCCCGTTTGGCCATGCTGGACGCCAGGCATAGTGACGGCGGTGTACCCATCGTCTATTGCAACCTGGTTGGTGGTCAGGATGAGCTGGTTTTTGATGGTCGTTCCATGCTCATGAGTCGTAATGGCGACCTCGACATCCATGCAAGGTCATGTGATGACACATTGTTAATGGCCTGTTTTGACCCGAAATCGGGCCAGCTGGATTTTGTTGGCTCTGGCGACGAAGAAAAACATGAGCTTGGCGGCTGTCAGGCGGACGAAGACAGTAGCGCCTGTGTCTACGCGGTGCTGGAACGTGGTCTGAAAGACTATGTGAGTAAAAACGGCTTTACCGATGTCGTAATCGGCTTATCCGGTGGTGTGGACTCTGCTTTAACCCTGGCCCTGGCATGCGACGCAATGGGGGCGGCGCATGTACATGCGGTCATGATGCCATCACGACATACTTCAGGCCAAAGTCTCAAATTGGCCCGCCAACAGGCGAAAATGTTGGAAGTTGATTACCGTGAAATCTCTATCGAACCGGCATATGAGGCACTGCTGGACATGTTAAAGGCTTCGTTTGAAGGCTGCCAGACAGATATTGCCGAGGAAAACCTGCAGGCCAGGATACGTGGGAATTTGGTGATGGCGCTGTCCAACAAATTTGCCTGGATGGTACTCGCCACTGGTAACAAGAGCGAACTGGCCGTTGGCTACAGCACCATTTATGGTGACATGTGCGGTGGGTTTTCTCCCATCAAGGATTGTTTCAAGACCCGCGTGTATGACCTATGCCGGTATCGAAACTCCATTTCAGATGCAATTCCCCAGGCAATCATTGACCGCCCGCCCTCGGCTGAACTGGCGCCGGACCAGTTCGACCAGGACAGCCTGCCCGAATACGCTTTGCTGGATCAGATTCTGTACCACTATGTCGAGCAGGACTGGTCGATCGCTGACCTTGTCACTGCCGGCTTTGAAGAGGCGGTGGTAAGCAGGGTGGTTGCATTGGTGATCAGGAATGAACATAAACGCTACCAGGGTGCACCGGGTGTACGAATTACTTCACGGGCATTTGGCCGTGACCGACGTTACCCAATAACCCGGGCTGGCGTAACGAGTAAAAAGCACTGAGCGGTGCCATTAATTACGATGCAGTACACTAGTTCTTCTTACCAAACGGCCACCAGCGGCTGAAAAACCCACGTTTTGATTCCCCCGAAATATAAGGGTGGTCGGGATAGTTCAGTACTAGAACTTTCATGGTGTCTTCGGCCAACTCGTTAAGGCCCATCTCGGTATAGCTGACGTGCAGAATTTCGAGGGCGTTACCGATTTCTGGTGAACCCGGGTAGGTTTCCAGTGCATACCGGGCACGGTTTGCTGCCGCAACATAGGCTTTGCGCCGCAGGTAGTAACGGGCCACGTCCAGTTCATAAAAAGACAGGTTGTTACGCAAAAAAACCATGCGTTGCCGCGCGTCCGGCGCATAGCGACTGGCGGGGAATCGGCGGATCAGTTCATTGAAATCACGAAATGACTCCCGGGCGGCAGTTTGGTCGCGGTCGCGAACACGTGACGGCATCAGGCGCTCCATAAACCCGACACGCTGTTCATAGTTGGTTAGTCCGCGAATGTAATAAGCGTAATCGACATTGGGGTGGCTGGGGTAAGTTCTGATAAAACGGTCCGCCGTTGCCAACGCTGCCTCTGGCTTGCCTCCTTTGTGGTAGGCGTATGCGAGTTCGAGTTGAGCTTGTTCCGTATACCGCCCGAAAGGGTAACGTACTGCTAAGATTTGGTACTCACTGGCAGCACGAGCCCAGTTTTGGCTGTCCAAAGAATGCCTGGCCGTTTCATACATCTCAAGTGCCGGGCGATTGTCGGCGCGCCTGTTCTTGTCCTTGCGGCAGCCGGAAACCGACACCAGAACCGCCATGAGCAATACGGCGAGTAGAAATCTTGAGATAATCGGGAACTTCACAGAATACGAAGTTGCGAGCATATTATGACCTGGAGAAATATTGAGGACGGAATGATAGCGAAAAGGCCCCGATAAAGCCATACAATGGAACCCGGTACTGAGTATTCCGGTGACTACTGATCCTACTTCAGAGCATTATAAGGAACGCCAAACTCCCGGAGATTTAACAGGCTAGCGATAATGCCAAAAAAAATAAAGCTATCTCAGCGGGTTACCCGGCAGCATGCTGGAAAGCGTCTGGATCAGGTTGCCGCTGAACTGTTTCCAGACTATTCCCGGGCTCGCCTGCAGCAGTGGATCAAGCAAGGTGAATTGACGGTAGATACCAAAACATTCAAGCCCAGCACCCGGCTTGCGGGGGGCGAGCGCCTGAGGATTGAGGCGACAATGACACCTTCCGGGGAAGTTCTGCCGCAAGATATATCTCTGGACGTTCTGTTTGAAGACGATCACCTGCTGGTACTGAACAAACCGGCTGGCCTGGTCGTTCACCCAGCCGCTGGCAATCCCGACGGCACCTTGCAAAACGCATTACTGAACCATGCTCCAGAGCTGGATATTTTGCCGCGTTCAGGGATCGTTCACCGGCTGGACAAGGACACCAGCGGTGTCATGGTGATCGCCCGCAGTCTCAAGGCACACACCAGCCTGGTGAAGCAACTGCAAACGCGCAGCATGAGTCGTATTTACGAAGCGGTGGTAAAGGGTGTGACATCGGTGGCCGGCACCATTAACGCACCCATTGGTCGTAATCCGCGTGAACGTAAAAAGATGGCTGTTGTTAGCGGTGGCAAACCGGCAACCAGCCATTACACTTTGAAACAGCATCTGCCCGGCAGCAGTCACCTTGAGGTGTCGCTGGAGTCCGGCCGTACTCACCAGATACGGGTACACATGACCCACATTGGCCACCCCATTGTCGGTGACCCGGTGTATGGCCGTGGCCGGGTCAAACAAAAGGCACTACTCGCGGAGGCAGCAGCGGCACTTAATGATTTTCCACGTCAGGCATTACAGGCCAGAACCTTGAAGTTGATTCATCCTGATGGGGGTCACCATTGTGAGTTTCACGCACCCCTGGCCCGGGACATTCGTGTCTTGATCGATATTCTGGATTGTTTGTGCTCAAGCTGATCCAGCCCGACTGGTCGGCGCCCGCCGTTGTTCGGGCTTTTACAACCACGCGCACAGGTGGACTCAGTCGTGACCCCTGGGGCGGTCCCGATTTTGGCGGCTCTGGTGGTGACGATACATGTCGGGTGGATCAAAATCGCAAATTGTTGCGTGGTTATTTGCCGTCTGAGCCGTACTGGCTGAAGCAAGTGCATGGCAGTCGGGTGGTTAATTATGAGGAAAGTTCAACTCGGCCGATTGAAGCCGACGCCGTGATCAGCACGGAGGTGGGACAGGTTTGTGCCATCTTGACTGCAGACTGTCTGCCGGTGTTGTTGTGTAACAAATCAGGACGGCAGGTCGCTGCAGTGCATGCGGGCTGGCGTGGCCTTGCCGCGGGTGTGCTCGAGGCCGCGGTGACGGCAATGGATGGCTATCCAGAGGAGCTTTTGGCCTGGCTGGGGCCGGCCATTGGACCGCAGGTGTATACGGTTGGTCAGGATGTCGTCGATCGCTTCAGAGCTGTGTCCGAGGAAAACTCCAGCGCGTTTGTGCGCCGTGGCGAGCGCTGGCTGGCTGACCTGTACCAACTGGCCAGGTTGGCGCTGTCGAGAGTCGGTGTAAGCCAGGTTTCAGGGGGCCAGTACTGTACCTATTCGGAACCGGAAAAGTTCTTTTCCTACCGACGCGACGGTGTCACCGGAAGAATGGCGAGCGTCATCTGGCTTGCTGAGAAATAAGCTACTCTAAGCGGGTCAGCCACTACTTCCGGGAAGGCGTTGCTGAGGGCATCACCCGCTACCAGAGCCTGGTTTTCAACAAGAAAAGACATGCTTCCTACGCTTTTGCGGGGAAACTTCCGACGCCGGCCCCTACGCTTCTACTGACGACCATCCAATGGTAAGCAGACACACTAAGTCGAACCCTTTACAAGGGACCGGGAGTTTATGTTGTGGCTGATGAAATGATTGGGTTAACCAGGTGGTTTTATACGCCGCAATTGACCAGGACAGAGGCCACATTGTGGTCTTTCGCAGAAGCATGACACCAGGCTGGGGACAGGGGCTGACAAAAAACAGAACATGCCTGATTCTATGTACACTGGTCTCCGCCTGTACCCTGGTCGACTCTTCCAGCTTTAAGTACCTGAATGATGAACACCTGGAGTTGCACCCCATGCTGGTTATAGGTGCGGAGCGAGACGTAAAAATTTCACTACCCAGAGGTCTTGTGTCCCGATTTCCCGCCACTTTGTTCGTGCAACCCGAAGGATTACAGCTGAGCTACTCAAAGGTCATGGGTATTCGCTATGAATGGCAGTGGCGAAGCCCGGTTCACCAGAATGAAGGTCTGTATTCGTTTGAGTTGGCTTTTCGCTTTCCGGCTGGCCGGCGGTCACCGTCAACAGGTACCGTAGGGAGAGTCAATACCCCAATGAAGGAATATACGAGAATTAAATTTGGGCCGTGGCCTGACGATGCGGTGACAAAAGACCTCGCGGTATCTCATCAGTCTAAACAGGGCTACCAGTGGACCGTGGAGAGCGCCCCCGCAAACTGGCACATTCAAGACACCTTCAGCTTGCCTGTATCCAGTGAGCGCCAATTGGTCATCCGCTTCTCGTATGACAAAGACTGGGCAGAGGGGCACCCGGTCTGGTATCAGCGGCGAAAGGTCCTTAGTGGTCGGATACTCGACAGTGTTGGGTTAATAGGGCTGGACTAGGGACCGTTCTCACACACCGGCAGCGTATTCTGGTGTGTGAGAACGGCCCCTAGAAACTACTCATTGCATTGATCAACAGGTCGGTATCCTCGTTGCTGGTAGAGTGTCCAAAAACAAAACGGGCCAGGTCATCTCTGCCGGGCCATAATTGAAACTGGATGCCCTGGGCCTCAAGATGGTCGAATCCCTGCCTGGTCCATTTCACAAAAACTTCATTGGCCTGCACGGGGTATTCAAGAATTGCAGTAGAATTATCTGCAACCGCCTGAGCGAAAAGACTCGCCAAATGATTGGCGTGGCCGGCCATTTTCAGCCAACGATCGTCTTCAATGTAGGCCAGCAGTTGGGCCGAGATGTAACGCATTTTGCTCAGCAGGTGGCCAGAGCGTTTGCGATGACGTTCCGCAGTTGCACGCCATTGCTCCTGACCAAATATGACCAATGCCTCGGCGGCCATGCAGCCATTCTTGCTGGCACCAAATGACAGCATGTCAATACCGGCTTCACAGGTGATTTCAGCAGGGTGGCAGCCAAGCTTGGCGACCGCATTGGCAAAACGTGCGCCATCCATGTGAGTTCTCATACCCTGGCTCCGTGCGTAAGCACACAGAGTACTGATTTCCTCGCTTGAATAGACCGTACCGCTTTCCGTACTCTGGGTCAGACTCAGTGCCGCGGGTTTGTAACTATGAACGCCATGACCTTTGGTGGCATGAAGGGTTTGCTGCAGTGTCTCCAGTCCCAGTTTTCCCTCCTTACCTTCCATGGGCACCAGCCTCAGACCACTTCCGAAAAACTCCGGCGCTCCACTTTCGTCGTTTTGAATATGTGCGTTAGCATGACAATATACGCTACCCCAGGGCGGTGTTACGACGGCCAGCGCGATGGCATTGGCGACGGTACCCGTGGATACCGGCAGGACGATCGCCGGGCGACGAAACAGGTTTGAAAATGCTTCATCCAGTCTGGCGCTCCATTCATCTTCGGCGTATGCGTGGGCGGTACCTTGATTGGCTGAGACAATGGCCTCCAAAATGGAGGCTGCGATCGGGGTTTCGTTATCGCTAAGAAAATTCAAGCTCATGACTTGATTATAGGCAGCCACGGTGGGCTTGTCGCCATTCGCTCACCAGCATGTACGATACCAGCGCACTGGCAGCTGTGGGTAAGCACTGGGATAATGCGCCGCCATGGGAATTGATATCACCATTGGCTACGACCCGGCGCTGCCGATTGTCGCCCACCGTGAAAAAATCATTAACGCTATAAAACGGCACCAGGTGCTGGTCATAGCAGGTGAAACCGGTTCCGGTAAGACTACCCAGATCCCCAAGATGTGCATTGAGGCACAGCGGGGCGTAAGCGGTCTCATCGGCTGTACGCAGCCACGTCGTATAGCGGCCCAGGCCATGGCCGACCGGGTGGCCGAGGAGCTCAGGTCGCCATTGGGCGGTATCGTGGGGTACCAGGTTCGTTTTCGTGAAAAGTTGAGTAAAAATAGTGTTATCAAGTTTATGACCGATGGAATTTTGTTGGCAGAAACCGGTCATGACCGAAATCTCAATGCCTATGACACCATCATTATTGACGAAGCCCACGAGCGTAGTCTTAATATTGACTTCCTGCTCGGCTACCTGAAGCAACTTCTGAGCCGACGACCGGATTTACGTGTCATCATAACGTCGGCCACCATTGATACAACAAAGTTTGCCAACCACTTTAATCGTGCACCGGTCATCGAAGTCTCCGGTCGGGGATACCCAATTGATGTTCGTTACCAGCCGTTGCTGGAAGAGGAGACCACAGCCTCACCCTCGGGTCATGCCTTGTATGCAGGTATCGCCAAAGCTGTGCACGCCTTGAGCAGGGTGGATCCGAAGGCTGATATGCTGGTATTTTTGACCGGTGAGCGTGAGATTCATGAGGCACGAGATTTTCTGCAACGGCAGAATTTCCGCTCTACAGAAGTCTTACCTCTGTATGCCAGACTGCCCGTCGCAGAGCAACGGCGTGTGTTCCACCCTGGTTCTGCCCGTCGCATCATACTCAGCACCAATGTGGCTGAAACTTCGCTTACTGTGCCACGTATTCGCTTTGTGGTTGATTCCGGGTTGGCACGCATCAGTCGTTACTCCCATCGATCCCGTGTACAACGCCTACCCATTGAGGCGGTTTCACAGGCTGCTGCAGACCAGCGTACGGGTCGATGCGGCCGCCTGGGACCGGGAACATGTATCCGCCTGTATAGTGAGCAGGACTTTCATTCGCGTTCGGAATTTACCGAGCCGGAAATTCTGCGGACCTCGTTGGCCTCGGTCATTCTGCGGATGTTGACCGCAGGGCTCGGCTCGGTCGAAGATTTTCCGTTCCTGGATCCGCCGGCTCCGCGTATGATCAACGATGCCTACCAACTGCTGTTTGAGCTGGGTGCAATTGACGCCAAACGTAAGCCGGTAAAACTGGGCCGGCAACTGGCGAACTGGCCATTGGACGTACGTATCGCACGTATGCTGATCGAGGGCTCAAGGCGGTCAAGTCTTGGTGAGCTGATTGTGCTGAGTGCGGCGCTCAGTATCCAGGATCCAAGAGAGCGGCCGCTGGACGCAAGTGCTGCTGCGGATGAAGCCCACGGCAGATTTGAGCATGAAAAGTCTGATTTCATGGCTACGTTGAGATTGTGGCAGCACCTGAAAAAGCAGCGCAGGGAAAAATCCACCGGTCAGTTTCGCAAGTTGTGCAGGCGAGAATTTCTGAATTGGCAACGGGTCAATGAATGGTTTGATCTCAAACGCCAGCTGCACCAGCAGGCGGTTGAAGAAAGGCTGTCATTCAGCAAGCAACCAGGTACTTTTGAGCAGATTCATTTGGCGCTGTTGGCGGGGCTTTTAAGCCATGTTGGGCACAAGAATTCTGAGGATAATGGTTATACAGGTCCACGTTCGAGATCCTTCCATGTTTTTCCAGGGTCGGGTCTGTTTGCCAAACGCCCTCAGTGGCTGGTGGCGGCGGAGATTGTTGAAACCACGAAAACCTGGGCCAGGGGTAATGCGGCTATCAAGCCGGATTGGATAGAAAAACAAGGCGCCCATCTTCTCAAACATGTTTATTCCGATGCTCACTGGTCGCGAAAACGCGGCCGGGTCATGGCCTGGGAGCAGGTGACCTTGTTCGGGCTGGTAATTATTGAAAGACGCCGTGTGAATTTCAGTCAGATTAATCCGGCTGAGGCACGCAAAATTTTCATAACCGGCGCACTGGTTCGTGGTGAACTGGATACACATTCTGGATTTCTGCGTAGCAATCAACAAGTACGCGAAGAGATCGAGGTGCTGGAGCACAAGCGCAGGAAACACGATGTAATGGTTGACGAATCTGTTGTGTATGAGTTTTTTGATGCTCGTATTCCCACACAGGTTTGCGACAGTGGCAGTTTCGAAGCATGGCTAACGAAGCTTGAAAAATCTGAGCGTGCGCAGCTGTACATCTCTCACGATGTTCTGTTGCGGGATCAAGGCGGTGATGCGCCTGCGGAACTGTATCCCGACAGTATGGAAATAGGTGGTCAAAATTTCTCCTTGAGTTATAACTTCAAACCGGGTGATGAGGCGGATGGTGTGACCTTGAGTCTGCCACTTGAGCGGCTCAATACGCTGGACCAGGGGCAGTTGCAGTGGTTGGTGCCGGGTCTGTTGAGGGACAAGGTGATTGCGTTGATTAAGGGTTTGCCGAAGTTGCAACGCCGGGCGTTTACACCAGTGCCCCAGTTTGCCGACGCCGCATTGGAACGATTGCGAGATCAACACCCCAAGCCTTTACTACCCTGTTTAGCTGCCGCATTGAAGACCATAACCGGTATAGAGATTGATGCCCTGGCATTTGACGAGACCTGT
Source organism: Gammaproteobacteria bacterium (assembly GCA_021772915.1). Lineage (GTDB taxonomy): Bacteria > Pseudomonadota > Gammaproteobacteria > Xanthomonadales > SZUA-36 > SZUA-36. The sequence goes on along the minus strand of JAJFLB010000018.1, from coordinate 144,407 downwards.
CTGCCTGACTATCTGTGCTTTCGGGTGAAAATTGTTGATGCCAACGGGCAAGCCATCGCAGTCAACCGGGACTTGCGGCGATTGCAACAACAATTTGGGTCCGCGGCCAAACGTCGTTTCATGGAAGATCTCGGCCGGGATTACCGACGTGATAACGAACGGAGTTGGGTCTTTGGTAATCTTCCCGTTTCTGTGTTCATCGAAGACGCAATCGGCAAAAACACACAAGCCTGGCCGTCAGTGGTTGACCAACATGATGCGGTTGGTCTTAGATTGTTTGACACTGCACACGAGGCCGCGCTGGAACACCAAAGTGGTGTACTGCGACTGCTGCTATTGAAGCTGGACAGCAAGTTACGCGACCTGACCAGGCACCATGGATTAAGTGCGGTTGGATTGTTGGCATGGAGCGCACAAGCCTCAACCAAATCATTGATTGCCGAGCTGGTGAATAGCAGTCTCAGGCTATGCGTTGGCGACCAACCCTCCAGTGTTCGTGATGAAGCGACTTTCCAAAAGCTGCAGACAAGGGTCCGTTCCGAGCTTGGTTCACAGTTTCGACTTCAGTCAGCTTACCTTGATAAAACACTCAGGGTGTGGGGCAGGCTTTCCGCGATGCTCAACGACGAATTCTTCATGCTCCGCCCAGAAGTGTTCAACGACATGCGCAGCCAGCTTGATGACATGGTTTGTGATGGCTTTTTACAGGATTTGTCACCGGTAAGACTGGCACAATACCCACGTTACCTTCAGGCCATGGACCTGCGTTTGTCCAGTGTGGAAAAGGATCCACACCGGGACATGGAAAGAATGCGTGTCATTGCGCCTTTCTGGCACCAGTACCTGCAATTGCTGGAAGACGGCAGGGGCTACACCGATGCGGTAGATACTTATCGCTGGTTGCTTGAAGAGTTCCGGGTCTCGCTGTTCGCTCAGCAACTGGGCACCGAGGGCAAGGTCTCGGCCCAGCGATTGCACTCCGCATGGCAGGCCGTAGCTGCCGAGATGGCATGATCCGGGTTTCCTCAAACTTGCAAAAATCACGCAAAGACTGCATATCCTGACAATGGCTGACGGCGTCAACATTGCCAATTCATTCCATGCTGTGACGAGTTGGTTGCAAACCTATCATGATTCTGTGGGCAGTCCGGCTGACCAGTGTCTGAAACTATTTGATCGTCTTCGTCAAGGTGTTCTTACTGCAGATGAACATTTGTCAGGCCTGAATGACCTCTTGTCCGTAATGTCAGACCTGTCGCCAGATCCACACACAGTGAATTGTGCCATGGCATTTGTGGCGTCAGAGTGTGGTGAGAAACTGGATTCCTTACGTGTCGACCTGTCACCACAAGTCAATGTTCAGCTGGACCAGTTGCTGACACTGGTTAAATTTGAATCTGAGCATGCACCGGCCAGCACCGGTCGCTCCGCGGAGGGTATAAGGCGCCTGTTACTGGCACTTGTGAAGGATGTACGTGTCGTGTTGATCGCATTGGCCTGGCAGTTGGTGAAACTTCGTGCGGCAAGAAAGAATCAGGCCCAGGCCAGGCTGCTGGCAAAGGAGGTCATGTTGATTCATGCACCGTTGGCCAATCGTCTGGGCGTCTGGCAGCTGAAATGGGAATTGGAGGATCTCGCTTTCCGGTTTGATCAGCCGGAGACATATCATCGTGTCGCTGGCTTGGTTGCAGAACGCCGTTCTGATCGCGAAGGCTTCATCCGTGGCTTCATCGATAAGCTTGAAGCTACCCTCGTCGCCGCTGGCATCAAAGGTGAGGTAAAAGGCCGACCCAAGCATATTTTCAGCATCTGGAAGAAAATGCAGCGCAAGGGTCTCGACTTTCATGAGCTATTTGACGTCAGGGCCGTACGCGTATTGGTGGAGGATGTTCCCGGATGTTATAGCGTACTTGGCCTGGTACATACATTATGGCAACCCATTCCGGGTGAGTTTGACGATTACATCACCATGCCCAAAGGCAATGGCTACCAGTCGTTGCACACGGCCGTGGTCGGGCCGCAGTCCAAGGTCGTAGAAATACAAATCCGTAGTTTCGAAATGAATCAACACGCCGAACTTGGTGTGGCCTCGCATTGGCGCTACAAGGAAGGTGGACCCAACGACAAAGCCTTTGACAAGAAAATCGCAGTGATGCGACAGTTGCTGGCCACAGGTGAGGATAAACTCGACGATAAAAGCCTGTTGGAAAATTTCGCCACGGCGACGTCCGAAGAGCGTGTCTATGTTCTGACACCCAAAGGTCAGGTTATAGACCTGGTGCTGGGATCAACGGTACTGGATTTTGCCTATCATGTGCACACAGAGGTGGGTCATCGTTGTCAGGGAGCGAAGGTGAATGGCCGCATTGTACCGTTGACCCGGCAGCTTGAAATTGGTGATCGGGTGGAAATTCTTACCAGTAAAAACCCCAGACCAAGCCGTGACTGGCTCAATCCACGATTGGGGTTTATTCGCGGTGCGCGGGCCCGCTCCAAAGTCCGCCAATGGTTCCGTCGTGAAAGTTATGAGGAAAACCTCCGGCAGGGCAAGGACCTGGTTGAGAGTGATCTCAAGCGTCTCGATCTGGTTCCGGGCGATCTGCAAGCCGTACCAGAGCGCTTCAATTTCAACTCTGTGGATGATTTATATGCCGCGGTAGGTAATGGTGATCTGACAGTAGGCCAGGTGGTCCACGCCGTTGAGCGTGACAGGGTCAAGGGTATCGAGCTGACCGCAGACGACCTGGTAACACGCATACCTAAACGTCGCCGTTCATCTGCCGAGAAAAAGGGTGGTGATTTTACCATTGAGGGGGTGGGCAATCTGATGACCAGCGTGGCGCGTTGTTGTCAGCCGGTACCCGGAGATTCTATATGGGGCTATATCACACGTGGCCGCGGTGTCACCATTCACAGAGATGACTGCACGAACATGCTACGCTGGCAAAAAGAGGAAAACCAAAGACTGATCCAGGTCAGCTGGAGGCAGCATCTGGACTCCGGCTACCGGGTCAGCCTTTTGATCCGGGCGTACAACCGCCGTGAACTCATCAAGGACATATCGTCTTTGTTTGCAATCGCGGAAGTTAACGTTACCAGTATTCAAAGTCATCTGGATGAACTCACCGAGGAAGTCAGCATCCGTTTGCAATCAACGGTAAGAGACTACCAACAGCTCAGCGATCTTCTAAGCCGCCTCAGGCTTATTCCAAATGTGTTCGAGGCCCACAGATTCAGTGAGCCCTGAGACCGTGAGGGTCGGCGAGTAGGCTTCTCATCCCGACAGGTCATTTGGCCAGCAAAGCAAATAATTTCGTAAGACTGTCCCGCGCAGCATTGATGGAAAAATGTTTTTCAACAGTGTTCACAGCGGCATCCGAAAGACGGTTCCAAAGCTCTTCATCCTGATAGAGTCGGACAACTTCACGCGCAAAGGCCTCAGCATCCTTGGCAATGAGTATTTCCGTCTCATGTTCTACAAACATGCCTTCCGCAGCAATCTCAGAAACAACAGCAGGCTGACCGTGAGCCATGCTCATGCTGATTTTACCCTTGATGCCCGCGCCATAGCGTATGGGCGCCACCGTCAAACGACAATCGTTAACAAAGGAGTCCAGTGATTCGACATAGCCATGGAATATCACACCGTTTCCATGCAGGGAGCGAACTGCCTGTGGTGCCTTGCTGCCAATCAGGTGGAATTTCAATTTCGGCAATTGCATGCGTATCAGTGGCCAGACTTCCTTTACAAACCAGCAAGCGCCGTCAATATTTGGCGGGTGCTGGTAACCACCGACAAAAAACAGATCTTTTCTTTGGGCAAAACTTTTGTCTCGTCCTGCTATGTGATGAATCAGTGAAAGCACGTGTACTTTCTCACCCGGGGCATCTTTTGCCAGGAGGGTCTGTTCGACGGCGCTCACCACCAACGTTGCGTCGGCAGCCTTGATCACCGCCAACTCCGAACGGCGAGTCTGACGTGCCGTACCTTCCAGGGTCTTGCTTTGCTCAAGTTTGGCCAGACGCTGCTCACGCAGGTAGTGAAGATCTACCGTATCAAAGATAAACCGGGCATTGGGGCAATAACGCTTGAGTAGGGGAATGTAATTGACGGCAACGTAGTGCCGGCTGACTAATATGTAGTCGAATTCAGCACCACGTTTGCTGAAGAAGTCCTGCAATGAATCCAGCCAGGGGTGGTAAAGCACTTCGATACCATCGTCTTGCAGATCACGTGTGTAGCGACCCGTATTGGCGCGGTTGTCCGCAAAAAAGGTGACGCCGTAACCCATGTCCCGGCAAATTCGCAGCAGGTTGGTGAGACGAACACTACCGGCATCCTTATCCGGCTCAGGCGTTGTTGCGTCGATGAACAGGACATTCCCCATGTTACGGTGACGACTTGCCTTTCGGAGCGCGGTTTGGTCATTCGGATCATTGACAGGGTCTGGGTGGGACTTGAGTTCATCTTGCCACCGCTCCAGAAATTTTTGCTGATTGATGACCTGGAATCTCTTGGTGCCACTGGAAACGTCGGTGCCTGAAGTGATACCTTCGTAGTGCACCACGATCGATGCAGGTTGAACGAATGCCTTCATACCAGATTCACGCACCTTGAAGGCAAGATCGGTATCTTCATAATAGGCTGGCGCGTAACGGTCATCCAGACCACCAAGATGGTGAAAGTATTCGGTTTTTAACGCTATACATGCGCCGGAACAATAATCAACTTCGCGCAGGAAATGATATTCAGGATTGTCTGCATCTACCCCGTTACCGTAATTCCAGCCCGAACCGTCATTGAAGATAATACCCCCGGCTTCCTGCAGACTGCCGTCTGGGTAGACCAGCCGGGCACCTACCAGACCAGCCTCCGGTTCGCGGTCGAAAGTACCAATCAGTTCATCCAGCCATCCTACTGTTACCTGGGTGTCATTGTTCAGCAAGACCAGAAATTTTCCCTTTGCATGCTCGGCACCACGATTACAGCTGCCTACAAAGCCGAGATTTTGTTTGTTTCTCAAGCACCGTAAGCCCTCCATTTGCTCCAGTTCGCTTGCGGTTTCATCGCGGGATTGATCATCTACAATAACAACTTCAAATGAGTACTTGCTCCCTGCCACCAGCAGGCTGCGCAGACAGGCGGCGGTATAGCTCCACTGGTTGTACACGGGAATAACGATGCTGACATCCGGATGTGACGTGCTGTCGAAACGCATTTTCATTTCCGGGTCGGTGTCCAGTACCGGCATCACTTTTGGGCGGGCTTCCGGTTCGACATAAGTTCCGGTGCGCTGCAGTCTTTGCACTGTTCCGCCCAGTCCAAGAGTGGACAGGTTTCTGAGCAGTTGTGCCAATGCCCACGGCCATCTCAACGGGTTCCACGCACGTGCCTGCATGAAATTCCTGACCACACGGCGGCTGGCCCGAAATGGTCGGGTAATCTTCCAGGATGAACTTCCCAGGATCAGCGCATTGAATTGGGTGGCCTGCTGGTAGTCGGCTTCTAGCTGACTCAGCCGGGACTCCAAACTCGCCAGCTGAGCATTCTTGGCATTGAGCTGTTCACTCCTGCTACCAAGTTCTGCCTGTGTGCTTGCTAATTGCTCACCCGTGAGGCCTAGCTCAGATTGCAAGTCTGCAATTACCTCCCCAAGTCTGTCCGTTTCAGTTTCAAGCTGACCGACCCACAGATCCCGACGTTGTTGCTCGAGTTTCAACTCCCTGTCCGTTTCCAGTGCCCATTCAGTCCTGGTCTCGACCTCCCGGGTCAGCTGCTTGATCTGTTTAATCCAGGCTTTACCCTGGCTTCGCTCCTGTTGGATCTGTTCATTGGCTTTTAGCGCCCAGGCTGACTTCTTTTCAAATTCCCGTTGTAGTCTGCGAATTTCAGTTTCCAGTGCCCCAACCCACTTTTTCCTGTTGCGCCGCTCCGACTTCAGTTCTTTGTCGGTTTTTAATGCCCATGCCGTTCTTGTTTCAACCTTTTTGGTCAGTTGGTTGATTTGTTTGAGCCACGATTTGCCCTGTGTCCGCTCCAGCTGCATCTGCTCATTGGTCTTGAGGGCCCACGCTGATTTATCCTCGACTTCCTGGTGCAGTCTGTTGATTTCAGTTTCCAGTTGTCCGACCCATTTTTCTCTGCGTTGCTGTTCCAACTTTAATTCTTTCGCGGTCCTGGATGCCCATTCAGATCGGCGCTTGATCTCCCGGGTGAGCTCTTCGTGTTTATCGCGGGCCTGACGCAATGTACTGATTGTTAAAGAACGCTGGTAATCTGTTGCTGCCAATTGGACCCTTTCCGTGCCGGCATCAACGGGTAGAAATTGGTCAACTCTTTTCACTGCCGGACAGAACTTGTTGTAGGCGTCCACCATGGCCCTGGTTGTGCCGGCTTGAATGTCTGGCAGCTTGCGCCGGACAGATTCGATCAGGTTGGGTGTCCGACACAGGGCTTTCACCTGGCTAATCAGAGCAGTGGCGTTGGGTTCAATTAACCAACCGGTTTTTGCGTGTTCGATACGCCCCGAAAAACCGCCGGTACTGGTGGCCAGGGTGGGTATTTGCAACTGCTGCAGTTCCGACAGGGTGTAGCTGAAGGTTTCCGGCACAACGGACAACAACGCTGCAAAGTCCGGCCCTATGCTCGCGAGTAAACCAGGCAGTTCATCACGTTTGTAGTCGAGCACCACGTCCACGCCCGGGCGACCAAAGAATTCTTCACCTGATTTGCCGGCACCCAATAAGTAAACCTGCACATGCTCAGCAAGTTCAGACAATGCACTGCTGAGCAGTTTTTTTCCTTTACCCGTCTGAATACGTCCCAAAATAACCATGCGTAAGCGACCATCTTTGCGGGGTATTGGCAACACCGGTCGGAGCCCGTGCATGGATGGAAACCCATGTGGTATGACTTTGGCAACGTGTTCCCGGAATGACGGATCAAGCTTGTTCTGCAAGTCCAGGACCCAGTTGCCGGGGGCTGCAATTTTGACATTGAATCGGATAATAGTCTGGCAGTAAGCGGCATTGATTTTTGACCAGCCCGTGGCGTCCTTGTCAGGGAACTCCTGCTCATGTTGATGTTCCTTTAAAGCTCTTTTTAAGTCTGTGCCACCCTTGATTCGCACGTAGGGTTTAGGGTTTACACTGAGCAGGGGCCAGACCGGGAAGTGATCGTGCAGGATTCTCAGAGTGGGCAATCCCGTGCGCAAGGCATCAAGGCTGTGACCGATCATGGATGAAACAAATAGTCGGCCAATCCCATAACGGCGGCAAATGTCCTCCAGAGTTTTCTGGTAAGCGGGGTCGTGCTCCACCACCGACGAGATCGGTGGTTGCAGCCACCAGCTTGCAATCGGGCAACGCAATTCATTGCCCGCATACAGGCTTAGTTTTTGCCCATAGTTGGTGTTTGACCTGGCTTCTTCCGACCGCAGCTGAAAATGAATGTGCTTTCTGTCAGTCTTGGCAAACGACCGCAACCAGGAAGCCACGCCACCCCCCCAGCTGTGAGTGATGTGTAATGTTGCAGGTTTGTCTGAGCTGCTAAATGGTGGTAGTCGTAGAATTCCGGCGCCGAACCAGTCCTGCACCCTGGCGCTCAGTTCACTGAAGCAAGGCGGTTGGGTCGATTCATGTGGTTGGAGCTTCAGGGGGCTAAAAACCTCCTGTTCGGGGGCGTGTAAAAACAAGTCGTCGGCGACCCTGAGATCTCCACCGGCTGCCGTGAGTCTTTGAAGTAAGGTGGTGTTGGCATCGGTTGGGATACCTTCTGGAATTGCCAGACAGTCGACCGCACTGACTGACAGCATTACAAAGTGATCGGGCCATGAAGTCAGCGTGTGTAAGTGACCGGGAGCCAATAGTCCGACCAGGTCCCCGAGCTCAAATTTGACTTCTTGGGTCGGGCGCTGTAAACCCGCAAAAGGGTTCAGGGAGACTTCGGCATTGGACAGTATTGTCAGGGCCAACGGATCGGTTGAAGTCTTCAGCAGTAAACCAAGCCGGTCCAGCATGTGTCGGGACAATTGCAGTCCCGCACGCACAAAAACAACCGGTCGGCCGGGGAACAGCCCACCGATTTCAGTCAACAGCAGTCCGGGTTGATCAAATCCGTATTGGGTTTTGACCATGGCTTTGTGCGCAAGCCGGCTACATAACGGCAACCCCAATTCAAGCAGTGCACCTAACTGGTCCCTGGAGGCTTGGTTGTGCCCTTTGGCATGCACGTAGATAACGGGCAATTTGGATGGTTTACTGGCCGTGATTGAGGTTTTCATTCTTGTCTGCACAAAACTCAGTGATTGTTTGGACATTTACTGGAACACATCGGCAGCAAATGCTTTAAAACGTGCCCCCAAAAAGCCATTATTGTCTGTCAGTATTATACTAGTGCTCTGTCCATGTGATAACTACGGATTCAGAGGTACCCAGATGTTTCAGGACAAGACGTGGACAGCAGAGAATGGCCCGGTCCTTCTCAAGGGCTGCCACGCAGTACTGGGACATCTGGGTACCTCCCTGCGGGCGAGCTCGGAAGCGGTCGTCCGTAGTGCCGCATCACTTGGCAAGGACCGGGCCATTACCTGCGTGGCGCAACCCTACGGTCAACCACTTCCCAACTCGCTGAACTCGCAGTTATCACATGGACAGAGCACGAGTGGACGACATACCGTATGTGCCAATAATTACCATGCCCGTCACCAGCGACCCACCAGAGCTTGTAGAGCAGGACCGTGGATGCCAGTGCAATGGGTGAAGCGCGGCTATTATGGATAATGGTTGGGCTGGTGTCACCCGCTATTGAGGGTTTTGAGAAGCAATGGCGATCAAGACAAAAAGCAAGGTAAAGAAAACCAGGGTAAAGAAGACAAGTCCCGTGCCGCGCAAACGGCAACGCAAACCAACGCCACGCAAGAAATCTGGTTGGTTGAGGCGCTCGTTACGGTTGTTGTTGCTGTTGCTGGGTCTGGGCATTGGTCTGGGGGCGCCCTGGGTTATCTGGCTGGACAAGCAGGTTCGAACGGAGTTCGATGGTCGAAAATGGGATATTCCCAGTCGCGTGTATGCGCGTCCCCTGAGTCTGTACACCGGTAAGCCCATTTCCATACAATCTCTGGTGCTTGAGTTAAATGCCACGGGATATAGGCAGGTGCAGTCGGCAGCAATGCCTGGCAGTTATGCGCGAAACGGTAATCACATTGATATCAATCGCCGTGCCTTCATATTTGACGATGGCGTGGAATCCGCAGTAATTTTTCGTCTACATATCTCTGAGAATAAGATTCTCTCGATGAGTTCACCCCCGGGGGGGCGTGACCCGGGTTTGCTCAGGCTTGATCCGGCCGAGATTGCCTCGATTTACCCTTTGCATGATGAAGACCGCACCCTGGTCGCGCTGACCGATGTGCCAGAAATGCTGGTGACCGGCTTACAAGCTGTAGAAGATCGGCAGTTTAAGCATCACCGCGGTGTCGTGTTGCGAAGTATTGCGCGTGCATTACTCACCAATATCAAGGCCGGGAAGACCGTGCAGGGTGGTAGCACCCTGACCCAGCAACTGGTCAAAAACTATTTTCTCAGCAGTGAGCGGACCATGGTGCGCAAGGGTAATGAAGCCATCATGGCTTTCTTGCTGGAATGGCATTACGACAAGGCCCGAATACTCGAGGCGTATATCAACGAAATATTTCTTGGTCAGCAGGGCAAGCGTGCGATCCACGGCTTTGGGCGGGCCGCCGAGTTCTATTTCGGCCGCCCCCTGCAGAACCTGGAAGCAGAACATTTTGCCCTGTTGATTGGCATGGTACGCGGAGCGTCGTTTTATAACCCAAGACGCAACCCACAACGCGCAATGCAACGCAGAAACCGGGTGCTGGATATTTTTGGGACCACCGGCTTGATGAGCGAAAATGAAGTCAAGATCGCAAAGACCAGACCTTTGGGGGTCATTGATGATCCGCCTCCTGCTTCCAGCCGCTATCCGGCATTCATGGACATGGTCCGGCGTCAGCTAAAACGTGACTACCGTTCAGATGACCTCAGCAATGAGGGTCTCAAGATATTCACGACCCTGGCCCCGTCGGAGCAGGAATTTGCCCAACAGGCGGTGTCCGGAGGATTGGATCAGCTACAGCAAAGAGGGTTGCCGGCTGATCTGCAGGGGGCACTGGTGATGGCAGAAACGGCCAGTGGTGAGGTTCGTGCCCTGGTGGGTGACCGCGTGGCAGGTCGCAGGGGCTTTAATCGCGCGTTGGATGCCCGCCGGCAGATTGGCTCGGTAATCAAACCATTGGTGTATTTGCTGGCGCTGGAACACAGTGGAGATTACACCCTGGTTACTCCCATAAGGGATGAGCCCATTACATTGCGTCAGGCCAGCGGCGAAATCTGGTCACCGGTGAACTATGACCACAAGTCTCATGGCGAATTGCCGCTTATGGACGCTCTGGTTCATTCGTATAATCAAGCCGCGGTGCAGGTGGGACTCAAAATCGGTGTCAATAATCTGATCCGTAAAGTTAGGCAGTTGGGGGTGGAAGCTAAGATTCCTGCAGTGCCTGCAACCTTGTTGGGTGCAGTTGAGTTGACCCCCGTTGAAGTTGCCCAAATGTACCAATCGCTGGCAGCTGGTGGCTACAGTGTGCCGTTGCGGTCGGTTACGGCTGTGTTAACCCAACAAGGCAGATTGCTTAGCCGCTATCCGCTACGGATGTTGCCACTGGACCATCGGGAGGCGGTGGCGTTGCTGAATTTTGCCCTGGTCAGGGTGATAGAGCAGGGCACAGCACGGAGCTTGCACGCCTTGCTGGGTAACAACTCACTGATCGCAGGCAAAACCGGCACGACCAATGAACGGCGTGACAGTTGGTTTGTGGGCTATACTCGTGATCGTGTTGCGGTGTCCTGGGTGGGACGCGATGACAACCGGCCGGCAGGTGTCACCGGTGGGAATGCAGCCATGCGTGTGTGGGCAGAGTTCTTCCGCCACCTGCCGGTTTCGGGAGTGGATTTAGGCTTACCTGACGGCGCAAGTTATGTGTGGGTCAATGTCCCGCAAAACGCGTTAACCGATCCGTCCTGCCCTGACGCAGTACAAATACCCTTCGTCAACGGAACGGAACCGCAAGCGAAAACAAGATGTCTGGTTAGGTTGAGCAGGAAAAACAGGAAATAAGCTGAGGAAAGTGGTTTGAATGTAATGAATAAGATACCGCTGGTTTGCGTGCTATCGGTGTTGGCCGCCTGCAGCAATAATCCATCTACACGGGTTGAAGACCGTGAGATCAATGCACGTGTGCGCATTCCTGCCAGCCAGGACAGTGCCGGCGTGCAGGTTTACTCCTTGCAAAATCCAGCGGTTAAACAATTAACGGCCCAGGCCAGGGATGCCGAACGTGAAGGTGATCTGGGTCGGGCAAGCAGCTATCTGGAACGTGCCCTGGGAATACAACCGCGGGATCCGCAATTGCTGCAGCACATGGCTGAAATAAAGTTGCAAAACGGGGATTACCAGCAGGCGTTGAGCTTTGCTGTAAGGTCGTACGATATTGGTCCACGTGTTGGTGAAATCTGTAGCAGAAACTGGCGTACCATAAGCGTTGCGAAGGAGCATCTGCAAGACTCACATGGTGCGGACGACGCTGCTTCACGCGCATTGCAATGTATGAATATCCGACCGCAAGGGTTATGAGCACCATTCATTGCGATGCAGCACACGAGCACCCAACTGCTGGATTCCGGTGGGCCGTTTGAGAAAGAACTGCCGGGATTTGCGCCACGCCAGGAGCAATTGCAGTTGGCGGAAGCAATCGAAGCTGCAATTTCAAGTGGTGGATCACTGGTGGCGGAGGCTGGCACCGGGATAGGCAAAACGCTTTCCTATCTCGTACCGGTGTTCAGGGCTCGTGTCCGGAGCATCGTTTCTACCGGTACCAAAACACTTCAGGACCAGCTGTATTTTCGTGACTTGCCGGTGGTCACAAGGGCGCTTGGCAGTACCTTGAAAACCGCACTTCTTAAAGGCCGTGCGAACTATCTGTGTCTGTATCGTTTGGAGCAGGCCCGCAAAGACGGCAGGTTACCGAGCCGGGACGCGGTTGTCGAACTTGAGCAAATCAGGCAGTGGGTGCCTGTGACCGATGACGGTGATTTATCGATATCGTCTGTCATTCGTGAAGCGAGTGACCTGTGGCCACTGGTGACATCTACCGCCGAGAACTGCCTGGGTACCGATTGTCCAGACCTTGAAGACTGTTTCGTATTCCGTGCCCGGCGGGAGGCACAGGATGCAGATGTCGTCGTGGTCAACCATCACCTGTTGTTTGCGGACATGGCCATCAAGCATGGTGGTTTTGGTGAGGTTTTGCCCGGTGCTTCTGTGTTTGTTGTCGATGAGGCGCACCAGGCACCCGACACCGCATCACAGTTTTTCAGCACTTCGCTGACCACCCGGCAAATCGCCGATTTGTGTGGTGACGTGTTGGCTGAAGCGGCTGCAAGCAGCGGTGGTTTAGCCAGCGTCCGTGATGAAGTTGCTCATTGCCGGCAAGTGTTGAAAGAGTTGCAGGCGATATGCGACGAAACGTTGGCAGACCGTGGTACCTGGCAGGACATGTTGAACCTTCCAGAGGTCAGGAACGCCCTGCAATCGCTGGACGTCGCGGTTGCTGAGCTAAGGCCGGCACTTGAGCCACTACAAGGTACTAACCGTGGTATAGATACCTGTATACAACGGCTTGCGGATATTCAAACACAGTTTGATCATCTGGACAAACCTGTGCCTGAATCAGAAATACGTTGGTATGAGCGGCGTGGCCGTGGCATAGCGATACACACGACACCGCTGGATGTTTCAGGCATGTTTTCAAGTTTTCGTGAGCAACTGGACGCAACCTGGGTGTTCACATCTGCGACCCTCTCAGTTAATGGTTGTTTTGACCACTATGTTCGGCAATTGGGCTTGCAAGATGCCGAGACGCTGGTTCTCAACTCACCGTTTGACTACGAAAACAATGCGTTGCTGTGGTTGCCCAAAAGCTTGCCAGAACCAAACACACACTGTTTCGTTCCCGAGTTACTGAAGCAGGTGCGACCGGTGCTGGAAGCCAGTTGTGGGCGTGCATTCATGTTGTTCACCTCGCACCGTGCTTTAAAAGAGGCGGCTGAACTGCTGGCTGATACGATTGATCATCCCCTGTTTGTTCAGGGTGAGATGCCACGCAGCATGTTGTTGGATGCTTTTCGAAAGTCGGGTGATGGGATTTTGTTGGGTTCTGCCAGTTTTTGGGGTGGTGTTGACGTCATGGGCGATGCACTGAGCCTGGTGATTATTGATAAACTTCCGTTTGCGCCACCCAATGATCCCGTTATAGTGGCGCGCAGTAACCAACTGCGTCAGCAGGGCGGAAATCCCTTCATGGATTTATTTTTACCACAAGCCGTTATTGGCCTGAAGCAGGGAGCCGGCCGATTAATACGTGACGTCAATGATCGTGGCGTATTGGTCATTTGCGACAGCCGGCTGAGCACCAGGGGTTACGGCAGTATTTTCCTGGAGAGTCTTCCGCCGATGCAGCAGACACTGGATCGCGACCACGTACTGGAGTTTTTTGGCAACGATACGCGGGTGTCGTGATGAGTGGTCAGATGACATTACTGGCAATTGAAACTGCAAGTGAAGCCTGTTCTGTCGCCCTGACAGTTAACGGGAATGTTCTGGAGCGTTATCGTCATGCACCAAGGCAACACGCTGAACTATTGTTGCCGTGGGTGGGTGAACTGCTGGCGGAGTCCGGTATCAGCTTTGGGTCACTTGATGCCATTGCGTTTAGCTGTGGCCCCGGGAGTTTTACCAGTCTTCGTATCGGGATCGGCGCTGTGCAGGGGCTGGCGTGGGCGGCAAGTTGTCCGGTAGTGCCAGTGTCGAGCCTGGCTGCAACGGCACAGCGTGCAGCCGGAATGGGAGCCCGTTCAGTATTGGTTGCTCTGGATGCACGCATGCAGGAAGTTTTCACGGCTCAATTCAGTCTCAACAATGATGGCATCATGATGCCGGTCGCTGATGAAAGAGTCTGTGCTCCTGAAGACGTTCGGATTGTCGGCAGTGGAGCAGTCCAGGGTGTGGGTATAGGTTTCGACCGTTACCCGGTATTATCTGAACTTGGTGAGCAGCTGACCGGCATCGAAGTGTCTATCTGGCCCAGGGCATCGACCGTATTGACCTTGGGGCTCAGTTGGCTTCACAGCAACGAAGCGCTACCCGCCGAGTTGGCACAGCCGGTTTACTTACGCAATAACGTGGCGAAAAAGTCAGCTGATCAGTGATAATCGGTGATATGGGGATGTTGGAAATTCTGTTAAGCTGCTCTTTGTTCGGAGGGTTCTGGTTCATCCACGGGCTCGCCGGGCTTCCCTTTAAATTCTAAGCAAGTGGTTTCATGAATATGGACAATGCCCGTCTGCAACGAATCCCTCAACACATGGCACCTCAAAAAGGGGAAATCAGGCTATTCGAGAGCCGGATACTGGAACGTCTTAGCAGAATATCCCCACGGACCGTACTATTGGTTTACCTGCCGTTGATCATGTTTTCAGTCTGGAAAAACTTTGCTGTCGGTGTGAATACCTCGACTTTCGGGTTGTTGGTCTTGTCAGGCCTTGTCTTCTGGACTTTGTTTGAGTACACCTTGCATCGCTTTGTTTTTCACTACTCTCCAAGAGGTGTTTTTCAGGAGCGGTTGGTGTTCCTCTTTCACGGTGTGCACCACCAGTATCCGAATGACAAGGACCGGCTGGTGATGCCGGTGGCGCTCAGTCTGTTGATCACGTTTTTGATATTTTTGGTTTTCTACGCCATATTTGATGAGCATGTGTGGGGGTTTTTTGCCGGGTTTATGGCGGGCTACCTTGGCTACGATATGACCCATTACAGTATTCACCATGTCCGAATACCACAAAACCCATGGCTCAAGAAGAGGTGGAAACATCACCTGGATCATCACTTCAGGGATACCAGCAGTGGTTACGGTGTTTCATCGTCTGTCTGGGACCGGGTGTTTGGGACGCTGCAGAAACAAAATAAAGTCCAGAAGTAGTTTTTTTGGTGCGTAATTTGGTAGAATTGCGCTAATTGCGCCTGCATCAATAGAATATTTCGCGTGAAAAAAATGCGTAATTTACATTTAATTAACGATTGGATTTGTTAATTCTGCGAAAATTACATGCTGTAAGCATTGGTGGGGAGAGAACCAGGCTTGTGAATAACGACAGATTGTCAGCCAAGAAAATCATCAAAGAGCCCTGTTTGGCTATTAATACCAAAACCATTTTGGGGTGGGGAAACTGCATGTGGGTACAGTGCAAATGATTCCAATGAAGCCGACAAAAACCAACAAATCCTTACCGGTAAAATTCACTGGGTACTCCAATCTCGTGGATGCTCTCGAGTACGCAGCGCAAGGTGATACGGGCTATAACTTTTACGATGGCCGTGGTCGCTTGTCTGCCGTACTGCGTTACGCTGACCTGATGGATCAGGCAAAGGTCCTGGCGAGGAAGTTGCTCAGTCTTGGCTGTGAGCGCGGGTCGCGGGTGGGCATCATTGCCGAAACAGAGCCTATGTTTCACCGGTTCTTTTTTGCCTGCCAGTATGCTGGATTGATTCCGGTGGCGTTGCCGGCGGGCATTCAACTGGGAGCGCATGGCGCCTATGTAAGTCAGGTCCGACAGATGCTGAAGAGTTGCGGCGTGTCCATCGTCGTGGCCCCGGACACACATGCCAATTTCATGACAGAGGCGGTACAGGGTCTGAAATTGGTTATGGCTGGAAAGCAAAGAGAATTTGAAGCTTTGCCTGAGGCCGAAATGGACTTTATTCCTCTGGGAGCGGATGAACCGGCCTACCTGCAATACACCTCGGGGAGCACCAGTTTTCCACGCGGTGTTGAGATAACGCAAAAAACGGTACTCAACAACCTGGTGGAAATTGCCCGCTTCGGATTGAAGTTGGGGGCTGAAGATCGTTTTGTTTCATGGCTGCCCTTTTATCATGATATGGGTTTGGTCGGGTTTATTCTGGTTCCATTAATTGGTCAGCTATCTGTTGATTTTCTTGGTTCAAAAACATTTGCCATGCGCCCGAGACTTTGGCTGAAAATTCTCTCCGACAATCGGGGCACAGTATCATCAGCACCGACATTTGGTTACGCGCTATGCGCCCGGCGATTACGGCCTGCCGATGTTGAGGGTTATGACCTGAGTCACTGGCGTGCGGCTTGCGTCGGCGCCGAACGCATCAATCCGGTTCCATTGATGGCGTTTGCGAAAATTCTTCAACCCAGCGGTTTCGATCAAGCCTCGTTCGTCGCCTGCTACGGCATGGCCGAGTGTGTGCTTGCAACCAGTTTTGCACCGCTGGGCAAAGGTCTGAACATCGATGTAGTCGATAAGAAGATAATGGCCCATACGGGTGAAGCAAGGCCTTCAAATGGGGACGCTGCCGCTGTTTCTGCCTACGTTGATTGCGGAAAGCTCTTGCCGGGTTTTGAATTTGCAATTATTGACGATGACGGTAATGAGCTGGATGACCGGCGATGTGGCCACATTTATCTCAAGGGCCCCAGTGTCATGCGTGGGTACTTCAGAGACGAAAAATCTACTGCTGAGGTGCTGTCAGATGATGGTTGGCTGAATACCGGTGATATCGGATACCGTACGGGGGACCATGTGTATATCACCTCCCGCAGTAAAGATGTCATCATTATCAGGGGGCGCAATATCTGGCCCTACGACCTTGAAGTTCTGGCCGAACAGACCGATGGCGTAAAACTCGGTGGCGTGGCCGCGTTCTCAGTAAGCGCAGATGGACAAGATGAGCAAGCGGTGTTAGTGGTTGAAACCCGTGAAAAGGATCAGCAAAAACGACAGCTCATTATTGACGAGATAAGTCGCGTCATACACACTCATTTTGGCATTAACGTGCTGATTGATTTAACTCCACGCGGCACCTTACCCAGGACATCATCTGGCAAGCTATCCCGTTCTCAATCCAAGCAGGGCTTCCTTGCACGCAAGACCTTGCAGGGTGTAGAACATTCAGCAGCAAGAGCTACTGACACACAAACAGCCTGATTTGCGGGTACACCCTTGTCGGTGTCATACACAGTTCTCGTAACCGGGGCAACCGGCTTTATCGGGCGACGCGTGATTTCCGAACTGCTACGGCAGGGCCATTCGGTCCGGGCAATGGTTCGTCCGGAAAAGCATTCAAGAATACAGCTGCCATCGGCCTGTCGAAAAGAGCCAGTGGCGCTTTCGGATGAACTCGGCGTGAGTGCCGTCGTTGCCGATTGTGATGCCGTTGTCTATTGCGCAGGCAGTGTCAGAGGCCGCCGGCCAGCAGACTTCTCTGCCGCGAACATCATCGGTGTCAAGGCCATGCTCAGTGCCCTCGAGCAAACACCTAATGCTCCACCCTTGCTATTGGTATCCTCCTTGGCGGCAAGCAAACCACAGCTTTCCGATTATGCCCATAGTAAATTTGAAGGTGAGCAATTGGTGTTGGGCAAGCCATTATTGTCCTGGGCAATACTACGTCCGCCAGCTGTTTACGGGCCCGGTGATACTGAAATGTTGCCACTGTTCAAAATGGCGAGACGAGGCTTGCTCACACACGCTGGTTCACGCGAACAACGTTTGTCATTATTGCATGTCGATGACCTGGCGAGGGCGGTGGTTGATTGGCTTGGAGCATGGCAACACTGTGTGCACAAAACCTACTCCATTGACGATGGCAGATCTGGTGGTTACGACTGGTCATCCATTGGCGAGACGATCACCCCAGGGAAATTTCGATTGTTGAAAATTCCACGGTTTTTACTGAATTTTGCCGCGCGTATTAACCTGCTGCTGTCAATGGTGCTTGGTTATGCGCCCATGCTGACTCCCGGCAAGGTCCGTGAACTGATACAGCCACAGTGGTTGTGCGACAACCGCCAGTTTTCGGCTGCGACTGGTTGGGAACCCTCGATTGATCTGAGTCGCGGGATACAGCAATTGTTTTGCGATATCTAGGAGCCGTTCTCACACAACAGCGTAGACCGGTGTGTGAGAATGGCCCCTAACCCTGGCACCCCTTCAAGGTGATAAGCACGTGACCTGATGCGATAGGTTACACTGGGACCAGCGAGCTTGCTCGTCGGAAAGTTTTTAGCTGATGCACACAATCATTGCGTCCTGCGCTACAATCCCTAATCACTGCAGTCAAATTCTGACGGAGATATGTTTGAAATACTCGATTGAAGCGGTGAGTGAAACACTCGCTGACATCCTGACACAATACCTCAAGAATAACTGGGTCAATTCACCGTTTTGCAGACAAAAAATCAAGCCCACGACTAACATGGTCACGGAACTGCAGCTTGACTCTTTTCAGGTGATGGAGTTCATGCTGGAAGTGGAAGACCATTTCGATGTGGCCATTGACCTCGAAAGTCTGTCAAATACACATACCATTACTGACCTGGCCGGTGTTGTAATTGCTGCTCATTCGGAATTTGTGGGGTAGATAGAGCACCAGGTCCGTCCTCACCAACTTGATTCCGGTCTGGCCCGAAAACTTCATCACGGCGAACAACAAAATGATAAATTCATTGTGTAGTCAGAAAATCTGGAAGCGGCCCCTACGCCTAAGGCTTTTGCACTCTGTCCTGACGGGTCTGGTCCATGTCTCTGCTGGATAAATTTTCCGTAGCAAGGGAACTCCGCACAGGTTTGGCCAACGGTGGCCTTGATCCGACAGCAGTTGTTTTTGATGCCATCAACTCGGCAACTGAAGGTGTGGTTCAGGGACGTAAGACCATACTCGCCGGTACCAATAACTACCTCGGACTAACCTTTGATCCCGATTGTGTTGCTGCAGGCGTCACCGCGCTTGAGTCCCAGGGTAGTGGCACCACGGGTTCACGTATGGCAAATGGCAGTTATGCGGGCCATCTGGCGCTGGAGCAGGAACTGGCCGATTTTTTCGGATGCCCTGAGGCCCTGGTTTTCTCGACGGGTTACGCGGCCAACCTCGGCGTCCTGACGGCGTTATTAGAGGTGGGTGACGTCGTATTGCTGGACTCTGATGCGCACGCCAGTTTGTACGACGGTTGTCGCATGAGTGGAGCAGACGTATTCCGTTTCAGGCATAACGACGTGATCAGCCTGGAAAGACGGCTCGCTCGCCTTGAGGCCCGTGCGGGTCGCTGTTTGATAGTTACAGAAGGCTTGTACAGTGTGTTGGGTGATTGCGCCCCGTTGCTCGAAATTGTGGCGCTCAAGGAGCGTTTTGGTTGCTGTTTGTTGGTGGATGAAGCACATTCTCTGGGGGTATATGGTGACCGTGGTTGCGGAGTGGCAGAGGAACAGGGCGTGCTGGACAAGGTCGACTTTACTGTCGGCACCTTCAGTAAGAGCCTGGGCGCCATGGGGGGTTTTTGCGTTTCCCCGCACGAGGAACTGAGATTGATTCGTTATGTGTCCCGTCCATTCATATTCACCGCTTCGCCCAGCCCGTCAGTGGTCGCCACAACCCGTGAGGCCCTGCGACAATTACGTTCCAGACCAAAATTGAGAAGTTCGTTGTGGTCAAACGCCAGGCGTCTTTACAACGGTCTGAAGGAAATTGGGTTTGAGCTGGGACCGGAAGTCAGTCCGGTCGTGGCGGTTCGTATCCAGGACAAGGTCAAGGCGCTTGCCAGTTGGAATCATTTGCTGAAAGCGGGTGTATACGTCAACCTGATGTTGCCGCCGGCGACCCCCGGTGGTGCCAGTTTTCTGCGTTGCAGCCTCAGCGCGGCCCACTCAACCGATCAAATCGAAACCATCATCAAGGTGTTTTCGGAATTGCCACGTTAATCTGTAAAGCCGCAGAGATGAGGGCCCGTCCATTTATCTGCGATTGAACTTGTCACTCACTACGGGTTGATTGCACCATCTTCAGCATCAACAACAAGGTCAGCAGAGACCCTATACTCGCGGCCACACCCGGACTCTTAAGCCCCACTACCGGGGTGAGGAGATAGAACAGGCCGAAATAGATCGACACACTGAGCACGTGAATACGCAACACCTGGGCAACCCTGCCCATAGCATACGCAGCAGCCCGCAAAGGTGAACCCGCCAACTCAAACGTTGCCGCAACCAACATCAAGGTCAACAAGGGCGCTGCCGGCGTATATTCCTGACCAATGATCCCGAGAATGGGTGTGGCAGCCGGGATTGAGAGCATGACCAGCACCAGACCTGCAACACCAGCAACCACAACAGCTTTGAATCCCAATTCATGAAATCCTTTTGCATTGTTGTGCAGCATGCGCGTCAAGTCTGGAAACAGAACCTCACGCAACATCATGGCTGGTTTGCTCAATATACTGGAAAAGTCCCGTGCCAGGCGGAACATACCGGCTGCTGCCGGCCCCAGTAAACCACCCGCAAGTAAGACGGACAAATGCTTGGGCAGCAAGTCTACATTGGTCTGCCAGTAAACCATGGCAATAAACCGCCTGAACTCACTACTGGTTGCGGGTATTGTCTGCCAGTTCTGACCACGCCACAATGACCAACCAAGGTGTTTCGACAACTCCCGGTGACCACGCACAAATAACCAGCAATTTTCCACCACAAATGCAATGGCCCAAACAACAATAAATACTCGTATGTCGGCGTCCGTCAACCAGGCAATGGTTACTCCGGTGATACGAATGGTGGGTCCGACCGTGT
The DNA here is from genome assembly GCA_021772915.1 of Gammaproteobacteria bacterium. GTDB lineage: Bacteria > Pseudomonadota > Gammaproteobacteria > Xanthomonadales > SZUA-36 > SZUA-36. The sequence continues at coordinate 123,641 of JAJFLB010000018.1, read as the reverse complement.
ACCAGATACTCAATGTGTCAAAGCGGTCATACAGCCGCAAAACTCCATTGGGTGTGCCAATGGCCGTGGTCAACATGACCAGGCTATAGAGGGTCGCGAACGAGATCATTCCTGCGTCCCAATGCAGGAATCCACCTGCGAACGAGGCCACCGAGACACCCAGCAAGGTCGCTGCAAGACTGGCCATCACATCAATCAGGGTGGTGGTATGCAACAAGCGCCTCAAGCCCGTCTTGTCGCCACTGGTATGCAGCGGAACACCAAACTTCACGATGACTTCGAAGGTTCGGAAGTTCAAAATGCCGCGTACAGCCAGTACATAGGTGTGCAGCAGGATCACCAGCCCAAAGTCTGTCGCTGACAACGCTCTGGCCATTAACGCCGTTGCAGTCAAGGTAAAAATAGCTGCGATGCTACGCCCCCGAAGCACCACACCAAAATTTCTTAGAACTCGCCGAGCCACAGGTTTGTCGGCCATCAACGAAAAGCCCCCCGGCGATAAAGTTTCCATAGTAACGGCCAGGCAAATATCAAGGGGTGTTTGAGTTGTCGTGCTGTAGGCTCGATATACACGCCGGTGTGGCGCTCAATTTTCCATAACAGGTACTCGAGCGGTTCGTTGAATGTGAATGCTGCTTTAACCAGGCGCAGCACCGACAGCAATTTGCCCTGTATTCGTCGTAGCCACCAGCCGAGCGGGGAGAGTTTTCTTGCCATTGGACTGCTTTGGTTAGTGAACAATTGCGTTTGCTTCTCGGCTGCCGAAAAAGCGGCGCCATCCAGGGCCAGGGTATTGCTGATCTTGTCGTACCAGTCTGGATTAAACTCGTACAGTTCTGTGGCACGAAGACTGCTTTCCGTACGCAATTCACAGCGATAGCTAAGTGAAAAACCCTCTGTCCAAAGTTCCCTGCTGTTAAACTGACTTGGCAGTGCCGGTAGCACACGCTGCACAAAGCTTGCAGATGCATTGGTGAACGCCCCTGCCAGGGTTGCTCTCGTCGCTTCATCGCGCACATACAGGATCTCACAGGGTTGTGCAAAACGAGCCCAGAAATAGGAATGAAAATCTCGTTGTGTGGCGCGGTGAAACCGGTCCAGGGTCAACAGGGCGATCTTGGCCCGCGTGTCGTGGCCACCATCGGCAGGGCCTCCGGCTTGGTGATGAACATGATAGACATTGGGTGGCAGCAACCGGCACATCCAGGCTTGCCAGAATGAGTCAAGTGACCGGTAGTCCTCCAGGAGCACATAGAAGTCCAGCATTGTGTCGCGCTTGCCGCGCAACCAGGAACCATAAATTAGGATCGCCAGCAAGTCGTCGCCAAATTTATTCTTCATGTGCGTCAGCAACGGTGTCAGGTTTTCTGCGGTCGGCTGGCCCGTTCGCGTCTCTTTCTCAGCATTCATTCTGTCCAATACGAGGCCGCGTGTTTTGTCATTTTCCGGCATAGGCTCCCCGAGTAGCACCAAAGAGTCTGAATGCGTGTGCATGGGGTCCGGTTGCGACGTCATCCTGAGTCAGCCACGAAGTTAGCGGACCCTGGATTAGTCTTATGGCAAATGCATAGAACAATCGGATCACAAGAGCAAGGGACGTGAGTACAGACCAGAATACGACTGCAATAAAGCCCCAGTCAGGTTTTGCAATAAAGACACTCAGAGTCAGCAGGATTAAATTCGGGTTACGTCGGGCGGTGACTAACCGGAACCAGGCATCATAGGGTCGCCAGGTAAAAACACTACAATTTCCAAGCAATGGGAAGATTCCCTCTACCACCCGGCCGGTCACGTAGGCAATTGCAATCAACCAGTACAAACTCACCAGATCCAGTCCCATTACGGGCTTGTATGCCTGTAGGGACATGCCCCAAAAGATGTACCAAAATGGCGGGTGAAACAGGTCAATGCCATGATCAAACAGGTGACCGAATTGACTCGATTGGATGGTGACACGAGCCAGCTTGCCGTCGACCGTGTCCAGAAAGGTCATTAACCATCCAGCCAACAGTCCCCAGCCGTAATAACCATGCAAAAACAGGTAACAGGCAGCTATGACCAGCACAAACCCGACGGCTGTCACCGTATTGGGTGAAATACCCATGTTGGCGCACAAGTGTACAACGCTCTTGGCGGGTCTCGGCCACAAAAACTTGGTGACGAGGTCGGTAATTCCACGGTACGCATTGCCGTATAATTCGTTTTCAAGGGCCGCTTTTCGTTGCACGGACAGGGGCTCAAGTAAGGGTTTGGTTGACTTGCGCAGATTCTCATCAAATGCTCCCAGATCGTTGCTCTGCAGGCTATTCAGGCCTGGTGGGAGATGTTGCGCGTGCCCCTGCATATAGTCCATGACTGCGGCCACGCGATCGGCATCTATAAATGCGGCGGCCACGCTACCATCCGCATGCCGCAGAACGGTATCCGGTCGTTCCAATACGCCTTTGAGGCTACGATTTTCGAACAGGAAATGCCCGTTGATCAATAGCACCCGGCTATTTGCGGGTAGTTTGTCAATATTCTCTAACCAGTTGATAGGGTCAAGCTTGCCGGCTGATTCGCTACTGATTGCCCGCAATTGCCTTTGCAAACGTTGTTTGGAATTCAGACCCCACAGTCTGACGGGTGAAATTCCGGAAACTAGGGCGTAGATGGTCATGTTATTTTGCGGCCTGGGTTTGGGATGGTCTACAGTCTGTGATGCCGGATTGCAAAAATGGCGATGGCGAGCAGAATGAAGGATGGCGTCAGTATCACCAGTGATGGATTCAGGCCCATGAGACCGGCCATGTGGCCACTCAGCTGTTGTACCAGATAAAACCCGATGCCAATCAAGCCACCGATGATTGCACGCTGGGAGGCTGAAACATTTCTGACCGAACCCAGCAGGAATGGCAGTGATAGCAACGCCATTGCCAACAGACCCGGGAGCAGACTGACCTGTTGCCACAAAACAATCTCATATCGATGCGTATCAAGCTTATTGCGTCTGAGGTTTGCAATAGTCCTAATCAGGTCATCTGGCGCCAGTGCTTCAAGCGGTAACATCAGTACGGCCGCTTGCTCAACAGATAGCAATTCCGTCCACAGCATGCTCTCGTGTTGCCTGACCGACACTTCAGAATTCTGTACTGTGGTCTGCACCACACCGCTGAGTAACCAGTTTTCTGCATCTGCATAGTCGGCCACATCAGCCTGTACCAGTTGCTCCAGGCGGCCCATACTATCGGTTTTGTATATTTCCAGGTCTTTGAGTCTGCGGTCAAACTGTACTTCATTGACACGAATGAACCAGGGACCATTTCGTGTCCAGAATGCCTGCGTGTTACCGACATCGGCTTCCGTTCCAGGTATTGACTTGCCACGTAACTGGCTCGCCTCTCTTTCAGAAGCGGGTACTACGGAAAACTGCAGGAGGCTCACAAAGATCCCGAGAAAAATCGCCAGCATTGTGACCGTGAGCGCGATGCGTTGCTTAGATATACCATTGGCGCGGATGGCAATTATTTCAAGCTGGTTGGCCATCGCTCCGAGACCCATCAGACCTCCGAGCAAAGTTGTTACCGGCAGCAACTCTACGACGCGTTTGGGTGTAGTCAAGATCACGACCATTAGCGCGTCGGGAAGTGTAAACCCTCCCTTACCCACATTCCCCAGTTCGTCAGCAAGTGCCAGGAAACTGAACAATGACAGCAGCAGTACAAGTACCAAAAACACGCCTGCGATGAACTGCTGCATGATGTAGCGATCAATCGTCAGCAAGGTTTCGCCTCCGAACGCTCCGCTTTACGGGCCAATAAAGAAACACGACAACCAGACTGAGCAGTGCGGGCACCCACCAGATGTATTTTTCACTGCCCTGCTGCACCCAGCTGCGACTTATGTCCAGAAGCGTGAAATAAACGGCGTAAATTCCCACTGCCAACAGCATCTTTGCGTAGCGTCCCTGTCGGGGACGGCTACGGCTGAGGGGGATGGCCAGTAATGCAAGCAGTAAAGAGGAAACCGGTGTGGACATACGCCATTGAAATTCCGCATGATCAACTGGATCTGTTGAGAGATTCAACTCCATAATCGAAGAGGATTTGACCTGATACTCTGGTGGCTGTGGTAGTTCTGCCGGAAGCCAGAGGGTGAAGCGGCCCAATTGGGCCGAGAAATCCGGTCCGTCCTGCACTTTCTTGAAAATACGTACGTCCCTCAATTCCAGACGGTTAAGCATGGGTTTGATCAGGTGGCTGAAAACACCTTCAGACGCAGTAATGACTTGTAAGTCTTGCCCTTTTCGGGTGCGTACCAGAATACCTTTCAGATCCTGACCATTATCATCCATGTGTTCAATAAAGACGGTACGCTTGTTTTTGCCAAAAGTATAAAATCTGGATTCCTTGATCCGTCCGGTTTCGGCCGAGACCTCTGCTTCTGCCGTGACGGCATACGACTTGGTGTATGCCCATGGTCTAACCCAGGCGGATAGCAGGGCTACCAGAATGGCCAGTATCAATGTCAGTCGCATTACGGGTCGTAGTAGACGGGCTTCAGAGATACCGCCAGCCCGCATGGCGTAAATTTCGGAATCGTTGTAGAGACGCCCCAAGCCGACCATGATTGACAGGTAAAGACTGAGTGGTAACAGCACATCGAGAGAGATGAGTGCTCTGAACGCCGTCAATTCCAACACTTCGCCAGCCTGTAACAGTCCCGCATCAGCACTAACAAGGTATCGGCTCAGGCTGAATGTGATGAAGATCACCATCAGCGCGATCAATACCGCCCAAAAAGACTGTGCGATCTCACGGATTAGGTAATGGTCAATAATCATTTCGAATAATCGGACCAGCCTGGACGCAATCTATATTTCACTGGTATTTCCCTGTAAAGCACGTGACATGGAGGGTCAATCCAATAAATCATGGGTTCAATAGTCCGCATATTGCATTACACTGGCACAATATGCGAGCCAGTAGTCGAGTCATGACAGCAAAACGTCTGGGTACAGTGGGTGTGGCGGCCATTTTTTTGCTGTTGCCCGCCCCTGGCGGAACGTCGCCGTTGGATGAGCTTTCCATTGATACCATCAGTATCAGCGCTGATGAAGCCAGGGAAGATGAAGATTCCGACATCCTTCATTTTAGCGGTCGTTTCATTATGCACAGCTCTGACTGGCGTCTTACCTCCCGGCATGCAACGGTGTATGGCCGCCCGGACCGGCCGGATAAGGTGCATCTTGAGGGTGTACCAGCGCATTTTCGGATCAACCGGACTGATTCGGATGGGGATGAACAGGTTGAAGCCATCGCGCCGGTGGTAGATTACGTGCGATCTGCCAATCTGTTGAAATTGTCTGGCGGCGCGGTACTGAAACTAGGTGATGAAGCAATACATAGTGACACGATCGAATATAACATCAGTACGAACCGTTATCGGGCCAGTGGAGCTGGTGGTGTAACGATAGAAGTTCCTTCCAAGGATCAGGATTAGCCCGCATATCTCACCAGACGGCCACATTTGTTGCCTTATTATCTTGGCCATTGCCTGACCACCTCGGATGCCGCCGCAAAGTCGGCCGCATCATCCACTTCGCACCAACTCAAACCGTCAATCGGACAAGTTCCCGCAATTCCCTCGGAGGCAAGCTGGTCGATGGCTGACAAGTACCACAGCTTGAGTGCATCCCGCTTGTCCATCATTTCTTCCAGTTTTGTTGTAAACGCATCAGCGCCGGTCTTGTCGAACATCATTAAGCCAATGCTTTCGCCACTGACAAGACTGATATCCAGCTGTTTACTGACTTTTAACAGTCGATCACCGTCGGTGATGACCTTCATATCATCCAGATCAAAGTGGCGTTTGGTGTCAGTTGCAAGTGTTATGGGGTAGCTTTTATTACAGGCCAGCAAGTGTTGCAGGATCGCGGCTTCGAATAGGGTATCACCATTCATCAAAACAAATGGTCCATCCATTTCCGCACGTGCTTCCCAACAGGTGCCCAGATTGTCTGTGTGTGCGTACATTGGATTATGCAGTGTTCGAACCGTTTCGTCGGAAACCCCGGCAACAATTGCTTCCACCATTTCGTTGGCAAACCCCGTAACGACAATGGTTTCATCAATGTTACAACGTGATATCTGGCGCAATTGCCACTCTAAAATCGAAGCACCACGCAAGGGCAAACAGCATTTGGCGAGGTTCGAAGTCAGTGGCAGTAGTCGGCGTCCCTGACCTGCACTTAGGATAATTGCTTTCAATTAAATAGCCTTATGACATGTTTCAGCAATGCGAAAGCCGTGCATTAGAACATGGATCTTCCAATTTACAAAGTAGAGAGTTGATACACTACTCAAGAGACTCTGCGTCCCGTTGATCACATTGAAAGGAAACCCAGATGCTAGTTGACCTGCAAGTGGCAAGCTCGGACCTGCTGATTGAAACAGCGGTCTGTATTGTCGGGGCCGGAGCTGCGGGTGTTGCGCTGGCCAGGGATATGATGAATGCCGGTCATGATGTGTGTCTCCTCGAAGGCGGTGGTTTGGATTTTGAGGATGAAACCCAGGCTCTTTTCGATGGCGCAAATATAGGTATGGAGTATTACGATCTTGATCATGCCCGACTGCGATTTTTTGGTGGGACTACCAATATTTGGGGTGGACGTTGTGTCCCCCTGGACCAGATCGATTTTCAAAAGCGTGATTGGGTCCCCCATAGTGGTTGGCCGATAGCGAAGGACGACTTAAAGGATTATTACCGAATTGCGCATGATTCCCTGGAGTTGGGTGAATTTGACTACGAGGCCGGAATCTGGAAAAAGCTCGGCCTGGAACCCATCGGGTTTGACCCCGCTGCAATTGGCACTCGATTCTGGCGTTTTGACGGTCTCGCTGAGCGCTTCAACAGCCGTCGCAGTAACGATCTGATCAATTCCGAAAGTGTGCAAATAGTCCTGCATGCCAACACCATCGGCATACAGGCGGCAGACAATGCTTCAAGTATTTGCAGTATTGCTGCCAGGACATTACAGGGCCGCAAATTGCAGGTCAAAGCACGGCATTATGTGCTGGCTTGTGGAGCCATTGAAAATGCCCGTCTCCTATTGGTCTCCAACGCCGTTGAAACAGCGGGTATTGGCAACGCGTACGACCAGCTGGGTCGTTATTTCATGGAGCACCCCCATGGCAGGATTGCGCATATCGAGACACGAGACCCGGCTTTTTTCTGGGCTTTATACCGTAAACGTTACCCGCGCTCGGGTGTGCCGCTGACCCCGGCCTTGGTGTTACCACCCACTTTGCAAAAACGTCTGGGCATTCTTAATAGCGCGGCTACCTTCAAGTTACAAAAAGACCCCAGCAAAGGTGCAACCATGAGTGCACGCGTCTACATGAACCTGAAGCATGGCCTGTCGCCTTCGAATTCCGGTCGGCGATTGTGGCAGACCTGGCGTGGCACACAGGACTGGCTGCAACGTCACGTGTCCATGCCGTTATTGCGTTTTGGCGTTAAGGCAAATCGCATGGGCCTGTATGTGATGGCCCGTGCCGAACAGGCGCCGAACCCTGACAGCCGGGTGCGTCTGTCAGCGGAACGGGACGCACTGGGATGTCAGCGGGCAGATCTCGATTGGCGACTCGGCGCACAGGATAAGGAAACAATGTTGCAGTTTGCCACGGTTTTGAAAAAGGAGTTTGCCCGTCTTGGATTAGGTAAAGTTACAAATTGTGAATGGCTGGAGGACGGGAAACCCGAGTGGCCAGTAGACGCCAGTGTCGGCAATCATCCCATTGGTGGCTACCACCACATGGGTACTACGCGGATGAGCAGTTCGGCTCGCACAGGTGTAGTGGATGCAAACTGTACTGTTCACGGCTACCACAACCTTCATATTGCTGGTAGCTCCGTTTTCACGACCGGGGGGTGGGCGAACCCCACGCTGACCCTGTTGGCCCTAACCCATCGGCTTGGTGTTCACCTGGATCGATTACTGTAACGACGATTTTGTTGTTAGCCCAGAGAAGCCAGTGATTGTGGTTAAGAAAAGAGAATCAGACTGAATCAGTGGTTTGGGCGGAGAGAACCGCATCGGCCAACTGCTGATCTTCAACCGTGTCTACGTCAACGGCGGCCCTGGCAAAGTCCAGCTGTACAAATTTAATTTGGCAGCCGGTAGCGGTTGAAAATGCATCCATCGCACCTTCCGCGGTCAAGCTCCTGAGCAGGTAACTCAACAGCGTAACGGGGCTAAAGCGCCAGGCAATACGCCAGGGATGCTTGCGGTCGGCTTCCGCCTGTTGCCAGAAAGAAAGCGCCCTAAGGCCATTTTGGTTGAGGATGGCAAACAGATTGCTACCGCAAAACTCTCCATCGGAAAACTTCAGTACCGTGCGTTTTGACCCTGGCCAGACAGACTTAACCAACTCATAAGGCACCAGACCCAGAACACAATCACAACCTGTCGTACGCGAACTTAAAAGTGCACGATTACAGAATTCATCCACGATCTCTGCAGTTAAGAGCGCATGGTCGCCGGTAGCTAACAAGACAGGGTAGTCTCTCAGTTTTTCCAACACCATTAGCGCGCTGGCCGCGGGCCCCTTGGCTGGCTTCACCCACTCAAAGTCTGGTTGCTGTAAGAGTTCTTGTAAAACCCGGGTTTTTTCCACAATCTCCGGTGCGGGACCGCAAATGACCCCACCGCCCGTAAACTGGCTGTCCCTGATAGCCTCTATCACACGTAGTAGTGTTGGTTTGCCGGCCACCGGAACCAGGACACTTGCTGGAACATTAAAGGCGTGGGCGAGTGCACTTGCAACCGGTCTTTCTCCAGCGAGTATGACTGAACAGAATTTTCCAACCTCTTTGTTCATGTTGCTAATTCGCACCTGAGCTGTGTCATGCTCCCATACAATGATGCCCTACATGGGTTAAAGGTCTTTTTCATACAGACGATAACGCTTTGACACTTCACCACTGACACTTTCAATGATATTCCTGACACCCCGATTTTCTTCCAGTATCCAGGACATTTCAATGCCTCTGAGTCCCTTGGCTGCGCCGGCATCCATTGCACCCTTGATCACCATGTAAGCCAGGGCTGGCCCGAAGCGGGTGTTCTGATACTTCTGTCTGACACCCATCAGGGCAACCCGTGCCGACTTGGGGAACCTTACTTTCAAACGCCAAAGCAATTTGACCCAGCCAAAAGGCAGTAAGCGGCCATCCAGGTCAGCGAGTGCTTCATTGATATTGGGGATCAGTACATTAAAGGCTACGGCTTCACCATCAAGTTCGGCGATGTGAATGAAGTCAACCGGCAATAACATCAACAATTCCTTGCCGACCTGGTTGAATTCCTCACGCGTGAACGGCACGAAACCCCAGTTGTTTTGCCAGGCATCGTTGAAGATATCCCTCATGAGTTCCAGTTCGGCTTCTTTTTCCTTGCGTCGCAGGTGTCTGACTTTGATGCGGTCGCCACTTCTCTTTATCAACGCTTGCATAACCCTGGGGATGGTGAGTGTGGTGGAGTCAAGATGATAGGCGACCAAATCCCGCACGACGCCGTAGCCACAGCGTTCAATCGCGGTGCCATAGTACGGGGGTGCGTGTCCCATCATTACATAGGGGGATGTTTCAAACCCCTCAACCAGAACACCTACCTCCTGGTTTATGCCGAGGTTGAAGGGCCCCATGCAATGCTGCATGCCCTGGTCTCGAAGCCACTGCTCTGCGGTGGCAAACAAGGCATTGAAAACCGTATCGTCATCGGGTGCTTCTATCAATCCGAAAAACCCGGTCTTGCTGGCATGACGTTGTTGGTGTAGTGCGTCGATTTGAGCGGAAATACGTCCAATGGGCTTTCCATCTCTAAACGCGACCCATGCCTTCCAACGGGCATGGAGAAAATAGGGGTTTTTGGGTGACAGTGCCTCCCTGCGCTCAACCATCAGTGGTGGCACCCAGTTAGGGTCATTTTCGTAAATTTGCCACGGAACGCGGATAAACGTATTCAGCTCCTGTTTCGAGGAGACCTCCCTGATTTCTGGCCTGGTATCAGTAGCAATAATCATGGTGTGAACTCCACTTGTGCGACTCTGATAGGTAACATTTATATGTTACACCGCACTACCGATGTGTTCCGAGCCGAACAAAAATATCCAGATAGCGTTTGGCAATGCTTTTCCAGTCCATGCCCGAGACAAACTCAAGCGCCGCGGTTGACATACGGTCACGTCGCTTGGATGACTCGGCAAGTGCAATGATCTCACTCGTAAAGTCGTTCCAGTCGTCACTTATAAAAGCTTCTTTACCGTTGACAACCGGGATCCCCTCGATACCTTTTGAGGTGCTGACAACCGGCAGGCCGGCGGCAAAACAATCTATGATTTTCATGCGTGTGCCGCCGCCTTCACGCAAGGGGATAACCGCCAGGTCGCAGGCTTTCAACCACGGCCCGACTTCGGCGACGCTGCCCGTGAAGTGGATTTTAGGATGTGGGCTTTCAATGGGGGGGTTACGGCCAATGGCGATAACGTGAAAGCTGTGGTCCGTGGTCTCAAGTTGTGGCAGCAATATTTCGGCAAATACTTGTAACGCATCGCGGTTAGGTGGATAGGAGAATATTCCGTGAAAGGCGATCAACACGGCATTGGCAGGTAATCCCAGGTCCTGGCGTATTGATTTTTTTGCGGGCAGGCCGAAAGGTTCGGGATCAAATCCGTGGGGAACAGTATGCAGCAGATCCGGCCTCACACCATCACCGAGCAATTGTTGGCGATCATTATCTGATACACAGATAACTGCATCAGAGCGATTGCAAAGATCAATCTCGATCGCCTGGAAAGTCTTGAATTGAGTGGTGGTGAGTGACGCTACTTGCGCCTTAAGCCGAGAATATTCCACATTGTGCTCAACCAGTACCACCGGGGCGTTAAGAATGCTCCGGGCCTCAATACATGGTTTTGCGTAAGCCGGAAATTCTGCCTGCAAAATGCCCGCATTCAGTTTTTTGCCGACGTACAGACAATGCCAGAAAAAACCGTTATCCGTCAGTGGCAGGTATAAGAAACTATTGCTCTCTGGTAGATCCTTGCTCATATGCAGCAGGCGGGCGAGTGAATGTGGAAAACTCAAAATTCGCAACCAGAAAGGCAAATTGCAACGCTTTACAACTCCATTTTCGAACAGCCACCAAACCTTTCGGTCATCACTGACAATGCCGACCTTTCGATGGTGCTGAGACAGCCCACGTGCAGTTTCAACTATTTTAACCGCCGCACCATGATCGTCCGGAAACAGATCTCTGCGGGTAACGATAAGAATATTGCTGCTTGGCTGTGAATGGAAAAGCCAACCGAGCGCTGCACGTTTGAGTAGTCGGGCCTGGCGTTTGAGTCTCTCGAACCAGGGAGGTTTACCGAGAACCACAGGTACGGCTTGTCCCGCTTCCGTGGGCAACCGGGGAGCCTTTTCAGGTGTCGCCAGCCAGTCAAGCAATGGAGCGGCTACTACCTCCGGGCGCAATGCTTCATTCACCAGTCGCAGTGCGTTATTGGAGCGCTTTTTCCAATCTTCGGGCTGGGACATGATGTCGTGCAGCAGACCAGCAATCTCAGTGGGCCCTTTTATGGTCCAACCGGCATCGTATTGTTTAACCAGATCGGCGATCGGCAGGTAATCATTACAAATCAGCGGTAAACCATGACGTAGAAATTCCACGGAGCGGAATGACTGACTGTATCTTCGCTCAATGTTGAATTGGGCAACTTCCAGACCGATGTGACCGTTCTCCAGCAAAAAGCGACTGAAATGAGAGTAAGGGGATAGCTCGTCAGTTTGAAAGTCCCGACTTGTCAGGTTGGCGCCGGGGGCTTGATGGTCAGCATCATGCCAGCGGTACTCACCGCCAAACAGAATCAGTCGCGGGCTCTGCGATTGGGATTCATCCTGCATGGTGTGAATTGCTTGCCAGTATTCGTCGGATTTTCTCCATGGCCAACTGACACCGCCACTGATCAGCGTCCAGCCGCTGATCCCGGGCTTGGACTCCGGTCTGCCCACAGGTTCCGCGCCCAAGGGCACGACCAGCACAGGGTCACTGTTACGCAGGTCAAACCGAGCTCTAAGCAAGGTAAACCAGAGCAGATTACGTTGTTCATGGTTGCCAACCAGCAACAAATCACACTTTGTCAGGCTGTTCTGCAAGCGTTGTAACTGGGCACCGACCCGGGCTGGATCCTGGTAAAGTTCTTCCAGTGGTCTGGGTGCGACAAAGTCAACAATGACGGGCTGTCGCAGGTTAAATGGTAGTAGCTCGAGTAATTCCCAGTAAGAAACCAGTATGGCATCTGGTTGCTGTCTGGCGATGATGGCTTGCAATTCATCGCGACTACAGAAGGTGTCGCTCTGCGACTTGCTGTTAACATTTAACCAGGTCTGTTTAACAGTATGTCCCCCGGCAGATAACACAGATTCGAGTTGTGCTGTGCGAATCGCGTTGCCTGTCGCAACCTTGTCAACGGCTAATGGTGGCTCCTGTGAAATGAGAAGAATTTGCATCCGGAATCAGAACTTGATTTACACTAATTCAGGAGCAACAGATAACTGGCCAGACCGATAAAGGCAAGAATGCCGATCACGTCGGTCACCGTGGTCAGTACCACGCCCCCTGCCAGGGCAGGGTCTATTGACATACGCCTTAATATTACCGGGATCAAAGCACCTGCCAGGGCGCCAGCCATCAGATTCAGAATGATGGCGATGGCCATAACGACGCCAAGACCGGCATTGCCGTACCACAGATAGGCCACGGCGGCGATAATGACTGAGAATACGAGTCCATTGAGAACTCCAACAGCCAGCTCTCTACGCATGATGGCCATGGAATTGCGAGCACTGACCTGCCCGGTTGCCATGCCCCTGATCATCAATGTTAGAGTTTGGGTGCCCGCTATACCACCCATACTCATGACCACTGGAAACAAAACCGCGAGTTCCACAAGCTCATCCAGTGTTGGTTGAAAAGCGTAGAGTACCAGGGCGGCCAGCAATGCGGTGACCAGGTTCACACCCAGCCAGACCCAACGCCGGCGTGCCGACTGCACAATCGGTGCAAACATGTCGTCTTCTTCATCCAGCCCGGCAGCAGTCAAAACCATGTGCTCACCTTCTTCCCTGATGACGTCAACCACGTCATCAATGGTGATCTGGCCCAGCAGAAAACCATCCCGATCGGTTACCGGGGCGGATACCAGGTCGTGGTGCTCGAATTCAGTCGCGACTTGCCGTGCCGGCATTTCGACCGGAATGGATGCAGTAGATGAATCAATCAGTTCAGATACGTGGCTCGAAGGTTCATTGGTCAGCAATTCCGAAAGTCTGAGCTGTCCGAGATACTGACCGCTGCGATCCACGACAAATAACTGGTCAAAAACTTCTGGAAGTTCGCCCCTGAGCCTAAGGTAGCGTAACACCACATCCAGACTCACATCCGGGCGTACCGTCACGACATCGGGGTTCATCAGTCCACCGGCGGAGTCTTCGGGATAAGACATGACCTGTGTGAGACGATCCCGGTCCTGTCTGTCCATGGCGCGCAGTACATTGGTCACCACCGCGTCCGGCAGGTCGTCCAGAATGTCTGCGAGGTCATCTATGTCCAGATCACCTACGGCCTGCACGAGGTCATCTGGTGAGCTGTAACGGATTAATCCGGCGCGTACCTCGTCGTTGACTTCAACCAACACATCGCCGTCAAGGTCGACTTCAACTAGATCCCACACCACCTGGCGCTCGGTTTGTGGCAGCGATTCCAGCAGGTCACCAATCTCAGCCCCACTGAGGCTGTTCACCAACTGCTTGACCTGTGAAAGAACGCCACCCTCAAGCGCATCGGAGACGCGGTCAAGGTGGCGAGCAGTTTTCTCTTCGTGCTGAAGTTCCCGCATAGCTATCGCCAACCACTGGTGGGGTTCAATTAGGGACGCCGGTCATCGTTATGGCGGCCAGGGTTATCGCCGTATTGTACCAAGGGTCAACGTGCATATTGCAGCAATCAACCCGAGCTACTGGAAACTATCTTATGCTGCGGGTATTACGATCTCGCTCCGTGGGAGCTTCATTACCCTATTGTTCTTTTTGGCGGGTGAGCTCATCGGTCCCACACTCACGGTGATACACCAATATGCTGTCATGGCATTCCTGAAGTGATGTGGCCAGTTTTTCTGCAAGATATACCGAGCGGTGTTGGCCACCTGTACAGCCGACACCGACGGTGACGTAGCTGCGTTGGGTGTTTTTGAAGGAGGGTAGCCAGTTTTGCAGGAAACTCACGATGTCGTGGGTCATTTGGCGGACGTCAGGGTCGTCTTCAAGCCACAACCTGACGGCCTCATCCTTGCCACTCAGTGACCGGAGTTCTTCATGCCAGTAGGGATTTGGAAGTATCCGTGTGTCAAACAGAAAGTCCAGATCCTTGGGTATACCCCGCTTAAATGCAAATGATTGCAAGACAAGTGTCAGACCGCTGGAATGACGGTCAACAAAATTCCAGACTTCCCGCCTGAGTTGATGGATGTTGGTGTTACTGCTGTCGATAACCTGGTCAGCCTGATCACGCAGTGGCCGCAACAGTTGCTCTTCACTTTCGATCGCGTCCGTGAGGACCTTGTCACTACCCGTGAGGGGGTGACAGCGTCGCGTCTCGCTAAATCGCTTAATAAGCACAGACTTGTCCGCGGTTATGAACAGGAGTTTGCAGGTGAAGTTGTTTTCCCGCAACCACACCATCCAGTCGAGTACAAGCTGTAGACTGGCTTCGCGGGAACGCGCGTCAATGCCCAGCGCGAGTTTTCTGTACAAGTCGGGACTGGACGAAATTTGTGGCCCGAGATCCGGCAACAATGCACCCGGCAGATTGTCGATGCAGTAATAACCAAGGTCTTCCAGCGCATTCAGAGCAGTAGACTTTCCACCACCAGACAGACCACTGACGATGATGACATCCTGGGTAGGTTTAACCATTTAGTGCTTCATGTGTGGGAACCGGATAGCAACTGCCAAATCTCGTTTGCATCGACTGCATTGCGTAAAGGCTCAAGTATTTCCGAGTTACTGAAGCGGTGCACAATACTCGCAAGTAATTTGCTGTAATCCTCGGTGCTTTGTTCGGGGACCACCAGCGAAAAAAGCAAGTCGACCGGTTTTCCGTCATCGGCATCGAAGGGCAGGGGTTTGGCCAGTTGCAGGAAAAGTGCCTCGACATCCTTTGTGCCGCTGATACGTCCGTGCGGTACCGCGACACCGTTGCCAAGTGCGGTGCTGCCGAGGTGTTCACGAGTACACAGACTCTCAAAGATTTCCCTCGAGCTGAGGTTCTTGTTCTTTTTTGCCAGGGTCACACTGATTAATTCGAGCAGGCGTTTCTTGCTGCTTATCCTGACACCAGCAAGGATGCGGTTGGGGCTAAGTAAATCACTGTCAAGCATGGTGGGTCATTTCAATCAATAGTCCAGGTTTGGAGACGTGATCTACTACAAGCCACCTTCTGGCTCTATCGGTTCGTGCTTGGTGTGGTGGTGGTGGGTGATTCGGTCCTTGTATCGTCGTACCTGGCGATCCAGCTTGCTCACCAGGCCGTCAATAGAAGCGTACATGTCCATTGCACTTTCGGTGGCGAACAATGTTCGACCACCTGCATTAACAGTCGCTTCTGCCTGTTGCTGCAGTTTCTCAACGTTAAGAATGACGCTGATTGTGTTTACTTGGTCGAAATGCCGGGAGAGTTTTTGCATTTTCTCGGTGACATAAGCACGCAGTGCCGGGGTTACGTCAATGTGATGACCTGTGATATTTATTTGCATCAACAATCTCCCAATTAAGGCGTTCCTAGAATTCAGTATTCCTGCGGTACATACGGCGACGCTCGCTGGATGAACCAATACCGATTGACTCTCGGTATTTTGCTACTGTTCTACGGGCAGCACAAGTTCCCGTTTCAAGCAAAAGGCGGGAAATTTCCTGATCACTGAGTGGTTGCAACGTTGGTTCATTTTCGATTAACACCCGGATACTTGCCTTGGTTGAGGTAGCGCTGACCGTACCGCCACTGACGGTTCGCACGTGACTGGAAAAAAAGTACTTAAGCTCAAAAATTCCTCTTGGAGTGAGCATGTACTTATGCGTGGTTGCACGTGATACGGTTGACTCGTGCACTCCGATCTTTTCAGAAATATCCTTCAATATCAGTGGCTTCATGGCAATTTCGCCATCAGCGAGAAACCCCTTCTGGTGGTCTACAATGGATTGGGATACCTTTAGCAAAGTACGGTTACGCAATTCGAGACTGGATAGTAGCCAGCGTGCTTCCTGCAACCGTCCTTGCAGATACTCCGCGTCCTTGCCCCCCGAATCGCGCAGTAATGTGATGTAGTACTTGTTGAGTCGCAGACCTGGATTGCTTTCCGGACTGAGCGTCGTCACCCATTCATTATCCTCCTGGCGAATATACACGTCCGGCACCAGGTATTCATCACGACGGTTGTCGTAGCGCGTGCCAGGACGCGGTTCGAGTTCCCTGATCAGTTCAAGTGCCTGCTTCAGGCTGTCCGAGTCCGCCCCGGTTTCCCGCAACAAGTCCTGGTAAGCATTGGCAGCGACCAGATCCAGATAGTCACGTGTGAGTCGCAGGGCCAGGTCATTCCCCGGCGTGCCCGAAGGCTGTGCCCGTAACTGAACCTGAATACATTCTGCTGCGTCTCTGCTGGCGATACCGACGGGTTCGAGTCTTTGCACCCGGTGCAATACGGCAATCACTTCGTTGTCCTCAACTTGTAACTCCGGCAACAGACTGTCACGAATCTCAGCAACGCTATCGGCAAGGAAACCCTCCTCGTCCAGCGCATAAACAATGGCTGCTGCAATTACCGCATCCACCTCGTTGAAGTGGGCCAGACGGATCTGGGTCAGTAAATGTTCACGCAGAGAGGTGGAACTCGTATCCTCGATCTGCCGTTCAGAAAACTCATCAGACCAACCGTGGTTTTCTGCCCATGGCTCTGTGGCACTGTCCGACTGCCATGGTTCAGAATCGAAGTCGTTTTGATCGCTGTGATCTTCAGGCGATTCAGTTAACTCGCTTGCAGACGAGGACTCCACCTGATCGCCTTCTTCTTGCTCGGCATATTCATCATGATCGAGCAGGGGGTTGGCCTCAACCACTTCCTGGATGTATTCACGTAGCTCAATACGATTGAGTTGCAAAAGCCGGATAGCCTGCTGCAATTGTGGTGCCAGCGCGAGTTTTTGCGTTAGCCGGAGTTGCAGTGATGGATTAGCCATTAAAAAGTACAAACACGTCGGTTCACAATCGGTGAAATATGCGGGCTAGAGCCGGAATTCATCGCCGAGATAGACTTCCCGCACTTTTTCATTTGCCAGCAGGGCATCGGCGTCTCCTTGTGCCAGTAACTGACCTTCATTAAGAATATAGGCATGATGACATATTCCCAACATCTCCCGAACATTGTGGTCCGTTATTAGCACACCGATATTCTGGTCGGTCAGGTGCTTGACGATTTCCTGGATTTCCTTGACTGATATAGGATCAACGCCTGCGAAGGGTTCATCCAGAAGGATGAAACTTGGTCTGGAAGCCAGTGCGCGGGCAATTTCCACCCTGCGCCGCTCACCCCCTGATAGCACCTGGCCCATCTGATTGGCGAGGTGGGCTACACCCAGTTCTTCCATCAGTGTCTGCAGTGTCTCGTTGCGCCCGCTCACATCCAGGTCGCGGCGTAATTCCAAAATAGCCATGATATTGTTACGCACGCTGAGCTTGCGAAATACCGAGGCTTCCTGTGGCAAGTAGCCCAAGCCAAGACTGGAGCGGACATTAACCGGCTTGTGTGTAATGTCTACGTTGTCAACAGTAATGTTGCCCTTGTCGGTAGGGATCAGTCCCACGATCATGTAAAAGCAGGTTGTTTTACCGGCGCCATTGGGGCCGAGTAAGCCCACCACCTGGCCTCGTTGTACCTCCATGGTTACGCCACGCACCACTTCTTTTCTACGGTAGGACTTGTGTAAGTTGGTAGCCTTGAGCATATTAGCCGTGCCTATTCAGGAAGAACACTTGCGCCATCCTCATGGGTGTCGCCGGGCTGGGGTGAGGAGGTCTCGGTCGCCGGCTCATCCTCCTTGTCATTTCCAGCTTTGATTTTGTCCTTGTTGATGACCTCTGGTTCAAGTTGTATGTATATCCTGCCTTTTCCGTTCTCACCCCCGCTTCCCTGGAAATGCTGGATGTTTAGGTCATAAATCAGCAAATCACCACTAATCTGGTATTGGGGATGCTTGACTACAGCATTTTCTGTCAGGGTTACCAGTCCACTGGCAACCTGGTAGTCAATAACGCGGGCCGTGGCCTGGACCATCCCCTGGTCTTCAATTTGCTGCTCGAGAAACGCCGGCTCGCCATGGAAAGTGACCGATTTCACACGGCCCTCAACTTTGTTGATTTCGGCCTCATTTGCCGTTATGTGCAAGGTCCCCTGACGAATGTCTACATTTCCGCGCAACGTGGTAATCCCATCACCCAGGGTGCCGACGGTGGAGTTGGCGTTGACCTCAAGCGGCTCCTGACGGTCCGATTCCAGCGCCATCAGGGACGGGCTGATACAGAACAGGCACAACATCAGCCAATACCCGGGTTGCGGCGCTAATTGACTGCTAATTGACCGCATAGGTGCCTTGAACCCGTTGTTTTAGTGTGTAGCTACCTTTTTTCATATCCAGATTCATACCAATCGCATTAATGTGATTGCGTCCATCACTCAGACTGACCTCCTGGTCGGTGCTGGCTGTGCGTAGTGTGATCTCCATCTCTATCTCGTCCGTCTGGAACTCTGACCGCTTGCCGGAAGCGGAGTTGCGCCATTTCACCAGCACCCCTCCCCACAAGTGCACATGCTTCCTGTCTGCTGTCATAGTCGCGTTGTCTGCTGTGACATCCCAGATTGCACCCTGGTCAAGTATGGAAATGACCGGCCTCTCAATTGTACCGAGTTTCAACGCCGGGTCATTCCTTAAAACGGGCGCACGTAAACTAAATGCGGGCCGGCCACTCTCATCAAAAATTTGCAAATCGAATTCACGTAATACGTAATTCAGTCTTGGGTCAAGACCCGTAACCGGTGCGGCTACATCAGTACCTTGCTCTCGACCAATCCAAAAGCTGATAACCGCGAGCAGTGCCAGGCTGATAATTCCACGCCCTGTTTTACCAGTGATCATGATGCCAGAATTTCATCCAGGATGGATTGATCTTTGCCCTTGGCCGTCATAATCAGATTACAAATCTCCCGGACCGCGCCATCACCACCATTGTTTTGCGTTACCCAATGCACCCTCTCTTTGACACGCTCATCGGCATCTGCCACAGAAACTGCCAAACCTGCCCGGAGCAATACCGGCAGGTCTATCCAGTCGTCACCGACGAAACAAACTTGGCGTGCATCAACTGCCGTGTGGTTTAGTAATTGCATGAAAGCATCCAGTTTGTTCTCACAACCCTGGTAGACATGCTCGATCCCAATTTGTGCCATTCTGTGTGTGACGGCCGCAGACGTTCTGCCACTGAGCACTGCAATTTCGACACCGCAGCGCTGTAGGGTCTTCATTCCCAAGCCGTCGCGGGTATTGAATGACTGCATTTCATTGCCGTCTTTATCGAAATAAATTCTGCCGTCTGTCAATACTCCGTCCACATCAAGTACCAGCAGGCTGACGGCCGTGGCGCGTTCTTGCAAGGCGGCATCCATGATCGGTATTCAGGCTGCCCCTGCCTGTAACAAGTCATGGAAATTCAAGACACCCTGCAAACAGGAGTCGTCATCTACCACCAACAGACCCTGTATCTTGTGTTCCTGTAGCAACCTGATGGCCTCGACAGCCAAGGCCTGTGGTTGGATGGTTTTGCTGTCCTGCGTCATTAACTCTCCAATGGCTGTATCATGAGGGTCGACCGCCTGCTCCAATGCTCTTCTGAGATCGCCGTCAGTAAAGACCCCTTTTACACGCATATCTGCGTTGGCAATGACGACCATTCCCAGACGTTTTCTTGTTATCTCCATGATGGCTTCAGACAAGCTGGCACTCTCTGATACGACCGGCATTTCCTCACCACTGTGCATAATGTCCCGAACGTGCAGTAGCAGACTTCTGCCCAGCGGTCCTGCCGGGTGCGAACGCGCAAAATCTTCTGCCGTAAAACCCCGGGTCTGAAGCAGGGTAACTGCCAGGGCATCACCCATTACCAAAGCTGCAGTCGTGCTTGATGTGGGTGCCAGTCCCAAGGGACAGGCTTCGGTATCAATTTCAACATTGATACTGACATCCGCGTGGCAGGCCAGGGTAGAAGAGGGCTTGCCAGTCATGGCGATGATCTTGATCCCCAGTCGTTTGAGCATGGGAAGAATCTGCTTGACCTCATCGGTCTCACCCGAATTGGATAACACCAGTACTACGTCACCGCCGGTAATCATGCCGAGATCGCCGTGGGAGGCTTCTGCGGCATGAACAAAAAAGGCCGGTGTGCCGGTGCTGGCCAATGTGGCTGCAATTTTACCGGCGATGTGGCCAGATTTTCCCATACCCAATACCACAACCCGGCCGTTGCACTCCAATATGGTTTCACACGCCCTGACAAACGCGTCGTCAATACGTAAGTGTAAACTTTCCACCGCCTCTGCTTCGGTATTGATGACAGCCTGGGCGAGTGCTTTCATGGCTTTGCCGTCCATACTGATATGTTAACCCGCCTTAAATCCAGTTTCTTTCGGTTGGATAACCAGAATTATCCATCTTAGGTGATGGCACCGGAACTGATCAACACCATGAAGAAATAGCCGATGAACATGGTCAGCAACAAAATGCCCGACCGTCTGCCAATACGGCCCGGTCTGCGAAAACCCGAAGCGATCACGTACAGCACTCCGGCCATCAGGAACATGGCTGGGAAATCACGTGCCAGGATGATAGGGGAGATATCAATTTCACGTAAGACGGTTGCGATACCCAGCACGCCCATGAGATTGAAAATATTGGATCCAATGACGTTGCCGATCGCGAGGTCGTCTTCCTTACGTAAAGCGGCCGTAATGGCCGTTGCGAGTTCAGGTAGACTGGTGCCCAGTGCCACAATGGTCAAACCGATGACAACATCCGTGACACCCATCAGGTGGGCAATGGTGATCGCTCCGTCAACCAGGAATTTTGAGCTCACAGGCAGAACAACCAGTCCCACCAGAAGCCAAAATAGGGCAACTTTGGTGGGGACATTCCTGGGTATTTCAGCGGCAAACTCTTCTGCCAGTGGGTCAGAGGGTGGTCGGCGCAGACCCATGCGAATGATCCAGACTACAACGGCCATCAACCCGACCAGCAAAATCCAGCCCTCCGTATGGCTATAGCGACCGTCCAACCCCATCAAAAAGCACACCAGCATTATTAACAGCAGCATCAGATATTCGCGTTTTAGCGCAGTGGACTTCAGTCGCAACGGGTAGATAATTGCTGTAATCCCCAACACCAACCCCATGTTGGCAATGTTTGAACCTATGGCATTACCCACCGCCAGGCCCGCATTTCCTTTTAGTGTCGCGACCGCCGACACCACAAGTTCAGGCGCCGATGTGCCAAAACCGATAATCGTGAGGCCAATGACCAACGGTGATACGCCGAGGTTTCGCGCAGTTGCCGAGGCACCAGCAACAAGACGGTCTGCACCCCAGACCAGCAACAGAAAACCGGCAACCAATTGAACGATTGCTGTCAGCATTCCGAACTGCAGTCCATATACGCTCGCGTGTTGATACCTGATTGGGTCTGGAGTGTCGCTCGCATGTGCCAGGAGTGTTTTATGGCGATGGAATCCATTATTATAGCCGTTCCTGTTTGGTCAAGTCCGTTTGTCCTCCGGCCTGATAATCAAGCGCCGGGAAGAATTGCCCGACAATGAAGGACGATAGTTTATGGATAGCACAACAATAGCGCAAATGATACGTGCGGGTCTGCCGGACGCCGAGGTCACAGTAAGTGGCGATGACGGTGTTCATTTTGAAGCTGTGGTGACCAGTGAATCTTTTGCAGGCAAGTCCACCTTGCAAAGACACCGTTTGGTTTACGCCACGCTGGGCTCAAAGATGGGTAATGAGATTCATGCTCTGGCTCTGCGCACGGAGCTTCCGACTCCGCTGAACCCTTCATCTCCAGGTTAAGAGGCGCAAATGGCTTGTATTCAGGTTATTGGTGGTGCGCCACTTAAAGGCGAGGTGTGGATTTCGGGGGCCAAGAATGCCGTGTTGCCCATCATGGTTGCCAGTTTGCTCGGTGACGGGCCCTCCGTTATCAGTAATGTCCCTCATCTCCAGGATGTCACCACAACAATGGAGTTGCTCGGTCGCATGGGGGCCACCCTGGCCGTTGACGATCATTTGCGTATTGAGATCGATCCGCGTGGCATGCAGCAGTTTGAAGCGCCCTATGAACTGGTCAAAACCATGCGTGCGTCTATTTTGGTGCTGGGTCCACTGGTAGCGCGATTTGGTCATGCGGTAGTTTCCCTGCCGGGTGGTTGTGCGATAGGTAGCAGGCCGGTCGATTTGCATTTGCGGGCCTTGCAACAATTGGGTGCGGAAGTAACGGTTGTCAACGGTAACATAGAGGCCCGTGCAGAAACGTTGAAAGCGGCCAATATCATATTCGATACGGTGACGGTAACCGGTACGGAAAACATCATGATGGCGGCAACTCTGGCTGAAGGTACCAGTGTAATCGAGAATGCCGCACAGGAGCCGGAGGTCGCTGATCTGGCCAATTTTCTAATCAAAATGGGTGCAAAAATCAGCGGTGTGGGCACGAATACCCTGATCATTGAAGGAGTAAAGAAATTGCGTGGTGCTGAGTATTCAGTACTTCCGGATCGTATTGAAACCGGCACCTTTCTGGTGGCAGCTGCAATTACACGCGGTCATGTCCATGTGACACGAACACAACCACGACACCTGGATTCAGTGATTGAGAAACTGCGCGAGACCGGTGCAGATATTGAGATCGGGGATGACTGGATTGATTTGGATATGCACGGCCGCAGACCAAAAGCAGTGAATATCACAACTGCACCCTATCCTGGCTTTGCCACTGATATGCAGGCCCAATTCACAGCACTTAATACCATTACGGAAGGGACGGCAATCATAACGGAGACGATTTTTGAAAATCGCTTTATGCATGTGCAGGAATTGCTGCGGCTGGGTGCAGATATTACGGTAAAGGGCAATTCAGCCATCATCAGGGGACGGTCAGGACTAACCGGGGCGCCGATCATGGCGACTGATTTGCGAGCCTCTGCCGGCCTGGTACTGGCGGGACTGGTTGCCAACGGAACGACCCTGGTTGATGATGTTCATCACATTGACCGGGGATACGAGAATATCGAAGAAAAACTCGGCCAGCTTGGTGCCAAGATCAAACGCACCGCGTCTGCGGGTGTAGTTTCTCGTGATTAAGGGCCAGTCTGGTGGTGCGGGTCAGACGGTTAATGTGCCTTTCTGGTTCAATTGCAGGGCTTGCGTGAGAACCTGTTTTTTGTAGATGATCTGCTCGTTTTCATAACGAATTTCGTGCCTGCAAAATAGGTCCACAGTTGCCACCAGAAGCCTGTGCTCCAGAGGCCCCAGCCTTGATTTGAGTGAGTTTGCGTCATCATCAGCCAATACCGCAAGCGTGATCTGGCTAATAACCGGTCCTGCGTCCAGACCGGCGTTTACGAAATGGATGCTGGCACCGTATTCACTGTCACCGGCGCGCAAGACACGTCTGTAGGTATCCAACCCCTTGTGAAGCGGTAATAATGACGGGTGCAAATTGATCAGCCGACCATGAAAACGGCGTGTGAAGTCGTCCCCCAGGATTCGCATATATCCCGCCAGGATTATCAGCTGTGGTTCGGCGCCCAGTAAAACCTCTGCGACTGCCGCATCGTGCTTTTGCCGCTCCTCAAACGCCGTATGACTGACAATGCTGACCGGGATGTCTGCCGCTCTTGCGTAGTCCACCCCGCCTGCGTCTTCACGATTGGATACAACCAGAACAATTTCCAGATCGAGTCTGCCACTGCCAATGGCATCGATCAGTGCTTTCAGGTTGCTGCCACCACCGGAGATAAGTACGGCAGCTTTCACGAGCGAACATAGCTGACTAAGGACCCTGACCCCGAGTGCTCAATCACCTTGCCAAGACGGTATACAGGCTCGCCGCGTGCGGTCAGTGCTTCACAGATAGTGTCTTCCAAGTTTGCTGCAACGAGAATCACCATGCCAATGCCACAGTTAAAAGTACGTAGCATTTCCCGTTCGTCAATTTGTCCGCGTGTTTGCAACCAGTGGAACACCTCTGGCAACTCCCAGGCAGACAGATCAATTTCGAGAGCCAATCCTTCCGGGACGATGCGGACTATATTTTCACTTAGACCGCCACCGGTGATGTGTGCCAGACCATCCAGCGGGTACTGGCCCAACAACGACATCACGGTTTCCACGTAAATCCTGGTGGGTGTTAACAGGGCCTCTCCGAGGGTCTTGTTGGCCATTGGTATTGATGGTTGGTCACCCGATTGTGCCAGTACCTTTCGAATCAGGGAGTAGCCATTTGAATGGGGCCCTGAAGACTCCAGGCCCAACACGACGTGTCCAGTCTTGATCTTCTTGCCGTCGATCAGTTTTGACTGGTCCACCACACCCACTGCAAAGCCGGCCAGGTCATACTCATCGCCGCTATACATGCCTGGCATTTCGGCAGTTTCCCCGCCGACCAGTGCGCAACCGGCCAAACGGCAGCCTTCGGCAATACCTTCAATCACGGTCTGAGCATGGTCGAGGCTCAGTTTTCCAGTGGCATAATAATCAAGAAAAAATAACGGCTCGGCACCGCAGACCAATATGTCATTGACACACATGGCCACCAGGTCGATGCCAATGGTTTCGTGACAACCGAGTTGTCTTGCCAGCAACAGCTTGGTGCCTACGCCGTCGGTTCCCGAAACCAGTAACGGTTCCTTGAAACGCTCGCAATCAAGTTTGAACAGCCCACCAAATCCGCCCAAACCAGTGATTACACCATCACGGTAGGTGGACTTAACGGCGGGCTTGATACGCTCAACCAGTTCATTGCCGGCGTCAATATCAACCCCCGCGTCAAGGTAACTCCATCCTGAAGATTTTTTTGTCGTGTTATTCAATACCAAGTCCGTAATTTCGCACTGCCTATGGTATCGTATTTGCAGCTTCCGGTAAGTGGAACCTTCCTCCTTTTTGCCCACGGGGACAGATGGATAAATTACTGCTGACAATCTTCGCCTTGCTTTTGTCTGTTGCCGCAAACACTGCCCAGGGTGACCTGTATTCTGGAGAGGTTGTTGTATCCAGTCAAAGTGAGGTTGACCGCGATGAGGTCATCCCGGACGCCTTGATTCAGGTGTTACAGAAACTGAGCGGCCAGCGTGAATTACCAATCACTCGGGAACTTGATGAAGCCCTCGACAGTGCCGGCCAGTTCTTGCTTTCTTTTCGCTACAAAAATGTGGTTCGCAGGGGTATTGATGGTGCTGCCATTGAGGAGTTGCGCCTGATTGCCCGTTTTATGCAACCGGAAGTTGACAGGATTGTCCAGCTCATAGGGTTACCGCGCTGGCAACAGCAGCGTCCGACATTGCAGATTTGGGTGGTTATTGATGATGGCGGTAACCGACAGCTCAAGCCTGTTGAATACGAGTACGCCTGGGAAGCCATGAAGGATATTGCCGCGTTACGGGGCTTACCAGTCAGTTGGCCGGAACTGGATGAAGAGGAATCTGAGCTGATTGATCTGCGCATGGTCTGGGGTGGTTTTACTGATTACCTGATTGATCAAGGTGCCCCCGGGGATGGTGTGGCCATCGTTGCAGCCAGACGCGACGGACCGCGGTGGTCTTTGCGCTGGAATGTGGTTGCCGATGAGCAAGTTTGGTATTGGAGGAATGAAGACAGGGAGTTGTTGTTCGCCTTGCTGGAGGGTGTCCATCAATTGACCGACCAGATTGCTTCGGCCAAGGCCATTGTGGCCTCCGAGCAGATGCAGTGGGTTGTTGAAGTCACGGTTGGGGCCCTGGATAATGCCCGTGACTACGCACGCTGTCTGGACTACTTGCAAAACTTGAGTCTTGTAACGTCCGTGGCGATACTGGGTGCGGAACCTGGACGGGTACACTTCAACCTGCAACTCAATGCGGCGCCTGAGCACCTTGATGAAGCGTTAAATCGTGGTTCGTTGTTGGTGGCGTCAGACCCAAGGACTGGTTTTGAATATGAATTCATACCCTGACTCTAACTGGCTCATGCTGGTACTAATTATTGGGGCTGGTTGGCTGGTGTACCTGCTGGCACCGGTCATCACACCGTTTGCCGTTTCGGCTGGTCTCGCCTATTTGGGTGACCCATTGGTTGACCGCCTTGAACAAGCTTCAGTGTGGCGTTGGAAAGTCAACAGAACCCTGGCAGTAGGTGTTGTTTTTGTCCTGATATTGGCACTGCTTGGCGGTGTTTTACTAATTATTGTTCCGCTGTTACTCGAGCAGGTTCGTTTACTCATTGAGCGCTTGCCGCAGTGGATTGAGTGGTTTTCAGGAACGGCAACACCCTGGTTGGCTGCTAAATTGGGTGTGGACATATCAGGGTCTGATTCAGCACAGTTCTCCAGCATGCTGCAGGCTTACTGGAAAGAGATCAGCAAGGCAGCTTTTAGTGTGATTGATTTTCTTTCTCGAGGTGGAATTGCAGTAGCTTCATGGCTGGTAAATCTTATTCTGATTCCCGTGGTGACGTTTTACTTGCTGAGGGACTGGGATTTGCTAAAGCAGGGGATACAGGATTTGCTGCCACGGAGTATTGAAGGCGATTGTACCTCGGTGGTGGGCGAGGTTGATGCCGTCCTCGGTGCGTTCATTCGCGGACAATTGATGGTCATGTTGGCACTGGGTGCTATTTATTCACTGGGATTGACGCTGGTTGGGCTTGAAATAGCGGTATTGATTGGAATGGGTGCCGGCCTGTTAAGCATAGTGCCTTACCTGGGTTCAATCATCGGCGTGTTGGTGGCACTGGCCGCCGCCATATTTCAATACCAGGACGTACTGCACCTATTCCTGGTGTTGCTCGTATTCAGTGTTGGACAAATTGTTGAAGGTATGTATTTGACGCCGAAACTGGTGGGTGACCGAATTGGTTTGCATCCGGTAATGGTGATTTTTGCGGTATTGGCGGGTGGTCAGTTATTTGGCTTTCTGGGTATCCTGCTGGCCTTACCAGCTGCGGCCGCACTCAATGTACTGGTGCGGCACCTGCACGACAGGTATCGCCAAAGTGACCTGTATAACTCACCAACGGACACTAACGGTACTCCCCCAGGGTGATAGTGTCATGCTCAGAACCCATTAATATTACCTTGTTGGGCCACTAGTGCTGTTTTCTCCGCAAATCCCCCTGCAGCTTAATCCAAGGAGTGCTGGGTGTTTTGATAATTTTGTTGCGGGGCCAAACGAGGCAGTTGTCAAAGCCATAAAGAAAGTTGCCGACCAACCGGGATCGGTGGTGTTTGTGCATGGTGGTGCCGGTTGCGGCAAGACCCACTTGCTCAACGCATTGTGTCACGAGGTGCGTGAACGGCAAGGGCGCGCTTTTTACCTGGCGCTGAGGCGCTTGCCAAAGGACGCCGTGATGTCCTTGCAGG
The DNA here is from genome assembly GCA_021772915.1 of Gammaproteobacteria bacterium. Classification (GTDB taxonomy): domain Bacteria; phylum Pseudomonadota; class Gammaproteobacteria; order Xanthomonadales; family SZUA-36; genus SZUA-36. The sequence goes on along the minus strand of JAJFLB010000018.1, from coordinate 95,828 downwards.
GGCTTGAAAAACTGAATCTGGTCTGTGTGGATGACCTGCACGTCATTGCGGGCGAAGAAGTGTGGGAGGAAGCCCTGTTTCATTGCTTTAACCGCATCCGGGAGGCCAATGGAAGCCTCGTGATCAGTAGTCGTTTGCGATTGTCATCACTGGATCTTGGCTTGCCGGACCTCGCATCCCGACTCGCCTGGGGCTTGCGGTTACCGCTGGTGCCCATTGCAGATGAAGATAAAATGGCCGTCATGGGTCTGCGCAGTGCTGCCCTGGGCATTGAGTTGCCTGACGAGGTGCGGCAGTACCTCTTAAAACACCAGGAACGAAGTCTGACCGCGCTTATTCAAACCGTGGAAAACCTGCACGACCTGGCATTGACCAATAAGCGTAGTATTACAATACCGCTTGCCCGTGAGGCCCTCAGATTGATCAATCGCGATCATGTTTTGAGCCCGACACCCCAGGAAGATTCCGGGTCATAAGGAGTACCAGCATGTTGACAAAAACCCAGATCACCCGCAATTGGTTGCCGCGCTATACCGGAATGCCGCTTAAAGAGTTTGGCAACTACATTTTGTTAACCAATTTTCGCAATTATGTGCGGCGTTTTGCCCACATGTTTGATTGCAAGATTTATGGTGAAGACCTGACCATGCAGGCCGCCACCAACGGGGATGATTTGACTATCATTAATTTTGGTATTGGCTCAAGCAATGCCGCCACGATAATGGACCTATTGACTGCCATATCACCCAAGGGCGTGTTGTTTCTGGGCAAGTGTGGTGGTTTAAAGAAATCCACCGAAATTGGCCACTTCATACTGCCCATTGCAGCCATCCGAGGGGAGGGTGCCAGCAATGATTACTTTCCACCTGAAGTGCCCGCCCTGCCGTCCTTTAAACTGCACAAATTCATTTCAGACAAAATACTGGCGCACAATGTCGATTATCGGACTGGCGTAATCTATACCACCAACCGGAGGGTGTGGGAGCACGACAAGGCCTTTCATTCCAAGTTACGGGCCATGACCTGTATTGGTATCGACATGGAAACCGCAACCCTGTTTATTGTCGGACATGCCAATGAAATTGCCCGTGGAGCACTGTTGTTGGTTTCGGATGTGCCGGTGACGCCCGATGGCGTCAAAACGGAGGAATCCGACAAGAAAGTGACAGCCAAGTGGGTAGATCTGCATTTACAAATTGGCATTGAAGCCATGACCGAACTCGGCCACCAGGGCGAAAAAATAAAGCACTTTCGTTACTGAGATTGAGTTATTTGAATGTCATGCTGTTATCGATAATCAGCCCATCGTGAGTGAAATGCATTTCCCAGCGGGTCGTACCCAACAAGGAGGTCGTTGATTTCTTGAGTGCAGCCGAGAACTCCCTTTCAAAGTCTTTGTCGGTTTTGTCGTCGGTGCCATGTCCACCCAGTTGATCCAACACATGGGGATGACGTTTCATATAAAGGTCGGAATCATAGGAGACCGAGAAAAATACCCCATTGTTATCGCTATCATCCCTCATGAATGAGGCCAGCCTATCTCTGCCTTGCTCCCCAACTGAGGCCCCGATCGCGTCATCTGTCATCAGTGCGAATACATCAATGTCCCTCATATATAACAGCGAAGTTGGAATTCTGACGGGTTCGGACTGATTGGCCAGGTCCAGTTCGTCAAAGCCGGGTACCACCATGCTGGCCATGCCGACAAACATTTCAGGTTTATCAACGTGAATGGCCACCAGACCTTTCCCCTGGGGTTGGGATGTATCCCAGTCAAAGTCATCCACGCTGACGCGAACACCCATCAGGTTGTTGACCATCGGCGGCATGGGGATATTGAGCTGCTGTGCCAGTTGTTCTGCCCCGTGATTGAGTTCGTCGAACAACTTGCATTGAAATGGTGCGGCGACAAAGCTGTTGGCTTTGTCGAGCAGAAACCCACGTAACTTGCCGATCTTCAAGGCCAGGGATGCGGTAAGCAATTGCTCGCCACTGGCAGCGGGCGGTGTGTTGGAGACCAGGCCAGCCAGGGTTCCGGCCAGCGTGCTTTCGACATCCAACTGATAGCGCAGGGCAATTTCAGTGTTGGAGAGTTTGGTGATGCCAGCAGTAATGCGGGGCGTGTGGGTTATTATTTCTCTGACCTCTTCTCTGCAGATAGCATCGAATGATTCGAGGTTTATGTGTGCATCAGCCCCAAGGTACGTGTTGGTTGCGCTTTCAGGCAGCAGCAGTTCGTTCGCAAGCACCTGCAGGTCCAGAATGCCTGAACCATAACCCGTGTAACCTTTTTGGCTGTTCAAGACAGCCAGCGCATTGGTTGAGGCCATACTCTGTGCTGGCATGTCCTGGCCGAGGAACGCGGGTAGTAATGCGGCTTCGGCATTGGCAGGAAATAAGCTGATGGCCAATTGCCTGTCCAGGATTGCGATGTACAATCCAGTCCGTGCGTCGTTTTCCGAGAACCGCCAAAAGGCCTGGCCCTGCCACTGCCTGACCGGCAAGTTAAATTCCATTTTTGTCTCGATCCGGGCAATAGCATCCTGTAAGGCCTGCGCATCGCTGAGTTCAAACCGAATGACCGGAAAAACTCCCATACCATAAAAGACCTGGTGAGCCTGGAGTGAAATCCCCAGCCTCTCAAGCCCATCGGTACTGATGTTACCGCCCAGCTCATCCAGAACCGCTGCTGCCAGTGTCGCCATCTCATTGCCCGCATAGCCACCTGATTCAAAATCAGTCTTGAATTTTGTAGCCTGCTTTGAAAGGACGTCTATGATGGGCTGAAATCGCGACAGGTAAGCGTCTGTGACTTCTTCAGGGGCGGGCTCGAGTGCAGCAAACACGTATGGCGTATCGGTTGGTACGTAGGCGAGCAACGGGTTGGTGTTTGCTTTAACTGCAACGGCCGTCTGCCCGGAGTCCTGGCCACAGGCCGTGAGAAACAACGTGGCACTGGCAATCAGGGTTAGTGTGTGGGTAAATTTCATGGTCGCAGTATCCTGTCGTTCGGTTATGTATAGGTGTTATACCACAGTACAACACTAAGTACAAACACAAACGACAGGGATTGCGCTAACCGGGAGGCGGTGACAGCGCCAACCGCCTTATTTGTAATGACGATCCGCGTTCTGCAGTTGTAGCCGAGAGCGGATTGGTCGACACCCCCATTATCTGCGCATGGGGGTTGTCTTATGGCACTGTAGCATTTTTACTAAAGTGACTTGAACACAGCATCCAGAGTGTCTTTGGCGTCTCCAAACAACATACGTGTGTTCTCTTTGAAAAACAGCGGGTTCTGAACTCCCGCATAACCGGTGGCCATGCTGCGCTTGAGTACGATGGAGATTTTTCCATTCCAGCACTCGAGTACAGGCATACCCCCTATCGGGCCGTCAGGCTCGTCCAGTGCCGATGGGTTGACGATATCATTGGCGCCGATAATGATCGAAACATCGATATCAGGAAAATCCGCGTTAATTTCATCCATCTCGAAGACGATGTCATAGGGCACCTTGGCCTCGGCCAATAGCACGTTCATATGACCCGGCATTCGGCCCGCGACAGGGTGGATGCCAAAGCGGACATTGATCTTCTTTGCACGCAAGGTCTGGGTGATTTCATGGACGATATGCTGGGCCTGGGCCACTGCCATACCGTAACCCGGAATAATCATCACTTCCTTGGCATCGGCGAGTAAGGCGGCCGTTTCCTCAGCATCAATAGCAACGATCTCGCCTTCCTGATCACCTGCGGCAGCCGCAGTGCCTCCTCCGGTGCCGAAACCGCCCGCTATCACAGCCAGGAACTTCCGGTTCATTGCGCGGCACATGATATAGCTCAATATGGCGCCACTGGATCCGACCAGCGCACCGGTTACGATCAGCAAATCGTTACCCAGCATAAAGCCTGTCGCCGCGGCCGCCCAGCCGGAATAGCTGTTGAGCATGGACACAACGACCGGCATATCCGCACCACCGATTGCCATCACCATGTGAATGCCAAATACCAGGGCAATGGCCGTCATAATGATCAACGGTTGCATACCGCCACCTGCCGCTGACTGCAATACGAACTGGTATCCGAACCAGATGGCGGCGAGCAACAAGCCAAGGTTGAACCAATGCCGTGCCGGTAGAGTCAGGGGCTTACCACTCATGCGCCCGGACAACTTGCCAAACGCGATTACTGACCCTGAAAATGTCACGGCACCGATCAGGATACCGATATAGGTTTCGATATCATGAATGGTCAGCTCGACACCTGCGAGATGTTTGCCAGGGTCCATGAAATTGGCGAACCCAACGGCCACCGCCGCAATACCCACCAGGCTGTGCAAAATGGCAACAAGCTCTGGCATTTGAGTCATCTGCACCCGGCGTGCTGCAATTAGTCCAATGCTTCCACCAACCACGAGGGCCGCCATCAGTATCTCGTAATTACTTGTAACAACACCCAGAACTGTCGCGATCAGGGCAATCGCCATGCCGGTGATGCCGTACCAGTTACCCCGTCTGGCTGTTTCCTGGTTGGAAAGTCCGCCGAGCGCGAGGATGAATAATACTGTCGCTACGATGTAGGACGCACTTAGAATTCCATCGATATTCATGACGGCCTCATCTCCTGAACATTTCGAGCATACGACGCGTAACGGCAAAGCCGCCGGCGATATTAATGCTCGCTATTAATACGGTTCCACCTGCTACCCAGATGATCAGCTCATTGTCCGAGCTGATTTGTAGTAGTGCACCGATGATGATTATGCTTGATATCGCGTTGGTAACGCTCATGAGCGGTGTGTGCAACGCAGCGGTCACGTTCCAAATTACCATGTAGCCTACAAAACACCCCAGTACAAAGACTGTGAAATGCGCCATGAATGAAGCTGGGGCAACTGCGCCCAGACCCAGAAGTGCCAGTCCGGCCAGGAGCATGCCAATGATCGGACCTGCAACCGATCGTTTGGGCTCCACAGCCACCGGTGCAGGAGCCGGTTCCGCCTTCTTGGGCGGGGACGCGGAGAGCTTTGGAGTCGGTGGCGGCCAGGTTGTTTCCCCATCCTTGCACACGGTCGCCCCGCGAATAACTTCGTCCTCCATATTGACCACGATTTGACCGTCTTTCTCAGGTGTCAGGTCGGTCAACAGGTGACGCAAGTTGGTTGCATACAGTTGACTTGACTGCGTGGCCAGTCGGCTGGCCATATCTGTATAGCCGATAAGCGTCACGCCATTGTGTCTGATCACCTGGTCGGCCTGGGTCAATTCGCAGTTACCGCCCTGTTCAGCAGCCAGGTCGACGATAACGCTGCCGTCCTTCATGGTCTCCACCATCTGCGCTGTTATCAATCGAGGTGCCGGCCTCCCCGGGATCAGTGCGGTGGTAATGATGATATCCACATCCTTTGCCTGTTCGGCAAACAGTGCCATCTCCGCCTTGATAAATTCGTCGCTCATGACCTTGGCGTAACCACCCTCACCGGAGCCGTCCTCGTCATCGAAATCCAACATCAGGAACTCAGCATCCATACTCTCGATCTGCTCCTTGACCTCGGGACGCGTATCGAAAGAGCGAACGATGGCTCCCATGCTCTTGGCAGCGCCAATTGCGGCCAACCCGGCAACCCCTGCACCGATTACCAGTACCTTGGCTGGCGGGACCTTGCCGGCGGCGGTAATCTGACCCGTGAAAAAACGCCCGAAATGTTGGGCGGCTTCCACAATACTGCGGTAACCCGCGATGTTTGCCATGGAGCTCAGGGCATCTACTTTCTGGGCGCGTGAAATACGTGGAATACTGTCCATGGCCATGGCCGTCACACCACGCTCGGTGAGTTGCTGGAGCAGTTCCGGATTTTGCGCTGGCCACAGGAAGCTAACCAAGGTCTGGCCGGATTTTAGCTGTGATACCTCATCATTTTCTGGACCGCGGACCTTCAAAATGATATCGGAATCTCCCCAGATTTCATCCACTGTAGCCACGGAACATCCGGACGCTTCATAACTTGCATCTGAAAAACTGGCAGCGGTGCCAGCACTGGACTCAATCGCTACATCAAAGCCCATCTTGATTAATTGGGAAGCCACGTCTGGAGTTGTGGCAACGCGCTTTTCGCCCGCGTATAGCTCCCTCGGTACACCGATTCTCATAAAAAATCTCCGATTGATTTGCCGTTTTAGCTTAGTGCTCTATAGGTTTATTAGTTCACTGGGGTTGCTTAGATTAATTGATCTCGTTCTCGGGTGTTTTCCGAGGTGGTCAGCAATTACCATTCTCGTGAGCACTCCAGGTTAAATTGGGTATACTCACCAAATTCACCCGAATAACGATCCAGGTCAATTATACCTCATTGAGCCACCGTCTCTAAGGTATAAATCTTCCTAAAACCCAAGTTTTGAACAAATATGAGGGCTTAATGACTGCGCAGTGATTCGAGCCTCTCCGGGGTGCCGATGTCGTGCCAGACGCCGTCATAGTATTCACCTGTCAATTGCATTGAGGCACACGCCGCGTACAGCATGGGTACTACTGAAAATCGACCAGCGGATTTTGAATCAAAAAAGCGCGGATGATAGATGCTGATACCGGCAAAAGTGTACTTTGCTTGTCCGTCTGGAATGACGCGCCCACCCTGCAAAGCGAAGTCACCTTCAGGGTTGTGGGCAGGATTGGGTACCAGCACCAGGTGTGCGTGATCGCACTTGGTGGCTCTTAGCCTTGCCAGGGGGAAACGTGTTAATACGTCACCGTTAATAACGGCAAATGGTGCCCCTCCCAACATGGGTAGGGCTTGTTGGATTCCACCCCCGGTATCCAGTGCACCGGGCGGCTCCTGTGAGTACTGGATATTCATTCCCCAGCTGGAGCCGTTTCCCAGTGTGTCGCGTATCATGTTACCCAGGTGAGCCAGGTTAATAACGACCTCACGAAACCCTGCCTGCGCGAGTGATTCGAGATGACGTTCAATCAGCGAATGACCGTTGATATCCAATAGTGGTTTGGGTGTTGTATCGGTTAACGGCCCAAGCCGTTCACCACGCCCGGCAGCCAGTATCATGGCGCGCATTCGTCTTGCTCCAGTATTTCCAGCATATCTGTAAACTCAGGGTAGCGACGCAGTGTGTCCAGGATATAGTCATAAAAACGCGGGATCATTTCAATATAACCCGTCTTTCCGTCCCGGTAGTACAACCGGGCAAAAATTCCGACGACCTTGACATTACGTTGTAGTCCCATCAGGTCACAGTAGCGCTGCCATTGTCCGGGTTCAATCTCAAGACCGAGCATTAACCGGAATTCTTCCATCCAGTACTCAATTTGAGACCGCGGCCAGCTGATATAACGGTCCCAGAGCAGGGAAATGAAGTCGTAACTGACCGGGCCTGTGACGGCATCCTGGAAGTCAATGATGCCAACGCTGTTGTCCGGTGCTCTCAATAAATTACAGGAGTGAAAATCCCGGTGGACAAAGCATTGAGGCTGCGCTCGTGCCGATGTAATGACGCATCTGCAAAACTCATCCCAGAGCAGATCAAATTTCTCTCGTGACGCCTGACTGCGGTGGCGGCCAAGGTACCAGTCCGGGAGCAAGTCCATTTCCCTGCGCAGTTCACGGGTATTAAATTCCGGCAGCTGGCTGGTGTCCACCAACAATGCCATCTCCACGAGCACGCTGAACAACTCGTCAAAGCAGGTGGCCGTAGTGTCCTTGCTGAGAATGTCGCGGTAGAGCCTGTCTCCCAGGTCTTCGAGTAACAAAAAACCGTTTTCCTGGTCGGCGCGAATGACCTCAGGTGCGTGCAGAGCTGCATTTCTGAGCCGCCGAGTGACATCGAGAAACGACCTGATATCTGCGCTTTGCGACGGTGCGTCCATCAGTATCCGTGACTGGTTGTCAGCACGGAAGCGAAAATAGCGTCGGAAGCTGGCATCGCCTGCCACGGCGGTAATGTCTGACTGCACCTTAACACCCAGTGTCTGCAGCCAGCCAAGTGCTTGCTCCAGGCGATTGGCGTTTATCGTGTGGTCGTTCATGTCTTGTCCGACGGGCTACCGGTAGCACCGATAATACTACCTTGAGGGTGTTACAGGTTGAAATGTCGATTCCTGATTCCGTCAGAAGCCAGTACTCCGTCCCTGTGATAACTGCGAGTTCAGCGAGTTGGGAAGTGGTTGACCGTGGTGTTGCAGCACGCAGGTAATGGCCCGGTCCTTGCCAAGTGATGCGGCACCACGGTCAACCGCTTCCCAGCTCGCCCGAAGGGAGGTACCCAGATGTCCCAGCACTGCGCTGCAGCCCTTGAAAAGGACCGAGCCATTCTCTGCTGTCTGCGTCTTGTCCTGAAACATCTGGGTACCTCTGAATCCGTAGTTATCACAGGGACGGAGTACTAGGTGACGGGATTGAAAGTGTACTAATATGGTACTATATAGATTGAAAGTTCCTGAAATGACTACCGTGCAATACAGACGCCTATGTTTCGCATTAGCAAAATGACCGACTACGCCATCATGGTGATGGTTGAATTGAACGCTTCAAAAGGACAGGTTCTCACCGCACAGGCGTTGGCAGAGAACTCTCATCTGGAACTGCCGACAGTTAGTAAAGTATTGAAATTATTAGTAAAAACAGAGCTTATTGATTCATACCGTGGGGTTAATGGTGGTTACAGTCTTGAGCGAAATGCACGGGATATCAGTGTGGCTGAAATTATCGCTGCCATTGAAGGACCGATTGCAATGACCGAGTGCAGTGTGGAAGAGGGCCTGTGTGCACAGGAGGCCTTGTGTGGATTGCGGGGTAACTGGCAGCGTATCAGTGTCGCGGTCGCAAACGCGATGCAGGGCGTGTCGTTGGCGGAAATGGCACAACCGGTGAAATCAACTACAGAACCTTTGCAAATAACCACGCTGAACGCGTGAACCAGGACCGTAGAGAGAAATGACTGGCAATACATCAACCATTGACACCCTTGTAGAGCAAAAGTACGAGCATGGCTTTGTAACAGATATTGAGTCCGATACGCTGCCCCCGGGTTTGTCAGAGGACGTCATCAGAGGTATTTCAGCGCGCAAGAAGGAACCCGAGTGGTTGCTCGATTGGCGTCTCAAGGCTTACGCCCATTGGCTTGAAATGGAGCAACCGGATTGGGCGCATCTTAATATTGATGCTATCGATTTTCAGGATATCTCCTATTTTTCAGCACCCAAATCAGACAAAGATCGCCCGCAAAGTCTTGACGAGGTTGATCCTAAACTGCTGGAGACCTACGACAAACTGGGTGTGCCGTTGCACGAACGTGCACGTCTGGCTGGTGTGGCAGTCGATGCTGTATTTGACTCGGTATCAGTCGGGACTACGTTCAAGTCAGAGTTAAAAAAGGCGGGTGTGATTTTTTGCTCGTTTTCGGAGGCCGTTCAGGACCACCCTGAACTGGTGAAAAAATACCTTGGTTCAGTGGTGCCCCAGCGCGACAATTTTTTTGCGGCGCTTAATTGCGCAGTTTTCACCGACGGCAGCTTCGTATTCATACCTAGGGGCGTGCGTTGCCCGATGGAGTTATCGACCTACTTCCGTATCAATGCGGCGGAAACCGGACAGTTCGAGCGAACACTGATCGTTGCGGAACCGGGCAGTCACGTCAGCTATCTTGAAGGCTGTACTGCCCCCATGCGGGACGAGAACCAACTGCACGCCGCGGTGGTGGAGTTGGTAGCGCTGGAGGATGCAAACATCAAGTACTCGACCGTCCAGAACTGGTATCCAGGTGACGAAAAAGGTGTGGGCGGAATTTACAATTTCGTTACCAAGCGGGGTGATTGCCGTGGCGCTCGCTCTCGAATTTCCTGGACCCAGGTAGAAACCGGTTCCGCAATCACCTGGAAATACCCAAGTTGTGTCCTGCGTGGAGATGACTCCGTGGGAGAGTTTTACTCGGTTGCATTGACCAACAATTATCAGCAGGCCGATACCGGCACCAAGATGGTCCACATTGGTCGTAACACACGCAGCAAAATAATTTCCAAGGGTATCTCGGCCGGACGTGGACAAAATGCCTACCGCGGTTTGGTGCGGATGACACCACCGGCTGAAAATGCGCGTAACTATACGCAGTGTGACTCCATGCTGATTGGCAAATCATGTGGTGCACATACCTTTCCGTACATCGAGGTTCGTAACCCCAGTGCCAAGGTCGAGCACGAGGCTACAACCTCCAGGATTGGTGAAGATCAATTGTTTTACTGTCTGCAACGCGGAATCTCCGAAGAGGACGCTGTTTCAATGATTGTCGATGGTTTTTGCAAACAGGTGTTCAAGGAGTTGCCCATGGAATTCGCAGTGGAGGCCAAGGCCTTGCTGGAAGTCAGTCTCGAAGGTGCGGTGGGTTAGAACTGAACCGCGCAGCCGGACAATTACCAAAAGATACTTAGGGATTTAATCAGGATAATGTCAATCATGTTAAGGATTACAAACTTGCACGCCAGGGTTGCAGGCAAGGAAATTCTAAAAGGCCTGAGCCTGGAGCTAAAGGCCGGGGAAATTCACGCCATCATGGGTCCGAATGGCGCGGGTAAAAGCACCCTGGGCAACGTATTGGCTGGCCGCGAAGGTTACGAAGTAACCGATGGTGAGGTCATTTTTAACGGCAAAAACCTATTGGAGCTGGAGCCGGAAGAACGTGCCTGTGAAGGGGTATTCCTGGCCTTTCAGTACCCGGTCGAAATACCTGGGGTCAACAATACCTATTTCCTCCGTGCTGCCTTGAATGCACAGCGCAAATACCGCGGTGAAGAGATACTGGATTCTGTGGGTTTCTTACGATTGGTACGTGAAAAGCTGAAGATTTTGAATATTGGTGATGAACTGCTTCACCGTGCAGTCAATGAGGGCTTTTCCGGTGGTGAGAAAAAACGCAACGAGATCTTCCAGATGGCGGTGCTAGAGCCGTCACTGGCCATTTTGGATGAAACAGATTCTGGTCTTGATATAGATGCGCTTAAGACGGTTGCCGAGGGTGTTAATCGTTTGCGCTCAAAGGACCGCGGGATGATTGTGGTCACGCATTACCAGCGGCTACTTGACCATATTGTACCCGACAGGGTCCATGTGCTCGCAGATGGCCAGCTGGTTGCCACCGGTGGTGCGGACCTGGCACTCAAACTGGAAGAGCAGGGTTATGCCTGGCTGGAGGATGGTGGCATCCAGACACTGAATACTGATCCAGTGAAGCAGACTGCGAATCCATGAGCAGATTGGCGACACAATTGGCAGCGGATTTGCCGGGTGAATCCGGCTCCGGTCTGCAATGGATCAGGGCACTGCGTGATACCGGTGCCAGGCATTTTCGCAAGCATGGTTTGCCAACCCGTAAGGATGAAGCGTGGAAGTACACTGCGTTGGGTGTGCTTGAGCAGGGCGGACTGCGGTTGGCGACGAAGACGGAGCCCCCGTCCACACCCTCATCTCATTCACCACCTTTGGCGCAAGCCGGATTTAATCTCACGATGCTCGATGGACAACTACTGCAGCAATCCGGGACACCTCGGGCAGGGCTGACGGTGCTCTCGTTGGCAGATGCTCTGAGCAAGGACATCAATGGATTGCAGGTTTTGCTGGAATCGCTTCCACAGGGGAACTCCGGTGACGGGTTTAGCGCATTGAACACGGCCACGCTGGACTCAGGCGTACTTGTTCATGTAGCGGCTGGAACGGATGGTGGCAGGTTGATGATAAATTGGTCCACACAGGCCCGTGAAAAGTCCCTGTTGTTTAACACCCGTGTTTGCGTGATCCTCGAGCCGGACGCAAGACTCGAGTTACTGGAACAGTTTGAAAGCCCGCAGGGCAACTCCAATACCTGCAACATTGTGCTGCAGGCAGATTTGGGTGAAAACGCCGACTTGCAGCACATTCGTTTTCAACAGGAATCCGAAGGTGCCGGCTTGATCACACGGACCGAAGTTTCACAACAGACCGACAGTGAGTATGCCTACTTTGGTTTCGATCTTGGCGGTGGTCTGGTTCGGCATGATTTGCATGCCACGCTATTGGGTAGCGGTGCCAAATCTGACCTCAGCGGGGCCTATTTACTGGACGGCAAACGTCACGTGGACAATCATGCCAGAGTTGACCACCAGGCCGCCGGAGGATTCAGCGAACAATTTTTTCGTGGCGTTGCCAGTGGTAGTGCAAAGGCAATATTCAATACAGCCGTGTGTGTGCACCCGGGCGCGGATGAGACCGAAGCCAGGCAGTCCAACGCCAATATCCTGTTGTCAGCGAAAGCTGAAATTAACACCAAACCGGAACTCGAAATCTACGCTGACGAAGTTATTGCCAGTCACGGTGCAACCGTGGGACAGCTGGATGAGCAGGCAGTTTTCTATCTGCGCAGCCGCGGATTGAATGAACAGGAAGCAAGGCAGTTGTTGACCACTGCATTTTGCCGTTCTGTCAGTGACAGACTGCGTGACCCGCAATTGGGTGAGGTGATTTCCCAACGCATGATGGATGTCATGCCACAAGCCGAGTAAATGATGAGTCAATCCATGCCGATAACTGCCAATGACAAACTGGATGTGCACAAGATCCGTGCAGATTTTCCAATTCTGCAGCGTCGGGTACATGGCAAACCTCTGGTATACCTGGACACGGCAGCATCAGCCCAACGCCCGCTCGCGGTGATTGAGGCGATTGATGGCTTCTATCGCAACCACAATGCCAACATTCACCGGGGTGTACACACGCTAAGCCAAGAAGCCACAGAAGATTACGAACAAGCCCGTGCAAAAATTGCCGGGTTCATCAATGCACCTTCGAAGCTGGAGTGTGTATTTACACGTGGTACCACTGAGTCCATTAACCTCGTGGCCCACAGTTTTGTGCGACCAAGCTTAAAGGCGGGCGACGAAATCCTGATCAGCTGGATGGAGCACCATTCCAACATCGTTCCCTGGCAATTGCTATGTGAGGAAACCGGTGCCATTTTGAAAGTTGTGCCCATGAACACGCGTGGTGAACTGGAACTCGATACACTCGCGGAAATGTTGACTGAAAGGGTCAAATTACTGGCAGTGGGTCAGATCTCAAACGCATTGGGTACTGTAAACCCGGTGTCCGAGATTTGCACACTGGCGAAGCAACAAGGCGTCCCGGTGCTGGTCGATGGCGCCCAGGCAACGCCCCACCAGGCGGTCGATGTACAGGCCCTGGATTGTGATTTTTATTGTTTCTCCGGTCACAAAATGTATGGCCCAACCGGTATTGGTGTGTTGTGGGCGCGGGCAGGGCATTTACAAGCTATGCCGCCCTACCAGGGTGGGGGTGAGATGATTCGCCATGTGAGCTTTGAGAAGTCCACATTTAATGACGCACCGGGAAAATTTGAGGCCGGTACACCCAATATCGCCGGTGCGGTTGGTTTGGGCGCGGCCGTGGATTACTTGCAGAGCCTTGGCATGGGCAACGTGGCCAGACGTGAAGCTGAATTACTGGCCTACGGAACTCAAAAACTCTCACAGGTGGACGGTTTCAGAATGATTGGTACCGCGGCTCACAAAGCCGGTGTGCTGTCATTCGTGCTGGGCGATATACATGCCAATGACGTCGGTACAATTGTCGATTTGCATGGCGTTGCCATCCGCACCGGTCATCACTGTGCCATGCCGGTGGTGCAGTTTTTCGACCTGCCGGCGACCGCACGTGCGTCTTTGGGTATTTACAATACCTTCGAGGAAATCGACATCCTGGCCGATGCGTTGGAAAAAGTACTGGGGATGTTTTAAGAAGGCTGGGTATCACACTGAGCATCCGGAAAGGTCCGGAAAGTCTTGTAGGACCGACGAGCGCACTCGTCGGGAATGGTCACCGTAAGGACCTACATGGTTCCAAATGGTGGTTTGTACATCACTGACAGATTCCCGACGAGCAAGCTCGTCGGTCCTACAGGTCCTACAGGTCCTACAGGTCCTACAGGTCCTACAGGTCCTACAAGGTCCTACAGGTCCTACAGGTCCTACAAGGTCCTACAGGTCCTACAGGTCCTACAGGTCCTACAGGTCCTACAGGTCCTACAGGTCCTACAGTTTAATCGTCTTCTTTGGGTCGGTGGGCTTTCACCAGTTCCTGCTGGACACTTGATGGGACCGGGTCGTAGTGGCTGAACTCCATGGTATAGGTTCCCTGACCCTGGGTGAGACTTTTCAATTCAGTATGGTAGTCAGACAATGAGCTCAGGGGAATGTCCGCGCGGATTGTAACCAGGCCGCCACGCAGGCTCTCGGTGCCACTGATACGGGCCCGGCGGCCAGCCAGGTTTCCTGTAATATCTCCCATGTCACCGTCCGGTACGGTCACATCAACACTGACGATGGGCTCCAGTATCTGTGGGCCGCCACTGTTGATGGCGTCGAGAAACGCGTTCCGGCCGGCAATGACAAAGGCAATTTCCTTCGAATCCACCGGGTGAAACTTACCGTCGTAAACGGTAACTTCAATGTCCTGGATGGCGTAACCAGCGACTGCTCCTTCAGTCATGATTTGAGTAACACCTTTTTCAACGGCAGGAATCAGGTTGTACGGGATTGCACCCCCCACCACTTTGTTGACGAACTCAAAACCCTCACCTCTGGGTTTGGGTTTTATACGCATGAAAACCTCCCCAAACTGACCGGCCCCACCGGTCTGCTTCTTATGCCTGTAATGGCCTTCAGCAGGGCGAGTAACAGTTTCCCTGTATGCGATACGGGGAGGGCGTGTATTAACTTCAACTTTATACCGCTCCAGCATACGCTCCAGGATGATTCGCATGTGCAACTCTCCCAAACCACGCATGACGGTTTCGTTAAGTTCCTGGTTGTGCTCAACCACGAAACACTGGTCTTCTTCCTGCAAACGTTGGAGAGCCGTGGAAAGTTTCTGCTCCTGGCCACGACTCTTGGTGTTTACCGCCTTGCCATACATGGGTTTGGGAAAACCCAGCGGTTCGAGATGGTAGTTATCTTCATCGTGCGAATCGTGCAGCACGCAATCGTAGTGAATTTCTTCAACCTTGGCCACGGCACAGATATCGCCAGGAACACCTGAGTCGACTTCGACATGCTTGCTGCCCTGGATCTTGAACAGATGACCGACCTTGAACGGTTTGCGGGCATCACCAATCAACAGCTGTGAATCAGGCTTTACGGTGCCCTGGTAAATTCTGAAAACACTCAACTTGCCAACAAATGGATCGTTTGTGATCTTGAAGACATGTGCGATGACGTGGTCAGAGGCAGTGCCACTTACTTCTACTTCGGTGGCTTCTTCATCTTCACCTCTCAAAAATTGTGGTGGATTACCCTCTCTAGGGCTGGGGGCCAGCCGATTGAAGAAATCCAATAGTGCGTTGACGCCGGCTCCTGTTTTGGCTGATACAAAACAGATGGGTACGAGATGACCTTCACGCAGGGCCTGTTCAAACGCGGAGTGGAGTTCCTCGCGGGACAGTTCTTCGCCTTCAAGGTATTTTTCCATCAGTTCTTCATTGACCTCAACAACCTGGTCAATGATGGCCTCGTGTGCCTCCGAGAGTGAAAATACATCAGTCTCACCTTCGGTTTGGAAAAAACAGTCACGGACTTTACTCAGGTTCTCCGCCGGCAGGTTGACAGGTAAACATTCTGGCCCAAACTCACTCCGCAGGTCCTTCACCACCTGTGTCAGGTCGACGTCATCTGCGTCAATACGATTAATGATAATTAAACGGCACTGACGTCGTTGCTTTGCCCTGCGCATAAGTCGGCGGGTGGACAACTCGATACCTGCGTGGGCATTAATGACCAGTGCGGTGGTTTCAACTGCCGTCATGCTGGCCAGTGTCGGACCACGGAAGTCGGGTAAACCAGCGGTGTCGATCAGGTTCATGTGGGTGCCTTTGTAATCGACACTGGCAATGGCTGAATCCAGTGAATGCTGGTACTTGTGTTCCAGTGGATCATGGTCCGTCGTCGTAGATCCACGCTCAATGGTGCCTGCTTCTCCCTTTGTGCCTGAGCCAACCAACAATGCTTCGATCAGCGTGGTTTTCCCTGATCCGGTATGGCCTACGAGGGCGATATTGCGGATGTCCGCAGTTCGGTAATTGGGCATACAAATGTCCTTTTCTAGACGTCTTATTTGTAAATGGGGTGGTAATCCTAGTACGTTTGTCATGGACCGGCAAATGCAACTGTCATTTGGCTTGGTATTTCGTCAAATGATAAGCTGTCCTCAAGGCGCTAACAGAATATGTGATCTGTTCAGTTTCTATTCATCAGCCCGGCGGTATTCTGTCGCTGAAGGTAAGGGAACCGGTTCCGAATGGAGATTGAAATGACGACTTTTTTGCAAAAACCTGCTGCATTATTGTTTATCGCTTTCACATTGCCGGCCTGGGCCGTCAATGAACAGGATAGCTATGCGCAGTCCGTTGCAGTGCCAAATTCGGACACTGTGCAATACGAACAGGCGAAAGTGCTGGATGCTCAGCCCATCACTGCCATCATAAGAACACCCCAGGAGCAGCAAGTTTGCCGGGAACAGTCAGTGCAGCGACGTGTTCCTGAACACCGCTCACCCGGACCGGCTATTTTTGGCGCCATTTTGGGCGGGTTGATTGGCAACAAGCTGGGTAAAGGTCACGGGCGTGGCCACCGGTACGGCCATGGCCACGGTAACAGAGCGGCCGCGACCGTTGCGGGCGCAGCGATCGGTGGTGCCATCGGTACCCATGTTCAGAACGATAAATATCCTCCAAAGTACTACTCAACGATTGAACAGGACTGCTACCAGGAAACCAGATGGCTTGAGGAGGAACGCGTGGTGGCCTGGGACGTAACCTGGCTTTACGAGGGTAAAACCTATCACAGCAGAATGGATAATCCACCGGGTGAAACCATACCGGTCAGGATCAATGTAGAGCCTGCTTTGTAAATGTGAAGGATCACCAACATTTCTTACTGAAAGTATTGACACACTCCTGCAGCACAGGACCCTGACAAAGGATTCCCAATGTGCTTTAAACGGTGCCTGCTCCCCCAGGCACCTTTTTTTTGTAAGCCGCAATTAAGCTGTACAGCCCTGTTGGCTTGGGGTAACGTGCCAGCACTTAATCCTGGTGGGAAGACAGCATGTGACGGCCCAATGGCTGGTACTCAAGTTCGGTGGTACAAGTGTGAGCGGACTACCGCAGTGGGAGACCATTGCGACGCTCGCGCGGCAACGCCTCGACGATGGTTATCGTGTACTGCTGGTTTGCTCCGCTGTTTCCGGAGTTACCGAAAAACTTCGGGCGCTGGCGGAGACTGCTGGAAATCATAATGTCAATGATGTGACTGCTGTCCTGGCATGTCACCGGCAATTGTCAAAAGATCTGGGAGTAGACGTTAAAGACCTGCTTGCAGAAGCGGAAGACGAAATCATCCGCTTACTGGCCAAGCTGGCCGCTGCACATGACCGAGCTAGCCGGTTTGCAGCCATTGCATCACTGCTGGCGGTGGGGGAGTGGCTAAGTACCCGCATTGGAGAACGCTTCCTGGCGCGCAGTTTGTCAGTTGAATGGGTGGATGCCTGTGATGTTTTGTGTACACTTCCCGAGGCCGACCCGTCAGGCAGTCGGGCCTGGCTTTCCGCGCGTTGTAAGAGTGGTCCGGATAAGGGCTTACAGACTGATTGGTCCGGGAAAGCCCCGGTGCTCATCATCCAGGGCTTTATTGCCTCACATCCGACCGGCAGTACTGCGCTGTTGGGTCGTGGTGGTTCTGACACTTCGGCAGTGTTACTGGCAAGCCGTCTTGAAGCCCACCGTGTCGAAATCTGGACAGATGTCCCTGGCTTGTTCAGTGCGGACCCACAGGTAATTCCTGCGGCCCGACTGCTACGCACCCTGGACTACGAGGAAGCACTGGAAATGGCTGCCAGTGGTGCAAAGGTTGTGCATTCACGCGGCATTCGGGCTGCAGCCGAGGTCAAGCTTCCGATATTCGTACGGGACGCTGCCCGTATCGACTCCGGAGGCACCACGATACAGAGTAACGGAGGCTCTTCTTCCACCGGAATCGAGGGTATCCGTAGCGTGTGTTGCCAGCCAGATATGGCGGTATTGTTGTTAAAGAACCTTGATACGCGTGAGCAGGTTGGCTTTTTGGCCTGGGTGTTTGCACATATCAGCGCAGCGGGCATTTCCATCGACCTGGTCGCAACCTCGGAAACGACCACCACCGTGGCAATCAACCGAAGCAGTAATTACCTGGATGACACCCTCCTGGCGAAACTGGCCGAAACTTTGGAGCAACGTTGTGACGTTACGGTTTATCCACAATGCAGCGGTATAAATCTCGTTGGCCGGGGCGCTCGGGTTGCGTTGGCGGACATTGATCCCGGGGCAGAATTTTTTGATGGGCATCCCTTGTTGATGTTGTCGGCCTCGGCCAATGATTTGTGTATTAGTTTGTTGGTGCAATCAGTTGATGCGGAAAAATTGCTTAACAAACTGCATAATGCGGTGCTTGGAAAGCGTCTGGATCCAAAACAATACGCCAAGGTTTTTGGACCGCCCTGGCAGGACCTCAAGTGAGCATGAAAGGGACAAAAAGACGGGCCCATCAGTTCAGTTTTACGACTTGTCAGTATGATTCTACAAGCTGTGAGGCTACCTTGTCTTACGTTATTGACGGCCAGGAACTGCATGAAATCATTGGTTTCCCCGGGGCGCCGTGGCCGTTGGACGACTTGCGCAAGAACGCTTTTAATCAGGCGTTGGAATTGCTGCATCTGATTTGTGGCGTGAGTTATTACAAGGCGGGTCTGGCTCAAGTTATTGATTCAGACAGGGCCAGGATTGATACAACCACGGCCGACTTTTTGAACGAGTTATATGTCCGGGGTCTGGGCGAGTTTGCATACCTCAACAATTTGGATATTTCGTCACTGTGTCGCTTTGTCACTAACATCGATGACACCTCCACAGCCCTGAACCTGGATCTTCCGGAGCGCGCTTTGGTGGCCATGGGGGGTGGTAAGGACAGCCTGGTTTGTTTGCAAATGCTCACAGACGCAGGGGTCGAGGTGCAACCAGCTTGTGTGGGGGGGTCGGACTTGATTGCTGAAACTGTCAATGCCGCCGGCTTGCCCCTGGTCCGTATGAATCGTCAACTGTCGCCGTTGCTGGCCGAAATGAACGCCCAGGGTGCGTGGAATGGTCATGTGCCGGTAACGGCGATCAATTCGGCTGTTTTGGTGTGTGCAGGTCTGCTTTATGGCTTTCGTTATATTGTATTTGCCAATGAGTTGTCCGCCAATGAGGCCACGCTGAAAGACAGTCGTGGCAGAGAGGTTAACCATCAGTACAGTAAAAGCCTTGCTTTTGAAACAGCCTTTCGTGAAGTCATTCGGCACCGGGTGTCACCTGACCTTGAATATTTTTCCCTGTTGCGTCCTTTCGGTGAATTAGCCATCACAAAAAGATTCACCGCAATGACACAATTCCACCGCGTATTTTCCAGTTGCAACCGCAATTTTCATCTGGATGGTCCGCGGACCGAGACACGGTGGTGCAAGGATTGCCCCAAGTGTCGCTTTGCGGCCCTTGCGCTGGCCCCATTTATGTCACCGCGGCAGTTGGAGTTGATTCAGGGTGCTGACTTGCTTGACGAGGACGAGCAATTGCAGGGGTTCAAGGCCCTGTGCGGTCTTGATGAGGACAAACCGTTCGAGTGTGTCGGCAGTATCGCCGAGAGTCGTGCGGCCATGAAATTTTTGGCAACACGAGCGGAGTGGAAAAACAGAAAAATTATCAAGGCGCTGGCTGATAAACCAGAAGTCTCACAGGCAGGTGCGCTGGCACTTCAACCGGACGCGGTGGCTGAACACTGTATCCCGCCTGCTATCCTGGCAAGAATTGATGCGTTTTGACGATTTAAAGGACGCCCGCGTAGCCATTCTTGGTGTAGGCAGGGAAGGGCAAGCCGTATGGCGGCAGCTACGCTCCCGTTTTCCGGAAAAAACTTTATACCTGTTTGCAGAGACCGCCGGAGATGACGGGTTTGCGCAGACGCTGGATCCGGTGCTGGACCATTACCATTTTGGTCCTCTTGACACTACAAGCCTCAAGAACTTTGATGTTTTGGTGCGCTCCGCCGGTATAAGCCCTTATCGCAGCGAATTGCAGCAAATGGATAAGGAAAGTGTGCGGTTTACAACCGCCAGTAACTTGTGGTTTGCCGAAAACCCCCAAGCGAAAACCATTGCCATCAGCGGCACCAAGGGCAAGAGCACGACTGCCGCACTGACAGCTCATTTACTCCGTAGCGCAGATGTAAGTACCTGTCTGGCCGGAAATATTGGTCGGCCCATGTTGGATTGCGAAGCAGACAATGTGGACTGGTGGGTGATTGAATTGTCCAGTTACCAGATTGCAGATCTCAAAGCTGAGCCGGACATTGTTGTCCTGTTGAATCTTAGCGATGAGCACATTGACTGGCATGGCGGTGCCGAGCGATACAGGGCTGATAAAATGAAGTTGGCAGGGTTGACAGCCAAGGATCGGCTGATCGTCAATTTTGCTGACCCAGTGCTGGCCGGAGAGCTTCGGGGATACCCAAATACAACCTGGTTCAATAAGACGGGCAGTTGGCAAGCGGCGGAGAACTGTGTGTACTGTAGGACCGATGAGCTTGCTCATCGGGAACCCAGCAATGACGGTTTTCCAGAACACCACGAAAAAATTATTTCAGCACCAACCTCACTGCCTGGCGAACACAACATGCACAACCTGGCAGCGGCGCTGACTGTGGTGGCTGAATTGGATCTTGAAATCCCTGACCTCGATTTCACCCTGTCGGAATTTTCCGGTTTGCCACACCGTCTGCAACTCATCGGCGAGAATGCCGGCGTTCGCTATGTCGATGACAGCATTTCCACTACACCTGTGTCGGTAGTCGCGGCCTTAAATGCCTATGACTGCCGTGATCTGGTACTGTTGCTGGGTGGCATGGACCGTGGTCTGGACTGGCGCGAGTTTGCCTCTTGTTTAGTTGCAAACCCACCGCATGCCGTCATCACCATGCCGGATAATGGTCCCAAAATTCTCTCCAGTCTGAAATGGGCCGGCGTGCTGCCAAAAGGGGGGCTACACGCGGTGACAGATTTGTCGCAGGCCGTGGCCCTGGCCAAGGAGTTGGTGCCCCCAGGGGGCTGTGTTCTATTGTCGCCCGGCGCACCCAGTTTTCCACAGTTTCGAGACTTTGAGGACCGTGGAAATCAGTTTGCAGTACTTGCAGGTATTGAAAAAAGCACCCGGAGCGCCCATTAAAAAAGACCGCGGGTCAGGGGTGAGGAGTGCATAAATACCCTGTTGGCATGAGGGAGAGACCATTGCCCGCGGTCTCCTGATTACATAGACCCTAGAGTTTAGGGAAAGTTTCAGTTTATTCATCATCAAATGGAGTTCCGACATGGTAGACAGCCCCAACGAAATTCTGGCAGAAATGAGCACCAGCAAAGGTGTAATCCACCTACGTTTGTACCCGCAACACGCACCGGTGACGGTTGCCAATTTTGTCAACCTGGCACGGCGTGGGTTTTACGATGGCCTGAGCTTTCACCGGGTAATCGACAATTTCATGGTTCAGGGTGGCTGCCCTCTGGGCTCCGGGACAGGTGGTCCAGGCTACCGTTTTGAGGATGAATGTAAGCCGGAACTGAGTCATGACGAACCCGGAAAACTTTCCATGGCCAACGCAGGACCGGGTACCAATGGCAGCCAGTTTTTTATAACGCATGTTGAAACGCCATGGCTGGATGGCAAGCACACGGTATTCGGGAGTGTAATTTCAGCCGATGACCAGGCGGTGGTTAATGCCATCGCGGGGGGGGACGACATTGTTTCAGTCACCATCACGGGTGGTGATGAGTTGCTTGAACAACAGGCGGAGCGTGTTACTGAGTGGAATACACAAATACGTTCGTAGGACCGACGAGCAAGCTCGTCGGGAACCCACCGATTCACAATAACCATTTTCCTGAAATGTAGGACCGACGAGCAAGCTCGTCGGGAACCCACCGATTCACAATAACCATTTTCCTGAAATGTAGGACCCACGAGCAAGCTCGTCGGGACCCCACCGATTCACAATAACCACTCTCCTGGAATGTAGGACCGACGAGCAAGCTCGTCGGGAACCCACCGACTCACAATAACCATTTTCCTGAAATGTAGGACCGACGAGCAAGCTCGTCGGGAACCCACCGATTCACAATAACCATTCTCCTGGAATGTAGGACCGACGAGCAAGCTCGTCGGGAACCCACCCACTCACAATAACCATTCTCCTGAAATGTAGGACCGACGAGCAAGCTCGTCGGGAACCCACCCACTCACAATAACCATTTTCCTGAAATGTAGGACCGACGAGCAAGCTCGTCGGGAACCCACCGATTCACAATAACCATTTTCCTGAAATGTAGGACCGACGAGCTTGCTCGTCGGGAACCCACCGATTCACAATAACCATTCTCCTGGAATGTAGGACCGACGAGCTCGCTCGTCGGGAACCTGCCCGCGCCCAAAACAATTCCCGATGAACAGGTTCATCGGTCCTACTGCTCCCGCTCCACACTGTAATCAGCCAGGAGTTCAAGCGCAGTGCGCCAACGCGAGGCGGGCAGGGTCTCAATAGCCTGGCGGGCCTCAAAGGCCTGTGTTTTGGCACAGTCCATCGCCGCATTGAGCGAACCCGTTTTTTCGATGATGGCCAATACGACAGTTGTGTCATCCAAGCCGCCGTTTTGAATGGCCGCATCCAGTAATTTTCTTTCTGTTTCATCACACCGCCCACGGGCCAGAATTAATGGTAAGGTCGGCTTTCCTTCTGCCAGGTCATTACCGGCATTTTTACCCATAACGTCAGCTTTACCGGTGTAATCCAGTACGTCATCCGTAATCTGAAAGGCGGCACCCAGACGATTGCCATAGATCGTCAGCGCGTTCTCTATTTCGCTGGATTGGTCACTGATGATCGCGGCCAGGCTACATGCAGCCTCAAACAACTTGGCAGTTTTGTTCTCAATGACCTGCATATAGCGTTGTTGACTCACTTCCGGGTCACCCATATTCAAAAGCTGCTGTACTTCACCCTCGGCAATGGTGTTGGTGGTATCCGCCAGCACTTGCATGACTCGCATGGAATTGAGGCCCACCATCATCTGAAAGCTGCGTGAGTAGAGAAAGTCACCTACCAGGACACTTGCCGCATTTCCCCATACGGCGTGTACACTTTGCTGGCCACGTCTCAGATCGGATTCGTCTACCACATCATCGTGTAACAAGGTTGCCGTGTGGATGAATTCAATGATGGCTGCCAGCTTTATGTGTTCCTGCCCCTTATAAGCACAGGCGTGGGCACAAAGACCGAGCAGCATAGGCCGCAGACGCTTGCCTCCGCTGGAAACAATGTAGTTGGCAATCTGGTTAATCAATACTACGTCGGATTGCAGACTCGCATGAATGTACTGATCCACTTTCGCCATATCCGGTGCGCTCAGAGAAACGATTTCCTCGAGCGCGGTCTGTTTATCTGAAATGGCGGGCTTGGACGTGAGGGTCATTTGGGTCTTCCAGTGTTTGACACCAAGTTTTGTTTTTTGATGTTGTCGTGATTATAAATGATAGTGTCCGCCGTCAGAATATTTGTTGTGATTTTTCATTACACGGGCCCTATACTGTGCCGCCAATCTTTAGAGGTCTCAACACTTGTTCGGTCAGCTAAATCGGGTTGAGTTACGTACAGGTATCACGCTTGCCGGTGTGATTGCTTTGCGCATGCTCGGTTTGTTCATGATTCTACCGGTTTTCATGTTGCTGGCGGCAGAAATACCCGGGTTCAGTCCCGCCAAGGCGGGTCTGGCTGTGGGCATTTATGGCTTGACCCAGGCATTGTTGCAACAGCCGTTTGGAAAACTGTCTGACCGGTTTGGGCGGCGACCGCTACTGCTTATTGGTCTGGCGCTGTTTGCGATTGGTGGCGTGGTGGCGGCCCTTGCTGACTCAATGGGGATGTTGATCGCCGGTCGCGCTTTGCAGGGTTGTGGTGCTGTTGCAGGGGTTGCGCTCGCTTGTGCTGCCGATCGCACAAGGGCAAGAAACCGCAGCGTGGTGATGGCCATGATTGGGATGGGCATTGGTGCTTCATTCCTGTTCTCGATGATGATTTCTGTACCTTTGGCCTCGCTTCTGGGCTTGAACGGTCTTTTCTGGCTCACAGCTGCTTTAGGCGTTGTTGGCATGGTGCTCGTGGTGAGTCTGCCGCACAGTCGCGAAACAGAGGAAGAAATCCTACATGAGAGCGGGGAAACCGGGTCTGTTTGGCCGTTTGCTGTTTCGGTATTCTTACTGCATGCGGTAATGACCTTGCTATTTGTGGTATTGCCGGGAATGTTGGTAGCTCAGTTTGATTTTGCACTACGCCATCACTGGCAAATATATGTGCCGTCAATGCTGGGTTCTGCAATATTGGTTTTCCCGTTATTGCGGCGTCTGGCAGCGAGAAACAAAGAGGACAGGGCACTACCCGTGGCATTTTTAGTGCTGGGTGGCACACTTGGATTGATGTCTTTGAGTGGGTCGGTAACAGTGGTGTTGGTGTGTTCGCTGGGGTTTTTCCTGGCCTTTAACCTGCTGGAGGCGGCCATGCCCGCGGCGGTCAGCAGAATGGCAGGTACCAGTGGTCGTGGTCGAAAAATGGGGCTGTACACAACATTTCAGTTCCTGGGTGCATTCGCTGGTGGAGTAAGTGGCGGATGGTTACTGGGGGCGAGTGGTGAAGTGGTAACTTTAAGTGTGGCGGGGGCGATTTGTGCGTCGTGGGCCGTAGGCATGACATTGTGGCTGAAGCGCCACGAAAACGAGGTGATCGCGTGATCGCGTATGCTACAATTTACGGTCTGGATTTGAACTGCGGGGTGGGACCCCGCCCGGTTGGAGATGCTTGATGGCAAGAGGTGTAAACAAGGTAATTTTGGTGGGAAATCTGGGTAGAGACCCGGAGGTGAAGTACACCGCCAGTGGTTCAGCAGTGGTAAATATCACGGTGGCAACGTCGGAAAGCTGGAACGACAAGCAAACCGGTGAGAAGCAGGAAAGGACCGAGTGGCACCGGGTTGTATTTTTCAGACGTTTGGCTGAGATTGCGGGTGAATACCTGCGCAAAGGGTCTCAGGTATACCTCGAGGGGAAATTACAGACCCGAAAATGGCAGGATCAGAACGGTCAGGATCGCTATACGACCGAGATTGTTGCCAACGAGATGCAGATGCTGGGAGCGCGTGGCTCAGACGCCGGTAATCGCCCACCCCAGGGTGGTGGTTTCCGTGCGGATCCCCCGGCACCCACGGCTGACACGCAGGCATCAAGTGACAGCAGTTTTGCGGACGACGACATTCCGTTCTGAATCTGCCTGCATCACTTCCCATGGAACACGAAAGAAAGGGCATCATCCTTGCCGGTGGTAGCGGTACCCGCCTATATCCCATAACGCGTGTTATCAGCAAACAGTTGCTACCCGTGTATGACAAGCCAATGATCTACTATCCGCTGTCCACGTTAATGCAGGCGGGAATCCGGGAAATCCTGGTTATTACGACACCCCATGAACAGTCCATGTTCCAGCAGTTGCTGGGTGATGGGAATCAGTGGGGTCTGAACATTTCTTTTGCCATACAACCAAGTCCTGACGGGCTTGCACAAGCGCTGATTATCGCTGAACAATTTCTGGCTGGAGGGCCCTCCTGCCTGATTTTGGGGGACAATATTTTTCACGGCAGCGGACTAAAAGAAACACTCATGCGATGTACACAGCAATCGGCTGGAAGCACCGTGTTTGGTTACTGGGTACACGACCCGGAGCGCTACGGTGTGGTTGAATTTGATGACAAGCTGCGGGTACTCAACCTGGAGGAAAAACCCCGGCAACCACGTTCAAACTATGCGGTTACCGGGCTGTATTTCTATGACAATCGGGCCAGCCAATTCGCACGTGAGCTGGAATGCTCGGCCCGTGGTGAGTTGGAAATTACCGACCTGAATCGCCGTTATCTCGAGGATGAAAGTCTCCACCTGGAACGTCTGGGCAGAGGTTATGCATGGTTGGATACAGGTACACACGAGTCCTTGCAGCAAGCCTCCAGTTTTATCGAAACCATAGAATCACGACAGGGACTTAAAGTGGCGTGTCCAGAGGAAATTGCATTCCTGCAGGGCTGGATAGACCATGAACAGGTATTGGCCCTTGCAGAGCCTTTGCGCAGCAGTGGATATGGTGAGTACCTGGCGCAGGTCCTGGAACGGGGGCCGGACGGTTGAGGGTCCTCGAAACCGGTCTTGATGGCGTGATCATCGTCGAGCCTCAGGTACACGGTGATGAGAGGGGTTTTTTCCTGGAAAGCTGGAAAGCCAGCAACTATACAGGCCATGGCTTACCCAATAATTTTGTTCAGTGCAATGTTTCCCGTTCTGCCAAAGGGGTATTACGTGGTTTGCATTACCAGTTTCAACAACCGCAAGGCAAGCTGGTGTCCGTGTTTGAAGGCTGCATTTTTGATGTTGCGGTTGATATACGGCCGGGTTCACCCTCGTTTGCACATTGGGTGGGCGTCGAGCTAAGCGCCGAAAACCACCGTCAGATATTCATTCCCGAAGGTTTTGCCCACGGTTTTGTAGTGCTCAGCGAGTCAGCGCTGTTTCATTATCTCTGTACCAACGAATATGCACATGAATATGATGCTGCTATTGCCTGGAACGACCCGGACATTGGAGTGAGGTGGCCGAGTGAGCCCCAAGCCATATCTGCCCGGGACCGTGCGGCACCCTTGTTGCGCGATGTGGCGGTCGAGCGCTTGCCCGAGATTTCCTGAGTGAAGATTTTGTTGACAGGGGCCGCCGGTCAGCTCGGTCGTGAATTGATTCCCTTGCTTGGCGCCCGCGGTCAGCTGGTTGTCACCGATCGTATCACGCCAAATACAGCCGGTGAGAACTGGGTGGAAATGGATATCAGCAGCGGCGAAAGCACGGAAGGATTGCTCAGGCATTTCGACCCGGACCTAATTGTCAACGCAGCCGCCTACACAGCGGTGGATGCGGCTGAGGCCGAGCCTGAGACTGCTTTTGAAATAAATGCGAAGTTGCCTGATAGAATGGCTCGCTGGGCAAAACAGCATGACGCACGCCTCTTGCATTACTCGACCGACTATGTATTTGACGGCAAGTCTGCTGAACCCTACCGAGAAACGGATGCGCCGGATCCACAAAGTGTCTATGGACAAAGCAAGCTCGCCGGTGAGCTTGCTATCAAAGCCAGCGGTTGTAGCCATGCTGTTTTACGTACTTCGTGGGTGTATTCTTCCCACGGCAAGAACTTTGTGCTGAGCATGCTGGATTTGGCACGCAAAAACCCTGCTCTCAAGATCGTAGACGATCAACGGGGCTGTCCGACCTGGGCAGGTAACCTCGCGTTGGCAAGTTGTAAGGTAATCGCAAAATGGCAGCAACGGGACTTTGCAAACCTGAAGGGTGTATTTCACTACTGTGATGACCGATCCCTGAGTTGGTATGAGTTCGCCCGCTTGATATTCGGCTTTGCGGTCAAGTCAGGCCTGATTGAGAGTGGACCTGATTTGACAGCTGTGCCCAGCGAAGAATTTCCACAGGCTGCGCAACGGCCCAACTGGTCGGTTTTGGATACCCACAGGATCGGGGCAGGGTTTGGGATTAAGCCAGCGTCATTTAACCAGTCACTGCAAGTGGTTATTGATGAACTTGTGAAGAAGGACAGATCATGAACGAAACTGACACACAAACTCCGCTTATTCCTGTCATTCTCTCAGGTGGTGCAGGGACGCGTTTGTGGCCGGTGTCCCGGCGCGCCCACCCAAAGCCGTTCATGGAGCTGGTTGACGGTGAGACATTGGCCGAGAAAACTTTGCTTAGGGCCAAGGCCGTTGCGGGCAATGCACCGATACTCACGATAACCAGCCGCGATTATTACTTTTATACACGTGATCTTTATGCGGGTTTGCAAAATGGAACCAGCCACGAGCGTTTTCTGCTTGAACCTGTGGGTCGCAACACGGCACCTGCAATAGCTCTGGCTGCCCTGTGTGTCAAAGATAATGTAGGCGAGGACGCATCGATTCTGGTGATGCCTGCCGATCACCTGATTGAAGACATGAAGAACTTCAAAGCCGCTGTAAGTGAAGCCCGGCAGCTTGCTTCTGAAGGCTACCTGGTTACGTTTGGTATCCATCCCACTCAGGCTGAAACCGGTTACGGGTACATTCGTCAGGGAAGTGCATTGAGCATGAGTGGTGGATATCGGGTTGCTGAATTTGTTGAAAAGCCCGATGAGGCCACCGCCATCAAATACGTGGAATCGGGGGAATACTACTGGAACTCCGGAATCTTCTGTTTTCAGGCGGGTAGCTTTCTTGAGTCACTCAGTCGTTATGCACCCGACGTCTACCGTGCCGCAGCGCGGGTGTGGGAAGCAACGGACAAGTCAAAGGCACCGATTGAACTTCCAGCTGAATTGTTCAGCGAATGTCCATCGATATCCGTGGATTATGCGGTAATGGAGCGGGCGGACAACACCGCTGTGGTGATTGGCCAATTTGACTGGAATGACATCGGTTCCTGGAAAGCAATCAGTGAGTTGTATACCTCCGATGAGAGCGGTAACCGCATCCGCGGTAAAGCGGTCATGGTGGAATCCAAGAACTGTTTCGTCCAGGCTGAAACTCGCATGGTGGCTGCAGTTGGGGTTGAGAATCTGGTTATCGTCGACACTGGTGATGCATTGTTGGTGGCGGATCAGGACCATGCGCAGGATGTGAAACAAGTTGTGACACAACTGTCGGAACTAAAGCACGCAGCGGTCGATTTTCACCAAACTGTTCACCGTCCCTGGGGAAGTTATACTATTTTGGAGGATGCTGAAGACTGTAAGGTAAAACGCCTGACGGTCAAGCCCGGCCAGGTATTGTCACTGCAACTACACCATCGCCGGGCTGAACACTGGACCGTGGTGCAGGGTACGGCCAAGGTGCGGGTGGGCGACGAAGAATTCTTGCTCAATGCCAACCAATCCACCTACATACCGACGGAAACTTTACATCGTCTTGAGAATCCGGGTGATCAGGATGTACATCTTATTGAAGTACAAACTGGTGATTATTTTGGTGAGGACGATATTGAGCGGCTCGAAGACATTTATGGGAGAGTGGAATAATGTCTTTTCAATTTGGTTTTTCTCGCTCCTTGGTTTCAGTTTTAGCGTTGGGCACGATACTCATCGGGTTGATGTTTATCTTGCCGCTGGGACCAGAATCAGAGCCAGTTTCTCTTGCACCCGAAGAAACCCACCAAGCATTGATTGAAGCCTGGCGGTCCAGCAGACATGCCAGGCTATCCCGGGCTGATGGCTGGCTGACCCTGGTCGGGCTTGAATGGCTCAAACAAGGTGAGAACCGAATTGGCAGCGCTCTCGACAATGACATTCATATACCCGGTGCACCTGACCACTGGGGTACGGTTGTTTTACGAGACGGACAGTTAAAGTTCCTGAATTCGAATCAGCACAAAGTGACCATTAATGGGGAGTCAGTGCCGTCTTCCTCACTGGTTCCGGATACAGAAGGTGAACCGACTGTTGTGACCAGTGGGTCGGTAAGTTTTCATGTGATTTACAGGGCGTCATACGCGCTGCGAATCAAGGATACAAAGGCCAAATCACTATTGGATTTCAGGGGTGTAGATAACTACTCCATTGAAGAGTCGTGGAAAGTCAAAGGACACTTCGTGCCTGCTGAAAAGGGGTCAAGAATCGAGATTACTAATGTGTTGGGCCAGGTCAGTGATTCACCGGCTTACGGTACACTTGAGTTCAACCGGGATGGTAAAACCCACAGCTTGCTGGGAATTGGTGATGAAGAGTCTGAAAACCTGTGGTTTATATTTGCTGATCGGACCAGTGGACGTGGTACTTACGGTGCGGGGCGATTTTTGTACAGCGATGGTATGCCAAAGAATGGTTGGTTGACGGTCGATTTTAATAAAGCTTATAACCCGCCTTGTGCATTCAATCCTTATTCCACCTGTCCATTACCACCGCAGCGTAATCGCATGGACCTGCTGGTGACGGCCGGAGAAAAAGATTTTCACCCTGATTCCAGTTAGGGGAGACGGTAGCCAAGTGGGGTGGCGCCAGTTTTTAGCCCTCGTTCCCGGATGATTTGCCGTTAGGGACGTCATTCGGCATCCTGCGATCATTGAAGCTCTCGCGCAGGACATAATATAAGGCCAGCCAGATTGATGCGAACAAAGGGGTGGTGTCCACCAGAGTTCCATCTGAATTAGTTTTAAAGTGACTCATGTTCATGCAATCCTGTTGCTGTCTGACCGGTTTTCTATGTGCTCGGTAATAAAGACCGCTAATCTACAATTAAGTTGACGCAACAAATGGGCAATTCGTTACAACGCAGCGTGATTTATGCTCGTTTTATCTCAATCAGTCGCTTTTTTTCGCATTCCGGCCCAGTTCGCGGTCCATTTCGAACTCTCGTGAGGTGACAAAAGCCTCCATGCTTTGCAAGCGCAGATCCAGTTCCCGGAACCGGTGGCTGAGATTACTAAAGACATCTGAGGGCGCCATGCTCACTCCCCGCCAAAATTTTTCCTGGCCCTCATCCTTGTACAGGTCTTGAGGTTTAACCGGCAGAATGATCGCCAGAACAATATATGCCGGTAAAATAAACGGGAAAAAGAACAGCGTACTGACTGCAGTTACAAGACGTAGTCCCTTGCGGTTAAGTCCGAAATAGTTTGCCAAACCCGCACAGACACCCAAAAGAATGCCATTTTCACGGTCACGGTAGAGACGATGTGGGTTTTTGCGCTCATACAGATCACTCATGACGCTGTCTCCAGGTTGGTGATTCAATGTCCAAAATACGCTCCAGCGTTTGAATGCGATCTTCCATTTTCTTGGTAGATTCCCAAACGTCCGTCAGCATTTTTTCATCTTCAGGAGTCAAGCCTTTGGAGGTTTTCATCTTGGTGATGTAATGAAAAATGATCCACAACGGTGCACAAACTGTTAATAGTAAGACAGGAATGACATCATTCATCATCGTTCTCCTTTTCAGCCTGGTCAGCTTCATTTACTTCATTTACTTTTGACTTCAGGGCTTCAAGTGCGTCTTCCACGCGTTCATCGTCTTCAAGTCCGGCGATTTCATCTGCCAGACCTTTACGTCTGCCCATGTCCAGTGCCTCGCCCTCTGCTTCAGCACGGTCTATACGCCGCTCAGCGGTTTCGAACCTGAACAGCATCTCATCAATCTTGTCATCATGAATGTGTTTGCGGGCGGCCAATTGTGACGACGCAGTCTTATGACGTATGACGATACTGCGTTGGCGTGCTTTTGCATCGCTCAGCTTGCCCTGTAACTGGGTAATGTCCGAATTGAATTTTTCAAGCTGTTGATCGAGTAATTTCGTTTCGTGCTCGGTCTTGTCAGATTCATCAGCCAGCGCTTGTTTTTCGGCCAGTGCTGCGCGCGCCAGGTCTTCCCGGCCCTGGCGAACCGCCAATTCGGCCCTCTTTCCCCATTCCTGCTGCTCGCGTTCAAGGAAATCTGCATAGCGTCGCTGTTCTTTCCGGTCAGCAATGCACTTGGCAGCAGCAGAGCGAATCTCCACCAGGGTATCTTCCATTTCCTGGACCATCAGACGGATAATTTTCTCCGGATCTTCAGCTTTTTCCAACAGGGAATTGATATTGGCGTTGATAATGTCGGTGAGTCTGGAAAAAATACTCATGGAGTTTGCTCCTGCATTCAGTTTTGTACCAGCTATAATGCATGCTTCGTGCCACTATTTTGACTGTCTGTAACATATTGATATAAAACGTAATAAAACACGAGATCTGGAGCTGGCCAATCAATGAAAGCAGAAACTTGGTGAAATTCACCAAGGGTTGGTTGAACTTGAAAGTTTCTGTACAGTCTATTCCGCTGGCTTTGCTATTTTTGCATGACATATCTTGGCATGCTCATGTAGAATAGCCCCCCTTTATTGACCGGCAGTGGGCCGGCGAACAGAAAACCGCTGGAGGAAAACCCGATGCGATCCAGACTCGCGTTAACAATTTTATTCATGCTGAGCTCAGGCTACACAATGGCTCAGGATGTGACATCAGACAAAGGCAAGCTCAGCTATGCTGTCGGCTGGGACATTGGTGCCGACATCAGGCGGCGTAACACCGAGTTCGACGTGGAATCTATTATTGCCGCGATACGTGATGTTGTGGCTGATAAGGAGCCCAAGGTTGCTGCCAGCGAAATGCAGGCCGTGTTGACGGCCTTGCAGGAAAAAGTCCGCGCCGAGCAGATTGAGCAATTCACTAAGCTGTCTGAAGAAAATCAGGCAAAGAGTGATGCCTTTTTGCAGGCAAACACCTCGAAGACCGGTATTGTGGAGCTTGAGAGCGGTGTTCAATACCGTATTATTGAGGAAGGGGACGGTCCGCGACCGGGTATGGAAAGCACTGTAAGTGTTCACTATCGTGGTTCAAAACTGGATGGACATGAATTTGACAGTTCTTTCGCCCGGGGTACCCCTGAGGAGTTTGTTGTCAATGCAGTTCTGAAGGGTTGGCAGGAAGTGCTGCCACTGATGAAGCAGGGTTCGACCTGGCAAATCTTCGTACCGCCCGAGTTGGCGTTTGGTGCTCGTGGTAACCCACCGGTAGGTCCGAATGAAGCCTTGATGTTTGACATCAAACTGATTGAAGTTCTCCAGTAGAACAACGGAGACCGGACAGTGCTCTGTCCGGTCTCTGCTCGGTGTTCCATCAATGTGATAATCTCCGGGTTCGTAGTTATCACACGAAAGGAGTACTGGTGCCGTCCGATTTACACTCTGAGATTTTGCGTGCCGTTTCACCCTTTGATCAAGGGGTGGCAGGTCTGGATATCAGGGTGCTGCGTCAGTCCGATGGGCTTTCATCGCGACCAAAGCGTACCGCTGCAGTACTGGTCCCCATTCTGGACAGACCTGACCCTGAAGTAATTTTAACGGTTCGTTCCGATACGCTGGCTCAGCATCCTGGTCAGGTCAGTTTTCCGGGTGGTTCGGTTGAACAGGGTGATCAATCTGCGATTTCTACCGCCTTGCGGGAGGCAGAGGAGGAAATTGGTCTGGAACATGCCCAGGTTTCACCAATAGGATTCCTGGATCGTCTTGATACGATTTCTGATTTTCGTGTATTACCCGTTGTCGGTCTGGTTAAACCGCCGTTTATAGGTCAGCCAGACCAACGGGAAGTATCCGAGGTATTTACTGTACCACTCAGGCTGGCCACAAACCTGGATGAATATACGCGGGAAAAGATAAGCTACGGCAATCAGCCTCGCGTCATATCATCATTACACTGGCAAGGGCACAAAATCTGGGGAATTACGGCAGCTATTTTGCTCAACCTGGGTAAGCGCATGGCAAGTTCGTCCTGACCTTCCCGTGAGTGTCTCATGACCAAACGTTCACTCCTGTCTGCGACACAGTTGCACGCAATCCATAAGGAAGAGGGTTGTTGCATATTTGATTGTCGTTTTAGCCTGACGGACCCCGGTGCCGGGTTTGAAGCGTACCTCGAGTCACATATTCCCGGTGCAGTGTATGCGCATCTTGATAATGATCTTGCCGGACCGGTAACTGATGTGAGTGGTCGTCACCCACTGCCGGACGCGGGCAAGTTTGCAGCTTTTCTGGGGCGATCGGGTTGGCGGCCAGAGAAATTACTTGTCGCTTATGATGATGTGGGTGGTGCCATCGCAGCGCGTTTGTGGTGGCTGATGAAGTATTTTGGCCAGGTCCGGGTCGCTTTACTGGATGGGGGGATACCCGCCTGGTGGGCTGCAGGGTTTGCAGCTGACCAAGGTGCGGTACGGATTCAAAAAGTACCGCCTGAGAACCTGGACGGACACCATGACTTAGTTGTTGGTTCTGCACAAATTGTTGGTGGCCTGAGCAGAAATGAGGTCACGCTCGTTGATGCACGTGCCGCTGCACGTTTTGAAGGAGATACTGAGCCCATTGATTCTGTGGCTGGCCATATCCCCGGTGCGATCAATTATCCCTACAACCTGAATCTTACCTCGGACGGCCATTTTAAGACGGTTGCGGAAATCCGCACCGGTCTTGCCCCCCTGACAAGCGGTCAGGAGGAACGGGGCCTGGTGCATATGTGTGGTTCTGGTGTCACCGCCTGTCATAATCTGTTTGCTGCTGAAATGGCAGGGATGGAGTCCTCAAGGCTCTATGTGGGTTCGTGGAGTGAATGGATCAGGGATCCAACTCGACCAATAAGTTGCGGAGCTGACGACCTTGCAGGTTCTGAAAACAAGTGATCTGCGGCAGCAACGGCAAATCGGTCTAGTTCTTGCTCTTGAGCTGAGACACAAGGGAAGTCAATACGGCCTGGGTCTCGTCTGAAAACCAGGTGTCCACAAACGCTGCCACACCCTCGCGGGTGTAAATGGCAAATGCCTGGTCAAAATGCGCACGCGCTATCGCCCGGTTGCCCAGCATGGATTGTTGCGGCAGTGCCAGTAGCTTTTCGCACCACCGAACTGCATGTTCAAGCGTGGCGGCATAGCCTGTTTCGAGGGCATCAACGAGACCGGCTTTTAAAGCATGTTCAGGATCGATTAGCGTACCGGCAACCAGCATCTGCTCCGCAACCCGTGGCCCGACCAATCGTGCCATGGCGTCGTGCAGAACCGGTGGTATGACCAGGCCAACGCGGGTTTCATTCAAACCGATTCGATAGTCGCCTTGGCTCATCACCCGGTAGTCACACATCAGGCAGACAACGGCGCCGCCCGCCGGGGAGTGACCGGTGATCGCGGCGGCTATCGGTACGGACGATGAGGCGACAGTTTGCAAAAGTGCCATATAAGCACCCCAGAAATTTGTTATACCGTCCCGATCAAGTTGTGTGAGGTCGACCACGTCCAATCCTGCAGAGAAAATGCCCTCTCGACCGGATATCACTATTGCTCCGCATGCCGTTGTAGCCTCGCGGATGGACAAGGTCAGTAATTTGACGAACTCCGGGTTGAGCGCGTTGACGGGCGGTCTTGCCAGACGTATTTCGCGTACATTGCCGTGATTGATGATTTCAAGCATATCCGTTCCTAGTGTACTGTCACCCTTATAACGTTAGATCAGCGAGCACACAAGCTGTTAGCTGCAAGGCAGCGCTTCGAAGGCATAGTGGTTCTACGCCAAGCAGCGTTAACGCAGCAGATGACGGCTTGGGTGCTCGCCCTGCGGGTGTTCACCAGATCGTCCATCACGGCGTTACACTCGCTTGGCATAGAACCACTATTCCGGCGCGAATGTGCCTTGTGCTGAACGTTCTGGTGAACACTGATCTTACGTTATAAGGGTGACAGTACACTAGCTGGTATGGGTTTAACGCCCGCCGTAAATGGCATTTACAAGCACACTATGCCGATTTCTTGCAAATCGTTGCTCGCCGAGCGAACAATTTCTTCAGATACCGTCCGGTGTGTGAGTGTTTGATGTCGGCAAGTCGCTCGGGAGTCCCCGTCGCGATGATTTCGCCCCCACGGTCTCCGCCTTCCGGGCCCAGGTCGACGACCCAGTCGGCAGTCTTGATGACGTCAAGATTGTGCTCGATCACTACGACGGTATTGCCGTGGTCACGCAAGCGGTGCAAAACCTGTAGCAATTGTCTGATGTCGTGAAAGTGCAGTCCAGTAGTTGGCTCGTCCAGAATATACAGGGTCTGTCCGGTATCGCGTTTAGACAATTCCTTGGCCAACTTGATTCTCTGGGCCTCACCGCCTGACAGGGTGGTGGCGCTTTGGCCAAGTGTCAGGTAGGACAGACCCACGTCCATCAGAGTTTGAAGTTTGCGCGCGATCACCGGCACGGGTGCAAAAAAATCCAGTGCATCCTCGACTGTCATGGTCAGCACCTGGTGGATGTTTTTGCCTTTGTAGCGTACTGAGAGCGATTCACGGTTATAGCGTTTCCCGTGACAGACATCGCAGGGCACGTATACATCCGGCAAGAAATGCATCTCAACGCGAATGAGGCCATCACCCTGGCAGGCCTCACAGCGACCCCCTTTTACGTTAAAGCTGAACCGTCCCGGTTTGTATCCGCGGGAGCGTGCTTCCTGGGTACCGGCAAACAGTTCACGTATCGGGGTGAACAGACCGGTATAGGTCGCCGGGTTTGAGCGGGGTGTGCGACCAATAGGGGACTGATCGATAGCAACGACTTTGTCGAAAAGATCGCCATGTTCTACTTTTTTGTATGTAGCCGGCTGAGCGCTCGAGTCGTACAGTTCCCGTGCGACCACGCGTTGTAGCGTATCGTTGATCAGGGTGGACTTACCAGAACCCGAAACACCCGTTACACAGATAAGCAGACCTGCGGGAACTTCAAGTGTGACGTCTTTGAGGTTGTTGCCTGCGGCACCAATCAGTTTGAATATTCGTTGTGGGTCCGCCGTAGATCGTTTGGCCGGAATTTCAATTTCCATTCTGCCGGACAAGTACTTGCCGGTCAGTGTTGTGTCGCTGTTGACCAGATCCTGGGGGGGGCCACTGAACACGACTTCACCGCCATGGACTCCGGCGCCTGGGCCCATGTCCACGACATGGTCCGCTTTACGTATGGCTTCTTCATCGTGCTCTACGACAATGACGGTATTGCCGAGATTTCGTAAGCGGGTCAGGGTGGAAAGCAGACGCTCATTATCTCGTTGGTGTAAACCGATTGAAGGCTCATCCAATATATACATTACGCCGACCAGGCCGGCGCCGATCTGGCTTGCCAGGCGAATACGTTGAGCCTCACCACCGGACAGGGTGCCCGCTTTGCGGTCAAGCGTCAGGTAGTCCAGGCCGACATTGACGAGAAATTGTAGACGCTGGTGAACCTCTTTGATGATTTTCGCAGCAATTTCCTTTTTGTTGCCACTTAAAGTGAGCTCTTCAAAAAACTTCAGACAGTCCAGAATCGGCCACGCCGTCACCGTCGGTAGATTGGTGTCTGCAACAAAAACGTGCCGGGCTTGCCGGTTCAGCCGCTGTCCGTGACAATCAGGGCAGGGCTCATTTGAAATGTACTTGGACAGCTCCTCACGCACGATGCGTGCGTCTGTTTCACGAAAACGCCGTTCCAGGTTTGGAATTACGCCGGCAAAAGGGTGGCGTCGTTTCTGGTTGCCGCGGTCTCCAAAATAGGTGAACTCGATGATTTCATCACCACTGCCGTAAAGGATGATATTCCGGTGTTGCTCTGACAACGCCTCGAACGGTGCTTCAATGTCGAACCCGTAATGGGCTGATAGCGCCTTTATGATTTGAAAATAATAGGCATTACGCCTATCCCAACCCCGTACTGCACCACCGGCCAGGCTGACATGGGGATTACTTACAACACGCTTGGGATCAAAAAACTGACTAATGCCAAGCCCGTCACAT
Source organism: Gammaproteobacteria bacterium (assembly GCA_021772915.1). GTDB lineage: Bacteria > Pseudomonadota > Gammaproteobacteria > Xanthomonadales > SZUA-36 > SZUA-36. Next base: position 58,237 of record JAJFLB010000018.1, on the reverse strand, counting down.
TTGGGGCAGGCACCATTGGGGTTGTTGAAGGAAAACATGCGCGGCTCAATTTCCTGCAGACTATAGTCGCAACGAATACAGGAATAGCGGGAACTCAGCAGTTTCTCGGTCATGCCGCTATCGGCATCCAGCGGTGATAATAGTGCCAAACCATCAGACAGCAGCAATGCGGTTTCGAATGACTCGGCAAGCCGTTGATTTAACTCTGGCCGTACCTTAAAACGGTCAATGACGACCTCAATGGTGTGTTTACGGCGTAACTCAAGCGCGGGCACATCATCAATGGCGTAGACCTTGCCATCGACCCGCACACGGACGTAACCCTGGGCCCGTAACTCGTCAATTAACTGCGCATGTTCACCCTTACGGTCCCTCACCACGGGTGCCATCAGCATCAGTTTTATGCCGTCAGGCAAAGCCATCACCTGGTCAACCATCTGGGAGATGGTCTGTGCTGCAAGGGGTTGTCCGTGGTCAGGACAGCAAGGCGTACCAACTCTCGCATATAGCAGCCTCAGGTAGTCATAAATTTCAGTGATCGTACCAACGGTGGAGCGTGGATTATGTGAAGTGGATTTTTGCTCAATCGAAATGGCCGGTGACAAGCCTTCGATATGATCAATGTCCGGCTTTTCCATCATGGAGAGAAATTGACGTGCATAGGCCGATAGCGATTCGACATAGCGCCGCTGGCCTTCGGCATAAATGGTGTCAAACGCCAGCGATGACTTACCCGATCCTGAAAGCCCGGTGACCACGATCAACTTATCTCGTGGGAGATCAAGGTCGATGTTGGCCAGGTTGTGGGTGCGGGCGCCGCGTATCTTGATGGTTTGCATTAATTCGCCGAGCATTTCCAAACCACCTACTATACCCCTGTTTGTAGATGAGTGGGTCGTTGAACATACGGGCGAGTTCGATGACCAGCGGTGCGTTTTGCTACTTATCGGGATTTGAGTGAATAACCGCTCCTTGGTGGTTGACCAGTCCGGCTAAAACCGCTAATATTCCCGCCCTTTTGTAGGGCTCTTTGAACACGGGGCGGTCTGTCATGTACGCAGTATTTGCAACCGGTGGTAAGCAGTATCGTGCGACCACCGGAGATATTCTAAAAATTGAGAAGCTTAACGCTGAAAAAGGCGCCATGGTTGAGCTCGACCAGGTCCTTATGATCGGTGACGGAAAAGACGTAGAGGTAGGTTCACCCTACCTGGAGGGCGGTAAAGTGACGGCCAAGGTGGTTGAGCACGGTCGAGGTGATAAGATTATCATCTTAAAATTCCATCGCCGTAAGCACCACCGCAAGCAGATGGGTCACCGTCAGGATTTCACCCGCATTGAAATTACGGGTATTGCGACTTCGGCCGCGGGGAAAAAGGTCACCAAGGCCAAGACAGCAGAGTCTGAGGTCACCAAAGCCAAGACCACCAAGACCAAGGTCGCCAAGACCAAGGTCACCAAGACCAAGGTCACCAAGGCCAAGGTCGCCAAGGCCAAGACCGCCAAGAGCAAGGCCAAGACTAGCAAGTCTAAGCTTGGCAAGGCGAAGACTGCCAAGGCCAAGGTCACCAAGGCCAAGACCGCCAAGAAAAAGGTTACCAAGGCCAAGACCGCCAAGACCAAGGCGGAAAATGTGAAAGACAAAGACTGACAGTAGAGGAATTGAACCATGGCACATAAAAAAGCAGGTGGTAGTACACGCAACGGTCGTGATTCCAATCCCAAGTATCTTGGTGTAAAGCATTATGGTGGTGAAAACGTTGTTGCCGGCAATATCCTTGTTCGCCAGCGTGGAACACGTTTTCACGCGGGGGCCAATGTAGGTGTTGGCCGGGACCACACATTGTTTGCCCTAAGTGACGGCAAGGTGTTGTATCAGCAGCGTGGAATGCCCAAGCGCAGATTCGTCAGTGTGGTTACAGAAAAATCCTGAAGCCCGGGATCAGGTTTGATCTAAGCGTCAAGTTTGTAAACGTCGCCAGTTCTCGGGATTCCGCAAACCACAATCATTTCTGTTAAATTCTGCTACAGCAGGTTTCTGTGCCGTGCAAATGGCGATCTCAATCTTCGCGAACATGAAATTCACTCCCAAACAGCAAACGCCATTTCCCGCAGGCCCTTTCCGGCGTGACGAATTCCATCGTCACGAATTTGACTATGATGCCGAAAGAGCAAGCTGGCCAGCGCCGCAGTGTACTATGTGGCCTGGTCGCAAGGGCAGTTTATGAAATTCGTTGATGAAGCGTCGATTCATGTATCCGCTGGCAAAGGAGGCGACGGCTCGGCGTCTTTTCGCAGGGAGAAATATATCCAGTATGGTGGACCGGATGGCGGCGATGGAGGCCACGGGGGCAGTGTGTACCTGCAGGGTGATTCCGGTCTTAACACCTTGGTCGATTTCCGTCACCGGCGGGTCTATAAGGCGCAAAACGGGGTGCAGGGAAGAGGGCAGGAAAAATATGGAAAAAAAGGTGAAGATGTTTACATTCGAGTGCCGTTGGGGACCCTGGTCGCCGATATACTCAGCGAACTGCCTTTAGGTGATGTAACTGAGCATGGTCAGCGTTTGCTGGTCGCTCGCGGCGGTCGCGGTGGGCTGGGTAATGTGCACTTCAAGAGTTCGACAAACCGGGCTCCACGCAAGTTTACAACAGGAGAAGTGGGTCAGGATATCCAGCTGCACCTGGAGCTGAAGGTGTTGGCAGACATTGGATTGCTAGGTTTCCCCAACGCTGGCAAATCGACCCTGATCAGCAAAGTGTCGGCTGCCCGGCCAAAGATTGCCGATTATCCTTTTACCACTTTATACCCAAATCTGGGCGTGGTTCGGGTTGGCATCGACAGCAGTTTTGTAATTGCCGATATACCCGGGTTGATTGAAGGGGCGGCAGCGGGAGCCGGTCTGGGTGCGCAGTTTCTGAAGCATTTGCAAAGAACACGAATATTGCTACACCTGGTGGATATCGCACCGTTGGATGAGGAATCACCACGCGATGCCATCCAAAAACTGGAGCAGGAATTAGTCAATTTTGACAGTAAGCTTGGTGAAAAACCACGCTGGCTGGTGTTTGCCAAAGCCGACGTATTGGAGTTGGGTGACGCTGAGAAAATTGCTTCCCAGGTCGTAAATGAGATGAATTGGACGGCCCCCTGGTTCGTGGTTTCTTCAGTGACGGGAATGGGTATCGATCATCTGATGCAAAGCATCGGACGGGCATTGGAAGAAATGAACGAACTGGATGCGGGGTAACACAGGCAGCTTTTGCAGGGGAGCGACGTAGGACTGACCAGCTCGCTGGTCGGGAACTGTTCCCGGCGAGCATGCTCGCCGGTCCTACTGAACAGAGCCTACATGTTGCGTACGTGGTTATTCAGGCGGGACTTGTGACGCGCAGCTTTATTGCGGTGCATCAAGCCCCTGGACACTGAACTGTCAATGGCAGGAACGGCGGTTTTGTAGGCGGCCTCTGCGGCCTTTTTGTCGCCAGATTCAATCGCCGCGAGTACTTTTTTGATCGTCGTGCGTACATGTGAACGCTGGCTGGCATTACGCAAACGGTGCTTTTCAGCCTGACGTGCGCGCTTGCGTGCTGATAAACTGTTAGCCAAGGTGTATCTCCATCAATACTGGTTCAAAAACTAGCCGCGTAGTATCTTAGTTTTTCGCCGTCGGGTCAATCAATTGACGGTTAAAATAACATGATTTTTCTCCGTGCAGGGAAAGTTTACGAAGTATGAAACTGCTCAAATCAACCGCAACAGTTGGCAGTGCGACCATCCTATCCAGGATTCTTGGCTTTATACGTGATGTTGTGCTGGCCAAAATGTTTGGCGCGAGTGGGGAGACCGATGCGTTTTTCCTCGCATTCCGAATCCCCAACTTCATGCGTCGCCTGTTCGCGGAAGGATCATTTTCACTGGCGTTTGTACCCGTTCTGTCTGAGATCCAGACCAGTGGTGATCGACGGGCAATGCGTGATTTGATTGATCACGTTACGGGTACACTGGCCGCCGTTTTGCTGGTATTGACCGCCTTCGGAATTTTGGCTGCACCACTGGTTTTGTCAATGTTTGCACCTGGCTGGCTGGCTGATGATCGCCCTGAATTCAGCCTGTCTGCCGGTATGCTGAGAATTACTTTTCCATATATCATGTTGATCTCGTTGACGGCGCTTGCCGGTGGCATCCTCAACACATTTGAGCGCTTCCTTGTCCCTGCACTGACACCCGTGCTACTCAATATTTCCCTGATTTTGGCTGCGTTGCTGCTGGCGGATCACCTGCAGGTTCCGGTCACAGCCCTGGCCTGGGGCGTGTTGATAGCCGGATTTGCACAATTATTGCTGCAGGTACCTGCACTGATGCATCTTGGCCTCATGCCGAGGCCACGTTGGGGCTGGCGCCACAGTGGTGTGCGTCGCATCATGAAGCTGATGATTCCAACCTTGTTTGGATCCTCGGTGGCACAGGTTAATTTACTCATTGACAGCATCATCGCCACATTCCTGGTAACAGGCAGCGTCTCCTGGCTGTACTATTCTGACCGCTTGCTGGAGTTTCCGCTGGGAGTCCTGGGCATTGCACTGGCAACGGTAATTCTCCCCAGTCTTTCAAAAAAGCATGCCCAGGAAAGCAAGCACGAATTCTCTGCAACACTGGACTGGGCTTTGCGACTGGCGGTGATCATTACACTACCCGCGGCGGTCGGCCTCGTGGTACTGGCCGAGCCCATCTTGATTACCCTGTTCCAGTACGATGCATTTCAACCGGATGACGTGCGCATGTCTGCACTCAGCCTGATTGCGTATGCGGTGGGTCTGCCTGCCTTTATTCTCGTCAAGGTGCTGGCGCCCGGCTATTACGCCAGGCAGGACACCAGCACACCGGTAAAGATCGCGATATCGGCCATGGCTGCCAATATGCTTCTTAACCTGCTGTTTGTTGGCCTGCTTCTAAGCCAGGGCTTTGCGGGGCCACACGCAGGTCTTGCGCTGGCGAGCTCAGTGGCCGCCTACCTGAACGCATTGCTGCTCTATCTCGGGCTTAGAAAACGCAATGTCTACTTGCCCACGAAAGGTTGGGTCAGGCTGTGGATCGCCGTCGTTTTTGCTTGTGTTGCCATGGGGGCGTTACTGTTATTCATGACCCATGACACGCTGGCCTGGTTACAGGCGGATGCATTTTTGAGGATCAAAAACCTTGGTCTCACAATTGCACTGGGTGTGATCGTTTATGTTTTTGTGGGCATGATTGCCGGCCTTAAAAAGCATGACATGTTGCATGCTGCAAAATAGACCGGGCACGCTGCATGACTGCTATAATCCGCCTCTTTTGAGCGTACATAAATGCAGCTAATCAGGGACAACCCAGGGAGACAGTTACTGCATTCTTCAGTCGTGACTATTGGCAATTTTGATGGATTGCATCTGGGTCACCAGGCTTTAATCAAACGCAGCAGGTCACTGTCCGGTGGCCGGCGGCCGATTGCCGTTTTGACCTTTGAACCATTACCCCAGACCTGGTTCGGTCCAAACAACGCACCGGCACGTCTGATGTCGGTGCGCCAGAAGTTGAATTCCCTGGCTGCTGCAGGGGTGGATCTGGTCTGGTTGATGCGCTTCAACCAGACCCTGGCAGATATGAGTGCAGAAGATTTCTTGAATTCGACAGTAGCGGAAGTGCTCGCGCCGGACTTTGTTGTGGTGGGTGACGATTTTCGCTTTGGCAAGGACCGGCGTGGTGACCTGGACACCTTGCGACAGGCGGGCAACAAACACGACTTTGAGCTCAGCACCGTCGCAACCCAGGAAATGAATGGGCAGCGGGTCTCCAGTAGCATTATTCGGGCACGTCTGGCGGCAGGTGATCTTGGTCAGGCGGCACGCTTACTGGACCGGCCCTTTCGCATGGAGGGCAAGGTTTTTAGGGGCCGCCAATTGGGCCGTAAGTTGGGCTATCCGACAGCCAACCTGCGTTTAGCTGTGGCACCCAGTCCATTAGCCGGCATCTTCGCAGTCAAGGCATGCTGGGCGGGCAGCGGTTGGCGGGATGGAGTGGCGAACCTGGGTACACGACCTGCTGTCGGTGGGGAAAGTTTTCTGGTTGAAGTTCATCTATTTGATTTTAACGGTGATTTATACGGCCAGCGATTGGAAGTGGAGTTTGTGAAAAAGCTCAGAGATGAAGCCAATTTCGCGGCTATTGATGACCTCGTGGTACAAATGCGAGAAGATGAGCGGCAGGCACGCCAGGCCCTGGATCACGTACAGGCATAAACATGGATTACAAAGACACAATAAATCTTCCGCGAACGGCTTTCCCGATGAAAGCCAACCTGGCAAACCGTGAGCCAAAAATGCTGGAGCAGTGGGAGCAAAGCAAGCTGTATGAGCGGATCCAGGAGCATACAGCGGGTCGGCCCCTGTTCATCCTGCACGATGGTCCGCCCTATGCCAATGGTGATATTCATATTGGCCACGCAGTCAACAAGATACTGAAGGACATGGTTGTGAAATCACGTCTGATGGCGGGATTTCAGGCTCCTTATGTGCCCGGTTGGGATTGTCACGGCTTGCCGATTGAACTGCAGGTCGAGAAAAAAGTCGGCAAGGTTGGTCGCAAGGTGGACGCGCGTACGTTCAGGCAAAAATGTCGCGCCTACGCCGACCGCCAGATTGATCTGCAACGCAAAGGATTCAAACGTCTGGGTGTGTTGGGTGAGTGGGATGATCCCTATGCCAGCCGCGATTTTTCATATGAGGCCAATATGGTTCGGGCCTTGGCTGAAATCATAGAAGGGGGTCACCTGAGCCAGGGTGTTAAACCTGTCAACTGGTGTTTTGACTGTGGCTCTGCCCTGGCCGAGGCTGAGATCGAATACCAGGATAAGTCGTCGCCTGCTATCGATGTACTGTTCGGGGCGGTTAACGCGAGAAAATTGTTACAGGTGTTCAACGTTGACGGGGGGCACGATGTCGTGGGTATCCCGATTTGGACGACCACACCCTGGACCTTACCGGCAAATGAGGCTGTGGCCCTGAACGCTGAGCTGGAATATGTGTTGGTGGCAGGACATTGGCGAGCAAAAAACCTGGCGATTGTTATTGCCGCTGAGTTACAGGAATCGGTGGTTGAGCGGATTGGCCTGGAAAAATCCGAATTGCTGGGCACCTGTAAGGGCGCGGCTTTGGAACACCTACAGTTGCGACATCCTTTTTATGACCACCAGGTACCTGTAATTCTGGGTGAACATGTCACCACGGAAGCCGGTACCGGTGCTGTACATACTGCGCCGGGTCATGGTGAGGAGGATTTTTTGGTCGGTAAGCAATATGACCTGCCGGTCACCAGCCCGGTAGGGGCTGACGGATTGTTCCTGCCGGATGTCGAGTTGTTTGCGGGAATGTTTGTCTGGAATGCCAACAACGATATTGTCGAATTGCTGCAAAAGAACTCGTTGCTATTGAACCATGAGTCTTTTTTGCATAGCTACCCGCATTGCTGGCGGCATAAATCACCGACCGCGTTTCGTGTCACACCCCAGTGGTTTATTGACATGGAAAAAGTCGGTTTACGTGCACGTGCTCTGGAGGTAATCAAGGGCATACGCTGGATTCCAGCCTGGGGCGAGGAGCGTATCAGCGCGATGGTTGAGGGTCGTCCGGAATGGTGTATTTCAAGACAAAGAACCTGGGGTGTGCCAATTACACTTTTTATGCATCGTCAAAGCGGAGAACTGCACCCGAATACCACGCAGTTGATGCAAAGGTCAGCCGATCTTATTCAGGAACACGGTATCGATTGCTGGTATGAAGATGATATTTTCCAGCGTCTTGGTGTGGATGAAGGCGACTACGAGCAGGTCAAGGACATACTGGACGTATGGTTTGATTCCGGGGTCAGCCATCGTTGTGTGCTGGATGAACGGTCCGGGTTGCGACGGCCCGCTGACATCTATCTGGAAGGTTCTGATCAACATCGTGGCTGGTTTCAGTCGTCATTACTGACCTCGGTTGCCATGCACGGTGAGGCACCGTATCGGCAAGTGTTGACTCACGGCTTTGTGGTAGATGCCGATGGCCGCAAGATGTCAAAATCTCTGGGTAATGTAGTTGCACCGCAAAAAATCATGAATACGCTCGGTGCTGATGTACTCAGATTGTGGGTGGCAGCGGCGGATTATAGCCAGGAAATGTCGGTGTCCGACGAAATCCTCAAACGGGTTTCTGATGCCTATCGACGAATCCGCAACACCGCTCGCTTCCTGTTGACCAACCTGAATGGGTTCAGCAGGGATCAGTGTTTGCAGGCGACGGAAATGCTGCCGCTGGATCGCTGGGCTGTTGACAATGCGGCCATTCTCCAGGAAGACTGTATTCGGGCTTATGACAACTATCAGTTTCAAAAAATTTACCAGAGTGTTCACCGTTTCTGTGGCAGGGAAATGGGTGCGTTCTACCTGGATATCATTAAGGACCGCTTGTACACCATGCCGGCAAACAGTCGTGCACGGCGGTCTGCGCAAACGGCCATGCATCACATTGTTGAAGCCCTGGTGCGCTGGATTGCACCGGTTTTGAGTTACACAGCAGAAGAAATCTGGCAGCACCTGGATGATGATCGCGAAGACAGTGTATTTATGACGACCTGGTATGAGGGCCTGTTTACGTTGGATCACCCTGAGCAGGAACGTGCCAACTGGCAGCTGCTCATCAGTGTCCGCGATGCAGTAAGCAGGGCAATTGAGCAACTCAGAGCCAGTGGCGCTGCAGGTTCCTCACTGGCTGTTGATGTGACACTCTGGGCTGATGGCGCCGTGGCTGATGCGCTGGAAACGATTGGGGACGAACTGCGTTTCTTGCTGATTACCTCTGGTGCGACATTTGCGGATCTCAAGGATGCGCCTTCCGGTGTTGAGACCATTGCGCTTGCAGATGGCAATATTGCGATTTCCGTACTGCCGTCAGCACACACCAAGTGTGTGCGTTGCTGGCATCAACGGGAAGATGTAGGTGATACCGAGGACCACCCTGAGTTGTGTGGGCGATGTGTCGAAAACGTAGTTGGCGTGGGGGAAGAGCGCAGGGTCGCCTGAGGGGGCTGCCTGGTCGCACTGAAGGAGTACTGGATTGATCCGCAACAAGATGATTTTTGTCTGGTTATCGATGGCTGTGCTGTTGGTCGTTCTGGATTTATGGACCAAGCAAATTGCAACGCAATCATTGACGCTCTACCGCCCGGTAGAATTGACCCAATGGCTGAATATGACATTGGCACACAATTACGGTGCGGCTTTTAGCTTTCTGAGTGATGCCGGTGGTTGGCAACGTTGGCTGTTTACAGTCCTGGCAGCAGTTGTGACGCTGGTATTGCTCGTGTGGCTGATACGTTTGCCCACCTCAGAGAAATTGACCGGCGCCGCGTTGGGTCTGATTATCGGAGGTGCAGTTGGAAACCTGATTGATCGAATTATCAACGGTTATGTTGTTGATTTTATTGATGTGTACTACCGTGATTGGCATTGGCCAGCGTTTAATTTGGCGGATTCAGCGATTACTTGTGGTGTTATTATCTTGCTCATTGATGGTTTGTTACTCTCATCCGCACGACGTCAAAGTTGACGCGGTTGATGAAGATTCAGCTCGCCAACCCCCGGGGCTTCTGTGCTGGAGTTGACAGAGCAATCGACATTGTTGAGCGGGCACTGGAATTATTTGATGCACCCATTTATGTCCGGCATGAAGTCGTACACAACCGATTTGTAGTCGATCGCCTGGCGGGGCTCGGTGCTGTTTTTGTCGACGAACTCAATGATGTGCCCGACGGTGCTACAGTCATTTTCAGCGCCCACGGCGTGTCGCAGTCGGTACGTGAAGAGGGCACACAGCGGGGACTGAAAGTGTTCGACGCAACCTGCCCTTTGGTGACCAAAGTACATATGGAAGTCGTCAGGCATTGCAAGCACGGGCGTGATGTGGTGTTAATTGGACACGCTGGTCATCCTGAGGTGGAAGGAACCCTGGGGCAATGGCACAATAACCCACCTCGTGGTAACAAGATATACCTCGTAGAGCTACCCGTGGATGTTGATTCATTGCGGGTCAAGTATCCGCAAGACCTGGCCTATGTGACCCAAACCACCTTGTCAGTCGATGATACCCAGGGTGTCATTACTGCCTTGCAGGAAAAATTCCCCACCATTATTGGCCCCAAACATGATGACATCTGTTACGCCACACAGAACCGTCAGAATGCGGTTAAGGGTATGGCCGAGGATGTTGACCTTGTACTGGTCGTGGGTTCGGTTAACAGTTCCAATTCCAACCGTTTGCGGGAGTTGGCTGAAAAGCAGGGTGTACCGGCCTACCTGATCGACGGTGCCCAGGACATCCGACCTGAATGGCTGGAGAGTGTTGACAAGGTCGGCTTAACTGCCGGGGCTTCAGCACCGGAAAGTCTGGTTGCTGGTGTGATCGATCATCTACAGCTACGGGGAGCGAGTGTAGTCGATGACATAAAAGGGGTTGCCGAGGGCATGGAGTTTGCACTGCCCAAAGAGTTACGTGTAAAGACCGAGCCTGTTAACCGCTAAATTTTGATGGACCTAACGACCATTCCAGCACTTCGCCACCTTGATATTTTTTGCACTGACTCCCCTGACCCCGCTTTGATCCAATGACAGGGTGCCACAGGGGTCAGCAAGTTGCGCCCCCTTTGGTGAGGCCATGGCGAGGTAGCCGTGCCCCTGACTGTCTGCCGATAGGTATTTGAACTGGTAGTGTTGGTGCTTGGTATCGGGCCGGCATTGGGCGGTGTTGTATTTTCCCTCAATGGCATACAGACGCTCCTGGCACATGGCGGCTTGCAGCAGTAACCGCACAGCCTGGGTTCGATGCACTCTAAGCATGTGACTTTGAAAACTCGGGACTGCCAGGGTTAGCAACACACCCACCAGTGCGACAACGATGACCAACTCGATTAGTGTGAACCCATATAGTGTGAACCCATATACTGGGCCTGGGGGGATTTGAGTCCTTGTACGGTTCATCGTACTTGCCGCCAGGACACGCGTCCGCACCTGGCCGCCGGCGAGGACTCAGGGCAGGCATTCGATCCATGGTTATCGGCCGTTTGGAAATTAGCGTTGTTTGAAGGTGGCCACGATCGCACTACGATACTTTCCACCACCGATATGGTGGTATCTTTTTCTCCGCTGGCTCGTGCCAGCAGACGATACCAGGCCTGTGTGTGGGTGGAGTTGTCAGCAGTCGGCGGGTCTTCGTGCGCCAATTCGATAACCCAATGGGGTGGATTGTCACTGTTGGCGGTTAATGTTGAAATCGGCCCACCTACCGGTGCATTGATGCCGGCTTCCTGGCCGTTGGTCTGCCACCAGGAGAGATCCTCGTGCTCGGGGTGTATGGGCAAGCTTCCATTGGCATGAAGAAATGGACCGCTGCAGTCGTTGTCGCACGGTTCTGGGGGTGGACTGTCCAGTTCAGATAGCCATCGTTCTGCCCACCGAAGGGCGGCACTTGCGGATTGTTTGGCAAGTTCCGTGTCCCTGAAGTTGGAAACGAGCTGGTTTTGTAAAACCGCGTCGGAAGAAGCTGACAGGCCAAGCAGTGTCAACGCGGTCAGCAAAAGCAGGCAAAGTAGCAAAACGATGCCTCGTTCGGTTCTACCACGACCATCATCGGCTGTGGTCTTGTGGGTGCCCACTACAATCTGCCGCGAATGGCTGCTGTGAAGGAAACTACTTTGCGCAGTCGCCCATCCGCGGAACCGTCCAGGGTCTGGTCCAGCAGGGTGATTTGTCCGGTGGCTCCCTGGTTGAAACTCGCCTTTGTTGCCAGTAGCAAGGCGATCCTGATTGCCCGAACCGCGTTTTCAGTTTGCCAGGCCTGAGCGGTGACCCAGTTGTCACCACTGCCGTCAACGAGTTGATTTTCCGCGTACAGGATTTGCATCGACTCAATGCCCTCCACCAGGCCAAAGTTGTTGATTTGGGTGCGTAGTCGCGAGGGTTCAGGACCGTAGCGACAGGTCATGGAAAGATTGCTTGACTTGTTGACACGAAAGCTCACCTTGAGCAGGTGAAATGCAGCTTGACCACGGCTCCCCCGGACGGGGTTCACGTTTCCATAGCAGTTCATCCGGGACCAGCGTTGCAAACCCAATTGATCACCCGCACGAGTGCTGCCATTTGCGCTGTCAGTTGTCACGGCGTGTAGTTCGGATTGCATCATCCAGGGCTCTGGCCGGTAACCGGCCTGGTTAATATGTGAAACCAATACACCGCGTGCGTAGCGGGCTGACTCGGCGAGCTGGCTTTGACTCAGCTGCAAGCGGTAAGCGTGGGTGCTGCTGGAAAGGAGCTGTACGACAGCGGCAATCAAAAATGCGGAGAGCAATACAGCAATCAGCACTTCAATCAGCGTGAAGCCGGCCACGCGAATCCGCGTATTGCGCCCGTGGCGTGAGATGGCCGCCATTCAGTTGACCTTGAGACCGAGTGCGTGTTGGTTCTCACCAGCGGGGTCACGCCAGAATATTTTTATGGCGACGGACCCACTGCCGTCACAGCGGTTGCTGTCATAAGCCCCATCCTGCGGTGTCGCGTCATGGCAGACGACGCCCAAGGCGCCGGGGATGTTGTCTGACAGGTCCAGTTGCCAGTGTTTGAAATCGTAATCAGCCTGCTGATCAGCCGTGCACTCGTTGGTACCCGTGCAGAGTTGTGAAATGGATTCCGGAGGGTCCAGGTAGCGGTGCAAAGCGGTGGGGTTCAGGCGAATTTGTTCCGCCAGACTGGCTGCCGCCATGGACGCCATTCCCATCCGCCTGGCAGCGGCAGAACCACTGATGCTGGCCAGCAAAAGAGCTGCCAATCCAGCCATTCCCAGTGAAAAAACTGTACTGGCAATAAGCACTTCCAGTAAACTGAAACCGTTGCAGCGGTGTCTGGTGTTAACGGTGGTGCGATGATACTTACGCCTAATGATGTGTGGCACGAACACTATTTGCTTCCCTCTTAATGTCATTCCCATGAGGCCATTCATTCTCCAAGCACGCTGGGCTCATGACCAGAGTAAATTGTCAGTATGGAACGTGGGCCGGGATTTGAGTTTATGTAAGGAAATATTGCGCCAGTAGCGTTTGGGTTTTTCACAGCAAGGCACAACGAGTCCGACGGACTGCCAGGACGGTATTGTCGCAGGCTGCTGATTTGCATATACTTGCCGCCCCTTAGTGCCGGCATAGCTCAGTTGGTAGAGCGGCGCATTCGTAATGCGTAGGTCAGAAGTTCGAATCTTCTTGTCGGCACCAGTTTAAATACTTTAAATTCAATTATATATATTAGATGAATACGACGTCAGACTGTCTCATCTGGCATGGCGTAAGTGTTTTATAGGTGAAAAAGCGCCGTTTTCAAGCGCACTGAGACCGGAAGCAATATTCTGACACTGCTCCGAGTGGATTTCCTACAGACACCACGCCCGATGCTTGAATCTTCGAGTAATCCCCCTGAATGATATACCCTATTGAAATCAAGACTCTGCTATAAAGGGTGTTCGTACAGATGAACTGCAGAACTGAAGAGCTCTTTAGGTGCATTCACTGCTTGGACCGGTTTCCACGAGATCAACGAACCCGTGACCATGTGCTACCTCGTGGTTGGTATCCGGATGATACGCCGCCAGACCTTGAACGATGGACTGCTCCTTGTTGTCGGGGCTGTAATACGCGGTTGAGTAAACTTGAACAGAATCTTGGAACTCGAATTGGTCTGAGCTTAGGGCCAAATCACCCTGGTGCGATCGGGATCTATGAGAAGTCATTGCGTGCGATGAATCCAGGTGAAGGCCGCGATGAGGCTGATAGCAGAGCACGATTGGCGTTACAGCGGGAAATTTTGGGTGACACTTTAAACGGGGCCTTGATTGACACTCGAGCAATACTCGCTGGACTTGGGCCAGCCGAAGGTGTCCCTGTAACTGAACTACCTGCGATCCCCTTGCCAGTGCCTATGGTGGATGGGTTTTGCCACAAGCTTACTAGAGGAGCACTTTGGGTTTTCGATGAACAGGTTGTAGAACCACCGCGAAGAATTGAGCTTTACCACGTTAATGATTGTGGCGATCAGTTCATTGAGAATGTTAACGAGCTATTGGAGACATCTGGCCAACATTTTCACCGATCTAATACGATTGATATATGGATTGCACCTGCTGTTGATGCCCCACGAGAAATACTGATGCGATTTCGCATATGGAGCAAATGGGATTGGTATGCACATGCAACAGAATTGGATGTTTGACCCGCTTACTAGCGTATTGACAAATCAGGAGACATTGATGGCAACATATGCACAGATTCAGGATGATATCAAAGGAAGACACGGCTACACGGTTAAAACATGTTGGATAGCCCATGTGAAGGAATTGAACGGTTTACCAATGAGGAAGGCATCTAATCGTGTTTCCTCGTCAATTCGTCAGGTTCCTTGCCCGTCTGAAGTACGACCAGTCATCGAGGCTTCAATGCGGCGTTTAGGGATGTTGGCTTATCGCAATCATACAAGGGCTTAATGGGATCATACAAATCGTTCAAGTTCGTTCGCTTCGCTCACCGGACGCAACTCCGCTGCACAGCTTAACTAGGACGTTAGAGAGACAGGAGAAGGGAATGGCACACAGAGTGTATTCGGCAATAGTTCAAGCGATGAAGGAACGTCGCCTCTCAGAACCTCTCACCAAGAACGACTTTGAAAGCACTGGCGCCGGATTTAAGCCGGGAACATACAATGCATTTCTACACAAACACAGAAAAGGAAATCCTGGCGGTGTCTCGGACTTCTTTGAACTAGTCGCCCCAGGGGAATTTCGTTGTCTCAGGCCGTACCTCTATGGACATTGAGTTGCTGCCTCCTAATTGTAGTTATGTGCCATACACACATTTATTCGTTCAGGGCTAAAAAAAGGCATCGAAATGAAGCAAGCCGTCATCCTCCAAATTATAGTGCTCTGCATCTTAGGGATTGTCTGGTCCTTAATTCCACTTGGAGTCCTGCCCGAGTGGCTCCAATCGTACCTGGTAGCAATTCAATGCATGCTTATTGCCGCTCTTGCCGGCGTCCTTTATTGCTTGCGCGCAATTTATGTAAATTATGGCGTAAATATGGCATGGAATTCGTACTGGAACGTCTGGTACTTACTACGGCCGGTTGCAAGTGCTATCAGCGGGTTGGTGGCTTACATTTTTTTGAAAGCAGGGGTAATTATTCTTGAGGCCGATACTGCTGACGGCGCTAATAGTTACGGCTATTTCGCATTCGCCTTCATTGCGGGATACAACGTTGATAATTTCTTGCGAAGAATAGAGGGTGTTGCTAAATCCACATTCAGCGTGGAGCCATCTAGTGCAGGGCGAAACGATAAAAATGACAACTGAACTCAAGATATTCAATGTCCGACACGGATTCTGTGCGGCGCTGATCAGCGAAAACAACTTGATCTTAATAGACTGTGGTCATGACGGTGAGAAATTCCGGCCCTTACAGTGGTTATATTCGCGCGGGCATAGGCACATCGATGCGATGGTCATTAGCAACTTAGATCAAGACCATGTCAGCGACATCAAAGCTGTTCGCGGTTACTTCACAGTAGGAAGTCTCGTTGTTAACCCAACAATAGATGCAGACACTCTAAGAAGAATAAAAGTAAAAGGCGGCCGTATCAGCGATCAAATGCAGATCGTTATCAACACGCTAGCCAATACTGATCTTGCTGACGTACGCCGTTTTCCCCACAGGGTTAATGATACTAGCCTAGAGTTTTATTGTGTTTATTATCCGCATGAAACCGATACAAATAATCTTAGTCTCGTAACATTCTTGGAATTCGGCACGAGCTACATTATTTATCCAGGTGATTTAGAAACCCGAGGCTGGGCGAAGTTGCTCACCGTGCCACAGTTCATTGAAAAGCTAAGATGCGTAAACGTATTCATCGCCTCTCATCATGGAAGAGTCAATGGTTATTACGAAGACGTTTTCAGGTATTGTCAGCCTGAAGTGGTGCTTATTTCGGATAAAGAACGAACATTTACTACTCAAGATCATGATCGATATTCAAAACATGCATCGGGCGTAAATTTCGGTACGCTTCTGGCACCGAAAACGCGCAAAGTGATGACGACTAGGAACGACGGCCATCTGACTCTCTACAAGATTGGTGAGACAACTTATGTTAAGGGCGGACTTTGAACAACCTAGATGAAACATAACAACTCAATTAAATGTGGACGCCGGCTTCGCACACGGCTATTTAATTCAAACGGTTAGGCATTTTGGTTGTGGCGTCCCAAAGGGAGTTATCCTCTGGTCACAAATAAAAACCAGCACTTTGTTCCGCGGTGTTATCTCAGGCCGTTTTCACATGGAGAGAAAGGCAAATCGATTCGGCTTTTCAACATCGATAGTGAGCGGTTGGTCGAGAACGCAGCGGTAAAACATCAGTGCACCGGGGCTTACTTCTATGGAGATGATGAAAAGCTAGAAGCAGCCATTCAATTCATGGAGCAAGCGTATGCGAGCACTTTGCGAAGAGTTCGAGAACCTAGTTATAGAAAACTGCTGCCCAAGGACGCATTGGTTCTGAAGCGGTTTTGGCTCCTGCAATACATTAGGACTGAAGCTGCCTCTAAACGGGCAGTTGAGATGAACAATCAGCTCGGTGAACTGGTTGGGGCAGATACATCATTTCGCCTTGAGATTCGAGAGGCGGTGCTTATAGCGATGCACACTTTTGCTGACCAGATGCAGGCTATTGACGATCTGAGGCCTTGTCTGGTCAAGAATTCGACCAATCGACCGTTCATCACCTCGGATGATCCCGCCGTTCTTACCAATAAGTGGTTCAAGTCTGATCAAAAGCACCGCAGACAGTCATTTGGATTAGGCACAGCAGGCGTGCTTGCCGTCTTGCCTTTGTCTGAAAACGCGATGTTTATCGCATACGATAAGGATGTCTACGCAATTTCCAAGAATGCCGGCATTGCGTCAACCAAGCGCCTAGATGATGTCCGAGCGCTTAATCAATTACAGTTTCTGGCCTGCAGGGCAAACATATACCCAGGGGTGGCAAATTGCCCCCAAGCACTTTCTGAAGAGTTCCGCGCCAGCAAGAACAACCGCCTCGCAGATAGGCATGTTTTGCATTATTCGGTCCTGGATCGAGTCGAAGGTGAGTACAAGCGGTACCGCGTGGTAGACGGCCCCGACGCCGAGGATCACAGGGAGGCATTGGTCCACTCGCAGATACTTTTCCCTAATCCGAGTGTGTGGCCGGTGTTTTTGGGTTGGAGGAGGAAGGGCTTCGGTATGGCGAATGGGACTGGCGTAGGCGTTGTCCGTCAGTCACAAACAATCGGCCACCGTGGGCCACTGTTTGAGAAGTGGTATACGGGGCATTAGTGGCAATAATTGTGTAGTGTTGTCAACCAACCGAGACCCTTTTAGGGTGTGCCAATAATTGGGGTCAGAGTGAAAACTCACCAGCCAAAAATAGTTGGGGTCTGGACTGTCCCCACTACAACAGACAACTCCACGCTATTATTTGAGCATAGGAGAAAGTCATATACTTTTGTCAACAATCTGACAAACAGCCATCTTGGAAGAAAAGCGGGCAAAGCAACACGAATTCAGACTACTCGTAGGCTTCAAAAGCTTCAAAATACCGTCAGCGATGTATGTGCTCAATTTAAGGCTGGAAAACTCTAGTTTAGAACTGTGTACTTGACGGGGAAGCTTACGGACCCAGCCCGCTGGTGCAACGCCGCTAAACGCTTTGTTAGGCTGCAATTTTTTAATTGGTGTATTCAGAACACACGTCTAATAGATACTCTTTTGTGTCCTCATCAAGCAGGTGCCCATGGGAACTTATGAGTGGGGGAAGGAACTGGCTTGCGCAAAGACTTGCATGATGGACTTGGCCATTTGAACGTGCTTTTTCTAGCAAAGTCTTTATTTGTTCATCGCTCATCCTGGGAATATGCGGTTGAATCATCCGAAAGTTGATTTCAGCAACTCTAAACGATCCAGAGCGCCCAATAACGTTAGTTAAAATCTTAATGCCCAAATCAAAATTAGATGAGATTAGACCCGGAATTAGTTCTTGTATTGTGATTTCTTCTGAGTTTACTTTTATTGACTGAATATTGCTCGAAAAGCCCTGAGGAATACTCCCATCTAGTGAAAGATGAAGAGATGGAATTCCACGATAGGCAACAATTCCAGATTCCTGCACACACCAGGGAGATGTAAAATAGTTCTCGCTGAGTAGACTAATAAAAATTCTTGCACGTCCTAATTCTTCAAGAATTCGTTCTCTCCATTCCACGGAAACCTCTATGTCTTCATGAGCTAAAAAAGATGAAATTTCAAACTTTTCTAATGTCTGTTGTAGTTTACCGGCCACATGCTTGTCTGACGTTTGATAACTAATAAAAGCCTCGTATTTGTTGTTGTCGTCAATGGAACGATACTTGTCCAAAGGCAGAGAGCTAGCAGCTACTGCTTGGCGCCAATTTAAGTCGGAAAACTCCGATGGTCTTATTTTAGTGTGTACCCAATGGCCAACTTCTGGTAAAAATGGAGCCATTACCTCATCAATAAACTGTTCTATGTCTTTGCGATATTCATCTTCTACGGTAAGGTATATGGGATATGGCACCTCTAGATTGAGGTTCCAGATCCTTGTACCGCCATTCCAGTTATCGAAGCCTACTTCTTCAAGACTCACTTTTGCGCTAGCAAGTAATTCCGCATCCTTTATCCGTTCTTGTCGAAGAAAGGCATGCGCTGCGGCTGCAAGTGTTGAGTCAACATTGATTGGTCGTTGATTTTCTGGCATTTCGTAATGTTATTTCCATGTTGCTTTCATTTAAGCTAAGCGTTGTGGCACAGCCAACTTGCTGGCGGGGTGCTATTTAACGTCTTTGTTATATAGCGTGACTACCAAAACCTTCGCTCTGGAGTAAACCCAATTGAACAGCCGAACTCTTGGTAGCAACGATCTACGGCTATTTCTAGATCCTCCAAAAAACCATTGGCCTTTTGATCTGTCCAGTTCGTGTTCATGAAGCCCGAGTGCACAAACTCGTTTCTATTCTCAACTGCATCTTCAATTTGATCAAATAAGCATTTTCTTCGGCCTTTGTACGGCCTCCTTAGTGCTCCACCAAGATCAATATTCTCTTCAATAATTCTAAAGTTTGCCGATATCTTGCTTGGGCGTTGGAATGAAAAAATCTCCGCTACCGCCTGTTCAATCCTTAGATGACTTGCAGCTACAGATTCAAGCTGAAGGAGATTCAGATTGGCTTTCTGTAGAGCTTTGGCTCTATTTGGAGAGTAGGTAAGAAGAGCAACGAATGACTCCCTGAAGTAGTGCTCCCACACTGCCAAAGCATAAGGAAGAATCAGATTGTTCGAAAAAAGTCTAGGATTCATCTCGTCTATGAATTGCCAGCCTGTCGGCGTCGGCCTTGCGTTTGGCTGATCCAGGCCTCTTTGTCTCATGTAAATTCTTGGCTTGATCAAAGCATTATGTAATCTCCACCGAGCGATATAACAGCCAGCAGCTACTGGTTCTGGTGGAGCCGCATTTGGTCGTAAATAACGATTTCTTCCGGCGTCAGTAACAAAATGTCCGCCAAAATAATCTCGTAGTAACTTCAGTGTCTTGTTTTGGTGAAGTAGCTCCCAATAGCTTCGACCTATTCGGGAGCGGGTGTCTACGGATACTTGCCCTCCAGGAGTACGGTAAATCTGAAGTTCAAGACCAACGAAGGATTTATAGTCTTCATCGTCTGACCATATATAGGAGCCAACTTGATTTGGAATATCGAACTCCTTCCGAAGACGAGTGAAGCCGAGGAGATCAACTAGTCCCTTTACACCAGCAAGTGTTGCAGATCTTTTTAAGACGCTGTGAGAGGTGTAGCTCATTTGATCCTTGCTGTATAACGTTTTAGTTTAACGGCGTTAATAATAATTGGGGTCAGAGCAAAAACTCACCAGCCAAAAATAGTTGGGGTCTGGACCGTCCCCACTAAAACAGACAACTCCACGCCATTATTTGAGCATAGGAGAAAGTCATATACTTTTGTCAACAATCTGACAAGCAGCCATCTTAGAAGAAAAGCGGGCAAAGCAACACGAATTCAGACTACTCGTGGGCCTCAAAAGCCTCAAAATACCGCCAGCTGCCACCAACAGCAATATTACTGGACGGATCACCGTTCCATGCGATCTCGGTCGATACACCAATCGAATAGAGACGCCAGTCATCCGGATTCTCAGAAACGAGTGTTTGACCACGACGTAGGCGACTGATGTTTACATCTTGCAACATATTATTCATTTG
The DNA here is from genome assembly GCA_021772915.1 of Gammaproteobacteria bacterium. GTDB lineage: Bacteria > Pseudomonadota > Gammaproteobacteria > Xanthomonadales > SZUA-36 > SZUA-36. The sequence continues at coordinate 37,808 of JAJFLB010000018.1, read as the reverse complement.
CTCTCTTTTCAGATGCGCACGGTAAAATCTCTCTTCAGGGCCCCAGGAATAACGATTTGCCATACCCGCTGAGTAGGGGCTCTTTGTTACATAAGGGTTAGGCCGACCATTGGCCAAATTCTTCAAGATCGGTGCACTGACAAATGAGGTAATACCATCATCAGCGATCAGCGCGTTGCCATTGCCATCACCAAATGGTCGGGAATCATAAATTGAGGCTAACCAGGCCAACAATGATCCGGTTGTCTGGTCAATCAGATACGCAAACATGTATTGCTGGGCAACAGCGGGGTTCTCTGACCAGTGCACAAAAGGCAACTTGGCATACACCTGAAGCGTAAGTTCTGAATTTGGCGTTCGGAAAATGAGGGGGCCGTCCTCGCCAAACTCCTCATAAAGGGCAGCATGGGGGCCACCCGAGCACTCTGGAAAACCTGGCGGGCATTCGACCCGGCCCGATTGATGGTCAAACTGAAATGTATTGATCAAAAAACCGGCTGCTGTACACATCAATTGAAACGCCGGTGTGCCGACCTGTGCATTGTTTTGATACCCACGCTGGAAGTAGCGGCGCAGGTAGCTGTTGATCGACAGCCCGGTCAGTTGACCTACATCCCAGGTAACGACATTGGCGATCTCATTATGAAGTGCAACCGTACCAGGCTCTCCGATGTGTCTGATGGTGTAGAAGCGTTTGCCGTCCGGGTAAGAAACACCGTCGAATTGATCAAATTGCTTGATCATGTTCCTGCTCGGACCAATGCAGGGTGCGGCACTTAAAGTAGTAAATTTTGCGCTCGCATAATTGTCTATCGGAAAGGCCAATTGAGGCAAAAAAGCCAGCAGTGATACACATGTCGTCCGCAAGAACTTCACCTGGAATCTCCTCATTTTGGCAATGCAAACAACCATTGCGACTTCACTCACTCAATGTTACCTGCTATCAATGAATACAGGCTGAATACCTTTGGATCCCAGTGGAGCACCACGTCAAGCAACCGAATAAAGGATTCATTGTTCACCTCAGAGTCTCCCTTCCGCTCAGAGAAAAGGGCCGCCACAGTGGACGACCCCCACCAATTCCACTACCTTGTTCAGCCAACGTTCACTCTAAAGCAGTAAAATTTGTATTGGTGGCGGGATACCTTATTTCAATTGACCTGGAAAGGAAGTGATGGTTATCCAAACAATTTTCTCATTGAAATACTTTTTTGCCGCAATTTCATTAGTCACATTGTTTCATTTTCAGGTGGCAAGGGCCGATGGATTTGATTCCGTGTCAGGGCTGATGGCACCCGGTTCCACGGCCGTTATATCCATAGACCCGGTTTTACCCATACCCGGTGAACCAGTGACGATTAACGTCACCGGTGTATGGAAAAACCGCTGCATTCCCGACCAGGACTCACTGACTTATACAACGTCTGAGAGCTCATTCTGGGAAGACCCTGAAATAGTACAGTTTAGATACTTTATCAGTGCAACTCTTGATACAAGCATCAACTGTGTCCCCGGAGGTGGACTGACCCCGTGGAATATACCAACACCGTACAAACTTTCGCTCACAGTTCCTGGGTCTGATAGGGATGAATTGCTGGTTGGAGTCGCGATTACCGGCCCCCTCCCTGGTAACAAGCATGGTCATATGTCCTGGTCCAGGGTATTCGACCTGGTCCTGGGGTTGCATGAAATCCATCCTCGACTCCACTCAGGCTATTGGCTCAGCGAGAAAACCCCGTACCAGGCACTGTTGATCGAACAGCAGGGCAGCACGGTGGTTTTCCACGAGCTCACATACGACCGAACAACCGGTTCACCAAAATGGCTTTATGCAGACGGAAAGTTTCAGGGTAATACACTCAATGGTGTGGCTTATCGTATACATTGGCTATCACCAGTACCGGGAGCCAGAACATCAGTGACGAGGGGTCCTCGCGGCACCTTAGAATTTGAACGTCGTCTGGTTCAACCAGAGAAACAGGACTTGAAATTTAATGCCACTTCGGCCGAAATTCGTGTAGGTGGGGTAAACAGTATCGGCGCGTACCTGGGTCTTCATGACCTTGACGACGAACCCAGACACCGTATTTTCCATGGCTACAGACCGTGGGTTTTTGACCTTGATGATGTGAAACTCCCCTCTATCGTTCCAAAAATGACGGGTCCATGGACATTATATGGTTTTGACGGACAACATTTGGAACAGTCGCACCAAATTGAGTTCCATACTGGCACAAGGGTCGGCAAGGACCTGTACCGCTTTTCTTCGAGCAATGGTAAATGGGTGTTGGACTGTCCGATCACGATACAGGGAGAAGGCGCTTGCACGCTGGAAAACAAAAGCGTGGGACTAACGATGCACTACAATTTATACAACGTCCATGCCGTAAATCACTACCATTGGGGACCCCAATTTAATGGTAATTTCGCGAAAGCGCCATTGGTCAATTCAAACGGTGACACCGCTGATCAAACCGGCGTACTGCTGAGATCGGGCTTGCGACTGCCAGTGTTTGATGTGCAATAAAAAGTCTATAAAAGTCTGGACACCCATATGCTTCGCTGCTTCCAGACGTCGTAAATCGGTGGTTTGAAGCCGGAAATCTTGCGATGCTGGTGGGTAGCTTTAGAAGCTAATTGGGGTCTTGTGTGCTCCACGTCGGGTCGTGGTTGATGTTCGGTGTCCCGCCTATTTCTCCTCCGTACAGGTTTGGGTTATTTAGCACGTACTCTACCAGGAAGCCGTCTGTTACCGTTCCCGTTTGGTCCAGTCCTTTTATAAGTGTGTACAACTGCTGCAGGTCTGCCGGTAGCAGCTTGAATTTTGCCAGCACTCCGTCCGGCTCTCCATAGAGACCCATTGCAGGATCTCCTTGCAGGTCGTTGTCGTAGTGGAGTGGGTCCTGTGTTCCCCAAAGTTCCCCATTCCCGCCAATGTTGTCGGCTTGGTTAACAAGGTGCTGCTCTATTTCTGTTGCTAATGTCCCATTGGTGTTTGTTGGCGATCTGACGAGTATTGCTGCTATGTCTGGTGCATAGCTTCGCGTTTGAGTTCCCCCATTGATCAATGCTCTTGCTTCTTCGTTGCTGAGCCAGAATTTACTGTTTTGTGGTGGTAGGTGTGCGTCAACATAAAGTGCCGCCTGACGCTCAGGGGTGTTGCCAACGGTAACATCACTTTTCACTTCTGTGCCTCTGTTCGTTGTGACTGTCGCTTTGAGACTGTACTGACTGACACAATCTATTTTTGTATTAAGATTATCTTCTGCTTCCGCGTTAAATTCTGTTTTTGTAATGGTAATTCTTGTGTCCAGCGGGGTGTGGTTTACGAAGTTGGCGGTGAATACTATTTCGTCATTTACGCAGGCTCCGGAGTTGTGTGTGAGGCTGGGATTTGCCCCCACGACGTTGAAGACCTTTTTCCCTTGCAGAGTGTGTTGACTGTATTGCCCAATTGCAGGAGTGAAGACACCCCCTGCAAGTAGACTGCCTGATTCATCGCTTATGTCGCTTACGCTGTTGGTCACACGGACTGATGGATTCGGGCCGGTGATGTAAATACTATTGCCTTCTATGAGGGTGTCGACGATATTAATCGCCTGTACGTAATCCTTACTGGGCTCCTCGAGACTGAACATGGCAGCAAAGGTGAATGCTTCCTGTGCTGCTTTTGCGGTTATGGGCACGCCGGCGTGTGAGTTGATTATGTTTCTGAGGTAATCCTCTCCAGTGAGCCCCTGGGGGTCTATTGCGTTAAATTTCTTCGCTATTTCATTAAAGCTGCTGGGGTTACCCACGGCTTGCAGGATGTTGTTTTCCGCGTGAGCCATGACACTCGTGGCTCCTATTAACTCACCTATGTCGTTGAAATAAAGTGGATGGGACATGATGCCGTTTACCGGCAATGCACCTGTAGTGGGCTTGCAGAACTCAAGGTCTATGAGTCCCGTGGCAAAATCGCTTGACGGGAGGATGGTTGCGTCAGTGACGTGGTTGGTAGTGAGAACCACATTGTCTGGATCAGTAAAATCCACATTGAGTTCTGCGGTGACAGATTCCCCCTGATCGTTGAGAGTAATCCAGTTTGTAAACACCGCTCTGGCAGTTCCATTACCACCGGGGAGTTCACTGGAAAGAATTGCAGGAACGTTTGCTTCTGTTGGCCTAATCCCCAAATGATAGGTCGCTACAGTTTCATCTGTTGTGCAGGTGAGTGCTTGTACTTGCAGTGGTGCTGTTGCCAACAAACTTGCAATTACGATGGTATTTATTTTCACGTTCATGTGTTCCATGGGACTGGGCCATTAACCGGCTTCTTGTTCTATTTCTTGATCCTGGTGGAGTATATGTACAAAGCAGTTCCAGCAATAAAAAAACTGAGTAAAGCCAACCAGGCATCTATTGAGGCCTTGCTTGTCAGCCAGATACACAGACCAAACGCAAGTGTGGGAATTATCATTCCGCCAGGAATGCTGAATTGCCCCGCATGGGGTTCCATGGTTTTACCCAGTTTGGGCAATGCGGCGATACAAATCATATAAGTGAGTAAACGCACGAGTGTGCTCATGATTGCCAACCAGATGAAAGTACCGCTCAGCGCCATGGCGAGACACAAAACCCCATAAAACCAGATCGAATGATGTGGTGTGTGGAATTCAGGATGCACGGCCGTAAACCATTTGGGCATGGAACCGTCACGTGCCAAAGCAAAGGTCATCCTGGGCGCCGAGAGCAGCGAAGCTGACAGGTTCCCACCAATTGAAAACACGGCCCCAAGAATCAGCACGGCCGCACCGATATTTCCAAACAGGACCTGGGCCACATCGGCCAGGGCGGCTTCGCTGGTCGCAAGCCCGGGCAGGGTGAATACCGATACCAGCTGAATAAGAAAATAGAGCACGCCAATAATAATGATCGAGCTGATCAGTGCGCCGGGCAGGTCTTTTCGCGGATTCTTGCCTTCGCCCGCATTGATCACAGTTCCCTCAAACCCGACGTAGGCATAAAGCAACACCAAGATGGTTTCACCAAATGTATCGAATTGAGGGAAATCGGCACCCACCAGGGAGCTGAACTCAACCTTTCCGAGACCAAAGAGAATAAGCAGGGACAACGGAAGCAGTTTGAGCAAGGTGAAGACGTAGGTGATACCCACGCTGTTTTTAACACCGCTTACATTCAGCCAGGTCAGTGAGGAAATCAATACCGTTAGCGCTATGGCACGGTAAGGATCCCCGTCCAGGGGCGCCCAAAACCAGCTCGCGTAAGTGACCAGCAGGTTGGTATTGGCGCCCATGGCGGCAACTCGGGCCAGGTAGGATAACCAGCCGGTCTGAAAGCCGATAAAAGGCCCAAAGGCATGGCTGGTGTATTCGATGGCACCACCCGTACTGCGAAACATACTGGAAGCCCGTGCGAAGGCCAGCACGATGGTAAACACCATCAAACCTCCGATCAGGAAGGCCCAGGGACTGAAGTTGCCCGCCCTGGCAGCAACTATGGCTGGTAGTCCAAAGATTCCCGCGCCGATGACACTGTTGATGTTAATGGCACCAAAGGCGAATTTGCCGATCGCACGCTCAAGAGTGCTTTCCGGGTTGGATGTTGCATTCATTGTTGTGACCCATTGGAACAATCAGCACACCATACCGGAAACGGCTTCAGGCGGTTAGCAAATATCGTTGAGTGGGGTGGTGAGGGGTAGATTTTCGCCAGTGTTAACCAACCCTGGTCGTCAGGAAGTTACGCGTTCCCTGGTATAAACCGGCAGTTTCTGCTTGGTGATTTTGCGGCAATTGGAGAGAAAATGGCTTGCTTTGGTCGAACCATCCTTATGGTAGAGGCCATTACCTGACAAAAGGTCAAAGTTCAACGAATCCGCTTTACCGGTTGGGGGCCAATCACGTAAGTAAATATCATTTTTTGAGTTTGACCACCATGGCAGGAACCAGGGTTTTGGTGGATCAAATGATTTCGTTACCGCCCCGTCTTTGACCACGACGACGAAGCCGGTATTGTAATAAAGAGGCTCGCCGTCATAAGAGTGTCTGACCATTGCCCTGGCCCTGAGCTCTATCCTCAGTCCCGGCATGGGCTGATTGCTGTATGCGTCCTCGTCTTCGCTGTCAGGGACCGCTTTGCCCATATCACAAATCACGCTGAACCCAGTCTCTGATAACCGGGTTCTGGTGAACCGATACACATACTTGTCGTTTGAACTTACATCAGACAGTTGCCGGCTATGGTAGACACTCTTCAACGGTTCAATCTCAATGGCGTTTGAGCTCTGTATCCACAGTGCAAAGCACACAGCCATCAAAGCAGTTCGTTTCACACCCAGACCCTCAGATTAATGGACAGACACCTCGTGAAGCATTGTGCGCTTTTGGGGCACCCGGTAGAAGTGCCCTGTGTATCAACACCCTCTCAACCAAATTTAGCGGGGCTTGTTATTTTTAAGAAACACAAAGTCTGACAGACTTTCTCAGACAGGGTAAAAAAACTTGAACCTGTAGTTACTACAGATATTACACTGTAGTTGTGGCAGCAGAAAACCTGTCGGTAAATGATTCTTTGGAGGTCTTGTCATGGCAAACTATGGTGTGGTTGGAGTAAACGTTGGATCGGTCGGTCGCTGGACCAGATTCGCTCTTGGGATACTCGTTATGTTGCTTGTCACGCAAGACTTCCTTTCCGCTACGCACACGCATAGCGCGACTTCCTATCTGTTGATCTTGCTCTCATTTGTCGGGATTACCGGTATTTATACACTGGGGCATGTACTGTTGGGTGACAAACTCAGGGGCAAGAGCGCCTGGTGGGGAACCCTCATTTTTGTAGTGCCGGTCATGTTTCTGTTGATTTCCCCGGCCTTCGATTCAAAACTCCAGGTCGGGTATCTGTTCAATTTCCCGGCACTGAATCACCCATTCCAGCTCGCGCTCATGGCGTATATCGGTATCTCTTTCTTTTTCCAGTGGCGGGCCAGGTATGGTGGTTGCGAGGTCGTGACGATCCCAAACTTCATCTTCAGAAAAGACTATGGGTCGTATTGTGTGCCGCTCTTGCCTCTGGATATCATAGAAAAGGCGATTGTTGATAAGTTTGGCAAATCCAGAGGTTCTTGATAATTGGCTAATCAGGCCAGTCTGGAGTTCAAAAGGACCATTACAAAATCAGGGCTTATCCATTCAATTTCAAATCTGTGCTTGACCGACAGGAGTCGGTGTTTATTCCGGTAAAAAACCTGGGGGCAACTGGTCCGGGTCCGCGGTACCAAGTGCTACCAGGCTATAAGCAGCCTGGTGCGGCCCTCTGGTGAACTGGGTTTCGGGATTATTTATGCTGTCGCGACCCAGTGTTCGGTCATCGTCATGGACAACCAAGACAAGATTATCACCCAGTACTGTCACACCTTCAGGCTTGTGTGCGAAAAGAAGGGGCGCGCCGGATTCTTTGAGTACCAGTGCAGGTGGCTTCCCGGTCAGCAGGTCCTCCATCGGCAATACCCAGAGATAACCACCCAAACCCTCGTCAGATTCACTTGTCTCAAAGCTGGTAAGCAGGTACAGGCGGTCATGGTAGCGGTCGTATTCAATACTGGACAGCCCCGTTTCCTGCATAATCAGCGGCTCGTGGGAGGGATCAAATTCATAGACTAATTGCATCTCTCCAGTCAGGGTCAATAAACCTTCTTCAATGGCGTAGGGCACCGCAATGATCCTCGCGGTGTAATTGAAATTCTCGTAATCGGCGCCGCCTTCACGGATACCAAGCAACAGGGTCTGACCGGGAATGACCGCCACACTTTCCACCTTGAAGTAGGGCACGCCAAGGGGAAAATCCGCAGTGGACAGATGTCGGGAAATACTTTTTCGCAGACTGACAGAGCTGGTTACCCCATCGGTGGTTGTCGGCGCGACTACGGAAACGGCGTCCGGGCTTCCCACCGGCCACATCAGCATCGTGTTGTAACCGTCCCAGGATGCCGTATCCGATTTCACCCGGTCAAAACCGGTGGTGGCGATCACATTTGCACCATCAGGGGTCAGGGTCATATCTTCGTACTTGATGGCACTCAAAAATGGGGCTGTTCTCAGGTAAGCCGGTGATCCCCGGAGCGGGCCACTACCTTCGTAATTTAAGAAAAAAACGGACGAGTGCCCAACGCCGGGAACTGGTTTGTCGCTGGCCAGAATAATTCTGGTGTTGTCGTAAACTACGGCTGAGGTTTCACAGTAAACCATTTCCCCTTGTTCTGTTTTGAGGCCCTTTGCAAAACAATTAACAAGCCCACGGTGCAGCATTTTTCCAAAAATGGGCGAGGTTGCTTCATCCGCCACTACACCTGCGTGTATTTGCGCCATGAGCACCAAACACGACAGACCTGCAAATTTATTGATGTGAATGTCAGACTCCCCTGTCACCGCTCGAGAGGATGCCGGCCTACCCGGTTGCGGCTTTAATGGTCAAAAACAGGTCCACTACACCACACTAGTTTGGAGTGTGCCATAAGGATTCTATAATTGGACAATCTGGCACATCTGTTCCGGAGCATTGGGCGGAGATTGTCTTGAGTGTCTTTTCCATTTTCTCGAGATCCTTGATCTTGCTCCTGATGCGGGCCAGGTGGGCTCTGGTGGTTTCCAGGATCTCAGCACAGGAATAGTCGCCACCTTCAACAAGCTCAAGCAATTCACGCAGCTCTTCGATGGTGAATCCGAGTTCACGGCAGCGACGCACAAAGTACAGTCGCTCCAGCAACGCCTGGTCATAGGTGCGATGGCCCCCAGCGGTGCGTGGTGGATCAGGCATGAGTCCTATTTTTTCGTAATAGCGAATGGTTTCGATGTTAACGCCGGTCTTTTTTGCCAGCAACCCGCGAGATAACTGCATCACCCTAATAAACCTCCATGAAAAAACACTTGAACTTGTAGTAACTACAGGTTCTACACTTGCCATGATACGACAAGTTCATGGTAAAAAGTCATGAGTGAAAGAATACCACTGAAAAAAGTGTTTCATTTCGACACGGAAGGAACATTGCAGCCACCTGGGCCACTGGGTCGATTGCTGCGGTTACTATTGGGTTTGGTCCTTGTGAACTTTGTCTATGAATGGCTGTTTTTCATCGACAGCAGTGATTATCTCAATCCACGGATTTTGGTTTGGATCGCTTTTTCCATTTACCTGGCACCGTACGTAATCAATATCGGTTTTGGCATCAATAGTGGTGCGGGCAGCAGGTATGGCCTGGTTCTTGTTTGGGTCCTGGCCGGGATTGTCGGGTTTGTTGTCGAGGGCAATGTGCGCAGCGAATTGGGGCGCAAAAACGGGGTTGAGGACGGTGGCTAGTCCGCGGGTTTCATTCCTTGCTTTCAATGGCTGCCCACTGGCACCCAGAGCGCGTAGCAATCTGCTGGCTGCAATCAGTGTTTTGGAAGCTGAACTCCCGGTTAAGTTTGAGGAAATTGACTTGCTGGGTGATACCACTTCCGAAGAGGTCAGGCGCTGGGGTTCTCCAACCATCCTGATCAATGGATCTGACCTGATGGGTTTAGGAAAGGGCGACGCCTGTGGCTGCAGAATTTACAGCAGTGAAGGTGGCGTGCCATCAACAAATGAAATCCTGAGTGCCATCAGGAAGGTGAGTAAACCATGAGGTTCACGGAAGACCATAAGGCTGCAACAACTGCAGGCAGTGCCATCAGCCTGAGTGCGATTGCCTCGTTCGTTGGACTGTGTTGTATCGGTCCCTGGGCGGTTGCATTGTTCGGTGTGCCGGGTGCGGTCTACCTGGCGCGTTGGCAACCGGGGCGGCCCTACATACTCGGTGTGGCAGCCGTCCTTATGCTGTGGGCGTTTTGGCGGGTCTATCGCCCGCGCCGGGTCTGTGATGACGGCACCTGCGAGACCGGGCCATCTAACTGGCTAAAACTGTTTCTCTGGCTTGGAGCTGTTCTGCTGGGCCTGGCCTTTTTCGCAGAGCAACTGCAATGGTTAATTGTAGACCCAACACCCGAAGGACTCAGATGATGAAAAGAACCTACTCGTTAGTATTATTTATTTTCACAGCCATGTGCTTATCTGCCTGCGGGGAGCAATCGTCACAGGAGGACCCGCTGGCTGGTGACCGGGTAGTCAATACCGGGTCCTACGTCGTCCTGGATGAGTCGCTTGCGCAATTGAAGCACGATTTCAACGCCAACAAGGGAAAAATCCGCTTGTTATTTATCGTTGGTGACACCTGTGGAATCTGCCTGCGCGGGGTGGCCGATCTGAATGATGCATTTGTCGCGCGCGCCCAGAATGACGAGCGTCTGCTAACCCAGGTTGTACATGTGCCGACCCTGGGTGCGGAGGAAAAACATATTCCCGCTGCTATTCCATTAATGGATGGGCCCCGTGTGCTGCATTACTGGGATGGCGTGGGTAAATCGGGTGTGCATTTTGGTGAAACACTTGAGTCGCGTGGTGTTTATGCCTGGGATGTATGGTTGGCCTACGGACCGGACACACAATGGCTGGAAACCGTACCCCCCAAACCGGTTTTCTGGATGCACCAACTGTCGTCTTTTGACCGGAACCTGCACCTGGATGCCGATCTGTTTGCGGAGAAAACACTCGTGTTGATGAACAACATCGAAGCAGGTGATTGGGCTGAACTGAAGGAGAAAGAGGCCACACTTCTTGCCGATGGCACAGTCATTCCAACCGTGAGCCAGCCACGCGGTGTCGCCATCCAGTCCCACCTGATGGGCAAAGGTGGGTTTCATAATATAAAGCTCCTCGAAACGATCACCAAAACCGGCAAAATAACCTGGGAGCGTGAGTCGACGACACTGGTTGTGAAACAACATTTTTCTGATGGTTTGAGCCGGGTTTATGGCGGCGGCTCAAATCCACTGATTAAAGAGATCGAAGGTGTGGTCGAAGATTCATGGCAAATGCACAGTCCGTTGTTCAGATGGAAGTATCGTGGCAACGAGGTTCACATGGACGGCATGCTAAAGCTGGGGATTTCACTGGCCTGGAAGTTGGTGGTCAAACAAACAAATGGTACGTGGCAGGCACTCTTTGTGGACAGCCATAGTGGGGACATAGTATTGACAAGGCATCTCGATGAGAACGGTAACCTGATGTTCTCAACCCGGGCCGGTGACTTCAGGGAAGTTGGTGATTTTCGCTATCCTTTCAGTTTGGAATACCTGAACCCGGATGGCAGTGTCATTGCCACAGAAAACTATACTGACATAGGGGTAACAAAAATGGCTGCGGATACAGATACACCTTCTTCAGCATCTCGATAAACCGGGGGTCGTCCCCGATGAAGTCGTGGAATAGCTGCGGTCCCCCGTTGGTCAACCAGATGAAACCCGGCGAGGTAGGCTGCTAATGCATTGAGGTTGTTTGTGGGCGTTGTACTCAGCCGGCAAATGCCAAAGAAATATTTGTAGTCCTTTTCCGGTCGAATAGAGTTACAAACCAGCCAGACTGAGGCACCAAATGGTGCCGGTGACGCATGAGAATATTGCAGGACTCAAGCGTCTTGCCTACCATAGAAGTTTCGATCGGGTAAACTGTCCGACTGGTTTCAAATTCACAGGTGCTGCCAATTAATATTCAGTATGAGTAATCCAACCGAAAATGACGCCACAGTTGTATCCTCAGTGGTACAGGGATTCGCTGACATGCCCGGCGGACTACTGCCCTTATTGCATGAAATCCAGGCACGTTTCGGGTATATCCCAAGCGACAGCATTGCCACGATTGCCGTTGTGATGGGGCTGTCGCGCGCTGAGGTGCACGGTGTCATCAGTTTCTATCACGATTTCCACACTGAGCCACGTGGCGCTAATACCATTCACCTGTGTCGCGCCGAGGCCTGCCAGGCCATGGGATCCCGGAAGCTGGAACAGCATGTCAAAGCGCGTCTTGGGATCGACTACGGTGATACAACGGCAGATGGCCGTTTTTCGCTGGAGCCCGTGTATTGCCTGGGTAACTGTGCCTGCTCGCCTTCGATCCGTATTGGTGACACTGTGCACGCACGTGTTGATGCGGACCGCTTTGATGAACTGCTGGAAGAAAGTTGAGACCTAAAATTTTTATCCCTGCCGATACCACGGCCTGTGCGCTGGGTGCTGATGCCGTCGCCGATGAAGTTGTCGTCCAGGCCAGGGGCCGGGGACTGGATATTGAAATCATCCGTACCGGATCGCGTGGTGCTTACTGGCTGGAACCCTTACTTGAAGTCGAATCAGATCAGGGACGAATCGCTTTTGGCCCGGTTAAGCTCACCGACGTCGCCACGCTTTTTGAAGACGGTTTTCCAGCATCAGGTGAATCCTCGTTGTGTGTGGGCAAGGTCGCTGATATTTCATGGTTGGCCCGGCAGGATCGCCTGACTTTTGAACGCGCTGGGGTGACCGACCCGATCAGTCTGGACGATTATAGACAGTCGGGTGGCTACGATGGTCTCGCCAGGGCACTGGACATGACGGCGGAGGAAATCGTTGCAGCCGTTACGGAATCGGGGCTGCGTGGTCGTGGGGGCGCTGCGTTTCCAACCGGTATCAAGTGGCGTACCGTGCTGGATACAGCGGCTGAGCAGAAGTACGTTGTCTGCAATGCCGATGAAGGGGATTCTGGAACTTACGCGGACCGCCTGTTGATGGAAGCCGATCCATTTCAGTTGATCGAGGGTATGACCATCTGTGCCCTGGCGGTGGGTGCCACCGAGGGTTATGTCTACCTGCGCTCGGAGTATCCCAAGGTATTGCAAATATTGAACCAGGTCATCGCTACGGGGCGCGAGGCCAACTTATTGGGCCAGGATATTCTCGGTAGCGGCCGCAGCTTTGATGTACAGGTGCGAGTTGGTGCGGGTGCCTACATCTGCGGTGAGGAAACCTCCATGCTGGAAAGCCTTGAAGGCAAGCGGGGTCTGGTTCGGTTCAAACCCCCTTTGCCTGCCATTGAAGGCCTGTTCGGCAAACCCACCGTGGTCAATAATGTACTGACGCTCGCAGCGGTAACCACGGTGCTGGCAAAAGGGTCAGATTATTATCGGGATTATGGCACTGGCCGTTCGCGAGGGACAATCACGCTGCAACTGGCGGGCAATATTCGTCGTGGTGGTCTGGTGGAAGTCCCGTTTGGGTTAAGCCTGCGGGAGTTAGTCGAAGATTTCGGTGGAGGATCTGCCAGTGGCAAGCCGATCCGTGCCATCCAGGTGGGTGGGCCGCTGGGGGCTTATCTACCGGTGTCGCAATGGGATACGCCTTTGGATTACGAGGCTTTTGCCGGCATCGAGGCCATGTTGGGTCATGGTGGTGTCGTGGTTTTTGACGACAGTGTGGATATGCTTGAGCAGGCTCGTTTTGCGATGGAGTTTTGTGCGCTGGAGTCCTGTGGAAAATGCACACCTTGCAGAATTGGTTCCGTTCGTGGTGTGGAATTGCTTGACAAGATACGCAAGAATGATCAGCTAACTGCAAATCACGCACTGTTGCAGGAGTTATGCACAACGATGGATGCAGGCTCCTTGTGTGCAATGGGCGGCTTGACGCCCATGCCTGTGCGTAGTGCCATAAAACACTACCCGCAAGATTTTGAACCGGTAGTGCAGGAGCAGACAGAATGTCAGAGTTGAGTCAGCCACTGCAGGACCTGGGAACACCACCACCGGTTGCTGCGACTGAAAAGGTCAGCCTGAATATTGATGGGCAGCAGGTCAATGTGGCAGCAGGAACCTCGATCATGCGGGCAGCTGCGCTCGTGGGTGTTGATATCCCCAAGCTTTGCGCCACCGACAGTCTGGATGCTTTTGGCTCCTGTCGTATGTGTCTGGTAGAAATCGATGGCAGAAAGGGCACACCAGCCTCCTGCACAACGCTGGTGGAACAGGACATGGCGGTGCGCACGCAATCGGACACACTTTCAAAGCTGCGCAAAAACGTGCTGGAGCTGTACGTCTCGGATCACCCACTGGAGTGTGTCACTTGCCCCAGTAACGGTGATTGCGAGTTACAGGATGTCTCCACAGAGCTGGGTGTTGAAGAATCCCGTTACGGACTACAGGGATTGAATCATCAGCAAGAGGCAAGGGACGAATCCAATCCATATTTCACTTTTGATCCTTCCATGTGCATTGTTTGCTACCGATGCGTTCGTGCCTGCGACGACATTCAGGGAACGTTTGCTCTGACGGGTGATGGAAGGGGCTTTGCTTCGAAAATCAGTGCCGGACAAATGGAGTCTTTTCTGGACTCTGAGTGTGTCTCCTGTGGCGCCTGTGTCAACAGTTGTCCGACCGCCGCCCTGGTGGAAAAATCGGTCATCAAATTGGGGCAGCCGGACAAAAGTACCAGGACGACATGCGCGTACTGTGGCGTGGGTTGTACCTTCTACGTTGAAACCCGCGGTGATGAAGTCGTACGGATGACGCCGGATAAGGACGGTCAGGCCAACGCTGGCCATGCCTGTGTAAAAGGGCGTTTTGCCTTTGGTTATTACAATCACAAAGACCGGATCACCAAGCCGATGATCCGTGACCGCATTGACGAAGCATGGCGTGAGGTTAGCTGGGAAGAGGCTATAGAATATACCGCCCGCCGCTTCCGGGAAATTCAGGCCGAGTACGGGCAAGACAGCATCGGTGGAATTACATCCTCGCGCTGCAGCAATGAGGAAACGTTTCTGGTGCAAAAGCTGGTGCGTGCCGGTTTTGGCAATAACAATGTTGATACCTGTGCCCGTGTCTGTCATTCACCCACCGGCTATGGATTGAAGACTACACTGGGTGAATCCGCCGGCACGCAGGCGTTCGACTCGGTAGCCAGCGCTGATGTTGTCATGTTGATCGGTGCCAACCCGACGGCCGCACACCCGGTTTTCGCCTCCCGACTTAAACATCGCTTACGCCAGGGTGCGCAAATCATCGTAGTCGACCCCCGGGCAACTGAACTGGTCGCCAGTCCACACATTCAGGCTGCGCATCATTTGCAACTGTTACCCGGGAGCAATGTGGCCTTTGTTAATGCCCTGGCCCACGTGATTGTTGCAGAGGGTCTGGAAGATGGAGACTATGTTCGCGAGCGCTGTGAGTTGGCGTCATTCGAGGCCTGGCGGGAGTTCATCCTGCGTGAAGAGAATTCACCCGAAAAACTACGAACGGTGACGGGTGTGCCGGCCACGGATTTGCGTGCGGCGGCAAGATTATTTGCCACGGCCGGCAATGCGGCGATTTATTACGGGCTGGGAGTTACTGAACACAGCCAGGGCTCCACCATGGTGATGGGTATTGCCAATCTCGCCATGCTTACCGGTAACCTGGGCCGGGAAGGCGTGGGTGTCAATCCGTTGCGCGGGCAGAATAATGTGCAGGGCTCCTGTGATATGGGTTCTTTCCCCCATGAGCTGCCTGGTTACCGCCATATTTCCGATCCCGAAGTACGTGGCCTGTTTGAGAAAGACTGGCAGGTGAATTTGCACCCGGAGCCGGGTTTACGCATTCCTAATATGCTGGATGCCGCTGTTGCAGGGGAGTTCAAGGGCTTATATTGCCAGGGCGAGGATATCGCCCAGTCAGATCCAAATACACACCATGTCGAAGCCGCGCTGAAATCGATGGAGTGTATTGTTATCCAGGATATTTTTCTGAATGAAACCGCGAAGTTTGCACACGTGTTTTTGCCGGGTTCCACATTCCTGGAAAAAAATGGCACCTTTACCAACGCGGAAAGACGCATCTCGAGGGTACGTAAGGTGATGGAGTCGAAGAGTGGTAAAGAGGATTGGGAAATTACCGTGGCGCTGGCGAATGCGCTCGGTTACTCCATGAGCTATACACATCCATCTGAAATCATGGATGAAATCGCTCGTTTGACACCGACATTTACGGGTGTTAATTATGTTTTGCTGGATCGTCTCGGCAGTATCCAGTGGCCATGTAACGAAGGGGCGCCTGAAGGCACACCGACCATGCATGTGGACGAGTTTGTGCGTGGCAAGGGGTACTTTGCAATCACCGGTTTTGTACCCACAACAGAACGCTCAACGCGTAAATTTCCATTGCTCCTGACCACCGGCAGGGTACTGTCGCAGTACAACGTGGGCGCGCAGACAAGACGTACGGGCAATACCGCGTGGGCCGATCAGGATTTGCTGGAAATTCATCCCGTCGATGCCGAAGACCGGGGTATTAATGACGGTGACTGGGTGGGGATACAAAGCAGGGCAGGTGATACGGTACTGCACGCCGTGGTGACCGATGGGGTTCTGCCGGGTGTTGTCTATACGACTTTTCATTTTCCGCTGACCGGTGCCAATATCGTAACGACGGAGAATTCAGACTGGGCGACCAACTGTCCGGAATACAAGGTGACGGCGGTGCAGGTTACCCGGGTGACACAGCCTTCTGAGTGGCAACAACAGCAGCGGGCATTTAATCTTCAACAACTCGCCTTGCTGGCAAAGGCAAGAAACTAGCCACATATTGCCGGGGCGCAATATAGAGGCCAGCAACACATGTCAATTACCCGCGAGGTTTCGGTCAGCAATTGGCACGAAGGTGCCCACCACACCCTGGATGACCGGGTCGTGGCAGAGGAGGCGGTGGCGCTGACCTATAATAAGCGCTCCCACGTGGTGATGATGGTCACCCCGGAGAATCTCGAAGATTTCGCTATCGGATTCAGTTTGACCGAGGGCATTATCGACGAACCGGCTGATGTGCTGGAGTCAACTGTTATAAAACGCGAAAACGGACTAGAAATCGCCATGACAGTCAGTGCGGAGTGTTTTGCCCGACTCGAAGGGCAACGTCGCAATCTGGTTGGCCGTACTGGCTGTGGTTTGTGTGGTGCAGAGTCACTCGCAACCGCAGTGCGTAATCCGGCTGTCGTGTCCAGCAGCGTGAGTGTGACCGCCGATGCTATACAAACGGCGGTTCAGACTTTAAATGACCACCAGCCAATACAAGCGGAAACCGGTGCAGCACACGGTGCCGCCTGGTGCAGTGTTACAGGCAAAATATTGGTGTTGCGCGAAGATATCGGTCGACATAACGCCCTGGATAAGTTAATTGGTCACTTGTGCCGGACTGGATTTGATCCGGCTTCAGGCTTCGTACTGGTATCAAGCCGGGCAAGTTACGAAATGGTGTTCAAGGCGGCCGCCGCCGGCATGGAAGTGCTGGTCGCGGTTTCCGCACCGACGACGTTGGCCATTGATTTTGCCCATCGCAGTGGTATGACGTTGGTTGGTTTTGCCCGTCCCGGGCGGCACAATGTCTATACTTTCGAAACTCGTATTCAGGGTGAGTGATGAAACAAGGCAATATCACCTTGAAGGAGCACTAGTAATGGCACAGAATGAAACAGCACACCTGGTATCGATGGCAGGCGATATCACTGCAAACCTCGCTGTTCATGCGGACGCAGAGGAGCGCATAGCGGATCATTTGCAGCGCTTTTGGGCGCCACGCATGCGCGTCCTGTTGCTTGAATATGCCCACTTGCACCCCGATGAATTGCCAGCCTTGCTGCGTGCGGCTTTGGGGAAATTGCAGGCCTAATGGGCGTGTACAAGCCCACGGGTGTCATTCTTGCTGGGGGACAGTCCAGTCGTATGGGTGGTGGCCACAAAGCGCTGCTTCCACTTAACGGCCGACCCCTGCTGAGACATGTTGTAGACCGCCTGCAACCACAGCTGGGAGCATTACTGCTCAGTCTTGAGTGCAGGATCAATGAATTTGACAGCTTTGGCTTGCCGTTGGTGCCTGACCGGTCTTCGCGCTACCAAGGGCCGTTGATGGGATTATTCTCGGTTTTACAATATTTGCATGAACAGGGTCAGGACAACAGTTTGGTTCTTTGTCCCTGTGACGCGCCCTTTGTCCCCACTGATGTAGTATCAAAGCTGGCTGATGCAGGACATGGAGACCAACGACCGGTGGTGGTAATTTCCTACCAGGGTGTATTGCAACCCACGTTTTCCCTGTGGCAAAGCCACCACTTGCCGGTGATACATGAGGCCGTGGTCAATCAGGGTCGGGGCGGCATAAAACGGCTGCTTGCGTCCTTGCCGCACAAGGTTGTGGAGTGGCCCGAATCCGAGCCGCCACCATTTTTCAATGTCAATACACCGGCGGACCTGGAAACTGCCGAAGGCTGGCTTGGCTAAAGCGCTTTCCCCGCGTCCATATTGCTGGTGTGTTGTGCGTGGCGCAAGCAATCCCGAAAAGTGGAGTTACGGGGCCTAATACCATTTCCTGAAATGGACTAGACAACCTGTCCCCGACGTACCATCATTAATCCAACTTTCATACTTTGAAGGAAAAAACAGTGCACCAGGACGCCGAATTCGTACCACTGAATATTGCCATACTGACATTGTCAGACTCACGTACTTTTGAAACCGATACCTCCGGTCAGATGCTGGCAGATTTCACGCAAAGAGCGGGCCACAAATTGGCCGCCAGAGAATTGTGTAGAGATGATGTTTACAGAAGCCGTGCCATTGTTTCAGCCTGGGTTGCCAATGCGGGAATTGATGTGGTCATTACCACCGGCGGTACCGGGCTGACCCACCGTGATTCTACACCCGAAGCCTTGCGCCCATTGTTTGACCGTACTATCGATGGTTTTGGCGAGTTATTCCGGTATGTGTCAGTTGATGAAATTGGTTCGTCCACGGTACAGTCACGGGCCATAGCGGGTCTGGCCAATCAGACCCTGATCTTTTGTCTGCCGGGTTCCACCGGCGCCTGCCGTACCGGTTGGAATCAAATCCTGTCCGAACAGCTGGATAGCAGACATAAGCCGTGCAATTTTGCCGCGCAAACTCGTTCGGGTGAACATTTGCTATGAACTTGATGAGTGTTACCGAGTCACTTGAGCGCTTGCGGGTAAAGAGCCGGGTGCTGGTAGACACTGAGACTTGTGCATTGCAAAACTGCCACGGACGCACGCTCGCCAGCGACGTCAAGGCGGACATCAATGTTCCACCGGCGAACAACAGCGCCATGGATGGCTATGCACTGCGTCGACAAGACTGGCAAGGGCCGGATCAGGCACTGGAAGTCAGTCAGCGAATTACCGCAGGTACACCACCGGTGCCGCTCAAAGCTGGTACCGCAGCACGCATCTTCACGGGTGCTGAGATTCCCGACGGCGCCGACCTGGTCGTGATGCAGGAAAGTTGTCGTCAGGACGGCCAGTCAGTATGGATGGACACCGTACCGGGTGTTGGTGCAAATATCCGCCCCAAAGGTCAGGATATGGCGCAGGGTGCCACCGTGTTGAAGGCAGGCCACCGATTACGGGCTCAGGACCTTGGCCTGATTGCATCTCTTGGTGTTGCACGGGTTGAGGTCATGCAGCGTTTGAAGGTGGCAATCGTCTCGACGGGTTCCGAGTTGGTTGAACCAGGTGAGATTGCCGGACCCGGTAAAATCTACAATTCAAATCACTACATGATGGATGCCTTTCTCGTTGGCTGGGGGTTTGAGGTCGTCGATTTAGGGGTTGTCGAGGATGACCTGCAAACCTTGACCCGGGTGATGACCGACGCAAGCCGGAATTCGGATGTCATTATTACTTCCGGTGGGGTTTCGGTGGGTGACGAAGACCACGTTAAACCGGTGGTTGAATCACTTGGCCACATTGATATGTGGCGGATTGCGATCAAGCCGGGCAAACCCTTCGCCTATGGTGAGGTTCTGGGAACACCGTTTCTCGGTTTGCCGGGTAACCCGGTCTCTGCACTGGTAACCCTTCTTGTCATTGCCAGATCGTTTCTGTTTGACAGCCAGGGCGCTAGTCAGTACGAAATCGCTCCGGTGCAACAGGTCGCCTTATTTGATAAAAAAGCCACCCAACGGCAGGAGTATCTGCGGGTCCGATCAGGCCCCAGTGGTGCAGAAATTTTCCCGCAGCAAAGCAGCGGAGTGTTGTTTTCCACCACTTGGGGTAATGGCCTGGTGGTGCAAAAACCCGGTGAGGAGATTACCCGTGGGGGTATGGTGGAGGTGATTCCCTACACTTTTTTCGATTAAGCCGATACCGTGGAGAACTCATCACGGGGTTTACCTGCCAGGCACCCTTGCTGCGGTTTGACTTTCCAAATGGTGATGAAATTATCTCATTTGAGGGAACTGTGGAAGGTGACATTATTGTCGGCGAGGCGATCATGCAGGGGCAGACATATCCATGGGTGGCATTGAACAAGTAGGCCGTTAGACCCGTTTTTTGGGCGACTAAGCCCAATGGCTAAAATTCATCCGCTTTGTTGGATTGATTGCAGTACAATTCGCCTCCAGACGAGCTGCAAAAAAAAGTAACCGCAAGGTAATCACGCCATGTACAAAATCCGAACATTTAACAGTTTGGCTGCCAAAGGTCTGTCGCGGTTTCGTGCTGACTGCTTCCAAACCGGAACTGACATCTCGCCGGCTGACGCACTGTTGCTTAGAGGCCACAAGCTGCATGGCGAACGCATTGACAATAGTGTGCTCGCAGTGGCCCGGGCTGGGGCCGGTGTAAATAATATTCCGGTGGACAGCTACACGGAACGCGGTATTGTCGTATTCAATACACCGGGCGCCAATGCCAACGCCGTCAAGGAGTTGGTTGCGGCCGCACTGCTCCTGGGATCAAGGGATATTTTTGGTGCCATGAGCTATGTTCAGACGCTGGATGAGGTGCATGACGATGCCGAAATGCACAAAGTCCTCGAAGAGAACAAGAAACGATTTTCAGGTTCAGAGATTGCCGGAATGACCCTGGGTGTGGTCGGTCTTGGTGCAATCGGGTCCAAAGTGGCCAACATGGCATTGGAGTTGGGAATGAACGTGGCCGGCTATGATCCTGCCATTTCGATCGAATCGGCCTGGCGGCTCTCAAGCAGGGTACAGAACGTCGATAATCTGCAGTCACTCATGCAGGTGTCGGATTTTGTGTCTCTACATTTACCGGTCAACGAACATACCCGAGGGTTGATCAACGCAGACATATTATCCCGCTGCAAGCCCGGGGTACGACTGCTGAATTTTGCCCGCGGCGAAATTGTGGATCTGGCCGCCGTTATTGCAGCACTCGACGATGGTACTCTGGCGACCTACATCAGCGATTTTCCCCTCCCCGAGCTACTGGGGCGAAAAGACACACTGCTACTGCCCCATATCGGTGCCAGCACGCGTGAGGCGGAAGAGAACTGCGCCATCATGGCTGCCGACCAGCTTATGGACTACCTGGAAAACGGAAATGTAAACAATTCGGTAAATTACCCCAATACCAATATGGCCAGAAACGGTGGTTACCGGATTACATTCTGCAACGCCAATGTCCCGAAAGTACTGGGTTGTGTGTTCTCTGTGTTGGCCGACCACGATATCAATGTGATTGATATGGTAAACCTTAGCCGGGGTGAATTTGCCTATAGCATCATTGACGTGGAGACACTTCCCGAAGAGGATGTAATGGACGCAATAAGCGCAGCAGAAGGTGTCATCCGGGCCAGGCTGCTGTTCCCGTGTAAGCGATAAATTATCCGGACATTCCTATTTGGAGAACAAACCCAGGAAGATATTACCCACAATCATCAGGAAACCTGCCACCAATCCGCCAATACCGATGTATGCGAGACTTTCCGTCAGCAAATGACCATGTGCCGCAGCGCGTCCTAGCGAGGGCGACAGCAGGTACATGGTGAACCAGCTTAGAGGATAAAGGCCACTCAAACCGACCAGCACTGTCGCCAGCTTCCTGAATGAATCACTCAAACTCGTGAACAGGGTCAATATGATCAGACCAAGAGCAAATGATGCAATGCCAGTGGCATGAAAGTGTGCGCGTTGTGCATAACGCCAGATTTTGCCCGCGCTCTGCTGGTCATGAACAGCAGGATTGGCCTCGATACCGGCAGCAATGAGTGCTTTGTAACTGTCTTCATTTACGCCAAATGAAATGCCAACGCCTATGCCAAACGCCAGGCTCAGAAGGACCAGTGCAAGCCCAAGTTTGACACTCTTAAGTTGCTCATTCATGGTTACAACCTGTAAGACCTCAAAATTTATACAGCGATCATAATCCCCCGCAGCGGCAGTGACAATACCAATTGCTGCCATTCGAGGTGTATGGTTAGTCAAAGGCCTGTAAAACAGGTTATTCTTACTGTTTGCCTCATCCTGTAAGCAAGGAACTATGGGGGCAGTGATGATGCCAAAACCTATATGTGTCACATCCCACGCCAAATAGGGCGGCGAAAAGTCCGGCAAAAAGACAATGGTGTATTCGACTGAGTACCGGGAGCAATCAATGAAGTTTTTGCTATGTTTCTTGATGACAATGTTGCTTTTTCCATGCCTTGCGGGAGCCAAGGCAAAGAAAATCGATGATTATCACTGGTCAGGTGTAGATCGGGTCATTGCCATTGGCGACTTGCATGGGGACTATGAGCGATATATTGAAGTCATGCGTAGCGCCGGTCTGCTCAACAGAAGAGGCAAGTGGGCCGGAGGTAAGACCCACCTGGTGCAGACGGGCGACATTACGGATCGTGGCGCCGACAGCCGTAAAATTATTGACCACCTGCGCGGTCTGGCGAAGCAGGCAAAAAGGAAAGGTGGCTATGTTCATACGCTCATCGGCAATCATGAAACAATGAATGTCAGCGGCGATCTTCGTTATGTCCATGCGGGCGAGTTCCAGGCGTTTGAAACGCCTCAGTCTTCGCAGTATCGGGAAATGCAATGGAAGCGACAGGTGGACTGGATGCGGACGATTGACCCTGAGGCCTTTGAACTGCTGGATCTTGTCAGCTTCCGCAAGGACTGGGAGCAAAGGGTGCCGCTGGGGTGGGTGGAGCATCGTCAGGCCTGGGGACTCGGTGGCGAGTACGGCAAATGGGTGAACGCCAACCCGGTGGCTATCCGGGTGAATGACACCCTGTTTTTGCATGGTGGGATCAGTGCGAAGTATTGTCAATTCAGCCTCCAGTCACTGAGTGAACAGGTCGGCGAGGCACTGGCGAACTATGATCCCGCAGTTCCCAGCATCATTACAGACGGACTTGGGCCGGTGTGGTACCGGGGTCTGGCTCTTGAAGAAGAGGCAGATGTTTTCAGCCAGACACTGGACAATATCCTCAAACGGTACAGCGCCAAGCGTATTGTAATCGGCCACACGCCAACCGGTGGTGTTGTCTGGCCACGCTTTGACCAGCGGGTGGTCGCGAACGACAGTGGAATCGCTACCTATTACGGCTCACACAAAGGAGTTCTCGAGTTGACCGCAGATGGTGCGGTAGCGATTTATGGTAACCAACGGCTTGACCTGCCAACAAAATCTGCTGAGCGGGAAGATTATCTGCGGGCAGTCATTGAACTTGATTCCAACAACGCTTTGCTAAAACAAAAGTTGGCCCAAATGTTGGCGCCTCCGGTAGAACCTGCGGTGACAGAAGAAAGTGTCGCCACCCCTCAGCCTGACAGTGCGCTGGTTGTTGAGGAACCTATCCCCGGCACATGTCAGTGATATTGCTCTTGAAGCGTTTTGGGTCATCAAGTAGCTTATAGAAACCTCCGATGTACGCAATTGCTTTTTCCCGGATTCTGTCATTCAAGTGGCTATCGTTTGAAAACAGGGCCACAATGTTTGCACGCTCCTGATGAAAAAGTTCGACCGTTTTGGGGAGAAAGTCATTGTGTGCACAAAACCCACGATACAGCCTTCGACGTATATTGGTTCCAGCCTTTAGACCCAGTGGTGGTACCGAATAGTGGGTACTGACCAGTCCGGTGGAATCGAAATCATAGGGGATCATGTATTTCGGGAGTTCATGCTCGTGGGTGCTGATGGCCCTTGAGTTATGACAGCAACGTGTTTCGCTTTTTCCGCTTGTCGCAGACCAGTCGAGATTTCCAACCAGGTACTGGAACAGCATGAACTTGCTGGTCTCAGCGGGATCCAGCTGCCTGACTGAAACCTTACCTGAGACGAGTTTTTTCATTTTGTTGCGTTTGGCGACAGCATCGATATCTTCAATCAGAAAACCAAAGCGCGTCACTGATTTGCCCTTTTTCTCATTGTCTACGTAATCCACCACCAGTGGCTTGACCCTGAAACTCATAGCGGTGATCAGGTTGTAAATACGATAGATCAGGAACTCCTTGATGTTATATTGCTCGTACTTGGGGCTTGTTTGGCAGTAGGACACAAGTTTCAGTGACTTATTTCCCCTGAATGCCGTACCTTTGGTTTTCTTCCGGTCAAAATAAACCTTCAGGGGTGGGAATTTGCACACAAGATTTCGCCTTGAGATCCCCCTGGGCGCCACCTCAACATCCAAAATACGTTGCTGCCCGTTGACGTCGTTGTAAATCAGCTGCGCGGGGTAGCGGAAATCCTTTTTTATCTGGCTTTTAACTTTCCGCCACGGGCCTTTAAGCGTAATTTTCAACTCGCTGGGGTCTTTGAACAATGCCGGCGGCTTGCCCGTTTCGGCTGCAAAACCCGGCGCTGACAGCAGCAATAGGCAAAGCCACAAAATTGGGAGCTTAGAACGGTGGGGTTCGGGATTCAGATCATTGCCAGCGACTGATTTCATATCACCACAAGTCCTGGAATTGGCCGGTTCCGATACCCTTTTCCTGAAGCAGGAGCGGAATATCCTCTTCAATCGGGTAAATCACCTTCCCATCTTTGGTAATCAGTGCTTCGGAAAGTGATGCAGCTATTTTTTCGCCATTGACATACAGGACATCGCCGGTTTCGATAGCGGTGTTCAGCTTTTCCAACTGTTGTCGGCTGAGAACTACCAATGGGGTTTTGCTGACGGGACAGCACAGAATATCGAGCAAATTTCCTGCAACGGGCACTGGCAGATCCATTTGGGGATGATGCAGGCATTGTAGCAGACACACCCTGTTTGCTGAACCGCAGCGCTGGTACAATCGATTACTGCTGTACGTGTGTGGGTTGTGCGGGTTATTTTGCCGGAGAAAAAGTGTGTCAAATGAGCAAGCATTGGTTGGTCTGATCATGGGTTCAAGTTCCGACTGGGACACCATGCAAAACGCGGCTGAAACCTTAACAACTTTGCACATACCGTTCGAAGCCAAGGTGGTATCGGCACATCGTACGCCAGACGTGATGTTTGACTATGCCCACAGCGCGGTCGATCGTGGGCTTGAAGTCATCATCGCGGGTGCGGGAGGGGCGGCACATCTGCCCGGGATGGTGGCCGCGAAGACGAGTTTGCCCGTGCTGGGTGTACCGGTACAGTCAAAAGCATTGAATGGTATGGACTCACTGCTTTCCATTGCACAAATGCCGGCAGGTATTCCAGTGGCAACACTTGCCATAGGCAATGCTGGTGCGACCAATGCAGCTTTGTTGGCTGCATCTATCCTGGGAATCAAGTACCCACAGATTCGCCGGGATTTGGAAGCATATCGTCAAGAGCGTACGGAAGCTGTCTTGAACCAATCCGATCCGCGTGCGCAGGACATCTGAGCTATCTCATTGGGATGATCAAGACCGTCGGCATCCTTGGTGGTGGTCAACTGGCCAGAATGTTGGCGCAGGCAGGGCGCCCAATGGGTTTGGAGTTCGTTTTCCTTGATCCGGCTGAAGATGCCTGTGCCGGCGAACTGGGTGAGCATATTCGTGCTGAGTGGGATGACGAATCGGCATTGAAAAAACTGGCTCAACTTGCGGATGTGGTCACATTCGACTTTGAAAACGTACCCGAAAAAGCAGCCAGTCTGATAGCGGCATCGTGTCTGGTTTATCCACCGCCTGGCGCGCTGTTTGCGAGCCAGGACCGGTTGCGAGAAAAAGAAATGATGCAGGCTATGGAGGTACCGGTTGCTTCTTATTACGCGGTTTCCTCCAGACCGGACCTGGTCACTGCGGTGGAGAAAATCGGACTGCCTTGTGTGCTGAAAACCAGGCGTTTTGGTTATGACGGCAAGGGCCAGGTCATCATACGATTCCAGGAAGATATGGAACGTGCGTGGCAAATGCTCGGTGACCATGAACTCATTTGTGAAGAGTTTGTATCCTTTGATGCTGAATGCTCCATTATTGCGGCCCGTGGTCAGGACGGGCAAACCGTTTTCTGGCCATTGACCCGCAACCTGCATCGGGAAGGCATACTGGCAATCAGCGTGGCCCCGTTTTTCACGCGGCAGTTGCAGTCAGGTGCAGAAGCCTTGATCCTGAAGTTGCTGGATCATCTCAGGTACACCGGTGTCATGGCGCTGGAGTTGTTCCTGAAAGAAGATCAATTGATCGCTAATGAATTTGCACCCAGGGTGCACAACTCAGGTCACTGGACATCAAACGGTGCTCACACTTCACAGTTTGAAAATCACTTGCGTGCCATATGTGGCTTACCGCTGGGCACCGGTGAAAGCAGATTAAAGGCGCTGATGTTCAACCTGTTGGGACAAATGCCGGGGTCTGCAATGCAGGCTGTCATGGAAGGTGTGTACTGGCATGATTATCACAAGGCGGCGCGTGTCGGTCGCAAGCTCGGCCACGTGACGGTGACCGCCGAAAGCGAGGTGGAGTTGAGAGCAAAGGCGGTGCAGGTTGCTTCCGTTCTGGGGCTGGCAGCAGAGCTCAATCTCGAGGCGGTAACATGCCTGTAAATAGTGTTGAGCTGGGATTGTTTGCCAGCAGAATCACGGCCATATGTGAGGAAATGGGTGCACTGCTTGGCAGGGTAGCCTTCTCACCCAATATACGCGACCGGCTGGATTATTCCTGCGCGCTTTTCAATCGTGATGGAAAGTTGCTGGGACAGGCTACGCATATACCCGTGCACCTCGGTAGCATGGCCTTTGCGATGAAGGGGCTGGTCGATAGTCGCCAATGGCAGGCCGGCGACATGATGATTCTCAATGACCCATTCAGGGGTGGAACCCATTTGCCTGATGTTACGCTGCTGTCACCCGTTTTCGCCGGTGGCGCGGTGGTGGGTTTTTGTGCCAACCGCGCGCACCATGCAGATATTGGAGCGGACGCACCAGGGTCCATGCCCGTCAGCCAGACATTGGCACAAGAGGGTATTCTGATCGCCCCGACACTGCTGATGAGAAATGGGCAGTTGGACGAGCATTTCTTGCAGTCCATATTAGAGAGATTGACCAGTCCGGACACTTCCCGGGGAGATTTCAATGCCCAGGTGGCGGCGAACTTGCTCGGTGTAAAGAGGTTGCTGGAGTTGATTGACAAATGCGGGATAGAAGATTTTGAGCAGCAACAAGTCGGGCTGCAGGCATGGGCTGAATCATTGGTACGACAAAGCCTGACTGCCATACCCGATGGTCACTACCCGTTTGAAGACTACCTCGATAGTGATGGCTGTGGGAACACGGACATACCCATCGCAGCGATGGTGAGTGTGAATGGAGATCGTGTTGACGTTGATTTTTCAGGTACAGCAGAACAGGTTGCGGGGAATCTCAATTGCCCAATGCCGGTGACAGCGGCGGCAGTTTTTTATGTTTTCCGGTGTCTTATGCCGTCGCACACGCCTGCCTGTCACGGCGCCTTGCAAGGTATTAGCATAAGTGCCCCGCAAGGCAGTCTGGTTAACGCCGAACCCCCCGCGGCCGTTGCGGCGGGTAATGTGGAGACCAGCAGCAGGATTGTTGATGTCATTTGCGGTGCACTGGCAAAAGCGAAACCAAAAACTGGAACTGTCGAAAGCTGGATTCCGGCAGCCAGTCAGGGGAGTATGAACAATCTGGCAATGGGGGCGCGGGGAAGACGAGCTTGGGATTATTACGAAACTCTGGCCGGTGGCATGGGTGCCTCTCATGACAGCAACGGTTGTTCTGGCAGGCATAGTCATATGACCAATACGCTGAACACACCGGTTGAGGTGCTGGAACTGAACTACCCGTTGAGGATTGGTCAATACTCAATCAGACGGGGATCGGGTGGGGCTGGTGCATTTCGTGGTGGTGATGGGGTGGTGCGTGCCTATCGATTCCTCGAAGATGCCGAGGTATCGCTGTTGAGCGAACGACGTGTACACCCACCCTGGGGCTTGGCCGGTGGAAGGCCGGGCAAATGCGGACGCAATGAACTGGAAGGCAGGGAACTCCCCGGTAAAACACGGTTTTTTGCCACCGCCGGACAAACATTGACCATCGAAACACCAGGTGGTGGAGGGTATGGCCGCTCCCTTAACAAAAGCTACACTAGAGACCGGTAAGGATTTTCCAGCGATTGACTATGGTACAAAATAGCTCAGCAGTTTTGAAGGTGTCGTATTCTGCCGAATGTGCGGATGATTCGTCCCATTCAATACCGGCAGCCTGGATGGCGCGTGCCAATACGGTTTGGCCGAACGCCAGGCCCCCCAGAGTTGCGGTATCAAAGGAGCTAAATGGATGAAAGGGATTTCGTTTAAGGTTGACCCGTTCCACGGCAGCATTCAGAAACGACAAATCAAACGATGCGTTATGCCCGACAAGTATTGCCCGTTGGCAATCTGTTGCGCGTAATTCCTTTCTGACCGGTACGACAATCTTGCTCAGTGCTTCTTTTTCATGGATTGGATTGCGCTCTGGATCGCTGAGGTCTATACCTGTGAACTCGAGCGAGCTGGGCTCAATTCTTGCACCCTGAAATGGGACAATATTTGTGGTGATGGTTTCGGCAATTTTGAGGCGACCGAAGTCATCCATGCATAAGATGCATGCGGCGAGCTCTAATATCGCATCGGTTGCGGGATTGAAACCACCCGTTTCAACATCGATTACGACGGGTAAGAAACCCCTGAACCGTTCTGAAATTTTAGGGGGCATATGGCATCAGTATCCCGATTTTTGGCGCGGGTCAAACCCACAGATTGGATTCCACCAGCAAAGGCAGCGAGAATAAGGTAATGAGCCCAACAATACCACGTAAAAAGTACCGCTTAACCATATTTTCCGCAGGGGTTCTAATCCTGACGCTGATTTCGTCCGCGATTGCAACAGAACCCGTTGTCGGCCATGCCCTGGTTGCAGATCGGGCGGTGTTTTGGTCGATACACAAGGATAATGTGCAGGTGGGTCACCTGCTCGGCACCATTCACAGTGAGGACCCCCGTGTACTTGACTTTTCAGTGGAGTTCCTGAAAAAGCTCAAGGGGAATGAGGTCTTTGCCACGGAGTTGGTGCCAGACCTGCCAACCGTCAGTCGTGTGACTGAAACCATGCAGTATCCGCCTGGAAAGACGCTGGAAGCAGTCATCGGGTCCTCTCGCTTTGATGCCCTGGAATCTGCGCTTGCGGCCTACCAGGTGCCGGCAGAATTCATCCGCCGTATGAAGCCCTGGGCGGCAATGATGACTCTCAGCATTCCACCACAAAGAACCGGTTTTTTTATGGATTTATCCTTGTCACTGCGCGCATCAGGAAGTGGGCTCACGGTAGTTGGCCTGGAAACTCTGGAGCAGCAAGTATCGTTCCTTGAACATATGCCCATGGCGATGCAACTGAAGTTATTGGATCAGGCGATTGCGAAATATGTCCACGTCCAGGAAGCGCATGACGAAATGGTTGATGCCTATCTTGGTGATGATTTGTTCGTTCTGCAGAAGTTGTCGGATGAACAGATGCAGACTGTCAGCGCGGACACGCGGGATTACTTCGTTGAGTCAGGTATTCATGCCCGCAATTTGCGCATGTCCGAGACCCTGCTGTCTCATCTGGAAGACAGCAGGGTGTTCGTAGCTGTGGGTGCCTTACATCTGCCCGGTGACCAGGGACTGTTGAATTTGCTCCGCAGCCAGGGCTATGAGTTAAGACCGCTGAAGCTGCCTTTTACGACAAATTAGTACGTTTGTGGATGGATCGTCAGTCCGGCAAATTAGTCTCTACCGGTTATTGCAGGTATGAGCATTGCAATTGCTCCGGCCACGAGTAAAGGTATACCCCAGGCAGGTTCAATCCAAATAGTTGCCAGACTAAGAACCAGTAGGGCGAGCCCGGTTGATTGCAGACCACCGGTACGGTCATCAAGCTTGTCGCCGCGACCGGTCAGCTTGACCAGGAGATGGTCAATGGACAGCTTTCCCCCACCGTAAAAGACCAGTGGCAGCAGCATGACGACGAACAACAACGGTAGTTTGTAATTACCGGCACCCTTGGAAGTGATCAGGTAACCACTCCACAGTTCCGCAAGACTGCCCCACTCTGCGGGCCAGTGCACGGCAGCGGTGGCCACAACGGTGACCACGATCAAAGATATGGCCGCAAAGCGCGAAAACAGGCCCACTAGAATCATGACGGCAAAGACCAACTCACTCCAGGTTGCCAGGAACCAGTTCACATTGGCCGGTATCTGGTCGAATGGAACAGGAAAGCCCTTTTGCCAGCCGGCCCAGGGGATATCCGCAAACCAGTTCTTGCCGTTCAATTTGGTTACACCGGACTCCCAAAACTCCCAAAACATAATCAGTCTGAGAATCAAAGGCCACACGTAGTCACCGGTTGCGCGCAAGCGAGAGGTTAGCTGGTCATAGTTATTAATCACTGACATGGTAAATGTGCCTATATGAATTTCGGGTTTCAGGGGCCATTCGGGGTCGATCAATTGTGTGTCAAATCAACTTTGACGGACTCCCGTTATGATCTGCTTTTCTCGCAGGTCTTCCAGCAGCTTTTTCCCACCCTCTACAACCACTTCCGGTTTAGGGTGATTGATGATCCCGGCAACTGCCGTTAGCAGTTCAAGACCCGATCGGTTCGGTTCTTCTTTCATCTGTTGCAGTAGTAACAGTGAGATTTCATTCAACAGCATGAACTTTACCTGGTAATCCCGTTGTCGCCACACCAACAGGTGGGTGGGTTCCTCGGGTGCAGTTTCAGGTTGAAAATCAGCACTGATTTGATGGACGGGGTATTGGTAACTGAGTGGCCAGGCCAGTGGAGACAGCACCGGAATGTCACTCAGCAAGTCACTATGGGGCCTGGCCTCAACATCGTCCAGTTCTGCTTCGTCAAGTGCGAGTGCCAGTTCTACCCATTCGTAGTGAGCCAGTTCCAGCATGAACGGCGGGTCATCTGCACGGCTTTTTCGAAAATCTTGCAGGTATTGCAAAAACTCACGGGGTAGTTGGGGAAATAATGGTGTATGGCAGCGGTACTCACTATAAAAATCCCGACACAGGCCGGTCCAAGCCTTCTCATCGTACAAGCTCTTGAGTACGGGAAAATTGCCTGACAGAAAACCCTTAATGTTGTTAAAAAACAGGTCGCGGTAGATAGCCATCCGCCGGTCTTCAATACCTTCGGGCGGTGCGGTTTTATCCGGGTTACGAATGTGGGCCGCAAAGTTGTGTTGCGCCCTTGCCAGCGCCTCAGGCACTGTGTCGGTGATCACCGGCTGTCTCCGTTTGCTCACGTCGGTCCCATTTGTCCTGAATCTGTTTTATTTTTCTCACCTCTACCAGTAGTTCTTCCACTGGCGGAATATTGAAGTCACGCTCAAGCAGGGTGGGAAATACACCAAAATATTCGTAGGCCTTATCCAGTAGGTCCCAGACATTACCAATGATACTGGCTCCGTGCGTGTCCACAATCAGGTCTTCAGCTTCGTTGTAATGGCCGGCAATGTGGCCATACGCAATCCTGTCTGCGGGCATACCCCGCAAAAACTCGATCGGGTCGTAGCCGTGATTGACGCTGTTAACGTAGATGTTATTGACATCCAGCAACAGATCACAGTCAGCTTCGCCGATGACCGCGTTAATAAAATCAATTTCGCTCAACTCAGCTGCAGGAGCGGCGTAGTAGGACACGTTTTCGATAGCCATACGCTGTCCGAGCATGTCCTGCACCTGTCGAATCCGGTTGGCAACATACATCACGGCTTCACCGGTAAAAGGGATGGGCATCAGGTCGTACAAATGTCCGTCATCGGTACAGTAGCTCAGATGCTCGCTGTAGGCACGGATCCCGTACTGCTCAAGAAATTGCCTCAGCTTCCTTATAAAAGTCTGGTCCAGCGGTGAAGGTCCACCGATCGATAGGGAAAGACCATGACAAATGAATGGAAGACGCTCGGTAAAGTACTGTAGAGCCTGCCTTCTCTGGCCGCCAACATTGATCCAGTTTTCAGGAGCGATCTCCATGAAATCTATACCTTTCAGGTCACAAGCTCGCAACGGACCCAAAAGGGTCCGCCGCAAACCAAGTCCTGCACCCTTTACAGGGTGAGCACGCTTATCCATAGGCTTGGTGCTCAGACGTTTCCACCGCACTTGCCTTCACCACACTTGCCTTCTTCGCCCTTATCGCCGCCGCAAGAGCCTTCTGCGCCCTTGTCGCCACCGCAAGAACCTTCGGCGCCTTTATCGCCACCACAGGAACCTTCGACACCTTTATCGCCACCACAGGAGCCTTCAGCGCCTTTATCGCCACCACAGGAACCTTCGGCGCCTTTATCGCCACCACAGGAACCTTCGGCGCCTTTATCGCCACCACAGGAACCTTCGGCGCCTTTATCGCCACCACAGGAACCTTCAGCGCCTTTATCGCCACCACAGGAACCTTCGGCACCTTTATCGCCACCACAGGAACCTTCGGCACCTTTATCGCCACCACAGGAGCCTTCAGCGCCTTTATCGCCACCACAAGAGCCTTCTTCACCCTTATCGCCGCCACACTTGCCTTCGCCGCACTTGCCTTCTTCACCCTTGTCAGCAGCTGACAGCATGTAACCTGTTACGAGGTCAGTGGTTGAGAATGGGTTGTCCTCTGCAACCGCGACGGTTGAGATGAATAAAGATGAAACAAATGCCACGCCAACGGCGGCTGCAACGGGCTTAACAGTCATTAACTTGATAGTCATTAGATAGATCCTCCAGTTTAGGAATCCCCCCTGGTATATCGTCCGGGATTAGTACCGGGCTATTCCAGGGGTACCGAACATTTACAGCCCACCAAGGAGTTATTAAAGATCTCGGTCTATATTACTCTGGGGGCCAATATCTTTCTGAATTGTTCCGGGAGATTAGCGATGGTTCAGCAGTCTCCAGGAAATATCCAGTACTCGAAACCTATAGACCGTCAGGGGCTGTGGATTATTACAACTGATTTCCAGATAACTACTGCGGTAAGACGGGCTGCCTGGTATTAATGTTGGGTCGACTAGTAGCCCTTTTGTTTACCGGTTCTGCACAGGTCGCGAACAATACATTGGGGACAGTTTGGCTTGCGTGCCTTGCACACATAGCGACCATGCAGGATTAACCAGTGATGTGCATCCATCAGGTATTGGGGGGGGATACTCCTGAGCAGTTTCCGCTCGACAATCAAGGGTGTCTTCCCAAGTGCCAGACCGGTACGGTTGGCAACGCGAAAAATATGCGTGTCTACAGCCAATGTTGGTTGTCCGAATGCGGTATTAAGCACTACGTTGGCCGTTTTCCTGCCCACACCGGGTAAAGATTCCAGTGCTTCTCGGCAAGCAGGTACCTCCCCGGAGTGTTTTTGCAGAAGTATTTTGCAAGTTGCAATGATATTTCTGGTCTTGGAATTAAATAAACCAATGGTCCTGATATAGGCTTTTAATCCTTCCTCACCCAGAGCCAGGATCGTCTCCGGGGTACTGGCAACTTTGTATAGCCGGCGGGTAGCAAGATTGACACTGATATCAGTGGCCTGCGCCGAAAGAATTACGGCGACCAATAACTCAAAAATCGAATCATAATTCAGCTCAGTCGTTGGGTCGGGAGTAATGACCTGCAACCGCCGGAAGAACTCTGTTCGCGCATCAAGCTTCATGGCCGCGCCTGATTTGCAGGTCTCTCTTGTGCCGAGCCATTTTTTCAGCACGCTCCCGTTTGTCTCTCGACAGACGGACTTGTCTGGCCTCAAATCTACGCCGGGCCAGTCCGGCAATTCTACGCCGAACTTGAGTCGTGAGTTCCCCGCCACAGACACCTGCAGGGACTTCAGTATCATTGTCGGCATATTGCAGTTGCTGCAAGACAAGGGTGTCTGCTGTTACCTCAACCACGTCAATGCAATCGACCGGACAGGGCGGCAGACATAGGTCGCAGCCGGTGCAATGAGACTCGATTACCGTGTGCATGAGCTTGGCTGCGCCAACAATGGCATCTACCGGACAGGCTTGAATACACAATGCGCAACCGATACAGCTTTGCTCATCTATGCTGACCAGGGTCCTGGGCTTTTCAACCCCATTTTCCGGGTTCAGGGGGATGGGCTTACGACCGAGCAATTCAGCCAGGTCACGGATGCCGGTTTCGCCACCTGGCGGACACTGATTTATATTGGCCTCCGCCCCGGCTATTGCCTCTGCATAAGGACGGCAACCCGGGTAGTTGCACTGGCCACATTGAGTTTGAGGTAACAGGGCATCAATCCTGTCAATCATGGAAGGTGGTTTGACTTGCACCGAACTCAGGTGACCCGCATTCCGGGTATGGCTCCCTTGTCCGGGCTTAGTATAAACAGGTCACTGCCGCCAGGTCCGGCGGCCAGGACCATGCCTTCCGATACGCCGAAGCGCATTTTCCTGGGTTTCAAATTGGCAACCATGACAGTGTGACGGCCGATGAGATCGGCTGGGTCGTAGGCCGATTTGATGCCGGCGAAAACATGCCGTACACCACCACCGATATCCAATGTTAATCGTAGCAACTTGTCCGCCTCCGGTACTGCTTCGGCACCGACGATTTTTGCAATACGCAGATCCACCCGCAGAAAATCTTCAATGCTGATTTCGTCCGCGAGATCCAGTTCACTGGTCTCATCAGAAGATTGCAGATTCTCTTTCGACTCGTCAATCATGCTGGCAATCTTGACGGGATCAACACGTGTCATCAATGGCTGGAAGGGGTTAACGGAAACGCCCAACAGAGGCTCGTTCAAACCGGACCACTCTTCCACATCGATGTCCAAAAACTCGGCAGCTTTGCTCGCCGTGAAGGGGACCACGGGTGCCAGATAGGTCACCAGTATACGAAACAGGTTGATGCCCTCGGTGCAAATGGCTTGCACCCTTTGCTGTTGGTCTTCCTGTTTATTCAGTTGCCAGGGTTTGTGCTCGTTGATATAGCGGTTGCCCTCGTCAGCCAGTGCCATAATGCGGCGAATGGCTGACTGGTAATTGCGTTGTTCATAATCGTCCGCTATCAGGTCCCGTTGATCCAGAAACTGTTGATACAGACCCGGATCGGGTAGCTCGGTGGCCAGTTGACCGTTGAACCCGCGTTGGATAAAGCCTGCACAGCGGCTGGCGATATTGACGACCTTGCCGACCATGTCGGAATTCACACGTGTGACGAAATCGTCAAGACTCAGGTCAATGTCCGCCATACCCGGTCCCAGCCGGGCACAAAAGTAATAACGCAGGTAGTCCGGGTTCAAATGATCAAGATAAGTGCGGGCCCTTATGAAAGTGCCACGTGATTTGGACATTTTTGCGCCATCGACGGTCAGAAACCCGTGCGCATATACGGCTGTTGGGGGGCGGAGGTTTGCCCCCATCAACATGGCCGGCCAGAACAGAATGTGAAAGTAGATAATGTCTTTGCCCACAAAATGATACAGTTCGGTATCCGTATCCGGTTTCCACCATTCGTCGAAATCCAGGTTGGTGCGATCACAGAGTTCCTTGAAGCTGGCCATGTAACCAATGGGTGCATCCACCCAGACGTAAAAGTACTTGTCGTCGGTATCCGGAATTTTGAATCCAAAATAGGGCTCGTCGCGGGAAATGTCCCAATCACGCAGACCGTCGTCGAACCACTCCTGCATCTTGTTGACAACCTCTGGTTGCAGGGCAGCCGACGCCATCCAGCTTTGTAGACGGTCTTCAAACTCTGACAAACGTACAAAGTAATGTTCAGAATCACGCATCACCGGTGCTGTACCACTGACCACGGACCGGGGATCAATCAAATCAGTCGGGCTGTAAGTACTTCCGCAGACCTCACAACTATCACCATACTGGTCTTCAGATTTACACTTGGGGCAGGTGCCCCGTATAAAGCGGTCAGGCAAGAACATGCCTTTATCTTCATCGAAGAACTGGGAGATCGTCCGCCGCACGACGTACCCCCCCTCGTTCAGGCGATTATAAATCGTCTCCACGCACTGGCGGTTGGCATCACCGTGGGTGGTGGCGTAATTGTCGAAGCTCAAACCAAAATCCCGAAAATCCTGCTGGTGCTCGGTGTTCATTCTGGTGATGAGTTCCTCTGGCGCAATGTCTTCCGCCTCTGCTCGTAGCATGACGGGTGTGCCGTGCGCATCGTCCGCCCAGGCAAAGTAGCACTCATGTCCCTGGGAGCGCTGAAAGCGCGCCCAGATATCGGTCTGAATGTATTCCAGCATATGCCCCAGGTGGATGGCGCCATTGGCATAGGGCAGGGCGCTGGTTACAAGGATTTTTCTTTTCTTGTTGCTCATATTGTCCGCTGTCGTGGTGTACTGCATCGTAATTAATGGCATGCCGACCCGTCAAGCTGTAGCTTCAGGTGTGCATAGCCGTTCAAGTTGGCTACAATGTCGTGCTTCCCTCGATGGTGACTGACAAGCGAACCTGATAACTCATGAATAAAGAATCCATTCTGAACCTGTTAGCCGATATTCACGATGAAAACACCGGTTGTGACCTGGTCTCGGCCGGTGCTGTAGGCACGGTTGAGTTTGACAAAGACCGGATCAATTTAGATGTCCGTTTGGGATATCCACTCGCCGACCAGGGGGAGTCGTTGGCAATGGCCATAAGGGACCGTTTACTGAATGAGACGGGTATAGCGCACGCAGGCGTAAATGTGAGCTGCAAGGTGGTGCCGCACAAAGTGCAGGGCGAGTTGAAGCCGACCGAATCGATTGCAAATATCATCGCCATTGGTTCAGGCAAAGGTGGTGTGGGTAAGTCCACTACTGCAGTCAACCTGGCTTTGGCTCTGCAGCGTGAGGGTGCCCGTGTAGGTTTGCTGGACGCTGACATATACGGGCCCAGCATACCGGCCATGCTGGGTATAAAGGGGCAGCCGGACACTGACGGCAAACACATTATTCCAAAGCAAACTC
The DNA here is from genome assembly GCA_021772915.1 of Gammaproteobacteria bacterium. GTDB lineage: Bacteria > Pseudomonadota > Gammaproteobacteria > Xanthomonadales > SZUA-36 > SZUA-36. The sequence continues at coordinate 727 of JAJFLB010000018.1, read as the reverse complement.
ATGGCCTGAAGGTGATGTCTATTGGCTTCCTGGTGGAAGAAGACACACCCATGATCTGGCGCGGCCCGATGGTGACCTCGGCTCTGCAGCAATTACTCAATGAGACTCTGTGGGGACAGTTGGATTATTTGGTTATCGACCTGCCGCCGGGCACCGGTGATATTCAATTGACCCTGGCCCAGCGGGTACCCACTGCGGGAGCTATTATCGTAACAACGCCACAGGATATAGCTTTGCTTGATGCCCGTAAGGCTTTGCATATGTTCCGCAAGGTAGATGTGACAGTGTTGGGTGTGGTCGAAAATATGAGCACCCATGTCTGTACGGCCTGTGGTCATGAAGAAGCCGTATTTGGCCAGGGTGGTGGACAACAAATGGCTAAGGATTTTGATATTCCATTGCTGGGCCAGTTACCGTTGGCGACTGAGATTCGCTCTTCACTGGATGAGGGTCAGCCCTCGGTGGTGCAAGACCCCGACTCTCACATTGCAAAAAGCTATCGAAGCCTGGCATTGCGAACGGCGGGTGCCCTGGCGTTAACCCCACGCAGTATGGCGGTCAAGATGCCGGAAATCGTCATTCAGAACTAGTGCTCCGTCCATGTGATAACTACGGATTCAGAGGTACCCAGATGTTTCAGGACAAGACGCAGACAGCAGAGAATGGCCCGGTCCTTCTCAAGGGCTGCACCAAGAGTAGGCGCCCTCAGGCGACGCAGTGGGGACAT
>JAJFLB010000017.1 GCA_021772915.1 Gammaproteobacteria bacterium | reverse complement strand
GGCGGAAAAATAGGCCCGGCCCTTCGGGTTGCACCTGAAAAAACGCCATACGGTGTTGTTCGTCGTTCATTTGGAGTTACCAAACCTCTCTCCTCACGCCTTGCCTGGCGTATTTTCAGGTGCAACAGCGCAACCTGGCGTGTGAGAACGCCCCCTAGTGATCGTCAACGAGCGTCACTACGATTGTAGTCCAACGCTGCCCAGGACCAGTCTGATGACCTGCCTGGTGCGTTGCCGGTAGCCGCGATCATCCAGTGCCTTGCCATTGTTGAGGATGATGATCTGCTGTTCGAAGTCCGCATAATGTTGGGTCGTTGCCCAGATCATATAGAGCAAGGCATGTGGATCAACAGGCTCTATTTTCCCCTCCCGTACCCAGCGTCGTATGATTCGAACCCGCGCGTTCACCCAGGTTTTCAAACTGGTACCCAGAAAGTCTTCCAGCATGGGTGCACCGCTCATGATCTCGCGTGCCCATACCCGTGAGCCGAACGGCCGTTGCCGTGAAAATTCCATCTTGGCCGTGACATAAGCACGCAGTGCTTCGCGTGGCTCGTTACAGGTATCGAAGGTGGACGCCGCCTTCATCCAGTCGTCCAGGATATGTTGAAGCACCTCCCGGTAAAGAATTGCCTTGGTCTTGAAATAGTAGTGTAGATTTGCCTTGGGTAGTCCCGCCTCTACGGCGATCTGACCGGTGGCCGTGCCCTGGTAACCATGCATGGCAAAGACCTTCTCCGCCGCTGCCAGGATCAACGCCTCGTTGGCTTCGCGTATGTCTTTTTTTCTAGTGCGATATGCGGGCTCACCCGCACGGGCATCAACCACGCTACTTCGATCGCATGGGGTTGTTGGCATGCGTGGTCCAGTCTGCCTTCTCGCTGGTGACTGGCCGGCCGGTACGCGGATCGACACCACTTGTCAGTTGCTGCATGCTGATGCAGCCTTCAATGGGGCACACGCTGACACAGAGGTTGCAACCGACACACTCTTCCTCAATGACTTCAAAACGACGCTCGCCGTCGACCGTGCTGGTGATGGCCTGGTGGGAAACGTCCTCACAAACAATGTGGCAACGTCCACAGGATATACACGTATCCTGGTCAATATGTGCCTTTTCAATGTAGTTTAAATTCAGGTATTGCCAATCCGTCACACTGGGTACGGCACGACCCACCAATTCCCTTACGGACGTCATCGCCTTTTCATCCAGGAAGTTGCTCAGACCGGTGGTGAGGTCATCAATGATCTTAAAGCCATATACCATCACGGCCGTGCACACCTGTACGTTTTGTGCGCCCAGGGCAAGGTGGTCCACCGCATCGCGCCAGTCGGTGATGCCACCAATTCCTGAAATCGGTATGTCTGCAGTATCCTGCGTACGGGCAATCTCCGCGATCATATGCAAGACAATGGGTTTGACCCCCTGCCCGCAGTATCCGCCGTGGGAACCCATCCCATCCGTGGTCGGATACATGGACAAGGTTTCGTAATCCACACGCATAATGGAGTTGACGGTGTTGATCAGCGACACGGCATCTGCACCACCTGCCTTGGCAGCACGTGCCGGTGGCAGTATGTTGGTCACATTCGGTGTGAGTTTGACGATGACCGGAATCCGGGCGTACTTTTTACACAACTCCGTCGTGGCCTGAATGTACTCGGGTACCTGCCCTACCGCGGCCCCCATACCCCGTTCTGACATACCGTGAGGACAACCAAAGTTGAGTTCAAATGCATCGGCACCGGTGTCTTCTACCATTGGTACATATTTGGCCCAGGCTTCTTCCTGCATGGGGAACATCACCGATGCGACCAGGGCACGATCGGGCCAGTCTCTCTTGATGAAACGCATTTCCTTGAGGTTAACATCCAGGGGACGATCGGTAATCAACTCGATATTGTTAAAACCAATCACGCGGCGATCATTGCTGTAACTGGCCGCATAACGGGGACCGTTGACGTTCACAATGGGTGGGTCTTCACCCAGGGTTTTCCACACGGCGCCACCCCAACCCGCTTCGAAAGCCCGATTGACGTTGTAGGCCTTGTCTGTTGGTGGCGCTGAGGCCAGCCAAAAAGGATTCGGTGACTTGATGCCAAGGAACTCGCTGCTCAGATTTGCCATTTCATCTCCCGGGGAATCTTTTCAAAGCCCAACTCATTGCCGCAGACATCGGTCGATGTCCATGGCAGCGAGCTTGCCGTCCTGTACCGCGGATACCGTCAGGTCCTCACCGCCATAGACACAGTCCCCACCTGCCCAGACGTCAGGTAGCGAGGTTTTTCGACACTCATTCACACTCACCCGACCGTGATCGAGCTCAAGGATCTCGGCGGTATCACCCAGTGAATCCCACAGCACCTTCTGGCCGATGGCTTTAAACACCACATCCGCTTCCAGGACACAGCTTTTGCCGCCGGGCACCAGCTTACCGTTGTCTTCAAGCTGCGTGTATTCAAACTCAATACCACTTAGGCAACCGTCGCTCTGCAATAACTCTCTGGGTGCCAACCAATAGCGTATCCCGACACCTGAGGTCTGCGCGTACTCCTGCTCCAGGTTACTGGCGCCCATCTGCTGCTGGCCCCGGCGGTAAACAACCGTGACCTCTTCAGCGCCCAATCGCTTGCTTTGCACGGCGATGTCTATTGCGGTCATACCACCACCGATCACTAACACTTTGCGACCCACGGGTAATTCTGATTTGTTCTCCGCCTGACGCAGACTGGCAATGTAGTCCACAGCGTCGACCACGCCATCAAGTTGATCGTTATCCAGACCCAGCTCGTTCACCCCACCCATACCAAAGCCCAGAAATACAGCGTCGTAGTCATTCCGTAAGTCAGCGAGAGAAAAGTCTGTCCCCATTGCTGTGGAGTTACGCACTTCAATACCGCCGATACCCAGGATGTAATCCGCCTCTTTTTGAGCGAAGTCGTTTACAGTTTTGTAAGCGGCGATACCATATTCATTCAGCCCGCCGAGCTTCTCGGCCGCATTCAGTACACGTACGCGGTGACCCAAAGTGGCCAGACGATGTGCACAGGAAAGTGCCGCGGGCCCGCCACCCACGACGGCGACATGTTTGCCAGAGTCTTCACCACGCTGAAACAGTTGCAGACTACCTTCCACGACTGCCTCAGTGGCATAGCGCTGCAAGCGACCAATCCGGACGGGCTGGTCTTCGAGCGTATTGCGGACGCAATCCTGCTCGCACAGGACTTCGGTGGGACACACCCGCGCGCACATTCCACCCATAATATTTTCACTCAAAATGGTGTGGGCGGAGCCCTTGATGTTTTGGCTGCGCAACTGCTGAATGAAGCCCGGAATATCGATGCCGGTAGGACAGGCATTGGTACACGGTGCGTCATAACAGAAGAAACACCGATCTGCCTCCACCAGCGCTTCGGCGCGTCTGAACAGCGGGTGCATATCGCCGAAATTGACTTCGATTTCGGCTTCGCTGAGTCTGCCTGACCTGATATCCGCCTGCATTGTTTCAGTCATTATCGTGTGCCGCCTGTTGTAATGTGCGGTTAAATGTCTACGAGTGGTCCGTAGGACTCCGGCCGCCGATCCCTGAAGAATTGCCAGGTATCGCGAACCTCGCGAATCATGTCCAGGTCGATTTCGTGAACCAGTAATTCATCGTCACCATAACTGGCCTGGGCCTCGATCTCACCGCGTGGATTGACGATGTAAGTTGAGCCGTAAAACTCACCCATTTCCTCTGCCCAGGGCTCCTCGGTACCGATGCGGTTGATTGCACCGATAAACACGCCATTGGCAACCGCCGCGGCCGGTTGTTCCAATTCCCACAGGTACTTGCTCAAACCAGCCACAGTCGCGGATGGATTGACGATGTATTCCGCACCGTTGAGCGCCAACGCACGCCAACCTTCCGGGAAATGCCGGTCGTAGCAGATATAGACCCCTATTTTGCAATACGCGGTTTCAAACACCGGGTAGCCCGAGTTGCCCGGCTTAAAGAAAAACTTCTCGTAAAACCCGGGATCAACCTGCGGTATATGTGTTTTGCGGTAGTTACCGAGATATGAACCATCGGCATCTATGACCGCCGCTGTGTTGTAGTAAACACCGGACATCGCCTCTTCATAAATCGGCACGACAATGACCATGTTGTGGCGCTTTGCATATTCCTGCATGAGTTGGGTGGTGTGGCCTCCCGGTATGGCCTCGGCCGCCGCATACCACTTGCGGTCCTGACCCGGACAGAAATACGGCTGGGTAAATACCTCCTGGAAACACAGTACCTGCACACCCTGTGCAGCGGCATCTTCTATCATGGGATGGTGTGCTTCGAGCATCAGATCCCGGATCTTGTCAGGCTTCATGGTTGTGTCACCTTTGAGCCCCATCTGAATTAACCCACACTTCACTTTAGCCATGGCAATCCTCGCAATCTAAACAGGTTCTACAAAATATGAGCATCGATATGCCCAGAAACGACGTCACAACAGCACGTCGTGTGTCCTCAACACAGACTATGGTATCTTGACCCAACGGTCAAGATACGTTAGCGTCAATGCCAATGACTGACAATGAAACCACCCCCAAAACACCCACGCACGACCACGGCGCGGACAGTACACAGCTGTGGAATGCAGACCTGGCCCCAACCCAGGAGTCACAACGAACCTGGACCTGGGTAAACATCAGCGCCCTGTGGATTGGCATGGCCGTGTGCGTGCCGGCCTACCTGCTGGCTTCCGGGTTAATCGCACAGGGGATGTCGGGTTGGCAGGCGATGTCGACCGTACTGTTGGGTAATCTGATCGTACTGGTACCGATGCTGTTAATTGGGCATGCAGGTGCCCGCTATGGGGTCCCTTTCCCCGTGCTGTTGCGGGCCCCGTTCGGAACCATCGGCGCACGTCTACCGGGCCTGCTTCGCGGGCTGGTTGCCTGCGGTTGGTTTGGTATCCAGACCTGGGTGGGTGGCTTTGCAATGTACCAGATCCTTAACGCCGTGAGCGGGCAGGCATTCATTGGCGAGCCCTTGCCATTTATTGACATTGATACCGCACAATTAATCTGCTTTTTGGTTTTTTGGACGGTCCAGGTTTACTTTATTGCTAATGGCATAGAGTCCATACGCTGGCTGGAAACGTTTGCGGCACCACTTTTGATCCTGGCGGCGCTTGCATTGCTGGTCTGGGCATACGTGAATGGCGGTGGTTTTGGATCGATGCTGAACCAGCCCTCCGAATTTGTCGCCGGCGGTACACGCGAAGGCCAGTTCTGGAGGGTGTTTTGGCCCAGTCTCACTGCCATGGTGGGGTTCTGGTCTACGTTGTCACTCAACATCCCGGACTTTACCCGATTCGCACGTAGCCAGCGCGATCAGGTGATTGGTCAGGCCATCGGCCTACCACTGCCCATGGCCATGCTGGCTTTTGTAAGCGTGGCGGTGACTTCGGCAACGGTCGTTGTATTTGGTGAAACGATCTGGGACCCCGTGGTACTCGCAGGACGTTTGGGTGGGACCGCTGCAATCCTCGGCCTGGTATTCCTGTTGCTCGCTACCTTAACCACCAATCTGGCCGCCAATGTCGTTGCCCCGGCCAACGGCTTCAGCAACATTGCACCCAGACACATATCTTTCAAAATGGGTGGCTATATTACCGCCGGTCTCGGCATCGCCATCATGCCCTGGAAACTCCTGGAATCGGCTGGTTCTTACCTGTTTGTCTGGTTGGTCGGCTACTCTTCACTGCTGGGTCCGATCGCGGGCATTTTGATCTCTGATTACTTTTTTGTCCGTCGCTGTCGTCTCAATACCAGTGCGTTTTATCAACGTAATGGTGAATACGAGTATCACAAGGGTTGGAATCTTTACGGTCTGCTGGCACTACTACTGGGAATTGCGCCCAGCATAGCAGGGTTCTTAACCGCGATCGGTGTGCTCGATAATGCGCCCGCTTTGCTCGTGAGGATTTATGATTACGCGTGGTTTGTTGGCGCATTCACCGCAGGCGTCTTTTACTACTTATTCATGCGACTCAATCGTCAGCCGACGCAGAAGTGAAGCTACCCCCGTCGTTGGATTTCTGTTGGCCGTTGGACCAACGAATGTATTCATCGGGAAGTTCTTTGGACCCGAGATCATTCCCGACGAGCAAGCTCGTCGGTCCTACGGCTCGGACCCCGGTCCGCACGGGGTAAGAGCCCTTTTTGAGCTTTGCAATTTCATTGAATCTGATTTTTTATTCCCAAAACAGGTTGATCTGTCGTCTAATGGTACAAACGGTGCTTATTGATGCAGAAGCTGTCTACTCAAGAAATATTGTCAGAAGATTCTGGAACTAACGGTTCCCGACTGCGGCAGAATGTGTCTACGCACAGGTCGGATGGGACTGTGACCAATGCGGTCATTGAGCAGACATTTCAGAAGTACAATGAGGCCCTGGTGCGCTACCTCAGCGTTCGTCTGCACTCGATCGCGGACGCAGAAGAAGTCGCACAAGAAGCCTATGTCCGGATGTTAAAGCTGGATGAGCCGGATACCATCAGCCATTTGCAGGCATACCTGTTCAAGATTGCTTCCAATATCGCAGTAGACCGTATGCGCAAACATGGCAGACGGCCGCAACACCTGTCGCTGGATGGCGTAAGCGCTGGAGTGCCGGCGCCGGCATCACAGGTGGACCGGATTGTAAACGCACAACAGCAACTGATGTTGATAACGGAAATCGTCAAGGAGTTACCACCCAAGTGTCGTAAGGCTTTTTTGCTATATAAGTTCAGGTGTCGGTCCTATGCTGAAATTGCCGAAACAATGAACCTGACGGAAAGCATGATCCGAAAGTATGTTTTACGAGCGGTCGCCTACTGTCGTGTACGCCTTGATGATAGACAGGTAAACGGGTAGAGATGGTGAAAGAGTATTCGATGAGGAAGGATTTGATGGATCAAGCAAAAACAAGCCAACCCGGTGCTGGAAAAACGGAACAAGCCGTCTCATGGTTTCTGAGGATTCAGGAAAGCGTATCACAATCCGATTTCAGGGCGTGGCGCCACTGGTTGGCCGAGGACGAAGCGCATGCAGAGGCATTTGATGCGGTCACTGCATTTTGGCACGAAGCTGAGCAGGTTGATGACTTGCCCTGGCCGACAGACCAGGAGTTGGCTAGTGATACCTACGACGGTTTTAAGGCATTACCAATTCCGGAGAAACCACTTCCGAATGTTTCACCAGGCGACATACCGCGGCGGGCATGGTTCGCGCTGGCGGCATCAGTTGCGGTAGTGGGCATCTTCAGCATGGTTCTCTTCCAGGGGTCCGGTCAAGAACAAGCCGAATACCATACTAACATCGCTGAACATCGGGTCATTCAGCTTGAGGACGGGTCCAGTATTACGCTGGGCGCCCGTTCAGATGTAAGTGTTGTTTTTGATACAGCTACCCGTCACGTGGCGCTTGAACATGGTGAAGCGTATTTCAAAGTGGCCAAGGACAGTACCCGGCCTTTTGTTGTTGCAGCCGGAACCAGGATCGTGCGTGCCTTGGGAACCGAGTTTAATGTCAATATCGGCGTGCGGGATATTACGGTTTCCGTTGTGGAGGGCCTGGTCAGTGTTGAGGGGCCGGCGACGGATTTGGCTGACAACTCACCAGGTCCGGGATCGGCAATGCTCTCAAAGCTCAAGCCGGGAGACGTTATGAATTTCAATAACACGGGTGAAATTGGCATTGCCAGCGAGCTTGATCCTCTGATCACGACATCCTGGCTGGATCGGCGACTTGCGTATGTCGGTGTACCGCTGGAATCAGTTGTTGCAGACGTTAACAGGTATTCAGAAACCACGCTTATTATTGGAGATGAGGCCACGGGGCAATTGATATTCACCGGCACGATTTTTTCGGACGACATTGGTGACTGGTTGGTCGGTCTGGAAAAAGTGTTCCCACTACGACTTGTTGAAGTGGAAAGTTACGGGATTTTGCTGATCCGAAAAAACAGCTGATCTTCACTCGACGGGACAGGGCCATTCCCAAATTTGACCGTCGTGGCGTCTTAGTTACCGGGTTGAGTTATTTTCACCACTTTCAGAGACGCAATCAAAAGGACCAACTAATATGACTGAATACGCAGTTGAAAACACCGCGTTAACCGAGCGCAGGCACCCTTATCTTCACTCGATCTGGGTGCTGTTCGTTGTCGCTGTTTCGTTTGCAATGAGCGCCAAAGCACAACAGACAAATAGCCAGGTCGATTTCGAAATTCCACAACAAACTGTGTCTTCAGCCATGATCAGTTTTTCTGAGCAGGCCAATATGCAGATTATTGTCGACGCCTCCCTGGTGGAAGGATTGCAAACGGCGGGTGTTTCAGGCTCCATGCAACCAGGAGCCGCGTTGGAGGCCATCCTCAAGCAAACTGATTTGCAATACGAGTTTTCCGGTCCACGTACCGTCACCATTATGCAGGGCGGTGGAGGGTCTACGGGGCAGACCACGGATTCGGAAGCAACCAGCCACGTTGATGAAAACGATGGCCAAGGGGGTGGTGCAGATTCGGGTACTGGGTCAGGCAATGATTCGTCAGCACGAAATGGCAGACCAGCCACTGCAAGTGGCGTACTGGAAGAAATTTTTGTAACCGCGCAAAAGCGAGAGGAAAGCCTGCAAAAGACGTCCCTTTCCCTCGCAGCATTTACATCTGAGCAACTGGAAAAATCTTCTATTAATGACCTTTATGACCTTGGAATTCAGACCCCCGGTATGATTGTCAACACGGAAATAGTGGGCAAGATTTATATTCGTGGCATCGGTGCAGAGAACCTGACGATTGGTGGCGATCCCGGTGTGGCGGTACATGTGGATGGCGCCTATATTGCCCGCACATCCGCCGCCGTCTTTGACTTATACGATGTTGAGCGTGTTGAGGTTTTACGCGGGCCCCAGGGAACCCTGTACGGTCGTAACGCCACGGGTGGTTCAATCAATATTCTTTCCAAAGCACCCACTGCAGATTTTGAAGGCAATTTTTCGGCTGAATTTGGTAATTATGGACATTTCCGGGTTGGGGCAATGGCCAGTGGAGCACTGGTAGAAGATAAAGTTCTGGCGCGAGCAGCGTTTGTGAAGAGTGATCGGGACGGTTTTACACCAAACCTCTTTACAGGTGAGGATCTTGACGACGAAGACCTGTTCATGGGCCGTCTTCGGCTTCGGTTTTTGCCGAATGATGACGTGACGATTGATTTGATCGCCGATTTTGCGAGCGACGACAGCAGTCCGGCGCCGTTCAAACAACTTGAGTTTTCTGATTTATTCGAGGGTCTGCTAGGTGCCAACGACCCACCAGGTTTACGTGAAGTATCACAGGAATCACCCGTCACCCAGACACAGGACCAATTTGGCGTTACGGGAATCGTGAACTGGGATTTGGGGGATTACACCTTCACCTCGGTCAGTTCATACAGAGACACTGAATTTGAGGCGATATTCGACGGTGATGCCGTCGACATTACCTTTCAGAACTTCGAAGACGCCGATGACACGCAGCAATTTTCACAGGAATTCAGGCTGGCCTCGGACACAACTGGAAACTTGAACTGGATCCTGGGCGCCTACTATTTCAATGATGAGGGTGACACACGCATTTTCATACCGATACCCGGTTTCGGCTTCGATATACTACACTTGGCGACCATGTCAACAGACGCCTTTGCACTGTTTGGCCAGGCCACTTATAACATTTCTGATCGTCTCGCACTGACGGCGGGTTTGCGCTTTAACTCGGAAGACAAAGAAGCACAGCAATTCACTCATTTCATCGGCCTGTTCCCACCATTCAATCAGGATCTGAATGAAAACTCCGATGAATTTACTCCCAAATTTGGACTCGAATACTTCGCCAGCGATGATGTCCTGCTGTATGCGAATATAACACGTGGGTTCAAGAGTGGCGGGTTCACATTCAATGGCTTTCAGTCAAATTTTGCACCTGAGTTTGTCTGGGCCTACGAGACCGGCGTGAAATCCACATTGGCCGGTGGCGCTGTCATATTTAACGCCTCGGCATTCTATTACGATTACACAGACCTGCAGGTATCCAAACTTGAGAATAATGCAGGTGTCATTACCAATGCGGCAGACGCAACAATCTTTGGAGGTGAAATTGAATTGGTCGCGCTGCCGACCGATCGCTTTCGGATTAACGTTGGTTTATCGTTTCTCAACGCAGAATTCGACGAGTTTTTAACTGAAGACCCCAGTAACCCGCAACTTGGGACGATCAACCTCAGCGGCAACAGTCTGCCAAGATCCCCCGATTTCTCTGCTAACTTAGGGGCTGAATACATGCTGCCTCTCAACTCGGGTGGTGACCTGACATTCCGGGTTGATTACCAGTATCAGGATAAGAGTTACTTCACTACATTTAATCGTGACCTGTCGGCACAGAACAGTTTCAGTCTGGTCAACGCTCGCGTCGGTTACAGCACCGCTGACAAAGCCTGGCAAGTGGCGGCCTATGTCAAGAACGCTTTTGATGAAGACTATTTTCTGAATATCCTGGAGTCCGGCGTGGAGGCCGGCAAGCCGGAGGGTTTCCTTGCGGCACCCAGGACCTTTGGTGTTCAAGTGAGCTACAACTTCTGAACCAACGTGCCAAATAGCTACGATCGGGCAATAGCCACAGCCAGGGCGCAATTGTGAGAGTCATAAAGGCCGCAGTTCTTACCGAAACAGGGCTGTCACACCCGTACGCACGCAGCAAACCACTGCGAATTCAGTCGTTTGAGCTGGCGACGCCGGGTGATGACGAGGTCTTGGTGAAGATTCGGGCGGCCGGTCTATGTCATTCGGACCTGTCGGTCATCAACGGTTCACGTCCACGCCCGACGCCGATGGTTCTCGGCCATGAAGCCGCCGGGGTAGTTGTGGAAACCGGAAGCTGTGTCGATGAGTTTTCCCCGGGAGATCATGTGGTGCTCGTGTTCGTACCCAGTTGTGGCCACTGTGTTCCCTGTGCCGAAGGACGTCCCGCACTCTGCGAGCCAGGGGCCGCGGCAAACAATGACGGTTCACTGATTTCCGGTGGACGTCGTCTTTACCGGAATGGCGAGCCAGTGAACCACCACCTGGGTGTTTCAGCATTTGCCGAGTATGCCGTGGTGAGCAGGAATTCAGTGATCAAGATCGATCCGGATTTGTCCTTTGCAGAAGCTGCTTTGTTTGGTTGTGCTGTAATTACCGGCGCCGGTGCAGTGTTGAATACCGCACGGGTCAAAGCAGGCTTGAGCGTTGCGGTTATTGGGCTTGGCGGCGTTGGTCTCAATTCAATATTGGGTGCCAGACTTGCAGGTGCAAGTCAGGTCATTGCCATCGACCTGAAAGAAGAGAAGCTTACACTGGCCAAGCAATTGGGTGCCACTGACCTATTCAGAGCTGACGCGCCGGAGTGTGTAAGCCGCATACATGAAATGACCGCCGGCGGGGTCAACTATGCCTTTGAAATGGCAGGTTCCACCACCGCACTTGAACTGGCCTGGAAAATCACACGGCGTGGTGGCAAGACCATCACTGCCGGGTTACCGCACCCGGAGCACAAACTCAGTCTTCCAGCGGTGCAAATCGTGGGTGAGGAGCGTACCCTCAAGGGTAGTTACCTGGGCAGTTGTGTGCCCATCAGGGATATTCCGGCCTATATCAAGCTGTACCAACAGGGTATGCTGCCGGTGGATAAGCTGATGGGTGAAACAATATCCCTGGATGAGATCAATGCCGCATTCGACCGCCTGGCGGCCGGTGAGTCAACCCGGGAAATCATAGTTTTTGACGATGATTAAAACAGAACCGGGATATCTGGTGAGACATGCAGGCTGATAACGCAGACCTCGATCCACAGCTTGCTGAACTGTTGCAGACACTAAAGGACTCCGACGCCCCAGCCCTGCAAGCACTCAGCCCCGAACAAGCCCGTATCAACTATCGTGAGGGCGCACAATTGTTTTCCAGGGCGGCGCCCAAAATTGGACGCAGCTTCACCACAGCCATTCAGACCCCTGTCGGAAACCTGGCGTCACGGCTTTATTATCCGGAATGTGAGCAACAAGAGCCGTTACCGTTAGTGGTATATTTCCACGGTGGTGGCTGGAGTTTTGGTGATCTTGATACCCATGACAACGTCTGCAGGACACTGTGCGCCGGTGCCGGCTGTGTGGTTGCCTCCGTGGATTACCGATTGGCGCCTGAGCATAAATTTCCCGCCGCTGTCGATGACGCGATTACCGCTGGCTTGTGGGCGCTTAAAAATGCTGAATCCCTGGGTGCAGATCCACTGAAAATCGTGCTCGCCGGTGACAGTGCCGGCGCCAATCTGGCAACCGTAGCCGCCAAGACACTATCTGAGGGTGGGCGGTCCGATATTTTATGTCAATTACTGATATATCCTGCCACCGACCAGTCAATGGCGATGTCTTCACACACGGACTATGGTGACGGTTATCGCCTGACACGACCACTGATGGTCTGGTCCAGTCTCAACTACCTACGTGACGGACGGGACGTTATGGATCCGCGGGCATCACCTTTGCTTGCCGATGATCTCTCAAGCTCGCCTCCGGCACTTGTGGTTACGGCCGGTTTCGACCCTCTAAAGGACGAAGGTGCAGCTTACGCAGCAAAACTGCAGGGCGATGGCGTGGCGGTCGAGTACCGTTGTTTTGACCATTTGATTCACGGCTTCATCAATCTTACCGGTGCGGTGGAGGCCGCGGCCAGGGCACTGGATGAGATTGTGTCGTTGTTAAGAAAAAGGTTGTAGCCCAGACCTGGCCTGGAGAATCTCAAATCCATTCTCAAAAGGAGAGTGTTGACGTGTCATACATGAAACTGGATACCGGGATACGGTTACATTATCAGGACGTGGGAGCAGGCAGACCTGTCGTCTTCATACCCGGGTTGGCTGCAACCCTTGAAACCTGGAACTACCAGGTTTCTGAGCTGCATGATCGCTTTCGGTGTATTTGTGTTGATCAGCGTGGTCATGGGGCCTCTGACAAGCCGTGTTCTGAGTATACCTATGATGAGTTATGTGGCGATCTGCACGCCTTGTTCACCGCACTTGATTTGCAGGATGTTGTGCTTGTCGGCTGGTCTGCGGGTGCAGGTGTCGGGCTTAATTATGTCACCGGTTTTAACGATGATGGGCGTGTAAGACGCCTTGTGATGGTTGCTCCCGCTACCCCCAGATTCCTGGCAACGGAATCCGAGCCTTTTGGTGTAGACCTGGAAACGGCTGCAGGCACAATGGAGGCCATGCGGGTTGCCCTGCCTGAAGTGTTGTCGGCTTTTGCTGGTGCCAACTTCCACCGCAGTGATATGGAAGCAACTGCCAACTGGTGCCTGTCGCTGTGGTTACAAACACCGGTTTACGTCGCCTGCAAGTTTTTTAATACATTGATGCAACAAGACCTCCGGGAACGGCTCGAAGCGGTGAAGCTCCCAACCCTTATTTGTCATGGTCGTCACGATGAGGTCTGTCACCCAGGCTGGTCGGAATACATGTACTCGCGCATTCCTGAATGTAGCCTGGTCTGGTTCGAGAACAGTGGGCATGCATTGATGCTGGAAGAGCCTGACGGACTCTCACAAGCGTTGGCAGATTTTCTGACAAGATAAGCACGCAGCAGATTTTCAGAAACCTGTCGCATCAAGATAGGTTCGGTTACTGTATCGCAAGGGAAATAAACGCTGTGCGGCAGCCCTTACGGTCGGTTGATCAGCAAGGAATGGGTAAAGTGAAGGATGAAGTAATTCGGACGGGCGAACAATACCGTAACAGTCTGCGTGGCAGAAAACTGAATGTGTGGTTGCATGGTGAGCTCCTGCAGGAGCCCATCGATCATCCAGTGGTCCGGCCGTCTGTTAATGCCGTTGCAGAAACCTACGACCTGGCCTGTCGTAACCCGGAACTCGCAACGGCGCTGTCAGCCCACAGCGGTGAGCGTATAAATCGTTTTCTCCACATTGCTGAAAGTCGCGAAGACCTGGTGATGCAGAATAAAATGCAACGCCGACTGGGCCAGCTCACGGGCACGTGTTTCCAGCGGTGTGTCGGTATGGATGCCCTCAATTCGCTACACTCGGTTACCTTTGAAATCGACGAGAAGTATACGACGCAATACCACCAGCGCTTCCGTGATTTCGTGACCTTTGTTCAATCCCGTGGTTATGTGATCGGTGGCGCAATGACCGATGTGAAAGGGGACCGCGGCAAACCACCCCACCAACAGGCCGATCCTGACCTGTACCTACACGTCACACGGCGGACCGATGATGGTGTGTACATCAAAGGCGCCAAGGCGCATCAGACTGGCTGTATCAACTCACACTGGCTGATCGTGATGCCCACCATCCGCCTGGGTGAAGCAGACCGCGAATTCGCGATCGTTGGGGCGATTCCGGTCGATGCCGAAGGTATAACCTTCATTTACGGGCGACAATCCTGTGATTTACGGGCAATGGAAGCGGGTGACATTGATACAGGCAATGCCCAATACGGAGGACAGGAAGCAATGATTGTCTTCGACGATGTATTCATTCCGAATGAGTACATCTTCATGGATGGTGAATTCGACTTTACCGCAATGCTGGTTGAGCGTTTTACCTGCTATCACCGTCGTAGCTATGTCTGTAAGTCTGGTGTGGGTGATGTCCTGATCGGTGCTGCGGCAGCGATTGCAGACTATAACGGTGTTGATCAGGCCTCACACATTCGTGACAAACTGGTTGAGATGACACATCAAAATGAGACTATTTACAGCACCGGTATCGCCTCCAGTTACCAGGCGGAAGAAATGAAATCAGGCGTGTTTTTGAACGACAATTTAATTGCAAATGTCTGTAAACACCACGTCACAAAAATCCCTTACGAAATGGCCCGTCTGGCCCAGGACCTGGCTGGGGGGTTGATGGTCACATTACCTTCCGAGGCGGATTTAAGACATGAGCAAATTGGTCCCCTGCTGCAAAAGTATCTAAAGGGACATAGAGACATCACTACGGAAGACCGTCTTCGTATCCTGCGGTTGATAGAGAACCTGACGCTCGGCCGCAATGCAGTAGGCTACCTAACCGAATCAATGCACGGTGCCGGATCGCCTCAATCGCAACGGGTGCAGATAGCACGACAATCCCAACTTGACTATAGGAAACAGTTGGCGCTCAGAATTGCAGGTATTGAGTGCGGGAAAGATGTGGGTGATGAGGCAGCACTGACGGGCTACCTTGGACGTGTATTCAGAACTGAGAAGGGCTAATTTTTGTCCGTCGCTGCCGTCTCAATCCCAGTGAGTTCTATCAACGTAACGGTGAATACGGGTACTGCAAGGGTTGGAATCTCTACGGTCTGCCGGCACTGCTACTGGGGATTGCGCCCAGCATACCCGGATTCTTAACCGCGATTGGCGTTGTGGATAATGCGCCCACTTTACTCGTGAGGATTTATGACTACACGTGGTTTGTTGGCACATTCACCACAGGTGTCTGTTACTTTTTGTTCCTGCGCCCCCGCCGGTGAAACCGGTGCGCTTGTCAGTAGCCAGCTAGGGAGCCTCTGAACAAGTATACGATGCCTCTGCGTGACCTGAAGCACGCATGTGCAAGGCGCAGGCCGAAGGCCAAGGCTGGTTGCCTTGGCGAGGGCTGCAACGCTGCAAATGTGTGCTTCAGGTCACGCCCTACGGGGCTTACAGGCGAATCCAGGCTCGGCGTTATCATTTTTTGGCGTGCAACCAGCAGGTCTTCAAAAAGA
>JAJFLB010000016.1 GCA_021772915.1 Gammaproteobacteria bacterium | reverse complement strand
GGATGGTCTGGAGGCGACCCGGGTGATCCGTAAGGAGAACGCCGAGTTACCCATCCTGGCGATGACTGCGAATGTGTTTGCCGAGGATCGCCAAGCCTGCCAGGAGGCGGGTATGAATGATTTTATTGCCAAGCCGGTGGTACCCGAAAAGCTGTTTGCAACCATTGCAATGTGGCTGGGGTCCCGGAAGGTGTTGTTATGAGTAAACCGATGCCAAAAATGTTGCGTGTGTTGGTCATAGACGACTCAGAAAGCGATGCGCGTCTGGTTGGGGTTAAACTTAGAAAAGAGTGGCCAGCACTTGAACTGGAGCGCATAGATAGTGCAGCGGAACTACACACGGCGATAAAGGAACAGCAGTGGGACTGTGTAGTTTGTGACTTGGTAATTCCCGGTTTCGGTGCCAGTGCTGCGCTGGAAATACTCAAGCAAAGTGAATCCTACCTGCCCTTCGTGATTGTCTCAGGTGCGGTAGAGCCCGATCATGTTGTCGATCTGTTGCAAAATGGCGCGCACGATTTTATTCCGAAAGATGACCTTGGCCGACTCATCCAGGCCGTCAAAAAAGCCATTCGGTTGGTGGAGAATTCAAAACGGCGGCAAATGGCTGAAAATCGATTGCAGGAGAGTGAAAAACGTTTTCGCGCCATGTTTGAAAACACCTCCGAAGCGATGTTCTTGTTCGAACGTAAGCAGGGGGGGCGTTTCGTTGATTGCAATCAGCAAGTGGAATTACTGACCGGCTTCTCCCGTGAAGACCTAATCGGGCGAACTGTTGTTGATTCCGGTCTGATAGAACATGACAGCTTACCAAATCTGGCGGAACTCATGGCCAACCCCAAAGGAAGTGCTTCGGGACGTACCACAGAGATCACTCTGATTCATCGCACTGGCGAGCGTATCCCCGTTGAGTTTAAGACCGTTCCCATGGTTAGCCAGGAGCGACATGTTGAATTGGGCGTAGTCCGAAGTATCGAAGAGCGGCTGGAAACGCAGCGAGCCATGCATGAACTGGCCAGCGCCTTTTCAGCGTTAAGTGGAAAGGAGTTTTTTAACAATGTGGGGCGCCATATATCGCAGTCTCTGGGGGTGGAGTACGCCCTGATTGGTGAAATGGTTAAAAACCGGGACCAGATCAACATTGTTGGAGGATATGCACATAACAAGCCGGTGAAATTGCCCATCATTTATGACCTTGCCGGAACGCCTTGCGAGCAGATTGTAGGACAGGGATTTTGTTGCCATGCCAGCGGCGTCCGGGATCTGTTCCCGAAAGATCATCTTCTGGAAGAGATGGGAGCAGAGGCATACATGGGTTCCCCGTTGTTTGACTCCCTTGGAAATCCGGTTGGTTTACTGATGGTGCTGCATGGTGAATCCATTGAAAATCCCGATATTGGTGAGTCTCTCCTGAAGATATTTTCCGCCAGGGTTGTGGTTGAAATCGAACGCGAAAGGAGTGAGGCGGCGCTAAAACGCAGTCAGGAGGTTCTTGAGGAGACCAGCACTATCGCCAAGGTCGGTGGCTGGACGCTGGATGCAAAAACCCAGGTATTCGAGTGGACGGACCAGGTTTTCCATATCCACGGGCTTCAGGTTGGTGAGCCACCAACACTTGAAGAGGCAACAAATTTTTACCGTGCCGAAGATCGCCCCAGAATGGCTGCGCTTGTAGAAAGTGCATTTGAGGATGGAGAGGCCTGGGATGACGAATTTCGATTGATCACCACCAGTGGCAAGCAGGTGTGGACACGTTCCATAGGCAGACCCGTCGTGGAGGATGGGTCGGTTATCAGTCTGACCGGAGCAATCCAGGATATTAGTCGATACAAGGAGGCAGAAGAGGAGTTGAAACAGTATGAACTCATTGTCTCGAATTCGTCTGACATGTTGGCTTTGCTCGACAAGAACTATGTTTACCTGGCGGCAAATGAGGGGTATCTGAAAGCGTTTGGCAAAAAACGGGACGAACTACTTGGCAGCACTGCGTTGGAAGTCTTTGGTGAGGACCAATTTTACACCAGCATCAAACCAAACGCTGAGCTCTGTCTGGGGGGCCAGGAGGTCCGTTTTCAGATTTGGTATGAATTCCCGGTGACCGGTAACAGATGCATGGATGTTTCCTACGTTGGCCATCTGGGATCAGACGGTAAAACTGAGGGATTCACCGTTACCGGGCGGGACATGACCAAACTCAAGGAAATGGAATTAAAGCTGAGTAAACTGGCATTGGCGGTGGAACAGAGCCCGGAAAGCATCATGATTACCGATGTCGATGCCCGGATTGAGTACGTTAATGAGGCCTTTGTGAGAACAAGTGGTTACGATCTGACTGAGGTGACCGGTAAGAACCCCAGCATTTTACAGTCGGGTAAGACACCGCCTGAGACCTACCAGGACATGTGGCGTGAATTGATGAAGGGCAGGTCATGGAGAGGTGAATTCTTTAATATCGCCAAGGACGGCACCGAGTACACCGAATTTGTCCATATGGCGCCCCTGAAGCAGGATGACGGCAAGACCACCCACTTCCTTGCAGTAAAGGCGGACATCACTGAGCAAAACCAGCTCAACCAGGAACTGGACGAATACCGCAACCATCTTGAAGAGTTGGTAGAACAACGCACCACAGAACTTTCCGTGGCCACACGCACTGCTGAAGCTGCCAATCTGGCATTGACGGCGAGTGAGGCCCGCTTCAGACAGGCGGCGCAGATTGCCAAAATCGGTCACTGGCGTTATGACGAAAACAAACACATGTACATCCATGTATCCGAGGAGTATGCGCGGATTTTTGGCTTCAGCGCTAAGGAGTACCTGGCACGTTACCCAGACGTAGGTGGGGCGTGGAAACTTGTCCATAAAAAAGACCGGGAAAGGTTACGGGAAGCTTACGCAAAGAAAGTTGCCACGGTGATGGAATATCGCATTATTAGCAGAGACGGTAAGGCACGCCATGTGCGGGAGCACGTGGCGTACTCCAAAGGTGATAACGGTGAGAATTTTTCCGAAGGCACCTTACAAGATATCACTGAATCCAAGGAGGCAGAGATGGAATTGCGTGCCGCCAAGGACGCAGCTGAGTCCGCCAATTTGGCCAAGGGCTCATTTTTAGCCAATATGAGCCATGAAATTCGCACCCCAATGAATGCCATCATTGGTTTAACACATTTGTTGAAAGGGGGGGATTTGAATGCGGAGCAATTCTCACAACTCACCAAGATCGATAACTCTGCCCAGCACTTACTGTCTATCATCAGCGACATTCTGGACCTTTCCAAGATAGAAGCTGACAAATTAAGTCTGGAGCATTCAGACTTTAGTCTTGATCAGATTTTGACTAATGTGCGCGAAGTATTTGGTGATCAGCTTCAGGTCAAGGGCGTGGCATTTGAAATCGACCTCGGTGATGCGCCCGCGAGAATAAATGGTGATCCTACGCGTCTTCGTCAAATATTACTCAATTACACCGGTAATGCTGTCAAATTCACTGCGCAAGGAAAAATAGTCCTGCGCGTACGCGTCAGCGAACAGACCGAACGGGGATTTTTACTGCGTTTTGAGATACAGGACAGTGGAATTGGTATCAGCCCCGAGAAGCTGGCCACATTGTTCAATGCGTTTGAACAGGCAGACGAGTCCACTACACGCAAATATGGTGGTACCGGTCTGGGTTTGACGATTAACAATCGCCTGGTGCAATTAATGGGAGGCAATCTGGGGGTTGAGAGCGAGCTGGGTCAGGGCAGTACCTTCTGGTTCACCGCCCGATTTGGACAAGCAAAGAGCACCATGAAGGTAGAGACTGCGGATACAGATGTGGGGATGGCCCCTAAATTGGGACAGCAACACGCGGGTGCTCGTATCCTGTTGGCGGAGGACAACGAAATAAATGCCGAGGTTGCCATTTCACTGTTGAGTAATCAAGGGTTGCTGGTGAAGGTAGCCAAGAATGGACGGGATGCGGTCGCAATGGCAGGCAATTCAGCCTACGACCTGATCCTGATGGATGTACAAATGCCTGAAATGGATGGCTTGGAGGCAACACGCCTGATTCGCTCCCTGAACATAAGTTCGGCTGCCAATAAGCCCATTCCCGTGCTGGCGATGACTGCTAACGTGTTTGCGGAAGATCGCCAAGCCTGTCTGGAGGCCGGTATGAATGATTTCGTTGCCAAACCAGTCGAGCCGGAAGATTTGTTCTCCACAATTGCGAAATGGTTACCGACAGTTATTGAAATCAGGACAACATGATTCAAATTATTTTCACCTGTCGCCATGGTTTCAGTTTGTCGGAGCACTACGGTGGCTATTGATTTCACCAGTGAAAGACTGTCATTTTCTACAGTGGTACTCAGCTTGATCTGAAGGCATTCTATGGGCGAGGTTCAGATGAACTCATTGACGAGAGAGGCAAGGAAGCAATGTCTCGACACGGATACCCACAGAGCCTCGAATAGCTTAGAGTTCTCCCCAAGGCCAGTACCGGCAACCAAAAGGAGTTGGTTTCCGGTGCTGGAGTTTGCACGCAGTTTCAGCGTTGTTTGAACCACCATTGCCGATTCAGGACCGGGTCGGCTATTATAGCTGCTATGGAAGGCTTGGCATTGGGGATTACGTAGTGCAAAAAACGATCGCAGAAGCAGGCCGGATACCGGTTCTTGAAGCCTATCTGGAAAAGGCTTCAGCACTTGAACTGGCGCGCCGTTCACTGCTGGGTGCCCCCGTATACACAGTCATCTCCCTCATTATGCTGGCGGGAACGCCAATGCTCATGGATTATGGGACCTGGTCTATCGCTGAGGCAATTCTGCTCACCATGTTAGGTGGCATACGGGTCTGGTTTGCCAAGGGGTTCGAAAGCCGCTACGAGCAGAGTGGTGAGCGGGCCATCATTCAGTTCAGTATTTTGACCGCGCTCCAAAGCCTGACCCTGGGGGTCCTGGCCGGCATGGTCATCTTTCAGTATTGGGCTAAACAGGAAGTCATTTTGACGATTGTCCTGTCGGCCGGGTGCATCGCTGCCGGGACCAGTGCCTTGTCCGTCAGGCGGAGTGCTCACATCATTTTTCTGGCCTGTGTGCTAGTCCCTTTTGGCGTTGCCGTGTTTCTTGTTGGCGGGTTGGCCAAAGCAGCGCTTATTGTCGGGTTTCTCGTGTTAATGGCTTTTCTGGTTCAGGATGGCGGCCAGGCCAGAAGTTCCTATTTTCAATACCTGAAGGAACATTATGACGAAATGATTCACCGCCGCCGGTCGGCTCTTGAGAGCCAGGCCAGGAACAATTTCATGCGGGATATTGGTCACGAAATTCGAACACCGGTCAATTCCATCATTGGCATGGCGGCACTGCTTCTGGACGAGAATCTCTCCCAGAAATCGCGGGAATACGCAAAAACCATACGAAAAAACAGCTCTGTTTTGCTAAATATGATTGGCAATATTCCCGGGTCAACGAGTACAGAACTTGATGTGCAGGGAATTGAGATGGAAGCCCTGGATTTGCATCACTGTATTCAGAATGTGATGGGTCTGTATGCGGTAGAGGCGTCCGAGAGAGGAATCGAACTCCGTTCAGAGCTTGAAGATCTTCCTGATAGTCTGCTGTCATCCGATGCAAGCCAACTTGAGCAGGTGTTGGCCAATTTGCTGGCCAATGCTTTGCAGTACACCGAAGAGGGGTCTGTAGTCCTGAGTGCATCGTGCCAGGATTTGAATGATAGCAATTTGAAGATCGATTTTTCATTGGCGGATACCGGTATTGGCATTCCTGCTGACAGCCTGGAAACGGTGTTCGATCCATTCAAGGCCTCAGGTCTTGCTAAAAGCAGCGGGAAATATGGTGACGGTGGTGGTCTGGGGCTGCCGCTCTGCAAAGGGCTGGTTGACCTGATGGGTGGAGAAATACGGATTGAAAGTGAAGAGGGTAAGGGTACTACAGTCAAGTTTTCCATGACTGTCGAACTGGATCCGGAGCTATCGACGTCAGCCCAACCAGACGGAGCGGTTTTGGACGCCAAAGTGTTGCAAGAGACAGAGCCGAAGTCCTCTGAAGATACCCAAACTAAAATACTCAGTGATGAGTACCCTCACCAAATACTGGTGGTTGATGATGACGAAGTCCATCGTCAGATAATGTGTGTCCAGCTGGAAAAGATGGGCTACAAGGTCGATGAGGCGGAGGATGGTGAAGAGGCTGTCGCTGCCGTGATGAATGGCAAATATGATCTTATTTTTATGGATTTGCGTATGCCCAATATGAGTGGTATCGAGTCCAGTCTCTGGATCCGGGAGCGTTTTGATGGTGACCAGGAAGTACGGATCATTGCATTGACAGGGGATGCTACCCTGGAAGCCCGGAAGCGGTGTAAGCGTGCCGGTATGGACAGTTTTGTGACCAAGCCGGCCAAGGTCAGTGATATTGAAAGAATACTCAAGTACACCGGGGGTGGTGACAACACCAACGTGAAGACTCTGCAGTAGAGTTTCTGCAGCAGTCAGTATCGATGGGGATTGAGTACTTTAGACGATAACTTCCCTGTTAACCGTTTTCTGCTGGCTTAATCATATTGGCGCTAAAAAGAACCCAGAACCCAAATTCCTGCCGATTCGTTTGGGGGTAGGAGGGCGGCAGGGAATTTGAGCCTGGGTGATTTAAATCTCCGTGATCAATCTTCGTGCTCCGTGATCAATCTTCGTGACCACAAGGCTTGTCTATCTACTTTTTGGGCAACTAGCATTTGGATACCAAAGATGCACTGACCTCTTATATTGGGAAGGACTGTCCGTGCATTTGGGGGGGTTCAGAACTGGCCGGCATCGTGAGTCAATTTCCATTGACTGCCCGACGTTAGCCAGATTGTGTCGTAAACCAAATCCATTTCAAGCTTGCAACACCTGTTGCTAAAATCAAGCTGCGTTCCTGAGTCCCTTGCACGCCTTTTTGTTAGAACAATTACATGATGTGGCAAACGGCGGGGTGCGGGTACTGTGAGAAATTACAGGCTTTGGCAGCAAGACTACTAGTGTGGTGTTTCGCCTTGTTGTTTATGTGATTTCAGGCCACCAACCCGTGCTTGACGGCATACTGGATCAATGCGGAGTTAGTCTTGATGTCGAGATCTTCCATGATCTGATATTTGTGAAAGGCAACCGTCCTGGGGGTAATACAAAGGATAGAGGCGACCTGCTTCATGGTTTTGCCTTCTGCCAGTAATTGCAGCACTTCCCGTTGACGCAGACTTAGTGACTTGTGCTTTTTTTGTCCGCCTGGATTCTTAATGAACGAGCTGATCATGCCCTTGGCGATCTGGGGAGTCACATAATTTCCCGAGTCGAGGACTACCTCAATGGCCTGGAACAACTCGGACGCCGCTGAGTTCTTCAACAGATATCCATTTGCCCCTATTCTGAAGGCTTCGGTGACCATATCAGGATCTTCATTAACAGTGAGAAACACAAGTTTCATATCCGGATATTTTTTCTTGAGTTTTTCCCCGGCATCAAAACCATTCAGGTTTGGCATGTTGATGTCCAGAACTACGACGTCAGGTAGCAGTTTTGCAACCTTGGCCAGCATTTTTCTGCCGTCTGTTGCGGTACCGACAACGTCATACTTTGACTCAAGTAGATTGCTGAACGCTTCCAGAAGCAGGGAGTGATCATCTGCCAAAAAGACCCGTGGTCGCTTCATTAATTACCCCCAAAGTAAATTACTTACCGTCTATTTTATGCCACTTTCAGGCAAATTACCGCTTCATTGCCAACACGCGAGGAATTATCCTGAAAAAATCCGATGAGGAAACTATAATTTGGCGATGTTTAATAGCAAGGAACTTACACCGCTTCAAGGTAATATTACCGTGTTCAGAGCCATGCAGATAATTCAACAAAAGACGTATCCCACAGACTTTGACGTCTCCTTGTCGAGGGCCGAATGCGAGCCCGGGGCTTGCAGGCGGGTCAGAATTGCTCAGGGTCCGGTCCTGTGACACAGGATACTGATGTTGACAGGCCATCAAATGGCAATATTCTGGTGGCCGACGATGACGTCACGGGCCAACTGGTTACTTCAAGGGTGCTGGAATTGGCAGGATATGACGTGGGAGTTGTTGCCGATGGCCAGCAGGTGATCAAGGCGCTGGAGTCGTCACGCTATGACCTGGTGGTGATGGATTGCATGATGCCGGTGATGGATGGTTTTGAGGCCACGCGAGCCATTCGAAACGGCGATTCTAAAGACTTCGACCAACAAATCCCCATTATCGCACTGACCGCGCTGGGTGAGAGTGACGATCAACAAAAATGCCTGGATGCCGGGATGGATGCGTTTGTCAGCAAGCCGGTTGACACCAATATGCTGATTACCACGGTCGCACAATGCCTGGGTCGCGCCAGTGATGAAGCAGTATCCGCGAAGCAGGGCGAAGATCAGGCAGGGCCGGACTGGGATGACGCGTTCATGGATGACGTTATCGACAAATTCCTACAGGAAATCCCACAGATTGTCGCCAGTCTCCGTACGGCATTTGCAGGTAATGATGTTGGTGCATTGGAAAATATCAGCCACCGTTTGCGGGGGTCAGCAGAAATTCTTGGGGCCTCAACACTGGCGACGCATGCCGGCACCGTGGAGAGGGCTGCCAAGGCTGAAAATAACGACCTTGTCACCGCAGATACACCCAAACTCATCGAAGAGCTGCTAAAACTAACCACTGATCTGTAAGATTAGTTCAGTCTTTGGGTTTTGTGTGCTTGATTATTTGCCTGAAATACCACTGTGGCAACCAGCGTTTTAACCACCAGGCCCTTCGGGTCTGGCTGTGGGTTAGCAACAGGAATCTGTTTTTCCGGACCGCTTCAGCGATCTCTTCAGCGACGTTTTCTGCCGTGATCCCTGATGTCTCCATCCAATGAACTACCTTGGCCCTGGTGTCAGGTTTGCTTGCACGAAAGGTATCCAGTAAGCCGGTTTTCACGAAGGCGGGGCAGGCGACCGTTACGCCAACACCATAGGGGTGCATTTCTGCCCGCAATGCCTCTGACAGGGCTACAACACCCGCCTTGGCAACCCCATAAGAACTGATAAACGGTAACCCGGCAAGACCGGCAAAAGAAGAAACATTGACAAGGTGGCCGGCACATTGCTGCTTAAACATTTTGGCAAACTGGTGACAACCTCGCACCACACCCAACAAGTTGATATCCAGTACCCATTCCCAGTCTTCCATGCAGGTTTCTTCCACGTTACCCGCGGTAGCCACCCCTGCGTTGTTGATCAGCAACTGCAATCCACCCCAACGGTTTCTCACCCGGTCTTCGAGTTGCTGCCAATGTTCAGCTCGGGTTGTGTCGAGCAGCATGGAAAAGCCATCCCCACCGAGTTGTTTGACGTCCTCCAGCACTTGCTGGCCACGATTCTCGTCAATGTCCGTCACGGCCACACACCAGCCATCGGATGCATACTTGCGGGCCAGCGCGGCGCCAAAGCCGCTACCTGCACCGCTGATAGCGACACTCTTGGTCCACTTTGGTTTAGCACTCACGGAAATCTGTCAACCGGTTCCAATTCCGTTCAGCAAGGTTGCGGTTACAGCTTTTGTAAACGTGTGGATTTCCAGGGTTGTGGAGGCAGCGATGTCAAGACTACCATGGATAAACAGAACCGACAGGCCGTGGATACACGACCAGGCGGTCATGGCCAACAGCTCTACGTCGTCCTGCTTGAATACAGCACTGGACTGACCCTCTTCGATAATCATTTTCAGGCGTTCAAAAGCCAGGTCACCGGCCGCTCTCAAATCAGGATAAGTGTCGTCACAGGGCAGGATGCCGCCAAACATCAGCTGAACACACTGCGGATTATCCATTACCAGCTGTACATACCGCTGTCCCGCCTCCTGCAACTGAGCTGCGGGGTCACCCGGATGCATCTCCACAGCCCTTGCTATTTGCGAGCCTATTTCGGCAAAGCCAATGGCGGCAACGCCTGCAAGTAAACTTTCCTTGTCTTTGAAGTGCCGGTAAGGCGCGGTATGACTGACACCCACCTTTTTTGCAACCGCTCTCAAACTCAAAGAAGCGATGTTGTTTTCTTCGAGTAGTGTGCGTGCAGCGCAGAGTATTTCGCGGCGTAGATCACCATGGTGATAAGGTTTTGGTGGCGGCGATTTTCTCGCTGAACCCGGTTTTATCGCGGTGGCTTGAACGCTCATTGGTCCAGCATACAACATCTATGTTGACGTTGGCAACATAGATGTATACACTGCAAACATAATGACGCAATTCTCTGAGTTGGTATTAATGAAAAACATGCGACAAACCGCCACCCCATACGGGCCCAGGAATCTGATCCTGCGTGGGCTCACGTTTTTGATGCTGGTGACCAGCCCATTACAGGCAGCCCCCACAGAGGCGGTTGCCGTTACGGTGGCCCAGGTTAAACAGGAACAACGCAGCCAGGCGATAAGCAACGCAGGTCGGATCAGCCACAAAAACGAAATACGGCTGGCTTTCAAGACCGGTGGTCTGATAGAACGAATTGGCGTGGAAGAGGGCGATGATGTGACGTTTGGACAGGTTCTCGCGACCCTGGATCTGGAAGAAATCAACGCCCAACAGCAGCGTGCAGCCTCTGGTTATAAAAAGGCAGCGGCAGACCTGGACAGGTTCAACAAGCTTTATGCAGAGAAGCTGGTTTCATTGCAGGTCAAGCAAGATGCGCAGACGGCCAGAGACACTGCCGCGGCCGAGCTTCAGATTGCGAATTTCAACCAGAAACTGTCGGTTATCCGTGCCCCGGAAGATGGACGCATACTCAAGCGATACGTCGAATCGAGTGAGTTGGTGCAATCGGGCCAGCCGATATTTTTGCTCGCTTCCCGTAAGCAGGGATCTGTCGTCAGGGTGGGGCTTATTGACCAGGATATTGTCAAGGTAAGTCTGGGTGACCCGGTCAGCATATTCCTGGATGCCTATCCCGGCAGGGAATTCAGGGGCGAGGTATCGGAGATCGCGTCAAGCGCCGACCTGGGCAGAGGTACTTTTGAAGTCGAAATCCTGATCGATGACCAGGGCTTTGCACTGCGTTCGGGTTTGATTGCCCGGGTGGAAATCACGCCGCAGACAGGCGAACTGCAGTTTTACATTCCCATCGAATCAGTCTTCAAGGCTGCCAGCGGGATAGCAACGGTGTTTGTGCTTAACAAGACCAATAATGCAGTCAACGAAGTTACTGTTGAGATCCTTGAAATTTTGCAGGACGAAGTTGCAGTTCGCGGTAGCCTGAAAGCATCAGACCGGGTAATCAAGCTGGGTGCACCCTATCTCAGTGACGGCAGGGCGGTACTCGTAGTCGAAGGTAGCTAGTGTGGTGTCGACCTGCACATAGCACTTCGATATTGACAGCGTATGAAATTACCCTCTCTTGCCATTGGCAACCATCAGTTCACGCTGATTATTGTTGCACTCTTGACCTTATTGGGTGTGTTGTCATTCTTGACCATGCCCCGTTCGGAAGATCCGCAGTTCGACTTTCCCATGATCGTCCTGACAGTGGCTTACCCCGGTACCAGTCCACTGGATATGGAAAAGCTGGTAACTGACCCGATTGAGGAGGAAGTCAACGAACTGGAGGACATCAAGGATATTGAGACCGTCATCATGGACGGTGTCACCATTTTGAGAATTGAATTCAATTATGGTGTGGATGCGGATGAGAAGTACGATGACGTAATCCAGGCCATGGCCAAGATCCGTACAGATTTGCCGGCTCACATTCAACGTATTGACATCAAGCAGGCGTCACCGACAGACGTCAACATACTGCAAGTGGCATTGTTATCAGACACCGCCAGTTACCGGGAATTACGTTACCAGTCTGAGCGTCTGGAAAAATCCTTTACACGGGTTGTTGGGGTCAAGCGGGCAAGTGCCATGGCCTTCCCCGATCAACAGGTGCAGATTACAGTCGACATGGCTGTCATACGAGAGTTGGGTTTGGGATTATCCGTGTTGCAAGACAGCCTGAAAGGTGCAGCAGCCAATGTGCCGGGTGGTTTCATTGACGCAGGGACAAAGAGGTTTTCAGTCAAAACCAGTGGCGACTACCAGTCACTGGATGAAATCAGGCGTACGGTACTGACCCTGCCGGATGCAAAAGTCATACATCTGGAAGATATTGCAGAAGTGGCGTTGGTAGATGCCGAGCCCACTTACCTGGGCTTGTATAACGGCAAGCGCGCGGTATTTGTGGCCGTAGAGCAACGTGAGAAAACCAATATATTCGAAGTGCTCGACGGGCTCAGGGCTGCGCTGTCTATATTCGAGCAGCAGCTACCGTCTGAGATGAGCACGGAGATCGTTTTTGATCAATCGATCAGTGTCAGTAAACAAGTTAATGGATTTTTTAATAATCTTCTACAAGGGCTTGTAATAATAGGAATTATTATACTTTTTTCTCTGGGTAGACGGTCGGCAGCTATCATTCTTTTAGCGATTCCGGTATCAATGCTGATTGGAATAGCCGGGCTCGATGTTTTTGGCTTCGGTTTGCAACAGATGTCTATCGTGGGGCTGGTCATCGCGTTGGGTTTGTTGGTCGACAACGCCATTGTGGTTACAGAGTCCATCGGGCAGAAACTGAAACTGGGGCTGCCTCCGCTGGAGGCAGCCTCCAGCGGTACCTCCCAGGTTGCATGGGCCATTGCAAGTGGCACTGCGACTACTGTACTTGCATTTGTGCCAATGCTAATGATGGCGAGCAACGTCGGTAGTTTCATGCGTTCCATGCCTGTCACGGTCGTGCTGGTGTTAGCGGCTTCCTTTCTTATCGCGGTAACACTGGCCCCGTTGATTGCCAGTCGAATCTTCAGTCAGCGCCAGCTCGGGCAGCCCGGCAGTGGTCGTAATATTGTTCAAAGGCAACTGGAGACGCTCTCTTGCCGGCATTACAAGGCCACACTGGAGTCGGCACTTCGACGTCCATACTGGGTCATTGCGATTTCATTAAGTTTGTTCCTGGGGTCTTTGGCATTGTTTCCAAATGTTGGCGTAAGCCTGTTTCCAAAGGCGGAAAAGCCCCAACTACTGATAAATATTGAAATGCCTGAAAGTAGTAGTTTCTATGCAACCAGCGAGCTTGTGACACGGATTGATAAACGTGTACGCGATTATCCACAGGTTAAAGCGGTTGCCAGCAATATTGGCAAGGAAAATCCGAGTGTTTACTACAATGAATTCCCAGGCGGTGAAGAGGCCAATAAGGCACAACTTTTCCTTATCCTGATTGAGCTGGACAGACGTCAGCTACAGCAGCTGGTTGTGGATCTGCGAGAAGATTTCGCCACCACTCCCGGAGCCAAGGTTACGATTAAAGAATTTCAGCAGGGTCCTCCGGTGGATGCACCTATTGCCATCAGGGTCCTGGGAGATGACCTGGAAGCCCTGGGATTGGCGGCCGCCGAGGTTGAAAGACTTATACTTGAAACACCCGGAACCGTAAATGTCGATAACCCAATGGGCCGTCCCAAGCTGGACATGGACATAGTGATCAACAAGGAAAAGGCTGCTTTACTGAATGTCTCTTTGAGCAGCATTGACGCCACAATTCGTACCAGCCTTATGGGCAGCAGTGTAGGCAGCTACCGCGACCAAAATGGTGATGATTATAGTATTGTGATCCGTCTGGACAGTGCCGACACGCCGGCTATCGAGAATATCAAAAGCTTGCTGGTCATGGCCAATGATGGTGAATTTGTACCGTTGGAACAACTGATCAGCGCCAAATTGCAAACGGTACCCTCACAGTTGCAACACTATTACCTGGAACGAAGCGCTACCATTACTGCAGCCACGGTAACTGGGTTTCTTACAGCGGACGTGACTACGCAGGTGGTGGCCAAACTGGAGACAATGAAATTCCCGGATGGTGTGGGCTACAGAATTGACGGCGAGAGGCAATCGCGAAACGACTCTTTTGCCGGTCTGCTGAAAGCACTACTGATTTCACTGCTGGGAATATTCGCTGTGCTGGTACTGCAGTTCCGGTCATTTGCACAGCCCGCTATTGTGTTCGCTTCAATTCCTTTTGCATTTTCCGGGGCCATACTGGCATTGCTGACGTTTGGTTTTTCATTCTCCGTGATGGCATTTGTCGGACTGACCAGCCTGATGGGTATCGTGGTCAACAATTCCATTATCCTGGTTGACAGTGCCAACCAGTTGATTCAAAAAGGATCCGATATCACCACAGCGATCTCCACGGCGGCGAGAATGCGTCTGACCCCCATTGTCCTGACAACGCTCACCACGATTGGTGGCTTGTTGCCACTGACCTTGAAAAACAGTGGCATGTGGACGCCTCTGGGCCTGGTCATCATTGGCGGAATGCTGGTTTCAACGGTGGTGACTTTGTTTATCGTGCCGGTGTTGTATGCCCTGATTACAAACCAAACGAAATCCGTGGCCCATAACGCATCGTAGGACCGACGAACTTGTTCGTCGGGAATGGTGACCACAAAAATACAATTTCCTGGACCTAAGCGCCCCAGGACAGTGTTCTGTGCAGGCTTGAAGGGTTCCCGACGAGCAAGCTCGTCGGTCCTACAGCCCTAATGCCTGGGCAATGTCCTCGACCTGTTCCTTGGTCGCACTGTCCATGTTGGCAACACGGCCCCAGTCACGATCGGTTTCAGTTTTGATCTTGTTGGTGGCGTCGATACCCATTTTGCCACCCAGACCCGGTTTTGGACTGGCGAAATCCAGATAGTCGATGGGTGTGTTTTCTACCAGGACCGTGTCACGTACCGGGTCAGCACGGGTGGAAATGGCCCACACCACTTCCTTCCAGTTTCGAATGTCAATATCGTCATCGGTCACGATGATTGTCTTGGTGTAGGTAAACTGCCGCAGCCATGACCAAATGCCAAACATGATCCGGCGTGCATGACCCGGGTACTGTTTGCGGATGCTGGCGATGGCGACACGGTAGGAGCAGGCTTCTGGTGGCAGGTAGAAGTCCACAATTTCAGGAAACTGTTCCTGCAACAACGGTATGAACATCTCGTTGAGGGCTGCAGCCATGATTGAGGGTTCGTCTTGTCCCGGTTTGCCAAGGTAGGTGGTCAGATAAACCGGGTCATCCCTCTGGCTGATCCGATCTACTGTGAACACGGGGAAGTCCGCGCGTGAGTTGTAATAACCGGTATGATCCGCAAACGGGCCCTCGGTGGCCATTTCACCGGGTTGAATATGACCTTCGAGTACGATTTCAGCACCTTGCGGGATGGGTAGGCCAGTCAGGGCAGAGGTGACCACCTTGCTCCTGCAACCGCGTAGCAGACCGGCAAACTGGTACTCGGACAGACTGTCCGGGATTGGGGTCACTGCAGCCAGGAGTGTGGCCGGGTCCGCACCAATGACAACGGCCACCGGAAAAGGCTCTCCCGGCTGTGCTTGTTGGAATTCACGGTAGTCCTGGGCGCCACCGCGGTGGGGCAGCCAGCGCATGATCAGCTTGTTTTTATCAATGACCTGTTGCCGGTAAATGGCGAGGTTGGTCCGGGATTGATTTGGACCCCGGGTAATCACCATACCCCAGCTGATCAGGCGGCCTGCATCTTCTGGCCAGCAGGTGGAAATCGGCAGTCTGCCAAGGTCAATATCAGGGCCCTCAATAACTTGTGCCTGCCATGGAGCGGTATCTTTCTGGGTCGGGGTAACGTGTGCCAGCCTTGAAAACTCAGGTATCACATCCAATACGGCTTTACGGTTATCGGGCAACCTGGGGTTTCTCAGGAAGGCAAACTCACACCCCAATGCGTGTAATTCCTGGCGGGAGTTTAACTCCAGGGCGGTCAATACCCGTTGCTCATTACCAAACAGGTTACCCAGTACCGGCATGTCAAAGCCCTGCGGATTCTCAAACAACAAGGCCGGGCCTTCATTGGTCAGGCTGCGATGGCACAGCTCGGTAATCTGTAGCTGCGGTGAGACCGGTTGGGGTACGGTCTTGAGTTGTCCGGCATCTGCCAGTGCGGTGGTGAATTGTCCCAGACTGCCCCAGGCCTTTCTGCTGGTCTGGCGGCGATGGTGGTCGAGCAATTTATTGAGGCCCATAATCCATTCCTGCTTGCTGTGTCAGGTACCCGTTACAAGCGCCCAGCGGCAACATGCTGAGCAGTTCTTCAGTTAGCGAAGTCAACTCACGCCCTTTGCAGGCAGCCGAAAATAGCTCAATAATCCGCATGGTGTCCGTGTTCTGGGGGCTGATTCGAAGTACGTCGACACCCAGAGACGCCAGTTCTGTTACCTGGTCGAGCACCTGGTGCGTCAGTGCCGACTGGGTTTGAATGCCATTTAATACCAGGAAGTCCCGGTTTTCCCGGGTTTTCAGCATACGGCCATTGGGGTAGTCCAGACACTTGAACTGACAATCATCCTTGGGCAAATTGTGCGATCTTGCTGTATAGCAACGTGCCGAGTACGCCAGCGGCAGACGTCCCAGTGCAAATACTTCCGTTTCTACACCTTCGGGGCGGTGCAAGTGCAAGTCTCTCAAGGCTTCCAGACCCAGTTCCACTGGTAATACCCACCGTTTAAGGTTTTTCCCGGCGAGTAGTTGCAGGCTGTGATGATTGTAGATGTTGAGCGCAGGACCACCGACATAGTCCTTGCCGGCTGCGGTCAACAGCTGGATCGCGGCGACATCGTTGGCTTCCACCATGAAAGCATCGTTACTGCAGAGCTTTTTCAGAGTGCCGATTTCAGACGCAGCCTCAAGCAAGGTCAACGAAGACAAAATTACCTGTTTGCCGCTTTGTTTGAGTTCGTTTCCGATGGCGAGCCAGTCAGCAAACTTCACCAGACGTCTCTTCGAGCAAATAACCTCACCCAGGTAAATGATCTGCGCGGCACTGTCGGCGGCTTGCTGGTAGAAATCCAGCACCCGCTGACGCTCCCAGAAGTACTGGATGGGCCCGACTGACAGTCTCATTGTTTGCATGCGGGTCATTGCCAGGGCCGGTGATAAGCACCGAGCGTGGTCTGGGCCCCTTCGGAAACACCTCCGAGTGCGTTCATCCATTGCTCTTTCGCCTGATAACCAGGCGGATCCTGCATACAACTGTCAATCGCTGCACGCATTACGGCGGTAACCTGCGCCACGTAGGCCGGGCTGCGTTGGCGTCCTTCGACTTTTATCGCGCTGACACCAATCTGCTTTAGTTGCGGCAGGATTGACAGGGTGTTCAGGCTGGTGGGTTCTTCCAGGGCATAAAAGGTGTTCTTGCCGACCTGGAAGCGTCCCTTGCACAAGGTTGGGTAACCGGCCTTTTCGCCCTCATCGTAGTGGTCGATCAAGACCCCGTTGAGACGGGTGTCGGTCCCGGTGGGTGTTTCTTCCCAGCGCACGTGCGAGGCCGGGGAACAGGCACCATAGGTGTTCGGAGACTTGCCGGTGGCGTAACTGGACAGCAAACAGCGACCCTCAACCATGACACACAGGCTTCCAAACCCGAAAACTTCAACCGGAACGGGAGATTCGGTGATCACCCGGGCGACCTGGTTGACCGACAACACCCTCGGCAGGACGACCCGCCTGACACCAAAATTCTCATGATAAAAGCGGATGCCCTCGGCACTGGTCACAGATGCCTGCACCGATAAATGCAAACGTAGATCCGGCCACTGGTTACTGGCGTAATCAAGCACCCCCATATCGGCCAGTATCAGCGCATCAACGCCATAATCCGCCGCCCGGTCCACGGCTGTGCGCCAGCGACCGAAATGTCTCGACTGGGGGAAAGTATTAATTGCCACAAAAACCTTTCGGCTCCGGTCGCGGGCGTAACGGATGGCTTTTACAATGCTGCGTTCATTGAAATTCAAACCGGCGAAATGACGTGCATTGGTGTCATCCCTGAAGCCGACATAAACCGCATCAGCGCCATTATCGATCGCAGCTTTGAGCGCAGGCAAATTACCCGCCGGACACACCAATTCCATGCTTACTCCAATGTTGGCCCACAGGTTACAGCAGTAATCTGCACAGATGTAATCAAGCCTGCAATTTTAGGTGCAGAATCCGACGTTACCTTGATCTGCGTCAATACATTGTCAATATCCCTAAATATACTGATCACGGGCTAACCCCTGAGAGAGACAGAGCATGCTGCCAGGAATTGAATTGCTTTATTCCATCACCAGGAGAGTCATCGGCATTCCGGGGAAATACATTCCCTATTCCGCCCAGAAGCCACTGCTCTCCCTGGTTCTGAACAAGGCTTTTCAGACCCCGATTCAACACGGTGAAGTGGGTTTTCTGGAAGGGGCGAAAATCAGGATAAAGATCACTGACCTCAATATCGACTGGCTGATCAATGTTGGCTCGGATCGATTCACCCCGGTAGACCGCAAACTGCCGGACGATGTCAGTATCTCCGGTGAAAGCATGGATTTTATTTTGTTGGCGATCAGACAGGCCGATCCGGATACCCTGTTTTTTCAGCGTCGGATCCGGATTGAAGGTGATACAGAGCTTGGCCTGGGGATCAAGAACACCATGGACAGCATGGATTGGGAAGATTTGCCAATGCCGCTACGAAAATTCCTACAGGTTTTGAGTCAGGTTATTCAACAAAATACCGATGATCAGTGTCATCGCAACAACCACCACTGAGGGTAATACAATGGATGATTTTGTATCGACAAGCACAACCGCGAGCCTGCTCCATGATACAACAGTACCCGGGACTAAAATCCAGCCAGAGTCGGCACACAAGGCTTTTGTTGCAACGCAGCCGGAGATTCCGGATTATTTGCAGGATACCTATTACTGGGCATATATCAATCCACGTAATGTAAGGCTTCTTGATCGTGACGTGGTGGTCAGAACAATCCTCTGGCAGCAACACAAACGTTTGCAAAAAACTGCCTTCATGGAAATAGAGCCGGGACAGAGCGTTTTGCAGTCTGCTTGTGTTTATGGAAGTTTCTCGGCCTGCCTGGCGGAACATATTGGTCCGCAAGGATCCCTGGATGTATACGACGTGGCCGAAATTCAGGTGGTCAATACGCGGGTCAAGCTTAAGCGCTACCCACAGGCAACAGTGCATCATGGCAACGTACTGCACATGGGCCATAAACTTTTTGATGTCGTGTGCTGCTACTTTTTGTTACATGAGCTGCCTGACGTGCACAAACGCGAAGCGGTCAACCTGTTTCTGAATCGTCTGGCCCCGGGTGGCAAGGCTGTGTTTGTTGACTATCACAAACCACGCTGGTGGCATCCCCTGAAACTCATCACGAGCCTTGTCTTTGATACGCTGGAGCCCTTTGCCAAGGGTCTGTGGCGGAATGAAATCAAGCACTTCGCTGATCAACCGGACCAATACAGCTGGCGCAAAGAGCGCCGCTTCGGTGATTTGTTTCAGAAAGTTGTTGCGACACGTATTGAGTAGGACCGACGAATTGATTCGTCGGGAACCGGTCGAGAGACCGGCCTGGGCCATGGTGGATGTAGGACCGACGAATTCATTCGTCGGGATCCTGTAATAACCTGAACAATTCCCGACCAGCAAGCTGGTCAGTCCTACAGCTAGAGTCGATACACTACACCACGTCCAGTCGTTCCAATTCAGCACTGGTCGGCGATGACTGTGCGCCCATTCGGGTGGCGGTCAAGGCGCCAGCTACACAGGCGCGTCGCAAGGCTTGTTCAGGAGAGAGACCGCTAACCAGGCCGACGGTCAGTGCAGCGGTAAAGGCATCGCCAGCACCAGTTGTATCCACAACATCCACCTTTGGTGGCTTGCCACAGGCGATTTGTTGGCCATTGCGACTCAGCAGGGCACCCTTGCTGCCGTAGGTGGTGGCGAGCAGGCCGCCATAGACGGCGAGGTCCGGGCCAAGTGTTTGAGCTTCAATCTCATTTACGACGAGCAGGTCAACCTGATCCAGTAACTCCATGGGTACCGTCCTGGCAGGTGCAGCATTGAGACAGAAAAAACCGGGGTTGGCTGATGCCGCTTTTAGAACGGTATTGATCGGCACTTCCAGTTGCGCAATGACGGCATCAGCGGGTGGCATACTGAGTTGTCCCGGGCCAAAAGCCGCATTGGCTCCGGGTGCGACCACGATCTGGTTCTCACCGAGTGCATTGACGACTATCATTGCCAGGCCAGTGGGAGCGTCATCGATTGAACAACAATAATCCAGATTAACTCCTTCGCTTGTCAGTGCTTGCAGTGCTTCACCGGCGAGCGGATCATTGCCGACACATCCCACCATAAAGACCTGTGCCCCAAGCCGATGAGCCGCCAGTGCCTGGTTGGCGCCTTTGCCGCCCGGACAGCGTACGACGGTTGCGTTTGTAACGGTCTCGCCGGGTTGTGGGAACGACTTGACACTGGCAACGAGGTCCAGATTAATTGAGCCTACAACGGCAATCGTAGCGCT
Organism: Gammaproteobacteria bacterium; assembly: GCA_021772915.1. GTDB lineage: Bacteria > Pseudomonadota > Gammaproteobacteria > Xanthomonadales > SZUA-36 > SZUA-36. Next base: position 145,531 of record JAJFLB010000016.1, on the reverse strand, counting down.
TTTGGTCACCCTGGCTCACTCACGCGCCCAATCGCTCTATCAGCAGTGCGAAAAATCCATCAGCGTCAACTTGATAAAGCCAGTTTGCATTGCCGGGACGGTCTGTAACTCCCCAGAAATCAACCGCGGTGTGGCCGTGGGTCAACGGTGATGAGGTCTCGACCTCAACATTGCAAAATCGGCCATTGAACAAGTCCGGCTCCAACAGGTAGGCAATGGTGCAGGGATCGTGCAGGGGGGCGCCTTCACTACCATACTTCTCGCTGTCAAAACGGTTAAAAAATTCCAGCATTCCAACGATGGCACCACCTACGGCTGAATCCAGCTGGCGAAATTGCTGCAGCCGTTCACGGGTGACCAATACCTGGTGGGTCACGTCCAGCGGTACCATGGTCAGTGGTCGGGAACAGCGCATGATGGTCTGGGCGGCATCAGGGTCAACATAGATATTAAACTCGGCACAGGGCGTGGTGTTGCCACCTTCGCGCATGGCGCCACCCATCAACACAATCTCCTTGATTTTAGGCAGAATATCCGGTTTCCTGATGATGGCCTGGGCGATGTTGGTCAGGGGACCGGTGGGCACCAGGGTAACCGCATCATCTTCGGCTTTACTCAGGATCTCGACGATGAAATCAACCGCGTGTTGCTCCTGCAAGGGGACCCCGGGTGGAAAAATGTCGATACCATCTATGCCGGTTTTGCCGTGTACGTTTTCAGCCGTGACCAACTGTTTTTTCAATGGCTGGCTGCTACCGGCATAAACGGGCACATCCACTCTGCCCGCCAATTCACATATTATGCGGGCATTTCGCTGCGTCAGGTCCAGGGGAACGTTGCCGGCAACGGCAGTAATACCGACAATGTCCAGTTCATCGGGTGAGGACAATGCCAGTAACAGCATGACGGCGTCGTCCTGCCCCGGGTCACAATCAATAATGAGTTTTCGTTTTGTCATTCTTATTGGTTTTTCGGTCCGACCCGGATGGTACGCTATACCAGGACAAGGATAGCAGAACGTGCGCGGGTTTAACGCCTCGGTGATTCATCCACGCAGTTGGCGCGAATTCTCTTGGATTGCTGGTGAGATTTCCACCAGTGCGGATTGCCTAACCTTCCCAATCCTGTTCGATCCACCGGGAAGCCAGGAAAAACAATGCAGCCGCCAGTACGTAGAATCCGGTGCCCGCGAGAATCGAGTAACGCAGAGACTCATCACCGTAACCAGCTTGCAATGCGTCGGATAATGCACCGATGGCAAGGGTACCCAGCCCGATTCCGATCAGATTGTTGATGAACAGGAATATCGCCGAAGCCGTGGCCCGCATATTGGGTCGAACCAGATGTTGAATGACCGAGATTACTGGTCCCAGCCACACCAGACCCAGTGCCGTTGGTACCAACAAAATCAGAAAGGTCAGACTCTGGGTTGGTGACAGCATGGCCAGAACATAGAACGGGACAGCACTGATGAATGCGAGTGCAGGAATGTTGACGTAGCGTGAATATCTCATTTGGCCGAATCGATCGCCAAACCAGCCACCTGCCCAGATACCTGCGAGACCCCCAACCAATAGCACGACACCGTAATGCAGGGAGGCACTCAGGAGTGTCATTTCGTAACTTCGGACAAAAAACGAGGGTAACCAGAAAAACAAACCATAGCCCATCATCGAAGAGCAGGATGCGCCCACCGACACCAGCCAGAAGCTGGGCTTTCGCGAAAGACTGACGACTATTTGTTTTAACCCCGGTGGTTTTGTGTTTTCCCGGTGACGGTCAAATCCACCACGAGGTGGTTCTTTTACGGTCAGTCTGAACAGTGGTGCAATGAGGACGCCCGCCAGGCCAACGATAAAAAAAGCGATCCGCCAGTCGAGCAGGGTAGCGATGATGCCACCAAACACAATACCCAGTGCACTACCAATAGGAATGCCAAAAGAATAGATACCCAGTGCCCGCGCACGTTGACTGGGTGGGAAGAAGTCTGAGATCAGTGAGTAGGCCGGTGCGACACCTCCGGCTTCACCGATGCCAACCCCCAGACGGGCAGCGAACAATTGCCAGAAATTTGTGGCCAGCCCGGATGCAGCGGTCATCGCACTCCAGATGGTCAGTGCGGCCGTCATAATCCAGGTTCGGCTGAAGCGATCGGCGAGCAATGCGATGGGGATACCGAGACCGGTGTAAAACAGTGCAAATGCCAGCCCGCCCATCAATCCCAGCTCAGTGTCAGTCAGCCCAAGATCTGCCTTGATTGGTACTGCGAGGATACCGATGATCTGCCGGTCAATGAAATTGAAGGTGTAGACCACGACCAGAATAAACAGGACATAGGCGCGTTTGCCCGTGGAATTGTGCTCAAGCGTCATCTGGGGATTGTACTTCAAGAATGCGAAGCGAACGGCGGGTAAAGGACCCGCCGTCCGTTCGGGATAGGTCAGAAGCTGAATTCAACCGTCGCAGTTACCGTCCGTGGGTTACCGTAAAATGCTGTTACATTGCCTTCAAGACCCAATGCCGGGAAGAAATACCCCGCCACTTTATACTCCTCGTCCGACAGGTTCTTACCGTGCAAACCCGCGCGCCAGCGCCCGTCATTCGTTTCCCAAACCAGACTTAGATCCCAAAGTGTATAGCTGGGCTGATCCAGAAACTCGTTACGGGTTTCGAACTGACTGGTGTTGTCGCGGTAAGACAATGATGTGATTGCCGCGAAGGTGCCGGATTTGCCAAACAGGTTGAGTGGTTGCTCATAGCTCAAAGTGCCGCTGGCGGTCCATTCAGGTGTGTTCTGGAACACCCGGTCGTCGGCCACGTTTACACCAAAAGCATCGATAAACACGTTGTATTCCGCGTCCAGGTAGCCAATCGCCCAGCTAAAGGAGAAATTGTCGTTGAGCAAGGCCATGCCTTCAAACTCAAAACCAGTCATATCAGCGTCGCCCGCATTGGAAGTGACACCGATGAAGGAATCATTGTTACCGTCGCCGGTAGAGTCGTATCCAATCGAACCCGGAACCTGAACGTCGGTGTAATTCGAGAGGATAAAGGCCAGGCTCGTGGTGACCCGGTTGTCCATCCAGCTAGACCTCAAGCCAAGCTCAAAGGAATCGACGAATTCCGGAGCAAAGTCCATGAAACTGAAGATGTCGTTTGCTCCAATCGTGCCGTCACCGTCCAGGTCCGGTGCTGCACTGGTCTGGCCGCGTGGGTCGAACCCACCACCTTTGAAGCCTTCACTGTAAGTCAGGTATAAATGTTGGGTCTCATTTGGCTGCCAGCTGATTGAAGCTCGCGGGGTAAACTCTTTGAACTCGCTTTGGCCGAAGAAATCGGAAGTCACCGCAATAGGAATTCCCGTGCCACCCAAAGCAGGAGACGCCCCACCGATGTAAGTCGTTCGCAACACGCGGGAGGTTCGCTCATCCGTGGTATAGCGTCCGCCCAGCGATACGCTAATCGTGTCCGACACGTCATAACTGAAATCCGCAAAGATCGACCAGCTCTTGGTGTCTACGTCTCCAAAGGTGTTGGCATTAAGACCGGGTAATCCAATCACATTGCCCAATTGATCGAGGATAACATCAAAGGTATCAAATGCGTTGGCGTCGAGCACGTAAATCCCAACGATCCCTGCCAGACGGTCGTTTTCGTACAGAATTTGCAGCTCTTCTGAGAACTGCTCATTCTCATAGATGGCCGGTACATCCAGATCCACTGCGGGCAAGCTGTCAAAATCAATTGGGGTAGAGGTCTGGTCCTCACGATACGCCAGTATATTTTTGACGGTAAATTGCTCGTTGACGCGCCACGTGGCTACCAGAGAGCCACCAGAAGCTTCTACCTCCTGGGTCGGGCTGTTCAGACCTGAGCGTGTATCAAACACGCTTCCCAGAATGGGGGCACCCGATACATTTCCCACGGTAAGACGGTGTCCCTGGCGTGGGTCAGAATCGTCCTGAACAAAATCGCCCGTAAAGCGGAGGGAAAAGGCATCCGTAACATCCCACTCCATACTGACACGGCCACCGATGATATCCCTGTTGTAGTTTTCAACACCGGCTATGTTCAGATTGTCACCGAAACCATCACGGGTCAGGCGGGCGAGAGATCCACCAATTCGAAAGTTGTCAGACATTGGAGCTGATGCTGTAAATACCGCATCCAGTTGATTATCGGTGCCGTAGGAGAGCCGTACCTTTGCACGGGTTTCATTGGGGAGATTGTTGGTAACGTACTTGATTGCACCACCTATGGTGTTGCGACCATAGAGTGTGCCTTGTGGTCCCCTGAGGACCTCAATACGGTTCACGTCATATATATCAAGTACCGCCGCCTGTGGTCGGTTCAGGTAGACATCATCAAGATAAATTCCGACACCGGCCTCAAATCCGGCGACCGGATCTTGTTGGCCGACCCCACGAATAAATGCGGTAAGGGTCGTATTGGTTCCGCGTGAGACTTCCAGCGTCACGTTTGGGGTTGACTGCGCAACGGCGACGATATCTGCCGCGCCAATGCGTTCCAACTGGTCGCCCGTGAAGGTGGTAATGGAGAGTGGGACGTCTTGTATGGATTCATCCCTGCGTCTTGCGGTTACCATAACTTCTTCTATAATCCTGATAGACTCTTCATCACCGTCATTGCCCTGCGCTGCCACTGGCAACGGGGCGGTAACGATGGCCAACAGACCGAATAAAAACAATATTTTCATTGCTGTATACACTTCATTCTCCTGAAATTTACGCTACTCTGTACTGGCAGTTGAACTATCCTGTGCTGTTACTTTGTCCGCCGCTCCGGTGGACAATACTTGCCATTGGAGTCAAATCATGCAACATTATGAAACATGAATCAAGTTTCAACTAATAATAAACTACCTAAGACGGCGCGTGGCAGACGTACAAAAGAGAAACTGCTACAGGCGGCGGAAATCGAGTTCGGCGAAAAAGGGTTCCATGAAGCTGGCGTCAGCGGGATCACGTATCGGGCGGGTGTGGCGCTGGGTACCTTTTATACCTACTTCGAAAGTAAAGAGGAGATTTTCCAGGCGCTGGTCTCTTATATGAGCCACCACACGCGAAGCTGGATCGCAGAGCGAATAGCCGATGCCCCCAACCGGATGGCGGCAGAACGCAAGGGTCTGGAGGCGTATATCGAGTTCGCCCGCCAGCACAAGGGCATTTACCGTATCATTTCGGAAGCTGAGTTCGTGGCCAATGATGCCTTTCGTGAGCACTATATGGGTTTTGCCCAAGCCTATCAGCATAATCTCAAGAAGGCTGGTGAAGAAGGTGATATACGTGAGGGGGATTATGAGACATGGTCCTGGGCTATCATGGGAATAGCGGTAATTCTGGGCATGAAGCATGCAGAGTGGGACGAGAGCGTTCCCGTGTCCAGGATTGCTGAAACAGTGGCAGACCTGATCGCCAACGGAATCAGACCTCAACAAAGCAACTGAAAATTAATGAGCGCTTCGAGTCGTTGAAGGAAACTGCATGACAAGCATGGGCATAGTCTCAACTGGTACATTCTTCCCGGACACTTATGTCACCGCGAAAGAGATCGCCGAACAAAGTGGACTTCCCGAATGGGTGGTCAAAGAAAAACTCGGTATTGAGCGCAAATTCATCGCCGATCCAAAAATCCACCCAAATGAGATGGCTGTACATGCGGCGCGCAAAGCGATCGATAAAGCAGGTATTGACCCACTGGATATTGATGTTGTCATAGGCACAACCGAGGAGTGGCGTGAATACCTGCTGTGGACAACCGCCATTGACCTGGCCTACGAGATCGGTGCCAGGGACGCATGGGGTATCGACGTTCATACCCGATGTGCGACGACCGTTGCGGCGATGAAACTTGCCAGGAGCCTGATGGCTGACGATCCGAAGATCAATACGATCCTAATAGGGGGTGGGTACGCAACCTCGCATTTCATCGACTTCACTGACGTGGACACATCTTTCCTGTTTAATATCGGGGCCGGTGCCGGGGCGATGATCGTGAAACGTGATTGGCCCGAGAACCAGGTACTGGGCACGCATCTGATTGCGGATGGTTCGATGAGTCGGCATGTGATCGTACCCGCCAGCGGAACTATCCAACATCCCACGGACAATGCTGTGGGTAGCGGAGGGTTCAAATTCAGGCTTGTGGAACCTGAGGCAATGAAGACGCGTCTCGGGGAAGTTTCGATCAAAAACTGGCTGGCGTGTGTTGACATCTCTCTCCGGAAGTCGGGTACCAAGAGCGATGGGAGGTCGTACACACGAGCAGATGTCGACTTTTACAACATGTCACTGGTCAAACCATCAGCCCATCGCGAGATGCTTGGACACCTGGGGCTAACCGAGGAGCAGAGCGTTTACATGTCAAGTATCGGGCATATTGGGGAACAGGATGCAATCATCAACATTGAAGCTGGTATCGAACAAGGCCGTCTCAAACCGGGTGACACAATGGTCATTGTTGCTGCGGGCATCGGTTACGTCTGGGCTGGGGCCGTCGTCCAGTGGGGTACAGCGAAATAGACCATGGGCATTCCAACACTCGTCGGGGTTACTGCGCGCACGGTAACGACAGGCCGCTTAACCACCAGGGTCCTTTTCTCCGGCCCTGAAGAAGGTATTCCTGTGTTGTTTATTCATGGCAACTTTTCCTCTGCCACCTGGTGGGAAGAAACCATGCTTGCCCTGCCACTAAAATACCGGGCGATTGCTCCCGATCAGCGTGGCCTGGGTGAAGCAGATTCCGACGTGAAGATCAATGCGCAGAATGGTATGGGAGATTTCGTCGCTGACGCAATCGCACTCATGGATTACCTCGGATACAGCAGGTTCCACCTCGTGGGTAACTCGCTTGGTGGGTTGGTCGCCTGGTGGATGATGGCTGACACGCCCGAGCGTCTGATTTCGGTGACGCTTGCCGGCCCCGGATCTCCGTACGGTTTCGGCGGAACTAAAGACGTACATGGCACGCCGACATACAGTGACTATGCCGGTTCGGGTGGCGGACTGGCGAACCCGGTTCTGTACCAGGGTCTGCTGGAGGGAAACCGGTCCACGGACTCAGCTTTCAGCCCGCGTTCGGCTCTTCGGCTACTGGTGTGGGGTCCACCGTTTATCCCGGAGCGTGAAGAAGCTTTACTGGACGCCATGTTTCAGATCCAACTGGGAGACAAGGGTATTCCGGGAGACAAAGTAATTTCTCCCAACTGGCCTTATGTTGCCCCCGGCAAATGGGGCCATTTGAATGCGCTGTCGCCCAAGTATATCGGCAACCTCGTTGAGCGAATCCTCGCAGCTGAATCGAAAAGAAAGGTACTCTGGATTTATGGTGCCGATGACGTGGCGGTCTCAAACAGCGCGACTTCAGACCCGGGAACCTGGGGTCCGACCGGGCGTCTTCCTGGCTTCCCGGGTGCAGAAGAATATCCACCACAGCCAATGATGGAGCAAATTCGAACGGTCCTTGATGACTACACCAGGCTTGGGGGCTCTTACCAGGAGGTCGCCGTCAAGGGTTCAGGTCATGTCCCATTCCTGTCCCACCAGGATGACTTCAACAGGGCGTTCCAAACCTACCTTGAATCGATGGACAAAATCTCTATCAGCGGGATCGTGTCGGGGAAAAACTGATGAGTTTTCCAATCTTCGATATCCTGGCCAGGCGTGCTGATCTGGGGCCAGAGCGTGTTGCCATGGAAGACATCAACCTTGGAGTACAGGTCAACTATGATGAGCTGAATTTACGCACCGGGCAGACCGTTGCGCTGCTGACCGGGCTGGGTGTGGGGCAGGGCGACCGTGTGGCGGTGTTGTGCAGAAACCGGATTGAGTTTTTTGAATTGTTGTTCGCCTGTGCGCGGCTGGCCGCCATTCTGGTTCCCCTGAATTGGCGAATGCCGTGCAAGGAACTGGAACTGTTGCTTGCAGATTGCGGGGCGGGGTGGCTCATTTTCGGAGCCGAAGACGCAGAGGCCGCAGCTGGTCTTACGGCGAGACAGTTGATCCACCTTGGACTGGATGATTCCGGTGGCTCAGGGTTTCGTACACGACGAGACGCCCAGGAACCCAAACAGGGTCGTGCAGTCTGGCCGTCGGATGAAACCTGGTACCTGTTGTACACCTCTGGAACCACGGGTAAACCCAAGGCTGTCATTCAGACCTATGGTATGGCGATGGCAAACTACATCAATATTGCCCAGGCGATGGACCTGCGTGCAGATGATACGAGTCTGAATTACCTGCCGTTGTTCCACACCGGTGGTATCAACCTGACGACCCTGCCTGCACTAATCATGGGCGCGCGGACACTGGTCACTCCAGGTTTTGACCTGGAGTTGACCGTTGAACTGCTGGAAATGGGCGATTTGGACACGTTTTTTGGGGTGCCGGCGATTTACCAGGCAATAAGTCTGCACCCACGTTTTGATGAACTGGATCTTTCGCGGGTGCGTTGCTGGGGTTGTGGCGGTGCACCGATGCCCGACAAACTGCAACAGCATTTTTCGTCCCGTGGCGCGACGGTCCTCAATGGCATGGGTATGACCGAAACCGGGCCCACGGTGTTTCTGATGGACCAGGCAAGTGCCGCGCTTAAAATCGGCTCGGTGGGCAAGCCCCAACTGCTGGCGTCTGTGCGCCTGGTGGATCAGGAGGGCCAAGACGTTCAGCGCGGTGAGACCGGTGAACTGTGGTTTTCGGGCCTCGGAATCACGCCGGGCTATTTCCAGAACCAGGAAGCAACCGCCGAGACGATGACGACTGATGGGTGGTTGCGTAGCGGTGATCTAGGACGTCAGGATGAGGATGGCTATTATTACATCGTCGGCCGACTCAAAGACATGTACATATCCGGTGGTGAAAACGTGTATGCCGCAGAGGTTGAAGGCCAACTAGCCGATCATCCGGACATACTGGAGGCGGCTGTTGTCGGTGTGGCCAATAAAAAATGGGGTGAGGTTGGTTGTGCCTTCTTGGTGGTGCAGCCTGGGCACAATCTCCCGCCCGACTCAGAGCTTTCGACCTTCTGCAGACAACGCCTTGCATCCTACAAAGTGCCTAGACAATACATTCCATTGGATGATTTTCCACGTACCGCGGCAGGCAAGGTGCAGAAACACCTGTTACCCGACCCAAATGGTAGTTCAACATGACCCAGGGTCTGCAGACCAGTGTGGTGCGGAGCTTCAGTCAGGCAGATTTTGATTGTTTCGCACGGCTCAGTGGCGATGACAACCCGATTCACGTCGACCCCGGGTTTTCCAGAGATACCCGGTTCGGCCGCACTGTGGCACATGGTTTGCTGCTGTGCAGCGTGTTGCGGGGGCTGATCGAGAAATTGATACCTGATGGTCGACTGACTGATCAGTCGGTTATGTTTCCAGCCCCGACGTTTGCTGGTGATGCGATGCGTTTCGCGGTTGCGGTGGTCGGCAGGGACCATGAAGGCAAAAAAGGGCTAATGGAATGCAAGCTGGAAGTTAAGCGCATCGCGGATAGCGTGGTGACCTGCCAGGGCCAATGCAGGGTCGTTAAATGAAGGTCGGCAACCGCGCGGAGGTCTCCCGAACTTTCACCAGCGACGATTTACGTGAGTACGCCCGACTGAGTAATTACGCGGTACCGGACGAAAGTGTGCCTGAGCCACTCATAGGCGCCCTGTTCTCCTCTTTGCTGGGTGTGAAACTGCCTGGTAGGGGTACGATGTACCTCAAGCAGGAAACGCGTTTCTTGCGCGATGCCCGAGTAGGCGAGTTGCTTACAGCGGGGGTGGAAATCACAAGGCTGAGACCGGACAAGCAACTGGCGGATTTATCCACAATCTGTCGGGGCGCAGACGGCCGGGTCATAACCCGGGGACGTGCTTTGGTTTACACCGGTGATGTTGGGTCCATGAATGGTTTAAAGAAATTTATCAGGAGATAAGGTCATGCGTAGACTGTTACTTAGCTTCGCTTTTTTGATTGGCTCAGCCGCCTTTGCCGGTCAACCACATCATCTGAGAATTGACCCGACTCAGGTCACAGTCTCAGGTGTTTCGGCTGGCGGTCAAATGGCCCACCAGTTGCACATTGCCTATCCTGACCTATTTTCCGGGGTGGGAATTATCGCCGGGGGTCCATTTGGTTGTGCTGGAGGATCCCTTGCCACCGCCATGACCCGATGTATGGGTAGTGTAAAAGGTGCCTTACCGCTGGCCCAGTTTGTGAGTGAAATAAATATGGCGGTAGGGGATGGCAAACTGGGGGAGACGGCAACCCTGGCGGATGACCATGTATGGGTATTCCACGGCACGCTGGATAATGTCGTTGCCGGCGAGTTGAGTGACACAATAGTTGCGCTATACGGTGAGTTCATGCCGGTCAAAAATATCCGGTATGTGAACGAAATTGGGGCTGCACATCATTTTCCGACCCGGGACCAGGGTAGTGAATGCACGGTTAGCGAGGCTCCTTTTATTGGGGATTGCGATTACGATGCAGCCGGCGAGCTGCTTAATCATTTGTATGGTGAGCTTGAGGCACCCCTTACAGAGCCCACAGCAGAACTGACCAAAACACTCCTGGCTGGAGCAGCTGAGGCGGGACTGGCTGAGACCGCCTACTTGTTTGTCCCTACGGCCTGTAGACAAACTGAAAAACTCTGCAAAGCGCACTTCGTACTACATGGTTGCGCCCAGTCGACGGTCCAAGTCGACAGCGTATTTATTGAACAAAGCGGTTACTTGCGCTGGGCCGAGGCCAACGATATTGTTCTGGCATTCCCACAAGTCGCACCTGCCGCAAACAATCCCTTTGCCTGTTGGGATTGGTGGGGTTATACGGGCGAGGACTACCGCTGGCGAACTGGTGCGCAGATGGAGGTACTTACGAACTGGCTGCGGAGGTTGACTGCCCCATGAGTTTCGTTTGTGTTGCAGGATGTGCAGTGAAACAAGTGCCCGGTTTGCTGATGCTGACTGCAGGGGTCAATCAAGCACTGATGGTGTCATACTAGCAGCCAACAGAAGCAGGAACTGAACAATGAGCAACGTAAGTAATTTTACCTACGACGAGATAAGCATCGGTCAAACTGCCAGCTTCAACAAGCAGGTTGGGGAGCAGGATGTCTCTCTCTTTTCTGCCTTGTCCGGTGATGTCAATCCGGTACATCTGGATGAAAGTTATGCAGCGGGTACTATATTTGGTGAACGTATCGCCCACGGTATGCTGACGGGGGCCATCATTTCCGCGGCGCTGGCCATGGAGTTGCCCGGACCCGGCACGGTGTACCTGGGGCAAACCTTACGTTTCACCCGACCGGTCAAAATCGGGGACCGGATAACTGTACATCTGGAAGTAACCGGCAAACGCGATGACAAGGGCTTTGTTACCCTGGACTGCAAGGTTCTCAACCAGAATGACAAGCTGGTGGCCAGCGGAGAAGCACAAGTCCTTGCACCGAGCGAAAAAATAACCATAGAACGCACAAGCTCGCCACGCTTTGGCTTGATTGATTAATTGGAGGGTAAATTAGCCGATAGTCCTATAGACGCATCCCGCCGTCTACCTCCATATTCCTGCCATTCACAAAGTCATTTTCAATAATATATTGCACGGTATGTGCAATCTCGTCCGGTTCGCCGATCCGACCGGCCGGTATCATGGCCCGCAGTTTGGCCAGTGCTTCTGGCTTCATTGCCCTGACCATTTCGGTGCCGATAAAGCCCGGGGAGATGGCATTTACGCGGATGTCGTAGCGTGCCAATTCCTTGGCCCAGGTCACTGCCATTGCGGCAACCGCTGCCTTGGTAGCAGAGTAGTTGCTCTGGCCCATATTGCCGCTGCGGGAAATGCTGGAAATATTGATGATCAGACCAGGGCCATCAGCCAAGGCCATGCGCTCGGCAGCGGCTCGGCCGCACAAAAAAACACCGGTCAGGTTGACGTCGATTACCGCGTTCCAGTTTTCCAGTGACATTCTTGAGACCAGTTCGCCGTCTTTAACCTTGATCATCAGGGCATCGCGGGTGATACCGGCGTTATTGATGAGTACATCCAGGCCACCGAAATGCCCGCAAATTTCCGTGAAAGCCTGGTCAACGGCGTCTTCGTTGCTCACATCACAGGCGATTATCAGGCACTCAGCGGTTGCCAGTTCGGGTGATGCTTTTAGTGTCTCCAACGCGGCCCTGTCGTAGTCCAGCAGTGCAAGTTTTGCTCCCTGGGCCGCCAGGCGCTTTGCCATGGCTCCACCCAGACCGCCACCGGCACCGGTGATGGCAACAATCGTAGCTTCGGTTTTCATGTGTGTTCCTTTAGATGATGGGTCAGATACCGGCCTATTTTAACGCATGCCTGTGTCGGAATTCCCGAAATTACAGCTTTTAACGTTAACCGGTAAGCGGGGGTTCGGCTAAATCTCACAAAGCATTTGACTCTGGCTGCGTTTAACAGGATTCTGGAGCGCACCAATGCCCAACAAGTCGATCGAAATTATGAATACAGCCGACAACACGACGAGTTTTCACCCCGGTGAAGAGTTTTGGGGACAACCAAAAGGTCTCTATATTTGCTTTTTCACTGAAATGTGGGAGCGGTTTTCTTTTTATGGAATGAAAGCCCTCCTGTTTCTCTACCTGATTAAGTACCATCTGTTCGGTGATGCGCCCAGCTACCAGCTGTTAGGTGCTTACGGAGGCATGGTTTATGCCATGCCCGTGATCGGTGGCATGCTGGCGGATCGCTGGCTGGGAATGCGCAAGGCCGTGGTAGCAGGGGGCGTATTGCTTTGCCTGGGACATTTTGGCATGGCTTTCGAGGGCGAACAGGCGCGTCTGGTGGATGGCGTCGTCCAGCGAGATGACGCTGCATTGCAGGTGTTCTATTTTTCCCTGGCACTGATTATTGGCGGTGTCGGATTTCTCAAGCCAAATATTTCCACGATCGTTGGTAAGTTATACCCGCAAAATGATCCACGCAGGGACTCGGGTTTTACCATTTTTTACGCCGGTATCAACGTGGGTGCGCTGTTTGCCAGTTTGATTTGTGGTTACCTGGGCGAAACCTTTGGCTGGAAGTATGGCTTTGGTGCAGCGGGAATAGGGATGTTGCTGGGTCTCACAGTATTTCTAACCGGACAGAAATATCTGCACGGTCACGCAGAGCCCAGGAATCCCGAATCACTGCGGGAAAAAGTTTTGGGGCCGCTTAGCCGTGAGTGGGTCATTTATGCGGGCTCGTTGCTGGGTGTCGGAGTGATCTGGCAGTTGATGCAGAACACCTGGACGGTGACCGGAGCCATGCACATCATGTCAACAGTGCTGGTGACCTGGTTTATCTGGTTCCTGGTCAAGCAATGCAATCGGGTTGAGCGGCAGCAAATGATCAGCCTGGTCGTGCTGATCCTCATGGCGCTGGTGTTTTTCATCCTGTATGAGCAGACTTATGGCTCCTGGGTAGCGTTTACTGACCGCTTGCTCACCAAGGATCTGTTCAGTATTTCAGCTTCTACGACTGAGGCGGTGGTCCCCTGGACCATTGTGCCGCTTGCGCTCAGTCCGCTGGCCATGCTGATGGCCCTGAAACTTGCGGGTCAAGACCGACAGAGACTGGGTGAAATACTGATCGGAACGGTTGCTGTGCTGATGATTGCGGCCTTCATTCGCGATATGGCTTTTGTACAACAAACAGCCGGTTCGTTGACTTTCCTGGGTGCCTTCTTCATCGTCGCACTAACCCCGTTCTTCACCTGGTTGTGGCCATGGTTGGACAAGCGCGGTAAGAATCCCAGCAAACCGGCAAAAAGCGCAATTGGATTGTTGCTTGGCGGTATTGCATTTTTGCCGCTGGCGTACGCGGCCCACCTTGCCGGTATCAATGGCGTGGCAAGTGTCTGGTGGTTGGTACTGGCCTACGCGGTGCTTGAGTTCGGTGAGTTGAGCATTTCACCCATTGGACTCAGTGCCGTCACGCAGTTATCGGTGCCGCGTGTGGTCAGTGTAATGATGGGTGCCTGGTTCCTGGCGACGGCCTACTCAGAAGTGCTGGCCGCCAAGTTTGGTGAGTTGACTGCGATGGATGTTCCCGAGGGTGAAACACTGGATGTGGCGATGGCGGCGGCACGTTATGGGGATATGTTCATGATGATGTTCTGGATCGGTATCATCGCCGCAGCAATTGCCTTCGCAGTGGTTCCATTCGTACGCAAAGGCATGCACGGCGTAAAGTAGGACCTGTAGGACCGATGAGCTTGCTCATCGGGAACCCTCCCTTCACGCCCATCAATTCCCAGCCGGCAAGCCGGTCAGACCTGCGGAATCATTGTGATTCTCTTGCACCATGGTGCACTATGCCGATTATGCATTGTAAGTATTACAACGCCATCGCTGATATCCCTGCCTCACTCTGGAATGATCTGTTTTGCAGTGATAATCCGTTCGCACAGCATGCCTACCTGTTGGCGCTGGAGCAAAGCGGATGTGTCAGTGCCAGGACCGGCTGGCAACCCCAACACCTATTGTTGATGGAAGACGGCAAGGCTGTCGCTGCCTTGCCGCTGTATATCAAAAGCCACTCATACGGAGAGTTCGTTTTTGATTGGGGATGGGCCGAGGCGTATGAACGGCATGGATTGGATTACTACCCAAAGCTGGTCAGTTCAATTCCATTTACACCGGTTGCCGGGCCAAGGTTGGGGCTGGCCCGGGATGTAAAGCCCGGTGAGGTCTGGCCAGAACTAAGGGATAAGGTCATGCAACTGGCGGAGGCGGGTGGTTATTCAAGTTGGCATTTGTTGTTCGCAGGGGCAAGTCTGCAACAGACTGTGGTTGAGGACCAGGATGAGACAGCGATTTTGCGTCGCGAAGCGGTGCAGTTTCACTGGCACAATCACGATTACTGCAGTTTTGATGATTTTTTGGCCACATTAAGATCGGCCCGACGCAAGAACCTCAAGCGAGAAAGACGCCTGATAGCGGAGCAGGGTGTGAGCTTGCAAAGAAAAACCGGTCAGGAAATCAGTGACGAGGAATGGCGGGGCTTTTACCAGTGTTACATCAACACCTACCGGAAACGCAGTGGCCATGATGGTTATTTGAACCGTCGTTTTTTTGATCGACTGCGAGCTACCATGACTGAACGGTTGATGCTGGTGATAGCGCGACGTGAGGGTGAAATCGTGGCCGCCGCATTGTTCTTGTTTGACAGCAACAGCTTGTATGGCCGTTACTGGGGCGCACTGCAGGACATCTCATGTCTGCATTTTGAAGCCTGTTTTTACCAGGGCATTGAGTATTGCATTGAAAAAGGTCTTGCTGTTTTTGATCCGGGTACTCAGGGAGAGCACAAACTGATGCGTGGATTTGAGCCGTTTAAAACCGTCTCTTATCATTGGCTGGCCGATCCCCGGTTTCATGCGGCCGTCGCTGATTTTTTGCGTCTGGAAAAACGCCGAACGGATGACTATAAAAAGCAGGCTAAAACCTATTTGCCATACAAAAAAAACTGACCAGTTACGCCGTTACTCAATCACTGTGTGTGTTCAATGGCTTCGCGGAGGATTTCCAATGCCGTTTGTTTGCAGGCCGGTAATTCGGCCTCGCTAATGCCCAGTGGGGTTGTTCGTTCGCCCCAGTGAATCAAGCCGGCAGCACGTGTCAGTCCTGCGCCGAAAGCGGCGAGTAGCAAATTGTCACCCGGGTTAATACGTCCTGCCTCCAACGCCTCGACCATCGCTACCGGAATTGATGCTGCCGAAGTGTTGCCGTAGCGTTGAATATTCATTTCAACCTTCGCCATGTCGACCGACAGGTGCTTTGCCAGTGATTCGATAATACGTTGGTTCGCCTGATGGGGGATGATCATATCAATATCATCATCGCTCAAGCCCAATTCGCCCAGTACGATTCTGGTCTCAAGGGCCATTCCTTTCACAGCCCGGCGGAAAATTTCGCGGCCGTCAAACTGAACATTGAAGATGCCATAATCATCCACAAACCGATTCCCAGCCGTACCAAAATTCGGGATCTGCAGTATTTCGGCGGCATCGCCCTCACAAGCCAGGTGTGAAAACAACAGACCGGACTTTTCCGCAGATGGCTCCACCACCACCGCACCAGCGCCATCGCCGAACAACACGGCGGTGTCACGCATGGACCAGTTCAAAAACCAGGTGATGCGTTCAGAACCGATTACAAGGGCCTTTTTGTAGACGCCGGAGCGGATCATGGAAGTGGCCACTGTCAGACTGTATAAAAAACCGCTACATCCGGCGTTGAGGTCAAATACAGCGGCATTGCGTGCACCCGTTTTACGTTGCACATGGGCGGCTGTACTGGGAATAACCGTATCGGGTGTACAGGTCGCAACAATCAGCAGATCCAGGTCTTGTGCATCGACACCGGCTGCGGCCAGCGCGCGTTTCCCGGCCACGGTCGCGAGGTCACTTCCAGGTACATGGGAGACCCTTCGCTCACTGATGCCGCTACGTGTTCTTATCCACTCATCTGAAGTATCAATGACAGTGGCTATCTGGTCATTAGTCAAAACCGTTGGGGGGAGACACTTTCCCCAACCGGTAATGGCGGCGTAATTCGACATCTTTTTTGCCCGTGATTGTGTGTTATGTTCTTGCCAGGTGATTTTAACCCAACCGACGGTAGAAAGTGCGTAATCCACTGTAAGGAATGGTCTGGAACCACGATCTTGTCCAGGAGTTGGTTCTGTTCTGACGCGGGTTTTAACCTGTCGCAGATTACACGGGAGTGAAGCGCCATGTCTGTAAAACAAGGATTCATCTTACTGAGTGTTGCAGTGGTACTGCTGCTCTCTGCCTGGTCGGTCTACTGGTCCGGGGCTCAATGGCTTTTTGTACCTGTGACTTTGGTTATCGCGCTGGGGGTTTACGACATGCTTCAGCGCCGGCACACCGTGCTGCGTCTGTATCCGGTCATTGGCCATTTCCGTTACATGTTTGAGTCTGTGCGTAGGGAAATTCAACAGTATTTTGTTGAGTCAGACGTCGATGGCAGACCGGTCGAGCGCGAGTTTCGTTCCCTGATCTATCAACGCGCGAAAGGGGTACGGGATACGCGGCCTTTCGGCACGATATTCGACGTCTATCGTGATGGTTGTGAATGGATGGAGCATTCACTGACACCTGCCCGGATCACCGACCACAATCCGCGGGTCATGTTTGGCGAAGGATCCTGTGCAAAGCCATATGCGGCCTCGCCGTTGAACATATCCGCCATGAGTTTTGGTGCCTTGAGTAAGCATGCCATTCTGGCCTTGAACAAGGGTGCGAAAATGGGTGGCTTTGCGCACAACACCGGTGAAGGAGGACTGAGTCCTTACCATCTGGAGCATGGCGCTGACATCATCTGGCAGGTGGGCACGGGCTATTTTGGCTGTCGTAGTGAAGACGGTGCGTTTGACGCCGGCAAGTTCGCGGATACGGCTTGTCTGCCGGTGGTGAAAATGATCGAAATCAAGTTGTCTCAAGGCGCCAAGCCTGGGCATGGCGGCATACTGCCTGCGGCCAAGCTGAGTTCGGAAATCGCCACCATCCGGAATGTGCCGATGGGTCAGGACGTGGTTTCTCCACCCGCGCACAGTGCGTTTGACACGCCTGTTGGATTGCTCCGGTTCGTGGCTCGCTTGCGTGAGTTGTCGGGTGGCAAGCCGGTTGGTTTCAAGTTGTGCATTGGCAGGAGGGCGGAATTCCTGGCGATTTGTAAAGCCATGTTGGAAACCGGCATTACACCTGATTTCATTACCATTGATGGCTCGGAAGGGGGCACCGGGGCGGCACCCGTTGAGCTAACCAATTCAGTTGGAACACCCTTGCGTGACGCCCTGGTTTTCGTCAATCGTGCGTTGACGGGGATTGGCCTGCGCCGGAATGTTCGCCTGATAGCGGCCGGCAAGGCGTTTTCTGCTTTTCACGTCATCAGGTTGTTGGCATTGGGTGCGGATACCGTCAACTCTGCACGCGCCATGATGTTTGCACTGGGTTGTATTCAATCACGCAGTTGCAATACCGACATGTGTCCCACGGGTATTGCCACCCAGGACCCGGCACGCTACAGGGCATTGGACATCGAAGACAAGGGTAAGCGGGTCTTCAACTACCATAAAGCCATGATAGAGAACCTCCTGGAAGTGCTCGCTGCTGCCGGGCTTGAGAAACTCGAAGCGCTTGGCCCACAGCACATTCTTCACCGGGTTGGCGGCACCGTTGTCAAGCACTATGCAGAAATGTATCCGACAATCGGGGAAGGCTGTTTGTTGACGGATGCCGGGTTGCCGGACAATTGGAAGCCCGACTGGCAAGCTGCAAATGCCCATGCCTGGTAGGACCTGCAGGACCCGTAGGACCGATGAGCAAGCTCATCGGGAACCCCATCCCCATAGAACCACCACCTGGTTCTGCCGGTGTTTTATTCGAAGCTGATAGATTCCCGACGAGTAAGCTCGTCGGTCCTACCTGTCCTTACCGGCACGGCGCCACTAGAAGGGAATTATTTATGATCAAACGCGTACTCAAACAGGTCGATTTCCCTGGCCCAGTGTTTGGCTACCAGTTGTACACTGTTTTGGTCGTAGTAATCCTGATAGTGCCTGGGTGGCATTATATTTTTGCGGGGCAAATGCTGGTGGTCAATGTCTATCCGATCACAAACGAATTGCCAGTCGTTGGGTGACGTCCCACGCAGGTTCTCCAACTTGCCAACAAAATCCATCAACAGCTGACCACGTCTGTCACACAGCATGTTGAGCTGGTAGGCATCAGGTCGTGGAATTTGCATGCGTATAAAAGCTTTGAAGCTGCCCAGTCGTCTGACCCGCTTGTGGCGTCCATGTTCTGGCCGGCTAAGGATAAACTCATACTCGGAAACCAGTCGGTCCCAGGGGTTGCGCACAAAAGCAAATTTGAAGTACCGGTTAAATTTCTCCTTAGGCATGCGGTGTCTGGCTGCCAGAATGTCCTCGTGGGTGCGGAATACGTAGCGACGATAATCCCACTCCAGCCGCACTCGGCTTTTGATGTGTAAAAGTCTGCCATTGGGTACTGGAACACAAAGAGGAGATAGAATTGCCTGCAGGCTGGTGCTGGCGACTTTGCGCATGCGTACGAAGATAAATTGGTGACTATCGGAAATCAGCATGGGTCAAACTGTATTATGAGAAAACGTCTGTCACAACAACAGCATGTGATAGGCGATTTCTGACAGTACACTGCATATTGCTCAGACGAAAATCTCCAGGTCCTGTCGTCTGCAGGTAATTACAGCCGGTGTGGTGCCGCGGAATTCACCATCCGGTCCCATGAGCATGCCGGTGGGAGCGCGTACGTTGATACGCTTGGCCTGGTAAACAGATACCTCGGCGTGTTCGACGTGACTGCCGGCGTAGATGGTTGGAAACAGTTTAAGCAGCCGGTGACGGGGTAACTTGTCTACCCGTGTCAGGTCCAGCAGCCCGTCGTCAATAACCGCACCAGGGGCAATCTTAAAATGTGTGCCAGTAAATCGTGTATTTGATATCGTGAATAGTAAAGCGCTTTTATGTACTTTTACCGAGTCAATTTCTATCTCAAGTGGATAGGTTTTAAGCTTCAGGGTCTGCCACAGAGTGGCCAGGGTGTAGGCCGTATTACCAATGAATTTGAGCTTTTTGGCCGTTAAGCCCGCATCTACCGCAAGACCCATCCCAACGATATTAAGAAAGTAGTACTCACAGTCTTTCGCGGCCACATGACCAACATCCACCTTTCGGATCTGGGCCCGTTGCAGCAAGTCAATGGCTGCGGACCAGTCCCCAGGCTGCAACCCCAAATCCCGGGCGAAGGCATTGCCAGTGCCAATCGGTAGCAGCCCCAGGGGAATTCGCGTCGGTTTCGGGTGTTGGTAAAGACCATTGAGAACCTCGAATACGGTTCCGTCACCGCCCGCGGCGATGACCCCATCGAAGCCCGACAAGTCTGTTTTCGCCACAAGGTCACTCGCATGACCCGGATGAGTGGTGGGTTTGAATTCTGTTTTGATGCCCAGGTTTACAAACACCTTTTTGATGGCCGTCAGCTTTTTGACCGAACGGCCGTAGGCCGCATTTGGATTAAAAACAATAAGCAGGTTCAAACAAGTTTCTCCAATGGGGTGACCCGGTGTTTATTCAGTGTCTATGGGAAATACACTACACTATTTGTTATCCTCTCAGGTAGTGACTGGATCGTGCCAGACCGAACTCTGGAAAACTGTCGGTATTGTCTTATACTTCACCCCATAGTCGCAGCCAATAAGAGAACATCATGAATACGAAGAGAATAACTTCAGACACTCCTGGCATAGCTGCAAGTCTGTTGCAGGTTTTTCGGCTGGTAACGGTCATGTTGGTGTGCGCGGGTCTTGTAGCATGCGCGACTACACCGGGTGAATCACCCGGCGCAGACAGTACCGAAAGGGCGGCACCCGCCGGTGGTCTGGCGGGTGCCAGTGATATTTTTAATGCGGGCAGCTACAAAGCTGCAGCCAGTGGCTTCGACGCGGTAATATCTGATGACTCTGCAAGCCCAAATCGCCGTCGACAGGCTCACCTGGGGAAGGCGCTGATCTACCTGGGTAACGATGAAAGCTGGCACAGCCTGGAAAATGCAAAGATGGCTTTAATAGCTGCCAGCAGCGTGATTCCGGGGAAAATCAGGAAATTCAGCTCGGAAACCGATATGTTGATGGCTGCGGTTTCAGCGGCAGTAGGTGCAGAATCGGAGTATGAGCAACTGCAATCGAAAACCAGTGCAGAAACGGCAGAACGACAAAGGCAATACAATGCGTTGCTTGCGGAGCGTGATGTTTTGCTTAAAGAACAGCAGGTATTGACGGCAACGCTGGAGAGAATGAAAAATCTTACCCTGGGTAATTAGACGTTAACACTACCCTGGGGTCTGTTTTCGGACCCTATGCCTCCTCGGGGCTTTGGTGTATGCGGATGTAGCTCAGTAGCTGATCCGTATTCATTGATTTGAGCTGTAGGGAATTCAGTAGCAACATGGGTGTAGTGCTGTGCTCCTCGGTACTTTCAACCTGTTCCATGAATTTGGAAACGCCATCCATTTCTGAATGTCGGCCGACCAGTATTACGTCGAACTCACGTTCCGACATCCATAGGCTGGCTTGTTCAAGATCGGCAGTTTGTCGAACTTCAAAGGGCTCATCGCCGCTTGCTTTTTCAAGTAAACCCAAAAGTTTCGAGCCCTCTTCAATAATGAGCACACCCTTGTCCAAATTCAGGTCAGGTAGTAGTTTTCTGACGGCATTGGGCAGGTCGGATTTGTCTACTGGTTTGGTCAGATAATCATCCGCGCCCAGTGCCATGCCCAGCTCACGTTCGCTCAGCATGGATTGCATAATAATGGGAATATTGGCAGTTTCCTGATTTTCTCGTAACTTTTCAAGGACTTGCCATCCGTCAATTTCTGGCATGATAACATCGAGGACGATGATGTCCGGGTGATGTTCCAGGGCCAACTCAATCCCGGCGGCACCACCGGTGGCTGTGATAACCGAGTAACCATTCTTGGCAAGGATGCGCGTTGAGAGTTCCAGTGAATCTTCGTCATCATCCACTACCAATACCGTGGCCAGTCCCTCAAGCTCTTCTTGTTCGCTGGTTTCCACCTGGCTTTCCGGTTTTTCTTCGGATTTGTCATCTTCAGCTAGGGCAGGAACGACAAAAGTGAAACAGGTGCCTTCACCGGGGGTGCTTTCAACCTCGATTCGGCCATGCATCAATTCAGCGAATTTCTTGCAGATGGCCAACCCAAGTCCCGTGCCACCAAATTCACGCGTGGTTGAATCGTCAGCCTGGGTAAATTCTTCGAATACCTTTTCCAGCTGCTCAGCGGTCATGCCGATGCCGGTGTCTGTAATTGCAATGCTGATCGTGTCAGTTTCACTCTCCGTGAAACGGTTTACCGCGACTGTAATGGTACCTTTATTGGTGAATTTGGTCGCGTTGCTAAGCAGGTTCATCAGGATTTGCCGGAACTTGGTGATGTCCGTGCAAATCTGTGTATTGTCTAGTTCAAAAACCGTCTTGAGGGTGTTTTCGTAATTGGCAACCAGGGGTTGAACGGTACTGACGACATCGGTGACGAGTTCCTCCAGATCCACCTGTTCGTTGTAAAGACCCATCTTGCCGGACTCAACCTTTGACAGGTCCAGCACTTCATTGATCAGTTGTAACAGGTGTTTGCCGGCGGCATGGATTTTGCCCAGATCAGATTGAACCTCTTCCAGATCCAGTTCAACTTCATCGTCGATGTCCTCCAGCAACATTTCACTGTAGCCGAGAATGGCGTTCATGGGTGTTCTCAGCTCATGACTCATGTTGGCGAGGAAACCACTTTTGGCCTGGTTGGCCTTATCGGCTCTTAATTTCTCCTCCTGTGCCTGTTGCATGGAAGCTTCCAGTTTTTCGGCCATGTCGTTGAACGCGGTAGCCAACTCACTGAGGTCACCTTTGCCGGTGACGTCGATACGGTGGGTCAGATTGCCATTGCTCCATTCTCTCGTTCCGCGGCGCAGGGCCAAGAGTGACTTTTGTGTATACCGTATCAGCAAGGTAATCAAAATCAGTGCAGACAAGGCCGAGATCACAAAAACCGCCAGTGATACGCGGTAGGTCAGTGCTTCAACTTCGTCAATTTCCATGTTCAGATCAGATGACTGGGACCTGAGTGAAATGGCATCTTCAGCGAGCTGACTTCGGGCAGTGTCGAATTCTGAGCCGAATGCGACCATGGAATAAATCTGCACCGGTTGTCCAACCTCCTCTGCGCGACTGATCAATGCACTCCACTGGGTAATAATGTCTCCGGCTGTTTTCACACCGATCAGCTGAACGGTCACATGGTCGCCAGCGATTGCGCGCAGTGACGCCAGGGCCTCGGCGATCTTGACGATCTTGGTCAGCAGGTTGTTCTGTTCATCTTCTGTGAGCTCGGTTTTACTCTGGGCCGAGGCCAGCGTGTCATACACTTTCAGACGGGTATTGAGTTCGGTCAGTTGTTGCGAAATATCTCCGACCAGGTACTGCGTACGTATAACCGATTGCAGACTGGAGACCTTCTCACGACTGACCTTGCTGGACCATAGAAATACCACCACGGCAAAAAAGAAAAAAACCAGGATCACCGATGAAGTCAGTGCGATGCGTTTACTCAGATTCATTTTGTCATCCGCTTTAGTGAGTTATTCGGGTCAGAGAAGCGCTTTTATTTTTCCCAATAAACGTTTTAAATCAATTGGTTTGGTGTCATAGTCATCACAGCCTGCCGCCAGTGCTTTTTGCCGGTCACCATCCATGGCATGGGCTGTCAGTGAGATTATTTTCAAACCCGCTGTGGCCTCATTGGCTTTCAGTTCGCGGGTGGCTGTCCAGCCGTCTTTCACCGGCAGACTCATATCCATCAAAACCACATCAGGCATGGTTGCCGATGCCATTTCCACACCCTGTTGCCCATCAACCGCAACTTCAATCTCAAAACCCTTTCGTTTGAGTCTGCGGCTGAGCATGTCGCGGTTCATTTCGTTGTCTTCAACAATGAGTATCTTGGCCATGTTTTACCTCCTTATTGTTGGGGCAGGACCGCCAGCGAGCGAATGTAATCTCTGGCACTAAGCGGTGCTGATGTTAACTTGATAATGTACTTGTTCTGCTCGGGTGTGTCGTCAACAACACCGGTTACCTTGCTGAAAATCTGATCGTCTTCCGAAGCCTCGAAAGTCGGTAGTTGCATGCGCAGATTGTTGAGTACTTCCAGTTCAAATGCTGTCTCCAGGTGTGCGATATCGACGGCTACGGCCGTCAGTGTACCGTTGACCTGTTCGTCTGCAATCGCTTTCCCGGATAGCAGGTTGAAGGTCACTGGCAACGGTTGCTGTAGTTGCAGGACGGTTTGCTCATCCTGTTCAAGTCGCAGGTTGTAAGGTGCTCCAATGCCGGTAATCTCATGAATTTTGACACGATTCTTGATGCCTTTTGCTTCTACCTCGAGGGAAGTGGCCACCGTTACCGGTGAGCCCAGTGCCGCTACGGTGTACTCGGAAACCATCACCTGTCCACCGACGGTAAATGACTCGATTCGTGCGGTCAGGTTGACGTGGTGACCAACGATGCCGTACTTGGATCGGTTCTCGGAGCCAATGTTACCTACCACCACCTCACCGGTATTGACTGCGATACCCACTTCGATTGAAGGCAAACCCCAGGTATGGTGATTGCGGTTGACTTCACCCATGGCCTGCTGCATTTCAATGGCACAGGCCACGGCCTGTTGGGCGTGGTCGTCGCTGACGACCGGGGCACCGAAAATGGCCAGGATGGCGTCCCCGAGAAATTCATTGATGACGCCGTCATATTTCTGGATAAGCGGCGTCATGACGCCAAAATAGTTGTTCAACATCTTGACGCAATCCTGTGGATCCAGTTCCTGGCTGAGCATGCTGAAGCCTCGGATATCGGTCATGATGATGGTTATTTGCTGCTTTCCGCCGCCGAGTTGCATGCCATCATCGGCTTCCAGAATCTCCTGGACCACCTCGTCCGATATATATCTGCCAAAAACCTTGCGGATAAATGTGTAACTTTTTTCCAGTTCCTGTTGGTAGGCCTGCTCCTTGTCATGCCATGCTTTACGTTCCAGGCAGCCGGCTACACGAGCCTTTAACAAAACCGGGTTGACGGGTTTTAGCAGAATATCGAAGGCTCCCGCTTCAATGCACTTGGCCGCGGCGCTCCTGTCACTCAATCCAGTGATGACAATGACCGGAATTGCCCGTAAGGCCTCGTCCTGGTGCATTTCCCGCAGTACATCGAACCCATTCATTTCCGGCATGAATAAATCCAGCAGAATCAGGTCCGGTGCAGACTCCGGTATCAAGTCCAGGGCTTGCCGTCCTGACGCTACAGTACTGACTTCGTGCCCCTGCTGTTGCAATTGGTGGGACAGCAAATTGCGATTACTTTCGTTGTCGTCTACCACCAGGATGCGCCCGGTAATGGTTTCGGTGTCTTCCTTTTCGGAGCGGTCAAAACTGTCAAACACAGAATGGATGTCCAAATCCAGGGCGGACTCTGAGTCTGTACCGGATTCGTGGTCATCCTGAAAGAGTGTATCGAGCATATCCAGCAACTTGTTGGAATCGGTCTGCAGGTGGTCGAGATAAACCCGGGTGTCCTCGCTGAGTTCATCAGCATCTTCAAGTTCCTCGAGGATGATCTCCGAGTAACCTGAAATAGCACCCACCGAATTCCTCAAGTCGTGTCTGAATCCGGATCGTTGGTTGTCCCGTTGAGTTTCGGCGAGGTTTTCAGTTTCCGCAGCCAGCATCGCGGCGACCAATGTGCGTGTCTGGGTTGCCGCGGTTTTGATCTTTTCCAGGTCGGCCAGACAGTCTGTGTTCTTGATTAGTCCCTGCAACAAATCTGCATGGCCATCGACGGAAACCACCGGGGAGAGCAACTCCTGGCGCAATATATCCAGTCGCGCGCTGTCTCTGCGTGATGGCTGTTGCTCAGACACGATGTCTATAAAGGGGGAGGGCGCATGTCACACCCAACCATTATAAATGACATAAACATAGGCAAGCTTGCACAAAATGTGCAGCGTTTGATCAAGGTGTATTCCAATCCAGTGCTCACACTTGCAAAAATCAATGATCGTATGCAGTACAGCCTCGATTATTCCCAGCAGCGGGCTGCCGCTGATGATGAATACTGCACCGGCGTGGACCAGGGCATGTGATATCAACCAGTAGTACCAGCCTGGGAATCCCTTGCTGCTGGTTTGGTGAATTTCGGCGTGCCGACTTTTGGCGGTTGCCATGATCTGTCTTTGGAAAACATAGTCGCCAAAGGCATGACCCACTAGAAATTGAAAGAAAAGTGACACTATCCTGGCTCTACGACCGGGGTTTGTTGCGTACTGTCGTCCTCTGATGTGTCAGACAGTTTCTGCGCCATGTGTGAAGATAGTACGAGGTCTACGGCACGTTTGATTTCTTCATTCTTTGTACACAAGGCGCGTAGCTCTTCCTGGTTCCAGCACAGACACATACAGGATTCCGTACTGGTAACGGTTGCTGAAGCCGGGCACTTGAGCCGGTAACTGACTTCACCGATGACGTTACCCTGTCCTACGTTGACGACATTGCCATCTGGCAATTCCGCCTCCACGTGCCCTGAGACAAGGTAGAAGATATTCTCTAATGCATGGCCCACAACGGTATACACGTAACCCTCTCCGTTGAGTTGCCATTCGCTTATATTCAGAAGTTGATTGAACTCAACCCGGGTCAACCCCGAGAACTCGGTTTCGTACAAAAACTGTTCACGCTGGTCAAATTTGACCCTGGAGTTACTCCAGATCAAATAAAGGATCATGAAACCGTTGATGGCGACCAGCGCCAATTCAGAGCCAACATCAAGCCACAATGGTTCAGCCGGGTAAAAATAGTAATAGATTGTGTAGGCGGTGGACGAAAGCACGATCAGAAAGCGAAGCTTCTGGATACTTGTCATGAGGAAGGCCAGCATGGAAGCACCAAAAGCGAATCCATACAGCAGGTAGTAAATAAGCTCCAGCAGGTCTTTGGTCATAAATGCGGCCCCAATTCAGGCAGACTCTGATCTGATTGTGGATGATTTGGGTCAGAGACTCCCTGCAATTATTTTAGTTATCTCACAAGTTAAAAATAGCATAGTGGGCTCAAAATGTATTGTGTACGCTGTTTTGAACAATGCTTTAAATAAGCGGGCTTGCGTGCGGAGAACACTGGATTGTAGGACCGATGAGCTTGCTCATCGGGAATGTTTTGTACGGATCTGTCGGGTTCCCGACGAGCCAGCTCGTCGGTCCTACGTAATCCGTGTTGATAATCTGGGCGAAACAGACAGGTTCCTGACGGGCGGACCCGTCAGGAACCTGTGCTTACTTTATTGCCCGAAATAGCTGGTCACACGCACACCAAACTCGCTGGCATCATTACTGAGTATGACCAGAAGATAGTCACCGGTATTCAAACGTGCGTTGTCATAGCGCTCGTCGGTAACATTGGTACCATAAACAGAAACATCCCAATTGGCGTTGGCAGGTGTATAGGTGACATTGAAGTTGAGCAGGTCGCGACTGTCGATCGCAGTAAATCGACCCGGATCAGCAGTGGGCTCACCAAACATATCATCCCGATATGACCAGTCAGCACGCAGACGCAGTTCGGCGCCGTTACCCAGAGTGGTGGTGAACTCGGGGCTGATGGAAACGGTCAGGTCCGGGGTCAGCGGAGCGACGGCTATCGGGTCATCAACATCTACGTCTATCAAGCCAACCGAGGTGTGCAGCAAGAAGTTGTCGCTGACACGCCATGAGCTTTCCCACTCAAAACCAAGGGACTCTTGATCCACGATAAGGTTGCGGGTGTCAAAACCACCCCCCGTGGTGGTGCTGACCTGGTAGGGCAGGTCGGAATAATCGGTGAAAAACACGGCCAGGCTCATACGCAGGTTGGGAAAGGGCTCGCCCTTCAGACCCACTTCGTAGTTGATGGCGGTGACGTTTTCATTGGCCTCAAAACAATTTGGTGTGCTGACGTTGCCCGGAAAGCTGAAATCTATGAAACCGAACAGACAAAATGGCCGTGGCGGAAATTGACCGGACTGGTAGCCGTTCTGAATGGTTCCGTAGGCGCTCATATTTTCATTAATTTCATAGTTCGCGGCGATTTCCCAGGACGTCTCAGACCAGTCGCGCTCAGCCATTGCGTCAACCAGGCTGTCATTGATATTAAAGCCGGCTTGTTTCTCATCATCTGTAAACCTCAGGCCACCCGAAAGACGCAGGCGATCATTGACCTGGAAACCAACATTGCCGTAAATAGCCTTGCTTTCCATATCCTGTGTGAGGTTGTCGTTACCCGGGAAGAACGTGAACACGGTGTTGTCCTGACGCCCGAAACCGTCTTCGGTGAAGTAGTACAGACCAGCGACGAAATCCCAGCTGCCATAATCACCACTGAATTGCAGTTCAACGGAGGTTTGGTCCGCTTCGCCCACTTCAGGGAAGGTCAGAAAGTTCTCAATAAGGCTGTCATCGTCGAGCCCCGCTTCATACTCGGAGTGACGGTCGCTGAAAATTAACTTGGCACTGAGCTCGTCGTTGATCGCGTAGTTGGCAGTTATGGCGATGCCACGGGCCTCGTTGGTAACCTCAGTCTGGTCAGCCTGACCGGTATTGTTGTCGTAAGGGTCGGCAGAGACGTCAGAGTTGCGAAAGCCGGCCGCGTAAGCCGCACCATTGGGTACTTCGTCAATCAGCGTGGTGTAAGGACGCAGACCACCTTTGCCATCATTGCCGTCTACCGCAATGAGTAAAGAGAAATCATCGTTGGGCTGCCACTTAACCGCAACACGTCCGGCAAAGTCACGGTTTTCACCCACTTCAAGATCGGTATTAACATTGAGAAACTCGCCCAGACCACCACGTTTTGTATAAGCGGCGGTTGCGGATACGGCTACGGTTTCTGAGAGATTGAAGTTCCCGTAGAGTTCGGCGTTTACGCGTCCACGGCTGCCAATGGTAGCACTCACACGTCCGCCTTCTTTTGCCCCCGGCTGGGTCGTGATGATGTTGATAGCGCCACCGATGGAGTTACGGCCGTAAAGGGTCCCCTGTGGGCCCCTGAGCACTTCTACGCGCTCTATATTCGCCAGACTCCAGTTCTGGCCCACCTGGCGACCGAGATATACACCATCTACATACACACCCACACCAGGGTCGGTGGTGATGAGGTGATCTTGCAGACCGATACCACGGATAAACGGGTTGGTGGATGAGGTGTGGCCGGCGGAAAAGCCCGTTACGTTCATATTGGGTACGAACTTGCCGATATCGGTCAAGTCTCTGATGCCCTGTTTTTCAATGGTGTCAGCGGTGAATGCGCTGATGGCCACCGGTACATCGTAAATGCTTAGTGCGCGTTTTGTGGCGGTTACGATAACCTCCTCAAAAACGGTTGCTTCCTGATTGCTTTGAGCCAGTGCGATATTGCAAGTAAGGCTTCCAAGCATTGAAAAGCTGGCGACAGTGAGTAGTAGCTTTCTGGTATACATAAAGTGGTTCTCCGTTATTTTTTGAGTGCCCTGGTATGGAGACAGTTAAAAGGTCTCAGTGCTTTCAGTGAATCGCTATAGGGGAGCTCAATCCAATTATAGGTGATATCTGAGATTTTGCCATTGCTACCGAACCATTCCGCACGGATCAGGAAATGCAATAACACAAATGGCACCACCTGCTTATTTGTGCTTACAATGTATGGGTGTATAGCAAAGATTCAAGTCACTTTTTGCAGTTGGTAATCGCTGTTTTGTCTGGGCCCGGCAAACCTTGCCAGGTCACCGCGATGCTGGTGGCGCGATTATGAGTAATCCGTTTCTCAGCATCGAAGATCAACCCGGCAAGATGATTGTCAACGTCAAGAATGAATGGATATTTGACAACGTGTTGGCGTTGGAACATGCGACTGCATCGGTATTGCCCCAGGAGGGTCAGGAGGTTACGTTTCAGTGCGCCGGGTTGGAGGAAATTGATATTGCCGGCGCCTGGGTGCTGTATGACCGCACCGAACAACTATCCGAGTTGGGTATCAAGTCTGATTTGCAGGGTTTCAAAGAAGCCCACTTCAAGTTTTTACAGAATATTATCGATGCAGCGGCCATTCGTGAATTTGAAGAATCTGAAGAGGGACCTGAGAAAAGTACCTTGAAACGCCAGGTCATGGAAAATGTTGGTCAGGTTGCATCCACGCGTGTAGAGGATTTGGGGGAGATTGTCAGATCAATCGTGAATGGGTTGCATCGGCCATCATTGATCATAGTGGGAGAGACCCTTAAGCAAGTTTACTACACCGGTGTGCAAGCCATTCCGGTTGTTATGATCATTACTTTTTTGATCGGTATCGTGTTGGCCTACCAGGCATCCGGGCAGCTACAGCAGTTTGGGGCCAGTGTTTTTGTGGTTGATCTGGTCAGTATTTCAATTACGCGGGAAATGGGCGTATTGCTGGCAGCAGTGATGGTGGCGGGGCGTTCAGGCAGCGCTTTTGCGGCCGCCCTGGGTGTCATGAAACTCAACGAGGAAGTAGACGCCATGCGGGTACTGGGTCTCAACCCGAACCAGATGTTAATCATCCCGCGTGTGTTTGGTTTGGTGATAGCGCTACCGATTTTGACTATTTTTGCAGATATCGCCGGCATTGCTGGTGGTGGGCTGATTGCGGTTGGCTCAATGGGTATTGGCAGTATGCAATTTATCGAACGGGTGGCCTTCAGTACCGATTTGGCAGATTTCTACGTGGGGTTGGCCAAGGCGCCGTTCTTTGCGTTACTGATTGCGGCGGTAAGTACACTGCGCGGTATGCAAGTGACGTCTTCCGCTGAGGAGTTGGGCTCGAAAACAACGACGGCCGTTGTACAGTCAATTTTTTTGATCATTGTTGCCGATGCATTTTTCACAATGTTGTTTACACGCATGGGTATTTGATGGAAAACATCATTTCAGTAAGAGGACTGGTTAACCGCTTTGGTGACCAGCTTGTGCATGACGGTCTTTCACTGGATGTGCGGCGTGACGAAATTCTCGGCGTGGTGGGTGGCTCAGGTACCGGTAAATCGGTGTTGCTGCGCAGCATACTGGGGCTGCACAAACCTACCAGTGGTACGATTACCGTTCTTGGTCAGGAGATAGAGTATCAAAAGCCGGGACCCAGCCACTGCTGGGGGGTATTATTTCAGGGCGGAGCACTGGTGTCCGGTTTGACGGTGCAGGAAAATGTCGAGTTGCCCATTGCCCTGCACTCGGATATGCCGGTGGAAACGCGTCACGAACTGGCCAGCTTGAAGTTGTTGATGTCAGGATTGTCACTGACTGTGGCCGACAAGTACCCGTCGGAGCTTTCCGGTGGTATGAGGAAAAGAGTGTCATTGGCAAGGGCGTTGGCCCTGGAGCCCAAAATTTTATTTCTCGACGAACCAACGGCCGGACTGGATCCGATTGCCGCCACAGAATTTGACGAGTTGATCACTTATTTGAACGACAATCTTGACCTGACAATCATGATGATTACCCACGATGTTGACAGCCTGTTCGGGATTTGTAGTCGTATCGCCGTACTGGTGGATGGAGGAATCGTCGTGGGAACAGTGGACGAAATACTGGCTTCCGATCACCCGTGGATCAGGAGTTATTTTGGTGTACCACGTGCACAAAGGGCACGTCGTAGTGTAGGAGGGGCGAGTACGCCTTCAAGGTGATATCGCCATGTTCAGAGCTAAGCAGATGAACCAAGACAAGGCAGGGTCCGCAGACCGTGGCTGGGCCTTGTTAAGGGAGTATCAGGATGGGTCATAAAAACTTTGCCGTAGGTGTTTTTGTTACGGTCGCGCTGTTTGCATTTGTTGCCACGAGTTTGTGGTTGACCGGCAGACAGGGCTCGGAGCCCACGATTGACTACTCGATGTTCTTTGCGAAAGACGTGAGTGGTTTGATGCTCGGTGGTCCGGTTTATTACCTGGGCGTGGAAGTTGGAACGGTTACCGCCATGACGATCATTGCCGGTGATCCCGTACAGGTGCGGGTGGACATCGAGGTGCTGGAATCCACGCCGGTTGATACCGGTACTTTTGGCAGTCTTGCCTTGCAGGGTATTACCGGCGTGGCGATCATCAACCTGAGTGCTGATCCGGGCGTGCATGAACCGTTACACCGGCCAGGGGATCAGTCTAACGCGATTATCGGGGTTCGTGACGCCGGTTTCAGTGCACTGTTATCCAAGGCGCCGCACATCGTGGATAAGCTTGATTCTGCACTGGAGCGGATTAACCTGCTCCTCGGTGAGGATAATCGTGCCATCGTTGGCAGCATACTGGAGGACATCGCGACAATTTCAGGTTCGTTGGCAGCAAGGCAGGAGAGTATTGGCGAGGTTCCGGTCATGATCAATGAAACCTTGCAGGAAATGAGTGCGGCCCTGGTGAAGGTGCAATCCATGGCAGGCGCAGCAGAGCCTGAGCTGCTGTCTACCCTGGAAAATATCAACCAGGCTGCGGAGAAACTGGCCACGATAGCCGGTCGCATGGAGGGCTGGGCCAATAACAATGACCTGGAAATGAATGCCTTTATGGGGGATGGTCTGGGTCAGGTGCCCGACCTGGTTGCAGATGTCCGAAACACTTTCCGTGAGCTTGAGAAGTTGGTAAGGGATTTACGCGCAGACCCTTCCAGTGTCATTTACAAACCTGCTGAGAATACTGTAGAGGTTGAACAGCCATGAACGTTTCCCGAAAACTGTTGCTATCCAGCCTGATCCTGCTAAGTCTGGTCATCTCCGCCTGTGGAGGCTTAACCCGTAGTGACAAGCCGGCCACCAAGACCTGGTGGCTAAAACCACTAAGTGCTGCGACACCGGAGTCGACTCCTGATGAGGTCAAAGTGCTCGAGCTGTCAGTCAATGTTGTTCCCGGTTTGGACAGTGATCGGATTCTAACCTTATCGACTGACGCGGAGCTCAATTACTATACCGCTGCACGCTGGGCGGACAATTTACCCGAATTGATTGAGTCGCTGTTCACAAGGTCCTTGCAGACCTCGGGTAAATTTTCCGTAAGGTCCAAGCATGGTGTGGTAGGGCACCAGAATTGCAACTTGTCCCTGGAAGTACGCGAGTTTTTTGCCAATGTTGATCCGGCAGGGCAAAGCCATGAAATCCAGGTATCCATAAATGGTCAATACGTATGCCCCTCTTTAGCACCCAAGGTGATCCAGCTTCAGGCCACTGTGCCGGTACGCGGGGAGAGAATGAGCATTATTGTTGCAGCCTTTCAACAAGGCATTGACGCGGTACTCAGAGATCTTCTTGCACAGTTGGAGCACTAGCCGATATATGGTGGGACGATGACCCCAAGCGAACTAGTATCCTTCATGTTCAAGACTAAACACATGCAAATACTCAAGTACATGGGGCAATTATCACTGGTGCTTGCAAGCACTTTGGTCTGCCAGATTGCGTTGGCAACCAATGGTTACTTCCCCCATGGCCTGGGAACCAAGAACAAGGCCATGGCGGGTGCTGGAATGGCCATGCCTGAGGATGCAATTGCAGTGGTCAATAACCCGGCGGTGGCAGCATTTTTGGGTGACAAAATGAATGTTGGGCTGTCGTTTTTTATTCCAAGGCGTAGCTACACAACTTTTGAAGCTGGGAGCAACGGTGAGAATAATGCCTTTACCATGGGGCCGGCAGATATTGACAGCGGTGATGACCTGTATGTGATTCCGGAAATCGCCCTCAATCGGCAGTTAGAAAACAACTCCGCCTTTGCAATAGCGTTTTACATGCGTGCGGGTATCGGTACTTCCTATGTCGGTGGTTCAGCAACATTCGACCCCGATGGGGGTGGCCCCCTGGGGGTTAGCAGCTCACCTGGAACTTTTGGCGACGGCGACACGAAATTTGAGTTGTCCCAGGGTTTTCTGGACATAGCCTGGGCAAGGCAGTGGGGAGAAAGGACCTCGTTTGGAGTCTCTGCAGTGCTGGCAGCTCAAAGTTTGAAAGTAGCGGGTCTGGGCGGACTGGCTAAATATACACAAACATTCGCTGCCAGCAACAGCACAGACTTACCAGATAATCTCAGTGGCAATGGCCGTGACCTTAATTACGGTGTGGGGATTAAACTTGGTCTGCATCGACTGGTTGGCATGCATTACAGTTTTGGCCTGATGTTCCAGTCGGAAATCAATATTGGCTCGTCTGGTGATTACACTGATTTGCTGGTGGGAGGCGACCTCGACATACCCGCCTGGTTCAGGGCAGGTTTAAGCTGGCTACCCAACGATCGGTTTTCACTGCACTTCGACACACAGCAGATTCTGTACTCGAAGATTGATGCGTTGGCTAATTCATTCAGTAACATCAATGCCTGCCCAACATCCGGTCTGGGTGGCACAGACCTCTCCAGCTGTCTGGGTGGCAGTAAAGGCCCGGGTTTTGGTTGGAAAGATGTCCCGGTTTACAGTCTTGGCAGTAGCTGGAAAATGTCGGACAAATGGACTCTGCTCGCTGGCATCAGCATCAGTAACCAGCCAACCCCCATCAATGAAAACAGTTTTAATACCCTGCTGATCAACACGACGGAAACACATTACACAGCTGGTTTCAGCCGCAAACTCGGTAATGGCCACGAGCTTAACCTTGCGTTCATGTACACCGAAGAGGAGTCTATCGAACACCCCAGTCAACTGGATGGGGTGCAAAGATCCTTGTTGACCTCAGACCAGTTTGATATTCAGCTTGGTTACAGCTGGTAAATTCGTCGAGAGCGCACGGGCAGGCAACCCGGCCTTCGCGGCTACCGGTCGTATTTTTACAGGTTTGTCAGAAGACTAGAGCAGTGCGTCCCTGGGGTGTTAAAGTTGACCCGGAATGTAAGACTTCATCTGGATTGACATGTATAAAATCTGCCTAATATTGATCTTCGCAACACTGCTTTTGGCCTGCGCCACTACACCTGATTCAGCCATACCGGTTACCGGCAACGAACAAGTCTCTGATGACGGGCCGGTATTCAGAACCAGAATCAGCTGGACCAGCTACGGTATCCCGCATGTCAAGGCGGATGACTGGGCTGGTCTGGGTTACGGCTTCGCCTATGCCACAGCAACCGACGGTGTGTGTGTGATAGCCAATGACGTGATGACGGTAAGGGGCGAACTGGCGCGTTTTCTGGGTCCTGAAAATGGCAATTTGCAAAGTGACATTTTCCATCGTGGTTTACTGACGACTGGTAGATTGCGCTCCCTGGCAGCCGCCCAGCCGGCCAATGAACACGAGTTTTCCAAGGGCTATGCTGCCGGTTATAACCGTTACCTGCGTGACAATGCCAACAATATGCCTGCGGCCTGCGCCGGCAAGCCCTGGCTGCGGCCAATTACCCAAGGTGACATCGTACGTCTGGGTCTGGGAATTGGTATTCGCTACGGCCTGGGGTGGTTCCAGAAGGACATCGCCGGAGCTGGGCCACCGGGTAATTCTCTATCAGCCCTGCAAGATAGAACGATGAGCCCGACGGAGATCCTCCATGGTTTTGAGGTCGGGATCGGCAGCAATGCCATTGCCCTGGGTAGTGAGGTGACAAAGTCCGGTCGTGGCGTGCTGTTTGGCAATCCTCATTATCCCTGGTGGGGTTCTTCCCGTTTTCACATTATCCATACCACCATCCCGGGGGAGTTGGATGTCATGGGGGCAAGCCTGTTGACGACCAATCGGGTTGCGATAGGATTCAACAAGGACATTGCCTGGTCACATACCGTCTCTACGGCGTTGCGTTTTACTCTGTATGAACTTCAAATCAATCCAGAAAATCCCCTTGAATACCACTATGGCGGCGAATACCGGCAAATCGTGCCGACCCGTGTGGATGTTGATGTAGTGGATGAAGATGGAAATATCAGCACCGAGCAAGCGTTAGTTTACCTGACCCATTACGGGCCAATACTGGTCAACAGGGCTTTGCCATGGAATTCACAGGTGGCCTACGCAATTCGTGATGCCAACGTGGACAATACGCGTAATATTTTGACCTACGATGCACTGAACGTAGCAGAATCAATCGATGACGTTGAGGCGGCCATCAGCCTGCAGGGTGTGCCGTGGACCAATACCATTGCGGCCGATCGCAATGGCACTGCTTTTTACGCGGATATTTCGGTGACGCCGAATGTGGATGCAGAATTAATTACCCGTTGCGGCGTAACTGTCAAACACCTGCCGGCTAACATCATAGTTCTGAACGGCGCTGACCCTGAATGTGAGTGGAAATCAGATACACGCTCAGCTGTTCCCGGGGCGTTGCCCGCTGAGGACATGCCCAGGATTCGGCGGCAAGACTACGTGACAAATTCCAATGACAGCTACTGGTTGGCCAATCCCCATATACCCTTGGAGGGATACTCACCCATTATCGGTTCGGAGCGCACGGCCCGAACGCTACGGACCCGTGCCGGTCTGGTTTTTGTGCAAGAGAAACTCGCCAAAAAAGAAAAGCTTGGTCCAGCTGACTTGCAGGAAATCATCTACAGCCAGCGAAATTATGGCGCTGAGATCTTACTGGATGATGTGCTGAAGTTATGTGAGGGGGTTGAAAAGCCCGTACTTGTGGATGATGAGGAAGTTGACATTGCACCTGCCTGTAGGGCATTGGCCGGATGGGACCGACGCCAGGGCAACGACAGTCGTGGCGCCCAGGTATGGACCGAGTTTTGGCGTCTCGCCCGCAAGATTCCGGATGTTTATGCCGTGCCCTTTGATGCAAACGACCCGGTCAATACACCCAGCGGTATCGCGGGAGGTAATGCAGATGTTGCGGACGCTATCCGCGCGGCACTGGCGGGAGCTCAGAAAACCCTGCTGGATGCCGGTATTCCACTGGACGCCCGTTGGGGAGAAGTACAATTTGCGGAACGCAACGGAGAGCGAATTCCAATCCCAGGTGGGCAGGGATGGGGAGGGATGTTCGGGATGATCGTGGCCAACTTGCAAAAGGACAAGGGGTATACACCCATCCGTCATGGCAACAGCTTTATCCAGGTGATCTCCTGGGACCGTGACGGCAATCTGGATCCGCGGGGTATGTTGACTTACTCGCAGTCACAGGAGCCAGAGTCGGCCCACTATGATGACCTGACCCGTTTGTATTCTGCCGGGCAGTGGATTCGTTTCCCGTTCAGTGAAGCGGAAATCAAGGCTGATCCAAATTTTAGTGAGCTGATACTGGTTGAATAAGCGTGAGCCCTACCATGACCTCAATAAGCGTGGAACTGGCCATTGTAGGACCGATGAGCTCGCTCATCGGGAACCCATGATTCCCCATGAGCAAGCCCGTTGGGTTAACACGGGCTTAAGGCGACTCCCGGTGAGTGACCTCGCCGGTCCTACCGTGTGTGTGGGTGATTCCCGGTGAGTGAACTCACCGGTCCTAAGGTACGTGCTGGTGAGGAGCTCGATTGGCGGGTGCTGGACAATTTCTTACAGACAAACATTGCGGGGCTCGGTGGCACACCGAATATCAGCCAGTATCCGGCCGGCAAATCGAATCTGACCTACCGCCTGAACTACCCGGGTGCAGATCTCGTGGTTCGGCGTCCGCCGTTTGGCAGTAAAGTGAGTTCAGCGCACAGCATGAGTCGGGAATATCGCATCATGCGTGATTTGCGTCCGGTATTTTCGGCGGTTCCGGAAACCTTGGCTTATAGCGATGACGAAAGCATTATTGGTGCCGAGTTCTATGTCATGCGCCGGGTGCCAGGCCAGGTGCCCAGGGGCAAGGAGCTACCGGCAACGTGGGGCTTTAAAGCACGTGATACACGTAGATTTTGTATTGGCTTCTGGACCAAACTGATCGAGTTGCACCAGGTGGACTACGTGGCTGCGGGACTGGCTGATTTTGGCCGCCCGCAAGGCTATGCACGTCGCCAGGTTGAGGGCTGGAATATCCGCATGCAGAATGCCGCAACCCCCGATGGTGAAACCTTTGAGGACGTGCAGCTTTGGTTGCTTCAGGCATTGCCGGACGAGGAGCCACCTGCGGCTGTGTTGCACGGTGATTACCGTCTCGATAACGTCATTGTGGACAAAGAGGATCCGTTCAAAATCGTTGCCTTGCTGGATTGGGAAATTTCCGCATTGGGTAATCCCTTGATGGATCTGGGTAATGCATTGGCTTATTGGATCGAACCGGGTGACCCCGATTACCTGAAAGCCCTCATAATGCAACCCTCAAGTGTCCCCGGCATGCTAAACCGTAGTGAAATCCTTGCTCTATATGCTGAAAAAACGGCTTTTGATGTCTCTGACTTTACCTTCTATTATACATACGGTTTATTTCGTAATGCTGTGATATTACAGCAAATATACTATCGTTTTTATCATGGAATGACGCAAGATCCGCGTTTCAGGGAGTTTGGCTCTCTGGTACAGGCGCTGGGTAATCATTGTCGTGACCTGTGCCGGGGAGGTGACGTTGTAGCAGGGAAACCCACTGTCCCCGCCACATGATAATGCCTGACAATTGACTCGGCCCGTAGGACCGAACAGTGCAGCTGCTCGGGAATGGTTGGGGTTCCCGACGAGCCAGCTCGTCGGTCCCACATGATGTCGACTGACTCAGGCTACTTCGAGTAATGACGCGGCACCCATACCGCCGCCGATGCACATTGTAGCGACGACGTATTTTGCACCGCGGCGCTTGCCTTCCAGCAGCGCCGTTGCCACGAGTCGCGATCCACTCATCCCGTAAGGGTGACCGATAGAGATCGCACCGCCGTTGACATTTAACAGTTCGTTCGCAATTCCCAGGCGGTCACGACAGGCCACCACCTGTACGGCAAACGCCTCGTTTAATTCCCACAGGTCAATGCTGTCCATGCTCAGACCGGTGCGTTGCAGCAGTTTGGGGATTGCAAATACCGGTCCTATACCCATTTCATCCGGCTCGCAACCAGTCACAGCGGTGGCGCGGTAGTAACCCAGCGGCTCCAGGCCACGTTGTTCGGCGAGCCTGGCCTCCATCAAAACGCAGGCCGAGGCGCCATCGGAGAGTTGGCTGGCGTTGCCGGCGGTGACGCTGCCGTTTTCACGTACAGGCTTAAGACTGGCGAGGCCTTCGGCAGTCGTTTCGGGACGATTACCCTCATCCTTTTCCAGCAGCACATCATGGAAACTGATTTCACCAGTTTCTCTGTCCATGACACCCTTGTTTGAGCTTAAAGGTACGATCTCAGCGTCCAGTCTGCCGGCGATCTGGGCTGCCGCCATGCGTTGTTGGCTTTGCAGGGCATACTCGTCCTGGGTCTCGCGACTGATGTTGTAACGCTTTGCAACCACCTCGGCAGTATCGAGCATCGGCATGTGGATGTCCTTGTGTAGGGCCAGTAGCCGTGGATCCTGGCCACGAAAGTTGTTCATGTGCTCGTTTTGCACCAGGCTGATGGAATCAATGCCACCGCCAACTGATATACCAAATCCATCGACAATGATCTGCCGGGCGGCAACGGCGATGGCCATCATGCCCGAAGAGCACTGTCGGTCAACGGTCATTGCCGCGGTGGTTACCGGCAAACCCGCAGTCAGGGCGCCGTGACGGGCGATATTGTTGGATTGCGTGCCCTGGGTAAGTACACAGCCCATCACAACCTCTTCCACTTCTTCCGGCTCAACACCGGCCCGTTCGACGGCATGCTTGATGACATGGCCGGCCAGTGTCGGTGACTCGGTGTTGTTAAACGCACCGCGGTACGCTTTACCCAGGGGGGTACGTGCTGTTGAAACGATGACTACTTCACGCATGGAATTACACCTCAATCAATTTGAATGCCTTGTCGGGTCGCGGCCTGGTGGGCGAACTTCATCGATTGTTCACCACCTGCCTGCAGTTCACGTTGCCCGTCCGGGTTATCTATTTCAGCCCAGGCCGTGGCGATGGCTTCGGCGGTCAGCTCTGCGGGTGTGAAATTTACACCCTCGGTTTCGTAAAGCTTGCTGACTGCGAAACTGCCGGCACCGGCCGACAGGATCTTGCGGCTGGGCGCTTCGGGTGAACTCAGGAACACAATACCGGGACTGACCGCAGCGGGTGCAAACAGGTCAAAAAGCTCTGCCGGGAAAATGTCTTCCGTCATCCGCGTGCCGGCAGCCGGGGCCAGCGCATTGACATGGATGTTGTACTTGGCGCCTTCCAGGTGCAGTACATTCATCAGCCCGATAACACCCATTTTTGCAGCGCCGTAGTTGGATTGTCCAAAATTACCGTACAGTCCGCTGCTGGAACTGGTGAATACGATACGACCGTAGTTTTGCTCACGCATGCTGGCCCATACGGCCTTGGTACACAGAAACGAGCCCATCAGGTGAACTTCAATAACCGTCCGGAAATCCTCCGGGGTCATTTTCAAAAAACTTTTGTCACGCAGGATACCGGCATTATTGATGAGAATATCGACCCGTCCCCAGGTATCCAGGGCTTGTTGAACCATGGCCTGGACCTGATCATAGTCGGCGACATTGGCACCGTTGGCACAGGCTTCACCACCCTGGGACTTGATCTCGGCGACCACCGCGGTTGCCGTCTCCAAGGACTCACCACTCCCATCCCGGTCTCCACCGAGGTCGTTTACGAGTACTTTTGCACCCCGTTCCGCCAGTGCCAGCGCATGGGTGCGGCCCAGGCCCTGGCCGGCGCCAGTGACGATGGCCACCTGGCCGTCAAGTCTGATAGTCATGCTTACTCCTCAACAATGTATAAGGAAAGAATTTCCGCAATCAGTGCGGGACGTTGTTCGTTTTCAATCTCAACGGTCACCAGTGACTTCACCAGGAACTGAGTCCCGGATCGCTTACTGACTTTTTCAATTTTCACCTTGGTACGGACCCGGCTGTTGACCTTGACCGGTTGTAAATAGCGCACTTTATCAGAGCCGTAATTGATACCCATGACCGTGCCTTTTGGTATCAACATGGTTTGGCCCATCAGGTGTGAAAGCAGGGACAAGGTCAAGAAACCATGGGCGATGGTACTTTCGAAGGGTGATTTGGCAGCTTTGTCGAGGTCAACGTGGATAAACTGATGGTCGTTGGTCGCATCGGCAAATTTGTCTATGCGTGCCTGGTCTATTAATAACCATTCCGAAGGCTCGAGCTCGGTGCCCCCGCTGTTTCTGAAATCGTCTAGTGAGATGTTGCCTTTTATCATGACCTTAGCCTGTGTCTTGGCCGTCCTGTTCCATTCCCTGCTCGAGTCCTGGCGTACGGGCGGCGCTCATACCACCATCCAATGGAATGATGGCGCCTGATATGTATGCACCACCGACACCACACAAACACAAAATCAGACCGGCGATGTCCTCCGCCCGGCCCAGTCTCCCAAGTGGGACGCCACGGGCGACAGCGGATTTGAGTTTATCATCATGGGTGAAAAATGCCGTCATCGCCGTCGGGAATGGTCCAGGGGCAATGGCGTTCACGCATATGTGTTTGGCTGCCAGTTCATTACTTAAGTAACGTGTCACGTGGTGGATGGCGGCCTTACTGGCAGAGTAGGAGTAGGCCGGAAAGCCATGTGGTTCGGTGCCCATTACCGAACCTATGTTGATGACACGCGCAGGATCATCGACTGTGCTTGAGGCGGCAAGCAGGGGTGTCAGTTCGCGGGTCAGGCTAAAAGGCGCGGTAACATTCAGGGTCATGATGTCCCCCCAAGCCTGCCAGGGGAACTGCTCATACGCTGCCCCCCAGCTACGTCCGGAGTTATTGACCAGGATATCCAGGGTGGATTCTTCCGCGTTGACGAATTCTGCCAGCTCAATCACACCGGCTTCGGTTGCAAGGTCGGCACCGTAACCAATGCAGGAGCCGGGTAACTCGCTAAAACTGGCTGCCGCTTGCTGGCAGGCCTCGAGTTTACGCGAGGCAATGTAGACCTTTGCCCCGGCGGCAACCAGCGTGTGGGTAATCATTTTACCGATACCGGTTGCCCCGCCGGTGACCAGTGCTGTTTTACCTGCAAGGCTGAATAATAAGCCGGTGAACTGGTCGATGGTGGTCAAGTTCTGGCCCGCTTGAGCTCGGTGCGTGCCACCACCATACGGTGGACTTCATCCGGGCCATCGGCGAGGCGCAGGGTGCGGGCGTGCCTGTACATATCGGCCAGTGGGAAATCCTGTGACAGACCTGC
Source organism: Gammaproteobacteria bacterium (assembly GCA_021772915.1). GTDB lineage: Bacteria > Pseudomonadota > Gammaproteobacteria > Xanthomonadales > SZUA-36 > SZUA-36. Next base: position 103,698 of record JAJFLB010000016.1, on the reverse strand, counting down.
GCCGCCGTGCATCTGCATGGCGTCATCAATCACCTTCAAGGTAATCAGCGGCACACTGGCCTTGATTTTGGAAATCCACACCTGTGCTTCTGCGACACTCGTGGTGTCGATAAGATGTGCGGTATGGAGTGTTAACAGGCGGGCCATATCAATCTGAATGCGGGCCTCTGCGATGCGGTCATAATTGCCACCGAGTTTGGCCAGGGGCTTACCGAACGCGGTGCGTGATAATGAGCGTTTACACATCATTTGCAGGGCTTTTTCGGCCATCCCGATGGCACGCATCACGTGGTGAATTCGACCCGGCCCCAATCGTCCCTGGGCAATCTTAAAGCCGTCACCCCGCCCAAGAATAATATGGTCCTCGGGTACACGTACGTCTTTCAATTCAAGGTGCATGTGTCCGTGCGGTGCACTGTCGTGGCCAAAAACCTCCATCGGCCGTACGATTCTGACACCGGGTGTATCCATGGGTATCAAGATTTGTGAATGTTGCTGATGGCGCGCTGCGTCCGGATCGGTCCTGACCATGCAGATGAGTACTTTGCAACGCGCATCACCAGCGCCTGAAATATAGGTTTTTTCACCATTGATACACCACTCGCCGTCTTGTAGCTCAGCCCGCGTGGAAATATTGGTCGCGTCGGAAGACGCCACACCTGGCTCGGTCATGGCGTAGGCTGAGCGGATTTTGCCATCCAGTAAGGGCTGCAACCAGCGGTTTTTTTGCTCACCGCTGCCATAGCGAACCAGTACTTCCATATTGCCGGTATCGGGTGCGCTGCAGTTGAATACTTCAGCCGCCAGCGCACTGTGACCGGTTTCCTCGGCGACAAATGCGTAATCAACCGTGCTCAACCCGCTGCTATGGTCACCTTCGGTCAGGAAGAAATTCCATAGTCCCTGCTCACGGGCACCCCGTTTGAGTTGATCGAGGATCTCTTTTTGGCGGGATGTTTGCTGCCAGCGGTTTCCATGTCCGATTGCGCCCAGGTATTCGGCTTCCAACGGCAGGATGACGTCGTTGATATAGGTACGTACCTTTTTGAGCAGTGGTCTTAACTGTGCACGTGGCTCCATGACTAATATCCCCGTAACTCCGCAAAGCGGTTCAGGTGATAGCGGCTGTCACCCAGTTGCTGGTTCAAGCTGCGCCAGCGCTTGATGAAAAAGCCGATGTCGAACTCGTCGGTCATGCCAATGCCACCGTGCATCTGAATGCCCTCCGCGGCAGCCAGGCCCGCGGTTTGGCCGCATCTGGCTTTGGCCAGGCTGGCCAGTAGCGGTACCTTCGTACTGTCTTCGTCAAGTGCCTGCAATGCTTTCAGTACTACGGATTTACATAGCTCTATTTCACCATAAAGCACCGCCGCCCGATGTTGCAGTGCCTGGAAAGTGCCAATGGGGACACCGAACTGCTTGCGCTCTTGCAGGTATCGCGTGGTTCGCTCAAACACTTCCTGGGACAGCCCCAGCATTTCGGCAGCCATCCCGATACGACCCCTGTCCAGCACTTTCCGTAACACCGGCCAACCTTCATGCAGCGGTGAAAGCAAGTGCTCACGCTTGAGATTCACGTTGGTCAGCGTAAGTTTGGCCGAACGGTGATTATCAAGCAATTCTGTGATTTCAAGTTCGAGTCCTTCGGAGTCTTCAGGGATGACAAAAAGCGATACGCCGACGTTTGGATCTTCACCGCTGTGGGTGCGGGCACTGACGATAAACGCATCCGCAACTCCGCCGTCCATGACCGCGTTCTTTTGACCGTTAAGACGGTAGCCTGACTCATCAGAATCTGCAATGGTCTCTACCTTGTCCGGGTGGTGTTGGCGTGTTTCTTCGCAGGCCAGTGCAAGCAGTTTTTCACCACTGGCAATTTCTGGTAACCACTGTGAACACAAATCCTCGTTGTTGGAAAGTAACAACGCACTGGTACTCAGTAGGGCAGTGGAGAGCAATGGGCTGGGCGTGAGTGTTCGACCGCACTCTTCCAGCACCAATCCCAGACCGGTGTAACCGTAGTCCAAACCGCCAAAAGCTTCGGGAATGATGATGGCCGCCCAACCCATATCAGCCATTTCTTTCCACAACTCCGTTGAAAACCCGGCCTCGATGCTGTCGTCGCGCAGTTGACGCAAATGGGACAGGGGCGCGCGGCCGTCGAGAAAGCTTCTCGCGGCATCACGCAACATGCCATGTTCTTCATTGAGTACCAAGGCCACGGTGACTAACCCGGCAGCCCTAAGATGTGTTTTGCGACAATGTTCAGCTGGATCTCCGAGGTGCCGCCTTCGATAGAGTTTCCCTTGCTACGCAACCAGTCACGCGCCAGTTTGCCATCATTGCTGGCAGCACCGGTCCAGGCTAATGCGTCACTGCCGTGAATATCCATCAGCAGGTCCTGGCGTTGCTTGTTCAACTCCGTTCCGAAATACTTGAACCACGATGAGGCGGCACCCAAACCTACGCCGGCTTTGACCTCATCACGGGCTCGTTCGATGGTCAGTGCAAATGCCATTTCGTCGAGTTCGAAACGGGCGATATCGGCACGCAGGATCGGGTCCTTAAGACTGCCGTTGCAAGTTTCCATGACATCCATGGCGGTCTCGCTGAGAGATTTCACACCGCTTTGGGACAGTCCTTTCCAGGAGATCATTTCACGTTCATGGGTCAACAGGTACTTGGCGATACTCCAGCCCTTGTTCAGTTTGCCGACCTGCTGTGTCTTGGGAATCCTCACATCGGCAAAGAAAACCTCGCAAAAAGGTGAACGACCGCTTATCAGACGGATTGGCTTTACACTGATGCCGGGTGTTTGCATGTCGAACAACATGAAACTGATGCCGGCGTGTTTGGGTGCGTCCGGGTCGGTACGCACCAGGCAAAACATCCAGTCGCCAGAATCGCCATAGGAGGTCCAGATTTTGGAGCCGTTGAGTTCGTAGTGATCACCCCTGTCCACAGCGGGGGCCTGCAAATTGGCCAGGTCAGAGCCCGCGTTTGGCTCGCTGTAGCCCTGGCACCAGCGGATTTCACCACGCACGATAGGGGGCAGGTAAGTTTGCATTTGCGTTTCGTTGCCGTATTTCAGCAGTGCCGGACCAAGCATTGAAATACCGAAACTGAACAGGGCAGGGCGGGCCTTTATTGCTGCCATTTCCTGTTTTAGAATTTTAAGCTGATCACGATCCATTCCGCCGCCGCCGTATTCCTTCGGCCAGGCTGGCGCTGTCCAGCCCTTGGCGCCCATGCGCTCCAGCCACAGACGCTGTGCCTCGGACTGGAATTTGAAACCCCGGCCACCCCAGCAGGCGTCCTTTTCAGAGACCATGGGGCTGCGCATTTCCTGCGGGCAGTTATCATCCAGCCAGCTGCGAACTTCCTCACGAAAGCTATTTAGATCTGCACTCATTTAGCCGTTCCTTGGGAACATACGCTCAAGTATCGAAGCAGTATGGGAAATCTATCACAGAAGGATAAACATTGTTGAACCAAGTGGGAGCGAAGACGTTAGTCATAGCGAATTATAGTGGTTCCCGATGAGCGAGCTCATCGGTCCTACGGGGCTGGGTTGTAAGCTTCCGGGCATTCCCTTGGTCTGCTGATAATAATGACAAAGGTGAAGTTTTAGATGCGATCCAGAAAAATTACCCCCAATGCCGCACTTGCACCGTTGTATGCCACGCTATTGTTGTTCTTGGTTTTCCAGTTCCTGTTCGCACCGGAATTAGCCCATGCGGCTTCAAAAAATGGCTTTGACCTGAACAATAGTGAGATTCGGTCAAGTAAAATCAAGCAGGGTGGTCCACCGCGTGATGGTATTCCTGCTATCAACAAACCACGGTTTGTATCGACTTCAGAAGCAGTTGATTTCATGCAGGCTCAAGACCGTGTAGTCGGGCTTGAGGTCGGAGGCGAGGCACGGGCCTATCCAATCAAAATATTGAACTACCACGAAATTGTTAATGACAATATTGACGGGCGGGGCGTGTTGATCAGCTACTGCCCGTTGTGTGGTACGGCCATGGCTTTTAAGTCCAATGTGGGTGGCCGGGAACTGACCTTTGGCGTGTCTGGTTTACTCTACAACAGCGATGTGCTTATGTACGATAAGCAGACAGAATCCCTCTGGTCCCAAATACTGGGTCGCGCCATTTCCGGCCCATCCGTGGGGACTAAACTTCAGTCAGTTCCGGTTGTTCACACCAGTTGGCAGGGGTGGTTGCAAAGTCATCCCCAAAGTCGTGTTCTGTCAACCCGAACTGGCTATCTCAGGGATTACACAAGTGATCCTTATGCCGGGTACGCAGATAGCAATCGATTGTGGTTTCAGGTCGCAAACAAGGACAAACGTTACTCCACCAAGGAGTGGGTGATTGGCCTGGTGGTCAATGGTACCACCCGTGCCTGGCCGTTCAGCGAACTGGCTGAAAGCTGGCAGCAGGATCCGGACAAGCAGTATCTCGAAGACAGTGTGAATGGCCAGTCCGTCAGGGTCTATTATCAACCTGCAGACCGTAGCGCAAAGATCATGGACAGGTCAGGACGCTTACTCAATGGTGTCTCGGCATTCTGGTTCGCGTGGATGGCGTTCCACCCCGACAGCGAGGTTTTTACCAGTGAAAGTGAAGCCCAATGAATAAATCCCACCCTCCCGTAGGACCGATGAGCCCGCTCATCGGGAACCCAAGGCTGTTCACACCAAATCGGTGATATTCCCACAAAACCTGCCGCAGGGGGATACGGTTTTTGCAGTCGCAGTACCCGGATACGTAAACCCATCAACCCTACGATTTATTCCTAAAAAGGTGTATATTTATAGTTCACATATAAACGAAGCATAGAAAACACATAAAAGAACCTAATTTCAACTGTTTATAGGATAAAGCTCATGAAAAGCACAAAGTTGTACGTCATAGGGTTTACCTTATTTAGTCTGATATTCCTGGGTCTGGTGTTACCGACCTCTGTTGTGGCTCAGGAAGAAGAGTCCAGTGATGCGACATCAGCCTTATTGGAAGAGGTCACGGTCACGGCCCGCAAACGAGAGGAGTCGGCACAGAATGTTCCACTGTCAGTCACAGCCTATGGGGCGCGGCAGCTTGAGGCACTTAAGGTTCGAGATCTGCAAAATCTGGCCGTTGCCATGCCTAATGTGGCTATGGATGACATTGGTACCTTCCGCAGTACGGCAAATTTTTCAATTCGTGGTCTGGGTATTAACAGTTCGATTCCGTCCATTGATCCTACCGTCGGTGTCTTTGTCGATGGAGTCTATATCGGCCAGAATTCTGGTGTTATCCTGGATATGTTTGACATCAAGAGTATCGAGGTTCTACGTGGCCCACAGGGCACCCTGTTTGGTCGTAACGTGACCGGTGGTGCGGTTCTGATTAATACCAAGCGTCCTGGGGATGAGGGAGAGTTTTCGGCACGTGTGGCACTTGATGGCAATCCTAATGGTGATGGGGGACTAAACCGTTACGTGATGGCCAGTGCTTCCGGTCCACTAGGTGATAACATGGGTGGGCGCTTAAGCTTCTATCATAACGATGACGATGGTTGGTTCGTCAACCAGTTCAATGGCGAAGATTTTGGTGAGTCCAAAACAACTATTTTCCGCCCAGTATTTACCTGGCAAAGTGAAAATGTGGATATGACCTTGCGTTGGGAGCATCTGGAGTCCGATGGTCAGGGGCCGGCTTCCCAAACCCACACCAATGGTTTAGGCGTCCCCGGTAATGCTGTAAATTTTGACCGGGATAGTTTTGATTTTGCGATTGACGGTGAAGGGTTTGTTGATATTGAAAATGATTTAGTTTCGCTTGAAATTAACTGGAACGTGGCTCTCGGTGATGGCAGGGTCACCAATATCTTTGGTTGGCGGGATTACACGGCTATGGGGGAAAGTGACATCGATGCTCAGCCGGTTTGGTTATTTCACGCACCGTTCTGGAACAATTCGGAGCAGTTCAGCAACGAGCTACGCTACAACGGTACGTTTGACAAATCAAACGTAACGGCCGGTGTCTTCTGGTTCACCAATGAGATTAATTATCACGAACGACGCAATCTTGTCGGTGTCCTTACTGGAAATGCCGCGCCGTTTGTTAGGCAGGATGGCGGCGGTAACTACTGGGTGGATACGATCGCTGCGTTCTTTTCGATCGATTATCAGGTCGATGACGACTGGACCGTAACCGGTGGTATCCGGTTCACCAACGAAGAAAAAAAGGTCGAAATAACGTCATTGGTAAGAAATACCAGTGTTTTCCCTGCTCTTACAGAGTGCAATGTCACCTTGGGTACCTGTGCCTTTGACTTCAGTGATGAGGAGGAATGGAATGCGTGGTCCGGAAAACTGGGCTTTGCCTATTCAATAGCGGATGACCGACGGATTTATGGACATTGGTCACGGGCACAACGCTCCGGTGGCTACAACTTGCGCAACACCGCGATTGACACGGTCAACCTGGGCCCCGGCCCCTTTGATGAAGAGACGGTCGACAATCTGGAATTTGGCTTCAAATCCGAATTAGCGGGTGGTGGCAGACTGAATGCTGCGGTGTTCTATAACCAGATCGATGACATGCAGCGTGAGATCAACCTTTCCGATCCTGTATCAGGCGTCGTGCAGGTTCTCAAGAATACGGCTGATGCCAATATCCTGGGTTTTGAAATCGACGGCACTTTCCCCATCGGTAGCAATACTGTTTTACAGGCCTCACTCGGCTGGATTGATCCCGAGTACAAGAATGTCACCTTCGACCTGAATGGCGATGGTGCCATCAACCAGGCTGATGAAGATCTTGAGTTGCCACGTGCAGCAGAGTGGACCTACAGCATTGGCCTGACACACAGCGTTGACGTCGGCAATGGCGGTGGTCATCTGAGCGGTCGGGTCAATTTCGCTTACCGGGATGATTCCCTGTACACCGACAACAATCTTGGCATTCTCCTTGAGCAGGAAATGCTGGATGCAGGTCTTGACTACAGCACCGCCGGCGGTCGCTGGGTGTTGTCAATCTATGGCCGTAACCTCCTAAATGCTGTTAAACACGGTGGTGACACGCAGTTACCCTCTACCCTTGTTAGCCCACTTGTGAATGTAGGCGGTACTTTTTCACCACTGGCCAAAGGTCGGGTCGTAGGTGTTGAGGTTGGTTTTAACTACTGATTAGCTGACCGACACCAATAACTATCGGTATACGGCTCATCTAGCCCTTGTAGCCAGACGGCTACAAGGGCTTTTTTGTAGGACCGATGAGCACGCTCATCGGGATCCTAAAGAATTCGCGATGACTGGCGTCCTCGCGCCTACGTGGGATATTCGTGGGACCGACGAGCTTGTTCGTCGGGAATTCAACGCTAGGGAAACGCCATCAAGCGTTTGTCCGAGTTACAGTGTATTTCATGCGAAAATCAGGTAACCCATTGAAAACCCGCTATCTCCCAATCGGTCTGGTGCTATTTGCGCTGCTACTTGGAGTGTATAAGGCCGCCATATTGACGACGAGCATGGGTTCTGGCTTATTGACGTTTGTAGTACTTGTCGGTCTTGATCTGCTCTTTGTTGCACCAGTGTTGATGGTCGCCATTTTTCACGGCTCCACCAGGTTTAAATTGCTGCAGATCTCATCCCGGCTTGTACTTCTGTTACTGGCGGCGTTTTACCTGGTGGACAGTTTCGTCTTGCTGGCGCTGGACGAGCATGCCGCACCAGCAGATATTGGACGTTTCTTGCCGGAGTGGCGGGTGGCCCTGAGTTTCATGGATGGACCCGCCTATCTTGCGATTTCATTGTTGTTAATTGCCCCTTTTCTGGTCGCCAGGCTCACGCCAGCACGAATGAAACTCGGTATGGCCCTGATTACGATCACATTGACCATCGGTAGCTTAAACCTATTCTTGGCACCTCAACCGTTAGCGCGTTATGCCATGCTCGGCCCTGCTGGGCTCCTGGGCATGTGGCCTTCACAACAACCGGCGCCTGTCTATTCTGAGGAACAAATAAGATTTTATGCCAGTCTGGACCGGACCCCTGTGGAGGTGCCGGCAGAAAAGCCAAACGTCATCTTGCTGGTTGTCGAGTCGCTGTCATCCATCAATTCGAAGCTGCTTTCCGGACGAGGTGAACTGTTGGGTCGTTTTGATGAATTGGCGCAGGAAGGCTTGTCGTTCAGCAATTTCCTTGCCAATCATCAGGCTTCCGAAGGTGGCCTGATTGCTCTGTTGAGCGGGTTTCCCCCTATCCATTATCCGACTGCGACAGAGTACATGTTTGACGAGTTTGCGCCACAGCCTTCAGTCATCGCCGAGTACCGCCGGCAAGGTTATTTTGTGGAATTTCTGACCAATGCCAATCTTGGTTTCATCGGCCTGGATCGTTATCTCCAGGGACTCGGAATCGATCGCAGCCGGGGTCGTGACGAAGTGGCCAGTATGCGGGATGCACCACGTATTGTGCAGGATGCACCCCCGGATGACCTGCTCTACGCGGAGGCACTGTTACGGGCAGAGAGCCTGGCATTGGCAACACAGCCCTTTGTGCTCGTGTTGGCCACGACCAGTACCCATTTACCCTATACCCATCCCAATGAAGGGCCAGATACCGCTAAAGCGGTCTGGGACTGGAGTCTGCAACAGTTAATGCTGTTTTACAGGCATCTGCAGACTCAGGGGTACTTTGACGAGGGCATACTACTGATTACTGGGGATCATCGTCAAATGCGGCCGTTGACCGCAGCTGAGACCCATCGTTACGGGGACAGCGCCCGTGCTCGTGTACCATTATTGGTTATTGGCCCGGGCTATCCACGTGGAGTTCTGGATGGACGGTATTTCCAACAGGCGGACCTGTTGCGAATGCTGGAGCGGGTGCAACAACCAGACGCACCCTTATCTCCCCAGCCGATTTGGGTTGAACGCTATAACCGCAAGTTTGGGAAAATTGAGCTAATTGACAAATTGAGTGTGTTCGACCAGGCGGATGACGGGCGGGTTGAATATCGTCTGAAGATCCCGGGTAACAGCATTGAGTGGCTAGATGGCAAACCTGATTTTGCCCGGGAAGTGGAAAGCAGAGTACATATTCAGCGCAGCCAACACCAACGCAACCGTGTGCTGCGGTTGGCGGTTCCAAAGGAGTGATTTTACAAGTCCAACAAGCTGGTCACACTCCAGCGGCTGACTTCATCGGCACCTTATAGGACCGATGAGCTCGCCCATCAGGAACGCCATTAATCGGGAATGCCATTGTTTGTTTACCGTTGGAGAATTCCCGACGAGCAAGCTCGTCGGTCCCACAGCTCGGCAGTTCGTGTAGGAGTGATGACTTTAGTCATCACGAACAAGATGGTTCCCGACGAGTAAGCTCGTCGGTCCCACAACTCGGCAGTTCGTGTAGGAGTGCTGACTTTAGTCATCACGAACAAGATGGTTCCCGACGAGTAAGCTCGTTGGTCCCACAGCTCGGCAGTTCCTGTAGGAGTGATGACTTTAGTCATCACGAACAAGATGGTTCCCGACGAGTAAGCTCGTTGGTCCCCCGGTCTGTCAGTTCTACAGCCATTTTGCGTCCCAGTGGGGATAGTTTCGTAGCGATCTGACCAGGCCTGCACGTAACGGGTTCGCGACGATGTAGCGGGCGACGGAGAGAACACTCTCTTCCCGCCTTAGTGCATGGTCGTGGAATCCCTTTTGCCAGATACTGCCACGGCGTTTGATCTTCTTGTTGAGTAACCTTGCGCTGGCCGATTTTACCCCTTTGACAGCGGCAGAAAGATCTCCATGAGGCCGCAATTGCAACAGCCAGTGAACATGATCCGGCATTACGACAAAGCACAGGGTTTCAGCACTTTTGGACTTCATTAAGCAAGTAATGACAAGCCTGGCATTACGTAGATCAACGAAGAGTTGAAGTCTTTGCTGGGTGACAAAGGTGACCAGGTATATCCCTCCGGGTTGGGAGTAACGGCCCTTTCGGAGGTCATTGCTGTGATAGATATTCCGGAATGCCAGTTGCTGTTGTGCCATGAAGAAACACTAACGGCCGGTAGCAATGGTTGATACAGGAAACTGCTGAAAGTCTTGTAGGACCGATGAATTCATTCATCGGGAACATCTGCCGTTATTCACGTATCGAAAGGTTCCCGACGAGCTAGCTCGTCGGTCCTACGGTTATTACGGGTGTTCGATTTGGCCGGTAGGACCGAACAGCGTAGCTGCTCGGGAACGGTATGAGGTTCCCGATAAACGAGTTCGTTGGTCCCACTGGTTTGTGAGACGTATTTGATTCCCGACGAGCTAGCTCGTCGGTCCTACGGTTATTACGGGGTGTTCGATTAGGCCTGTAGGACCGAACAGCGTAGCTGCTCGGGAATGGTATGAGGTTCCCGAAAAACGAGTTCGTTGGTCCCACTGGTTTGTGAGACGTGTTTGGTTCCCGACGAGCTAGCTCGTCGGTCCTACGGTTGGCTGGTAGGAACCCTGTTTTCGGTGAAGGGGATGCGGATGAAGATGGTGAGGCCGTGAGGGTCGGTTTTGCTCAATTTGATGGAATGCTCGGGACCGTAGATGGTTGCCAGGCGTTCGCGGGTGTTGCTTAGGCCAACGCCCTTTGCATCTGGTATCTGGCCATCGACCAACTCACATCCGGGACCATCATCGCACAACTCAATGAATAGATCACCGGCAAAAACCTTGGCGGAAATTTTGAGGTGCCCACCCGTTTCTGAGCGGGCGATGCCGTATTTGATGGCATTTTCAATCAAGGGTTGCAATAAAAGGCTTGGGATCAAAGCACCTTGGGCAACTTCTTCGATATCGAGATCCAGCAATAGGCGATCCTCAAATCGGACTTTTTCGATATCCAGGTATAGCTGCAGGGCTTTTAGCTCCTGTGCCAGGGTGATTTTCGTCATCGGGTCATTATCCAGTGAATAACGCAGGAAACTGGACAGTTTGGTAACCATGCGGTTGGCCAGGTCGGTGTTTCGTTCCAGCACCAGCGTGGATATTGCGTTGAGCGTGTTGAACAGAAAGTGAGGGTTTAGCTGGTAACGCAGCATCTTCAGTTGTGCTTCGTGGGCCATGGTGGCGGACCTCAGTGCACCCTCGCGGACCTCCTGGAAAACTCTGTAGTACTTGATCGCAAAGTACGAGATGCTCCAGCCAAGCATGATGGTAATACTGCCGGTATTGCCCTCGACAAAGGCGACTTTTTGATATAGTTCTGCCAAATCACCCAGTTTTTCATAGTAGGCGGCCGTCTCTTCTGCATTTTCAATCCAGCCGTAAAATATCTTGCTACGAAGCTCTATCCACAAATAACCAGCCAGTGAACTGCCACCGATAAAACCAATAGCCTGCAGCCACAAGGCCCGATCCCACAAAAAGTGATACAGGTAGCGCAGAAATACGGAGATTGCTATACCTATGACTGTAATAACAGCCACATAGGCTGAGTAACCGGGATCGACTTCACCAAAGGTCGTTGCCGTTAATAGATACTTATAAAAACCCCACAGTATCCAACCACCCAAATGAAACACCCAGAACATGTTTGGCTGATTTTTTATTATGTTCTTCAATTTCATGGGTGGCGATTCTACACCTTTGCTGGCGGTTGGTGCGGCGTCTTAACCGCTTTGATATGCGGTTTGTCTCAAAATATTAACAGACTGTGGTGCGTCATCAGAAATAATCCTTACAAACAGCGCACAGTAAAGCACGGGCGGTGTATTATGGACCACAGCGGGGCCTTTCGCGGGCGTGCAACCCAACACAGCCCCGGTTCGGAAAATCAATCTATTTGCAGTGCCAAGAGTTAGAAATGACAAAAAGAAAAGCTTTGATTATTGGAGTTTCCGGACAAGATGGTGCCTACCTGGCTCAGTTATTGTTAAATAAGAAATACAAGGTTTATGGCTCATCACGTGATGCCATGGGGTCGTCATTCCGGAATCTGATACGGCTCGGGGTGCGGGATCAAATACAGATTGAATCCATCTCACTGAATGACTTCAGAAGTGTGTTGCATGCATTGAAAAAAATCTGGCCAGATGAAATCTATAACCTGGGTGGCCAAAGCTCTGTTGGCCTGTCTTTCAGTCAGCCTGTGGAGACATTTGAAAGCATCAGTGTCGGTGTATTGAACCTTCTCGAAGCGATCCGTATTCTGGAGATTCCGAGTAAACTGTACAACGCGTGCTCGGGTGAGTGTTTTGGTAACACCAATGGTGTTCCGGCAACTGAGGATACACTCTTTGCACCGAGGAGCCCCTACGCGGTGGCCAAGTCAGCCGCTTTTTGGCAACTGGCTAACTATCGTGAAGCCTATAATTTACAAGCCTGTTCGGGTTTGTTGTTTAATCACGAATCACCGCTGCGCCCAGCCCGGTTTGTAACCCAGAAAATCGTAAAAGCAGCCTGTGAAATTGCAAAAGGACAGGCAGACAAACTACGGCTTGGCAATACCAATGTGTGGCGTGACTGGGGGTGGGCACCCGAATACGTAGAGGCTATGTGGTTGATGTTGCAGCAAGATGTGTTGGAAGACTACGTCATTGCGACCGGACAAACCAATTGTCTGAGTGATTTTATTGCGGAAGTATTCCGTGCGGCGGAACTGGACTGGGAAGATCATGTTGAACATGATGACAGGCTGATGCGTCCCAGTGATCTTGAAAAATCCGTTGGCAACCCTGCCAAAGCCGAGAAAAATCTGGGTTGGAAGGCCGAGAATAAAATGAGTGACGTCGCGAGATTAATGGTGGAAGCAGAGATGGAAAACCTGTCGCCAACTTGACCACCTGCTTTTTTTTCTGACCTCCTCCCACCCACGCCCTGGTTGTTTTCAAACACCGGATCTGGACTCATGAGTTCTGCCATCGCCAGGTATCCCTGCACATGTCTTCCAGTGTTCGGGTTGCTTCCCATTCCAGTAGACGGTTGGCGAGGCTCGTATCGGCCCAGCAGCGAGCGATATCACCGGCTCGGCGTTTGGCGATTCGGTAGGGGACCTTACAGCTATTGGTGGACTCAAATGTGTTGATCATTTCCAGCACAGAAACACCATTACCCGTTCCCAGATTGACAGTTAACATTTGGTCATTGCGCTGCAGGTAATCCAACGCTGCAACGTGGCCGCTGGCAAGATCTACGACATGGATATAATCCCGGATACCGGTACCGTCTGGTGTTTTGTAGTCATCCCCAAACACACTGAGTTCCTTCCTGATGCCCGCGGCTGTTTGGCTGATGTAGGGCATCAGGTTGTCCGGGACACCTTTTGGGTTTTCGCCGATCAAGGCGCTCTCGTGCGCACCCACGGGATTGAAATAACGCAGCCGGGCAATTCGCCATTCCTCATCTGCCCTGTACAAATCGGCCAGAATGTTTTCGATCACCAATTTGGTAGCGCCGTACGGATTCGTAGCAGAGAGTGGGAAAGATTCGGTAATGGGTAATTGGGCAGGGTCACCATAGACTGTGGCTGATGAGGAAAATACGATGGTTTTGACCCCGGCAGTTTGCATGACTTTGAACAACTTCAATGAACCGCCAACGTTATTTTGGTAGTACTCAAGTGGCTTTTGGACCGACTCACCAACGGCTTTGAGACCGGCGAAATGAACTACGGCCACAACTGCAAATTCGGAAAATATGGAAGTCAGTAGATCGGAATCACGTACATCGCCTTCAATGAAGCGTGGCCCGCGACTGCAAATCTGTTCAATACGCTGGATTACACCGGCGTCGCTGTTGCTGAGGTTGTCTACTACGATAACTTCATAACCGGCATCAAGCAGGGCAACGCTGGTATGCGATCCGATAAAGCCGGTTCCGCCGGTGACAAGTATCGTTTCCTTCAAGTTTCTTGTCCCTTGAAATTGTTAGTGACCTTATCGGGAATTTTACAGGTTTTTGTTACGTTTGCGAGATTGTGACGCCGAGGGACCGGCGAGTCTCGTTCCTCGAAAGCAGGTTTTTTTGAGATTCGTAACTGAACACGACAAAGTGGGCTAATTCAATCGGTAACCTGGATCATTCAAATAAATTGTGGCTGACCCGATAATCAAATCCCACCATCACGCGTCTGGTCCCAAGGTATAATTAATCAATCCCCATCAGGTTCTCAAAGTCTATGAAAATTCTAGTCACTGGCGGTGCGGGGTTTATTGGCTCAGCACTTGTTCGTTATCTCATTAGCGACACAGATTGTGAAGTAATCAATGTCGATAAGCTGACATACGCCGGCAACCTGGACTCGCTCAAGTCGGTTGAGGATTCGCACCGGTATCAGTTTGAGCTAGCCGATATCTGTGATCGACCGGCAATGGACCTTCTCTTTGCAAGGCACCGGCCCAATGCAGTGATGCACCTGGCGGCAGAGAGTCATGTGGACCGCTCAATAGATGGTCCGGGGGATTTCATTCAGACAAACCTGGTTGGTACTTATGCCTCGCTGGAAGCTGCGAGGACCTACTGGTGTAGTCTCAATAACAGTGATCGTGCTGCATTCCGCTTTTTGCATGTTTCAACGGACGAGGTATACGGTGACCTGGCGGGCTGTAACGACCTGTTCAGGGAAGACACGCCGTATGACCCAAGTTCGCCGTACGCGGCGACCAAGGCCGGCTCGGACCACCTGGTCAGGGCCTGGGGCCGTACCTTTGAGCTACCGGTGCTGGTAACCAATTGTTCCAATAATTACGGTCCCTACCAGTTTCCTGAAAAACTGATTCCTCATATGATTCTGAACGCACTGCAAGGAAAGCCGTTACCACTTTATGGTGACGGTACGCAGATCCGTGATTGGTTGTATGTGGACGATCATGCACGGGCGCTGTACCAGGTATTGCAACTCGGCCAGGTAGGTGAAACCTATAATATTGGCGGTATCAATGAGAAAAAGAACATTGATGTGGTCAAGACCATCTGCGCCATCCTTGATGAGTTCGTTGTAGATAAGCCCTCCGGTATTGAAACTTTCGTAGACTTGATCACCTTTGTCAAAGACCGTCCTGGCCACGATGAACGTTATGCCATTGACGCTGCAAAGATCGATGCAGAACTGGGTTGGAGACCGGTTGAAAATTTCACATCAGGTGTACGTAAAACAATCGCCTGGTATCTTGAGAACCAGCCGTGGTGGCAGAGAGTTGTGGATGGCAGTTACCGTTTGGAGAGGTTAGGAAAGGGTTCTCAAGATTAATGAACTCAGTCGTCAGGAGCATTCCTGATGGGTAGAAATATGAGTCCAACAGATTGGAAAGTAATCCCTGCAACCATAAAAAAAACCGCCCCGACTTGCGCCGGGGCGGTCACTTCTCAGTTCTGAGAAGCAGCAGTCAAACTATCAGTTAAAGTCATAGATTGTTATACCACCAAAAGTATCTAACAGTTCTAGTGGCACTGAACATGACGCATGGAAAGTGACAACTTGCATAAGTGTCGTTCCATCAGATATCTCAATTGTAATGTTGTTGTTCTGTTGAAAACTAAAGACTTGACCAACAGATACGACGCCGGAGAACAGCAGATCACCCTTTTTACTGGTTACTCGGATGTTGGCGTCTGTAGGCAGAATTCCAAAGGTCTCAACACTGGAATCCCCGGAACCCTGGTTGTGCGAAGTGAAATCATCGCCATCGTACAACAAGGTCAGTTCATCAGGCTTGCCGTTAGCGCACAGGCAGCTAGTGTCATCGTCTGAGGAACCATCATCAGAGGAGCCGTCATCCGAAGAGCCGTCATCTGAGGAACCGTCATCTGAGGAACCGTCATCCGAGGATTCATCGTCGGTACAAAGCTGAAGGTCATCGGAGCTACCGTCATCTGAGGAGCCGTCATCTGAGGAGCCGTCATCGGAGCTGCCGTCATCGGAGCTGCCATCATCGGAGCTGCCGTCATCGGCCTCGCATGATGGAGGTGGCGGACACTCACCCAGAAGGTCGCGTACCGGACCTATAACGCTAACACCATCCAGTGACATACCCTTTGTCGTTCCGTCGCCAATTGAAATAAACGCGATTTGAGTTGGGTTGTTACCAGAGACAAAGTTCACGATCTCTTTTTGCCAGTCACCAGTGAGCGTGTGAGTACGCGCAACAAGACCACCGACCTGCACCCTAACATCGTTATCACCAGCTACCGTAGTACGAGACCTCCATTCATAAGTCAGTACATATTTTTGATTTGGACAGGTCTCCAGCGTCTGGGTAAGAGCAACATTGCTGTTGATAACTGGCTTACCAGTGAGCATATCAATGCGGTCGTGAGAATCCAGTTCTGCTTTCTGTTCACCAAACTTGGCAAATGAGATTGGCAGCTTGCCCTGCGGCACCCAAAACGGGTTTGACCAGGTGGGATAGATGTTGTTTTGAATCTCAATTCTGCCTATCTGGTCAGTGGCGGGGTTGAACAAAAAATCTCCAGTGACGGGATCCTGTGCTACTGAATCGGACCACCACATTGACCATCCGGGTATTTTTGTGTCGCCATTACATTCCACTTCCCAATTTCCCGAGGGCCCGAAAGTGGCGGGTACCAAGGGATTGCTAAATGGGTCAAAAGGTAGTGCCGGGTTGACCGGGAGTCTCAAATGACTGGTACAGGGATCTGCGTCCGACTTGTTCGCCCCATAAAAAGAGGTCCAGCCCTTAGAGAAGGCCCTGCTTGTGGCCGGAAAAAGAGCCAAGTTAGGCGCTTCAAAGCCACCATTGACAACCAGCTCGCCATCGGCCGCTGAGATACCTGTGGTAAATGTTAAAGAACATAAAGCCAGTAGAAATACTGACACGAGTTTCGTACGACTGTCTGCCTTGCTGGCATCGTCGCTAGTGTTGAAACGTTTCATCGCTTCCTCCTGCTACATCAGAACCAAAATACTTGGTCAGCATCCTTGCCGGAGGGTTGGTTTGTGCCCCTAACTAATCCATTCAAAGTATACGTTATCAACTGGTAACCAGCTGATTTCTTCGTGTACAGGGAAGCCCCCTTAAATAACGTGGCTAATATCCCTTGTGGAGCATTATAGGTATATCTGTAAGAAAAAACAAGTCAAACTGTAAAAACTGACAGTTGGGATTTTGATAAACCCTGACTTATCCCAGTATCCTTCAAAACTCGGGTGCTTTCACTACTAGCTTATGTAAAAGCCACTATATCCATCTGTTTCTGAGACGGCTGTGCTAAACAATATTTTCCTGACTATCCCTCATCACCCTTTAAAAGGAACTTTCCAAGCCCGTTGTATGAGGAAGTGATCTCGTTGCAAATAAAGGATGTGTTTCCAGCAATAAATGACTTTTTGTTCAATTGATAGCGATCAGAATCGTTAATGACCTGAGGGTCATGAGCGGTCTTACTTTTTACTTCTTCCCTTGTAACTTTACTCACGGCGCGAGCCAATTTTTCTTTGTTAATACTCGTTGCAAAATGGGTACATACCTTTGCAAACTCTTTTTCCATATTATTTCTTAACGCTTCGTATGTAAGAACTGTTTTGTTAACAGTGAATGTTTCATCAACCAGCCATTTCTGTAAGTGATTGCCATACATGTTTGCCCAGAACTTCACTCTATCAATACTAGTTAAATCCTCTCCGTAATAATTCATTTGAGAGTAGATTGTGGCTGCTGGATTTCTATATAGATAAATAACATTTTCTCTCTCGATCAGCAATTTTTTATCGTGTCTGTGATAACAGGTAAAACTGGTTGCATACTTATAATAAAAAGCTCTAACAAGTGAAGGCTTTTCGAAATACAGCTCCATAATCATTCTCAACCAATGACTGCCAGTTCTTGGAAAGCTTATTAGGAAAGGGAAATTCGGGTTCGCAATACTTGATTCAACAATACTCTCAGATATTTGGATTGATTGATCAATATTTGTATTCATGCTCTTTTTTTGCGTCCTTTCATAAACGACGAAATTTTCGGGTTGAAGCGTAGACTTTGCCACAACTCTGCTCCCGTCACACATTGCATATCCTGTGGGGATAGAATTTTCCGTCTCTTGTCTCACTACCGGTTCATTCGATACTCCTTCGTAACCGCTTATGCTATAGCCAAGCCATGTAGGATCTTTGTTTCTGGTCGGGAAAGGCTGTCAGAGCAGTACGTTTCACTTATCAAGTAGCCAAACAAAAACAAATCAATTAACGGTGCTTTGTGGTGCATCTGATCGCGTTGATCAATAACATCATGGAGGTATCAGCGACGTTGCCGGGCAGTGGTGTAACTACCGGTTCTTCAGGGTCGTTACTGTTCTGGCTGTTGCAAGATTGACACCAATGCAGTGCCAAATCAGACAATTCCTGACCAGCGCAGAACCATGTATTAATTGATAAATATCAATTGGTTAGCTGGTAATGCCTGGTTGTTCGAGGCCGACCAAATGTATGAGTAATAAATGCCAGAAAGCCTATTGGTAAAGTGGTATATTGGAACAGAGATTTTTTTTGATATCACAGGTAACTCAATGAAATTAGTAAGAATTATTAAGAACTGGGAGGAGCCGAATATCCTCAGGCAAACTCCGCGTAGCGAGGGTGTGTGGGGGCGAGTAAGATTTACTTTTGATGAAGTAAAAGAGTGTGACTACTTAGTAGTTTTGAATTTTGTGCCCAGAAGTACTTCAGTTCTGGTGAATCCAAAAAAAGTGTGGGCGCTAATGCAAGAACCGTACGCGGTAGATCATTTCCCCTGGGTTGAAAATGGTCACGAGCGATTTGGAAAGATCTTTACTCACCACATTTTTAACAATGACACTGACAGATATATAGGAACTCAAACTTGTTTGCCGTGGCATATAGACAAGACATATGATGATTTAATGGCACTTGATGTACCCAGTAAATCAAGAAGAATATCCTGGGTATCGTCTAGCAAAATGTTCTTGTCCGGACACAAGCAAAGGATGGACTTTTATCACAAACTCTCGAATGACGGAAAATTCGATATCGACTATTTTGGCCGGGGAATCAATGAGGTTGAAGATAAATACCAGGCACTCTCACCTTATAAGTACTCCATTGCGATAGAAAACAGTCAATCCAAACACTATTGGACTGAAAAGATCGCTGATTGTTTCCTTTCATATACATTACCCATTTACTGCGGCTGTACAAACCTGGGTGATTACTTTCCTGAAAGATCTTTTATTGAGATAGATATCAACAACTACCAAGAAAGCTGTCAGACGATTGAAAAAATATTGGAGGAAGACATTTGGGAAGATCGAATTGAGGATTTGGAGGAGGCCAGGAGATTGGTTCTTGATAAATACCAATTATTCCCATTTATTTCCAACCTGATTGCAAACGATGTGAATGTATCTCAAGAAAAGGAACTCGTGTATTTGGGCAACGAACAACGAGAATAAACGGGTTTGGTCTGTGGCGACATCAAAATTCTGTCTGCGAGTAAAATGGAAACTGGTGGTGTCTTGATATGTGGTGACAAAGTTCACGGGTGTACTGGTAATTAGATGTTATGTTTCGCCCCGGATTCAAGTCTTAAAAACGATACTACGGGTCCGGACCAGTTTCTCATCCGGGCCAGATCATAAAATGTGAATGACATCCAAGAGAGGGGATCTCAGGCGTGAGTTGGTAAAGAGGATGACATGCATTGTTGGTTAAGCAAACAAATGTTAAGCATGTTAGTTTATTCATAATACTCAGTTTATGAGAGTTTTCGCATTGGATTTTGGTTGATAATGATTCCTTGTTCCACGCCGGGCAATGGCTTGTTGGTTTGCATATATACTTGTGACAATCACAGGGGGTTGTTACATCAGTTCCACCAGTCGATCGTGGGGCAATTTCTTGGTGCAAGCGATGGCACCAGAATCCTGGAGGTCTACGCAAATCCAGACATTGATTATTCCTTCCACGATCAAAATGTACTGATGCTTCGAGCTCAAGAGAAATACGGGGCATTGAGTCTGAAAACTCATAAAATGATGGACTACTGTGTTCGTAATTTTGATTTTCAACACCTTCTTAAAATAGATGTTGCTGTTGTAAGAAAACACTTTAGCGGACGCGAATATGAGGGGAGGAAACCCGTTGATCTGGGTAAATTGACACAGTTCTTAGAGGGGGCTACGTTCAGTTCAGACTATGACGGCTTCGCCTTGTTTCAAAATGTGCCAAGAAAGAGCTCCGAGCATTGGGCGATGAAAAAGGGTGGAGTTATCGATTATGAAAAAGTCTTTGGTAACCGTGCATACTTACCACCGTTCTATCATGGACCTTGCTATATTGTGAGCAGGCGATTCGCTCGGTACATTGCTCGGTTTGGCCGGGAAATGGCTGAAGAGCATGAGAAGTATTTTCTAGGGTCAGAAGACGTAATGGTCGGTCGTTTGTACGGCGAATTCCAATCTCATGAGACCGATTAATGGTTAGGAAGACGAATTGCTTGAGTGAGGCTCTAGAGCAGACGGGTAAATGTTGGTTCTTTGTTCCCAAAGAGGAATCACTCGCGTTTTGCGGTGACGTAAAACTCTGTCCAGATCAGTCAGTTCGACCGCGTCACTTGTAACGTTTTCCGATTTTTTGGGGCTACCATTCGGGGGCATGACCAAACCAAACCAGCATTTTCAGGTTTGGGAGGTGAGCAAATTGTCCCGTATCTTTGACTAGACAGGTGAATCATACCGAATATGCACTGACCTGCACCTTTATACCATGTTCTTTTTTCTGTTAAAGCCTGTCAATTCCCACAGTATTACCCTATTAGCATTTGAGGCATTCTACACCTGAGATTCAAGAGGATTCAGGGACGTTAGAAGCTAGGAAGCATTTACCTGACACGGAAGTCGAATGAATCTCGGGGGTTATTAAGCAAAAATTGCATTGGTTTCAGTAGATAGGAAACAACGCAATTGTAAAAACCAGACAAGGAGGTCGACTGTTACTTTGGTTCTGAATTTTGGAAAGACAAGGTCGTTTTTCCCCTAATCATCTACGTTCAGATGGACAGACCAAACCGAAGTCTACAAATGCAATCATGGACAGAATGCACACATTAGGGCGCGATACCTGCGCAAACGAGACCCAGGCTGATTCCAAGCACTCGGTCAAACAAAGTTTTTCATCAAAAGCCCTTCAGATCAGTTTACTGGTCTTATTGCCTTTATCGTTTTCGGTCTGGGGCGCCGCACCATTATCTGACAATGCAATTGCAAATACACGTATCTCAACGCATCAGGAGACTGGTCTGGTCCGCTTTGTCGGAACAGAGCCCGGTTCTCCAATCCGGCTTGAGAAAACTGCCCGCACGGCAACCCATACGGATGTAGGAATGGCATTCATCAGAGAGTATGGCGCTGCCTTCGGTATCGACAACCCAGACCTACAGTTGCGACCACTCAAGGTCACACCGGGCTCAAGTGCGCTTAACAGCTTATCCCAGGCAGGGTTGCTCGGTGCCAAGCCCGGTACAGAGGGTGGCGCAAGCATGCGATATCAGCAGTTGCACCGTGGTGTACCCGTGTTTGCGGGTGAATTTGTTGTCAACCTGGATGGGGACAATGCGCTGCTCTCCATGACTGGCGAGATTGCTGCAGATCTGACAGTATCGGTCAATCCGACGGTGACCCCGACTGACGCAATTGATTCTGCCCTGTATGCAGTTGCGAAATGGTACAACTTGGATCCGGCAGAATTACAGGTAAGCAAGCCGACGCTATTCGTTTATGACTCCCGTTTGGTTGAGCCCGGTGCTTCCTTACCCAGCTTGGTTTGGCAAATGGATGTGAGCACGACAGAATTAGCTCCAATTCGTGAATTAATTCTCGTAGACGCGCACAGTGGAACCATTAGTCTTCATTTCAATCAGGTGGACATGGCTAAGAATCGAAAAACACATGATGCCGGTGGTATGGCAGCAATACCTGGTACATTGATGTGTTCTGAAGGTGATTCATTTCCTACCTGTGCGTCATCCGACGCCGATGTTATCAATGCACACGCCCACGCGGGAGATGCGTACGATTTTTATGCTACAACACATGGTCGCGATGGGATTGATGATGCGGGCAGTGTGATCTCATCAACGGTGCATTATGACGATTCCTGGGGAACTTGCCCAAACGCATTCTGGGATGGTACACAGATGGTATATTGTGATGGCTACGCAGACGCGGATGATGTTGTCGGTCATGAGTTAACCCACGGTGTGACCAGCAAGGAGTCAAGACTTGTTTACTATTTTGAGTCTGGAGCCATCAATGAGTCATTTTCAGACATCTGGGGTGAATTCATCGACCTGAGTAATGCAACCGGCAACGACTCACCCTCCTCACGTTGGTTGATGGGAGAAGACATGCCCATAGGTGCAATCCGAGACCTGCAGTTCCCTGGTGATTTTGGTCATCCTGACAGCATGACCAGCGCTCTGTACTGGACCTCATCTTCTGACAACGGTGGCGTACATACCAATAGTGGTGTTGGAAACAAGGCAGCCTACCTGATGACCGATGGTGACACTTTCAACGGAATCAGCGTCAATGGTTTGGGAGTCACCAAGACGGCGAAAATATATTACGAGGCGCAGACCAATTTGCTCACCTCTGGTGCAAACTATGCCGATCTTTACGATGCACTCTATCAGGCATGTCTAAATCTGGTGGGTACCTCCGGTATTACCGCCAATGATTGCCTGGAAGTTCGAGCCGCCACGGATGCTGTCGAGATGAACTTGAATCCGACGGGTTTTGCACCCTCTGCCGCCCTGTGCCCAGACGGTGAACAGCAGGGTACAGTTCTGTTTTCGGATGATCTGGAATCAGGCACTGGGAACTGGACAACCGAAAGCCTGGCCGGCGCGGCAAGTACCTGGTCGGTGGCGACTGGCTATGCAACCTCTGGTGTAACCTCTTTATGGGGAACTGATCCAGATTACCTAGTTGACGCTGTGAATTTCAACAATGCACCAGTTACACTCACCGGTAATACATATCTGCACTTCCGGCACAGCTATGCTTTTGAGTCGTGGTCGTCATCGGCTGGACAATTCTTTTATGACGGTGGAGTCGTTGAGTACAGTACCGATGGTTCTACATGGCATGATCTTGGCACGTTGTTTGATACCGGTCAAAATTACAATGAAACCATATTTACGGGATACGGCAACCCACTGGCCGGTCGCTCGGCGTTTGCTGGTGCAAGCCATGGTTATGTATCAAGCCGTTTTGACTTGGGTACACTTGCTGGTCAGAACTTCCAGTTCCGTTTTCGGTTGGGCAGTGATGAATCGGTGGGCGGTCCTTTTGGCTGGCTGGTGGATGACGTGGCGATCTATAGTTGTGGGTCCGCAGCAGCAGAACCACCACCGGTTGAGGAGGACGTGCCACCACCACCAGTAGAGGAGGAAGCACCGCCACCACCAGTGGAATTGCCGAGTTGCTCTGGCATTGATGTATTGGTTCAGAACCGGAATTTTGGGGATGACACGAGCTGTACAGCGGACTCGTCAATTGAGGCGAACTCTGGTGTAGTTGTTAAATCGGGATCGATAGTACAGTTTAACTCGCCCAGCACTACCCTTGGCCCGGGTTTCTCCATTGAGCAGGGAAGCTCTTTTACGATCACCTACACCCAATGATTGGGATAAACTAACGCGAAAGCACATTTAAGACATGGACAGGAGACAAAACATGACCACCAAGTATTTGACTAGCGTTATAGCAGTTGGCGTAACACTAGCCCTTTCATTCGGAGTGAGTGCTCAGATGCACGTGGATCCCGATGGTAAAGTTGGATTTGGTACAGTGAGCCCGGCCGCCGGAATGCACGTGAAACGAAGCGATGGCACCGCACAAATTTTGGTTGAAGAATCAAATGGAACCCAAATGCAACGGGACCTTTTCGTTATCAAGAATTACGGTAATCCGCAATTCCATTTGATCAACACCGCAAATGACAATAACTGGTCATTTATGGCCGGTTTGAATTTCGTCATCAGAAACAATGCAAGTGACCGGTTGTCTGTATTGTCACCTACTGGTGATTTAACAATCATGGGTTCTATCACAACCGCCGGTAGCACCTGTGGCGGTGGCTGTGACCTGGTTTTTGACCCGGAAACCAAGATTGAGTCAATAGATGAACATGCGTCTTTAATGTGGACAAATAGCTATCTGCCCGCGGTAGGCCCAACAGTAGAAAACGAACCTTTCAATATCACGGCGAAAACTGGTGGAATGTTGAACGAGCTCGAAAAAGCACACATTTATATTGAGCAGTTGCATAAGCGTTTGGCGATGCTCGAAACTGCGCAGCAGTTGTCTCAAGAGAATACAATTCTGGTAGCTAGAGTTGCGAAGCTTCAGGGTGAGAATAGGGCCTTAGCTATAAGGCAACAAAATCAATATGCCGAGTTAAAGGCCATGGTCAATGACTTGCGGCTACAGTCGCAGTCGAGGGATTTATTGGTCCATCTGGATTAGTCCGTAATAGTGGCATTTTGGACCGACGACCTGGTCGTCGGTCTTTTGTTGCTACCTGCAGGCAAGGTCATAATCCAACACTGATATATGATGCTATCGGGTCATTATGCCTATGAAGCACGATGCCTCACTGTTAATCTGCTAGACTTCCGACTCACGCCAAAGAACGACTGCCTGGATAACCAGAATTCATGAAGAGCCTGTTATATGTTCTCATCCTTTCCTGTTTATTGACGCCTGCCTACGGACAAAACGCCAACACCAAAGGCCTGGATCAAATCCTTATGGATATCGAGACATTGGAGGGAGACAAAGACCCCAAGTGTTACGCCAGTGCATCCAGGCTAGAGGATTTCATGTATGGAACGCCGCTTTCCGATCAGGCCAGATTCCAAAAAAACAAACTGCAAAAGCGTCTGGTGGAAATTGTCTGGAGAAACTCGGCTGAAGATTCGAAAAATGTAACGACAGCGAACATTAACAGGGCATTCGCAGAGATTATCTCATTTGGGCATCTGCCGGACGGCACGCAGGTACTCACGTTTCCCAATCGGAACGAAATTGCCATTAGGCCCACCGACATCAGGCAATATGGCAATGTGGCGTATTCGCTACGTGCCATTCTCGCGGCACAGCAGGACTCCATGCTCAATGTCGACGAAGAGCCTTTACAGTCGCTCGGTGGTGAAGCGCTCGAAGTACTCAAGCAAAAGCTTGACCTGGCCACCCTGGCGTTACTACAGGAAGCAGATGCCTATGCGCGCGCAAACGACGAGTACGAAATCACCCTGCAAAACATTAACCGAGCCTGGCTGGCGTTGTTCAAGGTGCCGGAAAAGGAAGTCACCAGCCCCGCTAAACGCAGTGTGGCGTTCAGTAAATCTAAACCACCCTTGTTACTGAAAATCATACGGCAAAAAACAGCCTCCTATGCACAGTACAACAAGATTTCCAATCAGCTGTTTGTCCGCAACATGCAGGTCTACTTCGCCCGCTTAAGCTGGCCGGTGGATAAAGCCGATGCTGAAGCCTTTCGAAAAGGCTTTGTTGAGGCTTTGATCGGTTACGCGATCGAAATGTACACGGGTGTTGTGGAAATAGCGGCGACGAATGGTGAAAAGCTTGTTCAGGAAGCGCATGTTGCCCGTTTTGTTGAACACTTTACCCCCTTTGCCGTGAATGAATACGAAGACATTGTGTACTTCCCGAACCTCAGCGACGGCAAAATCACTATAGAAGCCTATGATCTCGACGCCTTCAGGGACAGTGGGGTGCACTGGGTTTATCTGGGATACGGGTTGGACAGTCCTGAAATTACCCAGTTCCTGGATGTAGACCCGTTTGCAGCCGAGCTGCTGGCTGAAAATGTCGCCCAGTTTGGCTTGTTGCTGCTAAGAGAAGCGGGGTTGGCGGGTGTGGAGGCCGGGCAGGAAAGGTTGTCGATAGAGTTACTTGCAACTGCGGTTAAGAGAATCCAGAGCAAGATCAATGCAACACTCTCCGGGAAGCCGACGACTGACCCGGCTAAAGTGGTCCTGCGCTCTGCTGGTGCTTCCGTGGCGACTGGAACGGGTGTTCCGGCAACGTGGTTCAGGGACGCCACGGCCCAAACAGGTATCGACCTTATGCATCGTTCTTCCGACTGGTTAAACCGCTTGTTGCGAAGCTACCTGAGAACGGACAGCAGTACAGGTGTCATCACCATCCCGCCTGCGTTCGGGGGCGCTGGGATTGCCGCCGGTGATGTGAACAATGATGGATTTCCGGATATTCTGATGCTCAGTGGTCTGGGCAATAAACTATACATCAACGATACCAAGGGTAAGTTTGTCGATGTCACACGTCAGTCCGGACTCGTCTACCTGAGACCTGCTGACAACCAGCCTGGCGAACCCCGTCAACCGCTGATCGCGGATCTAGACAACGACGGTTGGCAGGACATCGTAATTACTTATGTGGATGACAAGCATCGTGTCTATAAGAACCAGGGTGATGGCACTTTTGTAGATGTGACTGAAAAAGCCGGTTTGGGTGGAGATGACCTCGTTGGTGGGCCAGCTACTGTCTTTGATTACGATAATGATGGTTTGCTGGATATTTATATCGCATATTTTGGTGATTACATCCACGGAGTGTTGCCGACATTGGCCAGGGTCAACGGTAATGGCTTGCCTAACAAGCTGTTCAAAAACAAAGGTGGATTTCGCTTTGAGGAAGTCCAGGCAGGGGTGGCGGACACGGGCTGGGGCCAGGCCGTAACACATACAGATTTTAATCTCGACAATTTGCAGGACTTGATCGTCGGCAATGATTTTGGCTCAAATGTTTACTACCAGAATATGGGCAACGGAAAGTTCTCTGATGTGTCCGCACAATTGGGGGTGGACAAGCCTTCCTACACGATGAATATTGGGTTGGCGGACCTGAATGCCGACCAGGTTCCGGATATTTATATATCCAATATCGTGACCATGAACAAGGATGAAAAATACGTCCTTCCCAATGAAGACACACAGATGAAGTTTAACCTTGAGAAGTTGGCAAAACTGCGTGTGGTTGAAGCCAATGACCTGTTTATTTCATCACGGTCAACTGCCGGCGAGGTGACCTACACACTAAATCGGGAATTGGTTGGGCGGGGCTACAATTCAACCGGCTGGTCCTGGGGTGCGAGCTTCTTTGATGCGGATCTGGATGGGGACGACGATTTATACGTTTTAAACGGCATGAACGAGTTCAATCTATACAGCAGCAAGAACTCATATGTGGACGTCGGCGTGAAGTCGGACAGCAACACCTATTTGCCGGTCGACACCAAGGAAAGCAATGTGTTTTTCATTAATGGCAATGGTAAGTTGAATAACGTATCGGAGCAAAGTGGTTTAAATCTGTTGGGTAATTCACGGAGCGCTGCCTATCTTGACTACGACAATGATGGCGACCTGGACATTGCCCTGAATAATTATCATGGGGCTGCTCACTTTTATCAAAATGGCGCAGAGCGTTTGCGGGCACACTGGATAAAGCTGCGTTTACAAGGTGATCCCTCTCAAGGGGTGAATCGGGATGCCATTGGCGCCAAAGTCATTATCCGCCTGCCAAATGGTGAAAAGATCTGGCGCGAAATTCATGGGAGTGAGGCGTACCTGACGGTTCACCCCAAGACCATCCACACAGGTCTGGGTGGTCTTGACCGGGTCGATGTCTACATTACCTGGCCTGGCGGCAGGCAAACAAGCCGCAAAAATCTTGAAGCCGATACCACTCACGTCATAGAAATGAGTGATGCGGTATCCGAATGAGCTGCCCGTTCCATGTGCGGATCTCTGCGCCAGAACCAACCGAGGATATGCCGGTTCAGGGGATGTGGCACCGTCGGCTTTGTGTTTAATTCGTTTGTGACATTTCTACAGATATGTTATTTTTTAAGGCAACGGATGGAGAGCGGGGGCGCGCATTTCAAACCAGTCGTTTGATCACCATTGCCAACTCGCCATTAGCGCAACGTCTGGTGCGGCCGCTTGTTATTACTAATTTTCTTAATATGTGGGTTAACATTATGAATCGTATACTTATTTTTCTGTCAATTCTGCTGGTCGCCAACGCAACCCACGCCAAGGGGGTTGGTAAGGACGCCGGCATTGAGGTGTCCACGTATCCCAACGGCCTTGTGTTTGATGTGAGACGTAGCGATACAGACCTGCAACTCACCATCTCCGGTCCCGGTAATTATGTTTCCAGTAGACGTCACCCATATGCGGAGTCGGTTTTTCTTGGCATCACGAATGCAACTGGCAAGCGATTGGCCGATGGCCTGTACAAGTACGAAGCAAGACCAATGCCGGCGGTAAGCATATCGCGCGAAGAGAGCTCAATAATGCAGGGCCGAAACGTATTGCACGGCAAGACCGATGCAAAAATATCTCCTTTCAGTGGTACGTTCCGCATTGCGAACGGCAGGGTAGTTGATCCGGCCTATGATGAGTATAACGCCCCGGCACTGGCCCCAACGGAGTCGATAAAATGAGAAATGTAATCAAATTGGTGAGTGGCGGATTAATGCTGGCTGTGGTAACAGGCGCTCAGGCCGACCAGGTCTTTTTGGATGACATAATTGTTGATGGCAGCGCCTGCATCGGATTTGATTGCGTGAATGGCGAATCCTTCGGTTTTGACACGATCAGAATCAAGGAGAACAACCTCCGTATTAGGGCGGTGGACACAAGCAATAGTGCCTCCTTTCCAACCCGAGACTGGCAACTGACATTTAATGACAGTTCCAATGGCGGCGCGGACAAGTTCTCCGTAGATGACATCGATGGTGGCAGAACACCATTTACCATTGAAGGAAATGCCCCCAGCCACAGTCTTTTTGTTGATGACGGCGGGCGAATCGGGTTTGGAACCAACACACCCGTTGCTGATTTGCATGTGAAGTCGGGTAATACACCCACCTTACGGCTGGAACAGGACGGCAGTTCCGGATTTACTCCGCAGACGTGGGATGTGGCGAGCAACGAGACCAATTTCTTTATACGGGATGCGACCAATAGCAGCACTTTGCCTTTCAGGATTCGCCCTGGGGCGCCGACCAGTGCGATTGATGTGGCCAATGGTGGCAACGTTGGGATCGGCGATTCCAGTCCTGATGCAAGCTTAAATGTGGAGCGCAGCGATGGTAGTGCGCAGGTGTTGATCGAAGAAACCAATGGGACGCAGACAGGACGCGATATGTTGGTCCTTACGAACAATGGTAATCCCCAAATTAGGTTAAACAATGAAGGTTCCGTTAACCTGTCATGGACCATTGGTGCGGGTTCAAATTTTACTGTTAAGAACGATTCAGGCACGGTTGTATCCCGATTGTCCCCGACTGGTGATTTAATAATAAATGGTTCAATAACAACGGCAGGTGGCGTTTGTGGTGGAGGCTGCGATCTTGTTTTTGATCCTGAAACCAAGATTGAGTCTATCAGTGAACACGCCTTGTTAATGTGGACCAACAGCTATTTGCCCGCAGTGGGGCCTACAGTAGAAAATACCCCGATTAATCTCACCCAAAAGACTGGTGGGATGTTGAATGAGCTTGAAAAAGCGCATATTTATATTGAGCAGCTGCATAAGCGTCTGGGCAAAGTGGAGGTGGAGCATACTGAGCTTAAGCAGATGGTGAGGAATCTTGCCAAGCAGAATGAGAGTGGTGTCCTATTAACCCATTTGGATGTAGACAAGCAATAGACCGACCAGTTTTCTAGTCCTAATCGATTAGCTTCTGTTCTTGTCGTGCGATAGATACTGGGTGAGCCAAGCTTCCGCCAGCACATTGAATACTCAACTGGCCCGGCCAAAGGTTTTTGGAATAGGACTGAATAAAACGGGTACGTCTACACTGGGTCAGGCTGGGGAAATTCTCGGATATCGTTGTACAAGCTGGGATAGGGGGCTTCTTGAGGATGTTGTTTTAAGAGGTGATTTTAGCCGTATCACGCAAACTGTCAGGAAATTCGATTTGTTCGAGGATTGGCCCTGGCCTTTAATCTACGAAGAACTTGACCAAATGTTCCCAGGAAGTAAGTTCATTCTTAC
This sequence comes from Gammaproteobacteria bacterium, assembly GCA_021772915.1. Classification (GTDB taxonomy): domain Bacteria; phylum Pseudomonadota; class Gammaproteobacteria; order Xanthomonadales; family SZUA-36; genus SZUA-36. The sequence continues at coordinate 73,644 of JAJFLB010000016.1, read as the reverse complement.
AACCCGCAAAAATGAAAACATTTGGCTCGAAAGCCTCATGCATCATTCATTGAGAACACCACCCATAAAGCACTGTCGAAAGCTGGCCTACGGCTTTAGTTTCCCCCACAAACACAAGGAAAAGCATCTGGCGTTCTATAGAAATCACAATAACGGCGTTTGTGAATATTTTAGGGGTCGAGATGATGATTTCCTTGAAATTTGTTGGGAGAATGGCGACGAATTCAAAAAGCTGTGTGCTTTTTTGGACTGTACTGTTCCTGATGCCTGTCTGCCGCATGCGCATAAGGGAGTGGAGACCCATGCCCCCAGGAGTAGAGTATTGATTAACAGGATTTTGAGTTTTTTTTGAGATTTTGTCGAATTAAGAACAGTAGAACAGACAAATCGTGTCACACCCTAATTCGAGTCTTCGTCTCTCTTACCAATTCTCAAATCAAGGCCCCGAGAATATTCCAGTGAATGATCGGTGACATTGTCGTACACGCCCAGAATTTGAGCACCTACCTGGGTCAGCTTAGCCTGACATTTCCCTGGGCTCAGTTTTTCAGTATACAGAGCGTACGAACCGTAGCCGTTTGGAGATCCAACTTTGAAAGTCCGAGCTTGAGGAGATCTTCCGACGGTTCGTTTTGGACCGTCGAACGACTAACATGAGTAATTTCAAACCCTGCCTCAGTTAACAACTGGAGTAGCAGAAACGGTGTGATTTTATTAAGACTTGATCCTTCCCGCATGGTTAGAAAATGTGGATCGTTAAAAATCACAGGAAAATGCTCGTGTGCTCTGATATGTGCCCATTCCTGACTGCGCATAAAATAGCGACATTGACTGCAGTTTGAGGGGGTCAGTTCAGAACTGTTTTTATCACTCCACGTCCAGGGCAATTCTCGACGGAGCTTTGCTCGATGGGCTTCGCTGGCGCTACACTTTTCTTGCATCTCCCAACAAGAGACTCCCTGATACTCAATGAGATCGAGATTGCCGTAGTACCAAAATCCATGGTCGTGAGAACCGCAGGGTGAATAATAATTATCGTGGTTGTTGAAATAGTGTCCGTCCGTCGTGAGTAACAAATGGAGCGAATCAAAAGCTCCCGGCAGATCTGCTATATGTTCTGTAACGGTATTTGAAAATATAAAGTCGAAACTGCTCTTTGCCTCAGGAGTGTCAGTGAGGTATTCAGTCACTCCAATTTGTTGAAATTCAAACCCTGATAGTGATCGCACCTCAGCGGGGACAGCCTCCAGCGTTGTCCAACTATCAATTGCTGTGACGCTTTTGGCACCCAGTAGTAGAAAGGCTACGGCAAATGCACCATCACCTGCCTCCCAATCAAGAATCCTCTTGTTACGAAAATGCTCATATGTAAATATTCCAGCATCCTGAAACCATATGAGTTCCTGCATTCGCATCCACACACGGTCACGGTAGTCACTTGGGAATCCAGCCAAGACTGGATCAGACTTCTTCAGGTCGATTTTTCGATCATCTAGAATCCTAGCGCTTGCGGCTGTTTTAACATCTACCATGAATGTTGTCCCTCTGATTAAGGTCACACAAATTGAAGGGCCAGAATTAACTACCAGAAAATTGTGGCATGGCTTTCATTCTATCCTACTCGAATCCATCCTGGCTGATAATATTGCGGTACCGTCCAAGGCTTAATGTGACAGCAAGTTGGCACAAAGAATCGGTTATTTTACTAGCTCCTCAAGGTTAATAATCAACCAGGTTGGACCAAAAAGTTTATTGGGCTACATGGCTCGGTTGGAACGCACTCGAAAAGTTGTCGACATGATATTTATTTCACAATGTAACTGGACCAAACTCAGGGAGAAGGTCAGCCTGCGCGACGCTGAATCGATACCAACAGTTTCTGTTTTACTTTCACCTGTGCCAGTCAACCCAGCTGCCGTTGAAAGTCTCTTGAATAGGATCCCCTTTTTTGTGATATGGTTACTCATGCAAAAACCTGGTGTGTGCTTAAGTTATTGTATTAGAACACTAATTGTACGCAGCTCGGGCTTTTTTTTATCGACTCACGAATGATTCGTGCCAGGTACATACAACGTTTTTTGACCTCACAGCCAAGCACTCTTGGACTAAAATGACTATATCAAACTTATTCAATAAATTAGTTGCAGGTTATTGGGTTTTACCCAGCTTGGGCATATTAGGCTTGTCGATGTATATCGTCTATCCAGGTGGCTTTTCAAACGATAGTTTTATGATGTATTCACACGCGATGAATTTAGTCCCGTTACATGATGAAAAGCCCGTTTTTGACATATTAATTATGAAGCTAGGTATGTATTTTTTCGGTGATGGTGGATTATTGATAGTCAATTGCGGGCTATATTTGCTTGGCGCAATGTTAGTATCAGCCGCTTTGTTTACCAAGCCCGTTGCTCGAATGTTTTCTTCGGTACTACTTGTATCATACCCACCATTACTATTGGTTAATCTAACCAACTGGATCGATCCAATTGTCTTATCAGGGCTATCGGTTTCAATAGGTTGCATTTTATTCTATTCATTTCGCGTAAAGCATGTCTATCTGTTGTTGAGCGCTGTATTTTTTTCTACATACGCATTACTTGGAAGACACAATGCACCGTCATTTGTATTTTTTATTCAGTTACTGATCGTCTATTTATATGCACTTGACTACCATCCGCAGAAACACCGTAAACTGGTGATTATTATTGGTACAACGATTTTATTTGGCAGCAGCCTGGCAATTAATCCAATACTAAATCGAGTACTGGATGTTCATCATAGTTCACTTTTTAAGGCGTTTTACTCCAATGATCTTATTTCCATTTCTTTAATTGAAAACAAGAATCTCATCCCGAGAGAGATGCTTAGAGAAGAAATAAAATATGGGGATGACGAAGAAATTTTATCAAAAATGAAAGATACACATAAACCGTTTCATGGTAACCCATGGTACGTAATAGACAAAAATCGTGCTGACGAGTTTGTGGGTGAAGCTCTCAGGATAATACTAAATCACCCAGGTTCATTTATTTACACCCGCTACGTCACAAATCACTATTGGTTAACTACACCAGCAGTTTCATTCGAGATTAATTCTGACGGTAAAAAAGCGGAGCAACTCGGGATTCAGCAGCAAAGAAAAACCAAACTCTACGCCAAATTTGAGGAACTGGCTAAATACTTGAAATTTTACACTCCGGTGTTCCATGCTTGGTGGTATCTATTGTTAGCATTCGGTCTTTTTTCTTGTATTCGATTATGGAAAATAGTTCTACCCAGTTCAAAGGTTTTTAATAAGGAAAGGATTTTAATATCATTTCTTACTATCGCAGGAGTATTTAACTGGTTACCATTGGTTCCTATGCTAGGGCACGCTGAATTTAGATACTTAATACCGCTTGTCTACTTGGTAATGGTGTCAATTCTCATCGTCCTGCGATGTCTGTTTGTTAATAGCCTGCCTGATTCATCTCACGATAATATGTAAGCGTTCAGTTAAGAAGGGTCTATGATTGAATCTGTGGCAAGCCCAGGACCACTGGCGTATTAGTCCTGTTCGGGCTCGGTTTGTTGACCTGACATTTGGCTCCGGAAGACCGGCAACTGTGGGGTCAGGTCGCGATTACAACGAATCAACTCCAAAGTGGCCTGCTTAAAATTCTGGGTTAGGGCTCTCAGAACCCAATGCCAAAAAACTCTTCAGTTTTACTAACCACATAGTCCAAATGTCTTTGGGTCAATCCAGGGTAGACACCCAGCCAAAATGATTGATTCATAATGCGATCAGTTACACTTAAATCGCCGTGGACACGATACTTTACATTTTTGAAATATGGCTGACGGGTCAGGTTACCTGCAAAGACAAGACGCGTTCCGATCTTGGCTTCATCCAGATACGTCAACAATTCAACTCGTCTTACACCAGTGGTTTCTTTCAGCGTGACGGGAAATCCAAACCACGAAGGATCTGATTCTTCTGTGGCCTTTGGCAACTCGATAAATTCCTCACAACTCATTAGTGCATTCTTTAAATATTTGAAATTAGTCTTACGCGCTTCGATAAACTGATCCACATTGTCTAACTGCGCCAAACCGCATGCTGCTTGCATGTCAGTTATTTTTAGGTTATAGCCCAAGTGTGAATACGTATACTTGTGATCATAGCCAGGCGGAAGCGTGCCCAACTGTTGATCAAAACGCTTTCCGCATGTGTTTTCACAACCAGGGTCGCAGTAGCAATCCCGACCCCAATCTCGAAATGACTCGATGATGGTTTTAAGCTCCGTTGAGCCCGTAAGTACCGCCCCTCCTTCACCCATGGTGATGTGGTGGGCGGGGTAAAAACTGATTGTTGCTATATCACCAAAAGTACCAACCATCTGACCACCATAAGTTGTACCCAGGGCGTCGCAACAATCTTCAATCAGCCAGAGATTGTATTTATCAGCCACACGTTTCACCTCATTGATATCAAAGGCATTCCCCAGCGTATGGGCCATCATTATGACCTTGGTCTGATCGGTTACCGCGCCTTCAATTAAGGCGGCATTAACATTGTACGTCTGATTGTCTACATCGACGAAAACAGGTATTAAGCCGTTTTGGATAGCTGGATTAACCGTTGTAGGAAAGCCTGCTGCAACAGTGATGACCTCATCGCCTGGCCTAAGTGCTTTGTCACCCAGTTTGGCGGATGTCAGGGCTGTGAGAGCCAATAAATTGGCCGAAGAGCCCGATGTCGTGGTTAATACATGAGGCAGGCCAATTAAGTCTCCCAAGCGTTTTTCAAAAGCCTCGTTAAAGCGTCCGGCCGTCAGCCAACCATCCAATGATGCTTCAACCATATACTGCAATTCTTTACTTCCCAGTACCTTACCCGAGGGTGGGACCACAGTTTGTCCTTCCACAAAAGGTTGCTCTATATATTTCTGCTCCGCATATTTTTCCACCAAATCGGAGATTTGTTTACGTAACACTTTTGTTGTAGTCAATTTAAACTTGCCCTTCGATTCATGTAGTCTCTGATCTCAGTCAACGTATATTCATGCATATCATTGTCGTCCAACCAAGCTCTGTGCCATGCCACTGTCATGTCCAAGGTGTCAGTCAAGCTCAAAACGGGGTGCCAATTTAGTCTCATCGTTGCCTTCGTGCAATCCAGTTTCAGATAGTGTGCCTCATGCCGATGCTCGCCCTCACTCAGAAACCACTTGGCGTCGCCCCCCCAGTTTTCAGCCAATTGTTGTACTACGTATTGCACCGGTTTGGCATCTTGCCCGTCAGGTCCAAAATTCCAGGGTCCTGAAAATTCAGCTCCGTTGCGGCAAAGAGTTTCGGCCAAAACGATATACCCAGACAATGGTTCAAGCACATGCTGCCAGGGTCTTATTGCATTTGGACTCCTGATTTCAACAGGGCTGCCTCGTTGAAATGCACTCAATACGTCTGGAACCAGACGATCCATGGCCCAATCACCGCCACCCACCACGTTACCCGCCCGCACAGATGCTAACCCCACTCCGTGTTCGTGGTATTTGTCCGGATCGAAAAACGATTGACGAAATGAAGCTGTAACCAACTCTGCACAGCCTTTGCTACTGCTGTAAGGATCATAGCCACCCATGGGTTCATTTTCACGATAGCCCCACAGCCATTCCTTGTTTTCGTAACACTTGTCGCTGGTAACATTGACGATAGCTTTAATGCCCTTCACTTTCCGGCATGCATCCAACAAATGAACTGTACCCATTATGTTCGTGGCATAGGTGTCAGTGGGAATATCATACGATAAGCGCACCAAAGACTGCGCCGCCAGATGAAAAACGATGTCTGGCTTGAAAGTACTGACACTTTCATAAAGTATCTCGGCATCTCTTACATCCGCAGTTTGAGACACCATTCCATCAGCAACTTTGGCCACTTCGAATATACTGGGCTTGGTAGGTGGCTCTAACGAGAATCCTTTAACCACGGCACCCATTTCCTGCAGCCACAAGGACAGCCAGCCACCCTTGAAGCCGGTATGCCCGGTCAAAAAGACCCGCTTGCCTTTCCAGAAGTCCGAACTGATCACTAGTTCCACACTTTCCAGGGGGCGTCGCCCCCTGCCCACAACTCTTCCAGGTACATTTTATCTCGTAACGTATCCATTGGATGCCAAAAACCGTTGTGTTGAAAAGCCATTAACTCTTTGTCCTTAGCCAGTTGCTTAAGCGGGCCTTGTTCCCAAACGACTGAGTCATTGTCTATGTAGTCGATTACTTTTGGAGAAAGTACGAAGAAGCCGGCGTTGATCACTTCACCATCACCTTTTGGTTTCTCCTTAAAAGTCGAAACCTGGTTCTCCTTGATGTCCAAAGCGCCAAAGCGACCGGGTGGGCGTGCGGCCGTTAGTGTCGCCAATTTACCGTGTTTCTTGTGAAATCTTATGCTCTCAGTAACATCAATGTCACCCACACCGTCTCCGTAGGTGAAACAAATCAAATCTTCATCTTTAAGGTAGTTTGATACTTGCTTCAACCTACCCCCTGTCATGGTCTTTTCACCTGTTTCAACCAAAGTAACTTGCCACGGCTCAGATCTCTTGTGATGAACCTTCATGGTGTTTTCACTCATGTTAAAAGTAACATCTGACATATGTAAAAAATAATCAGCAAAGTACTCTTTAATGACAAAGCCTTTGTAACCACAACAAATAACAAAATCGTTGATGCCGTGTTTAGAATATATTTTCAAGATATGCCACAAAATCGGCTTGCCGCCGATTTCCACCATTGGCTTGGGCCTTAAATCTGTTTCTTCGCTAATTCGTGTACCCAGACCACCCGCTAATATCACTGCTTTCATCAATTATTCCTGGTTTGGTTGATTCGACGACACAAATGCATCAGCATAAAAATGATCCGTCTTCAATCCGCTCTCAACTAGAAGTTTCTGCGCATCATCGATCATTTGTGCGGATCCACACGCGTAGACTTCTGCCTCGTGCAATTCATTGTATTGCTCAATCAAAGCACTCTGCACATAGCCAAGCTTGATATTATCAGGCAAATTAGTTTCGCGAGACAGTACCGGTGTGAATTGGATATTACTAAATTCCTCAGCCCACTTAAAAGGAAGGTCGCTATAAATGTCAGCAAGAATCCGTCCTCCCCAGAATATGTGTATTTTCCTGAGGGATCGTACCTCAATCAAACTTTCAACCATTGCCTTAACCGGTGCAAACCCGGTACCCGTGCATAAGAAGAATAATGGCTCCGTACCCACCCGCAAGAAAAAAGTTCCCAAGGGTCCAAATAGTCTGAACACGTCATTTGGCTTTACCTTGTTAAACATGAAGTTACTAAACAATCCGGCATCGACTTTCTTGATATGTAAATCTATTTTGCTTTCCCGAACGGAGGAATTTGCGATAGAGTAGCTCCGCTTTGAGCCATCCCAAAGTAAATCAATGTGTTGACCAGGAATAAACTCGAATGTTGCCGAAGGAGGGATTCTCAAAGTCATCACAAGTATGTTTGCACTTTTAAATGCAAGACTATCTACTTTCGCAGGTATGGTTTTGCATTTAATGTCATTTAATTCAGGAAGATACCGAGCTTTGAGCAATAAATCAGTTTGTGGGATGGAACAGCAAGTTAGTATGAAATCATCGGGTATCTCAACATCGGGAGTATTAGAGCTGTTAGCAACAAGACCGTCCAGTAGTTTTGCTTTGCATTGCCCGCAGCGGCCATTGGAGCAACCATATTCAAGGTTGATACTATTGGAAAGCGCCGCCTCAAGAACTGTCTGTCCCTGTTGACACAAAAACTCAGTTCCACTGGGTGTTAGGCGAATTTTATTTTGCATAAATACTGTACGCTTTACTTGAAAACCCAGTTTTTGAGTATCAACCAATTTAAAGTTGTAATTGGGACAAGACATATACCCTGCGACATATAGGGACTTACCAGAAACTCCGTGACCAACGTATCGAGCAAATAGGCGTTAAACAGATACGAAGCAACATATACAGAAATAAATTTGGCAAACGCAGACTTTCCCCGCCCACCTTGAAACACAACCTTCCCCAGACTGAAATAGTTAAAAACGACGCCCAATACAGTCGCCATCAAAAGCGAATATAGATACGGAAGGCCGAGGAAAACAAATGTCGCGTACATACCATAGCCAAACGCAGTATTCAAAATACCAACGAGAAGAAACCGAAGTACAAGGGACCTTTTTGTGACCTTTAAGTAACCGCATACAACGGAAATCACACCAGGGCCAGAATTTGTTTTCACCATGATATCTGTTCAGCTTCTCGGATAGTCGCGCAATACTCTTTCCCTGATTGGGTTTTCGGCTTCCCAAGAGACAGCCCCTGTCTATTCAGTTCTAATTGTGGTCACTAATGTAAAAGTAAGAGTGGACTCATGGCCTACCGGGTTTAGGACAATCCGTGACAGTCTCAAGACATTTGTATCTGAACCCCGGCCTTATTTGACCTGGGTGTACCACTCTATGGTACGTGACAAGGCCGCGTCCAGATCAAACTTCAATTCCAGGCCCAGATCCTTCTGGGTTTGTTGTGTTGAAGGAACGAAAAAGGAAGGCTTGGAATAAAGAGCTGCCCTAGAGTAGTTTATTGAAGTCTTATGTTCCGAAATAGTCCCTATTTTCTCCGCCAGTTGCTTCAACGTAACTGCCGCGGGACTGCCCAGGTTGTATGTATGACCAGAATCACCGTTGAGCATCATATTAAGCAACCACCAGGCCATGTCGGCACCATACATGTAACTGCGAACCGCAGATCCGTCACCCTGTACACGAATAGCCCGCTGATTTACAACGTCCTGAATGAAATTGTTTACCGCCCAGGGCGCATCCACGGACTGGTAAGGCCCTACGAATGAAAATGGCCTTACATTTACGATCGGCAAACGAAATTGGTTTCTGAAAATGGCACAAAGTGACTCGGCATATCGCTTCGCTTCAGCATAGCCTGAGGAAAAGACGTTGGGGTCAAAACCCTTAAAATGCTTTTCCTCGATCAATTGAGCACTGGCTTGAAAACCATGCACATATCCTGAACTGACATTCATCATACACTTCAGTCCAGACAGACGAGTGGCACAATCCAGTACAGCATAGGTCCCTTGAGTAATAGTCTGGGAGGCATATATGGGCCTCGAATTATGCACACGGACGTCCGGGGAGGCTGCCAGGTGGACAAGCCATTCTGTATCCTGAGGTAACTCGTGGGTAGCCTTGATATCGCCATCAATAAGCGTAACGTTCTCATTACTATCATAAAGATGGGGGGCCATATTCTTGGCTGCATCAAAATTCGTTGCAAGCAAGTTAAGCGTAAGCTCAATTTTTTGCTCCCGTGCGAGATAAAGCAACAATTCCGTGAACCACATCCCTACAAAGCCAGAAGCACCTGTTACTGTGACGCACGAGCCGTTCAATACAGACGTGTCCAATGTAGAAACGACATGACGAAGGTCTTCTGCCAGGAAGGAGTTCATTTTGTTAGTGACTTTTCCTTTCACCGGCCCTCTCCTTACTCAGCGTCGTAGCTACTTCAATTATCATATCTTCCTGGCCGGCAACGATTTTTCGACGGCCAAGTTCGAAGAATATATCTCTGGAATCCACCTCGTATTCAGCTGCAACCCTACGAACGTGTGTAGCGAATCCTGAAAACACGCCGGATAGACCACTTACGATGCTTAGCGAGGATATTGTTGGGATAATTTCAATAACTTCGTCCTCAGCGATATCAGCCGCGTCGAGAATTTTGTACAGGTCGATACCTGTTTTGAATCCCAGACGATCCAACACAGCAATCAGCACTTCCAGCTGAGTATTGCCTGCACCGGCGCCAAAGCCTCTGGCAGTGCCATCAAGGATCGTCGCACCCGCATTGACCGCAGCAATAGAATTAGCCACCGCCATGCCCAGATTGTTGTGTCCGTGGAAGCCAACGGGAATGCTGAGACCTTCAACCAGGGCCTCTATGCGTTCGCTGACATCGTCTGGAAGGTATGCTCCAGCGGAATCCATGATAATGGCAGATTCTGCGCCATAGGCCTGCATTTTGGAGGCCTCTTCAACCAGCACTTCCTTGCGTGCCATATGAGACATCATCAAGACGCCATAGACCTCTTTCCCCTTCTCCCTGACAAAACCTATATGCCGTTCAGTGACATCCGCTTCGGTACAGTGGCATGCAATGCGAAATACATCTACTCCCAGCTCCATGGCCATGGTGAGGTCTTTCTTGATAGTTGCAAAACCAGGGATTACGTGTATCCCCAGTTTGGACTTGGTGAGGACCTTCCTGGCAGCCTCGAGTATTGCTCTGTCTGACAGCCTCGCCAGACCAACCTGCAGGGATGAAGCGCCGAGTCCATTCCCGTGCCCAACTTCGACGATAGGTATACCCGCGGCATTAGCTGCTGAGGCATAAGTCGCGATCTGCTTCTCACTAAGCTGGTGTTTAACCGCGTGGTTACCATCACGCAGGGATGGATCAGAAATCAGAACCTCATAATTTCGTTTTTGCATAATGCTCCGCTGCCGCTATAGCGGCACAATTGATAATGTCGAGATTACCCGCATATCTTGGCAGGTAATCGCCGAGTCCACGAACCTTCACCATGACCACCAGGCGTTCATTCTCAAACACCGGGTCTACAACCAGGTGATAGCCTGGCACATATTCCTGGACCCGGATGACCATGTCATTAATGCTCTTGGTTATCTTGTCAAGATTTCCGGAACTCATTTTGACCATTACGGTGGTCTGCATGTCCACACAAGGGTTTGCAGGATTTAGGGTGAGTATCACCTTGGACTGCTTGGCTCCGGAAAATTTCTGTATGGCCGCCTCCGTGGTACCAATGTACTCGTCCAAATTCAGTCGGGTAGCTGGCCCGGCGCTTCGTGAAGATATGTTGGAAACAACCTCAATATACTCAATGTCCTTGTGAACTTCTGAAATAGCGTGGGCAATCGGGACCGAGCCCTGGCCACCACAAGTAATCATGTTGACGTTCATTGCACTTGACTTCTCCCTCAGGTTTATTGAAGGAACGCACATTTCACCCACATTTGAGGGTGTTAAATCGATGACGTATTTACCCAGATTTTTCAGTATCGGCCAATGTTTGACGTGAGCCATTGCCGACGTTGCGTCAAAGACAATGTCACAACAATCAGGATCGTCCTGGATAGCCTGGATACTTTGATCCGATATCCTCACTCCCAACTCATTGGCCTTATGCATGCCTGGTGAGCCCATGTTGCGTCCAATGAAGAGAGTACATTCCAAATGTGGAGAACGTATTGATTTGACAAGCAGGTCGGTTCCGATATTGCCACTACCAAGTATGGCAATTCTTAACTTTTTGAATTCATCGCTCATGGTTTTTATTATTCTTCCAGAGCACTTGATTTGGGGTGCAGGCCCGCAATCATGATTTGCCTCAGTTCATCACGGGGAATCAAAGGCGACAAATCTTCAAGCGGTGGTGACACCAAACTACCATCAGGCTGCTGGGCCAAGGAAAGTTTAGGCACGAAAAGTTGTTCAGGATCCATGACGACCACACATATCGCTGGCCCTTTGTGAGCTTGAAATTGTGGAAGAACTCTGTCCACGTCATCCCAGGTTCTCACTGTAAATGATGGAAAATCAAAAGCAGCGGCAATCTTCGTGAAGTCAGGGCAAGAGACCCCTGATGCCCTGGTGGTTGCCACATATGGTCCATCCTCAAACAGTGCTTTTTGTGTGTGTTTGATCATCAGGTAGCCGTCATTCTCAAAGATGAGAATCTTGATCGGAAGTTGGTGGTGGGCGACAGTTTGCAATTCATGCAAATTCATCATCATGCCTCCGTCACAGTTGAGACACAGTACCTCTCCCAAATTGTTGGCGAAAGAGGCACCAATGGCGGCAGGCAGACCATAACCCATTTCACCCAACCCTGTCGAAGTCATCAGACGCTGACCATCCCCAATCCTTAATACCTGGTGCCCACTTAGCAGAGCCGTGCCCATGTCCGTCACTACAATCTGATTCGGTTTGAAACTATCATTCAGTTTTTTCATAAATGCATAGGAATTTATGAATCCACTGGTGTCCGCGTGCCCTCGGTCGGTATCCACCCAGGGGTAGCGTTGACGGTATCCATTGCAGATCTGAATCCATGGTCCATAATCTACGGAACTCTCATCAAGGACATCCATTAGGGCCACAATAAACTCACGCGCGTCTGCACAAATTGGCAAGGCTACACGCCCGTCCAGTTTGTTTAATTCGGCTTTATCAATATCGACAACAATCAGTTTCGCTTCGCGGGCAAACTCGCTGAGTTCATAACCAATTTGGGGTAGTGCCAGACGCGTACCAATAGCCAAGACCAAGTCTGAATTTTGCAGAACAAAATTGGCAGCTCGTTGACCATAGACCCCCGCCCTGCCATATACCAGAGGATGATCTGAATCCACCATATCAATACCAGCCCAGGAAATCAGACTAGGTGCTGCTATCATTTCTATCATAGACTCAACCAGGTCATGCCCTCCAGCCAGCCGTATTCCATGGCCTAACCATAGAACTGGGCGTTTTGCCTGACCTAACATTTTGACTACTCTACGTGCTGCTGCTTTGATTTCGGGTAGGTTTTCCAAGCCGTTGTCAGGGGCTTCGAAAGAATTGAGTTTGGTACTGTCCACAGTCTTGCCTTGAAGGTCCATGGGTATATCCAGCCAGCAAGGTCCGGGGCGTCCCTCACCCGCCACATGGAAGGCCGTTTCCAGTTCCTTTTGGATGTCCTCGGCTTGTGTCATGCGCGCTACTCTTTTACAAACCCCGCTAACCATGGCACTGCTGTCATAGCCTTGTACGCCCCACATCCTCAAGGGGTTATCTGGCCGGGCATGCCTGGAATTCTCATTTCCAGAAATGACTACTCCGGGGATGGAGTCGGCCCAGGCGCTGACCAATCCCGTAACGCCATTGGTGGAACCACCACCAGTAGTAAGAATGCAGGCTGTGATTTTTCCGCTAGTTCGATAATAGGTCTGCATAGCCATACAAGCTGCCTGCTCGTGGTGTACACAGACAATCTCCGTGTAACCCCTTTTGGCTATTGCGTCAAATAGGCGAACATTACCCGCACCAATGATGCCAAAGACATGTCTGATTTCCCTGCTTTCAAGGTACCCAGCGAGGATTTCACTGACTTTCCTTTTCACTTTATTGTCTCCAGCGACCGCGCCTCGCTCTACGTTAACGATTCAATTTTTTCGGCATGATTTTGCGTATGCATAAAGTAGAAGTTAGTTTCTACGGTGTGGTCATCCATATTCTCAAAATCGACAAGTTTTCCTTCCCGCATCACGAAACAGCGATACTTCAGGGCGGAGAAAAGATCAATTATCTGGTTGGGGTGATAATTGAATCTTGCCGACCATTTTCTCAACATTTCACTGAATACGACAGGTGTATGTTTCTTCAAGGTCTCGATCCCGCCTTGGAACACAAGCAACTCAGCACCTTCTACATCGCACTTGATAAAATCGACACCACCGCTCTCTTTACCCATGAAGTCGTCCAAGCGCAATACCTGACAACTAATTTTGTCCACTCCCTCTGCCTCGGTCAGTTGTGCTAAAGATGCGTTCCCTGATCCTGAAGGGTAGTAGTAAAAAGTCAGTACGGCAGATTCATTGGAAAAACCGTGATTGAATATTTCGATGTTCGAAAGTGAATTCAACTCCACATTCTTTTTTAGGTAGGCATACGTCTTGGGTAGGGGTTCAAATGCCTTGACATGACACCCAGGGTAACGTTTTGCTAACCCCAGTGAATACCAGCCTATGTTGGCACCAATATCCAGCACACGGTCTCCATCTCCAACGACTTTGAATATCATGTCAGAATCAACTTTCTCATAATGCTGAAAGTTCAATATCTCGATGGGTGCTATTCGCTTGTCGTCCTCGTCACAAATGATCTTAATACCGTATTCGCAAGAAGTCATGACAACCTGGCCGTGTTCAATTTCAATTTTCTGAACATCCGTAGCGGAGATAAATTTGGCGTAATTAAACAGATTCTCATGGATCAGGTGCATCTGATCTATGAAATCCGGCTTAGTAATTTCCCCGGCAGCGTATTTTGCTTTTATGTCCTCAAGTTTCACTCGTAACTCCTCACAGTCCTCAAGAAGCCTTTAGCAATTCCTGTAACAGGTTTCCAACCCAGTGTTTGGGCTTTTTGGGTGGCGGGACTATTACGTGACAGAAGGCTCTTTACATACTCACTCTCCGCTCTTCTTTCCTTTCGAACCACTTTAAGTCCTTTGCTCGGAAATAGAGCTACCAGCTTTTCTGCAAGCTCTGCAACACTCATTTCAGCATTGTTGTTTCCGATATTGTAGGCCTCACCATTTTCACCCTTCAACATTACTGTGAATATGCCAAGCACAGCGTCAGCCAGGTAACAATATGCCCTGCGGGCGGTCCCGTCACTCTTCATTACAATGTCTCGGCCAGCGACAATGTCACCAACAAAATCGGCATGGACCCTACCGTCATGCATGGACATTCCTGGGCCATAGGTATGAAAAGGACGAACTATTTTGACCGGCACTTGGTGTTGATGATGCCAGGCGGTACATAGGGCCTCACCAGCACGTTTCCCCTCAGCGTAGCAGGATCGTACAGCCAGAGGATCAACTGCCCCATAGACGTTTTCGGACACCGGAAACCGATCAACAGTCAAATCCCCGTAAACTTCACCACTGCTGAAAAAAAGAAAGTTTTCAGAATTTTTGTGCTGCGCAAACTCCAAAAGATGAGCCGTTCCCGATACGTTCGGCCCCAAGGTACCAACGGGATCCACACTATAGTATTTCGGACTTGCCTGACTCGCCGCATGAATTATTACATCAACATTCTTATCCGTTTGAGGCGGCTGGCTCGCATCCTGAATCAACCACTCAAGGTCTTCGCGATCCAGGTAACAGGAAAACCTCTTTTTTGCTTTTTCCAAGTTCCGCACCATAGCGACAAGTTGAATGCCCATCTTCTTATGGTCGTTGAGGTAAAGAAGGGTTTCCACCATATAGGCTGGAATGAATCCATTCGCCCCCGTCACGAGAATGGTCTTGTCGCGGAATTTTGTCCATGGCAAATCACCGTCCACGATGAACTTGACGTCTTCTACAATAACGCGGTTATGCATTAGTCATGGATACTCACTTTTTCAACGGGCTGATCAAAGTTGATCAGTTCCTCTTCTGTAACATAAAAACCCTGACGGACTTGGGAGTGGGTAGCAGCAACGTATTCCCCGATGACGCCGATAAACAAGAGCTGGACGCCCGAGAAAAAAAGCAAAATTACGACTATTGTGGTTATACCATGTGGCGGTGACAGTTCGGGGTAGACTAATGCCATAAAGACGGAAAGGATTGCCACCAGCAAGCTGATTGAGGCAAGCAATACACCGAGAAACACACTGATACGCATGGGTAGGTTAGTGAACGAAATCAGGCCATTAACTGCCTGGTCGTACAGTTGAAAAAAATTCGCGTTAGATTTTCCGTGACGACGCACGCCCCAGTCGTAAGGAATACCAATGGAACGAAATCCGGCGTTGGCAATCAGCCCTCGCACATAGGGAAAATAGTCCTTGCATCCGCGCAGGGCTTCTACCACCTTGCGATCTATCAATTGAAATTCACCGGCTCCAATGGGAATCTGAACATCAGAACTTGAAGCAACCAGGTAATAGAAAATTGACCGCGCCATACGCATGAAGATACCTTCTTTACGGTTCATCCGGATTCCGTAAACAACCTGGTATCCTTCTTTCCACTTGAGTGCCATCTCCTCAATCACCTCGGGTGGATCCTGCAAATCCACGGCCAACATGACAATGACCCCATCGCCCCGGGTCTTCATCAGGGCATTAAACATTGAGCGAAAAGCACCAAAGTTCCTGGCGTTAACGATCACCTTAACGTGGGGGTCACGTTCACATATTTTTCGCAAAATAGGCACGGTCTGGTCGGTAGAGGAATTGTCGGAGAAGATATGCTCCCACTCGTAGTCAGGCAGACTTTTCTCGAACACATTTTTGACCGCCTGGTAGCACTCTTCCACACTTTTTTCTTCGTTATAGCAAGGCGAAACTACCGAAATTAGAGGTTTTTGGGACATTGAATCTCATCAACTGTGACCATGCTTTGCATGGTGTAAACAAACGTTTCTTCACCGGTTGCAACTGTAGCGGCAGGGTATCAGCTGGTCAACTATTATGCGGGTCCGCCGGACAGGAATTTGCAACCATGTTCTCACTTCAGTCACCAGCAGGGATAGATTAATCAAAGCTTCACTGTAGTAAAGGGAGTAACCGAACAATAGGACACTGGCACCAACGGTTGGGGTACGATCCGTCTCATTTACATTTTGACGATGCTGGAAAACCTGAGTGTCTGCCAGACATGAGTCGGGGCGTGAGTTAGCGATACTGCGGTAGTTCTAGAGTCGGCACAGAGCAGACACAATAGGGTGTGTCCTGTTTTCAGTTGGCATAAGCTCTGGCTGCTCAATTCAAGGGCCGGAATCCGTTCTTGGATTTGAGTTTGGCTGTTTAAACCAAAGGGACCACCTGTCTTGACAGCTTCCGAGTCTGTGATGCCCGCTAATGCTGGGGCGGGGCGAACAGTGACTGATCCAATACCACCCTGGTTAGCATGCCAAGAAAAAACAGTGTGGCTTTTTCCCGCTTGGGAATAATATGAAGATGCTTGTAAAGATCGGATAGCTCTTTATTGTTTTTTTGTTTTGCTTGAATATATGCCTGATACTGCTTAACCCTGTTGTTTCTCATATCCCGAGCTATGCCCGAGCCATCCAATCTTCTACTCCACTTCGTGTTCCAACTGTCAAAACCAACACAATCATAGTGTAATAATGCTATTTCACTTGTGTTTTTGATCCTAAAGTCCTTGTTGTAGTCTTTGGGGCCGTGTATATCGATCATTCCGAATTTTGAGCTGATTTTAGTTGCCATTTTAGAATCCAAATGACTTCTGAAATACTCGTCTTCAAAAACTGAGCGAGTGCAGCCGAGTAATTTTGCAATTTGTAATGCCGTCTTGCCTGATTTTTTTTTAAATAATGTGGCAGCATAAATGTTGTCATAACTTTCTCTCTCTGAAACAGCTTCCATCACTTCAAATCTCAATGCATCTGCATCACATTTTGCTAAAACACTTTTTATTGATGTCGATGTGCTGATGAGTTCGTCACTATCAATGTGCACAATCCAGTCACACTTTTTTTTTCGTGCAAATCGTACCCCTTCGTTGGCGTTGATTACTTGTCTATCCTCAATGGCCGTTGGTTTGTTGCCTGACATCTTTGACCAATATTGCGGTGTGCAAGCCACTGTGCTTACCTGTTTGAGCTGAGTAAACACGGTAACACCCTCATCAAGTGGGTCATCAAAAAACAGAATTATTTCATCGATCCCCATGTTCAAATGATAATTGATGAACATTCGTGCTTCATGAAGAGGGGCTCTTACCGTAGAAACAACTGCCACTCGTGTCATACGCAATCCTCCCATTACAACGGTACCTAGAAGAGCCGGTCAGCGCCATTTATGTACAGGATAAAACGATTGATGATGTATTGGAACAGGTCAGGGCACCCTGAACCATCTGCAACCGTGCCTCTGTCGATAGAGGCCAGATCATCATGTTAAGATTGCAACGCTCTAAAGTGTTGGCCCGGTAACGATGTTTGTTGCGAATTTGATCGCAAACAGAAATAACCCTTTCTACCAGTGGAACACAAAACGTGAAAGTTGCTGTTATTACCAGGACGAAGAATCGACCCCTAATGTTGGCGCGGGCCGTCAACAGTGTCAAAGGGCAAAAAATGGATGGCGTTTTGTGGGTTGTAGTGAATGATGGTGGGAGGAAAAGTGCTGTTGACCAAATCGTCTCCGACTTCAACGTCACTGCACCGACAAAGGCAATCGTCATTCACAATGAGATATCAGAGGGCATGGAAGCCGCATCAAATATTGGCATAAGGGCGAGTGATTCCGAATTTATTGCCATGCACGATGATGACGACTCTTGGCATCCGGATTTTTTATCCAGCTGTGTGAGTTTTCTTACCACGAACAAACCCTATCAGGGCGTTGTGACACATAGTGTCCGAATCCAGGAGAAAATCAAAGACACTAAAATATTTCCGGTGGATGAGCGACCATTTAACCCCGAGTTAAAGACAGTTGACCTGGCACATATCGCAATCAGAAACCAATTTCCTAACATCGCTTTTGTATTTAGCCGTCACGCATATAATGATCTGGGTGGGTTTGATGAGTCTCTTAACGTGTTGGGTGACTGGGATTTCAATTTGCGGTTTCTGTCCAAGTTCGATATTGGTTTGATTTCTAAGCAACTGGCATTTCTGCATGTCAGGAATGACTTACAAGAACCAGAAAACGCGTACAGTAATACAGTTGTAGCAGGTGTAAAAAAGCATCTCGACGTTGAGAGTCTTTATCGGCACGCGCGTTATCGCGAGGACATTAAAAACGGTAAGGTGGGTCTCGGTCACCTGCTAATTACTGGGAAACAATTTCTTTTGATTAAAAATGAGCTTGACAACTTAAAGATTGTCGGCGACGGCTGGCGGAAGGTTCAAAGAATTGCCCGAAAATTCGGGCTGACCAAACTCATCGCGAGAAGCTAGTCATGGTTTTATTTTAGAATAGGTCGGAAAAGGATTCATTGTTTGGATTCGAAACCTTCCAATAGATTTGATCGCTTGAAAACAGCGGCCAGGATTTTTGCAACACTATCGGCTGGTACCCCACAATACTGCTGCCATGGGTCAGACAGACGTGGCACACGATCATGGAATAGTGCCCCATCCTCGCGATTGAGAAAAGTTTTAGCAATGTACTGGTTACAATCCCTGAAGGTATCAATTATCTCTAAACGTTGAGCCGGGCTGATAATGTTGTGATCCTTAAAAGGCTCATTTGAACCTGCTTCAATAACACTGTGCATCCACAGTTTGAATTTGTTGATCGCTGGTCCCTTTAGATCAAGTTGGTTCAATTCTCTCGAAATTTCCAGTATATCTGGACTCAACGGTCCATTAGCGTCGTGTTTGCTGGGTAGCTGCATTTCGGCTGTTATCTCGCCGCCAATCACATCCAAAAAATCTTCCAGAATGTCACCATTCAAAAGTTGTCCTTTTTCATAAGGTCGTACATGAATGTTCTCCTCACCCAGAAAATGTGCCCAATGGTCAACTATTGTTCTGAAATCAAGAACCATCTGGTAGTCACCGTGTTGGTATGCTGTTTCAAATGGTTCTCGCTCACTGACCTTTAAACGTTCTTTGTATACCGACTGAACGAATATGTCCTGGCGTCTCAGGTAAATGATTACTTTAATGTTCAGTCCGTTCAGTGACTCCGAAATGAACCTCAGGAAGGGGAGAATTTGTGGTGTCGACAAAAGCTCGCTGGAGACGATTACGGTGTGTCTGGATTCATCAACCAATTTTTTTAGGGTGCTCCAGGCTTCTTCCCTGGTAATCTGGTGGCTGGTGTGTCTCCAGTAGCCGGTCAAACAAAGTGCCAAATGCCCGTGACTGCAGTTGTCCAGCCCTAGGACTCCTGTCCTGGGATCAAGATACTCAAACCCCTGCTTGGTTAACAATGCCAGATTATCAGTTAGAAACGTTTGCAGTGCAGTTGTGCCGGTCTTTTGAGTGCCAATGTGAAGAATTATGTCTCTACTCACACTTCTTCCTCAATAAACCTTCGATAACTCGCTTGTGCCCTAATGTTGTATTGTCGGGCGTAAAAGATATATTCGGAGACTATTTCTTCACGTTCCTGGAGTGCCTGCGTCGCAGATTGCGCAATACACAACTCGGAATCAGGGATTTCTACTACCAGTCGGGATCTCAGGTATTCATTGTCCCTGAAAAAGTGATTATTTGGCCCAAACAAACACGGAACACCCAAGGATAAGCTTTCCAACGGAACCATCGGGGCACATTCCGAAAGCGTGACATATAGATTCAAAGCGTTCTTGCCCAGGAAGTCCGCCATACTTGCCTGCGAAATTGTTCCCAGGTGTGATGCCTTAATATTCATTAACTTGCAGAAATCGATTCCGTGGTCTTCAGAGCCAACTATTCTGATTTCATCATGGTCAAATAGCTTACATGCGGCGATCTGATGGTAGATTGGTTTGCGCTCATTCCATTCGCTACCTACGATGCCTATGCTGTTGTCGCTTACCGGGGATGCGGATACTGGAATAGTTCCAATATAGTTCATAATGAATGCCGCATCCGCCCCCAACTCCCTAAATGTTTGATCCATTCCTTCTTTAACAAACCCTATCCGGTTGATTACTGCTTCTTTATGGAGTTTGAAGAGGGTTTGCAAGCTACTTCTTTCATAAATGGTTCTTTGCTGCACGAAGGAACCGTGATAGATACAGTAAATCGCAACTTCGGGTAGTTTTTTCCTGATTTTCCTAAGCAAATTCTCATAGCACAATGGGAAACCCTGTACTACTATTTTTCGAGGCTTTGCCATCACAACCAGATGGGCATAATAATCAGTTGCAAGGTCGTTCAGATCGTCCTTTATCTCAAGTGAATGGTGTGGTTTAGTGAACTGAGCCGATGACTGTTTTATGCCAAGCCAGTCTGGGACACGTATGGTCAATGAGCCAGGGTCGACAGTAAATTCATCCAACCACAGCTGGTCGCGTTCCAGCAAGGTGTGTCCGAGTAACGGCCTTTTTGTTCTCTTGAGTCGAGTTGAACCAGACGGAGGTTTTCCCTTGTTCAACTGTTCGAAATGGAGCAATGGGTTCGCTCCGGAAACAAGCAAACCAGAATTTTCGTCCAGGTATTTATTTGTACCAAAATCTGGGCCTGGGTTCCTGCCTTCTTCTGTGCCGTGGAGAATATAGTGCAGAGCAGGATCAATGCGGGCTCTGGCAACATCTGGATATTGAGTTTGATACCAGTTCGAATCAAAGTACGCGGACTTCCTAAGATGTCTTGCCTGGGTTCGTGACTCAAACAGTAGAGACAGTTTACTGAGTAGCCCGGCGATCAGTGAATATTGGCTTTTGCCCTGGGGCTTGAGCTTCAATTCCCTTAGGAAAGCAACTGCAGAATACGAGGGCGACCCTGACTGATTGAAACCCTGAATTAACGATACAATTTGGGCATCGTACTCATTACAAATGCTGTTGAGATCGACTGTATCAACATTGTTTACTTTACAGTCTTTCTCAATTGATTCCAGAACACTATCCCGGTCTGCATTGATAACTGCATCAATTAGCCATTCCCACCGGGCACCGATGGTGTCGACTCTGAATGCATCAATTGTGGCTCGCGCACTTCGGCCCAGGCGTACCGCCAATTCGTTGTTCTTGAGTATGGATAGAACATATTTGGCACAGGCGTCTATATCTCCTTGTGGGCTCAAATAGCCATCGTTTCCATGATCAATGATGTCTTCCAGTCCGTTAATGGACATCGCCACCCTCGGAAGTCCGTGCAAAGCAGCCTCCGTCAGAACCAGGCCAAAACCTTCGACTTCCGAAACCATCAAACACAGGCGAGCTTTCAGGTAGTATGGCTCCACTTCTTCTTGCTTCCCAACCGCTTTGACCCTGGCCATGTCAATTTCCAAGGCCTCTAGCTGGTCTTCAATCTCATGTTTAAAAATTGGTCCGACGATCGTCAATGTTGCCGAAGGTTCTTTCAATAGAACCCGTTGAAATACTTCAAGTAATCTGTCCAGTCTTTTCTCGCGACGTTGCCAGTTTCCAACCGCAACAATGTTTTTACTTTCCTGTGGGTTTGCGATAGCACTGCTGTCGTAACTCAAAACGTTTGGCATCAGAACTGCATGTGGAGACTTTTGCCTGAATAAACGACAGGTATATCTGGTCAGGCAGGCAACTGCATCAGCATACGCATACGCTTCAGTCCGGGTACAGAACATCTGCCTGCGCCAGTCGAAATACAAAGGGTAAAAATAGGAAGTATGGTCAAAAATGACAAATTTGTTGATTGACTTCCCCATTAGCTTAAAAAACGCGTAGTGACCTTCATCCCAGTGGATGTGATCTATGGTGATGTCAAACTTTGCTTTGTCAATGAATTCAAAGAGGATTTTGGCCCCATCGCGTGCGAATCTTTTTCGAACGAGATTCTGGTGTTCTATGGAATAGTGATCCGCTGAGTCACCATCAAGGGTTACCAAAGTTACACCGTGACCACGATCAGCAAAATAGATCGCCTGATTTGCAGCTACGCGTTCGGCCCCGCCCGCACCGAGGGAAGTAATGACAATGGCAATTTTGTAACGGTCTGTGCGAATTTCGTGGCGCATTGATAGTGACCTTGTGGCTGTGGGTGGATTTAAATCCAGCAGTCTTTGGTAATTAAGTAAGAAGCATTGGCCCTAAGATCTGGCAATTCCATGAGAGATTTCCAGCCTGATTTGAGCAATGTTAATGGCATTGGTATCAAGAGGCAATCATGCAAGGAAGACTACGTTCAAATCATGCGCTCTTACAAAGCGATTTCGCCGTGGTCGGGCGAGAGGTTTAGTAAGAAATTGTTTTCATTCGATTAATCGATGGGACACTGATGACTGGTTATCATTTCTCAAAAACAGTTCATATTCTTCCAAAACGTGATCTGTTGGGCCGATCATTTGGAGCTTACCCCCTTCCAGCCATAACGTTCGGTCACAGAGCATTTTAACCTGGCTCAACGAGTGTGACACCAGCACGACTGTTTGATCAGAGTTAATCTTGTCGGCCATTGCATCTTTGGCACTGTCCATGAATTTGTTGTCGCCGACAGCTAAAACTTCGTCGATCAGAAGCAGTTCTGATTCCATTTTTAGGGCAACAGAAAATCCCAGTCTGGAGAGCATTCCCGACGAATAGGTCTTTATGGGGTTATCAATGAATTCATGTAACTCAGAAAACTCAATAATCTCATCCAGTTTGTTGAGCACTTCCTGTCTTCGGCTACCCAGGAGCATTCCGCTAATGATGGCGTTATCTCGGCCGGACAACTCTGGATCAAAGCCCAGCGTAAGGGAGAGCAAGGATACCTGTTGGCAGTACCAGCTGACCTCACCACTATCAACCCCATATATGTTAGCCAAGACTTTCAAGAGAGTTGACTTTCCACAGCCATTCGCACCAATTACGCCCAGTGTTTCACCCTTGATAATGGAAAAACTTATGTTTTCAAGCGCTGTGAAGTAGTCGTGGCGAAAGAATGATTTGCGGGTTTTATACCGCACGGCGACATCACGTAATTCCATTACTGCAGTTGTCGCGGTCATTGTGTAATTAGTCTTGCGTAAAGCGTGTCAGTTCTTCGGTAATATGAAGTCATTATAAAAATAAGCGCCAAACTGCCCAGACAAATGTAGCCTAAGGCGGTCCAGTCAGGCAAAGTGTTTTCCATCAATACATGTCGGTAATTTTTGATCAGGTTAGCAACAGGGTTCATCAAAAAAAATTGCTGGTGTTGTGGCAACAGCACATCCTTGTAACTGTAAAATACACCCGATCCAAACATCAGCGCCATGGTGGTGGTTGAAACCAAATACTTGAAATCCGGTAAAAACGGCGTGATAGCGGCGACCAACAAGGCTGCTGCACTTATCAGCAGTAACTGTGTCAAGATAATGACTGCAAGACTCAGCCAAACCCAACTTATTTCCATACCGTAAATCTTGAAAAAAATGATCATGGTGGTGAATACAATGGCTTGTTTGAATGCATCCTGAAATACGACCAGCATTGGAAAAAAAGGCTTGGGGATCGCGGCCTGATTAATTAGACCGTGGGCATCCATGATAGATTTGGATGCGTTGTTAACACTGTTTGAAAACCAAAGAAACGGGATTTGACCGCAGATTATGAAGATGAAAAAATTAGGTACCCTGCCAGCCAGGAACAAATCAAAAACTACGTAAAAAACAACTGACATCAGGGCTGGTTCCAGAATCCACCAGATATAAGCTAGATATGTTTGGGAGGCCTCGGACTTTAGGTTAAAAACTAACTTGGTGAAGAACACTTCCACCAGGTGCACGCGGGAAATAAACATAATTTTTTGTTCGTTTACTCTCTAAAATTTGTCACGTGCACTATATCACTTTCCGAATTTTAGCTGGTATTTAACTGACCTTTTTGAGGGATTAAGTGAACAAGGTGTAATCATGCTATGTCATTATAAAAGGCTTCACTGGCGCGGTGACGTCTGTTAGGCAATCCTCTTCCCATAAACAGGACCGTAGGCATTGAAGATTTCCTCATTATTCTGGCTCATGGGCGGCCTTAGATGAAACGCAAGCGATGAACCGAAGAAAAGATCATTGCGATACTAAAGGATAGATAACGTAAATTACCTTTTGCACATTTTTTGAGGCGGTGGTCTGGTAATGCGCCCGATAAATAGTTGAACTCAAAAGTGGGGTTTCTCGTAAACTAAGGATCCCTACTAAGTTCAAGCTTGAACGGAAGTCGGGGGCTGGTCATAAGGCCGTAAAAGCTAATAACAACTAAAAACATAATAGCTACGATCTGTGATAGAGACTTGCTGGCAAGAAACCTAAACATAGGTCGATCATGCTGAAGTTAAGTTGCGTTTGACAAATCAAATGTTCAAATCGGAAGAAAGAAAATTAAAAACATTTTGAAGAAAGTACCGTTGGTTGGCAGTGTAATGACACTTGCTCAACAAAAACTTACTTTTACCAGTCCTATCAAATTTGACTCTCCGTCAATCTGGATTAGCAAAATTCTTAGGGGTGATGGGGCAAGTATTGTCCAAATTGGTTCAAACGATGGTGTCCATGGGGACCCGTTACATGAGTTAATAAAAAAAAACAAAAACTGGAAAGCTCTCTTTGTTGAGCCTGTGCCCTATTTGTTCGAAAAATTGAAAAAGACCTATGGCTCAAATTCCAGGTTCACTTTTAAGAATGTCGCAATAAATGATGGATCTCAACAAATTTTCTATTCGGTTAGAGAAGAAGCGAAAGCTTGTATCCCGCAATTACCAAATTGGTATGACCAATTAGGTTCTTTTAACAAAGACAATATAGTAAAACATTTGGATGGTGTTTTAGAACCTTACATAGAAGAAACTGTGTTAACTGGACTGACGTTACGAGAACTTTTTAAACAGAACAATATTCAGGAGATAGACCTCTTGCACATAGACACAGAGGGTCATGATTGGAAAATTCTCTCACAATTAGATTTAGACAAATACAATCCATCAGTAGTTTTGTATGAGCATAAGCATTTATCAGAGGGAGAAATAGGAGATTCAATTAATTTCTTAAAAAGGAAATATTCAATTTTTAAATTGGGTGGAGATTTTATTTGCCTAAATAAAGGGCTGTCGAATGAAGTAGATTTAGATCTATTAGGGAAACCGATAAATACGACCTATCACAATGTATAAGGCAAATTAAACCACGCCTTATACAAACCATTGACAGTAATTGACGAACATAAAGCAAACATGAGGTACTTGGGGTTAATGTTAGTTGAAGCATTGTTTTCCGCATGGGGGAAACTACCGTATAGGAGATGACAGATAATAAAACGGCCTCTATTATTGAGCCTATTCCTCATTCTTTAGAAATTTGGAAATGCCAGATTTGTTGCCAATAACGAAGCTTTACAAAGGGGTACAATTTGATTTATTTACAAGGACAGTCACCTGGCGAAAACCCGAAAGAAGTAATCATTACCCTGGTTTGCCAAAAAGGCATTTTGGAAGCTGAGGCACTCGCTCTCATGGCCTCCATAAAATGTTACGTTTCCGGCAATTTTCGTGTTGTCATTGTATTTCCGGACAACGTGGAAGTGCGGCCAAATAAGCTGGTATTAGACTATTTGCAAACACTTGGCGCAGAGGTTCATGAGATTACAAATGATGAATCTAATTACTACATGAATAAGGCGCTTGCCATAAAGTGTGTCGGCAATCTTGAAAACACTGAAAATTCAAGAGTATTGTTTCTCGATAGTGACAGAATATTTCTTGATAATTGCTGTGTCGATGCGTTCCTGGGTTCCCCCGAAATTATTGATACGCTAAAAATTGGAAGGCCAGGCGAGCTTGCACTTAAGGGGAGGTATAGAGATCTCTTTTCCGTTGCTGATGTAAAAATACCAAGCAAAAGATATGAAACCATTCAGTTTTTCAATTCAAGTCTAATAAGTATCGATAAGAGATATGCAGTTGATTTCGTCGATTTATGGGTGGAAATCTTTCGTAGACTGAATTCAAACAATTTCCTGGATTTATGGGAGGGATTTGTCGAGCAAACTGCTTTTTCTCTGAGTGTTCACAAATTTGGGTTAGAGCCATCATATGAAGTATCAAGAACAATAAACGTTCATCCATGTCTCCATTACACTGCATTGCACAAGCGTCATAATGAGTCACCTGTGCTAGGGGGATTTGGTTCTGTAATAGAAAGTCACCCTTTCATCAAAAGAATTTTGAGGTCACGGCCAGAATTTTCATTCTTATTCGAATGACCCAAATCCAGGTCAGGCATCTTGAGGCGCGGCAGTTTTGCGTATGAAAGCACGAAAAAATGTAGGGTAGTGAGTTGAGGTCCACGTCCCTCCTACATGCTTCCCCCTACCAAACACTTTTTTGCCATCACCCGTCGTGCCGGCGGGCTTACCACTTTCTTGCCTGGATCTCCTTCATCACTTCAATTTCAAGATCCCGCGCGGTTCGACCTGCCGCACTTTGCGGGTGGTAATTGATTGACAATATGGTACGTTGAACATATGCCACTTAACACAGGCCGTAATCCACCATGGTGAGCAGTTGAACTCTTGCACCTACATTGTTCTTGGGACTTTCAACGGAGCTAGGTTTCTTGCTGAGCAACTAGACAGCATCATCGCCCAGACCGACTCTGACTGGACCTTATTCATACGGGATGATGGTTCGACGGACGCTACACTGGATATCATCCAGGGCTATTGCAAAAAGGACCATCGAATACTGTCACTGACGGAAGAAACCCGGCAAACAGATGCTGAGCTACGTTCTGCCCTGGCTAACTTTTCCGTTTTGTTGGGGTTCGCTTATGAACAAGGGGTCGAGTACCTGTTTTGCTGCGATCAGGATGATATTTGGGAAAGTGACAAACTGTCAATAATGTTGGCCAGGTTGAAGCGGCTCGAAGGGCGTGGCAAAGTGCCAAGTCTCGTACACCACGATTTGGTCGTGGCAAATGAGTTCCTTGAACCGCTTGATGATTCTTATGCCAGGTTAATGCAACTGCACTCATCTGATCAGCATAATCCACAGCGATTGTTGTCACGTAATGAGGTTACGGGATGTGCGCTTGCGTGTAACCGTGCCCTGTTGCAAATAGCTTTACCTGTCTCTGACGAGGCTATTATGCACGATTGGTGGTTGGCTCTTTGTGCGGGTTATTTTGGGCGTTTGGAATTCTGCACAGACAAATTGGCAACGTACCGTCAACATAGCCACAACACGATTGGTGCCAAGTCCCTCCTGCACGGACTAAATCCGTTAACCAATTGGTATAGAGGATGGTTACGTGGTGATGGGGAATTTGTAAGAACAGTACGACAGGCCGAGGCATTTCTGGCCGCAATGGCGGACAGATTGGACAGAAGTTCGGAAGCCTACACCACGCTAGAGCTATATCGGGGACTTGTGACTGCGACACGTTGGCAACGACTAAAAGCACTGCAACGATGCAATGTATGGCGTTCGTACTGGTTGCTCAATATCGTACTTGTTTTGCGCATGTTGCTGCTGCCAAGAACACCGCGCCAATGAAGCAAATCGCAGTCAGTATACTTAGCTTCAACAGCATGCAATGCACCATTGCCTGCGTGCAAAGCCTGTCGCGTGGTGCTCAAGCAGCCCGTGATCAATACTCGGTTGAGATTTTTGTTGCGGACAATGATCCCGGCCAATATGGCAAAACACAACAATATGAAACTCTGGCTGAAATGCCGTGCGTTCATTTGCGAGTTAATCCTGAAAATCTGGGTTTCGCGGCTGGGCACAATGGCAATCTGCGGGCTATATTTGAGCAGTTTAACCCGGATTATATTTGGTTATTAAATAACGACTGTCTGGTAGATGAGGCTGCACTTCCTGCCTTGTTGAGATGTGCACATGATAGGCCCGATGTCGGCGTTTGGGGGGCAACATTGCTTGAGTCAGACGGCAGGACGATTCAGTGCGCCGGTGGTTGTTTTTATAACACCTGGGTCAGCTCCTACCGGCAGTACGGTTGCGGCTCACCGCTGTCGCAACGTGATTCACTTCCATCTGTTGAATTTGATTACGTTGCGGGGGCTTCAATGTTTTTTCCGGCGTCAGTGTTACAAAACGACCTGCAGGCTTTACCTGGAAATTCGGAGATGTCAGGTGCAGCTCAGAGTCAATGGCTAAATGAAAGTTTTTTCCTATATTTCGAGGAACTTGATCTCGTAAAGCGACTGGGGTCAGACTTGGAAATTGCGTGGTGTAAAGACGCGCTTGTTCGGCATTCAGGCGGTAAGAGTCTCGGTATTAAAGATCGGCAACGAGCCGTACTTTCGGAATATTACTCTGATTTGAGCTCACTGAAATTTACCCGGATGTACTACCCGCGCCGTTTATGGGTGATGATGCCGTTGCGTTATTTAATAAAGAGTCTACTATTGGTTTTTCGAGGTGACTTTCATTTGCTAGCCCCACTCACTTTGGCGTACAAGGATTTTATCTCTGGAACGACGCCTTCAGTGTCAACTCCCCAATAGGATCTAAGCATTCCTGTAATCCCAGTTCTTAATTTTTGAGTCAGGACTTGGTTATGAATCTGCGGTGGCTAATCAGTGGGAGTGGTCAAATACACTATCATGCTGGTTTTCAATGTATTGATACAACTTTTGGTCTTCGATATTCAGGCGCATAATTAATTCGATAGATTCATCATCCCTGTCAAAACTATCTACATAGAAGTCCTTACTGGTGTTGAGGCGACCAATTTCAAGCGCTGAAATTTTCAGGGTTTCGCTCAGTCTGACAGTAAGACTGTGAATCTCTTTTTGTGTTCCAATAAGAAACCTGTGACTGTTTATCGTAGCAAGCGCCGAATCAAAGTTTGCAACGCTTTTTCTTGACAGGTAGTGTCTGAAAGCAGCAGAGAACCAGTTTTTGTTACTGATGCTCAGGTATCTGCACTGCGCATTCGATATTTCATAACGAAATTGTGGTGATTTTTCAATGGAGCGGCGCAAACTGTTTTGATCCATTCCCTTTCTTCGCCATTTACTAAACAGGTCCTCGCGAATAATTCTCGCATCTTCAGTTTCGGCATTTTCTGGTTGGGTATAGTAGTTGTAAAGTGACAAAGCCCTTGAGACAGGATCACGAATAATAGAAATAAACAAAGGACTCTGGATTGACTTATAAAACTCTACTCCCTTGTGACCTGAAACAAAGTCCTTTTCAGCGGTGTCTTTGCGGGGGAAAAATATTTGATTGTGGGGGCAGTCTTTGCCAATCAGATAACTCTTATCGCGACCGAAATGCGTCACCAGTGCATAACTAAGTGACGAGCCTGCACACTTGGGGATATGAATAAAAATCACTTTGCTATGCACGAATCAGTTCTTCTTTATGGGTTGAACGACTCGGTCTTTCGCATTGACTACTAGGTTGGAGGCAACTTGGATTGTCGGGAGTCAAGATTGAAATGTTCCCGCCGGCAGGGCAGCGGACATGATCACTATGATTGATGTATTCACTAATCGTCATGGTCTTTTCTTACTTTGTAAACAGTACCCCATTGACTGGTGTTTACCTGTTCGAGTCCTTGCTGCCAATAAGAACTCCAGCCGCTGACCTGGCCCAGGCTATCGGGTTGACCAAAACAAATGACGAAGTCGAGTGATTTCAGTATTGACTTGGGGGCAAACATGCGGGTCACATTCGCGCTATGTGGCAACAGATGATACTTGGCCCTTTCCAAATAATAATCGGGTACGCCTTGGCTGCCAACGATCAGGACGCGGGATGTTTTCCCGCCAAGTATTTCAGATTTAAGATTTTCCACAAATTGAAAAATTTCTCCATCCAGGTCACTGGCTAATCGTTGCTGCTCACTCATCTGCCACAGCTTGGGGAGTGAGAACCCTATTTGCCTAAGGTTGTTGGTGGTCCAGCGAACATCCAGTAACATCCACGCTGCCAGGCAAAGCAACACATAGGCGCCAGGTTTACATTTTGGGCCAAGTCGTGTGCCATACCGCTCGGTCAGCCAAAACAAGAATATCGTGAGAATCAACCAAGTGCTGACCACGATGGGTAGTGGTATGTCCTGTGAGCGGCCGCCGCCGTGCAGGAAATTAATGGACTGTTGCGTCCGTTCTTCAAATACTGTCCAATCTTGCCAGACCAACTGCAAATGGATGTCAAGATGGTCGGGCAGGAGAGCCAGCGGGCCGACCTCTACACTTCCTTGTTTATGTCCGCTACTGCTTTCGTCTATTAACAGAAAGCCGAATTCAGTGATTTCGCCGTACCAATCAGGGTGTAATGATAAGTTCACGTAATGGGTGCCGGCAAGATGGATGCTGGTTCGAATCACTTCATCGGTAACATTTTTTTGACGCCAGAAAAATACCGCTTCCTGGATGAGCTTGGTCGGTAACCACGTATACTTGAGTATGCTATTTTTTTTGGCCTGAATACTTACCGGACCGCTGGTGAGGAGTACAGAGCCATCGACGTAATCATCAATTACCATCCGATCGGCGACTGGATGACCAGAGCCAAAGGCAAATTGAAAACTGCCAGCCTGAAAATCCAGGGCCTCGCCAGGGTTATCCGGCAGATTCACATTGACAAAAACCAACACAGCTGTAACCACCACAACTGCAGCGACCAGGGCAGTGAACGTCAATTGTTTTACGGTGTTATAAAGCACTGTCAGTGTGGTTTCTCGTTGTCCGCTCGCGGCTTTCGATGTTTACCCAACTGGCTGATGCAGTGACTAACACAACGAAAAGCAGCGCTGGAACAAAATGCAACGGCAATCGGTTAACGGCGGTATAGGTGTCTGCCCACAAGCCCTGGTCAGTAAAGCCGAAAATAAACACTTGCGTGGCCAGAAAAATAAGAACAAATACAAAACAAACTTGCCAGGCACGATAGTTACCCTTTGATTTGCCGGACAGGAAATAGCCAAGTAACGGACTGGCAACCACCGCCAACCAGAACAGGTTCCAATTGCCCATGGCCATGAAGTTTTCCCAATACACTTGCCAGATTTCATGCACTTCCAGCTTAAAACTACCGATGAAAGGGATAAGAAGCCTGCCGTCAATGACACCCAAAACACCAATGAGTGGCAGGTCGATGTGGGTGAATCCCATTGCCGAAGCCATTAACATCATTGCCGACAATACCACCAGGCCCAAAAAAGACACACGCAGCCGAAAGCTTGTCAACGCCAACAATGCAAAGACCGCAAGTAACCACACGGCACCCTCATTTTTGACTACAACGCTCAGCCCAACCATTAACAAGCCGAGCACGGTTTGGAAATTCAGTCTGCTAAAACCCGCAGGCGGTGTGCTTCCCCGTATAACTGCCACAAATCCCAGCCCAGTAAACCCCGCCATCCAGATATCGGCATAACCCGCCAAAGCAAGGTGGGTGCCAACCAGAGGAATGGAATAAAGCAGATAGCAAGCACTCAAACAGGCTAGCTTACTCATTCCGTACTCTCGGCACTGCCCATAAAGGGCCATACCAATGGCGAGTCCAGCGGTGAGTACCGGCAAATTGATCAGGGTTTCACTCCAGCGCCCAAGGCTGAGTGCAGCCCAGTACGGAATGACCGATGGAAAACGTGGGTACATCCAGGCATTGATGGTGTAGATTTCTGTCGAAGATGCCGTAGCCCAGTCCCCGGAACTGACTACATCGACCATGCCACCTGCCAGAAACCACGCCTTGGCTCGGTATACCCAAGCCAGCCAGGCGTCCCAGGGGTAGACTGGCTGGGTAAGGATTTCGATGGTTACAAAGGTAAGGTGAATTCCTATCCAGACGGCCAAAACAATGGTGAGCGTTTTTGCGCCAGCGCTGGCAGGCGGGCCATTGCTGTGCCAGTGTGCTTCGACTGTGTTGCCCCGGCCGAGCCACAATGCGCTTGCTGCCACGGCGGAAAGTAGCAGCAGGAAAAGCATCAATCCGGGCCAGGATACCGTTCCAGTCAAATGATGGGCCAACAGGATGGTCAGGAACAAAATAGCGTAACCGAGGAAAAACCCGTAACCGGCCTGGCGCAGACGGTGGGGACAGTGGTGTTGACTCAGATGTGACTCTGCCAGTGCCAGCCACAGCACACCAGCCAACCAAGGCAATAATAAGCCAATTAGAAGCGTCAGCCAGCCCATAGCGTGGTCGTAGATTTCATGTTGTGAAGAACTACTGGTGTAACGCTGATTATGAAACCGCTAACTTTTCTCATCATCTATTTCGCCGTGGCTCGATCCGTCTTCGGGCTCACGTGACTTACCTTGAGTTTCACGCAGATCGGCTTCTAGCAACGCGACGCGTTGGGTAAGACGTTGTAAACGAATGACATTACGGGAGCGCTCGATATCCATTACCAGAATTTTTATCACCAACAATATGATTGCGATGGCAACGGCCAATATGGGAGGGTAGGCCACCCCCAGGTAATGTGAAAAACGGTCAAAAAACGTGGGGAACAGACCCAGCAGTGCAAATCCTATAGCCGCGGTCATCCACCACAAGCCATAACGTACGTGCAGATGGTCCCTGCGAATCAGGACAACGATAACGAGCGCAGCGCTCAGACCGAGAACGCTTGTGACCAATGTAACCACTACCTGCTCTTTACCACTAATCTATATCCCCGCCGAAAAATCCTAACTTACGTATTATAAGGCAGCGGTCCTAGAGCCGACCACCCTATAATGGCGAAACTACTTCTTAAATCTGCGTTTAGTGAAACTAAGTAACAAGGTGTAAAACATGTAGTATAAGACTGCTGTCCAAGAATAAAATATCCTTGAAATGCCATGCTGGCGTTGCAGCATATTGACTTCCACATCTTTAATACGCAGCCCCGAATCCTTCAACATCGCCAGCACACCTACATCCTGGTATTCCAGCAATGTGGCTTGCCACCTGGAGAGTTTGCTGATGGCACGGCGGTCGTATACACGGAATCCAGATGTCAAGTCTTCGAGCCTGAGTCCAGAGACGCGTTTCATCAAAGCCCACGCAATCTTACGTGATAACGAGCCACGCTGTGTGCAGGCACCTATACAGACATCGGCCTCATTTTTGATCACGGGCTCGAGCAACTTCGGCAAGGATGCTGCCTTGTGCTGGCCATCGGCGTCCATGGTAATGACATAGGCATAGTCGTGTTTGAGCGCATAGCGTAAACCCGTTTGAGTAGCCCCCCAGGCGCCAAGTTGGACAACGAGGGGCACTACAATCGCACCGGCCTTTTCGGCTTTTTCAATGGTGTTATCGGTGCTGGCATCGTCAACAACAACTATTGGGAAGCTACTAACGCTACGCAACTCATTGATTACAGATACAATATCCAAAGACTCATTGTGTGCCGGAATGACCACTACGCAATTGGGTAGGGACGACTCTGTGCCTTTGTTAGGGTTGGTAGCCTGCAATGGTTTCATAAAGACTCAGGATTCAATTCGCGTTGCATCAGTGAACGTGACATTTTCATAAACCTCCACCAATCCCTTGACAACATGGCTAATCTCAAATTGCCGGGTAAACTTTTCTTTCCCGCGCTGTCCCATTGTCAGTAGGTTCTCACGGTCGATATCCAATTCTCCCAGGGCCGCGGCCAGTGCATGAGCGTCGGCTGGTCTTACCTTAATACCAGTGATACCGTCATCTACAATCCAACCCATACCTGAGCCGGGCAAGTCGCTAATGATGGACGCTTTTCCAAAATACATGGCCTCTAACAGCACTATGCCAAAGGCCTCGGTGCGTTCTATTGACGGCAGGCACAAGCAATCGCAGTTGTGCATTTGTTGAACCAGCTCAGCATCACTCAAAACGCCGTGAAAGGTTACCCTGTCTTTGAGGTTTAAGGAAGTCGTGAGTGCCTGGAGCTTATCCGCTTCGTCTCCACGCCCCACGATATCGACCCGAATGTTCGGACACCGCGCTGCCGCCTCAATCAGGTAACGAAAACCCTTATAGTAGGTCAACCGACCCACAGCAAGAACCCGTAGGACCGACGACCCGGTCGTCGGGAAGCTGGTCTCATGTAGGACCGACGACTCCGTCGTCGGGAAGCCCTTTTGTTTCCGACCCGCTAGCTTGTCAGTCCAACTCGTTTCCTGATGTTCCCGACGGGCAGGCTCGTCGGTCCTACGGAATCGCCTTACGTCAACACCCAGCGGTACGACCTTACACTTCGATTCAAATTCTTGTAACGGTTCACTGTGCTCAAGGTAAGGCTGGGAGGTCACTACAATCGCATCAGCGGCTCGCAGTACTGCGCGTTCAAATGGACGGTAGAGTCTGTAAAGCAGTTTCACCAGCCAGCCTTGCTCTGTGCTTATAACATCTGCGTGCCAATGTACGACCCAGGGCAAACGTCGCGCGGTTGGGAATGACAGAACCCAGAAAACCGAAGGATTGGGTAGATGCAAATGCAGGATGTCGGGTTTGAATGACCGTATTAGTCGCCACAAATGCCAGGGCAGGGTGGGGCTGATTGGTGTAAATGCCAGATGTGCCCATCTGCCTGTTCTGACCAGCGGGAAGTCGTGACCGTTGGCACTGAATTTATCTCTTAGTGTTGTCAGTGACCAGCTATGACGGTGTACCAGCGCGGCGGACTCGATTCCGTGTTGACGCAAGGCCACCATGGCATCACGCATATAGTTTTCCAGGCCACCGCTGAACGGTGAAAAGTACTTGCCAATGTGGAGAACTTTCAATTAATTGACCGCAAGATTTGGCGATGGGGCAGTTTAGCACGTGGGGTTTTTGACACTGGGGTTGATGGGTCTGTTAGAGGCTTTAAAGGTTCCCGACGAGCTTGCTCGTCGGTCCTACGGTTTTGTTTGATCTTGTGCGGCGTCCAGGTTGAATTCGTGCTCGTGCAAAAATGCTGCGTGTTTTGGTGCGCGCCTGGTTTGGCTCCATTCCTCAATCATCGCGGGTGCAATTTCATGCAACTTCTCCAGCACTCCCGGGTGGTCAGTATTGGCTGCCAGTTCCAGGCGATGGCCGCTGGGATCAAAAAAGTAGATCGATTTGAAAATATGATGGTCGACGGGGCCGATAACCTCCAGGCCGGCTGCTTCGATACGTTCCTTTGCCGCCAGAAGTGCGTCCATGTCTTCGACTTCGAAGGCGATGTGCTGTACCCATTCCGGGGTATTCTCATCGCGACCCATGGGTGGTGAGTTGGGGATTTCAAAAAATGCCAGCACGTTGCCTTGCCCCGCATCCATGAAGACATGCATGTAGGGATCGGGCGCCTTGGTGCTGGGTACCTGGTCTTCGGAGATGGCCAGTACCAGGTCCATGTCAAGCACCTGTTGGTAAAACTCAACCGTTTCTTTGGCATCTCTACAACGGTAGGCAACGTGGTGAATCCTTTTAATGTTCATATCGGTGATTCCAGTTCTGGTTCCAGCCAGGCTCAGTTTACGTCTGCGGTATCAATCACGCCGCGGCGCAACTGGTCTCGCTCCATTGATTCAAATAAAGCTGCAAAATTGCCTTCACCGAAACCCTCATCTTTCTTGCGTTGGATGAATTCAAAAAACAACGGTCCGACCATGGTTTCAGAAAATATTTGCAGCAACAGACGCGGATCAGCATCGGCAGTTGAGCCATCCAGCAGGATGCCCCTTTTTGCAAGTTCCTCAACCGGCTCGCCATGGCCGGGCAAACGCTCTTCCAATGCCTCGTAGTAGGTGCTGGGCGGTGGTGTCATAAATGGTATGCCCTTGGCCTTGAGTGCATCCCAGCACTCAAACAGATCATCGCATATCAGGGCAATGTGCTGAATTCCTTCGCCGTTGTAGGCCATCAGGTATTCTTCAATCTGGCCGCTGCTTTTACCCGACTCCTCGTTCAGGGGGATTCGTATTTTGCCATCAGGAGCCGTCATCGCCTTGGATAGAAGGCCGGTGTACTCCCCCTTGATGTCAAAGTAGCGGATTTCGCGGAAATTGAAAATACGTTCGTAAAAATCTCCCCAATACTCCATCCGTCCACGATAGACATTGTGGGTCAGGTGGTCGATAGAATTGAACCCACAACCCTGCGGGCGACGATCAACGTCCTGGATGAACTCAAAGTCGATGTCGTAAAAACTCATGCCCTGCCGGTAACGGTCGATCAGGTACAGTGGTGCGCCGCCAATTCCCTTGATCGCGGGTAAACGCAGCTCCATGGGTCCGGTAGGGATGTCGATCGCCTGGGCACCCAGTTCAAGTGCCCGCTGGTACGCGTGGTGTGCATCCTTAACACGAAAAGCCATACCACAGGCGCAGGGACCGTGTTCTTCAGCAAAAAATGCCGCGTGGCTGCCTGGCTCCTCATTGAGAATGAAATTGATACCACCCTGGCGGTACAGACTCACATTCTTGGAACGGTGTCTTGCCACCAGGCTGAAACCCAGCATATCGAATACAGGCTCCAGAATCCCTGGGGCAGGGGATGCGAATTCGACGAATTCGAAGCCGTCCAATCCCATGGGGTTGTCGAACAGGTCAGCCATGCAGTGCTCCGTAAGGTAGTTAGTCCCAGATGTCGCGGTTTTATCCGTATTCCCTGGTTACAGTGTTCCAAACCAACAAGTATAACGCAGCGTGGAGGGATTCGTGGGGCTGATCGCCACGGTAAGAATAATCGCTCATTCCATGCTCTTGTGAGACCGACGAGCTCGCTCGTCGGGAACCGGCCAGGTTCGCGACGACTTGCGTCGTCACTCCTACGGAGGGGGTAAAAATGCTCGCGACGACCCACGTTATCACACCTGCCAAAATCTTTGAGCTTGCACCTTGGCCATATATTGTTCTGTTTTTATGGCATTTGTGTATTGAAACAATGTAAAATGTGCGCGCTGCCAGTTGCGGCGAGTGATTGAGTGTTTAGTCTGTACGGTTGTTATGCTTCCTTCCAGATATACCCCGGTCCCGTTCTGCTCCAGCACAGTCACCACCGGAAGGTGGTTTTTCAACCAGCTATAAAGAGAGCTTAATAAAATGTCAGATACAATCACTGGTACCGTTAAATGGTTCAATGACGAAAAGGGTTTTGGTTTTATTTCCCGTGAAGGCGAGCGCGACGTTTTTGTTCACTTCCGTCAGATCGTAGGCGAAGGCCGTAAGACCCTGAAAGAAGGACAATCAGTTGAATTCACCGTTGGTGAAGGCCTGAAAGGACCACAGGCAGAGAACGTAACACCTCTCTGATCAACCCTGATCCTGAAAAGCCCGGACAGGTAAATGCCTGGTCGGGCTTTTTTTTGTATCTACGATCCCCCTGTAGGAGCGACGACCCAAGTCGTCGCGAACCGAGCCGATTCCCGACGAGTAAACTCGTCAGTCCCACAGAGTGGTCGCGAACCGAGCCGATTCCCGACGAGTAAACTCGTCAGTCCCACAGAGTCGTCGCGAACCGAGCCGATTCCCGACGAGTAAACTCGTCGGTCCCACGGAATCTCGTCGGTCCTACAGCTATCAGTCCAGCCCGCGCCGTTCCAGTAGTGGCTGGATATCCGGATCAGCACCTCTGAAAGCCCTGAACAGTGCCATTGCATCTTCTGCACCGCCGCGTGACAACAAGGTCTGGCGGAAATGTTCGCCATTTTCACGGTTCATACCACCATTATTCTTGAACCACTCAACGGTATCCGCATCCAGCACTTCGCTCCAGATGTAGGAATAATAACCGGCTGAGTAACCCCCGATGATGTGTGAGAAATACGTGCTGCGGTAGCGTGGTGGCACGGTGTCCAGTGCAACACCTGCCGATTCAAGGGCCTTGGCTTCAAACTCCAGCAGACCATCGGCGTCCGGAACTTCCTCCGGGGACATTTGATGCCAGGACTGATCCAGCAGTGATGCCGCCAGATATTCTGTTGTTGCATAACCCTGGTTAAACTTTTGGGTGGCAAGTACCTTGTCCAGCAGTTCCTGTGGCATGGGTGCACCGCTTTCATGGTGCACGGCATAATTCGCCAGAACTGCAGGCCACACAGCCCACATTTCGTTGACTTGTGAAGGGAACTCTACGAAGTCACGTGGCACTGAAGTTCCTGAAAAATATGGATATTTGACGTTTGAGAACATACCGTGCAGGGCATGTCCAAACTCGTGGAACATGGTGGTGACTTCATCGAATGTCAGCAAGGTCGGCCCGCCATCGGTTGGCTTGGTGATGTTCAGGTGGTTGGCCACAACAGGTTGTGTCCCCATGATATTTGACTGGCTAACGTAGGCGTTCATCCAGGCTCCGCCGCGTTTGGATGGTCGGGCGTAAGGATCCATAATGAACAGGGCCAGGGTAGAGCCGTTCGCTTCGAACACCTCGAATACGCGCACATCTTC
Organism: Gammaproteobacteria bacterium; assembly: GCA_021772915.1. Lineage (GTDB taxonomy): Bacteria > Pseudomonadota > Gammaproteobacteria > Xanthomonadales > SZUA-36 > SZUA-36. The sequence goes on along the minus strand of JAJFLB010000016.1, from coordinate 34,858 downwards.
CTGGTAAACCGGCAGGTCATGACGTTCTTTGAATTCCAGGCCAAAAACCTGGGTGGCCGCGAAGAAGACTCCCTTTTGCAGTACGTTGTCCACCTCAAAATAAGGACGTAACTGGGAAGCATCGAAGTCGTAACGTTGCTGACGTACTTTTTCAGCATAAAAATCCCAATCCCACGCAGCAAGCTCAAAGTCCCCACCCTCAGCATCGATGATGGATTGCATGTCGGCAGCCTCGCGTCTTGCGTTGGCAACTGCTGCGGGAGCAAGTTTGGCAAGCATTTCGTTAACGGCAGATGTCGTGCGGGCAGTCTGGCTTTCCAGTGTGTAAGCGGCATGATTCTCATAACCAAGTAATGCGGCACGCTCGGCACGGAGTTTGGCAACACGCGTCAGCACACCCCGATTGTCATACTCGCCACCGTGGTTGCCACGGGCCAGGGACACTCCCATGATCTGTTCGCGCAGTGCACGGTTTTCCAGTGAGGTCAGCGGTGGCTGCTGGCTGGTGTTGAGTAGGGCGATGAGATATTTGCCATCCATTTCCTTGGCTTTTGCGGCTTCAGCGGCGGCTTCGATCCTGGTTTCGGACAATCCAGCCAATTCTTCGCGGGTGTCCACGACCACTGCCGATCCGTTAACCTCGTTCAGCACATTTTGGCTGAACTTGGTCTGCAAACTGGCCATTTCGGCATTGATGGCCTTGAGTTTTTCTTTGTCTTCGTCAGAAAGTCTTGCTCCGGCGCGTACAAAGTCCTTGTAGTTTTCCCCGATCAGGCGGTAAGACTCCGGATCCAGCTCAAGCTCGTTACGCTGGTCGTAGAGGGCCTGGACGCGGCCAAACAATTTTCCATTGAGCAGAATCTGATCATTATGTGCTGACAGCTTTGGGGCCAATTCACTACGGATTTCTTCGATCCCATCATTAGTGTTGGCTGATGCCAGGGCGAAAAATACCCGTGCAACCCGGTTCAGTGTCTGACCGGAACGTTCCATGGGGATCAGCGTGTTATCCAGTGTCGGGGCTTCGACTTGATCAGCAATCGCATCAATTTCAGCAAGCTGCTCTTCCATGCCACGTTCAAACGCAGGCGTAAAGTGCCCATTATCAATTTTGTCAAACTGTGGGTAATGCATGTACAACGGGCTGTCGGCGAAAAATGGATTTTTTCCGTCGGTTGTCAATGTGGTATCGGTGTCGGCAGTGCCGGCTGTGTCTGCGACCTCTGTGGTGTCGGTCTTCGAGCAGCCTGCGGCAGTTAATGCCAACACTGTGGTTAGCGCCAGAGTCAATTTGGAGTTCATTGATGTGTTTCCTCAGTAGTCCAATGGGTAGCCGGCGAATTCTACCTCAATTGGATAGGTAATGCCCCTGCAAAAAGTTGAGCTGTAGGACCGATGAGCTCGCTCATCGGGAACCCCAGGGCTCGAAGCAGTCCAGGCGAGCAAGCTGTTACATTCTGATCGGACTCGAGCAGGAGCTTCTTGGCTGGTTTTTTAGGCGTTTCTTGTCTGGTTTTCGGTAGTTTGTGGGGTCCCGACGAGCGTGCTCGTCGGTCCTACAAGTCCTTCATTGTTCCAACGGCTGTTAAGCCTGCCTGCGCTGCTTGTTGGTTGAATGCGGGCAGGTCCTGATTTAGAACATTCTCGAGGAGTTTTAATTCTGCATCGACTGCGGCTACGAGTTCATCACGCACTTCGATTGCCGACGCAGACGGAGCGTGGTTGCCGTAACCGGCCAAAATCATCACGCCGGCAAGTTTGTCGTTCAGACGGATAGGGAAGTTAAGTGGGTCCTGGCGACTTTCCATCCGGGTTTGGTAAAGAGATTTCTCAATTTTACCCAGGGCTTCCTGCAAATATTTCGCTGACTCCAGCAGGCGGGTAAAGTCGGGCTCACCATCGATACGTTTTTCAATGGCCGTCAGTTGTGCCTTGAGCAGCCGGATACGTTTTATCGCGCGGTGTGTTTCGGTCAGTTTCTGATTGATCCCGGCGATAAAGTCGTACTGCTCCTGGTACTCCTCCACGGGAATTTGCAGACGTGGGTCAGCCAGTACCTCAAAGGTCACTGTCTGTTTGGAATCACCGTGAGAGAGTGTAGCCTGGTACTGTCCGGGGACGGCCTTGGGCCCTTTCAGAGATCTGTTCCAGAGCACCATTTTCTCGAATTTTTCGACACTGGCGTAGCGCAGGTCCCAGACAAAGCGGTTCAGCCCGGCTTTGGTTTCAAGTTTACGGTCATCATCGCCGGGGAGCGGGGGCTCATCCTCATTTTCCTCTTCAGGTTTGGGTGTAAAGTTGCGGATGACGTTGCCGTTACTGTCTGCGATCTCCAATGACAGGTTTTGGTCAACTGCCTGACTTGCTGAATAGGCCTCTGATACCCAGTAATACAGCACCACGCCGGCGGGAGGATTATCACCCGTGTGTTCCGGCGTTTCGGTCGCGGCGTCCTTTAGGCGCCAGGTTGGAGCAGGTTCCAGCAAGTATTGCGAACGATCAAATAATGCCTCATCCAGTTGCCCGAGAACGTTGACATCGTCCAATATCCAGTAACCGCGACCCTGGGTGGCTGCAACGAGATTACCCTGCTTGAGCGCCAGGTCGGTTATGGGGACCAGGGGTAGATTGAGCTGGGTACTTTGCCAGTGTCTGCCGTCGTCACGGGAATGAAAAATGCCAAACTCGGTACCGGCAAACAACAGCCCGCGTTGTTTATTATCTGCACGTATGACACGGGTGAAATGATCAGCCGGAATACCGTTGGTGATTTTCTTCCAATGCTCACCGTAGTCGGTGGTCACAAGTAAGTAAGGCCGAAAGTCATCACTTTTATAAGCCGTGGCGGCAACGTACAGACCACCAGGTTCATAGGGGTGTGCTTCAATGGAATTAATCTGGATTTCCCCGGGCATAATGACTCCCCGGCCTTTGGGGGTTACGTTCTGCCAGTGCTCACCGCCATCACGCGTAATGTGCAACAGGCCATCGTCCGAGCCGGTCCAGATAACCCCCGGTTCATGTAGGGATTCGGCCACCGCAAAAATCGTACTGTAGTACTCAACACTGGTGTTGTCCTGGGTGATGGGGCCGCCAGAAGAAATTTGCTTCTCCTTGAGGTTACGCGTCAGGTCGGGGCTGATGGCATGCCATGTCTGGCCTTCATCGGTGGTTTTAAACAACACGTTAGCAGCCGCATAGAGTATGTTGGAATCGTGGGGCGAGAACAGGATGGGGAAATTCCACTGGAAGCGGTATTTCAGTTTCGCAGCACCCCAGCCCATGGGGTTATCCGGCCACACGTTGATGGCACGTCGATCACCATTACTGTGGTCATAGCGAATTAAAAAGCCACCATAGGAGCCACCATAAACGATTTCGGGCTTGTCCGGGTTGGCAACAATGTGACCACTTTCGCCACCCGCGGTTGGTTCCCAATCGCGTGCGCCAATGGATGTGTCGAACGCTGAACGTGAGCGGATTCGGATGGCCGAATTATCCTGCTGACCACCGAGGAGGTGGTAGGGAAATGCATTGTCCGTGGACACACGATACATCTGGGCGGTCGGCTGATTCGACTGCATCGACCAGTTTCCACCACCGTCGTAACTGACATTTGCGCCACCGTCGTTGGATTCAATCATGCGCTTGGGGTCGTTCGGGTCTATCCACAGATCGTGGTTGTCACCGTGCGGTGTGGCAATTTCCTCAAAGGTTTTCCCACCGTCTTTGGATTGGTGGAAACGCACGTTCATGACGTAGACCACATTCTCATCCACGGGATCCGCCTGAATCCGGGTGTAGTACCAGGCGCGCTGGCGTAGTTTGCGTTCCTGGTTGGTGCGTTTCCAGGTCTTGCCCGCATCGGTTGACCGAAATACACCGCCCTCCTGGGCTTCGACAATGGCGTACAGGCTGTCGGGATTGCTACCCGACACACTGATACCTGCAATACCCAGTGGCGGTTTTGGCATGCCGTCATTTTCAGACAGCGATTCCCAGTGATCGCCACCATCCGTGCTTTTCCAAAGTTTTGAACCCTCGCCACCCGACTCAAGACTATAGGGCGTGCGTATCACCCGCCAGGAGGTCGCATAAAGTATTCGCGCATTGGTCGGGTCCATAACCAGGTCCACCACGCCAACCTCGTCATTCACATAAAGTATTTTTTCCCAGTTTTTTCCACCGTCAGTGGAACGAAACACACCACGTTCTTCATTGGGGCCAAATAAATGACCCAGTGCGGCGACATAAACAATGTCGGGGTTTTTGGGGTGAACGCGGATACGTGGGATACGTCGACTGTCACTTAATCCGATATGTGACCAAGTACGGCCGGCGTCAGTTGATTTCCACACACCATTGCCCATCGAAACGTTGCCACGGACCGTTTTTTCACCGGTACCGACATATATTACATTCGGATCCCATGTGGAAACGGCGACGGCACCTATGGAGCCACCAAAAAATCCATCGGAGACGTTATCCCAGGTACTACCGCCATTCTCGGTTTTCCATACACCACCACCCGTGGCCCCGAAGTAATAGGTTTCGCGGTCCTGGGGGATACCGGCAACAGCCGCCGAGCGCCCCCCCCTGAAGGGGCCGACCTCGCGCCATTTCAGACTGTCCAGTTTGCTCTCATCCCAGGCCAGTGACGAGACCGGTGCAAGCAGCGTAGCCGTGAGCGTAATGAGTATGTTGAAACGTGACATGTCAGTTCCTGAAATTCTTGTACTGCAAAGGCAACTCCGGGCCGGAGTCCTTCAACAATGCGATGACTGCCTGCAGGTCATCCCGTTTTTTGCCGCTGATGCGTAATTGCTCCCCCTGGATGGACGTTTGCACGCGGACTTTGCTCTGCTTGATCATTTTGACCATGGACTTCGCAGTCGGGGTATCAATTCCCTCATTAACTTTAATGTCCTGGGTGGCTGTTCTGGCCTGGATGACCGCCTCGTTCTTTTCCAGACAGACGATATCAATACCGCGCTTAACCAGTTTGGTGCAAAGAATGTCGTACATCTGCTGCAATTGGAACTCTGATTCGGTGTGCATGACGATGGATTCATCCGTCAGGTCAAACTTTGATCCGGTTCCCTTGAAGTCAAAACGTGTGGATACCTCCCGGTTGGCCTGGTCGACACCGTTTTTGAGTTCGTGATGGTCGACTTCGGAGACGACATCAAATGAAGGCATGATTAAACTCCCTGGTGTTGATCACTTCTGGTTGAACCTGCATTTCATGGAATGGGGCTTAGAACCAGTGGGCTCAGATACCCTGCATTCGCGATCATTGTTCACTAGGGCAAGTACCATAAACCAGAGGGCAGTGAGAGGGAAGGGATATTGGTGGATTGAGATCAACAGCCGTTCGGTTCAACGTTGTGCTTGTTTAACTGCTTTTTATACTGAACTTAATGACAAAGCCCAGGTAGAAAATCAGTGACTTTCCCAATTGGTTACGCTTTTTTCTAAGAATCCTGATAAACTGTCGCACCCAACACGTTAAGATATTGGAAATTTACTTATGTTTGAGAAGCAAAGAAACACCAGTGAACAGTCAGCCAGCACCTCGATTTCACAAGCCGGATCAGAGGTTTCCGCCAGCAACGCAAACCGCAGCAGTAGAGTCGCGGTTATCGGCCCCAGAATTCGCATCAAAGGTGATATTAGTGGTGATGAAAATCTGGTGGTCGAAGGCAAGGTCAACGGTAAAATTCGACTCAAATCCCACAACGTACAAATAGGCGAGACCGGGCAGGTTCATGCTGATGTCTTCGCCAAGACTATCAAGGTTGCCGGAGAGGTCCGTGGTGACCTGAATGCAACTGAGAAGGTTGTAATATCCCGCACGGGAAATATCCAGGGCAATATCATTGCCCCGCGAATGACCCTGGAAGATGGTGCCATATTCAAAGGCAGTATCGATATGGACCCAAGCGAGCCTGAGAAAGCGAAAGTGGCTAAACCGGCCAAACCAGCCGCGCATGCCGTCCCGAAAGCAACAAAAAAAGAAACTGAAGATTCATCTGCCAAGGCCGGTGGTGCTGCCAAGGTTGTTGCAAGTGATAAGGCCAAGAAGGACGCGAATTACACTCTGAATGGTGGTTAAGTAAATCACACCATCAAGAACGAGAGCAGTGAATTGAACAACCTTGTTGCAAGTGAGGTGGCGGAGGGTTATCCGCCAGTTGGGTCGCTTATTCACAAAGAGCAGAAAAGTTTGCTGTTTCCGGCCCTGTTGAAGCAAATAAAATCCACTCGACGTCTGCAAGTATTGGAGATCGGACCGGCTTTACCCGAAACCACGCGGTTTTTTTCAGACTTCAAGTGCCGGCTGCACTTCGCCGCCATGTTCTCCGATCCAGTGTTGGGAATGCAATCAGAGGTCATAACACAAACGGAACTTACCCGGCGTTTAAAACAGGCGTTTAAATTCCCCAGAGGGACCGTCTTCGACCTCTGCTTGTTTTGGGATTTTCTAAACTACCTTGATGAAAAGGCTTTAAAGGCTTTCAACACGGTCATTAAGCCGTATATTCACGACAATACACGTGCACATGCATTTGCGGTGCGTATCCCGCAAACCTCGATACCCAATCAGCAATACGGTATTGAGTTGGACGACAGGTTTAGAATCCGACCACGGTTAACGCCACAAACGGCCTGTTTCCCGCATCCGCAGAATAAACTGCTGAACCTGTTCAGCTCTTTTGGTATTGACAAGGGTATGTTGTTACCCGACGGCAGGCTCGAGATTTTGATGACCACTAGAAAATAACGTGTTATGCGGTTAGGCTTTATTACTCACAGGCATGATCACATGCCTTCTTGCCAACACAATAAGAGGTTCAGGGGATATGAATTGTCCGAAATGCTCAGGTGAAATGGAATTGGTGTCTTACGACGGCATCAAGGTGGATCGTTGTACATCATGTGGTGGGCTCTGGTTCCAACCAGAGGAGTTGCGCGCCCTGCGTGACGATATCTGGATGGCTGACTACATCATCGACAGTGGTGACAAAAACGCTGGCAGGAAAGCCAACGCCAATAAAGAAATTGATTGCCCCCAATGCGGCAAATTGATGCAACATGAGGCAGATGCCGAACAAAAGCACATCACCTATGAATCCTGTCCCGACGGGCATGGCACCTTTCTTGATGCCGGTGAGTTCACCGATCTTGTGCGTAAGACTTTCTGGGATAGATTCAAACGGGCGCGATGAAGCCCACGGTAAAACCAGGGTCTAATTAAGACACGATTGAAGCTCAGGTCACGTTCTCACACAGAACCGGCAGTTTATTCTGTCGGTTTTTTTTTGGTCGCAAAAACTGACCAGGAACTACGATACCAGATGGCCTGCGCAATTCCCCGGGCAGCCATGAAGATGAGCACGTCGCCCCACAAGCCTCGCATTCCATAGTGTGTTACCAGTGGTTGTAACAAAAGTACGTAAATCACAAATGCCACGGCCATGGTGTAGAACATGGCGGCAGCAGCAGTCGCGGCAATGAAAACACCATCAAATTGATAACATGCAACAGCCACTACCGGTAGTGCGATGACCAGTGGCATCAACTCGGCCACAGTCACCCGAACAGCAACGATGTCTGTCAATAAGGCTGTAATCGAGTTGCCTGCCAACCAAAACAGGCTGGTGTAGGCCAGGCTGGCAGCCAGCGCCCACAGACCCGTCAACTTCACCCAACGTTGGAACAGCGCGGGCTTGCCATTACCCCAGGCTGAACCGGCAAGGGCTTCGGTGGCGTGTGCAAATCCATCCAGACCCAGGGCGATCAACATCATGTACTGCATGATCACGTGACTTGCCGCCATTTCCAATTCGCCCATGGTGCCGGCAACACGCATGATCAGGGCCATTGTCGTCATGAGCAAGATGGTGCGGATAAAGATGAAACCATTGATGGCAACCAGCTTTCTGATGCTTGAAAGTAACCAGGATCGTTTGTTTTTCAGTCCTGCCAGTAGAGGTTGACTGCCAAATATCTGCAGTAGCAGCCACAGACCCACAGCCGCTGCCAGCCATTGGGCGATTAAAGTGCCCCAGGCAACACCGGCAACACCGAGACCGAGACCGACAACAAAAATGAGATTAAGCACTGCATTGGTTATGTTCAAAACGAGCTGTTGCACCAACACGGCACGCGTCTTGGCCAGTCCAAACAACACACCGGATACTGCATAGACGAGCAATGCAGCCGGTGTCGCCCAGATTCGAATATGGAAATACTCCGTTGTTAATCCAGTCACGGCATCCGGTGGTGCCAGCGCCCGGAGCGCCAGTAGTAGAATAATGTCCTGTGCCAACAGCAACACAGCACCGACTCCCAGTGCAAATGCAATGCTTTGCCAGATTCCCGAAATCAACAGTTCTTTGTCGTCCTGGCCCCGCGCCTGGGCGATGATCCCGGTGGTTCCCATGCGTAAGAAGCCAAAGGCCCAAAGTAAAAAGTTGAATATCACACTGCCAAGACCAATGGCGGCCAGGTAGTGGGGTCCGGGCAGGTGGCCAATGGCCCAGGTATCCACCAATCCCACCAGCGGTGCGGACGAATTTGCCAGGATGGCGGGAAAAGCAATGGCGATGATGGTCCGGTGTGGGTGCCGATCGGATTTAGTTTGAGTCATGGCCTGAAACTGAAGTCTGGGTAAGGCCGTTATAGTACTGTAGGACCGATGAGCTTGCTCATCGGGAATAAATCCGCGATGACTTGTGTGTTTTCTCCGGCCTTGGGGCTGAGTTCGCGATGACTTACGTGTTCGCTCCTACGTCGGGGGTGGGTTCGCGATGACTTACGTCTTCGTTCCTACGTTGGGGATGGGTTTGTGATGAGTTGGGGGTAATTGCGGTCTTTAGTGTAAAGCGGAGATAATAATGGGCGTTTGGAAGGAACAAGATGCTAATTAGACAAAAAGATGATGTGCGGTCGTCCGATATAACAGCTGAAGCTGTTTACTTGAGTCGCAGAGACCTGATCAAGGCGGCCGGGATTGGCGTTACCGGCGCCGTGATCAGTGGTTCAATCGGTTCCCGGGCAATTGCTGCCGAAAATGGGCCTGTCGGCAAGATTATGGCCTCGGTGACAAAAAGCCCACTTAGCACCGCAGAGTCTCCAAACACGTGGACGGATATTACCGGTTACAACAATTATTATGAATTTGGTACCGGCAAAGACGACCCTTCACGCTTTGCTGTTGATTTTGCGCCTCAGCCCTGGCGTGTAAAGGTAAGTGGTGAGTGTAACAAGCCCGGGAACTACAACTACGAGGACCTGGTGTCACTGCATGCGTTGGAAGAGCGGATTTACCGTTTGCGTTGCGTAGAGGCATGGTCGATGGTGATTCCGTGGGTCGGTATTCCTCTAGCCAGCCTGGTCAATCGGTTTGAGCCAAACTCAAACGCCAGGTACGTTAGTTTCAAAACCCTGCATGCGCCCTCCCGTATGCCGGGCCAACGCCGTCGCATCCTGGACTGGCCTTACGTGGAAGGTCTGACCATGGCGGAGGCCATGCACCCGTTGAGCATTATTGCAGTTGGATTATATGGTCGCGAGTTGCCGAACCAGAATGGTGCGCCAATGCGACTCGTGGTGCCCTGGAAGTATGGATTCAAGAGCATTAAAGCCATTGCTGAAATCAGCTTTACCCGTAAACGTCCACGCAGCAGTTGGGAACAGGCCGCCCCCTCTGAGTATGGTTTCTATGCCAATGTAAATCCGCAGGTAGACCATCCGCGCTGGAGTCAGGCCCGCGAGAGGCCTATTGGCGCGGGTTTGTTTGCCGGTAAAAAGCCAACCCTGATGTTCAATGGCTATGCCGAGCAAGTTGCGTCTTTGTACACCGGTCTGGATCTGCGCAAGAATTACTAGACCGCATACTGCCAAAGTCAACATGCAGATTGATACAAGCTTGAGCAATTTCTACCGACTGACGAAACCGCTAATTTTACTGTTAGGTCTTTTGCCCTTGCTTATTCTGATGTTGGGTGCATTCAACATTACAGATCACGGTCTGGGTGCCAATCCAATTGAAAAATTGCTGCACGAGTTGGGTCGGTGGGCTTTGAAATTTCTGCTGCTTACCCTGGCCATAACACCCCTACGGCGTTGGACAGGCTGGAACTGGCTGATCCGTTACCGCCGCATGCTGGGTCTGTTTGCATTCTTTTACGCCGTAATACACTTTTTGACCTATGCCGTGCTGGATCAAGGCCTGGATATTGCAGCCATAGCAGAGGATATCGTCAAGCGCCCTTACATAACACTGGGTATGACCGGTCTGTCATTGTTAATTCCCCTTGCCCTGACATCAACGCGGGGGATGGTGCGTCGGCTCGGCAGAAATTGGCGCAAGTTACATCGGCTCGTCTATGTGGTTGCCATCGCCGGAGTGTGGCACTTTTACTGGCAAGTCAAGCTGGATACTCTTGAACCGTTGTTTTATGGGTTGATCCTTGCTGTCCTGCTATTGTCCCGGTGGCGGCCCAGAAGATAAAACCTCGGGTCCGGTGGACTTGCCCCGGTAGAATTTCCGCGTAATCCCGACACCGGTATTTGTGCCACACAGCTGCTAAAATTACCCACTGAGACTGATGGAATTGTAGGACCGATGAGCTTGCTCATCGGGAACACTTATTTCACAGGTTGCCAATGAGCAAACTCATTGGTCCTACATAAAGCAAGTGGAGGATTTATGCGCCTATTCAAGAAAATCATGAAGTGGATCGGGTTGACACTCGCCGTTGTGTTGGTGCTCGGTGGTGCTTTTATTGCCCACAGCTGGTATTTCAAACCCGTTAATATCAATATTTTCTTCGCGCGCTCTTTTATGCAGTTTGCCCTTGAAAGTCCCGAGTTACTGAGTTCTATCCATGTGCTGGAGCAGTTTGGTATCGATGGACATAACGCTGAACTGGATGATGAAAGCATAGCCTCGGGTGACCGATTGTTCGAGCACATGAAACGGAGCAAGGAAATACTGCTTACCTATGACGATGAGGATCTGTCAGCAGGCGATCTCATGTCCAAGCGTGTTGCGTTGAATATGATGGATGCATTGGTTGAGTTGGAGAAATACCGTTTTCATAACTACCCGCTAAACCAGTTGTTCGGTGTGCAAAGTGGCTTTCCGTCTTTTATGGAATCCACCCATCAGATACACAGTGTGGGAGACGCTGAAGACTATGTTTCACGCCTGTCCCAGCTCGGACGTAAGTTTGGCCAGGTACTAGATGGTTTACACCACCGTGAGCAACTGGGGATTCTGCCACCCCAGTTTGTGATCACCAAAGTGCTGGAAGAAATGCGTAACTTTGTTGCCACACCAGCAGAAGAAGGTATTTTGATGGTGTCATTGACCGACAAGATGAAAGAGGCCGAGTTGCCTGAGAAAGAACAACAAAGAATCGCACTTGAAGCCAGAGACCAGATTGAAAACACGGTTTACCCCGCTTATGAGGGTTTCATCGCCTACTTTGCAGAGCTCGATAACAAGGTCAATGAAAATAAGGGTGTTTGGGCACTACCGGATGGTGACGATTATTACCGGCTGACCATGCGTCTATTCACAACAACCGACTATACCCCGGATTACATTCATAACTTTGGACTGGCAGAGGTGGATCGTCTACAGACGGAAATACTGGAGATTCTGAAAGCTGAGGGCTGGGATGTGACGCAGGGATTCTATGCGGCGATTTCCGAAATGGCCGAAATTCCGAGGTTTTATTATTCCGACAGCGACGAGGGACGTGACCAGATTCTGGCGGATTACCAGACCATCATTGATGAAGTTTCCACAGGACTCGAATCCTATTTTGATGTATTGCCAGGGGCCGGTGTTGAAGTTCAAAGGGTGCCGGAGTTCAAAGAGAAAACCTCCCCGGGAGCGTACTACCAACCACCCGCCATGGACGGTTCCCGCCCAGGTGTTTTCTATGCCAACCTCTATGATATCAAGGCAACACCACGTTATGGCATGCGCACGCTGGCCTATCACGAAGCTGTACCCGGACATCATTTTCAGCTGGCGATCCAACAACAACAAGAAGATCTGCCTTTCTTCAGACGCGTCATTCCTGCAGTGGCTTACTCGGAGGGCTGGGCTTTGTATGCGGAGCGTCTGGCCTGGGAACTGGGTTTTCAGGATGACCCCTATGACAATATCGGCCGCTTACAAGCCGAATTGTTTCGTGGTGTTCGGTTGGTGGTTGATACCGGTATTCACTACAAACGCTGGAGCAGGGAAGAAGCCATTGATTACATGATCAGCAATACGGGCATGGCAGAGAGTGATGTAGTGGCAGAAATTGAGCGTTACTTCGTGCTGCCGGGACAAGCGCTGGCTTACAAAGTTGGTATGACCAAATTGCTGGAATTAAGGGATTTAGCCAGTACCGAGCTAGGGGATCAGTTTGATATTCGAGAATTCCACAATGTTGTGCTGACCAATGGTTCGGTGCCGTTGGGTATTCTGGAAGATCTGGTCAAGCAATACATTGCCGCAAAACTTGACGCGTCCTCTCAGCAGCAATGAGCCCTGAAGCTGATTCCAAGGAACGCGTGCTTCGAACCCAGGTTGGGAACCGTCAGACTCCTGCTACAAAGTGGATTGGGACTGCGTGTGTATGAACCACAAGGCAAAACCGCTGGCAAACAGGATAATTGCAATGAGCGTCGCTACAAAGTTCTTGATGTTAATGTGCTGATTCATGGCGTTTCGTGGACGACGAGGATGATTATTCAGTATACCACCCGCCTGATACGACAACTGTCTGGCCTGGCTGACATACCTGCAAAATGTAAAATACATCAATGATTAGTAAAATTGACAAGATTCTGGTCGCCAACCGTGGTGAAATCGCCATACGCATCCTGCGCGCTGCCTCTGAACTTGGAATTCGCACCCTCAGCGTTTACACCCATGAGGACCGGTTCTCACCGCATCGCTACAAGTCCGATGAGGCCTACCAGATAGGTTCCGATGATGATCCCGTAAAACCCTATCTGGACATTGAGGCAATCATCGAGGTTGCCAGGCTGAACCAGGTGGACGCCATCCATCCCGGTTACGGTTTCCTGTCTGAAAATGTGGATTTTGCAACTCGCTGCCATACAGAAGGCATTATTTTCGTAGGACCGACACCCGACGCCATGGCAAAGCTTGGGGATAAGCTCCAGGCCAAGGAGAGCGCTTTGGCAGCGGGTCTCCCGGTGATCGAAAACAGTCTTGAAAGTCTCGATACTCTCGAGACCGCAATTAGTGAAGCAGCCCGTATCGGTTATCCGTTGATGCTTAAAGCCGTATCCGGTGGGGGTGGTCGCGGCATGCGTGTGGTCTGCAGCGAAGATGAAATGGCTAATGCTTACGCCGAGGCCCGCAACGAGGCCGCCACGGCGTTTGGTGATGATACGGTTTTCCTCGAAAAATTCATCGAGTCACCCAAGCACATAGAAGTACAGGTGCTGGGCGATAACGAGGGTAATCTGGTGCACCTGTTCGAACGTGATTGTTCGGTACAGCGTCGTTTTCAAAAAGTAGTGGAAGTTGCCCCCAGTTTTTTATTAGGTGACAAAACCCGACAGCAATTGTTTGACCATGCACTGGCCATCACCCGCCTTGTCGGTTACAGCAATGCCGGTACGGTTGAGTTTCTTGTTGACGAAAAAGAGAATATTTATTTTATAGAGGTCAACCCACGTATCCAAGTGGAGCACACGGTCACCGAACAGATCACCGGTGTGGACATTGTTCGCAGCCAGATCCAGTTGGCAAGTGGTTACCGGCTGGATGACCCCGAGATTGGCATCGAGTCACAGGACAGTATCCAATGCCGTGGCTACTCCATTCAATGCCGCATAACGACGGAGGACCCAGAAAACGGGTTCCAACCGGATTACGGTAGATTGATTGCTTACCGCAGCGCGGCGGGTTTCGGCATTCGTCTCGATGTGGGTGCCGCATATACCGGTGCTCGTGTCTCACCCTTCTTTGATTCGATGCTGGTCAAGGTCACGTCCTGGGGTAGGTCGCCAAGCGGTGCGGTGGCGCGTGCCCATCGTGCCCTGAGGGAGTTTCGTATCCGCGGTGTGAAGACCAATATTGGTTTTCTGGAGAACGTGCTTGAGCACCCGGTATTCGTATCGGGACAGGCCACGGTTGCATTCATGGACGAGCATCCGGAATTGTTCGAAATAACGCGACGATTTGATCGCGCGACCAAGACCTTACGTTATATTGCCAATCTCACGGTCAACGGCAACCCGGACGTAGAAGCGTTCGATTCGGGACGGGTGTTTCGAAAACCAGTGGTGCCGGCAGTAGACCGGCTTGCAGAATACCCAAAGGGCAGCAGGGACATGCTGACCGAACTGGGGCCTGATGCGTTTTGTGCTTGGGTCAAACAGCAGAAGAATGTACTTTTTACCGACACCACACTGCGTGATGCGCATCAGTCGCTGCTGGCAACACGGGTCCGTACGCTTGACATGTTGGCGGTGGCAGAGGGCTTCGCCAAGGCTCATCCGCAGCTGTTTTCATGGGAAATGTGGGGTGGGGCGACCTTTGATGTTTCCATGCGTTTTCTGCGGGAATGTCCCTGGAAGCGTTTGCAGCAGTTACGGGAAGCCGCACCCAATGTCCTGTTTCAGATGTTACTGCGTGGTTCGAATGCGGTTGGTTACAAGGCTTATCCGGATAATTTGATTGAAAAGTTTATTGAAAAAGCCTGGCAAAATGGTATCGACGTATTTCGTATTTTTGATTCCCTGAACTGGATAGAAGGCTTGCAACAATCAATCCGGGTTGTACGCGAGCGTACCGGCGGGATAGCCGAGGCCGCCATCTGCTATACCGGTGACGTGCTCAACACCGATCCGGGTAATCGCTACACATTGCAGTATTACCTGGACTTGGCTCGACGCCTGGAGGACGAGGGCGCCCACATACTGGCGCTGAAAGACATGGCTGGTCTGCTCAAGCCATATGCGGCCGAAAAGTTGATTCCCGCGCTGAAATCGGCGCTGGATATCCCCATTCACCTGCACACACACGACACATCGTCCATGCAAAGCGCTACTCTGCTCAAGGCCATTGAGGCGGGTGTGGATATTGTTGATGTTTGTTTGAGCTCCATGTCAGGCCTGACCTCGCAGGTGAACATGAATTCGATGGTTGCAGTGTTGCAGGGCCACGAACGGGGCCAGGAGTACGATCTGGCGTCCCTGAATGAATATGCCACTTACTGGGAGGCTGTACGCGAGTACTACTACCCCTTTGAGTCAGGGTTGAGGGCTGGTACGGCAGAGGTGTATGCCCATGAGATACCGGGTGGGCAGTATTCAAATTTGCGTCCGCAGGCGATTGCACTGGGTCTGGAGCACCGCATGGAGCAAATCAAGAAAAACTACACCTCCGTAAACCGTATGTTTGGCGATATTGTCAAGGTGACGCCCTCCTCAAAAGTGGTGGGTGATATGGCCTTGTTCATGACTGCCAATAACCTGGATGAAGACGATGTAATGGCACAGGGAGACACGCTGGCTTTTCCCGAATCGGTCATTGACTTGTTTTCTGGCAAGCTGGGTCAAACTGAAGGCGGCTTCCCGCCGGAGTTGAGCTCAAAGGTGCTCAAAGGCGGCAAGCCACTGACCGGTCCACCTGGAGCGGCCCTGGAGCCCATGGATTTCGAGACGGAGTTTGCTGATTTTAAACGGGAATTTGATGCCAGTTTGACCGAGCTGGATTTTCTTTCCTACAAAATGTATCCGGATGTATTTCGTGGCTTCCACGCACACCAAACCGATTTTGGCGAGGTCCACTATCTGCCGACACAAACCTTTTTTTATGGACTTGGGCAGGGTGACGAGATTCTGGTCAAGTTGCAACGTGGCAAGACCATCGTGATTCGATATATCTACCGAACAAAGACAGATGAGAATGGCCTGTGCCGTGTCACCTTTGAACTGAACGGCCAGGCACGTAGCGTGCAGGTGCGTGATCAAACTGTGGTCCCGAAGAGCGCGCCAAACCGTAAAGCGAAACAGCACAATGAAATCGGCTCGCCGTTGATGGGTCGTCTGGCCTCGGTTTTGGTCGCGGCGGGTGACAGGGTCGCCAGGGATGCTCCGGTGTTTGTGATTGAAGCAATGAAAATGGAAACCACTATTACAGCTCCTTTCGAGAGTGTCGTTAGCGCTGTCCATCTTGAGGCGGGTGAGTTGCTGAGTCAGGGTGATCTGGTAATTGAACTGGATTGAACCCATTCAAACTGTCTATAGCCAAAAGGGTAAATTGTCTATAGCCATGACGGTCATCAGTCTATAGCCATAAAGGCTAATGGTCTATAGCCCGATTGGCAGTTTGTCTATAGCCACAGAGGCAAATCATCTATAGCCGTATTGGCAATCTGTCTATAGCCGTATTGGCAATCCGTCTATAGCCATATTGGCAATCCGTCTATAGCCAGATTTGTATACGAAAAAGATAGATAATACAAAGATTTAACTTATTTGTGTCAAACATTCACAGGTAATAAATGGAGTATGTGATGCTTTGAATACCCACCCGTGTTATTTTACGTGCTGGTGAAGTGGAGATAGACAATGATTGGATATGTGACGCTGGGGACCAATGATTTCGAAACAGCGGTGGCGTTTTACGATACGCTTTTGGCTGAGCTGGGAGCCCAGCGGTTTATGGAGGAGCCAGGGAGTTTTGTTGCCTGGGCCGTCGAGCCGGGACAACCCGCGTTGTCTGTTACGAAACCTTTTGACGGCAATGATGCGAGTATTGGCAATGGAACGATGATTGCGCTGGTGGTCGACTCACCTGAAAAAGTGCAGGCAGTCCACGCCAAAGCAATGACACTGGGGGCCACAGATGAAGGTGCACCCGGTATACGAATGGAAGGGTTCTACGCTGGTTATTTCAGGGATTTGGACGGCAACAAGCTGAACGTTTTCTACCACCAGGCACCTGGGACCTAGGGGGCGTTCTCAATCAGCCAAACCGTTCTGTTGTGCCTGAAAAAGTGCCAGGCAACGCGTGAGAAGAGAGATTTGGTTGCTCCAAATGAACGACGAACAACACAGCATGGCGTTTTTTCAGGCTCAACCCGCAGGGCCGGGCCTATTTTTCGCCCAACTGCGTTATCATGCGCTCAGGTAGTCTAACTACATAGCGCTTATTCTGCCTTGCTGGGCAAAAAATGGACTCCGGCAGAGCTGTCTGGCTGATTGAGAACGCCCCCTAGTGTACTGCGTCGTAATTAATGGCATCAGCGTCAGCGTCTTAGGGCAGTCGGCAGCAATGCCTCGACACGTTCCATGACGTCAATACAATCAACCAAATCGTTGACGTAATCCAGTTTATCGGTTTCCAGCACCAACACCTCACTGAGGGTATAGTTTTCTAACCACCCTTGGTAAAGGTGCTCCAACCGCTTGAGATAGGACAGGGAAATATCCTTTTCCATGTTGCGACCACGCAAGCGTATGCGTTGACGTAGTGTGCGCATGGAACAACGCAGGTAAATCATCAGATCAGGTGGTCTGATTGCATCGAGAATGACCTCGTAAAACCCCCGGTAAGTATCCCAGTCTCGGCCATTGAACTTGCGCATTCTGTGCAATGCTGTGGCAAAAATTTCCGCATCCTCGTAAATCGTCCGATCAAGCACAACCACCCCGGCAACCCGTTCCAACTGTTGGTGTAAACGGAACTTGCTGCTCAGGAAGTAAAGTTGGGAATGAAATGCCCAACGTTGCATATCTGCATAGAAGTCGGGCAGATAAGGATTTTCATCGTTGGGTTCATAGAATGGTTTGATTCCGTAGGTCCGGGTGAGGAATTCAACCAACGAGGACTTGCCGGTGCCGATATTGCCGGCAATGGCAATCGTTTTACCACCTTTTGCGGCTCCTTTCACAACAAACCCTGTCCCAGTTCATTAACCACCCGGGAAAATTCCTCCACGTCTTGCTCACGGGTACGCCAGTTTGAGAATGCCGGTCTGAAGATTGTGCGTGCTCCAATTTTGGAAGTGCCGACCAGAAACCGACCATCGGCAAGGACGCTTTCACCCAACTTCTGGTTCAGCTTGTCCAGTTCTTCGTCTTCAAGACCGCCAGGGTTGAATCTGAATGCCACAATATTCAATGTTACCGATGCCATTAATTCCAGCGAGTTGCTGTCACGGACCTGTGCCGCAAAGTGTTGAGCGATATCCAGGCAATGCTCGACGATAAGGCGGTGGCCTTCACGACCGTAGGCCTTGAGTGTAGCCCATACGGCAAAACTCCTGGCACGACGGGAACTCTCCGGGCCAATTGCACCGAGGGTAGGGCGCGGATCGTCCACCGGTGGCAGGTAATCTGCAGTGTAGCGGAACGCCCGGGACATCAGTCCGTGGTCTCTGACGAATGCGTAGCCCGAGTCGAATGGTACATTCAGCCATTTGTGGCCGTCCACAGTGACGGAATCAGCCAGTTCGACATCTTCTACGAAATGGGAAACCCTTGGTGAAACGCGTGCGAATAAACCAAATGCCCCGTCGACGTGCACCCAGCAATTGTGCCTGCGCGCCAGGTGTATCATGTCACTGACCGGGTCAAATTCACCGGCATTGACTTCACCGGCGTTGACGATCATCAGGGCAGGTTGGTCATCCAGTTCCTGTAAAGCTGTTTCCATGGCAGGATAATCAAGCCGGCCAAAATCGTCGCGGCAAAATTGCTGGATGTTGGCCCGTCCCACACCTTGCAATGCCAGAACTTTAAGTGTGCTTGCATGTACGAAGCCGGAGGTCAGAACAGGCATTTGCCCAACACCTGCCAGCCCTGTTTCGGAAACATCAAAGCCGTGCTGCTCTCCCCACCACTGACGAGCGGCAGCCAGACAAACGAAATTAGCCATGGTCGCACCCGTGACCATGATGCCGGTCATGGATGCCGGCAGGCCGAACATTTCCTTGAGCCAGTTGAGTGCCTGAATCTCCATCCTCACCCCAACGGGCGAGACGATCCAGGCATAAGTTACGGTCTCATACGCGGTGGCCAGCAAATCTGCAGCCAGTGAAGCAGGTGTGCTGCCACCCATAACGAAGTGGAAGCACTTTGGACCACCGGTATTGGCACCTGCTTTGGCATTGAGCTCCAGCAATTTTTTGATGCTTTGCAGGGCACCACATCCCTCGTGGGGCAGGGGTTCGGATAACTCCTGGAGGGCAGCGTCGGCGTCTGGTGGTAATGCAGGGCGGTCATCTGTGCTCCTGATGGCGTCTGCCAGGGCCTCTTGCAACTGCTCGATCAGACTTTCCATTTCACTACGAAACTCATTACCAATACCCTGGTCTTTCATCCTTTTTCTTACACCCACTGAGTTCCGACGCGATGGGTCTGATAATATCCCCTGGGGGCACTTAATCACAGGTGTTCTTTTGAATTTCGCATTATAGGTTGCAACATGCTGGAAAAAATAAGAAGACTCGAACAAGCTGCGTCCCGGCTTGAGCCAACCGCTGATGAACGAACCCAACTGGTTGCACAGACTATTGACTATGGCGAGTCATTTCTGCGACGGCTGCCGGATATGAACGCATTTGAAGCGCACAAGGGTCAGAGCAAGGCGCTTGAGCAGGCCTTCGGCGAGCAGCCCTCAAGCATGACTGAGTTGCTTGAAACTCTGGATGTGGCTGTTGATCGGGAAGGCATTAACCCCGCCTCGGGTGGCCATATGGGTTACATACCGGGAGGTGGCATTTACACATCTGCACTGGGTGACTACCTGGCGGATGTGTCAAACCGATACAGCGGTATTTCCTTTGGCTCGCCCGGTGCTGTAAAAATGGAGCAATGGCTGGTCCGCTGGATGTGTGAGCTGGTGGGTTTTCCCGTGACGGCCGGTGGCGATCTGACCTCGGGTGGCAGCATCGCAAACCTGACGGCGATCGTGACCGCGCGGGAGATTATGGGTGTTCGTGCGCGCGATGTAGACAGCAGTTGTGTGTACATGACCACCCAGGTGCACCATTGTGTGGCCAAGTCTTTACGGGCAGCAGGGCTTGGTGACTGTCACCAGAGAACGGTGCCGATGGATGAAAATTTCCACATGGATGTGTCGGAGCTGGAGAAACTGATTCTGGAGGACAGGGCTTCAGGGTTACGTCCCTGGCTAATCACAGCTTCAGCAGGCACCACGGATACGGGTGCCGTTGACCCAATTGATGATATCGCCAGGCTCGCTGATCGATATGACATATGGTTGCACGTGGATGCCGCTTACGGTGGTTTTTTTCTGCTTTGCGAAGAGGGTGAGAAAGTATTGCGGGGACTGGACAAGGCTCACTCCATTGTCCTCGATCCACACAAGGGCATGTTCCTGCCTTATGGATCCGGGGCCGTACTAACCAGGGATGTCACCTGGCTGGCACAGGCACAATCCTACAACGCTGATTACATGCAGGATGCCATGGCTGGTGAGGGCGAGTATTCGCCGGCTGATCTGTCGCTGGAATTGACACGTCCATTCAGGGGTCTGCGTTTCTGGTTACCCTTGAAATTGATCGGCCTGGCACCGTTTCGTGCTGCACTGGCCGAGAAAATCTGGCTGGCGAGGTACTTCTATCAACAACTGTCCAACACGCCCGGTTGGGAAATGGGGTCATTCCCTGATCTGTCGGTGGTCACCTTTCGTTACCTGCCTGAACGAGGTGACGCGAATGCCCTGAACAGGGCTTTGATTGAAGCGATCCAGGCAGACGGGACGGTCTTTATAAGCTCCACCCAAATAAACGGCAATTTTGTACTGCGTCTGGCGGTTTTGCATTTTCGAACCCATGTTCAGCAAGTTGATTACCTGCTCGATTTTCTGAAAACCAAGGTGCGAACATTGTGTAGTTAAGCAGTTGCGAACTCAGGTGTTTGCCACCAACGAGAGCATCGCCAAAACCGCGTGCCTCGCAATCAGTCCTTTCTTACCAATGACCCGCAAGGATTTATGGCAGCTCTACTTGCTGGCGTAAAACCCTGACGCCAATGTCAGGGTAGTCGGTAATCAGGCCATCCACACCCATTGCAATCAACCAGCGCATGGTTTTCGCATCATTCACAGTCCATGGAATAACCCGGATTCCCTGATGGTGCGCGGCCCTGACCGTTTTCCTGTCAAGACGCTTGTAATAAGGACTATAGATGTTCGGTACAAAACTGAGCCGGTCAAGGTTGGTCTGCAGTCCCTTGCGATTATCTACCAGAAATACCGTGGTGACCCCCGGGTCGATGGTGTGTACGGCTTCCAGGGCCCGTGGGTCAAAGGACTGGATTGAGGCGCGTTCAAGTACCCCCTGCGACTCCAATACGCGGTATAGGGCATCGGCATACTTGTGCACTTGGGGATGAAACACATGATCGAATTCAGGACGGGACTTGATTTCGATATTGAACCGAACTGGTCGCGTGGTGTGCTCGGCCACCGCTTTTAAAACGTCAGTCAACAAGGGCTTTGACACCGCCAGGGCCTGCTGGTGCGGAAAATCGGGGTGGCCACGGTTACCGCAATCAAAGCTGGCAACTTCAGCGTCATTCATGCTGTAAATTTTAAGAGATTTCTCTTCCTTCCTTGAAATCTTGCGGCCGTCTGCGTGGCTGCAGATTTTTGCGGACATCCAGGGTTCATGGGACAACACCACGTGACCTTGAGCGTTGATGACGACATCCATTTCCAGTGTGCTCACCCCAATGTCCACGGCCCTTAAAAAAGCCGGGATGGTGTTTTCCGGGAGCAAGCCGCGGGCCCCGCGGTGACCCTGCAGGTCAAACGTCTCCGGAGTTGAATCCTCAACGGTCGGTCGATTGGCTGCTGTGCTCATTGTGAAAATGCCCGGGGATATAAGCAGATAAAATATTACCAGCGACTTAAGCTTCATGGGTCACGCATGACGGTATATCACAGGAGTCGTACGACCCCGGCAATAACCAGGTTAATGGCCAGCAGTATCACTGACGCACGATTTAGTTTGCGGCCAGTTTGTGTAGTGATTGATGCCTGCGCTTCAATTTGCTGCTCCCGCTTGATGCCTTCCGGGGTGAGCTCAAATATCCAGGAAAAAACCAGCACCAGCGGAAAACAGATGATCAAGAGTGCAAATACGAAACGAAACGCCCAACCTGGA
The DNA here is from genome assembly GCA_021772915.1 of Gammaproteobacteria bacterium. Lineage (GTDB taxonomy): Bacteria > Pseudomonadota > Gammaproteobacteria > Xanthomonadales > SZUA-36 > SZUA-36. Next base: position 12,665 of record JAJFLB010000016.1, on the reverse strand, counting down.
ACACCGGCTTGTGCCAGCAAAACATCCACAATTTGGAGAACCAGCCAGGCAGCCACGACATAGAGCAGGGCGACACGAAAGACATTTCGTCTGTTAAGTTCCTTTAATACCGACATGACTTGCTAGTACATAATTTAAGGGTCACCAGCATGGCTGAAAATGCCAGAATGTCAAATTCTTGTCCTGGATAGCTTACCTCTACTCCACCAAACGGCTAGTGTAGGACCGACGAGCTTGCTCGTCGGGAAATCTCAACAAGAAACGCAAACTGGACAGTCACAACCCGTCCGACCCGGTTACTCTTCGTTGACACGCTTTTTGTGCATTGGGGGCTTTGCGGGCCCACGGTAGTTTTTTGTGCTGGGTTTGGTTCCCGACCAGAAAGCTCGTCGGTCCTACAGAAAACTGAAATTTACCCAAACACCAACATTGCGACCAGGTGCATCAATCCCTGAAGCGTGCTCGCGATACGCCTTGTCCACGATGTTCTCCAGCCGCAAACCCAGTTGCAGGGCCGAGGTGACTTGCCAGTCCACCAACAGGTTCACGGTATACCAGCCCGGGGTACCCAGTGGGTCAATACGGGGGTCGCGCACGTCACGGGGGCTGAGTCGGCTTTGTCCACCCGCAAACAACAGGTAGGGTTCTATGTGCCAGTGACCACTGAATTGGTAACTCAGTCCCACTCGACCGTTAACCGGCGGAATTCTGTCCGCAGGGTCAGCCGTTGTGGAGTTGTTGGTTTCTTCTCCACGGGTGAGATTGAGGACGGCAAAGGCACTTATATCGTTTGAAAAAGCCCAATACATACCGGCTTCCAGACCATAAATGTCCACTTTGTTACGGTTTACACTACGTACAATATCGCGGCCGTCGGCTGTGATTTCTCCGCTAAGCACAGAGGTGATCTTGTCTGAATAATCGAGATAAAAGGCAAAAACTTCCAACTCCAGAGCACCTGTTTCTGTCTTGAAACCCAGATCGTAACTCCATACTGACTCCGGCCCGAGATCCTGATTGGCCACGTTAAAGCGGTTACCCGGGCGTGGGCCAAGGGTCGCCAGGTCAAAAATGTTGGGTGGGCGAAATCCCCTACCGAAGTTGGCCACCAGTTTCAGATTTGGATTCAGGGCATAGATCAGATGCAGATCACCAGTCAGGTCCGCCGGTGAGAGCTTGACTGCTTCAAGACCGTTTCCGGATGGCAGACTGATGTTGAACCAGCTGTAACGCAGTCCCGCAGTTATCGACAGGTCCTGTGTCGGGAACCACTCTCCCGACAGGTAAACCGCCATACTGTCCATGGAAGAGTTATCCGGGAAACGGCTGCGCACTTCGGTCACGGTGGCAGTCTGGGCAAGTTGTTCAAACCGACGACTGTCCACTGCGTCGGTGTAATATTCTGCCCCCCACACCAACTGCGTGCCCGTGGACAGTCTGGAATTGAACTGCAAGGTGATTCCATCCAGTGTGCTGCTGTTTTCCTCGGTCACAATGACCGGGTCCTGCCAGGCCTGTGTCAATCTGTCGTCAGTGATGACCTGACGCGCAGCGTGGGCTTCAAACCGATCAAACCAGCCGGACTTCCCTTCCATACGGAACCGTGCGTGGATGAAGCTGCGGCGGTTGGGCTCGAACAGGAATTGCGATGAGGATGGTTCAATCTGACCGAAACCGGGAACCAATTCGTCATAACGGGGTGTCGATGGCTGTTCCATCACCTGGGCCGATAACATCAGGCTTGAGTTGTCACTGCCCGCAATAACAAATTTGAGATCAGCCGCCTTTGAACGATACCCGGAAGGGTCCAGCCGCTCGCCGCTGCCCGAGGTACGTGATGAATGATCCTGGTAAGATGCGCCACCCGCAAAGCCCCAGCCTTGCTTACCACCTTGTATGCGTGCATTGACCACCCAACCGTTATCGACGCTGTCATAGCTGCTGTACAGCTGTCCCTGGTCTTGCCAACTACTCCCGGTTAATTCTGGCTCTTGTGTCAGTATGTGCATCACACCACCCATGGCGTCAGCACCGTACAAACTGCCCTGGGCGCCACGCACCACTTCGAGCCGCTGGGTGGCAAAAGAATCCACCAGACCAAGGTACTGGTTTGGTGCATTACGAAATAGTGTGTTGTTGAGACGCATGCCATCCACCATGTGCAGCACCTGCGATCCTTTCAGTCCGCGAATGATGGGGATGCCCTGTCCGGGTGTGGTTTGCTGGAAGAAAGTACCCGGTTGACCGCGCAGCATTTCCGCGACGATTGCTGCGCCTTGCTCCAGCAACTGTTCCCCGTCAACTGCAGTCACGGCTGCCGACACATCAAGGTCGCGCGCAACCTTGCGTGTGGCGGTGACGTATATATGCTCCTGGAGCTCTGTTTCTTTCGTTACTTCTGTAGATTCGCCATCTGCTCGCAGGGGTTGATCCAGCAGCATTAGGGCGAGGGACGAAACTAAAATTCGCCCCCGGATGAGATCGTTCATTGGATGGAAAAAGCCATGACTGAAGACAATGTGGATTTTGCCATAAAACCCAATCCAGATGTAGGACTGACGAGCTTGCTCGTCGGGAATTCTTGCCAGGGTCACCGTACCGATTGGTTCCCGATGAGCCCGGCTCATCGGTCCTACAGTGAGCGGCAAAAAAACGGTCCCTTGGGGACCATATTGTATCTACCATTGATATGGCCTCGGACCAGCGACGTTAGGTGACCGCATCGTCACTAAGAGACTTGCCTGCAGTTTCCAATGTTTCGTTGGCTTCCAGCCAATCCCATTCCAGTGTACTGAGCGTGGCTTTCAAGGCTGCCTGTTGTTGCATCAGGCCGGTCATCTCCGATTTGCGTGATTTATCTGTGTATATCACTTCATTTTGCAGGCTTAGTTCCACCTTCCTTAAATCTGAGCGGACTTGATTCAATTCCCTTTCAACATTTCGAACCCGGTCACGTAGCGGCTTTAGCAGTTGACGTCGTTGCGCCTCTTGCTGGCGGATTTGCTTTTTGCTGGTTGTTACTTGTGCGGGTTTTGCAGAAGCCACACTCTGGCTTGTGACAGAATCTGCAGAATCTGTACTCTTCAACCAGTTACTGTACTCATCCAGTGAGTGATTAAATTCAAGTAGTTGCCCCTTATGCACCACGTAGAGGACGTCACAAACACTGCGTAGCAGATGCCGGTCATGTGAAATGACCAACAACGCACCACTGTATTCCACCAGTGCCTTGCTGAGCGCATGACGCATTTCGAGATCCAGGTGATTGGTGGGTTCATCCAGTAACAGGAGGTTGGGTTTTTGCAGCACCAGCAATGCCAGCACCAGACGGGCTTTTTCGCCACCGGAAAAGGGTGCCAGCGGTTCATCAATGCGCTCACCCTGGAAGCCAAAATGACCCAGGTGACTACGCAGTTGCTGCTCTTTCAGCAAAGGCGCCTGGCGTTGTACGTGCCATAGCGGACTGCAGTCCATTCGCAACAGCTCTAATTGCTGTTGGGCGAAGTAACCAATCCGCGTGTGCTTATTCAGCATGCGCTCGCCCTCGAGCAGGGTGCTGCCATCGACCAATGCCTTGACCAGTGTTGACTTACCTGCACCGTTGGCGCCCAGCAGGCCAATGCGGTCACCCGCGCCCAGTCTGAAGCGGATTTGTGTAACAACCCTGGCTTGTGGATATCCCACGCAGGCGTCTTCAAGCTCAATAAGTTGCTGTGGTTGTCTCGCTGGTTTTTCAAACTGGAAGTGAAAATCGGAATCCACGTGTGCCGGTGCGATTTTCACCATACGCTCAAGCATCTTTAGCCGACTTTGTGCTTGTTTCGCCTTGCTGGCTTTGTAACGGAATCTATCAACAAAGCCCTGTATATATTTGATTTCTTTCTGTTGTTTTGTATACATTACCCGCTGTAATGCAAGTTTTTCTGCACGTACCGCCTCGAACTGACTATAGTTGCCTGTATAGGCTTTGACAGCATGCTGTTCGATATGTGCGATGTGCGTACACAGGCCATCCAGAAAATCACGATCGTGGGAAATCAACAACAGTATTCCAGTGTAGGTCTTGAGCCAGCGCTCCAGCCACAATATGGCGGGCAAATCGAGGTGGTTCGTGGGTTCATCCAGCAGCAGGATGTCGGAGCGGCACATGAGTGCCTGTGCCAGGTTTAAACGCATCCGCCAGCCACCCGAGAACTCGTGGACCGGTGTTTGGGTATCGTCAGCGCTAAAACCAAGTCCGTGCAGCAGTCTTGCAGCCCGCGTTCCAGCCGTGTAGCCATCAATGTTGTCCATTTGTTCATACAACACATGCAGGTGCTCGTCGTGGCTGTCCCTGGCCTCCAGTGCGGCGATTTCAGTCTGTAATTTACGCAGGTCCTGGTCCCCATCCATGACAAAATCCAGCGCCGAGCGGGAAGATGAGGGACTTTCCTGTGCGACGTGAGCTATCACATCACTGGCATTGATTTGCAGTTCACCTGCATCGCTATCCAATTGCCCGAGAATGAGGGCAAACAGGGAGCTCTTGCCACTGCCATTGATACCGATAACACCCATGCGCTGACCGGCGTGGGCCTGCAGGCTTGCGCTCGAAAACAGTCGTCTGGCTCCCCGACGCAGCTCGATTTGATCAAGTTTCAGCATTGCCCGTCAGGTCCCGTGATTACTGAACGGCAGAGGCTTGTTGGACGATGTGGCGATCAAGATAGCCAATGGCCTCGTCAAAATCTGAACGTTCCGGATTCCGGTGCGTCATGCCGGGTATCACCATGAGTTTGCTGTTTTCGACACCCGCTTGAAGATATTGCCGATGAGCTTTTTTTGTTGGCACGCGTGCAAAGTCCCTTGTGCCGGTAATGAATACATAGTGATTCTGCTGGATTAGGTCGAGGTGTTTTGGTGCCCGCTCGTCCCAGAAATTTGCACCACAGTTGTAGATAGCACCCCTGAACAGTTGTGGGTAATCGCTCGCGACCATACTCGCTACTCTGCCGCCACCGGATAAGCCCGACAGGTAAACCCGTCGTGGATCGATGTTGTAGTGTTTGGCCATCAAAGTTGGTGCGGCCATGGAATAAATGATCCTGCGCGCCACCTTGACACTGTTGCCTGAGTGTCTGGCTGCAACCCAGATCATATTGCGTTTCCCCATGATGGACTTCCAGCGCAGTGGGATTTTAGCCTTGGACGATGGACTGATATAGACCATTAACCCGGCGGGATTCTCTGCCTGGTAGTTATCGGGGACATAAACCTCCCATTCAATCTCCTCATTGGCGGCTATGACGTTCTCTGCGGCACCAGCCATTTGTGCACCGGCCGCTTCGGTCAGTGTCAGGGATAGCCGATATGAACCTGTTCTGGCAGATTTGCCGGTTTCGGCAGGCTCACAAAGTGCAGCATTTGTAAGTAACAGCAATACCAAACTGGCTATTCGTATCACATTTCTCTTCATCGGTGCTATTGCCAAAGTGTTGCCTTGCAGGGGAGGGATTATAAAGTAAGGTGCCGGCCCTGATGTTCTTGGATGACAGCACGGGTTAATATAACCGCCTGTGAGTTTGATCAACCTTCGGTGATAAAAATGCTACCCAACAGATGCTTAATGGGCCCCGGCCCCTCTGATGTTTACCCACAAGTTCTCGAGGCCATGTCCCGACCCACCATCGGGCATCTGGACCCGGCTTTCGTCAGCTTTATGGACGAGCTTAACGAACTATTGCGTTATGCCTTACAGACAGAAAATACGGTAACGCTGCCCATCTCGGCGCCGGGTTCAGCGGGCATGGAATGTTGTCTGGTGAATCTTCTTGAGCCGGGTGACAGGTGCGTGGTGGCCATCAACGGCGTATTTGGTGGCCGCATGGCGGAAATAGTCCGTCGTTGCGAGGCACACCCGGTTGTGGTCGAATTTGAATGGGGTAAGCCTGTCGATCCCAATAAAGTAGAAGAGGTGCTCAAGGCAAATCCTGACGCCGTGGCGCTGGCTTTTGTACACGCAGAAACATCAACGGGTGTGCGTTCTGACGTCAGCTCTTTATGCAGGCTTGCGAGTGAGCATGATTGCCTGAGCATTGTCGACGCGGTGACGTCTCTGGGAGGGATAGAACTTTGCATGGATGATTGGGGTGTGGATGCCATTTACTCTGGGACCCAAAAATGTTTGTCTGCACCCCCGGGTCTTTCCCCCGTTTCATTTAACGCAACAGCGATGGCAAAGCTGAATGCACGCAGTGCGCCACCGCAAAGCTGGTTCCTGGACATGAATCTGCTGACCGGGTACTGGGGTCCCGGGGCCAAGCGTGCCTATCACCACACTGCACCCATTAACACCTTGTACGCCTTGCACGAGGCCTTGCAGATTCTCAAGCAAGAAGGGCTGGAGAATGCCTGGAAGAGACACGCTGACACCCACCAGCAACTGCGTGAAGGCCTGGAGGCCATGGGTCTCGAATTTTACGTGGAGCCGGCGGATCGTCTGCCCCAACTCAATTCCGTAATAGTCCCACCAGGCATTGATGAAGCCGGTGTCAGAAGCTTTCTGCTGGAGCAGTTCAACCTTGAGATCGGCGCGGGTCTGGGCCCATTGGCGGGAAAGATATGGCGTATCGGACTGATGGGTGCATCCTGCACGCAAAGACACGTCAGTTTATGTCTTCAGGGTCTGAGTACCGCGCTCGCAGAAACACCATAAACCTTCCCAACCTGTAGGACCGACGAGCTTGCTCGTCGGGAACCATTCCACCAGGAGCGGGCCTGATGGTCCTGCAAGTCAATGCGTGCGCTTAAACAAGTAAAGAGAATTCTGTGTGTTGCTGTGTTTGAAAGCCGTGTAAACGTCGTCCCTGATGAAAGTTTCTACTGCATCCGTGGAGTCTGCTGCAAACAGCAGGATGCCGTCCATGAAGAAATCCACACTTTGTTGTTTGCCGGTTTTTTCCCGGACAATGCTCGCGTTGGTAAGACCACAGAAATAGGTCTCCAATCGGTATCGTTGGGCAGTTGCAAAGACAGTCCGGCGATTGTCATTGAGCCATTTCGCGTCACCCTGGAAGTGATGTACCAGGTAAAACTGCTCTTTGGTGAAGCTCGAGTCTTTGGCCCCGCTGAGGTGGGTTTTGACGAGAATGTTCTCGGTGAAGCCAAAACAGAACTTCCTGACTGCGGCGAGTCTTAGCACACTCACGATCTGGAATACTTTGTAGTCAACCAAATCAAGAAAACTTCTCGCCGTGGGATAACGCACAATCAGCAGGTTATCCCTTTGTTGCTCGGCAGGTCCTTCCAGCCGTTTGACCAGCTTGCCTTTAAAACAAAGTTTGCCCGAAACCTTGCGTACGTAGCGCGTCGCCAGTGCGGCGTATAGCGTGTACAGCCAGGGGTGTCGCAGGTCAAACCAGTTGATGGCACACAGTTGTGCGTTCTGATCGAAATTCTCCAGCACGGGTTTGATCACTACTTTTTCAGTAGCGGAGATATTTGTACTAAGTGATGCTTGCATTGGGGTCCGTCTAAGGTTTTGTGAGGGCTACGGGTATGCCGTTTAAGACGGCATTACCGGATAAACCATCGAGATGACAGTCATCGGTCAGGATATTTGTGTTCACACCGGCGTGCTGTTCGGCAATGCCGAGTTTAGTCCCATCCATGTTGTGGCCCCAGCCATGGGGGATGCTGATGACACCAGGCATCATGTCTTTGGTCAAAGCAGCAGGAATCTCGACTGATCCAACCCTGGAGCCAACCCGAACCAGATCGCCGTCCCTGATGTCGCGCGAGCCCGCGTCCTGCGGGTTAATCAGGGCGAGACAGCGTGCTTTGCCTTTGACCATTCGGTAGCTGTTGTGTAGCCAGGAATTATTGGTGCGTGGGTCGCGCCGTCCGATCAGCAGCAGGTCAAATTCCTTTGGCGCTGTTGAGTTTTGGTGCCTGAGCAGATCGCTGTCAAGGCGTTCCAGATCAAGCAGACATTCCTCAGGGGCCAGGTGGATGGTCTTGTCCGGGGTAAACAATCTCTCTGGCAAACAAGGCTGCAGGGGACCCAAATCAATACCGTGTGGGCTTTGCCTGAGCTTTTTCAGGTCCAGACGGTGGGTGTCGTAATAGGGGCCCTGTTTCAGTTTCCTGTTGATTATCCACCCGCTGCCGAGTCGTTTGAGAACTTCCTTCTTTATCCAACCAAGAAATTTCCCCGGCGCTGCGCCTGATTGCATCCGCCAGGCCAGCTCAAGAAAGATTTGTGTATCCGAGCGTTGATGGTCTTGCGCATCGAACACCGGGCTGGAAAACCGGGCGCCATTTCGAAGCGCCAATGTTTGGAAAGCCAGGTCGTAGTGGGCCCTTTCCAGACTGCACAGCGGTGGCAAAATAATGTCTGCGTGGCGGCTGGTTTCATTCAGATAGATGTCGATAGAGACCATGAATTCCAGTTCGTTGAGCGCCTGATCCAGCTGACCGGCGTTGGGTGTGCTCAGTACAGGGTTACCGGCGTTGGTAACCAGGGCCCTGATTTGGTCATCACCAGTGGTGGCAATTTCTTCAGCCAACGCCGCCACCGGAAATTCACCGTTGAAATTTGGCAACTTTCTAACCCGTGTGTGCTTATCAGCGAATCCCTTTTTTCCGGACTTGGCTCGTTTAGGACTGCGTACCAGCACATCCAGTGCCGGTCTGCTGAACATCGTGCCGCCGGGTGTATCCAGGTTGCCGGAAACGATATTCAAAACCGTGATCAGCCACTGGCTGAGGCTACCGTATTCCTGAGTTGAAACGCCGATGCGGCCGTAGCAACTGGCACTTTTAGCCGCGCAAAACCCCCGTGTCAGCAGCTTGATTCGCTCGGGATCCACACCTGTGAATGTGGCCACGGTTTCGGGGGGATAGCTTTTTACCAGGGATTCAATGGTCTCCACACCCCTGATGTAGGCTTCAGCGTTACCCGGTGATTGCAGATTTTCGACAAACACTACGTTGAGCATCGCCAGTAACAGCAACACATCGGTGCCGGGTTTGATGAATATATGCTCATCGGCCAGGGCTGCTGTTTCGGTCCTGCGTGGATCCACCACAACCAGTTTGCCACCACGCTCACGGATCGCCTTCAGACGTTTGGTCACACCGGGTGCGGTCATCAGGCTGCCATTGGAAACTACGGGGTTGGCACCGAAAATGATGTGGTAGTCGGTCCGGTCCAGGTCCGGTAGCGGCACCAGCAGGGGGTGGCCGAACATCAGCAAGGAAATCAGTTGCTCCGGTAGTTGATCGACCGAGGTCGCTGAATAGCGGTTTTTGGTTGCCAGCGTGCGGAAAAACATCGGACCAAACAGCATCGCCTCAAGGTTGTGCACGGTGGGGTTACCCAGGTAGACCGCAACGGCGTTCTTGCCATACTGATCCTGGATTTTCTTGAGGCCTGCGGCAACTTCATCAAACGCCTGTTTCCAGGGTATGGTCTGCCAGCCCGTGTTGGATTTCTTGAGGGGTTTTCGCAGCCTGTCCGGATCGTTGTAGATGTCCTGTAAGGCTACCGCCTTGGGACAGATATGGCCCTTGCTTAGAGGATCCAGTTTGTCCCCCTTGATGGATCTGACCTTGCCATCTTCCAGCACGACTTCCAGACCACAGATTGCCTCGCAGAGGTTACAGGCGATGTAGTGTGTTTGGTGTGTGGGTCGGCTTTTCATCAGTTATTCAATGTAAAGCCACCGTCAAGGTGGCTTTTGTGTATGGTCGAGGCGGCGGGAATCGAACATTTCGTCATGTCAATTGAAACAACAGGTTACTGGGCAGCCGTGTCCAAATCGTGTCAGTAAATTCGCACACCTGTGTAACACAAACACTCATGGGCATCAATGTCACAGTCCCCAATGCCTAAAAGTAGGTATTTTAGTCATCTATGTCAACTTTGGCAGAAATGAGCCAGGCAAGATCTTGCACTGTTTGGAGAGATTCGGCTGGTAGGTCCACTAGGTTACAGGAGAACCGGTTGTCTCACCCATTGACATTGATGAATAGCCTCCAAGGGATTTCGGTTGGTGGATTGATTAAGTGTTGCCAAATGCTCTGGCGACGTACACCCAGCGGATGGCATGTGGATTGCCACCTTGATTTGTTTTGCATCAGATCTGAGACTCTATGTTCACGATCAAGTAGAAATCACTACGCCGTTTTCCCGAAAACGGTGCTCCGTCATTCTGTGCAGCCAAGCCCCATCAGGTTTGTGAGCCGAACCATGTTGAGCGTACCACTTCCAAAACCCGCAGTTGATACATAGTCTACCTTGACACTCCCACAACCGCTGAACACCATGGTCATCGAACCCCATGGCACGGTCATGGTGGTTTCAGGATCAAAGCCCGCTCCCCACATGGTGCCGGCGGTTGTGCTGAGGTTATTGACAGTCAGCGTGCCGTCAACCATCGTACCGGTGCCCTGCATCCACATCTGCTTACCATTTTTGTCGTAGGTGAACCACATCACCACGACAAGGCCATTGGTGAGTACCTGGACAATAATCCCTTCACCGGAGTGGCTGGGGTCAAAATAGGAACCGGAGCGCGTGACGCTGGCTGAACCCATACCGGTAATACAATCTGCCAGCAGATCGAGCTGCGTATAATTAACATCCTGCAGGTCTTCGTAGCCGGTCGTGGTTCTGGGATAGATAAACAGGCTGCCTGGTACTTCGCTGGTACCACAGGTAGGCAACTTGAAGAACAGGGAGCCGAAATCCGTTCTCACCACATCACCAGGGTCGAACCCCGGGCCAAAGCTCGCACCAATGGGCATTTGCAACTCATGGACAATAATGCCGTTACCGATCTGCTCACCAAGACCCGCCATCCAGGCTTGCCCGGAACCGTCGCGGTTGTGTGAAAACACGTAGGCCACTGCGAGGCCGTTATCCAGTAATTCCACAAACACACCCTCACCACTGCGGTTGATATCATAAAAAGCCGCGCTTTGTCCGGGCAGCAGCACCTGGCTGCTCATCAACTGGCTGATTGGGCCACTGTCAATATCCATCCCGGAGAGCACCAGTGATCCGCCAGGGACGAAAGCGTTGCGACCCGCAGCCTGGCTTGTAATCGGTGACGGGGGGATGATTTCAACGACGTTGGCGTCCGTCGCACCCGGGCGTAGCTGGTAATACTCAAGCGGCAGGTGCGCCGTGAAGGGTTCACCCGGCGGGCTGTTGACGACAGGAAATTCCAGTGGATATCCATTGAGTACATAACCCCAGGTTTCACAGCCCTCACATACTTCGATATGTAGGTCGAGCATAGGGTTGGGTACAACGGCTGGTTCGGAAAAGACATTACCAAAAAGTCCATCAAGCCATCCGTCATCAACAACAAACGCACAGGTCTCGGGTTCAAAAATATCCGCGTCAAAAAAACCGAGGCATCTGGGTTTCTTGGAGTCGGACAGCTTGCCGCCGTGAGCGGTGAAGTAAAGCAACAACTGTGTGTTCTCATCCAGCCGTTTCGAAGCGGTTTCTATGGCATCGATGAGATTTTGCAAAGTTCCCTCTTTGATAGCCTGGATGTTATGGGGTGTTTTCTTCCAGGTCTTCTGCAACGCCGCTTCCATGTTATCTATACTGTTACTGAGCGCCAGTTCTTCGCCTGCCTTGAATGCGCCGGAAAACAGTATCGCCTCGTGCTTTGCGCCTTCCATATCCCATTGAATCTCAAATCCCCTGTTTCCCGTGGCTACCTGTGGCTTTTCCTTTCTAAAGCCATTCGGACCCATGATGTCTTTCTGCCCGGCGGCCTGCAGATCCTCCAGCACGTTGTTGCTTACACTGCCGTTGTGGATCACACCAGGCACAGGTGTTTTATTGTTGGGGTTTTCGTGATCAAAATGACTGTTGCCTGCCAGCGCATCGGTCCAGGTCGAACCCAGTTTTTCATCCACCGAGTCTGCGTTGCCGTCATTGTTTTTGTCACCATCAAATTCAACGACCGTACTATCCTTCCAGGCCCTGGCAGGCTTGCTCGCCTCGCTGGCAGATCCACCAACCCAGGGTACGCCCGCACAGTCGCCATCCGGTCCAAAGACCCGCTCCATGTCATCCAGCAAACCGCCACCGAAACACGAATTAACCATCAGCTTTACGTCTTTGACTTTCCCGCCGTTGTCGTTGATCTTTTTACACACCAGGTTGAGTAACTCGTCATCACGTATATGATCATCGGTGGCAAATATTTTGGAGTGTCGTATTTCCCCTTGTTTCGGAGCGGGGATGTCCACGGGTAGCTCATCTTCTGTAAGGCCATCTGTGGGCCCAAGCAAAAAAGCAAAAAACAGCAGGGGTAGAAAATGGCTGGAGCATTTATTTGACATGTGATCGCTCGCCAGAGGACCAGCGAAGCGATTGACTGGGATGGTCTGCATACAACACCTCCACCCTGAGGGTGTTTGAGAGTAAAACACCACCCCTCCTTTACCCATATTAGACTAATTAAGACTGAGGTATGTGTAAACCAGGTCTCCGGTATGGATCCGGCTCCTTTTTATCGGAGAACAGTGGTGGAGGCGGCGGGCCGCTCTCGGGCATCCTGCCCTTCGCGGCACCTGCACATCCTTGTGCAATGGAATCTCTCCCGCGTCAGGCACGGGCCTCATCCGGATCGCATCGACCAATAAAAAAGCCACCCGCT
>JAJFLB010000015.1 GCA_021772915.1 Gammaproteobacteria bacterium | reverse complement strand
GGCCGATGTGGATTATATTTTGTTTCATAGACGCCTCCGTTTTTGTCTCATGGTTTGAGCTTTTTAGCCTACCATTTGAGGTATCCATCATTGATGGTAGCCCTCGGTTCAGCTAAGGACGGGGGCGTCTATATCTTCTATTTAAGACTGTCAGTCGCTAGCCGCAAGTGATAGAGAAGGCCCTCGGGCGCGGTATGCTGTGGGTTTATTGAGACCTGACTTTGTCTGTCAGGTCGAATGCCGACCAATACCGTTGAAGTGACAAAGTTCCGAATCCTGCGGCATGGCGGTGCGTTTTATCCGTTTTCAGGCCGCGTCGGATTTCCCTGACTGTGCTTTTTCGGCCTTAGCACTGACCTTTGCCGTCGATTTCTCATCTGAGCTTGTCGTGGAGGACTTATCAGCGGTTTTGCTGTCACTGTCCTTTGTCGTTTTTTCTGCCGTGTCTTTACTTTTCTTGGCAGTTTCTGCCAGATTTCTCTTATTGTCCTTTTTGAAATCAGTTTCGTACCAGCCACTGCCTTTGAGGCGGAATGCGGCGGCAGAAACCAGTCGTTTGAGCGCAGGCTGGTCGCAAGACGGACAATCCACCAGCAAGGCTTCGTTCATACGGTGCAATTTTTCCAGCTCGTGTGAACATGCATCGCAGCGGTATTCGTATATCGGCACTTTGTAACTCCCATTATCCAAACCCCGCGGCCCTCCACGGGACCGGCAATTATAGACGTTGTGGGACTGCCACACATACTCTTGTGTTTGGTATAGTGTTTGCTCCATTTCAATACAGAAAGAACCGACCATGAATGCGAAAACGTTTGTTTCTCTATTCCTCCTTGCCGGCCTGCTTACCGCCTGTGACAAAAGCGAGCGGGCAGCCGTTGATGAACAGCTTGCCGCGACAACGCCCACTACCGATGAGATGTCCAAACCTTCGAGATTTGACATTTATGCCGAAGTTCGGCTGGCAACAGATCTCAGCCATTTAAGCGAGCAGCAAAAACAGATGGTCGGTTTACTTATCGATGCCGGAAAAATTTCCGATGATATCTTCTGGCAGCAAGTGTGGGGTGATAAAGACGAGTTGCTCAATGGTATTGAGGACCCCGGCGCCCGGCGTTTTGCGTTCTACAACTACGGCCCGTGGGATCGCCTGGCAGCCGACCAGTCTTTTATTGAAAGCTATGGGCCACGTCCACCCGGTGCCCGGTTCTACCCACAGGACATCACCAGGGAAGAATTTGAGGCCTGGCAGCAAACGGGTAAGGACGGCCAGTACTCAATAGTACGACGCGACGACGATGGTGGTTTGAAGCTGGTGCCTTATAGCAGTGTCTTCGAAGCACAGATTGAAGAGATTGCCGAATTGCTGGTCAAGGCATCCGCACTCGCAGAAGACCCGGAATTTGCCGCTTATCTCAAATTGCGGGCCCAGGCACTGAAAACCGATGACTACCAAGCCTCGGATATGGCCTGGATGGACATGAAGAACAATCCCGTGGAAGTCGTCATCGGCCCGATCGAGAACTACCAGGACGCGCTGTATGGCTACCGTTCCGCTTTTGAGACTTTTGTTCTGATCAAGGACCAGGTCTGGAGCGAGCGTCTGGCACGCTTTGCCAAGCACATGCCCGAACTACAACGCGGACTACCGGTAGACGAGAAATACAAAGCCGAAGTACCCGGCTCGGACGCAGACCTGAATGCCTATGACCTGGCATATTGCGCCGGCGACTGCAATTCAGGGGCAAAAACCATTGCCATCAATTTACCCAACGACGAGCAGGTGCAATTGGCAAAAGGTACCCGCCGGCTACAGATCAAAAACTCCATGCTCGCCAAGTTCAACCAGATCCTGCTGCCGATCTCACACCAGTTGATCGCCGCTGACCAACGTGAATACATCACTTTTGATGCATTTTTTGGTAATACGATGTTCCACGAAGTGGCCCATGGTCTTGGCATCAAGAACACCCTGGATGGCTCGGGAACGGTCCGCCAGGCCCTGAAAGAACACGCCTCTGCGCTCGAGGAAGGCAAGGCTGACATCCTTGGTCTGTACATGGTGCAACGCTTACGTGAAAGCGGCGAAATTGCAGAAGGTGAGCTGATGGATAATTATGTAACCTTCCTGGCTGGAATATTCCGTTCTGTACGATTTGGCGCCAGCAGTGCCCATGGTCGCGCCAATATGATTCGCTTCAACTATTTCAGTGCCGCCGGTGCTTTTTCACGTGACCCCGACAACGGGACTTACCGTGTCAACGTACCAGAGTTTGAACAGGCAGTTAAAGACCTGAGCAATGACCTGCTGGTTTTGCAGGGTAATGGTGATTACGACAAGGTTGCCGCCTTTGTTGCGGAAAAAGGCAGTGTTGGCGCGCAACTACAGGCTGACCTGGACCGCCTCGACGCCATAAGCATCCCGGTGGATATTGTTTATCAGCAGGGCAAGGAAGTGCTGGGTCTTTAGCCCGCATACTTCACCAGAGGGTACTGATGCCATGAGCAAGCGTATTGTCGTCAAGATCGGCAGCCAGGTTCTGTGTAACCCGGATGGTGTACTGGACCTGGTGGTGTTGTCCGGCCTGGCCAGGCAGTTCGGCAAACTCAGCGCAGATGGCTGGCAGCTACTGCTGGTGTCTTCGGGAGCCGTGGCTTCCGGCTGCAGCCTGGCAGCTGAAAAACTTCAATGCATCTCTGACCCTGTCGCCCGCAAACAGGTGATGGCTGCCACCGGCCAGGTTCAGCTAATGCAAACCTATCGTGAGTTATTTCAGGAGCAGGACTTGCCGGTCGCTCAAGTGCTGGCGACCAAAAGTGATTTTCAAAGCCGCCGTCATTACCTGAACAT
The DNA here is from genome assembly GCA_021772915.1 of Gammaproteobacteria bacterium. Lineage (GTDB taxonomy): Bacteria > Pseudomonadota > Gammaproteobacteria > Xanthomonadales > SZUA-36 > SZUA-36. Next base: position 143,768 of record JAJFLB010000015.1, on the reverse strand, counting down.
GCGTGGTTGTGTCGAAGCCCTGTTATTAGCTGGTATTGTGCCGATTGTGAACGAAAATGATGTCGTTGCAGTGACCGAATTGATGTTTACTGACAATGATGAACTCGCGGGTTTGCTGGCCGGGATGGTGAATGCTGATCTCTTATGCCTGCTGAGTTCAGTGCCGGGGGTATACAGCGGCGACCCGAGTGACCCCGAAACGCTCTGCATAGAAAGCTGGGACGCACAGCACCACCATCTCGAAGACATCGTATCTCGTGGCACTTCCGCACTGGGTCGTGGTGGTATGCATTCCAAACTAACCATTGCGCGCAAGGTCGCAAAATTGGGTACCGAAGTGGTCATAGCAGACGGCGCGGCAAAGGATATTCTGCTCAAAATCACGGGTGGGGACAGTGTCGGCACACGTTTTCCAGCCCAGGGTGAAGTATCACCAGCAAAACGCTGGCTGGCCAGCGCAGACGACCACGCGACAGGGTCTGTAACGGTGAACGCGGGTGCGGAAAGTGCTCTGCTGGACTGCAATCGCCTGACCAGTCTGCTACCGGTCGGTATCGAGTTCATCCATGGCCGCTTCAAGCGTGGTGATGTGATCCAGATACTCAACCCCGATGACAGGGTCCTTGGTTGTGGACGGGCCCGATATGATCACCTCGAAGCCGCAAAATTGATGGGCCAGAGGGGTCAAAAACCGTTGATCCATTACGACTATCTTTACCTGGTGGATTGAATGGCTGACCAACAACAATATCTGGAGCAGGGTTTAAGTACAGCACACGCGGCAGCACCAGAACTGGCACGCTGTGATGACGCCAGGATTCGTTCAATCCTCGAAACCCTCGCCGAGCGTACGCTCACGGCAAGCCGGGACATCCTGCAGGCCAATCTCAGCGACCTGTCTCGAATGCCGGAATCCGATCCAAAATACGACCGTCTGCTACTCAACCCGGAACGCCTAGCTGCCATCGCCCAAGATCTGCGTTGTGTCGCAAACCTGCCATCCCCCGTGGGTGAATTACTTGCCCATAGGCAATTGGACAACGGTCTTGAACTGAGCAAAGTCCGGGTACCTATAGGTGTAATCGCAGTCATTTTTGAATCCCGGCCCAATGTCACCTTTGACGTGTTTGCCCTGTGTCTGAAGACGCTGAATTCCTGTGTATTGAAGGGCAGCAGCGACGCACACGACACCAACCAGGTCATAGTTGCTCTGATGCACAAAGTGCTGGAGGAGCACGGGATCGATACCGGTGTTGTGTTTCTTGCCCCGCCCGAGCGCCAATGGCTGGCGCACATCCTGCAGGCCACAGATACCATTGACCTCGCTATACCACGCGGCTCAAAGGGCTTGATCGATTTTGTCCGTGACAATGCCCGCATCCCGGTGATCGAGACGGGTGCCGGTATTGTCCACACCTACCTTGACGCCAGCGCGGACCTGCAAAAGGCCAAAGCCATCATCACCAATGCCAAGACCCGTCGGGTCAGTGTTTGCAATGCACTGGACACGTTGCTGTTACACCGCGAGCTATTGCCAAAGCTTTCAACGTTAATGCAATCAATGGGAGAAGACCACGCGGTGGAAGTATTTGCTGACAGCGAGGCCTTCAAGAGCCTGGAAGGACACTACGCGGGCAGACTGCAACACTCATCTGAGGAACACTATGGAACCGAATTCCTGTCACTCAAGATGTCGATCAAAACAGTGGCAAGCCTTGACGAAGCGCTGGAGCATATCCACGACCACGGCTCAAAGCACTCTGAAGCCATCGTTGCAGAAGACCCCGAAACGATCGAAAAATTTCTGAATAACGTTGATGCGGCCGCGGTCTATGCCAATACTTCCACCGCCTTCACCGACGGTGGCCAGTTCGGCATGGGTGCCGAAATCGGCATCAGCACCCAAAAACTCCACGCCCGTGGACCCATGGCACTGCCGGAATTGACCAGCTACAAATGGATCGTCAGGGGCTCGGGGCAGATACGACCGTAAACCTGCTTGTGGAACCGACGAGCTTGCTCGTCGGGAATGCTTTCCTGAATACCTCTCTCCGAACCAGCTTGGACAGGCCCTCCAGAGACCTTGAGCCGACAGGGATGTTGGCGACACGAGTCCATGGATGGACTCGGTAGAGCGAAGCAAGGAGCCCGAGCCGAGAGCGCTACACGGAGAAGGTGAGGCCGGGAACCGGTCGAGAGGCTGGCCTGGGCCACGTACTTGAGCGGGTCTCTGGAGGGCCTGTCCAAGCTGGCCCCACATTTTGGTATTAGGTTGACGGGTTCCCGACGACGGGGTCGTCGGTCCTACGCGAACATGAACTCTCCGTCCTTGACCGCAATACTAACCAGTTGACCTGTCGAAAACTCACCGGCCAGGATTTTCTGTGCCAGGGGGTTTTCAATCTGCTGCTGAATGACCCGCTTCAGTGGTCTGGCGCCATACACCGGGTCAAATCCTGCGGCACCCAGCAGATTCAAAGCCTGCTCGTTGACTTCCAATTCCAGCCCGGCATTGACCAGCCGCTTTGCAAGCAATTCAATCTGTATACCGGCAATCAGCCTGATCTGCTCCCTATCCAATGGGTGGAACACCACCAGGTCGTCCACACGGTTGATAAACTCCGGCCGGAAGTGTTGGCCGACAACCTCCATCACCGCTGTTTTCATGGCTTCGTAGGATTCATCGGCCATCGCCTGAATACGCCCGGAACCGAGATTGGAGGTCATTACTATAACCGTATTGCGAAAATCGACCGTGCGGCCATGGCCATCGGTTAAGCGACCGTCATCGAGTACCTGCAAGAGGATGTTGAAAACATCATGATGGGCTTTTTCGACCTCATCCAGGAGAATCACAGAATAGGGCCGGCGCCGGACTGCTTCGGTCAAATAGCCACCTTCTTCGTAGCCAACATATCCCGGTGGCGCCCCGATCAGACGTGCGACGGAGTGTTTTTCCATGAACTCCGACATGTCGATGCGCACGATAGCCGCTTCAGTATCAAACATGAACTCGGCCAGCGACTTGCACAATTCGGTTTTACCCACACCGGTAGGTCCCAGGAACAGGAACGAGCCTATCGGCCGATTGGCATCTGACAGACCCGCACGGGAGCGACGTATGGCATCCGCGACCGCTTTGACTGCTTCATCCTGACCGATGACACGCTGGTGCAGCGCTACTTCCATCCGTAATAATTTGTCCCTCTCCCCCTCGAGCATGCGCGAGACCGGGATACCCGTCCAGCGTGAAACCACTTCTGCAATTTCGTCCGCGGTGACACGTGTGCGTAGCAATGTGAACTCGGATTCCTCGCCTTTTTCGGCTTGCTGCAACTCCTTTTCGAGTTCCGGCAAGCGTCCGTATTGCAACTCAGACATACGCGCGAGATCACCCGCACGCCGGGCTGTTTCCAACTCGGCGCGGCTGCGTTCCAGATCTTCCTTGATGTGTGTCGTGCCCTGTACGGTTGCTTTTTCGGCCTTCCAGATCTCATCAAGGTCGGAAAACTCACGTTCGAGGTCTTCAATTTTTTCTTCCAACTCACCCAACCGCTGGACCGAGGCGTCATCTTTTTCCTTTTTCAGTGCCTCACGCTGAATCTTCTCCTGGATCAGGCGTCGTTCAAGACGATCCAGTTTTTCCGGTTTGGAATCGATTTCCATGCGTATGCGTGAAGCCGCTTCATCCATGAGGTCGATGGCTTTGTCCGGCAATTGCCGGTCAGAGATATACCGGTACGACAGGGTGGCTGCAGCCACCAGGGCCGGATCCGTAATTTCAACGCCATGATGAACTTCGTAGCGCTCCTGCAGACCACGCAAAATGGCAATCGTATCTTCCACCGACGGCTCACCGACGTACACTTTTTGGAACCGGCGTTCCAGGGCCGCGTCCTTTTCCATGTGCTGCCGGTACTCATCCAGCGTCGTGGCGCCAATACAATGCAATTCACCCCGGGCCAGGGCGGGTTTGAGCATATTGCCCGCATCCATGGAACCCTCGGCTTTACCCGCGCCCACTATGGTGTGAATTTCGTCGATAAACAGGATGATATTGCCTTCCTGCTTGCTGAGGTCACTCAACAGTGCTTTCAGTCTCTCTTCGAACTCACCCCTGAATTTGGCACCGGCGATCAGCGCGCCCATATCCAGGGACAAAACCCGTCTGTTTTTCAGGCCTTCAGGGACTTCACCATTGATGATCCGCTGGGCCATGCCTTCAACGATGGCTGTCTTGCCTACACCCGGCTCACCCATCAGTATGGGATTGTTCTTGGTGCGACGCTGCAACACCTGGATGCAACGCCGGATTTCCTCATCGCGACCAATCACCGGGTCCAGTTTGGACTGCTCGGCCCTCTCGGTCAGATCGATGGTGTATTTTTCCAGTGCCTGACGGGTTTCTTCGGCATTGGGATCATTGACCTGCTCACCACCACGCATCTCTTCGATGGCCTTTTCAATGGCAGCCCGTGTACCCCCGGTTTGCTGCAGGATGTCGCCAACCGTACCTTTGACATCCAGTGCTGCCAACACAAACAGTTCACTGGCTATGTACTGGTCATCACGCTTTTGCGCCAGCTTGTCGGTCACGGTCAATATCTTGATAACGTTGTTGGAAAGATTGACCTCACCGGCCGCACCGGTAACTTTAGGCAAACTGTCCAGCCGCTCACCCAACCGGGAACGCAGGGCATTGACCTTGACACCAGCCTTGGTCAACAAATGACGAATAGACCCACCCTGCTGGTCCAGCAAGGCCACCATGACATGCTCCGGCTCGATCATTTGATGGTCCAGACCCACAGCAAGGCTCTGGGCATCGGCCAGTGCCAGCTGGAACTTACTGGTTAGTTTATCCATGCGCATTTTTGAATTCCTCTGCGACCGTCCAAAACTGAGTGGACTCTTGCCCCCTTGTAGGAGCGACGACGATAGTCGTCGCGAACATACGAATTCCCGATGAACAAGTTCATCAGTCCTACACCCATCCCGCCACCATCGCATTCTGGCAGTCCTTGAACCTTTGTAGGAGTGACGACCGTAGTCGTCACGAACATCAGGTTCCCAGACCAGCGATTGCGGCAGTTCAACAAATTATCTGCGGTCGAAAGGAGGTTAAATCAAGGTATTGTTATTACAGGCTATAGGCCCAATATATTATAATTATCTTTTGTTTTCAGCTGCTTAAAAGTTTGATAATGATCTGTTTGTAGACCCGGGACAGGTCTTCAAGATCACGGGTCGGTACATGCTCGTCAACCTGGTGAATGCTACCGTTAAGCAGGCCGAGCTCAACGACTTCAGTACCCAGTGGGGCCATGAAACGCCCGTCAGACGTACCCCCGCCGGTGTTCATTTCTGGTTGGATATCCAATTCCTGCCCAACGACTTCGACTACGGCCGCCCGCAATTTTCCGTCTTTGCAGTGAAATGGTTCGCCGGAAACTCGCCAACCCAGGTCAAACTCGTGAATACCGTTTTGCTGTAACAGCGCTTCGACACCTGCCCTGATTTCTTGCGCAGATGAGACTGGTGAATTGCGGAAATTGAACCAGACATCTGCCTGACCGGGGGTTACATTTTCAGCACCTGTCCCGGCCTGGAAATTGGTGATCTGGCAATGGGTCGGTGGAAAATCCGTGTCACCCTGATCCCACACCTTGGTAGTTAAAGCTTCCAGAAATGGAGCCAGGTGGTGAATGGGGTTGTCGAGCGTCTCCGGAAAAGCACTGTGACCCTGGATTCCATGAACTTGCAGCCGGGCGTGAATAGAACCACGGCGGCCAACTCGTATCACATCTCCCAACCGGGTCTGTGAACTGGGCTCGCCAACCAGGCAGTACGCAGGTGCATCATCTCGCTGCCTGAGGATTTGTGCGACCTGTCGGATACCATCGACCGCGAGCCCTTCCTCATCACTGGTCAACAGGATACCAACTTGCCCAGCGTGATCAGGTGCTTCGCATAAGACTGATTCAACGGCGGTCACCATGGCGGCCACCGCGCCTTTCATATCCGCTGATCCCCGGCCGTACAGATTGTCATCCCTGATTTCGGCCTTGAAAGGCAGCGAGGTCCAGTCCTCCAGAGGGCCTGACGGCACAACATCCGTATGGCCTAAAAACCAGACCGACGGTTCGCCCTGGCCATGGGTGAAAAGTACGTTGCTGACTTTATCGCAGTGGAACCACTCCACCCCAAAGCCCAGTGGCAATAACCGGTTGGCCAGCAATCGCTGGCAGCCGGCGTCATCGGGTGTCACCGAAGGTTTTTCAATCAGGGCACTGGCCAGATCCAGAGTTGCACTCACTAAACAAGCTCCTGGGGATCGAAACCGACAGCGATGATTTCAGCAGCAACAAATACCGGTCGTTTTATCAATGTCGGGTAGTCCAGGAGTAACTCCAACAAGGCTGCACCCTCCAATTCACGCTGCGCTGTGCCCAATTTCCGCCATGTCGCACTGCGACGATTAACCAACTTGTCGGCAAAAGATGAGCTCAGCCATTCGCGTAAGAGGTCCGGCTGCAAGCCCTGTTTTCTAAAATCGTGGAATTGATGTTCAATACCCTGCGCGGCCAGCCACTTAAGGGCCTTGCGGCAGGTGTCACACTGCCCGATGCCGTATACCGTTAGCATGCCACGTTGTTTCTTAACAGCTCATTGACACTTGTTTTTGCAAGCGTCTTTGCATCAACATGCTTGACGATAATCGCTGCGTAGAGAGAATGACTGCGATCTTTTGCGGGTAGACTGCCGGGCACTACAACCGAGCCGGGTGGGACATGTCCGTATAAAACTTTACCGCTCTCACGGTCATAGATTCGGGTGCTCTGCCCAATGTAGACACCCATGGACAACACGCTGCCCTTGCCGATAACTACCCCTTCGACCACTTCGGAGCGTGCTCCAATAAAACAATCGTCTTCAATGATGGTGGGAGATGCCTGCAACGGCTCAAGCACGCCACCAATCCCCACCCCCCCGGACAGGTGTACCCGTTGGCCAATCTGTGCACAGGACCCAACGGTCACCCAGGTATCCACCATGCTGCTCTCACCCACATGGGCACCGATATTGACGTAGGACGGCATCAGTACCGCATCGGCACCGATGAAAGCACCACGTCTGACGGTCGCCGGCGGAACAATACGGGCACCACACCGGCTTATGTCATCACTGGAGCCCTTCGCCCAACGCAAAGGCACCTTGTCAAAGTAGCGGCTCGCCTCGCCCTCAGTCACCTCATTGCGACGGATACGGAAATACAGCAACACGGCCTTTTTCAGCCATTCATTAACTTGCCAGTCTCCTGAACCGTCGTTTTCGGGTGGTTCCGCGACACGTAGCTCACCATGCTCCAACCCGGTTATGGATGCTTCAATGGCTTCGCGGAGTTCCGCCCCGACGGACTTCGGCGAGATTGATCCACGTTCATCAAACGCCGCTTCAATCAGCTTGCGTTGTTCCTCTACTTTGTCTGGTCGACTCATTTTTCCCCGCTCTTCCTGTTAACCAATGTTTCCGTAAGTGTGGCCAGTAACTCACCACGCATTTTACGACTCAAAGGCGCATTGTGCTGATCACTGATGATAAATGCATCCTCTACGCGATCTCCCATGGTCGCAATTCTTGCGTCGTGGATGCGAATACCACAAGTCACCATTGCGCCGGAAATTTGTGATAACAGTCCAGGACGATCATCACAGTGCAAATCCATCAGTGTCATTTCACCGCCAAGTGCCGCCGAAAATCCTATCTTGACAACACTTTTGAACGGTCTCAAACGCCGCGGCAATTTTCGAACCACGGGTGCAGGAACACGTTTGTTCGAAAGCACATCAAGCAATCGAGCCTGCAACCGCTCACAATCAATGCCATTGAGTGCCTGTGCGTGTTGGTCCATTAGCTGGAACAGGTCAAAACTCTTCCCCGAAATAGTCGTCATGACCCGTGCAGACAGGACATCAAGTCCGATTTCGTCAATGACAGCCGTCACGGCGGCGAACAAGCCATCATAATCCGGCGTGTGCACCAGTAATTCACTGACATTCTGGTCTTCTACCTTCCGGATTGCCACCAGCACCGGTTCGTCAACCGGCGCCGACAGTACCTCAAACGCTGCCCAATCCATTTGTTCGCTTGAAAAACGCAGAAATGTATTTTGGGGTAGGCCTTCAAGAAGTGATTCAAGGGCTTCAACATCCACACCTTGGCGCAGCATGGTTGCACGCACTGTATCCCTGGATTCGCTGATTTTCCGGTTCCGGTCAAAGACGCTTGAGCTGCCCTCTGACAGGGCGGCGGATGTCGCCGTATATAGTTCCCACAGCAAACTATCCTTCCAGTTGTTCCATAATTTCGAGCTGGTGGCGGCGATATCGGCAATGGTCACCAGGTAAAGGTAGTCCAGCCGGGTCTGATTACCCACCAGTTGACAAAACCCGTGGATGGTTTCCGGGTCGGAAATATCGCGCCGTTGTGCAGTCTGCGACATTGCCAGGTGTTGTTCGACCAACCAGGCTACCCGCTGGCTGTGATCGTCGCTCATTGGCAATCGACGACAAAACGCCAGGGCATCCTGTGCTCCAAGACTGGAATGATCACCATCCCTGCCTTTGGCAATGTCGTGGAACAATGCGGCCAGGTACAGGATTTCAGGATGATCGATCTGTTTGAAAATATCTGCGGCGTGGGCAAACTCGGTACGGTATTTTCCATAGGCGAACCGGCGTAGATTTCTGACCATGAACAATATGTGCTGATCGACGGTATAGACGTGAAACAGGTCAAATTGCATACGCCCGGTTATGTTGCCAAATTCCGGGATAAAGGCAGCCAGGACCCCGTAGCGATTCATGCGTTGCAATTGAGTGTAAACACCACTTGGTTGGCATAACAGGTCGTAGAAGTGCTGGTAGGCCTGCGGATCGCTCCTGAAGTCATCATCGACCAGATACAGGTGGTCGCGGATCAGCCGGATGGTTGATGCCCGCACCCCCGCCAGCTGTTCGTGCTTTGCGAGCAACACAAACAACTCTAACAAGGCAACCGGTCGGCTCTGGAATAGCTCGACAAAGGCAACGTCAAGAAAACCGTGGGTCATACTAAAGTCCGAACCCAGATCTTCAGAGGGGTTGACTTTGCTGGGCAACAGTTCCTCGCTGAACAACTGCAGCAGGCTTTCATTGAGCCGTTCGAGTTGCATGACGGTGCGGTAGTAACGTTGCATGAATTTCTCAACCACTGCGTTGGGTTGCTGTGACTCATCACCACTGGAAAAATGCTTGGCAATTTGTCGCTGAAATTCGAACAGCAGACGGTCTTCACCACGCCCGGCAAACAGGTGCAACGCAAAGCGTATTTCCCACAGGAAGGTTCGGCCATCGATCAGGTCCCGGAGCTCAGATTCGGTCAGAAAGCCGTGGGTTACCAGGTTATGCAGGGATTGGGTACCAAAATGCCTTTTCGCCACCCAGCCAATCATTTGGATATCACGCAGACCACCTGGCCCTTCCTTGATATTGGGCTCGAGGTTGTACGCCGTATCGTGGTACTGCTCATGCCGTTTGACCTGCTCGGCAAATTTGGCATCAAAGTACTCCGCCGCTGACCAGACTTGATCGGTAGCGGTCGCGTCCAGCATGTCCGTCTGCATCTTTGCCTGGCCACTGAGCAAGCGGCTTTCCATCAAACTGGTGGCGGTCGCTATGTCCTTTTTTGCTTCTGAAACGCAAGCGTCCACGGTCCGCACACTGTGCCCAAGGTAGAATCCGGCGTCCCAGAGGAGACTTACAAAAATTTCAATTGCGCCCCGCAGGATTTCATCCGGAGAGGGCTCAGTCAGTAATATAAGCAAATCAACATCAGAGTGGGGATGCAGATCACCACGACCGAAACCACCCACGGCAACCAGCGCAACCTCTGCGGAAGCGGGTATCAGGTTATCCCAGGCGGACAGGACTAACTGGTCAACCACCCAGGCACGGGCTTTGACCAATTGATTTACGTCTTCATTACGATGGAATTTTTCTGCCAAACACGCGTCTGCTTTAGCCAGGGAGTGCTTCAGAGTCTGAATGAGTTGTGGGTGGCTCTGGTCAACGGTCAGACGCTTTAGTTCGGCCGTCTCCAGGCACCCTTCGGCTGCATCCGGTTTGGACAGTCGACCCCGCAGCCTGATTTTCATTTTTGTTCTGCCAAGTGATCCGCGAACTCAGAGCCCGTCGCCTGGCAACAGGGTCAAAACGTCATAACCGTTTTCAGTGACGGCCAAAGTGTGCTCCCACTGTGCGGACAAACTGCGGTCTTTGGTTATTACAGTCCAGCCGTCGCCCAGCAGACGGGTTTCCCTTTTGCCGACGTTGATCATGGGTTCAATGGTAAATACCATGCCCGGCGTAAGTACTTCGCCCACACCGGGGCGGCCATAGTGCAGTACCTGCGGGTCTTCATGGAAGACCCTGCCAATTCCATGGCCACAATACTCCCGAACCACAGAGCACCCCTGGCCTTCGGCATATCGCTGTATCGCATGACCCACATCGCCAAGACGTAAACCTGGTTTGACCATTTCGATGCCGGTGACCATGGCCTGGTGTGCCACATCGCAAATTCGACCGGCGCGTACAGAAGGCTCGCCAACCACAAACATCTTGCTGGTATCACCATGCCAGCCATTCTTGATCACCGTGATATCAATATTGAGAATGTCACCATTTTTCAGTTTCCTTTCACCGGGAATCCCGTGGCAAACGACGTGGTTGACCGAAGTGCAAATTGATTTCGGGAAACCGCGATAGTCTAATGGTGCCGGTATGGCCTGCTGCTCTTCGGTAATATACGCGTGACAAATACGATCCAGCTCGCCCGTGGAGACACCGGGACGAATGTGCTCACGGATCATCTTCAGAACTTCACCCGCCAACTGGCCTGCAACCCGCATTGCTTCTACTTCTTCGGGTGTTTTTAGCACTATTCCCATTGTTGGCTGTCCTGACCTTGATGTTGCATGACTGCGTAGGACCGACGAGTCTGCTCGTCGGGAATGTATTTGGTTCCTTGTAGGGGCGACGAAGCAAGTCGTCGCGAACATGGCCCGTTGGTTCCCGATGAGTAAACTCATCGGTTCTGCAAGTGCAGCATATTGTACCTATTGAATGAGCGCATGCGTGAGTTTTGCACAACATCCCCAACTTATGCCCCATGTTTAATTCACAACCACAGGCGATAATCTGGTGTCTTCCGTATAGAGGGTGAAATTCGGAATGAAAAAGTTTCTTAAAAAAGTGCTTCCGCTTATTTTGGTTCTGGGCTCAATCATGGTGGTTGTAGCGCTGGTAGCTTATCAAGGCTCCCAACGGTCGGAACGCAAACCGGAGACCGAGAAGGCGATTTTGGTCGACACCATTGAGGCCGAGGTGGTTTCGCTGAATTTCCTGGTCAGCTCACAGGGCACGGTCAAACCACGCACGCAAACCACGCTGGTGTCAGAAGTTTCCGGAAAAGTCGTTTCGGTTTCAGCAGCTTTTGTTGCCGGAGGCTTTTTTCGCCAGGGTGAGGTCCTGCTGCAAATCGACCCCAGTGATTACGAGGCGGCACTGAAGCGCGCCGAGGCCGGCCTGGCTTCACGACAGGCCAAACTTTCCGAGGAAAGCGCACGCTCGGAGCAGGCACTGAAAGACTGGCAAAATCTGGGCAGAGCGGGTCAGCCCTCTGATCTGGTTCAGCGCAAGCCACAAATGGCGGATGCCAAAGCCAACGTCAGTGCAGCCGAGGCAGATCTGCAAAAGGCGCGTCGTGACCTTGAGCGCACGCGGATCACCGTTCCCTACGACGGTCTCGTCAGGCAAAAGGACGTGGACATCGGCCAATACGTGACACCCGGCACTCCTCTGGGTGTGACATTTGCAATTGATAGTGCAGAAATACGCTTACCGTTGACCAACAGCGACCTGAACTACCTGGAGCTACCATCTGAAACCGAAGTCAAGAATCAGGTCAAATCCTACCCTTCGGTGACACTCAGTACGGACAGGGCCGGTGTTTCTGATCAGTGGCAGGCGCGTATCATCCGCACCGAGGGTGTGGTTGATGAAGTCAGCCGGGTTACCTACGCCGTTGCACAGGTCATTGATCCCTATGGGGTACTGGGCAAAAGCCATCAACAGGTACTCAAGATCGGCACCTTCGTTAATGCAGGTATCCAGGGCATCCGTGCCGAAAATGTCGTCATGCTACCCCGCCATGTTTTGCAATCCGACAACACGGTCATGCTGATCGACGCTGACAGCAAGCTCGCAATAGTCCCGGTAACGGTGATACGTGCTGAACCCAAAAAAGTATACCTCAGTGGCGGTGTCAATCAGGGCGACCAGGTGGTCGTTACCACCCTGGACGCCCCTGTGCCCGGCACCAAACTGGCCGTCAGCGGCAACGCGACAGCAGCCGGGTCAAAAGATGATCCCGGTACGCCGGCACTCACCGGAGGTGACGAACAATGAGCAACACCAGCGGGCCGTATTACGCCATCATCAACTGGTTTGCCAGGAACTCGGTAGCTGCAAACCTGTTAATGATTATCCTGTTGGCCGGCGGGCTTTTCTCGGCCGTCACCATCAAGAAAGAGGGCCAGCCACAGATCGAAACCAACTTCATAGACGTCGTGGTGCCATTTCTTGGCGCCAGTCCGGAAGACGTGGAAGAAGGCATCCTGGTCAAGATTGAAGAGGCTATCCAGGACATAGAGGGTATCCAGGAGATCGAGTCCACGGGGCGCAGGGGCAATGGATCGGTACGTATAGAGGTCAGTGCCGGCTATGACGTACCTGAGGTCATGAACGAGATAAAAAATCGTGTCGACGCCATCTCAACATTTCCTGACAACACCGAAAAACCCACGGTCTCCAGAACACGTTTCCAGCAACAGGTCACCATGGTCTCGGTTTATGGCGATGTGAACGAACGCACACTCAAGGAATACGTCAAGCAGGTCAGAAACGAAATCGTAAATCTACCCGGTATCACACGTGCGGAATTGCTCGGTTCAAGACCCTATGAAATAAGTATTGAGGTCAGCGAGTTTACCCTGGAGCAATACGGTTTGACCCTCAGTGAGGTCGCGCAGGCCATCCGGCGTGGGTCACTGGACTTGCCGGCCGGTTCTATCCGGGCGGATTCCGGCGACATTCTGCTGCGTACCAAGGGGCAAGCCTATACGGGGCTGGATTTTGAAACCATTTTGGTTCGCACCAACCCGGATGGCTCACGACTGCTGCTCAAGGATATTGCCAATATCAAGGATGATTTTGCAGAGACCGGTCGTTTTTCAGAGTTCAACGGCAAACCGGCGTTCACCATTCAGGTGTTATCGGTCGGCAGCCAAAACGAATTGGAAATTTCGCAATCCGTACGTGACTATGTCGAGAAAAAACATGCATCCATACCCGAGGGTGTTGGTGTTGCCGCCTGGGCTGACATCACCTACTACCTCAAGGGCCGTCTTGACATGATGGTGAAGAATTTGGTCCTGGGTGCAGCATTGGTTTTTCTGTCGCTGGCTCTGTTCCTGCGGCTCAAGCTGGCCTTCTGGGTCATGGTGGGTCTGCCGGTGGCCTTCCTGGGAACCTTTTTCCTGATGCCGACCCTCGGTGTCACGGTCAACCTGATCAGTTTGTTCGGTTTCATACTGGTGCTGGGTATTGTGGTGGACGATGCCATCGTCATCGGGGAAAGTGCCTATACCAACATGCGTGCAAAAGGTCATTCGGCCGATACCATCATAGAAGGTGTATTCAAGGTCGCGATGCCGGCCACATTTGGTGTGCTAACGACCATAGCTGCCTTTATACCGATCCTGATGATCAGCGGTGTCATGGGGCAGTTTTTTTCTTCAATCGGCTGGGTGGTGACCTTGTGCCTGGTCTTCTCGATTGTTGAATCCAAGTTAATCTTGCCTGCCCATCTTGCGCACATGAAGGTCAGGCATTACAGCGAAGATACACACAACGCGTTTATTCGCTTCCAACGATTCTTTAGCGAAGGACTGCATACCTTTGCCGACAACTTCTACAGACCCTTTCTGGCCAAGTGCCTCCAACGCCGTTACCTGACACTGTCGGTATTCATCTCCATGCTGATTCTGTCCATTGGGCTGTTGGCGGGGGGTATTCTGCGCTCCGTGTTTTTCCCCGACATAACCGCCGATTTCTTGCAGGTCGACCTATTGATGAACGAAGGCACGCCCGCGGCGCGTACTCATGACGCCATCCGAAGGGTCCAGGATGGTCTGTGGCAAGTGGATGCGGAGGTCAGCGCAGAACAGGGTATGGAATCTGGTGCAGTCGTTTCCCATGTGCTTTCCTTTGCCCAGGGGGAGATCCGGGGACAGCTCATTACTGAACTGGTTAAAGAGGACAAGTCGGTCATCAGCGGGCCGGAGGTCTTACGTCGATGGCGTGAAAATGTCGGTGATATTCCCGGAGTTAAACAACTGGGCTTTTCCGGTGCAACCGGCGCCGGTGGTGGTGCTGCAATTTCGATCCAGCTGATCGGAGCCAACATTGAGCAGGTCGGCCGCGCTTCACAGGAACTGGCCCGCAGAATGTCGAGCTATGAGGGGCTGTATGACGTCCGCAATACTTACGAGCGCGGCAGACCGGAAATTAAATTGAACGTCAAGCCCGAGGCAGAAGCTCTGGGTATTACGCTGCAGGACCTCGCCAGCCAGGTGCGGGCGGGATTCTACGGTGCGGAAGTCCAGCGTATTCAGAGGGGCCGGGATGAAGTCAAGGTCATGGTGCGCTTTCCAAAGGAAGAACGTGACTCTGTCGGTTACCTGAACAATATGAAAATCCGTACCCGTGACGGCGGTCGCGTACCCTTTCACACGGTTGCCGAGGTGGACATAACCGAGAGCCCGGTGTTTATCCGCCGTTTTGACAGGGAACGGGCGGTGCGTGTGTCCGCTGAAGTCGACAAAGAGAAATACGAACCAGGCAAGATCCAGGCGGACATCATGAGCAAGGAGTTGCCCCAGGTTCTGGCGCATTTCCCCGGAGTTCGTTCCAGGCTTAGCGGATCGAGCCAGCAACAGATCGATATTCAACGCGACCTGTTACGTGGGGGGCTGTTCGCCGTATTTCTGATTTTTGCGTTAATGGCCATACCACTCAAGTCCTATGCCCAGCCACTGATCATCATGTCGGTTATCCCGTTTGGTGCAATCGGTGCCTTGCTGGGCCACCTCGTACTGGGACTACCCGTCAGCATGACCAGTTATTTCGGTATCATCGCGCTGTCCGGTGTGGTCGTGAACGACAGCCTGATCCTGGTGGATTTCGTCAACCGTGAACGCGCCACCGGTGTCCCGCTCCTGCAAGCGGCACAGAATGCCGCACGGGCACGTTTCCGGGCCATTTTACTGACCTCGCTGACCACCTTCCTGGGTCTGGCGCCTATCGCCATTTTCGAGACCAGTTTGCAGGCACAACTGGTCAAACCCATGGCGGCCTCTTTGGCATTCGGAATTCTGTTCGCCACGGTAATCACTTTGTTCCTCATCCCCTCGCTCTACCTGATTCTTGATGATTTCAAGCAGTGGTGGGGGCGGGTCTGGGCCCGGCTTTTTCCAAGCCGGCTCGAGGGTGGTGAAGCAACCAAGGACGCGATCACAAACGCATTCGGGGACTAACGTGGAACAAGCGTCGGCTTAGAAAACTGGTGCAATATGCGGGCTAGTATCAAAAACCTGTTGGCTACCGCCTGCCGTAAACTGGGTCATGTTGAGTCCGCTCAATTTGAAGCGGAGCTCTTGATGGCGCACGTACTGCGGTCTACCCGTTCCTTCCTGTATGCAAACCCGGAACTGGAATTGCTGCACAAGCACAGTGGGAAGTACAAAAAACTGGTCAAGCAGCGTGCCCGCGGCCAGCCCATCGCTTACCTGACTGGTGAGTGCGAATTCTGGTCTTTGTCTCTGCTCGTCAACCCGGCGGTTCTTATACCCCGTTCGGAAACAGAGCTACTCGTGGAGGCTGCCTTGGACAAGATTCCCAATACTGCCAACTGGCGTATCGCCGATCTTGGGACGGGTAGCGGCGCAATTGCTTTGGCACTGGCCACGGAGCGCAAGAGTTGTGAAATCCATGCCACCGATATCAGCGAGGAGGCAATCGCGACCGCCCGTGAAAATGCCAACCGGCATGATCTCCGGCAGGTCCATTTCCATCACGGTTCCTGGGATAAGCCATTGACCGGCAAATTTCACCTGGTCGTGAGCAACCCTCCCTACGTGGACGCAGATGATTCCCACCTTGATCAGGGCGACCTGCGTTTTGAACCACGCGCGGCGCTGACACCGGGTAAGGATGGGTTGGTCGCCATCCGCACGATCAGCCAGTTTGCGAAAACCATGTTGCTGGATGGAGGATGGCTGATGGTTGAGCACGGCTGGGAGCAAGGGCCGGCCACGCGTGAAGTCATGGCTGATACCGGTTTAAAAAATATTGCGACTTTGCGTGATTTGCAAGGCCATGAGCGGGTCACTATCGCCGAGTGCAAATAATCAGCCAGTAGGACCGACGAGCAAACTCGTCGGTCCTACGGTTCTTTCCCCTCTACCAGACGCGGCTGGTTGTCAGCCTCAATGACCACCCCGCTATCGTCACTCCCTGACTGTTCCACCAGGGCGGCATCCAGCTGCTTGGAGTGACGTGCACCGAGTTTGCTCAGCTTTTCGGTCTGTCCGACCAGGTTACCGGCACCCGTGCTCAGCTGGCTGTATGCATCATCATAGGACTTGCGTGCTTGCTCCAGACGCATCCCGACAAGCTTGAGATTCTCGGTAAAACCGACAAATTTGTCGTAGAGCCTACCGGCGCGTTTTGCGATGTCCTGGGCGTTGGTATTCTGTTTGTGTACCTGCCAGACGGACGCCACGGTACGTACGGTGGCGAGGAAATTGGCCGGAGATAACAAAGCCACATGACGTTCCAAAGCATATTCGGGTAATGTTGCGTCTGCCTGCAAGGCGGCAATCAGGGCAGATTCTATGGGCACAAATAACAACACAAAGTCCAGTGCATTGAGACTCTCAGCGCCGGGGTAGTTTTTTTCGCCCAGATTAGTGATCTGACTTTTAATGGATTGCACGTGCTCGGTCAGGAATGTCTCACGCTCAGCATCATCTGCGGCAGACTGGTAGCGGGTCCAGGCCGTCAGGGATACCTTGGAGTCGAGAATAATACTGCGATTTTCAGGCAACATGAGTACAAAATCGGGTTGCAGCCGCGCGCCGTCCTTGCCGGTAACGCTGTATTGGGTATGGTAGTGCTCCCCTTTGACCAGTCCGGCCAGCTCCAATAACCGCTCCAGTTGTTGTTCACCCCAATTGCCCTGGGCCTTGACGTCCCTGGTCAGGGCCTTTGTCAAACTCTGCGCCTCTTTATGCAATCGTTCGTTCAGACCTTCCATTTGCCTGAGCTTTTCCTGCAGTGCGGCATGCTGCCGGATATCCTCACGACTGTTCTTGTCCACCGTGGTGCGAAAAGTCTCCAGGTCTTTGGTCAGGGGTTTCAACAATCCTGACAGCTGCCTTTCACTCAAATCCGTAAAGTGTTTGGAGCGCTCGTCAAAGACTTTGCCGGCGAGACGTTCAAAAGATTCTGTGAGGCGTTTTTCCGCTTCTTCCAGCGCCTGCTTTTCAGCCCGGTGGTACTGCTTCTGTTCATCCAGCCTGGTTTCGGTAATCGCCAGAGAACGCTGAGTTTCCGCCAGCGCCGCTTCGCTGGTTTTCAGGTCGGCCTCAAGCGCGGTATTGAGTGGCAGGAAGTGCTCAGCTTCCCCCTGTGCACCGTTACGTCTGGCAATTCTCGCAGCAATAATTGTCGCGATAAGGCCCACCACGAGACCCGCAAGCACGCCAACCATCACACTGTTGATTTCCAGTTGTGCCAGCCAGTTATTCATTTTGTCTTTTTATGCTCTGCCACAGGTCTTCCATCTCATCCAGACTCATGCTGTCAAGTTGGTGTTGCCCGCCAACCGCGTCTTCCATGGCCCGAAAACGACGCTCAAACTTGGCATTGGCTCGCCGTAATGCGGCACCGGGGTCCAAACCAAGTTGCCGTGCGAGATTGGTTGCAGCAAACAACAGATCTCCCAGTTCATCCTCCATGGCATCCGGATCGCCGGCGGCCATGGCCACCCGCATTTCGGCCAACTCCTCGTCAAACTTTTCCATCACAGGAGGTACTGATCCCCAGTCGAAGCCAGTTTTGGCTGCACGTTTTTGTAACTTGATTGCCCTTTGTAGCTCTGCCATGCCTGCCGGGACATTGTCCATCAAGCTGTGTTCGCCCTTGTTTTTTCTTTCTTCGGCCTTGTAGTCCTCCCATGCCTGTGCCTGCTGTGAAGCGTCTTCAATTTTGCGGTCGGAAAAAACATGTGGGTGACGGTCTTGCATTTTCGCACAGACCGCTGCGTGCACATCCTCAAAATCAAAGCACCCCTGCTCTTTGGCCATCTGTGCGTGGAAGACCACCTGGAACAACAGGTCACCGAGCTCGTCTTTAAGATCAGCCATGTCACCACGGGCGATGGCATCCGCAACCTCATAGGCTTCTTCAATGGTATACGGGGCAACACTTGAAAAATCCTGCTCCACATCCCAGGGACATCCCTTCTCCGGGTCACGTAGACGTTGCATGATGTGGATCAGTTGCTGCATAAGGTCAGTTGAAGATGCCTGCTAACCGGTACCCAGGCGGGTTCTCAGTGTAACACTGATTCCGGCACCACCAAGATCGCTGTCATTGATGACTATTTCACCATTGTATGCGGTCACAATTTCCAACACGATGGCCAAACCCAAGCCATGGCCTTCTGCACGCTCATCTCCACGCACACCACGCTGTAACAATTGCTGGCGCTCCGCTTTTGCTATACCAGGACCATTGTCTTCCACCTTAAGATCTATACCGGATTGTGGCTTTGCCAGGTCGTGAGACCGCGCGGCCAGACGAATCTGTCCGTCACCATATTTACAGCCGTTGTCCAGCAGATTTCCCATCAGTTCCAACAAATCTCTTGCCTCCCCATAAAACATCAATCCATCTTCAATGCTGACATCAATCCTTATCAAATCCTGAGAATAAACACGCTGCAGCGACCGTGTAAGTCGATCAACCTGTACTTTTACGTCAACTGCCGGGGCCATGCTGCGCCGGGTTGATGCGGCGGCACGTTGTAAACGCGTTGCAACCAGGCGTCGCATATCGCCAACCGCGCTATTGATTGCGCTCGACTTCGCTGCAGTGTCTGCCGGAAGGCTGGAACGAATGACTGACAACGGCGTTTTCAGGCTGTGAGCGAGCGAATCCAGTGCATTGCGGTAACGGGTTTGATTAGCCTTTTCCGTATCCAGTAATTGATTTATATTTGCTGTTAAGCGCTCCAACTCTCTCGGATATCTGCCTTCCAGGCGCTCCAATTGGCCTGATTCAATGCCGGCAATGTCGCGTGACATCCGTCTCAATGGTCTTAGCCCCAGGGTCAAGAGGATCAATTGAGCCAATATCAGGATCGCCCCAGCGGCACCCAGGGAGCGCAGCAACCCGGCGCGGAATGCTTTGCGTTCCCCTCGAAACTCTGAAGGTTCAACCAGAATGGTGACCATCAACGGTAACAGGTTGCCATCGGGCAATTCCCAGCTGATGCCATAGCGAAAAGTGTAATAATCGATTGATGTAGTGGGTGTCACAAAGCCACTTTCTCCGGCGTTGAATGGAGGTAGTTCCGGCAGGCCGATACCCAGGGAAGAAGCGGAACTCCATTCATCATTTTCGCCGTGAAGATGGGCATAAAATCCTGAGCCGGGACTGTCCAGACGTGGATCACCCGTTGCCTCTGCAACGGTCAGGGAACTGTTCCCCCCCACTTCGGTTGCCGCCAACACCAGGTAGACCAGGGTTTCCATACGGGTTTTCAAGCCGGCTTCGCTGCTGCTTTGAAATGCGGCATCCAGCGCCGCGTACACCAGGCTGAGTGAGATCAACAGAATTAATGCTGCGAGTAATACCAGGCGCAGACGCAGGGAGAAAGGCTGTTTCTCGTTAAGGTGAAAAATCACGATACCCGGCGTGGTGATTTTTATGCAGTAGGGGACTGCATATTCAGTCGATATCCCCTACCCCGCAAGGTCTCAATGGGACGGAGTGTCCCGTCGGGGTCAATTTTTCTGCGCAAACGGCCAACAAACACCTCGATAACATTGCTGTCACGGTCGGCATCTTCTTCGTAGATATGTTCGGACAGTACCGTCTTGGTGACCACTTCATTCGGGTGCATTAACAGATACTCAAATACCTTGTACTCATAAGTAGTCAATTCAATTTCACTGTCTTCACAGGCTACCCGTTGACTGACGAGATCGATTTTCAGCGCACCGAATTCTATTACCGGTTGCGCGTGCCCGGCTGCGCGACGCAGCAAGGCACTGACACGGGCCTTGAGTTCTTCCGGATGAAACGGTTTGGTCAGGTAGTCATCGGCGCCGGATTCCAGCCCCTCCACTTTATCCTGCCACTCTGATCGTGCGGTCAGAATCAAAATCGGGAACTGGTGGTCACCTTCACGCAGCTTACGGATGAGTTCAAGTCCCGACATCCCAGGCAGGCCCAGATCAATGATAGCCAGATCAAGCGGGTATTCTTCTCCGAAAAACAGGCCCTCAACACCATCACCGCTGACATCAACAGCGTAGCCCGCCTCACGCAAAATCTCTGCTAATGAAGCTTGCAGTCCTGTATCGTCCTCAACCAGTAAAATACGCATTTAAGGCGCCTCTAGCGATTTTTTTTCTTGTTATTGGCGGGGACCCTTACCGTCTTGACAACCCCTTTTTTGGTCAGCAGTTTGATCTGGTGCATCTGCTTATTACCCTGTTTGACGGTTCTTGCCGAAAGCACTTTTGCATTATTTTTTCGGGCTGCCTGCTTGGCAGCCTCACTCAGGTTGATGGCAAAAGCCGACCCAGATACCAGAAACGCCACTATCAAGATACATAATCTCTGCAATTGTTTTCGTTTCGCCAGTTCCACTAACGTGCGCTCACTGATTTATGTGCCTGGGACAATTCTAACTTAATAAAGTGAATTTCACCTGAACAATTCAGAACATCGGAATATGCTGGTTACTGCTCTGCGCGCCTTCAACACCCATACCAGCGGGCAATACCGGCGGGCCTCAGACTAAATCATCACAGACCGGAAGTTCGTCGGGTACCCGATCACCGGCGGCCACCTGCATGGTCAACAAGGCCTGTTGAAGCAATTCTGTATTTTGGTCATCCCGCCAGGCGTTTTCACTCAGATAACGACGCCAGGCTTTGGCGCCTGGCAGACCCTGGAATAGTCCCAACAGGTGCCGACTAACATGCTTTACAGCAACCCCGGACTGAACCTGGCCTTCAAGATAGGCTGTCATTGAATCAATGATCCTGGTTCGACTCATACCGCTCTTCTGGTCAAAGAAGTGTTCCTGGCACTGGGCCAGTACCCACGGCGTTTTATAGGCTGCCCGACCCAGCATTACGCCGTCTACATGTGCCAGGTGACCAAGCGCTGTCGCAACCGAGTCCACGCCACCATTGATGACGACCTCCAGCCCCGGGAGTTCTTGTTTCAAGCGGTATACCCAGTCATGGTGCAAAGGCGGTACCTCACGGTTCTGTTTGGGACTCAGCCCGTCAAGAACGGCCTTGCGCGCGTGAATGATGAATACGGTACACCCTGACTCGGCCACCTGACCCACAAAGTCACGCATAAACTGATAGCTGTAATGATCATCCACCCCGATCCGAGTTTTGATGGTCACCGGAATATCTACCGCATCCAGCATGGCCGACAGACAATCTTTAACCAGCTCAGGCTCCAACATCAGGCAGGCCCCAAATCGCCCGCGCTGCACCCGGTCTGAAGGACAACCGACATTCAAGTTGACTTCATCGTAACCACGATTCCAGGCAATACGTGCACACTCCGCCAATTCATCCGGTACGCTGCCACCCAATTGCAGGGCCAGGGGATGTTCCTCCGGGTTGTAAAGCAGAAAACGGTCCTCATCACCATGAATAATGGCACCAGTGGTCACCATTTCCGTATATACCAGCGCAGAGGGCGCCAGCAAACGATGGAAGTAACGACAATGCCGGTCCGTCCAGTCCATCATTGGAGCGACACATAGTTTCCGGTTTACGGATATACTTGAATTACCTGACATTTCTCTTTTTTATCATCATGTTAAACAGCCCTATTCCAAACCCATTAACAACCATTTTTACCCATTTTTTGGAGGACAATCCTCCATGGGGGAGCGAAATGGAGGACGTGGAGGACCGGTTATTCGGTTTATTGGACGGATCGCAACCTCCAAGCTGAGTATACCAATGGCCACGATCACGAAACGAAAACGTCAAGACGGCTCAATTGTATACCGGGCCGAAATCAAGCTGCGCAAAAACGGTAGGCAGATTGCCGGTTGTGTTTGCGCGCGTATACGATGGCACCAGTAACAACATGGACTACCCCCAATACCCTAGACAACGCCAAGCCTCAAAATGAGGCCTGCTCGAAGGCCTCCGGACTGACACCGCCCAAATGGCTGTGTCGGCGTTTTCGATTGTAGAACACTTCGATGCACTCAAACACAGTAGAACTGCAGCTTCTGTGCTCGCAGGTCAAGACTAACGCACCCGAAAGAACTTCAGCTAAGATGGTAAGGAGCAGGCCACAGGGTTTCCACTAGCCCAATTAACATGATGTTTGACAAATAGGGGATATAGGCATGGAAGTTCGAACGGTCTTAGCCACTAACATTCGCACTCTAATGAAGCACACTGAGATTCAATCACAAGCTCAGTTGGCCAGTATGGCAGGAATATCGCAAGCTCAGGTTGGTAACATTCTGCACCAAAAAACAGGCGTCTCAATCGATGTAATACACCGGTTGGCAAGTGCTCTTGACGTTGAAGTGTGGGTATTGCTAACACCAGTGAGTTTTTTGGAAGACCTTGGTAATTTGGATCCCTTACCCATACTGTCCAGGTATATGAGGCTCGGACTAAGTGCCCAGGATGCTGTCTGGACAATCGTCCATGAACTCTATGAAGCCACGGGTGGTTATTTCAAGTAATTGGCTCACTGAGCGTGTCGAAAAATCGCGATTCAAACCGCCGGCGATTCCGCAAAGGTCGTTTTCGAGCACCTCGCTGGCGGAAGCACCGGCCTTGCCGGGGCTATTTACTGCGAAATTTAAAAATTAATATCAAACAATAATGTGCTATTGCCCGTAGCGATATAGTGGTAAGGGCACCTGTCCTAATTTCGGTACAGACTGATCCCACTTGTATTGAATTTCAAAAGTTTACCTCAAGCATTCAGTTTTCTACGCCAACTCAGGCGCTTGAAAACCAAACAATATAATGTTTGAAATCAACAATAAATTGTTAGAAAAATGTCTCATGAAATTCCTATCTATCTGTAATTATTGACAATTACTTGCTCTTTGCGGTATGACTAAAAATGGGAGTTCTAAATATTCAGTGACTTTTCCAATTATTGTTAATGAGGACACTGATTTTTGGAGCAAAGAAGATTCCAGGTAATTTCAACATGAGGAATACTATTGTGCTAAACGCGAACAGGACCAACACCAGCTTCATCGACTTGCATGTATGCAAGACATTAGCGCAGGTGCAAGGCATTTCGATGAAACATTTCATTTCAGCGTTAGTACTTAGTATTTTTGTTTCCATATCTCCTGGTGCCAATGCACAGCCAGAGATCGATGCTGCAATTACGCCAGAGCTCAAATCCCAAGTAGAATTTCTAAACGAGCTGACTGAACGCCGCCGTATTAACACCTTTTTTCATAATGAACAGACTGTCTTAAATGGCGTCCAAAAAGGCTTTGTTAATGTTGGCACTGGAAATCTTACGTTCTTAAGGCGTGATCTGGTAACAGTGGGCAGGATGCCGGTTGTGTTTGCGCGCGTATACGATGGCACCAGTAACGACGCCTCAGATTTCTCGCCGGGATGGCGAATCAGCATTGCCGAAACCATCAGTGTTAATGCAGATGGATCTCTAACTTACATAGACGACAGTTCGAGCAACACAAGTTTTGTACAAGCAGGTGGTGCTTATTCGGCATACCCGGCGCAGCCTTCAGATGTGAAATCTCTGACCGCAACCTCCGATGGATTTTTGCTCACCCTGCGTAATCAATGGACCAAGCGCTTTGTCACACTGGGGGGTGTGGCCAGACTAACCAAGGTAACCGACAATGTCGGTAATGAAATATCTCTTAGCTATGACACCGATCACCGGCTTGCCTTGGTAGCGGGCCAAAATGGTCGTGCCGTTTTTATGACCCGAAATCCGGATGGAAAGGTAGTTCAGGCAAACGACGATCAGAACCGAGCCGTTTCCTACAGGTATAACAACAAGGGCCAACTTGATCAGGTCACGGATCTGGGTGGTAGTGTCTGGGAATACAAATACGCAAACAGCAGATTGACCCAAGCCATTGACCCTCGTGGACACAAAGCTGCATTTATTACTTATCACAATGACGGCAAGGTCAAACGTACAGCGATTCGACACGTGAAACTGACTTATTCTTATGAAGGCAATACAACCACCGTAAAAGACGACCTGGGAAACACCAGTGAGTTTGTACAAAACACTCAAGGCGCCACTACACGCATCACTAATGCAGAAGGGTTCGTCAGTGAAATCGAATTAAATTCGCGCAATGAAGTAACAACGCTTCGCCACAACGGCCAACCCAGAGGCAGCTTTACTTATGATTTTGTGGGTAACCCAGAGCGCATGGTTCGCTTTGGCGCTGATGGGGAGGTCGAACTGACCTACATATTTGACTGGAAAGACCGCGTGCTTGAAATATCCGGCACCGACGGAACCCGTCAAGTGCTGAGCTATGATGTTAAGGGCAATCTCACCAAAAAGACCGAAAATGGGACTACGACTCAATACAGCTATAGCGACAAAGGCGATTTGATCAGCCAAACCGAAAATGGCGCAACCACCTCGTATGAATACAACGAAGACGGTCTGCAAACACGCTTGCTGAATGGCAGCGAGGCCAGTCAGTTCGCATACAATTCCATCGGCAGGCTCTCATCAATCACTTTCCCGGATGGCAATGAGCATACATACAACTACGATTCAATGGGATTTAGAATATCCACTGACCGCAATGATGGCAGTTTTGACAATTTCAACTATGACGCTACCGGCAATTTAACCGATTTATCCGGAACCGGTTCACAGGGCCAAACCTATAGCGAAAAGTACACACTAAACAATGACAACCAGCTCACCAGAGTTGAATATCCTTCTCGGGGCCAACTGGATGTCAAGTATGATGGTAATGGCAATCCAACTTTGCTGGACTCGGGAGCACAGACCATCAGTTGCAAATACGATGCACATGGGCGGGTAATTTCAATCGATAACAGTGCAGCAGGATTCAGTGACTATCAATACGCAGAAGGTGAAGCGGGTTTGCGCAAACAACTTGATGATCGTACCTTTGGTAATGAAACAGACTTCAGACGCGTTTCAAACACATTGGGACAAATCTCGCAGCTGCACTATAGCCGCTCTCAGGGCACCCCTTGGGCAATCTTGACCTGGAACCGGGAGATTTCGGTGTTAGATATCCCAACCAAGTTTGGACTGGCCAAGCCTAATGCTATTCAGGAGGCAGCTGACCAAAGGCGAAGGCTGTATAATGCGCTGGCAACCGAACCTGCAATGCAACGATCATTTGATAAAGCCTCAAACAGTTACTTTCTACCAGCGGAATATGCATCAGCAAACTGTGTGTTGGGGTCAACTGCAACACCGACGCTTAGCGTACCTGCCACTGTAACTGTGGGTATACCATTTGATATTACTGCCGATGTTGTTTGGGCTAGCCCTAACTGCGGTCCAGTGCTGTATTTTTTTTGGGCTAATGGCACCTACATCGGAGGCGGGACAGGCGGATTAAGTATGACCATAAGCCACGTTTTTAATTCGCCAGGACCTTTCACTATTACCGTTTCTGATATGTGCACACTCGTTGATAGCTTGCTTAGATCTGCCAGTGCAGTGATCGAAGCCTTAGCAAATCTCTGCCAAGGACCGCTGCGTGAGTGGGTAGCTGATGCCTTCCTGGCTTCCATACCAACTGACGATGTGGTTGAACGAGGCGCGCCATTTGCTTGTGTAAATGGTTTGCCTGTAGTTGATGGCGCTACGCGGACAAATAGTGACGCCTGTTTTGTTACCTTAGTAGGATCAGTAGGGTCGATTGAAATCGGTAATGCCCATACTCACCCACGACTCTTAGAGTCAACCGCCGCTTATGTGAGGTGTTATGGTGTTTTAGAGCCACTCACCCCTAGCTTCGTTATGGGACATTACGAAGGTGGATTAGAGTTCAGCCCAGGGGGTAAAGTAGGGACCAGCCAAGCAAAACCTGCTTATCTGAGAAACACGGATTTTATCATTCTTAGATGGCCGCCACTTCCGTGAAAACCCTGCTGTCCTTAGCCAAATATCTTGCCATATTATTGCTAATTGTTTTCAGTTTGCCGGTGATGGCGGAAGCGTCAGATACGATGGCAAACCGATTTGAATATCGGGATCTGATCAAATGTGAATTGGGAAACAGTACACAACAATGCGTTGAATCGATCCATGTGCTGCGCGCCAATTCAGCATATCAACATCCCGATGTGCAATTGGATATTGCGCACTGGATTATGCGCTTTTCAGATAATCACCCGCCCGTTCTCGATCTTGCCGATGATATAGTATCAGCCCTTTTGCTTAAGGACCCGGATAATTACAGATATAAAGTTCGTCGAGCTTATGTGAGATATCGTAAAGACGCAATTTCCGGAATTTGGGACGCAAAAGGGGTTAGTGCCGACATTTTAAGTGGCATGTTAGATATATATTTAAGGCAGGGGAAAATACAACGTGATATTAAGCGTCTCTCAATGGATGCAGTTCAGGAGTCTTTGGATCGGGACGAATACATTCATTACACATTATCCGCGTTTGGAATG
Source organism: Gammaproteobacteria bacterium (assembly GCA_021772915.1). GTDB lineage: Bacteria > Pseudomonadota > Gammaproteobacteria > Xanthomonadales > SZUA-36 > SZUA-36. The sequence continues at coordinate 116,620 of JAJFLB010000015.1, read as the reverse complement.
TCGTTCGATAGAATCTCCCGCTACGGTAATGCTGAAGAGACCGCAGCTTTTATTTCACATGCTAAAAAGCTTATACCTTGGGAAGATTGGCAACCCATAAAATGGGTGAGTCCAACCGGAAAATTGGGACTGACTCCGGGTGATGACGGAAGCACACTTTTTATAGTTACATATTGCCAATCCAGGATGCTCATGCTAGATGATGGCACCTTTTGTGCAGACGCTGTTTCATTACTGAGCCAAGATGGGGATTTAAAGACATTGGCCGAGGATGAAGAATTCCTCAGCGTCGGAAAGCACGTTATTTCAAAAATTGAGGAGCTCCAACCGAAATCAATTGGCCGAGCACAAGAGCTCCTGGAAAGACTGATTCATGTTCCTCAGAAATAAGCAATTTTTCACAAATGAGTTTTGTGATTAAACGTAGTATCAGAATAAATGGGTTCAGAGTAAAAACTTTATTCACTACACAATTTGGAGTTCAATACCACATGGACCTCCATCGGTGCAGGGCAGCTTCGAAGATCCCATACAGACTCATGGCATGTGTGTACCATGATGAAATCTAAACTTTTTTTCGGTTGCTTGCTAAGTTTGACCTTGTGGATAGTCAACATTGCCGGTTTCGCCAGCGAATCTGCTATCTCAAGAGTCTGGCATCTTGACACGAATGGCCTTCACGCCTCAGTAAAATGCGATAACGGCATATGCGATTTGTCGCTTTATAATCAATCGGTACTCCAACAAACTATTCGTTTAGGATTTAATGAGTTACCGAATCATGTGGTAGTGCGGCACCATGAGAAATTGGGAACAATAATCGGTGTTGCGAAATTGAGAATTTCTTCCACAGATTTTATGAGTCTAGATGCCGCTCAACGAGTTGAGCTGTATGTAAACGGTGCTTGTAAGTATGAAAGTGGGAGTGCGTCGCTTTTCACGATATCGGGAGATGGTTCTACTTTTTTTACCGTCGAAAAAGGTGGAGTTAATAGTCCGCATCTCAATGAGCTGGCAATTCGAAGGACTGACTCAGATCATGTAATTACTTACCCTATAGATGAAACCATAGCTGGCGAATATGAAAGTTACAAGAGGTTCTTTTTTACAATGGATCAACAGCATATTGTCGAAGCGCCAGGCTCTGGGTTATTTGGAGAATGGGTATTTTTTTCGACTAAGCGAAACGAAAAGAAACATCAGTTAATTCCCGATAGAGGTCTTTGGTACGATTTGGTTTTTATCAACCCGGAGGATTTTATACTTCTTCGCATAGTGGACCAAACAGGAGTGGTCTTGGGTAGATATGCCGGTCGGGTCCAGGACTTAAATAGTATGTGGGAATCAAAAGTTGAAGATGATAAGCCTCAGACCCTCAAAATTTCCAGTGATGGCAAGTGGATTGGAGTCAAAAGTTGGAATATACAGCTTTACGAGGCAATTTCTGGAAATCAAGTATTTAGTATTCCGGTGGTATATGAACCTAAAAAGCAATTGTCAATTTTGAGATCTGTTTTTGACCCAGAAATTTTTGATTCGCTATCTAATTTGGAAGATGAAGATTTAGCGGAATCTATAGGTTCTGTCTCTTCAATTAGATTTGAGGGTTCAGCTTTTCTAATACATCGTCAAATTGGATTAAAAGCGGTTAATAAATGTAATTCTTTGAACGGGCTGGAGCAAAAAGGTTGTCGCGAAAAGGCGTTGTCTAATGTGACACATGTGATTGATTCAATGGATATGAGGCTATTCGAATTGAGTTTGCCAAATAAGTTGCCTATTCACCGGAAGGATGTAACTTACTTATTCGCTGATTAGTAAAGAAAATAAATGGGGTCAAAAAAAATAAATGAGGTCAGAGTAAAAACTTTAAACAAGTGAAAATGAATGTGCTCACCATAAATTTACACATTTTCTTGATATTTTCTATCGTAGCTTGTGGATCGTCCTTTGCTTATGAAGGTGCGCAGGTAGATTACCGCAGTGCCCGCCTGAGGATTGAATCCGCCTGTTACACATGCGTGAACCTGTCGCGAGGCCGGTTAGTTAAGGCATTAAATGACCTTCGTAACACAATAGACAAGGGGTACTATGTAGAAGCTGCCTATTTGGTGTTAGTGGGTGGTTACGTCACTCTGGCAATGAAATTTCATAAACACGAAGAATTCGAAAGGAAAATTTACTTACGGAAGGGTGCCGATATACTGCTGGGACTATTGGGTGGTTCAAGCGATAAGGAATTGAAGGGTTTGTTAAAGCCCCTTCTAAAAACATTGAGGCGCTTGGAGTGGATGATGGAAAACTCTGAACTAAGTAGTTGGCCTGCCTATGAAAAAGCTCTCGCAAATGTTAAAGCATATCTGCATACAAAGTACTTCCAACTTGGCCAGGCCGAGCTAGAAAATGGAAATCTTCAATCTGCTAAGCGCATGTTTATCGAGTCTTGGTCAGTGACTACTCGTTCAGAAAAACCGGAAATAAAAGAGCGAATTTTACAGCTTGTAAATGCAAGTGGAGAGAGCTATGAGGTAGACAAAGTTGCAAATGAGTTAGCTAACCTAAGCGAAAAAAGAGTGGAGACACCCTTCAAAAAAGAGTAAAGACACACTGAGGTAACCCGCTTTTTTCGGACAGTGATTTAAGCAACTGACCCCATTTATTCATTTAACTCCAATTAATATACATACTATTGTATGGCTATTAAGCCATATATTTGCTAGTATGGTCTTATGAGTAAGGGGAGCTTTGAACGGGACGATGCCAAAGACTTGGCAAATCAAGCGAAGCACGGCCTTTCATTTTCCGAAGCCCAGTTTGCTTTCGCTGACCCAGATCGAGTTATTGCCCGTGACCTGGGACACAGCGATGAGGAAGATCGTTTTTATTGTTTTGGTCGCCTGAGTGAAGGCATCGTCACAGTAAGATTCACTTACCGAGACGAGGTTATTCAAAATTTGGAGCTGGTTATTGGCGTAAAGGTAAGCGAATTTATGAGTGCGAAAATAAAATACACAGATGAGCCAATAGGAAAGGTTGAGGTTGTGGCTGATATGCTTCCATCACCGGAGGAATTGGCGTTTAAAGAAGATACTGTGAAGGTCACAATTTCTCTAAGTAAGTCCAGCGTCGATTTCTTCAAACAGGAAGCGAAAAAACACGACACAAAATATCAGCAAATGATCCGGCGCTTACTTGATGCGTACACTCATGCGCAGAGCCGGCATATAACAAATCATTCAACTCGGACGCGCTAACGCGCGCCGGTTAATTCAAACGGTATGTGTCATGGAAGAATGGTGCAATGACTGAACGTGGGGCAAAGATAGCAATTTACGTGTTTGCTGTTGGATCGGCCCTATTCGTTCCCCTTTCTGGATATATGAAAATCGGGGCATTAACACCAACAATTTATGCTGGGATTACGCTCATAATGGTCTATTTTTCGGCAAATCCCAAGTTGCTCAATTCGTCACACTCTGAATGGAAAAAGGAAAATCAGCAAGGCCCTGCAATTCCTATTGCCCTTTTTCTCGGTGTGGTATTGATGATCATTGGAGTCATTGAGGCAGGAGTTAATATTGTTGCCACATAACAAGACGCTTAAGTCAGGATTTTGTCATTCTTAGATGGCCACCACTTCCGTGAAAACCCTGCTGTCCTTAGCCAAATATCTTGCCGTATTATGGCTGATTGTTTTCAGTTTGCCGGTGATGGCGGAAGCGTCAGATACAATGGCAAACCGAATTGAATTTCGGGATCTGATCAAATGTGGATTGGGAAACAGTACACAACAATGCGTTAAATCGATCCATGTGCTGCGCGCCAATTCAGCATATCAACATCCCGATGTGCAATTGGATATTGCGGGCTGGGCGTGTCAACCAATGAATCGACACAGGTTGCAGTTGGCCTTCCAGGGCAGTCAGCCAGCTCTAGAGCTAAAACTAATAGCCTGATGCTGGAAGCAGATGCTAGCGCAGTGGCAGTAACGGCGATGATCAATACTGAAAACGTAGTTCAAATGCCACTTACACCCTGAAGAAGATTCAGCATATGAAATCAATTACTTGGATTGTGTTGCTACTTATGGCCTTAGCAATAGGCTATCTTGTTAACAAAGATGATATTCAATCAAGCTTAAGTAGGAATGATGACTTTACTGGATCGGCGCAAGAGTTTGCGATCCATATTCAAGGCCAGGTTTTTGAAGACTTAGAGTCCGAATTTGACATCGCATACACGCCTGAGAGAATTGGTCAGTATATAAGGAAAGTTGGCTTAGAGGAAATTCTTGATGAAGAATTCTTCAATAAACAAGTTGAAAGGTCTCGACAAATGGCTGAGGGTGTACAAGCTATTTTGGATGGAGTTCATATGGACGAGGCATTCAGTTTGCACATGCTACCTGATTCCGGAATTTCTAAACTGGAGTGGCAGCAAATTGTCTCGCAAGAAAACAAGGCTGGCCTTCTAAAATCGTTGCAATCTGAAATTGAAAAGTCGTTTGATGATCATAAGCAAGCTCAATTTGCTCAGTTCAAACCATTCTATCGAGTTCATGTAATTCGGAATCGAGTTTGCAGCAAACTTCAATCAAGTTTAACTGATGAACTCGAAAGTATAGAAGAAGAATTTGGCGTAAATGTTGACGACAAAATCGCTTGTACATCAATGGCACATAAGTGGTTTCTAACTCAAGCACAGGAGCAAGCTTTGGCTACGGCAAGACAACCTAGTGGTTGGGAGAACTATCTAAATCCATTTGGATATAACGAAATGAGGGAGATTCTAGTTATCTCCCAATAGACCCCAGCTAAGGGACTCAAGAATTAAATTCAACTTAAATGGAGCAAGATAAGAGTTAAGTACTTGCTTTGACCTGCCCCAGATTGCCGTACCATCATGAACTTAGTAGTCAGTGCTCCACTAAGCACCGAATAAACCACTTTGAATCACAGCGAGTTTACCTCTAAATACAGTCGATTACTTATTTCTTGCAATTAATTAACCGTTTAATTAATATTAACTCATGAATTCATCAACACCATCACCGGCGGCAGCAGAACGTTCTCGTGGCCGACCACTGGACACCAGGCAACAGGATCTCAAGGCGCAGTTGCTCAATACGGCTGAACAGTTATTTGCAGACCAGGGCTACGCGGCGACATCCATTCGCCAGTTGGCTGACACCGTGGGCGTTAATCCCGCGTTGGTACATTATTACTTCGGTAACAAGCACGCACTGCTACAGGCCGTTCTTGAAAACTCGCTGACGCCCCTGGTACAGGCGCTCGCCGCGCTCAGGGATGATCCCGAAGCGCCTGCAGACGGTATCGCGAGGTTGATATTGTCGATGGCCGCACAACACCCAAACATACCCAGACTGATGACACGTGAAGTGCTGTTACCGGGCGGTGAGATGCAGGACTTTTTTATTAAAAATATGGCACCACACGTGGGTGGTGCCCTGCCCGCCTTGCTTGCACGGGAAAAATCGGCCGGTCGCTTGCGTGAGGACTTTGACCCCGGGGTTGCTGCCCTGCTGGTCCTGGCGGTTTCGGTATTTCCATTTATTGCCAGGGCGCTGGCAGAACCGGTGCTCGGTATTGGTTTTGATACCGATGGTATGGAAACCCTCACACAACATGTAAGCAAGTTACTTGAACGGGGAATGACAGCATGAAAAAACAGTATTCGCCACTCTGGCTGACCGCCATTATGTGCGTGGCATTGGTCGGGTGTGACAACGACAAAACAAACTTCATGGTCGGTACGCTGGAGCGTGACCGGGTTGAACTGAGTGTGGAAAGTAACGAGCCCATTATCGCCTTACATGTTCGCGATGGTCAGCAAGTCAGCACGGGTGAGCTGATCCTTGAACAGGATCCTACCCGGCTCAATGCCGTCATCGAGCAGCAACTTGCGTTGCAGGATCAGGCTGCTGCGCGACTTGCTGAGTTACAGCGTGGTCCACGTCACGAAGCCATAAGCGAGGCCCGTGCCCAGCTTGAACTCAGCCAGGCACTCAGTAAAAACACAGCCGCAAACCTGTCGCGTGCCCGGAATATTTTTGAGCGTGACTTGTCTGACCAGGCCTCGTTGGATGCCGCCGAAACCAGATGGAAAACCGCCGTCGCGGCAGAGCAGGCAGCATCCGAATCACTGGCGAGCCTGCTCAACGGCACAACGGTTGAAGAACTTCAACAGGCCACGGCGGTACTCGCTGCTGCCACCGCCCAGGTCAGCCAGGTGCAGCTCAGTCTTGACCGGCTCAAAATCTATGCACCGGTTAGCGGCACGCTGGATAAGCAACTGTTTCAGCTGGGCGAGAGACCCCGGCCGGGTACGACCGTAGCGGTGATACTGGATGACAGCAGAGTCTTTGCGCGCATTTATGTACCCGAATCCATTCGCGCCCAGGTCCGCCCAGGCGACTCCCTGGTGGTGCGTTTAGACGGGTATAACCAGTCTCGTACTGGAATTGTAAGCTGGGTATCCACCGACGCCAGTTTTACCCCATACTTTGCCCTCACCGAGCACGACCGTTCACGTTTGAGTTTCCTGGCAGAGGTCGACCTGTCCGGCGTTGAATCACTGCCGTCTGGTGTACCCCTTGAAGTAGACTTTCCGGCGGGCACAACCCTCCATGATTAATACCGAGGCCGGGCTGGCAATCAGTGCACATGACCTGGGTAAGACTTTTGGTCAATTGAAGGCCGTACAGTCCCTGGATCTACGTATACCGCATGCACGTATCTACGGTTTTCTGGGGCCCAATGGCTCGGGCAAATCGACCACCATACGCATGTTGTGCGGGCTTCTGACCCCCAGTTCCGGCACCATCACGGTTTTGGGTCATTCCATCCCCGCCGAGGCCGAGGCCTTGCGTATGAAAGTCGGCTACATGACACAGAAGTTTTCCCTGTTTGAAGACCTGACGGTAGCTGAGAATCTTCAGTTCATGGCAGATATATACACCCTGGAGAGGCAACATCAACTGCGGCGAATCGGGGCCGCGCTTGAGCGCTACGAACTGACCGACTTTCTTGACCAAAGAGCTGGCACGCTCAGCGGTGGCCAGAAGCAAAGATTAGCCCTGGCCGCAGCCACCCTGCACCGTCCCGAATTGCTTTTTCTGGATGAACCCACCAGTGCGGTTGACCCGGAAAACAGACGCGCTTTCTGGGAAACTCTGTTTGACCTTGTCGACGAGGGCACCACGATTCTGGTGTCTACCCACTACATGGATGAAGCAGAGCGTTGTCACGCCCTGGCCATTCTGGACGAGGGAAAGCTGGTTGCTGAGGGTAGCCCTCAAGAACTGGGGAACCAAATTGATGCCAGTATCATCATTGTTGAATCGGACCAGCCACGCAGAGTCGGCAAGCTGCTTGAGGCGGAATCTTTTGTCCACAGCTCAGCCCAAATAGGTAATGTCCTGCGCGTTATGGTGAGCAAAGACCAGGCCCTACCGGATCAGGCTGTACGTGAAGTCATCACAAAGGCCGGAATGAACCTGAGCGAATGCCATATCACGAAGCCAGGTCTTGAAGACGTATTCGTTGCTGCAACACGTGACAAAAGGGACGCCAGGTGAAATCTCTGCAGCGCATTTTTGCCATCGTCAAAAAGGAAGTCAGGCAACTGCGGCGCGACCGGCTGACCTTTGGCATGATCGTCGGTGTACCGGTTGCCCAGTTGCTGATGTTCGGTTATGCCATCAACATGGATGTGCGCAATCTTGACGCGGCCGTGGCAGACCTTTCCGGCACTTCCGCGTCGCGCCAACTGGTCATGGACCTTGCACATTCCCAGGTAATCAATGTGATTACGCAGGCAAGTGATGCAGACGAACTAGAGTTACTGCTGCGGCAGGGCAAAATCAGTGTCGGCATTTACGTACCGGTAGATTTTGAGCGCCGGCTACAGCAGCCTGGACGTGCAGCCGTACAGCTGTTTGTCGACGGTTCCGATACCGTTGTGCAGGCCGCTGCGGCACAACTGCAACTGGCACAGCTGACACAGGTTTCAAGGACCGCGCCCTACGACGACCTGCCGCCGATATTGGAGCTAAGAACTTTTTACAACCCTGAGAGACGCTCACCGGTCAATACTGTACCGGGATTGATAGGCGTTATCCTGACTATGACCATGCTCATGTTCACTGCCGTGGCCATCGTACGGGAGCGTGAACGGGGAAATCTCGAACTATTGATCACCACCCCCATCAAGACACCCGAGTTGATGCTGGCAAAAATCACCCCCTATGTTCTGATCGGTCTGTTGCAGGTCAGCCTGGTACTGGTATTGGGGCACTTTCTGTTTCACATACCCATGCGCGGAAGTCTGCTGGATGTCTACATCGTTACCCTCGTATTCATCATCACCAATCTGGCCCTGGGCTTGGTTATTTCGACCCTGGTCAACACACAGTTTCAGGCCATGCAGCTTGCTTTCTTTGTATTTGTGCCGTCCATCCTGCTGTCCGGATTCATGTTTCCATTTGCAGGGATGCCCCACCTCGCACAAGTAATCGCGGAAATCTTGCCTTTGACGCATTTTATGCGGTTGATCCGTGGTGTCATTCTGCGTGGGGCCAGCTTGCAAGAACTTGCCGGTGAATTGATGATTCTTGGTCTGTTTATCGCAGTGCTGATGTCTTTGGCAATTATGCGGTTCAGTAAGCGCCTGGATTAATTTGTGCTTCTAACGAGCCGGGAACCCGCCGGCTCGTCGCACCACACCACCCCCATTAGGGGTGATGTGACCTTTTGACATGTGTCCGTCGTTGGGTGTTCCCGACGAGCACGCTCGTCGGTCCTACGGATCAAGGCCGTGCCAAATTATCGGCAAAAAAAGAGGCGCGATCGATTGATCGCGCCTCCGGTATCTAACCCTGACTTCCGGGTTTTTACCAGCGGTAGGAACCTCTCAGGTACCAGGCACCGCCTTCGTAGTTTGCAGCACTCCGGCGTGGGTACTGCAAGCCAACGCTTATGCGATTTGAATTGGGTGGTCCAATCTCATCGATGAACTCATCAAATATGTTGACCGCACCCAATGCCAGACGGAAGTTATCGTTGAGCTGAAAACCCAGCTCTGCATCAAAGTAGACCGTTGCACCAATCTTGGCGCTGGGATTTGAAGCTGCACCGATCCGGCCACGTTCGTCAAAATGCGAACCGTAGTAGTTGGCCCGCAGCAGCAGATTCCACTGCTCGCCAAAGAAGGTATTGGTGGTCGCGACCAACCGGTGGTTGGGATAGTTGTTTTCAATATCTTCAACCAGACCGTCACTAACCGGCTGTACACCATTGATCAGCTTTTGACCGGTAATTTTGACTTTGTTGTAGGCATAGGCAACCGTCAACGCCGTGGTGGCGTCTCCCGACCAGTCGAAATTCGATGTCAGCACCAAATCCAGACCCTTGTGTTCAACATCCAGGGCATTGGTGTAAAAAGAGATGGTGTTGGTGGTACCGGGTACCGCAATATCACCCGTACGGTAAATACGGTCATCGACTTCGATCAGGTAAAAGTCCGCGGTCAACGTTGTGTTTTCACCGATATCAGCGCTGAAACCAGCACTGAAGTTGAGCGAAGTTTCCTCGGTCAAAGCAGTTCCGCCTACCGCGGCTACACGGGGATCAGTCGAAGGTACCAGACCTTCTTCAACCTGCAATCCGGTTACGCCATCAAAGGTCGTGATGGTGGTACGTACATTGGCCTGACCCGGTGTCGGGCCATGGAACCCCGTTGAAACTGCACCACGCAGTGCAAAAGTGTCCGAGACTCTGTAACGTGCGGCAAGTTTTCCGTTAACGGTGCTACCGAAATCGGAGAAGTTTTCGTAACGGGCCGCATATTGCAGCAATAACTCGTCACTGACATCTTGCTCAATATCAACATAGACAGCGATGTTGTCACGGGAAAACTCACCTGCGTCAGCTCCTGTGATGCCTTTAAACCCGCTCGATCCTGCGCCTACGGATGCACTTGGCTCACCGGCATTTACGGTGTAGGTTTCCTCACGGAATTCCGCACCAAAACCCAGGTTCAGAGCGTCGCTGATCGGCAGGGAGAAGTCAGCATTCAGGTTGATCTCTCTTTGCTCATAACCACCAACATCGAAATCCATCTGCGGAATCTGCAGGTTTGCATCCAGACCCAGACTCTGGTTGACCGTATTGTTCAGAAGGTAATCCAGCGTATTCTTGCCATAACCGAAACTGAAGTCGTAAGCCATACCATTTTGGAAATCACCGTCAACGCCCAACACAAAGGTCGTGTCTTCCTGATCGCCGTCAAGAAACGGTGTGAAGCCGCCAGGCAGCCCGGTAAAGCCCAGGGCACGTAATGGCACCAGGCTTGAGTGCTGCGGGTTACGATAGAAGAAACGATAGCGACCTTCAGTTTCAGCAAAGCCCAGACGTGCATAAAGCTGTGCACTGTCGCTGATATCAAAACCGGAGTTCAGAAAAAAGCGAGCGCCACTGGTTTCCGGACGACCCCAGGTTTGCGCGAATGGCGCGTCACCAAACGGCGCGTCCTGCCCAACTGCTGTCACACCAGAGTCAATCAGGGCCTGCGCGTCAGGACGCTGGATCCCACGTGAAAGCGCATCATTATCAACATATTCAATACTCAAATTTGCAAAACCACTTTCACCGAGGGCGAAACCGGCATTTGCTGCAAACTTGAAACTGTCTTCGTTTTCGTAGTGCTGTCCATACTGAAGCTGGAACTCCCCACCTTCGGAATCGTCTTTCAGAATGAAGTTAATCACACCTGCAATCGCATCAGACCCGTACTGAGCTGCCGCGCCATCGCGTAACACCTCTACCTGCTTAAGGGCAATCCCGGGAATCATTCCGACATCAACACCGTGTGCGCCGTTACCGGCGGCCGGGGCGAAAAACTGCACCAGGGCTGAGCGGTGCCGGCGTTTACCGTTTACCAAAACCAGGACCTGGTCGGGTGCGGTCCCACGCAAGGAGGTAGGACGCACAAACGCACTACCGTCACCGGTAGCGGGTGTCGCGGTATACGACGGGACATTCGCCTTCAGGTTGTCCGTCAGGTCAGCAATACCGCCAAAGGCGTTAAAATCATCACCCGAAATAACATCAACCGGTACGGTTGAATCTGCTGCAGAACGGGGTTTGGCACTACGTGTGCCGGTGGTGATTACTTCTTCAAGCACACCACCATCACCATCAGTCTGTGTCAGCTTGGTGACCCGTGACTGAGCTGCATCATCAGTAGTTGCTACACTGTTCGTAGCGGTCTCGTCTTTGGCCTTATTGCCAGCCAGCGTTGGTGCGGAAAAAATCGCCAGCAATACCAAACTGTAAATGCCCGTTAGTATTTTATATTTTAATTTCATTCTCTTTGCCTCCAATAGATAAAAACAGCCCGCCGCGGACCTAGCCATTCGTTCCTGCTGGGTCCGTGAACCCGACTGTCCCAATAATCACGCTGAATATAACGCCAGATTGGTATGTTAAAATTTAGGAATCCGATAAGCTTAACATATCTAAATAAAGAAACATTAAGAGAACAACTTAGGTATCAAGAATTATTTTTATTTATGTGTTTACCGGGTGCACACCTTTCATCATCAAGAGCCCGCGTATGACAAAAAAGAACCTACAGCCACTGGCACCTGAACATTGGCCCACAGCACTGAGCGACATTCGTTCTTACCTGGGTAAGCCGCTGAATATTCACAATATAATGGCCCATCACCCGGAACTGCTGCAAGCCTGGATGCCGTTTCGCAACCATGTCGTCGCAAACAGCAGTTTGCTGCCACGGCAGCGGGAATTGCTGATCCTGCGTACGGCACACCTGTGCAGCGCAGATTACGAGTGGAGTCATCATGTCGAACGTGGTCTTGATGCAGGTCTTTCAAGGCCGGAAATAGAACGTGTCAAACAGGGTCCGGAAGCAGCTGACTGGCAAGCCGATGAATCGACCTTGTTGTTGGCAGCAGATGATTGCCATCGTCACAATTGCATTTCAGACAGCACCCGTCGCCGGCTGGATGAGCATTTCGACACGCAACAGCAACTCGATATTATGGTCACGGTAGGTATGTATATAGCCCTGGCGCTTATCATCAGAACCTACGCTGTACCGCTGGAGCACAGTTAACACGTGACCTGTGGAATCAACGTTACGGTCGTCGGGATTCCTTGCCTGTCCCTGTAGGAGTGACCAGTTTTCTGGTCGCGAACACCGATCATTCCCGATGAGCAAGCTCATCAGTCCTACACGAAGCGTACCTGTTTACCTGTGGAATCAACGCTACGGTCGTTGGGATTCCTTGCCTGTCCCTGTAGGAGTGACCAGTTTTCTGGTCGCGAACACCGACCATTCCCGATGAGCAAGCTCATCAGTCCTACACGAAGCGTACCTGTTTCAGTGTTTTCTCGAGTTTCGCAACCAATTCATCAACGTGACCCGGTTGATAAATAAAGGGCGGGGCCAGCAGAATATGAGCACCGTCCTGGCCATCCACCGTTCCACCACCCGGGTAACAAATCAGACCATTTTCCATCGCAGTATTGCGGATGACTGATGGCAGGCCCAGTTCTTTGCGGATGCCTGCTTTGGTCTCTCGATCCTCAACCAGTTCAACACCAATGAAAAGACCTCGCCCCCGTATATCCCCCACATGGGGGTGATCTGCGAAAGCATCGCGCAATCGGTTACTCAACAGATTCCCGGTAGCCGCAACACTATCCAGAAGATTCGTTTGTTCCAATACTTTCAACACAGCCAGCCCGGCCGCTGCGGCGGTCGCGTGGCCAACATACGTGTGACCATGTGTAAAGGCGCCAACAGCATTGACGATATCCTGATGAATGAACCCCCGCGCTATAACCGCACCAATGGGCTGATAACCACCCCCCAGACCTTTGGCGATGGTTACAATATCCGGTGTAATCGCTTCCTGCTCGAAAGCAAAATAAGTACCTGAACGGCCACAACCGGCCATTACCTCATCCAAGATCAGCAGGACCTCGTGTCGGTCACAAATACGACGAATGGCCTGGAAGTAGCCCTCTACTGCCGGAACCGCACCCAGGGTGGCGCCAACTATGGGTTCAGCGATGAAAGCGGCCACCTTATCTGCGCCGGCCGAGATTATGGCATCCTCAAGTGACCGAGCGGCACGTTTGCCATATTCACGTTCGGTTTCATCCGCCTGCCGATAACGATAAGCATGGCAAGAATCGATTTTGGGCCAGTCGTGCAATAACGGCGCATAGATTTTACGTCGCACCGGGCTACCAGAGGCAGACAGTGCGCCAAGCGTATTGCCGTGATAGCTCTGGTGTCTGGAGATCACCAAGTGCTTCTGATCCCTGCCCCGTGCAAGCCAGTATTGACGCGCCAGCTTGATCGCGGTTTCATTGGACTCCGATCCTCCACTGGAAAAATATACCCGGCCATCACTCTCACCAAACCGGTCCACGAGTTTTTGCGCCAACAATTCCTGTGGCTGATTGGTAAAAAACATCGTGTGGGCGAAGGCCATCTCTTCAAGCTGCGCCCTGACTGCATCAATCACCACCGGGTGACCGTGACCGAGACAGGAAATAGCTGCCCCACCACTGCCGTCCAGATATTGCTTGCCGTTGGCGTCGTATAGATATACGCCCTCACCACGCACCACCATCGGGTAATCGTGCTGGGGGTTTCTGTAGAAAACGTTACTCATACATTACCATCTCGCCCCTGACTTCAGTCAGACATTCACGTTGACCTGGTCGCCGCCCTGTTTTCAGCATTGTCCACCAACACCGTAACCGCGCAATCACCGGTTACATTGGTGGCGGTGCGGACCATGTCCAAGATACGGTCTACACCCAGGATCAGGGCGATTCCGGAGGACGGAACACCCACGGATTCGAGCACGATGACCAGCATGACAATACCTGCAGCCGGTACCGGTGCTGTGCCAATCGAAGCCAGCAACGCGGTCAGCACGATGGTCAACTGCGCAGTCAGATTCAAATCCATCCCCAGTGCCTGGGCGATAAATACCGTGGCAACCCCCTGGTAAAGTGCGGTGCCATCGAGATTAATCGTCGCACCCAGTGGCAATACAAATGACGCAACCTCGTTTTTGACCCCAAGGTTATCTTCCACACACTCCATGGTCACAGGCAGCGTAGCCGCGCTGGAACTCGTGGAAAAAGCCAGCAATTGTGCCGGTGCGATACCGGCAAAAAACTGTTTGAGGCTAAAGCGCGTTAAAAAATGTACAAACGAGCAGTACACCAGCGCTACGTGCAATAACAGACCAAAAATGACCACCAAGGTATAAAAGCCCAGTGAACTCAACAGGCTCAACACAGTGTCAATGTTATCACCCGCCACCGCAGTGATGGTGCCGGCGATCAACGCGAAAACGCCCAGCGGCGCAATATACATGATCAGGTCAACCATCTTGATAATAATGTCGTTGAGCCCCTGGATAAAAGACTTCACGGTGCGCGTATGTTCATTGGGTATAAGGATCAGGCAGACTCCAAAAAACAACGCAAAAAACACGACTTGTAACATGCGGATATTTTGACCCAGGGCCGATATGATGTTCTGCGGGACGATATCCACCAGCGGCTGCAACGGCCCCCGCTCCCTGACCTGCTCAATGGTTTCGGCGCGGCCTTCAACCTCCTCCACGTAGGATGCCTGCAAATCGGCACTGACCTGCGGTGGTATCGACTTGCCCGGTTCCAGCACATTGACCACCACCAGGCCAATGGTGATGGAAAAAACCGTGGTCATGAGGTAAATACCAATCGTCCTGCCACCCATGCGTGACAACTTGCTTACATCTGCCAACGAAGCCACACCGGTTACCAACGATGCAAAAACCAATGGCATTGCAATGAGTTTCAGCAAATTAACAAACAGCGTACCAAAAGGCGTAACCCAATCGTGGGTGAATCCGCTTAACTGATTGGTAGCCGCAAAAATACCGAACAGGGCACCTGCAGCAAGACCTATCATTATTTGCCAATGGAGTTTCATTTTCATTTGTTATCCTTAGGGGGCGTTTCATTTGATCCAGCCACGTGCCAAATCATGCTGCATGTTAACAAAATAAATGTACCTGAACCCACTTGCCGATATACTGCACGGCAGGGACCGGACTTTCGGAAAATGAGATGAACGAAACTACGCCTGCGCGCGAAGTCATGGAATATGACGTGGTCATCGTTGGGGCCGGACCAGCGGGGCTGGCCTGTGCAATTCGCCTCAAACAACTCAAGCAGGACCTGATGGTCGCGGTGCTTGAAAAAGGCGCCGAAGTCGGTGCTCACATATTATCGGGTGCGGTCATCGAACCGGGTGCGTTGGATGAGTTGATACCTGGCTGGCAGGACAACCCGCCACCCGTTTGTATTCCGGTCGGGCAAGACGAGCTTTCCTTTCTGACGTCCGCTTCCAGATATCGGCTCCCCACCCCACCACAGCAAAAAAACCACGGTAATTTCGTAGTCTCACTGGGCGCACTCTGCGCCTGGCTCGCACCACAGGCAGAAGCTCTGGGTGTGGATATTTTTCCCGGTTACGCGGCAGCCGGTATCCATTTTGCAGACGATGGGTCCGTCGGGGGTGTCATCGTGGGTGATATGGGTGTTGGCCTGGATGGTGAGCCAAAGGATACCTATATGCAGGGTATCGAAATCCATGCGCCGCTGACGGTTTTGGCAGAAGGCTGCCGGGGTCATCTCAGCAAGCTGCTGATCAACAGGTTCAATCTGGATGCCGGGTCTGACCCACAGGTCTATGGCGTAGGCATCAAGGAGCTGTGGCAGGTTGAGAGCGGCAAGTGCAGGCCGGGACTGGTCCAGCATTCTATCGGCTGGCCACTGGACAAAAATACCTATGGTGGCAGTTTTATTTACCATATGGATAAAGACCGCGTGGCCGTCGGCTTTGTTTGTGCACTCGATTATGCCGACCCCGAGTTCTCCCCGTTTGAAGCCTTTCAGCAATTCAAACACCACCCCTCGGTCAAGCCCCTGTTTGCAGGTGGTGAGATACTCTCAGGCGGTGCACGCACCATCGTTGAAGGCGGTGCGCAATCATTGCCACGTGTTGAAATGCCCGGTGCCCTGCTGATTGGCGACGCCGCCGGGCTGCTGAATCTACCCAAGATCAAGGGCACGCACCAGGCGATCAGGTCCGGAATGCTGGCGGCCAAGCATGTCACTGAGATGGATACCGGTGAGGGATTTGACGAGGCGCTACGGGCCTCAGCTATCATGCGGGAGCTGCACAAAGTACGCAATGTCCGACCAGGATTCAACAAGGGTCTGTGGCGCGGCTTAATAACCGCCGCGATCGAAACAGTGACTGCCGGCAAACTACCCAGGACCTTGCACAACCACGCGGATCACTCCACTCTCAGAAATCTGCAGAACACAAAGGCCGTGGACAGACAGTGGGTCGAGCGTGACCTGATACCACGAGACCGGTTGGCGTCGGTCTATTTTGCCGGCACCGAACATGATGAGGATCAAACCGTTCACCTGCAGATACTTGAGCCGGAGGTTTGCATCACACGCTGTGGTGAGGAATATGGCCATCCCTGTACCCGGTTCTGCCCTGCCCAGGTGTATGAAATGGTCGCCGATGAGGTTGACGAAAATGGACAATCAGCTGCCGGTAAACACTTGCAAATCAACGCGGCGAATTGCGTACACTGCAAGACCTGTGACATCAAGGATCCCTACCAGATTATCAACTGGGTCACGCCCGAAGGTGGCAGTGGTCCCAATTACCAGAATCTTTAGAGCCCGTTAACACATTATTGAATCAATAAAGGAATTACCATGAGAATACTGGTTGGCATAAAGCGTGTTGTGGACTACAACGTTCGCATCCGTGTCAAACCTGACGGCAGCGGTGTAGACACCGATGGTGTCAAAATGAGCATCAATCCCTTCGATGAGATCGGCCTGGAGGAGGCTTTGCGCATCCGCGAAGCAGGTAGGGCAGAAGAGGTCGTCGTAGTCTCCGTAGGTGGTGACGAATGCCAGCAACAGTTGCGTACCGGTCTGGCGATGGGTGCGGACAGGGCGATTCAGGTCAGTACTGCGGACAGTTTGCAACCGTTGAGCCTGGCCCGGGTGTTCCTGAAACTGGTTGAGAAAGAGCAACCCGGTCTGGTCATCCTGGGTAAACAGGCCATTGACGGCGACAACTCACAAACCGGCCAGATGCTGGCTGCCTTGTGGGACCGGCCACAAGCAACTTTCGCTTCGGGACTTGACTTGACAGGGGACACCGCCACGGTTATCCGTGAAGTGGATGCCGGGCTTGAAACCATTGAAGTCGATTTACCGGCTGTTATTACGGTTGACTTGCGTCTCAATGAACCACGTTTTGTCAAGCTGCCGGATATCATGAAAGCCAAACGCAAACCATTGGATGTCATTGCACTGGATGAGCTCGGTGTGAGTGCGGAAAATGACATACAGGTGACCCAACATACATCACCACCGCAGCGTGAGAAAGGCATCTTGGTTGAAGACGCAGCGCAACTGGTCACAGAACTTAAAAACCGCGGTTTGGTGTAAGGAATTCATCATGAGCAAAACATTAATCATCGCAGAGCACGACGCGCACGAACTCAACCCCAGCACCGCAAAATGTGCGAGCTGCGCAGCGGCCATTGGACAAGACTACGACGTCGTTGTTTTGGGTTCAGGTATTGATAACATTGCCGGCCAAGCGGCTGCCATTGATGGCGTCGGAACTGTCCACGCCATTGACGCGGAGCACCTAGCCAGTCCTCTCGCCGCCAACCATGCGGCAGAGGTGTGTGCCATGGCAGAGGGTTACAGTCACATCCTCGGTCCTTCAACCACCTTTGGCAAAGACCTGATGCCCCGAATCGCAGCACTTCTGGGTGTTAACCAGGTCAGTGATATAGCAGCCGTCACCGGCCCGCATGATTTCAAACGCCCGATTTACGCCGGCAACGCCATCGTGGACGTACAGCCCCCACAAGAGGTGGCTGTGGTTGCAACGGTGCGCGTGGCCTCATGGCCGTCTGCGGCTGATGGTGGCGATGCCGCAATCGAAGCACGTGCAGCCAATGCCACACCCTGTGGTCATACACGCTACGTAAGCCTGCAATCCGGTGGTGGTGAACGTCCGGACCTGCAATCCGCGAACCGGGTAATATCCGGCGGACGGGCACTCGCGAGTGAGGAAAACTTTGAACTGATTTACAAGCTGGCTGACCTGATCGGAGCGGGGGCAGGTGCCTCACGTGCGGCAGTTGATGCAGGGTATGTGCCCAATGATTTACAGGTGGGTCAAACCGGTAAAATCATTGCCCCGGATCTGTATGTAGCATTTGGTATTTCCGGTGCTATACAACACATTACCGGAATCAAGGACGCGGGTACCATTGTGGCTGTTAACAAGGACGCAGACGCACCGATTTTTGAAATCGCAGACATTGGTTTGGTGGGCGATCTGTTTACTGTGATCCCGGAAATGATGCAACTGCTTGAGTAACCTTCAGTTTATGACCCAACCGCTATGGTCACCTGATGCCGCTCGAATCCGGCAAGCTAACCTCAGCCGTTTTATGCATTTGTTGCAGACGGAGCTGAATCCAGACCTGCAGGATTACGCAGACCTACATCACTATTCCATTGCTTCACCCGAATCCTTTTGGCGGGCGATCTGGGAGTTTTGTGGGGTTCTCGGTTCTGTGGGCGAACGCACGGTTGAAAACATAGAGCAGATGCCCGGGGCGAAGTGGTTTCCCGATGCCAGGCTGAATTTTGCAGAGAATATGCTGCGCCACCGGGACGACCGTGAAGCCATCGTATTCAAATCTGAAATGGGGTTGGACAGCAGTCTGACTTACCGGCAGTTATACCAGCAGGTAGCGGGTGTGGCCTCGTCCCTGCGAGAATTTGGAATCCAGCCGGGTGACCGGGTCGCCGGCTACATGCCCAATCTGCCGGAGACCGTTATCGCCATGCTGGCTGCCACCAGCATCGGCGCCATCTGGTCATCCTGCTCACCGGATTTTGGCATCAACGGGGTAGTAGATCGTCTGGGTCAAATCGAACCAAAAGTGTTGTTTTGTGCCGCTGCCTACACCTATAACGGCAAACAGCATGACTGCCTGGAAAGAGTTCGGGAAATCCAGGGCCGTATTGGTATCCAGAAAATCATTGTAATCCCCTATGTTGATCCGTCTCCGTGTCTGGACGGTTTGGACAACGCAGAGTTGCTCACCTCCTTCAGCAACGAGGACGTCGCAGACGTGGACGCTGAAATCGAGTTCAAGCGCCTGCCCTTTGATCACCCCGTTTACATTCTTTACTCCTCAGGCACTACCGGTGTTCCCAAGTGCATTACGCATGGTGCAGGCGGCACCTTGTTGCAGCATCTGAAAGAGCTGATGCTGCATACGGACCTCAAACGGAGTGACCGCTTTTGCTATTACACCACCTGTGGCTGGATGATGTGGAACTGGATGGTAAGCGGTCTGGCCACAGGCGCCACATTGGTGCTATTTGAAGGCTCACCCTTCTATCCCGGCCCGGCCGCAATGTTTGACCTTATTGACGAGCAAGGAATCACTGTTTTTGGAACGGGGGCCAAAACCATATCCGCCTGGCAAAAAGCAGACCTAAAACCACGTGAAACCCATTCACTGGGATCTCTCAATACCTTGTTGTCAACCGGTTCCCCACTCGCGCCGGAGAGTTTCGATTACGTCTATGCCGACATAAAGAAAGATGTCTGTCTGGCTTCCATCGCCGGTGGTACAGACATCGTTTCCTGTTTCGCACCAGGTTGCCCGATACTGCCGGTCTATCGGGGTGAAATACAGTGTCTGGGACTGGGCATGGCGGTAGAAATTTGCCGTGACGATGGCAGTTTTGCCGACGTTGGTGAAACCGGGGAGTTGTGTTGCGTGCAGTCGTTCCCTTCGATGCCGGTGTATTTCTGGGGTGATGAAAACGGCAGCAAGTACCAGGCGGCCTATTTTGAACAGTATCCCAACATCTGGGCGCATGGGGACTTTGCCAAGATAACGGCACGGGGTGGTGTGGTTATATACGGACGTTCAGACGCCACCCTCAATCCGGGTGGTGTGCGAATTGGCACCGCCGAGATCTACCGCCAGGTCGAGAACCTGGATGAGGTTATCGAAAGCATCTGTGTCGGCCAGGACTGGGATGATGATGTACGCGTGATTCTGTTTGTGCGCCTGCGTGATGAACTGACGCTTGACCAGGAACTACAGAACCATATCCGAAAAGTCATACGCGATGACACCACCCCCAGGCACGTGCCTGCGCGAATTGTTCAGGTCAGTGACATTCCACGCACTGTGAGTGGCAAAATCGTCGAACTGGCCGTGCGCAATGTCATCCACGGCCGGTCAGTCAGCAATATAGATGCGCTGGCTAACCCCGAAGTGCTGGATCTGTACAAAGACCTGCCAGAACTGCAATCGTAAAACGGAATTTCAAATCCATGAAACCAACTGACCCCAACCCGATCACACGAATTCGCTTTCTACTGATAAGCTTAATGATGATTTTTGCCACATCCGGTTCGGCACAAACACCAACATGCCAGGACGACTCCAGGTACCAGGCGCTGGATTTCTGGTTAGGCCAATGGCGTGTCGTCGACCAGCAAGGTGACTTCCAGGGTGACAACCACATTGAATCAATTCTGGATGGCTGCGCGGTGCTGGAGCACTGGACCAGTAGTAGTGGCAACAAGGGCATGAGTCTTTTTTATGTAACGGATGATCAATGGCACCAGGTTTGGGTGACGCCTTTTGCTCGTGTTCCAGGTGGCATCAAAGAAAAGCACGAAGTATCGACCTTCGAGGGTGCAGGAATTCGCTTCAAGGGTGAAATCCAGAACCAGGACGGGTCTCACTATCTTGACCGCACCAGCCTGAGACCTCTTGAAGAAGGCAAGGTACATCAGCTGATCGAAGTGTCCACCGACGGCGGTAAGAACTGGAAAGTGACGTTCGATGCAATTTACCTGCCGGTATCCAACAAGTAGCCCTATCCAGGGCCGTGTATTACCGAGCGTCAGGTGTTATAGCGGATGTGTCCAGGTGGAAACTGGTCGAGTGAGTCGATGGTCACGAGGTGGTCACTGTAACGGCCATTGAAATTGGTGCGCCCCGTCAGGCTATATGCACCCAGACCACCAAATTCCAGATGGTCACCGGGACAGATGTCGGTAGGTAATTGTACTTTCCCAGGCAGTTCATCCCCGGAGTCACAGGTCGGGCCGTAGATCGTAAAAGCCTGCATCTTTCCTTCCAGAAGCTGGCCTTTTCGATAAACCCGACAGGCGTACTGATCATGTCCCTTGTAGCGCAATTCCCAAAAAACGCCATGCATACCGTCGTTGATGTACAGGCGATCACCTTTACGCTGTAGCACCTCAGAAATGGCGGACACTCCGGGCGCAGCCAGCATCCGGCCTGGCTCAGTGAGAACTTCTCCACCGGAGGCAAGCGGTAGTTGCGCTACGGCTGAAGTTATTTCTTCAAAATAACTGCTCAATGGCGGCACCTCAAATTGAGGATAGGATCTGGGGAATCCGCCACCTATATCGGCGAGGCGGATTTTGAGCGGGAGACGATTTAACAGGGTTTTGGCAATCCCAATTGCATATCGATATGCCTCAGGACGAATGACCATAGTACCCACATTAAACGCCAGTGCCGGCTCTGCACCACTCGCGTGGATTGTTTCTATTAAAGCAGGCATTGTTTCAACGGGTGCACCAAACCTCACCGACAGGTCATGCAGGGCCGCTTCGTGATGTACAGCCATGCGTGCGAAGACTACAGATCGCTGCATGTTGATTTCTGATTCAAGACGTTGGACGCCACTTTCGTGGTCAACCATAAAGTGACGCACACCCAGTTCCTGTTGTGCGGCCCTTGCTTCACCACGCAACCATACGGGCACCATGAAATAACAGGTTGCGGTCGGACACACCTTTTTCACGGTCTCAACTTCAGGCAGGGACGCGCAATCGAAATGACGAATACCGGCACTAACCAGAAGTCTGAGAACTTCAGGTTCCGCGCACGCCTTGACCGCATACAATACCCTGCCGGGAAACCCAGCCATGAAGGTCTTCGCGCTCTGTTTCAAAACATGAGGATAGATACAATAGACAGGCTTGGCTGGCTTCAGTTTTCTTAACAGGCTCTCTACGGATGGGTAGTTATTCAAGGCAGGATTGCCGCATGGAGATCATCTGCCCAGTGATGGCTTTCACGCCTAGCTGTCTGTTTTTCGGCGTAGGTGGTTGAGTAAATCCACCCGCGTAATGAGTCCGATAAACTTCTTGCCATCTTTCACAATAGCCACGTAATCGCTGTCAAATATTGGCATCAGGTCATCTACCGAGGCACTCACATCGATCGAGGCGAGTTCTGTCACCATGGCTGAGCTTACTGGCTTGGCAAAACAATCACTGGAACGGGTGGTGGCCAACAGTATGTCCGATTCGTCTATGAAACCAATGATCTGATCGTTCTCAATTACCGGCAACTGTGAGACGTCATACAGTTTCATTCGGCTGTAAGCATTGGCCAGCGGCTCATCCTTACCCACAATGATCGTGTCGTGAGTTTCGAATGGCCTCGCGATCAGATCACGTAAATTACCGTGTTCTTCAGCTTGGATAAATCCCTGGTCAAGCATCCAGAAATCGTTGTACATTTTGGAAAGATAGCGATTACCGGTATCGGCAGCAAAAGTGAGTACCTTTTTTGGTGTCTTCTGTTCACAACAATATTTCAAGGCAGCTGCAACCAGCGTGCCGGTTGACGAACCGGCCAGGATGCCCTCTTTAGTCAGCAATTCCCTGCCGGTCAGCATGCTTTCCCGATCAGAAATAGCGTAGGCTTTGGAAATGTGGCTAAAATCACTGATGGTTGGCAAGAAATCCTCACCGATACCCTCAACCAGCCAACTGGAGCTTTTCTTGGACAACACACCTTCATTGATGTATTGAGCCAAAATTGAACCCACGGGGTCAGCCAGCACCATCTCAAGTTCAGGCGCGGTACGTTGAAAGTAACGGGACAAGCCGGTGGCCGTGCCACTGGAACCCACCCCCAATACAATGGCATCCAGATCCTGACCCATTTGCTCCCATATTTCCGGGCCGGTGACTTCTTCATGAGCTTTCGGGTTGGCGGGATTGCCAAACTGATTGATAAAAAAAGCACCGTCAATCTCCTCGGCCATGGACTTTGCAAGATCCTGGTAGTACGCCGGGTGGCCCTTGGCTACATCCGAGCGTGTCAGCACCACCTCGGCACCCATCGCTTTCAGGTTGGAGATTTTCTCACGACTCATCTTGTCCGGAATGACCAGAGTCAGCCGGTAGCCTTTCTGTGCCGCAACCAACGCCAGGCCAAGACCCGTATTACCCGCTGTACCCTCAACCAGTGTCGCACCGGGATTGATCAGACCCGCCGCTTCAGCATCTTCAATCATGCTCAATCCGATACGGTCCTTGACCGATCCGCCTGGGTTCTGGCTTTCCAATTTGATGTAGAGCGTGCAGGGACCTGTATCCAGGTGATTGATACGCACAACGGGCGTGCCCCCGATCAGGTCAAGGACAGAGTCATGGACTTGCATGTCAGTTTACACTCCAGATAAAAAAACGGTCGGGACATGTCATGTTCCCGACCGTACTTTATTTCATTATGACGAGAAATTCAGGCCTGGACGGTATCCATCAGAGTCGCCAGTCTGTCCTTGGCCCAGAGCTTTTCTTTTTTGAGCTGATTCAGTGCGAGGTCTTCCATCGGTGCCGTTCCCAGTTCAGCAGCTGTGACACGTTTGTCCAACTCCTGGTGACGGTTATAAATCCGACGAAAGTCCTCATTGTCCTTCATCAGTACTTCCATTTTATCCTGGCGGTGTTCGAACATAGCTTTACTCCTATATAAAATGAGCCACAGGCAACACACGGACACAACGAAGCGTCCC
The DNA here is from genome assembly GCA_021772915.1 of Gammaproteobacteria bacterium. Lineage (GTDB taxonomy): Bacteria > Pseudomonadota > Gammaproteobacteria > Xanthomonadales > SZUA-36 > SZUA-36. Next base: position 92,561 of record JAJFLB010000015.1, on the reverse strand, counting down.
GTGAGCGGGTGACACAACATTTGAGAAACAAAGAAACGAGGGGTAACAAATATCATGAAGCTGCAGCGAAGGGCATGATGCCTTCACTGCCATCAGTCGCAAACTCCATTTGAAAAGACGCGTTTGACCATAACGATGGGTTTACATTAGCGCAAACAACAGTTGTAGGCAAGTCGTAAATTTCAGGTAAATAAATTAATAGGTTACAGCCATAAATAGAACATTTATTCGTGTATTATTTTACCTGCTTAAGGTCTGACCTAATTATCTAACAGGATTACATCCACGCGACGGTTTCGCGCCCTGCCCGACTCGTCGTCATTGCTGGCAATCGGAAAATCCTCACCCATTCCGGTCGCCGTAATTCGGTCCGAGGAAATACCCAACCCCACCAGGGCTTCAAGTACGGTCCGTGCACGTTGTGCAGACAATTGCATATTGGTATCAGCGTCACCTTGCGAGTCCGTATGTCCCTCCACACGGATCTGTTTGTCCGGCTCGGTCTGCAACAAATCCATGACCTCCTCCAGACTCGATAGCGCACCATCGACCAGGCCATTTTGCCCGGAAGCAAACAAAACATCGCCCAATGTGACAACCACTCCACTCTCAGTTTGCCTCAATTGCAGATTTTCGAGTTGCCGTGTCAGTGTCGTGATCTGCTGACTGACAATTTCAGTCTCACGCCGTGCAAACTCAGCCTCCAATGCCCGTGACTCAGCCAGACGGCGTGCCTGATCTGCCTCTTCAGCGGACATACGTGCAGCGCGGGCAGATTCGGCTTCTTTTTGCAATGCCTGATCTTTCTCTTCCCGTGCCCGTTGCGCATCTTCTGAGGTAGTAGCGACCAGCAAACGTGCCTGTTCAGCTTCCTTTCTTGCCTGATCAGCCTCCAGCTGACTGGCTCTGATCAACATGGCACTGCGTTGATCCTGCAATTCATCATGGATCTTTTCGTACTGCTCCCGCTCTGCCATTGCACGTGCAATCTGGATCTGACGGTCAGCCATATAGACGAGGTGAATGCGATAAAGTTTTTCGCCCTTTGCCAGCTCGGCATTGCGCAAAGCACGTTCCGCTTCACCAAGGGCAGGTGCTGCGTATCCTGCAAGTTCGGGATCCGAGCGCAGATTGTTCAGTTCTTCACGGACGCGTTCTAGTGCAAGATCCTTTTTTGGCGCAGACGAACAGCCGCTCAGCCCTGCAAGCAAAACTATCAGTGAAACCCTGAGTACCCATGGGTTCATTTAAACTCATCCCCAAAGGTTGCCCGCAGTTGTGTGTCAAGTTCCTCGTTGCTTCTGCTTAGTTCATTGACCTGTCGTCTGGATATGGCGGAACGGGCTTTTTCGATTGCCAACTCTGCATTGATTTCTGCTTGCTCAAGCAGGTACACGGCAACATCGTATTTTTGTTTTTCGATACCCTCGCGTGCAACTGCCAACTTCTCACGCGCGAAACGCAATTCAACCGGAGCAAGTTCCTCGCAGCCCGATTCTACAGCTGTCTGGATTGCCCTTTCCGCAGCGGCAAACACCTCAGGACCAGGACGCACGGCTGTGCACGCTGCCAGGCTAAAACAAATTACAGTAGTCAATATAGATTTCATGCAATTACGACCGAAAATACGAAAACTACGCGAATTATGACCGAACTATAGTCCAGGTTGTACCTTTGATTGCATAAAAGGCATATAGTGCCCTTCACTTGATCACGGCATCCGGCTGGTTTTCAGGTGCCGCCACGATAAACCCGTCCAACTGTCTGCAACTGGCAGTAATGTGGCGAATTTGTGGAAATGCGGTCAAGTCTGTACCACAACGTTCCGCGTTATACACCTGCGGTACCAGGAAGCACTCAAACAGCCCGGGGGAGTTACCAAAAAAATCCGTGTCCTCTCCAGCGCGCTGGACGAGTTGTTTTTCTATGGCACCAAAACCTGCAGTAATCCAGTGCCTCGTCCATCTATCCACGTCTAAAGCAGCGTGGTTGTGACCTCGCAAGTATTCTCGTACCCGCAGGTTGTTTAGCGGATGAATCTCACAGGCAATCTGCAACGCCATTGAACGGACCACTGCACGCGCCACCGGATCTGCAGGCAGTAGTGGGTATTGTTCGAACTGCTCGTCGAGGTACTCACAAATGGCCATTGATTGTGTCAGTACGTGTGCGCCATGATGCAAAACGGGCACCAGACCCTGTGGGTTTTTTGATCGGAATGTCTCACTGTGCTGCTCACCGCCGTTCCTGACCAGGTGCACGGGTTGCTGTTCGTAGGATAAACCCTTCAGATTAAGGGCTATGCGAACGCGGTAGGCGGCAGAACTGCGCCAGTAACCGTAGAGCGTCAATTGCGGACCATCATTCATTGGGCACTATTTTCTGCTCTATGGCGCCAAAAATGGAGTGTCCGTCGTGGTCAAACATTTCTATCCGAATGGTGTCGCCAAACCTCATAAATGAGGTCGTAGGTTTGCCATCCGCAATGATTTCCAGCATGCGAATTTCAGCCAGGCAGGATGCGCCCCTGCTGGTGTCTTCATTGGCGATGGTTCCGGAACCGACGATTGTTCCAGCAGTTAACGGACGCGTGTGCGCGGCGTGTGCCACCAACCGGGCGAAATTGAACTGCATATCGGTGCCAGCTTCAGGATTACCAAAATAAGCGCCATTGAGCGTACTGTGTAACGGCAGCAGTACTTTACTGTCCTGCCATGCAGTTCCCAATTCATCAGGTGTTACCAGCACCGGTGAAAGCGCCGAGCGGGGTTTGGATTGCAAAAAACCAAAACCCTTCCCCAGTTCGGCGGGGATCAGGTTTCTCAGGCTCACATCATTGATGAGTCCCAGCAACTGGATGTGGGCTCCCGCCACCTCCTCGGTCACCGCCATGGGTACATCATCCGTAATCACAATAATTTCAGACTCGAAATCTATACCATAATCCTCGCTGACCACGGCCACGTCGTCACGCGGCCCGAGAAATCCTGCTGATGTTGCCTGGTACATCAGGGGATCCGTATAAAACGACTCCGGCACCTGCGCTCCACGTGCTCGCCGCACGCGTTCTACGTGTGGCAAATACGCACTACCATCAACAAACTCAAACGCCCTAGGCAACGGCGCGGCCAATGAAGAGACATCCAGTTCTACACTGTCACTGCACTTGCCCTGATTCAAATCAGCATAACGGGAATTCAGCCTGGGTGCGGTCTGCTGCCAATCATCCAACGCCGCCTGCAGGGTCGGAGCAATATCGCCCACAGCTACATAACAATTCAGTTTTTGACTGACAACAACAAGGCTGCCGTCACGGCCGCCGACTTTCAAAGAAGCGAGTTTCATACTGTAAAGTGACTCCAAATGCTTACATGTTCGGAGCTAATTGTAAGGGATTTTAGTTGCTCGGAGGATGCCCATTGTCAGCCGGCCCGGTATGCTGTAGTTTGCGATTCTTCTCAGATCCGCCGGACACCGATGATTCCAATTGACAACAGCTTGCGCCAGGTCTTCGGCTTACATGAGTTTCGCCCCCACCAGAAAGAAATCATCACACAGGTAATCGCAGGTGGCGATGCCTTTGTACTGATGCCCACCGGTGGCGGAAAATCACTGTGTTACCAGTTACCTGCGTTACACCGAATGGGGATGGCAATCGTAATATCGCCGTTGATATCCTTGATGAAGGACCAGGTTGACGCCCTTGCGAGTAATGGCGTGAAGGTGGCAATGCTCAATTCAAGCTTAGGTCAAGAAGAAGCAAGCGAGGTACTCAGACAAATGCACGGCCGTGAGCTGGATCTGCTTTATGTCGCGCCCGAACGAATGATGAATCCGCGGTTTATCCGGAGCATGGAAAACACGGATATCGCCCTGATTGCGGTTGACGAAGCACACTGCGTTTCACAATGGGGCCATGATTTTCGGCCAGAGTACGCCGCATTGGGCGACCTCAGGCAATCTTTCCCCAGCGTCCCGGTGATTGCCTTAACCGCGACAGCGGACCCGCAAACCCGCGACGACATCGTGGACGTGCTTGGCTTGCAGGCTGCGCCCCGTTACATAACCAGCTTTGACCGGCCCAATATTCGCTACTCCGTACTGGAAAAACACCGGCCTCAAAGCCAGTTACGCCGTTTTCTCAACGGCCGGGAAAACGAGTCAGGCATTATCTACGCCCTTTCACGCAAACGGGTGGATGAGATTGCAGGTTTCCTAAGAGAACAGGGCCTTTCCGCCGCCGGTTACCACGCAGGACTTAGCGGCGAAACCCGCAAACAGGTACAGGATGACTTTTTGAAAGATGAGGTGTTGATTGTCGTTGCAACGGTTGCATTCGGAATGGGTATCGACAAGTCCAATGTCCGATTTGTGGTCCATTACGATCTCCCCAGGCACCTCGAAGCCTATTACCAGGAAACCGGCAGGGCCGGCAGGGACAGTTTACCGGCGGAGGCCTTATTGTTATTTGGTCTGCAGGACGTCGCCATGGCCAGATCCCAGCTGGAAAACGGCACCAGCGAGACCCAACGGCGCATCGATATCCACAAGCTGAACTCAATGGTGAGCTTCGCCGAAAGCCTGACGTGTCGCAGACGTGTTTTGCTGGGTTACCTGGGTGAGAGGCTGGATAGGGACTGTGGGAATTGCGATGTCTGCCTTGATCCGCCTGGGACCTTCGATGCCACCACCGCAGCGCGAAAGGTCATCTCCTGTGTCTATCGTGTTGGCCAGCGCTTCGGCATCAAACACGTCGTGGATGTGCTGAGAGGCGCCGATACTGAGCGAATTCGCACATTTAACCACGACCTCCTGACGACCTACGGCATCGGGGAGGAGTATTCACATGCGGAGTGGACGTCCATCGCCCGCCAATTAATCCACAGGAATTATCTCATCCAGGACATTGCCAACTACTCCGTATTGAAACTCACACCACAAGCCCTGCCTTTGTTGCGGGGTGAAACGCAACTGGAGTTGGCGGTACCCCGGATCAGGGAAAAACCAAGCAAGAGGAAACCGCCCAAATCAGCCATCAAGCTCGACGACGACGAATTGAGTCTGTTCGAGACCCTGAGAGAAATCAGAAAGCAACTGGCAGAAGAGTCGGGTGTGCCCCCTTATGTCGTTTTTGGTGACACCGCATTGGTTGAAATGTGTCGCGAGAGACCGGCAAGTAGCGAAGAATTTCTCAATATCACGGGTGTTGGCAAGGTCAAACTGGAACGCTATGGCGAGGTATTTCTGGATGCAATCAGTCGCAACGGCCCTGCTCAATAAGACCTTGTACCGGTCGTTGTCTGAACTGATAAAAAACTTTTGATTCCACCCAACTCTATTACAGCTTTGTGCCTGAGCCCGGATTTCCACTCCACTTAGACCGGCTTTGCTGCAACCGGTCAAAAGTACACGTTCACTAATTTCTGGAGCTCAATTATTGAGTGCCCCTCAATTACAATATTAGCTATGGCACAAGCAGAAAGGGAAATGGCCAACGCTTATACCGTTGTTTTCGGCGGGCTAGACTATCTGGGCCCCGGTGATTCGACGACCACTGGAACAATAGCAGAACGATTTCGAGCAGAGATGCCTTCCTCCTCGCGTGTTGCCGATCTCGGCTGTGGGGTTGGAGCTTCCGCACTGGTCCTGGCGCAACGCCTGCCAATGGCGCGTGTACTCGCGGTTGACTCCCATGCTCCGTTTATTGTGCGCCTGGAGACTGCGGCAAACGCAGCTGGAGTTGGAAGCAGCATAAGCGCCGTAGTGGGCGACATGGCAAACCCTCCGTCTCTGGACGGCGTAATGGGTGGTTTCGACCTGATCTGGTCAGAATCGGCAATCTACAGCATTGGCCGAATCAATGCATTCACTCACTGGCGACCGTTGCTGAAACCGAACGGCTGGCTCATTTTCAGTGACCTCGTTTGGCAATGCGAGCCGTCTAAACGTTCCGGAAAAGCATCCGCATTCTGGAAAAAAGAATACCCGGACATAACGACACCAGATGCCATAGTGGGTCAGTTGACTGCTGCCGGCTTTTGTCCGCTTGATCCGCTATCGACCGGTCGGCAACCTTGGGCCAACTATTACGAACCGCTCCGGGACCGCCTCAGCCTGTTGGCGAACCGTCAGAATCGTTCACAGGCACTCATCGACCTGCTTGGCGAGTTAGAACAGGAAATAGACGTATACGATTGTGCCGAAAACGAAGTTGCTCTCAGCTTCTTCCTCGCAAGGCGTGACACCATTCCCGAGTGACTGAGATGATAAGGACTGCCACCGATTGATCCCACCAGTCGGGATATTTTCTTTGCCCCCTCCTGGTTGACCCCGCATAATTGCACTCCTTTCCAAGCAAAGTTCATAATCATCGACTTTATTTCTGTATAGGGGATAGAGACTACATAAATCAATTGAAGGTAATCGCATTGCATTGCATTGCGGAGAAATCTGGACAGTAAGTGGGTTTGAAGAATATGGAGAACCGGAGTTATTTTTGAATAAATCAATCGACAAAATCGCAGTTGTTGGGGGCGGTTCCGCGGGCTGGCTATGTGCGGCATATCTGGCCAGACATTTTCAGTCAATCCAGGCTGGCGCCGTGCAGATTTCTCTTATTGAGTCAGAGGATATCGGTACGATCGGAGTCGGGGAAGCAACCATACCGAGCCTGCGTACAACATTGAAATTTCTCGATATTAGAGAAGAAGTTTTCATGCAGGCCACATCTGCAACGTTTAAACAGGCGATACGGTTTGACGATTGGCTTCATCTGCCCACGGAAAACAACAGAAGCAGTTTTTATCACACATTCCAAAAGCCCATCAATGCCAATGGCGAAAGCATCGCAGCCTATTGGATTCTGTCAAGGGAAAAACACGGAAAGAACTATGTCGACTATGCCACCACCCAGGGGCGGGTGTGCGAGGCGGGGCTTGGTCCTTTCATGTCTGGATTTCGACAACACACCAAGTCGCTGGCTTATGCCTATCATCTGGACGCGGGCAAATTTGCCACCCTCCTCAAAGAAATCGGTAAACAATGTGGTGTCGTACACCGCATAGGCCATGTCACCAATGCGGTTATGGATGATGACGGATATATTGAGCACCTGGAAGTGAAGGACCAGGAAATTCTGGAAGCGGATTTGTTTATCGATTGCACAGGGTTTGCAGCTTATTTGATAGAGAAAAAATTGGGCTCACGTTTCCTGGATCAATCGTCCGTTCTGTTTTGCGACCACGCTGTAACCATCCAGATACCCCATGAGAATCCAAATGCGCCCATCCGGCCATTCACCACATCAACCGCAAAAGCCAATGGATGGATTTGGGACATCGGTCTCGATAAACGCAAAGGCATTGGCTATGTTTATTCCAGTAAATATACGGATGAAAGTGAAGCTCAACGGGTATTGATGAAATACGCCGGGCCGGCTGGCCAGGACCAGAGCCCGCGAACATTGCCTATGCGAGTCGGCTATCGGGAAAAACCCTGGGTGAAAAACTGTATTGCAATTGGTCTTTCCGCAGGTTTCATTGAGCCACTTGAATCAACTGGTATCCATCAGGTTGAAATATCTCTCAATCGCATCGCAAAGGTCTTTTCCCGTCGCGGAGACCTGGAGTATATGGCGCAGCAATTTAACCGGAACATGACGGAGTGGTTTGAGTTGACCTTTGATTTCATCAAATTACACTATTGCTTGGGTCGAAGGACCGACAGCGATTTCTGGATCGATAATCGAAATCCGAAAACCATTCCGGACCGGTTAAGCCAACAGTTGAAGATGTGGCGTACGCGGCCGACCAATCGATTAGATTTGCGCCAGATGCGCCCGACGTTTGGCGAGTCCAGCTATCATCAAGTTCTCTTTGGCCTGGATTTCGTACCCGATCTGACAGGGGAGGATTTCATTTATCCTTTCAAAAACCTTGCGGGTTCCCAGTCCTCTAGGATTACAGATCAGCTTAAGCGGGAATTAGCGATCCTGCCTGACCATCGAGATCTGATAACTTCAATTTATGCATCTGCAACGAATGGGCTTAGGACCAGTATGGAGCGGTAAGTCTTCTTATGGCCGTTAGATGTTATCAGCGGTGCCGAAATCTTCACTTGCTGAATGGCTGCTTTCTGTCCAGAATCGGCACTGAGCCTGCTTGGCTTGTTAATATCCGTTTGCGGCCAACAGCAGTCCATCGTGTCTAGTATTTTGGTTGTCCCATAACCACGCTTTTCGTGTAGTGATACTCAGCCTTGGACACCCAAGCAAGGATCGGTTTCCGGCAATATGGCATTTAAAACCAACTGTCCTGTGATTTTGCCATCGGGAATGAAATCCAAGGCCCCTACAATGACCGTGTACACGGGTTTCCTACTGAAGATGAGGTAGAGTTGTTCGAGCTGCCCTGGCTCAAATTAAACCAGCAGATTCGAATTGGGACCCGATGTTGAATAAGTATGATGCCTGGGTCAGCTCAAATCCACCTATGGCACTGTCCGGTTTTTGTGGTCACCTCTCTGCCAGTTCGTCCACGGGAATTGGCTACAAATGGAAGTGCAAAAGCGACAGGTTTAGCGGTAGGTGATAGGATACATGGGCTCCTGTATCGCGCTGGTTGAAAGGGTGATGTGAGTCAATGAAGATCTCTGTAAAACTGTTGGTATCGTTCGTGCTTGTGGGTCTTGTCCCGCTGTTATTTTTCGCCCTACCGAGTCAACAGCAGTTCGTCCAAACGATCAAGAATGAATCGCTCCTTAAACTGGATGCCATAGCGCAAAACCAACTGGTTGACTTCGAAAATTACCTGGTACAGCGTGAAAAAATCGTCACCGCCTTTGCCAGGAATCCCAGGGTCATCGAAAGCATGGAGCAACTTGGCAAAACCTTTACGCAGTCAGACGCCAGTTCTTCTGAATATTCCAGGCAGAGCGCAAAATTCAGTTATTTCGCAAGAATTCACCAGAATCAGTTCGGTTTTGGCGGTTTATTCATGATTGACCCGGACGGAAATGTTGTTTATGACTCAATGCGCGGACAGAGTTTTGGCACCAACCTGGTTTCCGGGAGATTCCAGGACTCTGAATTAGCACTGGTTTTTGAGGGTGTCAAAACAGGGCATGAAGTCATGTTTTCTGCATTCAGATCCAGTGATCCTATCAACGAGCCTGTCATATTCGTTGCCGCACCTATTCTTGACGGTGTCAAATTACTGGGTGTCATAGCCCTACAAATTGACTCTGCCGAAATTTTTCAGCTTGTGCAAAACCACGTTGGCCTGGGTGAAACCGGTGAAATAGTAGTTGCAATGTCAAAAAACAATGTGTTGGTAGTCGTTGCACCACTCAGACATGTCTCAGCAGCTGCGTTCACAGTAAAAATCCCGCTGAATGTCGATGCGGTACTTCCTATTCTCGAAGCCGTCAAGGGGGTTGATGGATCGGGGGTCTCTATTGATTACCGAGGCCAGGAAATTCTTGCCGCGTGGAAATATTTGCCTCTCTTGAACTGGGGCATCGTTGCTAAGATCGATACCGCTGAGGCGTTTTCGCCCGTCTTTGACCTGCGAATAACGCTGGTACTGATAGGCTTGGTTTCGCTGGGCCTGCTCATCATCGTGGCCCTGCTGATTTCAGGTACCTTCTCAAGACCGATTAGCAGGCTCACCGGCGTTGCCCGGCAAATGGCCAGCGGTGATCTGCGGATACGAGCTAACGTGGGCTCCAGGGATGAAATCGGAGTGCTTGGCAGAGCCTTTAACGAGATGGCTGACAAGTTGCAGGAGGAACTTGAAAAAAGCAAAGATCGCCTAGCGGAAACCCAGTACCTCGCTCAGCTGGGACAATTTTCATTTGATGTCAAAACAGGCATCTGGAAAAGTTCTGCTCAAGTAAATGACATTCTTGGCATTGATGAAGATTACCAAAAAGATAGGGAAAGCTGGATGCAGCTTATTCATCCGGACCATCGAGAGGCCATGTCGAATCACCTTCAGTACGATGTCTTATCACAACAGCGGAAAGTCGACTGGGAACCCAAGATTGTCAATCCTAAAACCGGACAGGAAAAATGGATTCATGTTCTGGGTCTTCTACGATTCGATGCCAATCAAAATCCTGTTGAATCGTTTGGGACAATTCACGACATCACCGAGCGCAAAGAGGCCGAGGAACGACTGCTGCAAAACGAACAACGGATAGCCTTGTTGATGGATACACTTCCCTGCGGTGTACAGGAGGATGATTTGAATGGTGTCATAACCTACAGCAATGCTGCGCATCATCGAATGCTTGGCCTGGCACCCGGTGAATTACTCGGTACTCATATCTGGGACTTGAGGCCAGACGAAGAATCACGGCAGGAATTGATCGACCGGCAAGCCTATTTGATAGCTGAGCAGCCGTTACCCGCCCCAATTTTCACCACTAACGTTGCCGCGGATGGTCACAAGATGACGGTCGAAATCAACTGGGATTATCAGCGCGATGCCAGTGGAGAGCTTACAGGCTTTGTTTCTGTCACCACCGATGTCACGGAGCGTGAGCAAATGAGGAGTGATTTGGATAGCCACCGCGATCATCTTGAGAAACTGGTGGACGAACGCACTTCAGAGCTGAGTAAAGCACGCCATCTTGCGGAAGCCGCTAGCTATGCAAAGAGTGCCTTTCTGGCCAATATGAGCCATGAGATCCGCACCCCCATGAACGCCATCGTCGGATTTACCCACCTGCTACAGCAAGCCGATGTGACACCGGTTCAGACGAATCAACTCACCAAGATCGAAAGCTCCGCTAAACACCTGCTGTCTATCATCAATGACATCCTCGACCTTTCCAAGATCGAGGTGGGCAAGCTGATCCTCGAAGAGACGGATTTCCACCTGGCCGCACTCTTCGATCAAATCCAATCAATGTTCAGAGAGCAACTCAATAGCAAAGGCTTAAACATAGAGTTAGATCTAAATGATATGTCGGTCTGGCTTCGGGGTGACCTGACCCGTCTGCGCCAGGCCCTGTTCAACTACCTCGGCAACGCCATCAAGTTTACCAAACAAGGTACGATCTCCCTACGCGCCAAATTACTGGAAGAGGACAATGACGAAATACTGATACGTTTCGAGGTTCAGGACACCGGCATCGGTATCGAGCCTGACAAGCTGGCCAACCTGTTTACGGCCTTTGAGCAGGCCGATGTCTCCACCACGCGCGAATACGGTGGCACTGGTTTAGGCTTAGTCATAACCCGGCGTCTGGCGCAACTGATGGGTGGCGATGCGGGGGCTGAAAGCGAATTGGGTAAGGGTAGTACCTTCTGGTTCACCGTACGGCTTGGCCACGGTCAGGAAATCGCGCCAACTTCAGCCTCTGACGAACACGTGAATGCCAAAATGCAGCTGCAGACCCACTACGCTGATTGCCACATCTTGCTGGTCGAAGATAACCTGATCAATCGTGAAGTAGCATCGGCATTACTGAATGACGTCGGTCTGGCGGTAGATTCGGCAACGGACGGAGCGGAAGCCCTGGCCTTGATTCACGAGGTTGCTTATGACCTTGTGCTGATGGATGTCCAGATGCCCGGGATGGATGGATTGGAGGCTACACGGTTGGTTCGTTCCATGCCTGGTTCTGCGAACAAAGCCATGGCCAGCAGTAATGACCTTCCAATCCTTGCAATGACGGCCAACGTTTTCGAGGAAGACCGCAAGGCGTGTCAAGATGCGGGTATGAATGACTTTGTCGCCAAGCCGGTAAACCCTGAAAATTTGTACGAGACGCTGGTCAAATGGCTGCCCGAGAAGGAACCCGATGATTCGGTGAAAGCGTCACAGGATTAGACAGCCAAAGTCCAGTGGAATCCCAGCGTTCCTTCGTGATTAGAAAGGACAGCTCCTGGCCGGAAGCTGACCTTTACATAGCTGAAAATCGCCCCTTGCGAACGACTGCTTTGCGGTCAGTAGCAGACCTTCACCACATGCGAGCACAGAGGTCGGCTAACGGCCAATACCAGACCCTCACTCCATACCAACTAAATAGAATATCTTTGCAAAACAGAGAGTTTATATACAAAATGAAATATCAGAGTGGACATATCTAAAAAACAAGCCTGATATGCCTGATTTTCCGTCTAATTCAAAGTTATAAGCCTTGATGAGCTGAGCCCTAAATGTCTAAAGTTCTTCAAATAGCAGAAAAACGAATACAAGGCTCACTTGATAGATTGCTTGAGAAAATTGATGAAGATTATGAGGCGATGTTAAGAATGCATTCATCAAAAGGATTGCTTCGTTCAGGCAACACAATCAAAGAGAGTATGAATTTAGTTACCAATAATTGTGAGAATCTTAAGGCTATCATCATCGAACAATCGCAATGGGCGATAAAACAATCAATTTACGTGCCACTCTCTATATTGAATGATCTTGTGACCTTATGTAATGAGCAGTTCGACAGGTATATTGCCGATACTGAAGCGTATTTAGAAAAAGGCACCAAAATGGCTGGAAAGCCTGAACTATTCTCTCGTTATTATCCGGAAGTTAAGGATTCAGTTCTGAGAAATAGGAATGAAACGGTGTTGGAAATAGAGGCTTTGGTTTACGAAAATCGTAGTAGTGGCATTAAAGGTATTGCGAAATATATATTCTCTATGGCTTCAAAGTTATGGGGCGGATAGCTTCTAACAAACACTTTAAATATGCTTCGCTTCGCTACGCCGGACGCTCACTCCGTTCGCGCCGTTTAAGTGGACGTTAAACGCCACACACGATGACTAAGAGAACCAAGGCTCCCGACTCCGTGCAAACCGAAATCTTAGTACAGTCGCGTCGGCGATGTTGTATCTGTTACGGCCTAAATCGAGATGAAACTGTAAAAAGGGGCCAAATAGCACACGTTGATGGGGACCCGAGCAACAACTCTCTTGGGAATCTTGTGTATCTGTGCTTTGACCACCATGACGAGTTCGACTCAAGGACCAGTCAAAGCAAGGGTCTGCTTAAATCAGAAGTTCTGAAATATCGAGAGGAACTCTATTACCATTTTGGTAATTGGGCAGCCCGCATCAAGCGAGATGAACTACTTAATTTCCTTGCCTTCAAGTACGCCCATATTGAATCGTTGACGGAGGCGGCTATCGAAGCCGCAGGATATGCTACCTGTTTTGGAAAAGAGCATGCTTTCGATGTTCTTATCACGGACGAAGTTGATTACTGCGACGGCGACCTGTATATGCCCCACATTTCCACGCTTGACTACTACGCCTCTTGGGGTTTTCTGTCATTCAGTTACGAAGAACGAGAGGTTGAGGATGATGATTTGCCTCGCGTCTTTATATCCGTCAAGCGCTTCCCGGTTTGCGACAAAATTGCTGAAAATATTTTGGAGTCTTGCGCTAATGATCCAGAGGTACACGCGAGACTTACACACTTGGCTGATTACCGTGGATGGCGTGGTCCGAAAAGTACCGTCTAACAAGCGTTCAAGTACGTTCCGCCAGCTACGCTGGCTCCACCAGACGTAAGAATGCTGCGCGTTTTTACTCCGCTTAACTAAGACGTTAATGTCCGGATTTGGCCGTTTGCTGCTATTAGCGGTGCCAAAATCTTCACTTGGTGAATGGCTGCTCTCTGTCCAACTGCTGCCTATCATCACCTCGTCACACGACAGGCCGCCCCTGAGAGCAATGCGGCTGTTCACCAGAAGTAGTTTTCAACGATATGACGGGCTGGAAACGGCCAGAAGCAGCCGTAATCAAATGTTTGAGAACGGGGGGGCAACAGCAGCTGACGGCCCCATAATTCAGTTTATTGCAACCTGTTCTGCCTGATTAGTCACTAACCGCGTTACAAGTTGCTCCAGTGCCTCAATCCGTTGGTTTTGGAGCTCCAGTTCAATTACACGCTGTTCCAGCGACAAATTCCGTGTATGCAATTGCTCGATGTAGATATGTGCCTTTTCCAGTTCGTTTAGTATCCCACCGGTCTTTTCCGAAAGGTTCATCGGTGCATTTTCCTTGGTGGGACCAACTGCGGGAAGATAACTGTTGCTCCACATTTGAGTGGCATGATCCTCTATGGAGTCAACCTCCGTTTCCGGATCAAAGAGTTGGTCACAGCCACCACCACACGTGCCACCAGCGGTAAAAATGGAGCCAAGGATTCTCATCTCACCCGCGGAATTAATGGTGGCTACGCGCGCACCTGTCGTGCTCTTGATAACAAATCGCAAACCGGCACTAAAAACCCAACTGTTGTTATTACCGGTATTTGTCATCCGAAATTCCGGGTTACCTTTGTTCTTGATTTCAAACAAACTTCTTGCGGCTTGAGTTCCGTTGGTTTCTTCAACCAGTATCTTTGCATTTCCAGCTGCGCTCGCCAAATGCAGGGGAGAGGTAGGCGTGGTTGCCGCACCCATACCCACAAAGCCAGTTTCGGCATCCAGGGTCATGACTACTGTATCTGCAGGGCCGCCCGTGCCATTGTCCTCGGTTGAAAATATGAAGTCAGCGGCCCGGTTGCCCGCGTACCAGTCCGTTGAAAGAACGGACAGATCATCAAAAAGTATCCCCGGACTAACAGACTGGATTTCCAGATCGTCAAGCGGTGTGGTGGTTCCAATCCCAACATAGTACAAAGATTCATCAATAAAGACACCGCCACCGGCCAATGACACATCACCATTGCTCTGAATATTCAAAGATAATGGCGCATTACGGTGAACGCTGACAATGTCGAATAAAGATTCATCTTTTATTGCAAACGTTGTGGCCGTCATTTCCAGTCGCATATCCGCAGTATCAGCAAACTTCGTCAAGAACGCTGAGGTATCAAAATTGTACAGACCGAAATAACTCTGATTACCGGTAAGGTACCATTCACTATCAGGTTGTTCATCAGTGTCATCAAAAAATAGTTCTGGAAAAGGGTTCGCAACCGTTACATCACCATCAACCAATACATCCTCGTGAAAAGTTACACCGACGACGTTCACCGGCAACAGGTAGAATAAAAAGCCCGTTACAACGTATGTTTTAATCTTGTTCTTCATTTGTTACTCCTCACATCTGCTGACTCATCTGGATCTGTAATCAACACAATCCGACCCTGCACCACTTCAAAGCGACCCGTTTGCCGATAAGTTTCGGCCCGCTCAATCGCCTCTAAATCGCTCATCAGCTCGGTGTCATTTCGTGCAAACTCCCCTGCCTCCTTGTCATACGGTGGTGAGGCAATCAGTTCAAAGCGGTACTGGCCGTCGGTGAGTGCCTTGTCAAGGGTTGAAAACTTGGCCGCCTCTCCCTGCCCGTACTTTTTCTGCCAGTGAATATCATTGCCCGCTATGGTCAACTCCAGTTGTGCGTAGGAGACCTGTGGGTATAGTGTGAGTGAGCCACGCCGGGCCTCCACATCAACCACACGGTCAGCTGCACACACGTTGAAGACAGGGATTAAGATGGCGATAAACAAAAGGATTCTGGGGTTCATACAAAGTCTCCTCAGTGATACTGAAATGCCGGACATCCAGATGGAAGTGAGGAGATTGCTGAAGGGAGCAATTTGGCCCGTTTACATCCTGCCCAATGCGTCCATGCCAAATACTCTTTCTGGGTCAATAATCAAAACTAACCCACTAAATAGTATGGATTGGATTGAGAGAAGAGAAATTGATTTAGATCAAGAAATAAAAAATGATGTGGTTGTCGCAGCCGGTTCGGTGGGAACGTCTGAGCAAGGAAATCAATGCTCCCTTCCTGTCTAATCTGGCACCGTAACCGACTTCCGCTATTGGCCGGAAGTAGCCCTCTGCACTTGCATGTGGTGAAGGTCTGCTGCGGACCGCAAAACAGTCATTCACGAAGTGTTATTTTCAGACAAACGAAGGGCTGGAACCGGTCAATAACAGATCAACCGTGTCACTCATTAATTGAACACTCCACCGTAGACGATCTGACTACTGTTCTAGTCAGAACGGTTCTGTTCCATGTCTTGTCGCTTCTTTGCGCGGGAATAGAACATAGCACCGACGGTCAACATACACCCAATGAAACTGACAGTATCCGCTGGGATTCCACCGGTGCCACCGCGTGCACCCCACTCATAATTCTCCAAACCCATGATGGCGTTCAGTGCCCCTCCGACGAAAATGCCCACAATTCCACCTAAGAAGGTCATTAGGGGGACTCTCACCATCTGGAATCGTTGCCGTCTCTGCTCCTTGTCATACTTATAGAAGAAGAACGACCACAGAACTACCGGCAAAAGAAGCAGTGCCACTAAACCGATGTAAGCTATCGTAAGCTCACTTTCCCTGCTTATTGGCTTGCTCTTCACTTTGATTTTCACAATGTCTACCAAAGGCACTGCGATAATTGAACCCCTTTTTATTCTGTTCTTTGCCAGAGGATTATTAATCGTTTGTGACAGGTACTCCAGAGTAATGGTTTCACTGTCAATTCTAACGACTGTAGCGCGAAATCCGCCGACGTCGGGATTACGTTTCCATACTGTTACACTTTGACCGGCTTCGAGAGAAGGTAGCTCTCCGGCTGTGACGTTCGCAATGGGTGCCAATAGAAGACCGGCGAGAATCAGGATGATGGGACGCATGGTTTCCTCCCCAGAATTGCTGTTCCACGAGGATGGATGTCACACGCAATGCTACGCTGAGTTAAAACTTGCGCATTGATATACATCAAGGAATTAGTAAGTAACAGAACACCCCGACGGGGAGCAGGAAGGGAACCTGAGAGCCGGGATGCGGCTAAAGGTCCCCCAAGCAGATGGGGTGCGTCGGTACGTGATTTGAGGTGTTTAATTAACCGTCCTTTTCCACACGTTCCCGAAGGGCTGCTCCTGGCCGGAAGCGGACCCTCAGTTTACTGAATTCTATTTGTCTTAGACGTCAGCTAACGGCCAATTGTGTTGAAAAACTCCCGTAAATAGCAGGGCTACATGAGATAATAAGTCATTGATCTCATGGACGGGGTGCTTTCCCATGATGGGCAGCAGCAATCATGGCCGTAGTCTCGATTATTCGCATCCCAATGCATGTGAAGGGAATTCTCGCAAAGAAGAGATGAGGGCCTCCTGATGGAGCGCAATATGCGGTCTAGACTATTTGTAATTCAAACAGTAACCGATGCCTTCACATTTGCATTCAGGAAGTTCCCGTCGCTATTCGTACTTACGCTTGTCGCTTCGGTTCTCGTTGAACCTTTGATGTTTCTGGTCCTTCAAGCCACTGGTAGCTTTGCCGTGTTTTCTCTCTTTGCACAATCCGGAGTGTCCACTGATTACACAATTGCTTCAATTCTCAATATTCTGCTTGGTGTCTTGATTATCCTGGTTGCTGTCTTGCTGTTTTTTGCATTGATTGCCGTGCCGATCATTCGCCACGTCACACACGGTGAGCGGCTGTGGCTGGTCCGTATTAACACCACCACGCTTGGCTACATGTTGGGCCAGCTTCCCGTCATACTCATTCTCGCGGGGATCGCTTTTATCGTCTTCATGGAATCTGGAGCAGTGATCCTGCTGTGGTCTCCCGTCATAATCGCGCTTGGCTATGTTGGCGTTCGTCTTTCGATCGTTCCCATCGACGTCGTTGTGAGCGGCTCGCTGAACTTTGGCAAATGTCTTGCGCTCTCCAAACACAACGGATTTCGTCTACTTGTCATCATGCTTCTAACCGGACTTCCGGTCTTGATTGTCGGTCTGATTTCGATGGAGACTGTCCTTGGGCTTTATGGGACAGATGATGGCTCGGTAATAGTCGTCAGTGAACCCGATTCTTCTCAAATCTTTCATGGCGGACCGAGGCAGATACTTGAGCTCTATATTTACACATATAGCAGACCTGCCTTTGTCGCCGCCAACGGGATTGTCTTCCTCTTCATGGCCTTTGCTGCAGGCATGATGTTGGGCGCTCCCGCCATCGCATACCGTAAGCTGGCAAGAGGATAACTTACGTTGGACGTGCTCACGGCCCATACCAGAAAACTCCATCGAACGTGAAATTGGGGAAATTACGACATGAGCATTGACCTCCGAGTGCTCCCATTGTCCTCTTCTCTAATCGGGCCTTGACGTCCAGCTCCCATCATTCATGGCATATTATTGGGCACGTTTTGGTATACGGCATAGGGCGGCTTCCGGCCAAGCACAGCCATTAGGCCAAATTAATATTTACGGCAAAATTACAGATTTCATCTGGATCGTTTTAATCTCCCTATTTTCTTCACATTTCCTTCCGCGGTTCTCCTAATTTGATCATTAGCATTGCTCTCGATGCTCAATATGTTGCGGAGCATTTTTCTCGATGTTCACCCACACATGATCTCAATTAGGTGTGAGTCAAACGGGTGAACACTCTAGTAAGTCATTCAGGAGAATCATGATGTCATCTAAAATACAAAGTGTTTTGTTAACTGCCGCCTTTGCACCCTGCCTTTCTCTCTTATCCACGATTGCAGAAGCGCAGAACCCTCCAGGGCCACCGCCAGGCCCACCACCGGGTGCTGTCTGCGAGCAACCCGCTGGAGGACAAGCTCCCGGGGGACAACCTGGCAGGGGACGACCCGGGGGGGGACAGACTGGTGGGGGACAGACTGGTGGGGGACAACCTGGTGGGGGACAAGCTGATGGGGGACAACGTGGCGGGGGACAGCCCGGCGGGGGACAACGCCCCTGTGTACCACCACAACAGTCACCTGCTGATTCCGCCGAACTGGTGGCCTTGGGCAGGCAACTGTTTTTTGACACAAACCTCTCCTCACCAGCGGGTCTATCCTGTGCGAGTTGTCACGATCCCGCTGCCGGCTTCGCCGACCCTGATGACCATTTACCCACTTCCGAAGGCATCATTGGTGGCCGTTTCGGTAGCCGCAATTCACCAACAGCAAGTTATGCGGCTTTTGTACCACCGCTGTTTTTCGATCGTGGCCGCCGAGGTTTTACCGGTGGGCTATTTCTGGACGGGAGGGTAGATAGCCTGGCTGAACAGGCCAAAAGACCATTCCTGGGCGCTCTGGAAATGAATAATCCAGATGCCGCAACGGTTATTGAGTCCGTAAGAAATGCATTCTATGCGCAAGATTTTCTTGACGTCTTTGGAACTGACGCTCTGGATACGACGGATGCTGCCTACGACCACCTGGCCAATGCCATTGCCGCATTTGAGCGAAGTGATGAAGTGTCACCATTCAACTCAAAGCACGATGCCGTGCAAGCCGGGGAAGAGACACGAACACCGGCGGAGCAGCGGGGTGCAAGGCTATTTTTTGGACGTGCCCAATGTGTGGTTTGTCACCGATCAAACAATGGACGTGGTCGCAATGAACGAGAGGTATTTTCTGACTTCAGTTACGCCAATATCGGTGTGCCCGCGAACCCCGGCAATCCCTTCTATACAGTGGGCCCTGCATTCAATCCCGCCGGCTTTGACTTCATCGACAACGGTTTGGGCGCGGTAGTAGATATCCCACGGGAAAACGGCAAGTTCAGGGTACCCACACTGCGTAATGTTCAGGAAACAGCACCCTACA
This sequence comes from Gammaproteobacteria bacterium, assembly GCA_021772915.1. GTDB lineage: Bacteria > Pseudomonadota > Gammaproteobacteria > Xanthomonadales > SZUA-36 > SZUA-36. The sequence continues at coordinate 73,015 of JAJFLB010000015.1, read as the reverse complement.
TGCACAATGGCGTTTTTCAAACCCTTGAAGAGGTCGTGCACTTTTACAATGTACGTGATGTTGAAGCAACATTCGCCCCACCCGAAGTTGCCGAAAATGTTACCCGCAGGGGTGGCGTGGGTGACCTGGGTTTAACGGCTGAAGAAGAAGCGGACCTGATCAGCTTCCTGCTCACCTTATCCGATCGTTAAATCTCGGTTGGTCGCTTCTGGCCCCCTTTCTCCATGGATTGAAGAAAGGGGGTCAGTGCTTCCTCCAAGAGAGTCGTCGGCAAACTCGCCGGTCCTACTGTCTATTCTTCAAATTTTTGCAGTCTTTCCCTGAGCTCTTCCAGTGCCTGCTCCAGGGCCTCTACACGCGTCTCCAGACCGCTTTTGGGGGCCCGGCTCACGACTGTCGCCAGCGCCGCAACATCCGGCTCGCCAGCCATAAGGTGTACATAACGTTCTTCCTTTTGTCCAGGTTGACGGGGCAGTACGCGCACCAATGCCGGTTCATGTTCGGAAAGACGCTCCAACATGTAGTGCACGTCATCGAGATCGTCAAATGCGTACAGACGATGGGAATGAGATTTCAGTTCGCCCGGTGTTTGCGGGCCACGCAGCAGCAAGGGACAAAGCAGGGCCAGCCCCTTGCTGTGCAGACCCAACACCTTACCGGCCAGGTGTTCGTACTTGGCGACCCTTGCACCCCAGGCCTCACGAACAAAACCGATGGTCTCCAGTTCCCGGAGTGTATGTCCGATTTCACCCTCGGTATAATTACTGACGGGGCTACGTGCAGTTTTCTGGTTGCAGGCATTGCGCAATGCGTTCAGGGTCAGCGGGTATTGTTCCGGTGTGGTCTCCTTCTTTTCCAACAAACAGCCGAGCACCCGTATCTGGATGTCGGTCAACGGTTCTGACGGGTCAAATCGATTTTCAATGTTCATGTGGCTATCATCGCTGGTTTTGTCTCTGAGTCAATCATTAAAACCCCGTCAGGTTTAGCTGCAAGGCGGGTTGGGAGTTTCTCTGTAGACTCAGATCAAAGTATAATGGGTGGCTTTACCCGTGCACTGTCAAGCGCGGCTGCCACACATCCGATCCAGCTTTGTACGTAACGAACAAGGATATCCACATGCCGGCCACTGTTGCCTCATTCAAAATCGATTTTCACCAGTTTCTGGCCGCCGACGGCCAATTGATATCCGAAGATGTACCGCCACTGGCAAAAGACATGGACAAACTACAGTCCCTGTACCGTTTAATGGTAACGACACGTGCCTTTGACAAGAAAGCCGTAGCCCTGCAACGGACCGGAAAAATGGGAACCTATGCCTCCTGCCTGGGACATGAGGCGGCCCATGTTTCCATTGGCAACGCGATGCAGCCGGAAGATTGTTTTGCCCCCTCATACCGTGAGTATGGGGCACAGTTTTGCCGTGGCGTCAAAATGTCAGAGGTTCTGACCTATTGGGGAGGTGATGAACGTGGCAGCGATTTCTCCGGCCCCAGACACGACTTTGCCTGGTGTGTGCCCATTGCTACTCAATGTATGCACGCCGCGGGTGCCGCACTGGCTTTTAAACTGCGCGACGAAAAACGCGTCGCGGTTGCCACCATTGGCGACGGCGGCAGTTCCAAAGGCGATTTTCTGGAAGCAATCAATGCCGCCAGCGCGTTCCAGCTACCGCTGGTGCTGGCCATAGTCAATAACCAATGGGCCATTTCTGTTCCACGCAGTAAGCAGAACTCTGCCAAAACGCTGGCTCAAAAAGGAATCGCTGGTGGTTTACCTTCCATCCAGGTAGACGGCAACGACATTATTGCCTGCCACTGGGCCATGGTACAGGCCATTGAGCAGGCACGCGCGGGCAAGGGACCCACGATCATTGAAATGATCACCTACCGGCTTGCCGACCACACGACAGCGGATGACGCACGCCGCTACCGGGCCGACGAAGAGGTAGAGAAAGCATGGCAACTGGAGCCCGTCAGTCGATTGCGTAGCTATCTCCAGTCCCAGGGTGGCTGGGATGATGAAAAAGAGCTGGAGTTACTCGCAGAGGCAGACCGGGAGGTCGAGGCTGCGGTAAGGGAATACCAGGCCGTGGGTAAACCTGCGACCGAAAGCATGTTTGACCACCTGTTCGCCAACCTGCCGGCAGAAATTGAAGCACAACGTGCACGTGCCTTGCGGGAGTTGAGCTGATGGCCGGTGTCGCAATGGTGGAAGCCATTTCCCTGGCGCTGTCGCGGGAAATGGCAAACGACGAGTCAGTGGTGGTAATGGGTGAGGACGTTGGCATCAACGGTGGTGTTTTCAGGGCAACCAGTGGGCTTGAGGAGAAATTCGGCTCCCGACGGGTCATCGACACACCGCTGGCAGAGGGCATGATAGCCGGTTTGGCGGTTGGCATGTCTGCGCAGGGTTTAAAGCCGGTTATAGAGGCCCAGTTCATGGGTTTTGTCTATCCGATGGTGGAACAGCTGGTCTGTCACGCAGCCCGTATGCGGCACCGCACCCGTGGAAGACTGTCCTGTCCGATGGTGCTGCGAGCCCCATTCGGAGGTGGCATTCATGCCCCTGAGCTTCATTCAGAAAGCACAGAGGCCATATTCGCGCACATTCCAGGTATTCGCGTCGTTATTCCATCATCACCATCACGTGCCTACGGTTTGTTATTGGCCGCCATTCGTGAGCCGGATCCGGTAATTTTTCTCGAGCCCAAACGACTTTACCGACTCAGTAAAGAAGAGGTCGCGGACGACGGCCAGGACCTGCCGCTGGATGTCTGTTATGTGTTACGCGACGGTTCAGACATTACCCTGGTGAGTTGGGGCTCAATGATCAAGGAAACCCTGGAAGCTGCCGAGCTGTTAGCCCAACAGGGTGTGAGTGCCGAGGTAATCGATGTGGCAACCATCAGCCCATTGGATATGGACACGATACTGGAATCTGTAGAAAAAACCGGCCGCTGTGTCATCGTTCATGAAGCTGCGCGCATGTGTGGTGTTGGCGCAGAAATCGCTGCTGGACTGGCAGATACCGGCATCTATAACCTGCACGCACCGATCAAACGTGTGACGGGATACGATTCCATCATGCCCCTGTATAAAATGGAAATGCAGTACATGCCTGGAGTTAAGCGTATTTTGGACGCCGTCAATGCGGTCATGGAGGTCTAATGAAAGTTTTTAATTTACCGGATCTGGGTGAAGGTCTCCCAGATGCAGAAATCATTGAATGGCACGCTAATGAAGGCGATCATGTCACCCTGGATGAGCCACTGGTTTCGATGGAGACGGCAAAGGCGGTGGTGGAAGTTCCCAGCCCGTTTACAGGAAAACTCACCAGGCAGCATGGCGAATCAGGAGATGTCATTGAAACCGGGAAGCCATTGGCAGAGTTTGACGTGGAAGGCGCGGCCACTGCCGCAGAAGACCCGGCAGAGGATGACCCTGAACCAGGAAAGCAGGACGACACAACCAGGAGCGATGCGGCGCGTGAAGATTCTGGAACCGTCGTGGGCTCGGTAGAAACGTCAGATACCCTGGTCAGCGATAGCCTGGCAACCGTAGGGGACGTTAAAGTGTCGCCCGCAGTACGTGCCCTGGCGCGTAAACTCAGTGTCAATCTCGCCACCCTGGTACCTTCAGGCAAGAACGGTGTCGTCACGCGTGCAGATGTCGAAAACGCTGCAAACAACCCTCAACCTGCCAGGGCGCCAAGATCAATGCCCGCCGCATCTCATGAACCACCCAGTGGGGAGTGGGAGCCTGTGCGTGGTCCACGACGCACCATGGCCAGGGTCATGTCGGAGTCACATGCACAGGTCGTACCTACTTCTTTAATGGACGATGCCGACATACACCAATGGGTTCCTGGTCAGGACATGACTGTCCGCCTGTTACGTTCCATGTGGGCCGGTGCGAGAACCGAACCGGGGCTAAACGCCTGGTATGACGCCGAACGGAATCTGCGAATGATTCATAAGCGTATGGATGTGGGTATGGCAGTGGATACGCAAGACGGTTTATTTGCGGCCGCCCTACGTGCGGTCCACATGGGGTCTGCCGACAGGATTCGGGAATCTGTCAATCGCTTGAAACATAACGTTGAGAACCGCACAATTCCGCCCGCGGATCTGAAAGACTACACAATAATGCTGTCCAATTTCGGTATGTTTGCCGGCCGTTACGCAACCCCGATCATTACCCCACCGTGCGTTTGCATCATTGCCTCAGGCAAGGCAAGGCACGAGGTGGTGCCGGTGATGGGTGGTCTCGAGGTTCACCGTGTCATCCCGCTTTCATTGACGTTTGATCACCGCGCCTGCACGGGCGGAGAAGCGGCGCGTTTTCTGCAGGCCATGATCGTTGATCTGGCCCTGTCGCAGTAAAGTTATCAGGGTGCGTTGAAAACGAGATCTTTGATCGGTGTGCGCGGTGCACGATTGGCAAAGCAAATACCGGTGGTATCGCCACCGTTGATCGATGCATTCTGAATCCCGGTCTCGGTATCCAGGATCAACATCTCCTGGCCACCATCCACATACAGCTTACCGGTATCGGGATGCAAGGCAATCTGGTCAATCCCAAAATACTCAGATGAGTACGCTACCGTGCGCACCCAGTCTCGACGCATGGCGCCATTGAGCGGGTTGAAATCAAATGCTTCAACCGTTTCTGTGGTCCGGACATACAACCGGTCACCGACATAATTGAAGACCGCAGCGACCGCTGTCTTGCCACGTAGTTTGGCAAAATCTGCCTGCTCCAGTCCAGGCAGGGTAAACGAGGTCAATCCGGCTTCGCGGTCAAGTAATACACCTGCCCTGGAGCCGGGTGCACAACTGCCATTGTTGGGTTGGGCACCGCTGCTAAGACGGTTACCACCCAATTGCAATTCACCGACAAGATTCAAGCGTGCATCGTAGATGGCATTATCAAATGGCTTGGCAAACGAATCACCATAGGTGGTGGTGACCAGCAAGGTGCCGTCATCACAAAATTCTGCAGAAGTATGGTTCAGAAAGGGTGCAGCGACTGCAACTTCAGTTTTTGTCACGGTATCAATGATCGACAGGGGCTCGTAGACAATCCCGGCCCCGGCACTGACCAACAGGCTGCCATCCGGACTCAGTGACATATCCACTCCTGCGTTGCTGATTTCGATACTCGTGGTATCGACCTCGGCGGTAGCGACCGGCATCGCCAGGTCATACACCGAGATATGATTGTCCGCGTGGCTTGAAAAGCCTACAGACTCATCTGCACTCAATGCACAATCTCCGCTAAGCTGGCTGGTAGTGGTTTTAAGACTGGTCACAACCACGTCCGTATCGGCATTGAAAACACGTAATTCGAAAGACTTGTTGTCCATGACCATGCCGAGAGATGCGGCAAAGCCAGTACCACTTGTGAGGAGTACCAGCGCCAAAAGCGATACCCATAACAACACGGTTGTGACTTTCAGACCGACTGAACCGTAACTTTGGTCCGTAAACCGAAAACACCTTTCTTCCCAAACGAAATTTCTCACCTGAAACCTCCTTGTTTCACAACTCCTGATGGTCGACCCTGAAATTCGCGTAAAAGCACGAATTGAGGTGACAGACACATCTTCCTGCGCTACCTTGCGCAAGCCTTATTCTTTCTCGGGATTCAAAAACTGGTGGACAAAATCCCTGTACTGACTCTAGAACCTGCATCCTGCAAATCCTTTTTCCCGATAATTAGACGTGATTTAGTATGCCCAACAACGGAAACTGAACCTACTGTCTAAACTACCAGACTTGCAAGTATATACAAGAAACCACAAAAAAGACAAATTGCAGTAAAAACAGTGGTAAATATCACAAAACTCATTTAAATTTTAACTGTATGGCAAATATTCAAACAACCTCTGTCCTGATCTGGCTCATACAGCTGGGGCTGATTGTACATGTGCTCAAAACCGGCCGTAGCCGTTACTGGATCATGTTGCTGATATTCATGCCTTTAATTGGCGGGCTTGCGTACGTTGCCATTGAACTGATTCCGGAATTTACAGGTAGCATCTCCGGACAGCGCACGCTCAGGGGAGTCAGGAAAACCTTGCAGCCAGGCGCAAACCTGAGACAGCAGGAAGCGGCGTGGCAGCAATCACCCAATGTCGACAACGGCCGCCGCTACGCCGAAGCCTTGATCGAATCAGGTGACATGATCAAAGCCGAAGAAATCGCAAATCAGGCTCTCAAGGGACTATTTGCAACCGAACCAACGCTGTTGCTGGTCAAAGCCCGGATACAATTTGAACAAAAACGATCGGGAGAGGCGGTACAAACACTCGAGACATTGCAGAAACACAACCCGGATTTTCGTTCCGCCGAAGGGCACCTGTTGTACGCTCGCGCACTTGAGGACAATGATCAAATCGACGTGGCTGTGCGTGAGTACTCGGCAGTGTCCGGATACTTTCCGGGCGTGGAGGCCAGATACAGACTGGCTTTGTGTCTGGGTAAGGCAAACAACGCGGAAGCATCCACGAAGGAGTTGGAGTCCATAGTCAACGACGCAAAACTCGCACCACAGCACTTTCGCAAAAGTCAGAAAATATGGCTGGATGCCGTCAAGCGAGAGTTGGCCTCCTAGACGCGCCGACATAGAGACACGCCGACTTACAGCGCCCCTCAGACACATTCTTTTCTACCCTGCACCGCGAGATATGTGATACGCCATGCATTGCCTATTTCAGGCATTTCTGGTATAAAGTCCTGCTCTCCGGAACGCGCACGAGCGACCGGAAATCGGGGTGTCAAAAACTGCAGTTTTAAACTGCTGATTACGCGACATCAAATACGCACACATACCGCAACCGTTCGGTTGGGTGCCCCGCAACGACGGGGTTTCCGGACAGGGTATGTGGAGGACTAACCCGGGAAGTCAGCAACCAGAGAACATGGGTTGCTGGGTTCTGGCTGTATGAAGGATTTAATCAATGTCTAAAATCACCATGCGTCAAATGCTTGAAGCTGGCGTTCACTTCGGTCACCAGACCCGTTACTGGGATCCAAAAATGGCACCATTCATTTTTGGATCACGTGGAAAAATCCACATCATTAACCTAGAAAAATCACTTCCAATGCTGGTGGATGCGATGAATTTCATAGGTGGTGTCGCTGCCAAACGTGGCAGTATTATTTTTGTCGGCACCAAGCGGGCAGCTTCGAAATCGATTCAGGAAGAAGCACAACGATGTGGTATGCCATTTGTGTCCCACCGCTGGCTGGGTGGCATGTTGACCAATTTCCGAACCATCCGCCAGTCCATTAAGCGCCTGAGACAGTTGGAGCAAATGGAAGAAGATGGATCATTCGCACGTCTGGTCAAAAAAGAGGTTCTGCAGTTAACCCGTGAGCGGGCCAAGCTGGAAAAGAGCCTCGGTGGCATAAAAGACATGAAGGGTCTGCCCAGTGCCATGTTTGTTGTGGACGTTGGTCATGAAGACATCGCTGTGAAAGAAGCACGCAAACTGGGGATTCCGGTAGTTGGTGTGGTTGACACGAATTGCTCACCGATAGACATCGACTACGTGATCCCTGGTAACGACGACGCGATCCGCTCCATACGTCTGTACGCACAGCAGGCTGCCGACGCTGTGTTAGAGGGCCGTGCCTCAGTGCCCCAGGTTGAAGACCAGGATGAGTTTGTAGAGTTGGATGAGCACGGTAACCCAATCAAGCGGGCCAAGAAGGACCAAAAGGCACCAGCAACTAAGGCAACAAAGAAAAAGATTGCAAAGAAGGTTGTGGTGAAAAAACCACCTGTAGTCGCAGAAAAGACCGACGCCGTCGTAAGCGATGATCTCGACCAGACCGAGACAAAAGCCGAGACAAAAGCCGAGACAAAGGCCGAGACAACCGAGGCCGAGCCTCAAAAGCGCGCGGAGACTGTCGAGGCTAAGCCGGCAGAAGTCGCTGAAGTGCCAGTGGAGAAAGTCACCGAAGATGCTGACACTCCACCCGTGGAGGAACCTGCAGGCATTGAAGCTGAAACTACAACGGACGAAACCTCTGAGGCCAAAGTTTCTGAAGACCCAAAACCAGCGGCTTCGGCAATCAAGGAACCTGCCAGCAAGAAAAAGGTAGCGAAAAAGAAAATAGCCAAGAAAAAGGTGACAAAAAAGAAAGTGGCCAAGAAAAAAGTGGCAAAGAAAAAAACGGCCAAGAAAAAGCTTGCAAAAAAAGTCGCCAAAAAATGATCTGAATGTGGATGTCCCATCTGCAGCAAGAAGGTGTGATGGGCAGTTTGTACTAATTTGAAGAAGGAATATGGAGATGGCAGTAACTGCCTCAATGGTTAAAGAACTTCGCGAGCGCACCGGGGCTGGCATGATGGAATGCAAGAAGGCACTGGTTGAAACCGATGGTGACCTGGAAGCTGCAGCGGAGCATCTGCGTAAGTCCGGTCTGATCCAGGCCGACAAAAAAGCCAGCCGGATTGCGGCTGAAGGAAAGGTCATTCTGGCTTCCAGTGAGACCAGTTCTGAAGCTGTCCTGGTTGAGGTCAATTGTGAAACTGACTTTGTAGCCAAGGATGAAAACTTTCTGGCGTTTGCCAATGCGGTTGCCAGCAACGCACTGGCAAGTTCCTCAACGGACGTTGAGGCCTTGATGACAACGGACTCTGATGGCGAGAGCCTTGAAATGCGGCGCCAGGCCCTGGTTGCCAAGATTGGTGAGAATGTTCAGGTTCGTCGTCTCTCACGTGTTTCAGCGACGGGTAATATCGGCGCTTACGTACACGGTGGACGCATTGGTGTGCTGGTTGAAACTGAAGGTGGTGACGACGAGTTGGCACGTGATATTGCCATGCACGTCGCAGCGCTGAATCCGGCTTATGTCGACGAAAATGACGTACCCGCACGGGTCTTGCAAAAAGAAAAGGATTTTCTGGTCACACAGGCACAGGACAGTGGCAAACCAGCGGAAATCATTGAAAAAATGGTAAGCGGGCGTCTGAAGAAGTTCCTGTCAGAGATAACCCTTCTGGGCCAGCCCTTTGTTAAAGACGGCGATGTCACGGTTTCCAAACTGCTTGCTAACAAGGGTGCCTCTGTGAAAGGATTTACCCGCCTAGCCGTGGGCGAAGGCGTCGAGAAAAAGCAAGACAACTTCGCAGACGAGGTCATGCAGCAGGTAAAAGGTGGCTAAAACAACCTACAAACGTATCCTTCTGAAGCTGAGCGGTGAGGCACTTCTTGGCGAGGAAGACTATGGTATAGACCCAATCATCATCGGCCGGATCGCCAAAGAAATACAGGAAGTGCTGGAAGCCGGTGTACAAGTTGCTATCGTCATTGGTGGCGGCAACATATTTCGTGGTGCCGGATTGGCTGAAGCCGGGATTGATCGCGTCACCGGGGATCACATGGGAATGCTGGCAACCCTGATGAACTCACTGGCTTTGCAGGATGCACTTGAAAAGACCGGTGTAGAAGCACGCGTAATGTCAGCGATTTCTGTTCATGATGTGAGCGAAGACTACATTCGCCGCCGTGCAACACGGCACCTTGAAAAAGGACGTGTTGTCATTATCGCCGGTGGCACCGGAAATCCGTTTTTCACCACAGACACCGCTGCCGCTTTGCGGGCCATAGAGATCGGCGCAGATATGGTTTTGAAGGCCACCAAAGTTGATGGTGTTTTTTCTGCTGATCCAAACACCCATCAGGACGCACACTTGTACGATTCCCTTAGTTACGACAAAGTCATTGAGGGTAAACTGGGTGTCATGGATGCCAATGCCATCGTACTGTGTCGTGACCAGGCTATGCCCATCAGGGTTTTTAATGTTTTTGGCAGTGGAAACCTGATGCGTATTGTCAATGGAAAAAATGTCGGCACCATCATTTGTTGATGGGTTCACGACGTTAGAGCTTCCGTAGCAGATTTGATAACACGAGACAGCCACACCGGGAGAAAATGATGATTGAAGACATTAAAAAAGATGCACGAATCCGTATGCACAAAAGTCTGGATTCGCTGCGTACCGAACTGGCCAAAATCCGCACCGGTCGTGCACATCCAAGTCTGCTGGAGCACGTGCACGTAGATTATTACGGCAGCGATGTACCCATCAGTCAGGCTGCCAGTGTTTCCGTCGAGGATGCCCGTACGCTCGCAGTTACAGCCTGGGACAAGACCATGGTAAAAGCACTTGAAAAAGCCATCATGACCTCGGATCTCGGACTCAATCCGGTTACGGCAGGAACCATAATTCGTATTCCCCTCCCCCCACTGACCGAAGAACGGCGAGTAGAGCTGGGTAAAGTGGTCCACCATGAAGGTGAAAACACAAAAGTTGCCGTGCGTAATATTCGCCGGGATGCGAACCACCACATGAAAGAACTGCTGAAGAATAAGGAAATCTCCGAAGATGACGATCACCGGTCTGAAAAGGAAATTCAGCAAATCACGGACCAGCACATCGTGATGGTTGACAAAGTTGTGGCACAAAAAGAACAGGAATTACTGGATTTTTGATGCCTGATTACGGCGGTCTGTGAGTACACCACCAAGTCTACCTGCCCATATCGCTATCGTCATGGATGGCAACGGCCGTTGGGCCAAGAAAAGACACCAGCCCCGCAAATTGGGCCACCGCGCAGGTCAAAAAGCCTTGCGCGCAGTGGTCGAACATTGCGTTCGCCGGGGCATCGGCACCCTGACAGTATTTGCATTCTCCAGTGAAAACTGGGGTCGGCCGGCGCACGAAATATCGAATTTGATGGAATTATTTTTGCGTGCGCTTGACAAAGAAGCCAGTGAGCTGCATCAAAATGGGGTGCGCCTTCGATTTATCGGCGACAAAACTGGTTTTACATCCACCCTGCAGGAAAAAATGCTGGCAGCCGAGACGCTTACCGCCAACAACACCAAGCTGGTGGTTAATATTGCGGCCAACTATGGCGGTCGCTGGGACATCACGCAGGCAGCGAGGCGCATGGCGCAATCCTTTGCAGATGGAAAACTGGTCTCCGGCGAAATTGACGAGCAGCAGTTTGGCAACTTTCTTGCGCTCGCGGAATCACCTGATCCTGATCTGTTCATACGTACCGGCGGTGAGATGCGCATCAGTAATTTTTTACTTTGGCAATCAGCATACACTGAGTTCTATTTCACCCCCGTGCTGTGGCCCGATTTTGATGAACACGAGCTGGATCAGGCGATCACGGCTTTCCAGTCTCGTGAGCGCCGCTTCGGGTATACCAGCGAGCAGCTCACAGGCAGCTCCGATGCTTAAGCAACGCGTATTAACCGCATTGCTTCTGTTACCTCTTGCCCTTGCGGCAATTTTCGCATTGCCAGAACCGTGGTTTCTGGCTTTCATATCGATTCTGCTATTGGCCGGTAGCTACGAGTACACGCGTATTGCGGGTTTCTCGGGCCATGTGTACGGTTATTTTCTGGTGGCACTGCAAGCCATGGTAATTGCGCTGTTGTACCTGTTCGTTGACCACTTGAATGAAGCTGCATGGCTGTACCTGTCAGCCAGTTGTGTGGCCTGGCTCGTGATGTTGATGCGTTTACCACTTTTTCGCATACAGAGCACACCCAATCGCCTTTTCCGATCTGTTTCCTTTTTTACAGCGCTGGTGTCCATCTCTGCGGCCTGGTTTGCACTCACTTGGTTACGCACCCGACCCGAGGGGTCCTGGTTGCTTTTGTTGTTATTGTTAATCGTGTGGGCGGCCGATACAGGTGCTTATTTTTTTGGCAAGGCTTATGGCCGGAAAAAGCTGGCGCCAAAGATTAGTCCCGGCAAGACACTCGCTGGTCTTCTGGGCGGGCTGGTATTGGCCCCACTGGTGGCATTGTTGGCAGCCCACTGGATGCCACTGACTCCCATTTCGGCAACCAGGCTCATATTACTAAGTCTGTTGATTGCCCTTGTGTCCGTTGGTGGTGATTTGCTGATATCACTGCACAAGCGCGTAACTGGATGTAAGGACTCCGGTAACCTTCTACCGGGCCATGGTGGAATTCTGGACAGACTCGACAGCTTGCTGGCAGCGGCCCCATTTTTCGGTTTAGGCCTGCTGATCGCGGAAATCTGAGGAGCTAATCGTTGCAAAGCCAGGGTATTACAGTATTGGGTTCAACGGGTTCGATTGGCGAAAGCACACTCAATGTGCTTGCTCACCACCCCGACCGTTTCAATGTTGTCGCCCTTTGCGCACACGCCAACGTCACCCGCCTTGCAGAACAATGCCATCAGTTTGGCGCCCGTTTTGCGGCTATCAGCGACGACACGAAAGCCAAAGACCTGCAATCAGCTCTTAACGGCCTGGGTTGCAAATCTGAAGTTCTCGCGGGCGACAGCGCAGCGGGTACGGCTGCCTGTCTGGATGAAACTGATACTGTCATGGCCGCGATTGTCGGCGCGGCCGGGCTCGAACCCACATTGCGGGCGGTACAGAGTGGCAAGCGCCTGTTGCTGGCCAACAAGGAGTCAATGGTTATCGCAGGAGAGTTATTTCGCGCGGCTGCCGGCGAACACAACTCGACGATTATTCCGGTTGACTCCGAGCACAACGCACTGTTCCAGGTCTTGCCGCCAGATCTGGAGGCGGGTCTTGAAAGTGCTGGTGTTGAGAAGCTGGTTTTGACGGCATCTGGTGGCCCGTTTCTGCACACGCCAAGCAAAGACTTGCACCACGTAACGCCGGAGCAGGCTTGCAATCACCCCAACTGGAATATGGGAAAGAAAATATCTATCGACTCAGCCACCTTGATGAATAAAGGCTTGGAGGTGATTGAAGCAAGCTGGCTGTTCGATGCACGACCCGACCAGATTGACGTCATTATCCACCCGCAAAGCATTGTGCATTCCATGGTGGCTTATCAGGATGGCTCGGTGCTGGCGCAACTGGGTATGCCCGACATGCGCACACCCATTGCAAATGCACTGGCCTGGCCTGATCGAATTGAAGCGGGCGTAGAACGACTCGACCTTACGGCCATGCACGGGCTGGAGTTTTACCCACCCGACGCTGAGCGTTTTCCCGGTCTCGCCCTTGCCTATCAAGCGCTCGAGACCGGTGGAAGTGCACCGGTCGTCCTGAATGCCGCCAATGAAATTGCAGTTGCGGCCTTCTTAGGGCATCGTATTGGCTTTTTGCAGATACCATCGGTGGTTTCTAGCGCACTCAATACTTGCGCGACGGGTAATATAGAAACCCTGGACGATGTACTGGATTACGATCGGGTGGCACGTGAGGTTGCCCAAAAAATTGTCACCTCACTCGGAGACTGATTAATGTCTGAGTTTCTTGGTTCAATTTGGTGGTTGCTGGTCGCACTTGGTTTGCTGATCACCTTCCACGAGTTCGGTCACTTTTGGGTGGCCCGGCGGATGGGTGTCCGGGTACTCAAGTTTTCTATCGGCTTTGGCAAGGCACTGTGGTCAAGAAAGGGACGTGACGGTACCGAGTATGTCATTGCAGCCATCCCACTGGGTGGCTACGTTAAAATGCTGGACGAACGTGAGGGCGAAGTTGAGGAGCGCGACCTTGACCAGGCGTTCAACCGCAAATCCGTCTGGGCACGAATTGCCATTGTCATAGCAGGTCCGGCATTCAACCTGATATTTACCTTACTGGCCTTCTGGCTCATGTTTGTGGTGGGGATGCCTGAATCCAGACCTGTAATTGGCGAAACCAGTGGTATTGCAGCCGCTGCCGGTATCAAGTCTGGTGACCGCATCGTTTCGGTGGATGGTGAAGCAACAGAAACCTGGTCACATGCCCTTCTCAACCTGATTACCCACGCACTGGATCGAGACCGGGTCACGCTGGAAGTAGAACAAACTGACGGGAGTCATCACAAGTTGTTACTGGACCTCGGTCAGCTCGATAGCAATTTCAAGGAAGAACGGACACTGGAGGCTATTGGAATAACTCCCTGGCGGTTAAAAATTCCCGCGCTCGTTGGCGAAGTTACCCCTCAGAGTCCGGCGTACCGCGCAGGGATAAAGGTAGGAGACCGTATAACCGGTGTCGCCGGGGAGAATGTTCCTGACTGGGCCTGGGTTGGCGCGTTGGTCCAACAACACGGTTCAAGCGATGGGCCACTGACGGTCACTGTAGAACGTGACGGTGGTCTACTGGACTTGGAAATATTCCCTGAAAGCACCAAAACCGGCACCTTCTCAAGCCGCCTGATACTCGGTATCACCAACGAACCGGCCGACGCGGCGTTGCAGGACCAGGCCAAACGCGCTTATTACCTGCACAAATACGGTCCTTTGGAAGCCACAACAGCCGCGTTCGCTGAAATGTCACATATGACCAGCGCCACGCTCGGCTTACTTGGGCGAATGCTCACGGGAACGGCGTCGGTCAGGAACTTGTCCGGTCCTATCAGTATTGCACGGTTTGCAAATGATTCCGCAAATGCAGGCTTGTCCAGTTTTTTGTTTTTCCTGGGTGCCATTAGCCTCAGCCTCGGTATTCTCAATTTGCTCCCAATTCCTGTACTTGATGGAGGGCATTTGCTTTACTACCTGATAGAATTGGTCAAAGGAAGCCCGGTATCGGAGCAAATGCAGGCCCAGGGACAGTACATTGGACTGGTGGCTTTGTTTGGTCTGATGGGCGTGGCATTTTTTAACGACATTTTACGGCTGGTCGGATAGACTTCCTGCCCACGATACCCATACGGACCTGTACCATGAGAAGAACCCTGATCATCCTGCTGTGCGGACTATTCGTGATCAGACCCGCGTTGGCACTTGATGAGTTTACAATCTCCGACATCAGGGTCGAGGGCCTGCAACGGATTTCAGAAGGCACCGTGTTCAACTATCTGCCGTTGGATGCGGGTGATGTACTCACCGCCGCAAAAGGCCGCCAGGCCCTTCGAGCCCTGTTCAGAACTGGCTTTTTCAGCAGCGTAGACCTTGGGCGTCAAGACACCATATTGGTTATCAATGTAGCCGAACGACCAGCAATCGCACGAATATCGCTCACAGGCAATAAAGCAATCAAAGACGACGCCATGTTTCCCGTGCTGGCTGATATAGGTCTGGCGGAGGGCGAGGTTTACCAACCGCAGTCGCTGGATCGTATCAAGCAGGAGCTGGTCAAGCAGTATTTCAGCCAGGGTCGCTATGCGGTGACCGTTGATAGCCGTGTAACCCCCCTGGACCGCAACCGTGTACAAATTTCCATCATCATCAAGGAAGGCGACACCGCTGAGGTCAAACACATCAATATAGTTGGCAACACGCTCTACACTGATAAGGAAATCAGAGAAGAATTTGAGTCAAGTATTCCACCGTTCTGGAAATTCTGGGCCAAAGACGACCAATACTCGCGCGAGAAACTTTCCGGAGATCTGGAAAAAATTCGCTCCTACTACCAGGACCGTGGCTACATTGACGCCAATGTTGAGTCCACCCAGGTTTCGATCAGCCCCAACAACCGGGACATATATATCACCGCAAATGTCATCGAGGGTGAACAGTACAGTATTGAAAAAACCCAGATAACGGGTGACCTCGTAATTGATGAGGCAACCTTGAGACGTCTGATAATAACTCAGGAAAATGACATATTTTCACGCAAAAAAATGGAACAAAGCGTTGAAAACATTACTGCCTTGCTGGCAAATATCGGTTATGCATTTGCCAATGTTAATCCAATTCCTCAAATTGATCGTGACAACCGGCTGGTGACCATTAATTACTTTATTGACCCGGGCAAGCGGGTGTACGTCAGGCAAATTACTTTCGTGGGCAACTCCGGCACCAAGGATGAGGTATTGCGCAGGGAAATGCGTCAGTTTGAAGGTGCCTGGTTCTCGCAGGCGGCCATTGACCGCTCCAGGATTCGAATGCAACGTCTGACCTATTTCGAATCGGTTAATGTGGAAACACCAGCGGTACCCGGAACGGACGATCAGATCGATGTCGTTATAACGGTCAAAGAACGAGCTGCCGGCAGTTTCTCCATTGGGCTCGGGTTTTCGCAAATCCAGGGACTGATCGCGTCACTGAGTGTCCAACAGGACAATTTTCTGGGCAGTGGGAAGCGTGTTGGATTCTCCGTATCACACAGCAGTATCATTAACTCCATTAATGTTAGTTATGAAAACCCCTACTGGACCGAAGACGGTGTCAGTCGTGGATTTTTTCTGCGTTTCCAGGAATTTGATCAAGCCGGTGCCAACATATCAACCTTTACCAGCACCGAGGCTGCTGTCGGCATGAGCATGGGTATTCCATTGACAGAAGTCTCTTTTGTTCGCGCCGGACTCGGTATCAGATCGACCGACTTGAATATTGGATCATTCGTTCGGGAACTGGAATTTCTGGATCCTGACGACGCTTCCAACACCCTGTGTAACGATATCAATGGGAATGACACCTGCCCGGAAACTTACTTTATCCCCAGGCCGTTTGATCCGTTGTCACAGTCACTCGATCATAACGGCAACGGCCAACTGGAGGACAGCGAACGTGACTTCGACAGCATTGATTTAACCGCTTCGTGGTCAAGAGACACCCGTAATCATTTCCTCAACCCAACTCGTGGTTCATCGCAGCGTTTGAGTCTGGAAGCCTCACTGCCTGGAAGCACCCGCAGTTTCTATAAACTTTTCTACAAGTATTCCAAGTTCGTACCCATTTGGGCGAACCTGGTGGTCTCATTTCACGGCGAGGTCGGATACGGTGATTCCTACGATAACTACGATAAGACGTCATTGGCTCAGCCCTTTGATACTACCCCACCAGTGGGATTTGACCGGGCGTGTCTCGACGAAGAAGTCATTGCACTCGATACGGGACTGCCATTTTTCGAGCAGTTTTACGGTGGTGGTGTACGCGACATTCGTGGCTTTGAAGACAACACTTTGGGACCAAAAGACCTTAATTGCCGGGCAGTGGGTGGTGATTTCAAAGTCTCTGGTGGTATAGAAATAGCCATTCCTACTCCGTTTACGTCGGGTGGAGGTTCCCGCATTGCCCTGTTCGCAGACATTGGCAATGTTTATGAGAACTTCAGCGCTTTTGACGCCAAACTTTTCAGGGCTTCTGCAGGTATCTCGGTCACGTGGCAGGCACCAATTGGGCCCATTATTATCAATTATGCGTTCCCACTCAGGGAGTTCAATGGCGACCGCACTGAAAGTCTGCAGTTTTCTTTCGGGACCTCTTTCTAGACGGCGATATACGCCAGACTTAATACAAACGCTCAAAAAGGGTACAATTTCCACCTATGAGACGGTTTTTGCCCACATTATTGTTGTTTATCATGGTGGTTGCCACGCCTGCACTGGCTCAGCAACTGCGGGTGGGTTATGTGGACATGAAAGAGGTACTTGATAACGCTCCGCAGGTTCTGGCCGGCAGGGAAAAACTGGATCTGGAATTTCGCCCACGCAACGATACTATCGCGTTCCAGGAGCGTCAGGCACAAGCCATGGACGATCGTTTGCAAATTGGCGATCTGTCTACGGATGCGAGAATCCGTCTTGATCGTGAGTTGCGGGAAATGCACCGCAATATCAATCGACAAAAAGAGGATCTGCGCGACGAGCTGTCCTTTCGGCGAACTGAGGAAGTTCAGAAACTGGAAGATCAGATCAATCAGGCCGTGCGGGAAATTGCCAGCAATAACGGTTACGACCTGATCCTGTCCAGCCCCGTGGTTTACGCTGATCCAGCGCTGGATATTACCCAGCTAATTCTGGACCAACTCAGATTGGAGTATGAAGCGGACCAACGGGAACGAACGCTACGCTGACGCGTATCGCCCGTGCCCAATGCAAGTACTGGTGCGATATGCCGGTTAGTTTGACACTCTCGGAGTTAGCTGAAAAATTCAGCCTGCAATACAAGGGGAACGGGGACACCCTTATTGACGGGATTGGTACCTTGACGGATGCCACCTCCAGGCAAGTTAGTTTTCTCGCAAATCCAACCTATCGGGAGCAGTTGACCAGTACTCGCGCAGCAGCGGTCATAGTTTCTGCAGACGAAGCCGGAAACTGCCCGGTCAATGTCTTGCTCAGTGATGACCCCTATGTCAGCTATGCAAAAATTGCCAACTGTTTCGACCCGAGTGGGCCAGTGGAATCTGGAATTCATCCGTCCGCTCAAATAGATTCAACCACAACCCTCGCCAACAATGTTCACGTGGGCGCAAATGCTGTAATCGGTCCCGGTTGCGAAATTGAAGACGCCTGTTTCATTGGACCTGGCTGCGTACTAGTCGCTGATTGCAAAGTCGGTTCGGGTTGCCGTCTGGTGGCAAACATAACCATTTGTGGTGGTGTAGTCATTGGCAAACGGACAGTTATTCACCCGGGTGCCGTCATCGGCGCGGATGGCTTTGGAATGGCATTTGAGGAAGACCACTGGATCAAAGTACCGCAACTTGGCAGCGTCCAGGTGGGTGATGATTGCGAAATTGGTGCTAATACAACCATTGACCGAGGCGCCATTGGTGACACGATGCTGGGAAACGATGTAAGGCTCGATAATCAGATTCAGATTGGCCACAATGTATCGATAGGAGCCCACACCGCCATGGCCGGTCGTGTTGGTATCTCCGGCAGCACGCGAATCGGAGAGTACTGCATGTTTGCCGGCTCGTCCGGTGCAGTAGGCCATATCCGGATCGCCGACCATACGACCGTAAATTTTTGTACTGTGGTGACAAAGTCGATTACCGATCCTGGAACGGTTTGGAGTGCTGCCTTACCGGCTCGCCCATCCAGGGAGTGGAGCCGGAGTGTTGCCGGTTTACGTCAACTTGAAAAACTGATTCGCCGTGTATTACAGCTGGAAAAAAAAGCAGGGATAAAACAGAAAAATGACTGAACCAAGCATCAGCACACCAATAGAGATCAATGCCATCAAGAAAATGTTGCCACACCGCTACCCATTCTTGCTAATTGATCGCGTGATCGCCTACACGCTGGAGCCGAAAAGAACCCTGACCGCAACGAAAAACGTGACCATTAATGAGCCCTTTTTCACCGGTCATTTTCCCGACGATCCGATCATGCCAGGTGTGTTGATTCTTGAGTCCATGGCACAGGCTTGTGGTCTATTGGCTAATGTTGCCAAAGCGATGTCGAAGCCGGGTGCTGATGTTTACTACCTGGTCAAGATAGATAAAGCCAAGTTCAACCGTAAAGTCATCCCTGGAGACCAACTGGTTCTGGAAGTCGAGCAAACTCGCTTGATGCGTGGCCTGGGTCAGTATGTATGTTGCGCGACCGTCAATGGGCAGCGTACCGCCAGTTGCGAAATCCTGTGCGCGGAAAACCAGTGATCCAACAAGGCCGGACCACGAGACCCTGACCAAGTGACTATTCACCCTACCGCATTGATTGATCCTAAAGCTGATCTTGCCGACGATGTCGAAGTGGGTGCTTTTTCCATTGTTGACGCAAAGGTTCGAATTGATTGCGGCAGCAGGATCGGGCCACACGCGGTATTAACCGGACGTACAACCATTGGCAAGAATAACCACATTTTTCAGTTCACCTCAATCGGCGAGGCTCCGCAGGATATGAAGTACGCCGGTGAAGACACTGAGTTGATTGTGGGTGACAACAATACCATTCGCGAACTGTGTACCTTTAGCCGTGGCACCGCGCAAGGGGGTGGTATTACCCGAATTGGTAACAACAACTGGATCATGGCCTGTGTACATATTGCCCATGATTGTGTCCTCGGTGACAATATCATCATGTCCAATAATGCTTCGCTGGCTGGACACGTAACGGTCGGCGACCACGCGATACTGTCCGGTTATTCCTTAATTCATCAATTCTGCACGATTGGTGAGCACAGCTTCACGTCCTTTGCCAGCCACGTTAACCGGAGTATTCCACCCTACGTAACGGTTTCCGGCGAAAAAGCCAAGGTTAAGGGCATCAACTCAGAGGGTCTCAAACGGCGGGGTTATACGGCTGCGCAGATCAACCACGTGCGACGCGCCTACAAGGCGCTATACCGTGAAGGCCGGACACTGGATGAAGCAAAAGTGATACTGCTTGAAATGTCTGAAGAGGCCCCGGAGGTGAAACCTCTGCTGAACTTTCTCAATTCTGCCGAGCGCGGCATTATTCGCTAAATGACGTTTGGTATGTACACAGCCAAACTGATAACCCACACCGGAACTTCCTGAATGCGGCGGGTCATCGCCCTGGTTGCCGGCGAAACTTCAGGCGATCAGCTGGGTGCCGCCCTGATCCACGCCATACGACAACAAAAACCCAGCACTGATTTTGTGGGTATTGGCGGGCCCGCCATGAAGGCGGCCGGTCTGGACAGCTGGTGGGATAGCAGTCAGCTGTCCGTGATGGGTCTGGTTGAGGTTGTCTCTCACCTGCCACGTCTATTGAAGCTGCGCCGACAACTGGTCAGTCGTCTGCTGACTCTGCAGCCCGACGTATTCATTGGAATTGACGCCCCCGACTTTAACCTTGGTATTGAAAAAAAACTCAGGGCCAGTGAAATCAAGGTCCTTCACTATGTCAGCCCAACCATATGGGCCTGGCGTCCGGGCAGGGTAAAGACCATTGCCGAGGCCACCGAACGCGTCTTGTGTCTGTTCCCGTTTGAGCCCGTCCACTACCTTGGCGAAGCGGTGTCCGCAGACTATACCGGCCACCCCCTGGCTGACCAGATTCCGCTGCGAAACGACAGCAATGCGGCGCGTAAATCACTGCGTATCGAAGCAACCGGGAAGTGTGTGGCTTTGCTTCCGGGAAGCCGCGACAGCGAAGTGACAAGACTGACAGCACCCATGCTTGCTGCCGCCGATATTTTGCATGAGCAATACCCCGGCGTGTGCTTCCTGTTACCGGCTGCCACGGAAACAATTCGTGACTACCTGTCTGCCGAACTGGGCAATCACCCCCACTTGGACTACCGGTTGTTCTCTGCAGATGGCATCCAGGTCATGACCGCTGCCGATGTTGTCGTTTGTGCCTCCGGCACAGCTACGCTGGAAGCCATGCTGGTCAACCGGCCAATGGTTGTTTGTTACCGGGTGGCGGCACTAACTTTGCTGTTGGTGAAGCAATTGGGACTGCTGAAGGGTGGTTTCTTTTCCCTGCCCAATATCCTGGCCTCGGAAGCGCTGGTGCCTGAACTGGCGCAGCAAGATGTCAACGGCCCGCGCATAGCGAAAGAAGTTTCTGATTGGCTGGATCAACCTGGCTTACGTACCGAGCTCGGGCAACGCTTTGATCATCTGCACCGCGAGCTACGCACAGACGCCGCCGCCACCGCTGCCACCATCGTACTCCATCATATAAAGAATGCTCAGTGAGCTGATTGCTGGTGTCGATGAAGCCGGACGCGGACCGTTGGCCGGGCCCGTCGTCGTCGCTGCGGTGATCTTGCCTGCTGGTCTTGCTATACCGTCCCTGGATGATTCGAAACGGCTATCGGCAGTAAAACGCGAACGTCTGGAGCCGGTGATCAAAACCCAGGCCGTCGCGTACTGCATTGAGACGGTGGAAGCCGAAGAGATCGACAAAGTCAATGTCCTGCAGGCAACCCTTAACGGAATGCAAAGGGCAGTGGAAAAACTGCGACCCGCCCCGACCCTCGTCTTGATTGATGGCAATCAAGCGCCGGTACTGCAATACGCAACCGAAACGGTGGTCGGCGGCGACCGGCTAATAGCGTCTATCTCAGCGGCATCAGTTATTGCCAAGGTTTACCGCGACCGCCTGATGGTGGGGCTACACCAGAAATACCCAGGCTATGGATTCGACCGACACAAAGGCTATCCCACTGCCCACCACCTTGAACAGCTCAAAGCCCTGGGACCCTGTCCGGCTCACAGGAAGTCATTTGCACCCGTTCGAAGTTTGATCTAATCGACTACTGTCTCACTCAAGATTGTATGGTTGTTGGTGCGCGGACTTACTTCCGGGACACGTCATGAAGAAAGACAGGGCGATCCCGTGGCGGCCCGACTGCACTATTGCTCGTCGACGAATACTTCAATTGCTTCCTTTGTCACGGGGCCCAAAAATGTCTTTACCGGACGGCCCTGCTTGTCAAGGATGATGGTGGTTGGTAATACACGGGGTGACCCAAATGGCTCAGGTGGCACATACACGTCGACCAAGAGTATCGGATAACTCGGTTTGAACTCCTCGAGAAACTTATCAAAATTTTCAATATCCGTGTCTTCAAATGCCAGGCCCAGCACGATAATGTCATCCCGTGCGTCATTCAGAGCAGACAACTCCGGAATTTCCTTGCGGCACGGTGCACACCAGGTTGCCCAGTAATTGAGCACAATCCACTTACCCCTCAGTTCGCTCAGGCTGGTTTCCTCGCCATGTAATTGCTGCAGGGTAAAATCAACCGGTTCGTCTTTGTCATAAGCAAAGAGCGAGCAGGAAGCAATAAACATCAAGGCCGCCAAACCTGTTTTAGCAATAGTGATCATGTTGATTCCTGGTACATTTCTTTTAAGGATTGACGCATGTTCAGTTCACACAGGGAGACAGACCTGAAAAAAGCCTCATCCCATTCACTCGAGCAGGGAATTTCCAGGGTGACGCCAGACCTGGCTTGCCAGGCTTCTGATACGAGAAATGTTGCTGCAAGACTCTAGGGGGCGTTCTCAATCAGCCAGACAGCTCTGCCGGAGTCTATTTTTTTGCCCAGCAAGGCAGAATAAGCGCTATGCAGTTAGACTACCTGAGCGCATGATAACGCAGTTGGGCGAAAAATAGGCCCGGCCCTGCGGGTTGGCTGATTGAGAACACCCCCTAGTACGTTCACAAAAACTCTCCAGATATCCCTATAATAATGGGTTCCACCATTGCCAATGAAGGTTAACAGTTTGAAAGTTCAAATTCTGCACAATCCGCGCTGTTCCAAATCACGTGCTACGCTGCAATTGCTTGAAGAAAATGGTGTTGAAGCGGAAGTCGTCTTGTATCTGGAAACACCACCAACTCCAGATGAGATCAGGGCAATCCTGAAGAAACTGGGACTTAAACCCCGGGAACTCATGCGGACCGGGCAACCGGAGTATCAGCAGATGGGCCTGGCTGATGAACAACTCAGCGATGCAGCACTGATTGAAGCCATGCACCGCACGCCTATTCTGATTGAACGGCCCATAGTTCTGGCCAATGGTAAGGCCGCCATTGGTCGTCCACCGGAGTCCGTGTTAGCCATCATATAACAGTGCACTAGTTCTCTTTCTCAATTTCCCCAAGTGGCTCTGGGGGACCGCTAAAAAAGTTTCTGTACAGGATATCTAGACGCGTCTGAGCATAAGTCAGACTTGGCGGCAATGACACACTCCGGCGTACGCCCGCCGGTTGGTTTGCCCAGGCATCCTGGAGACCTCTCAAGCGTTCCAGAGCGATCCGGCTCACTGATGTCAGCGCCACGTTGTCTTCCCTGAAGCGACGCAGCGTGCGGTCTTCCAGCAAGCCTGTATCACCAGCAACAGCCATACGGAGCAGGTCTGAATTGAACAACGACTGTGGGTAAAATAACGTCATTTGTCCACGCAGCAAAGCCTTGGCAATTGAGACCTGGGACATTTCATCGAACAGTGATACGTCATCACCGGCAGAGTTCCTCGCGACGGGAAGCAGTAGTCGTCGGTAGATTTCCGCCTGCTCTGCCTGATATAAAGACTGCAAGTGCAGATGCAGCCGGGTCATGATATCCGGGGCAGGCGGAACTTCCAACGTGGAAACACCGATGCCGGTTACAAACCAGTCACGCCACTCTGCACCACGGTTCCAGTTGTTCTGTAATAAACGCGAAGGTACACTCCTGGCAGCGGCCAGGTAAGTCAGGCGATTGGGTACGATGCCCCTGCGGTTTTCCTGTAACCTGGTAATAACACGACTCCCCACCCACTCCACCGGGCAACTATCCTCGAGCACCTCGGTAGCCGCCTGTGCAATTAAATAATGATGTTCCTGGGGGCTGGTAAAGCGGAAACCGAAAATGTCACTTGTTCCCCCACCCTCCAGGTAGCGCCCCACGAGATCAAAGCCCAGCCGACCAAAATAATCTGCAACATTGTCATCATCCGGTCTTACCAACTCCGAACGTCGTTCCACCCACTCCATGTTGCGATAGCAAATTTCAATGCGCCCCATTCCGCTTTGCTCTGCAAGCAGGTACTGATCCGGGAACAATCCGATCAACGCACGGGTCGTGGTCAATTGCCCGGACATTTCACACACAGCAAGGCTGTCGCAGGGCTCAATGACCAGGTCGTCCGGTCTATAGGCGGTCTTTTGTGCCACATCGCCCTCGAGCACAACGTCTGCACCGGGCTTAAGCCGCTGCAGCCGAAAATCTGCTTCCGCTTCACGCATCCCGGTATTTAACTGCCGCAAGGCGAGCTCATAGTCTGTTATACCGCGTGTGATCAAGTCATTGGTGTTATTTCCGATAACTGAAAAACAATCCACTTGCTCTGCCAGGTCGAGGGTTAGTTGTTCACCAATGCCACGCATTCTTGCAAGGCGGGCCTCACTTTCGGGTGAATTGAATAATTCTGGCGAATATTCCGCAAACCACGTCATCGTATTGGCCAGCACAGCCCACTCCAAAGGGTTCGGAAGTGGCAACGCGGGCGGTTGGCAAGCTGCATCATTACTTTCATGCAGGTAGCCGATGGCAAAATTAACTCGCTGCCACGGAGGCACGTTCAATTCGCGGATCAAAGTCTCTGCCGTAAACGGACCGTCCACATTGCCGGACAATTCAGCTGACCTGGTTTCCTGCTCAGCCAGGTCCAGCAGGTTTTCCATACAACTGTCGAACTGACGACGGGTCATGGTCGGAACACCTGCGCTGTCCCGGTTTGTAACCATATTGGCGCAGTTACTGATTCCCTGCTCAATCTGGGTACGCACCGGCGTATCGAAGTAGTAACCCATGTCTGAAATGTGCAATGCCAGCTGGGCTACAGAATCCACGAGGGCCGTGCGTGCCCCCCCCGGACCATCGGCTTTACCTGATGGGCTTTCGACTCCTTGAAGCACACTGTAAATCGTAGCCATGGCCTCATTTAGCCGTGGATCAACCCCGGCAAAGTCCCTGGCGTAGTGGGCGGAAATCGCGGGCAGCTCCGCAACCAGCCAGGCGACCAGCAAGTCCTCCCCATCCGGAACGGTAGAGCGCTCAAGCAAACCGAATGCCAGTGACAGCAAGCCCTGGGCAAATCTAAAGTAGCGATCTTCGTGTAATCCATCAACCAGGCTGACCATGTGCAACATGTTCCTGACCTGCTGCTTTTTTTCAGCAGCCAGACCGGGCAACTTCATGAGAAGTGAATAGCGCATCCAAATCACGTTGCTGACATCCGCAGGTTGCGCGTCAACGGTGCTCAAGACCAATTGCGACATGGCCTCCAGGATGTCCCCTGTCAACATTCGTTGGTCATTACCCGCCTTGTCCGGTGTCGTCAAAAGCAGTACATCCCGGTCCCCGAACCAGGTGCTTGCAACCTCTTCCCAACTGGCATCAACAGCACTGTCTGCACTTGCAAACTGTAGGAAGTCATCCCAGGTGCGAACGGCTTCAGCTTCCAATTCAAGCAGTAACACCGGCAGGATCGCGGCCGCCTGTCGTTCTTCCGTACGCTGAAAAACCTGGTGAAGGAACGCCTCTTTTGGTCCATGATTCGGCAAGATTGCCGGCGCCACCTCAAGATCATTTTCTTGCAATCTTGCCAGTACCAACCAGGCGGCAGGGTCAAGTACCGAACTGTGTGGCCGTTTCCATCCGTAGGTATCAACCAGTCTTTGCAGCCACGCACGGTCGTCAAGAAATTGCTGCGCAAACATCGATTGACCTGGTACAGCATCCTCGTGCGCACGGTCCAGCAGGTTTGCTGCAACTGCCAGGTCAAGTAACGCTTGATTGCGTGACTCCGGTGTGGCCAGCGCCAGGGCCATCTGCCGGCTACTCGGCAGGGGTGGCACCGGCTGAGCGGTCAGTATTTCGGGGACCACAGCAACTTCGGATGGCTGCGCCTGGCTCTGGGCGGGCAAATTGCCAGGAAAAATGACCCACAGCATGCACAGCACCATCATGGCCCAGGCCAGTCTCTCGACCGGCTCCCGGCGCAACCTTCTCCGGGAGACTGGTGAAATATGCAGGTTAAGGGTTTGGTGGAGCATCAACGTATTATAATGGCATCAACACAGGGCGGGTAATCAATATGGAAAAATTGCTCATCGTCACTACCGGCGGCACAATCGACAAGATTTACTTTGACGATATCAGTGATTACAAGATCGGGGACCCCCAGATCGGACAGATTCTCAGGCAATTGCAGGTCGACTTTGAATTCGAAGTCAAGGCTTTGATGCGTAAGGACAGTTTGGATTTCACCACAGATGACAGGCAGGTAATCTTTGCTGCAATTGCCGCCAGCAACGCCAGCCAGGTGTTGGTTACCCACGGCACAGACACCATGATAGAAACCGCTCTTTTGCTCGCCGATATCCCGGCAAAAACCATTGTTTTAACGGGCGCGCTGAACCCGGCCAGATTTCGCGACTCCGATGCTATTTTCAATATCGGTTGTGCCGTTGCGGCCGTTCAGTCCCTGCCCCATGGTGCATGGATTGTCATGAATGGTCGCATCTGGGATCCAGGAAAAGTACGCAAAAACCGGGCTAAGAATCGGTTTGAGGCAAAGGTCAGGAACACTTAAAAGTAGAGTTTGGTGGCATGTATAAA
The DNA here is from genome assembly GCA_021772915.1 of Gammaproteobacteria bacterium. GTDB lineage: Bacteria > Pseudomonadota > Gammaproteobacteria > Xanthomonadales > SZUA-36 > SZUA-36. The sequence goes on along the minus strand of JAJFLB010000015.1, from coordinate 46,274 downwards.
CAAGCCGACCAGCCCGCCAACCAGCGTTCCGTTAATACGAATAAACTGCAGATCACGACCAATGGCCAACTCGACCCGTCGACCGGTGTCAGCACCATCCCACGATTGCACGGTGTCGCTGATCAGGCTCGCGATGTGCGCACGATTGCGTTCTACTACCCGGGTTATGGCGTCCACCATCCACGCATTGACCCAGGCTTGCATGTCCTGGTCGCGTTGCAGTTCTCCGGCAACCCCATCGAGCCATTGTCCGACATGTAATTTGACCACCGATTCCGGCTTGTCGATATCTGCTTCAATGCCTGTTGCCAATTCACGCCAAAGACCATAAAGGTAATCCTGCAGTTCATCATTTTCCAGTAATTGCAGTTTGAAATCTTCACCCCATCGCTGTTGCTGTGGGGAGTGTTTCAAGTTGTGTGCGAGATCCTGTGCCCACTGATTGAACCGCTCACGTAGTTCGTGATCCGGGTCCAGTGTCATTGAAAACAATTGGTTTTCAACCCGCTCCAGCATCTGCTTCATGATGCGATCATCAACAAAGCCAGGTAACCACCATGGGCTCTCCCGCTGCACTTTTTCCCTGATAGCTTCTTTGTTGTCGTGCAAAACGACAATGGCGTAACGTAGCACCTGGGTGAGAATCTGCTGATGCCTCTCACCCCGGACCAACCACTCAAGGGTGCTGCCAAGCAGGGGAGCGAAGTCCATATTGGCCAGCTGCTTGCTGGACAGCCGTGACAAAAATCCACGCACGCGTTTCTCGTGTAAGGCGCCGAGTGCCCAACGAAGCACACTGCCCACCAGGTTTTCAATGTTGCGTCGACCTTTGTCGCTTTGCAACCAGTTGGCCACGAACGCGGCCAACTCGGTGTTCTGCAGTTTTTTGCGCACAACTTCCGGTTCGAGAAAATGCTCAGCGACAAAACGTGACATGCTTTCGCCAAGATCATTTTTACGATTTGGGATAATGGCTGTATGCGGGATGGGGATGCCCAGCGGATGCCGAAACAGGGCGACCACGGCAAACCAGTCAGCCAAAGCCCCCACCATGCCGGCTTCTGCAAACGCATGCACCCAGGCAACCCAGGGTACGGGATGATGCAGGGTATAGGTAAACAGAAGGGCCATTAACAATAACAGAAACAAGGGTATCCGCTTCATCCGCCGCAGTTGCAGTGTCTTTTCCAACTCCCCTGGCAATGCTGTTGATTTCACGGGTATAAAATAACTCAGCTCGAATTCGTCTGCCTGGCAGCAAACAAACACAGCAACTCTGCTGCCAGTGACGCAGCAGCGTACGCTGTGATATCTCCCGTGTCGTACGCGGGGGCAACTTCAACAACATCCATCCCCACCAGGTTGATACCTGCAATTCCGCGGATGATCTCCAGTGCCTGGAACGAACTCAGGCCACCGCACACCGGTGTACCGGTTCCGGGCGCAAAGGCCGGATCCAGACAATCAATATCAAAACTCAGGTAAACCTTATTTTCACCGACCACTTCTTTTACCCTGGCAGCCACGGCAGCCGGCCCGTGCTCGTGTACCCAGCGTGCGTCAAGAATGTTAAATTCCAACGGTTCATCATTGGTCGTACGCAGACCAATCTGTACAGATCGCCTGTCGTCAACAAGGTTTTCTTTCACCGCGTGATAAAACATCGAGCCGTGGTCCACCCGCATTGAGTCATCAGGCCAGCTATCGGAATGTGCATCAAAATGCACCAACGACAATGGGCCATGGTGTTTTGCGTAACTCCTGAGCACCGGGTAAGTGACGAAGTGATCACCACCCATCACCAGGCTGGCAGCACCGGCATCCAGGATGCCGTCGATGTGTTTCTCGACGCACGGTGTGATCGTTTGCTGCGCACCATAATCAAATTGGCAATCACCGTAGTCAACAATTTTCAGCTGCTCCAGGGGGTCGATGACCCACGGCCATGGCCGGCACCAGGTCAGGCTGCTGCTTGCCATCCGAATTGCTCTCGGCCCAAATCGTGCGCCCGGTCGGTTGCTGGTTGCAATATCCAGCGGAACACCGGTTACAGCGATGTCCACCCCGGTCAGATCACGGCTGTATTTGCGTCGCAGAAAGCTGAGTGCACCCGCATAGGAGGGCGCATGTTCAATCTTGCCCGTTAAGGTCTCAGCACTAAAAGCATTATCCCAATCTGAATTACGGCTCATAGAGCCTGCCCCAGGGTTTTTGCTGTCAGGTCCAGACTTTGCCAGGCTTTTTCAACCAACTCATCGAACTGTTTGCGCACCATCACCAATGGCGGGGAAACAATCATCGAATCACCGACGGCGCGCATGACCAGACCATTGTCAAAACAAAAATCGCGGCAGATAGCGCCCGCTCCCAAATCTTTTGGGAAGCGCTCTTTGCGGATCTTGTCAGCAACGATTTCTATGGCCCCCATCAGCCCGATGCTGCGTGCCTCACCCACTAGCGGGTGGTCGGCCAACTGCGCCCAGCGCCGATTAAAATATGGACCAGTATCATCCCGTACCCGCTCGATAATACCTTCATCACGTAGAATACGGATATTCTCCAGAGCCACTGCACAAGCTGCGGGATGCCCCGAGTAGGTATAGCCGTGGGCAAATTCCCCGCCCCTGGCGATGACCACATCGGCAACCCTGTCTGCCACCAGCACCCCTCCCAATGGCAGGTAACCGGATGTAACACCCTTTGCAAATGGCATCAGGTCGGCCTCTATGCCCAAACGCTGTGATCCGAACCACTCACCCAGCCTGCCAAATCCGGTGATTACTTCATCGGCGATCAGCAGAATCTCATATTGTCTACAGATGCGCTGGATTTCCGGCCAGTACGTTTCAGGAGGGATGATTACACCACCCGCACCCTGCACCGGTTCGCCAATAAATGCAGCCACATTTTCTGCACCTAACTCAAGGATTTTCTGTTCCAGCAGGCCCGCCTGTTGCAAGCCGAATTCAGCCTCACTCAAACCACCACTCAGTTCGTATTGGTAAGGTTGCTCAATATGCTCAACATCAGGCAGCAAAACACCGGTTTGCTTGTGCATCTCAGACATACCACCCAACGTACTGGCAGCCACCGTGCTGCCGTGATAGGCGTTAATACGACTTACGATGACTCGTTTGCCGGGCATGCCAAGCAGATCCCAATAACGTCTTACCAGCTTGACCACCGTGTCATTGGCTTCCGAGCCGGAACCGGTGAAAAAGGTGTGTTTGAACGGCGGCGGACTGACTTCATTAAGAAGGGTTGATAATTCAATCACCGGTGGGTGTGCAGTCTGGAAAAAACTGTTGTAGTAGGGCAATTGCTGCATTTGTCGCGTGGCGGCATCGATCAGTTCCTGGCGGCCATAACCCAGGTTAACGCACCATAAACCAGCCATGCCGTCGAGGATCTCGCTGCCACCAGAGTCACGAATGTAAACACCATCGGCTGCAGTAATGATTCGGGTGCCCTTATTGCCCAGTTCCCGGTGGTCAGTGAACGGATGCAGGTAATGACGATGGTCACGAGCCTGCCAGTCACTGGTCAATTCCTGTTCTTGTTTGCCTTCTGCAAAAATAGTCATCTTCTACTACCATGTTTCGTCTCGTGGATAGCTTCCACCAGTTTAAGACAATTGTCCACCCGCTTCGGTGACCCACTCAATGGTGCGCCCTGCTGTTCAGTGAAGGTTTAGGCGGAAAGACTTATACTGCAAGAATGAAAACGGCAATCCGCACCCTGGGAACATCAATAATGGGGCTGGTATTTCTCGCCTACACCGCTGGAACACCGCTATTCGCGCACCAACTTACGGGCGTAAATGGTAAGTATCCGACACATAGGCACGTGTACAAGCGCAGCAGCATTGGTAACAACTTTACACCCGGACATTACGCCCGTCCGGCGGGTAGCCACGGCATTGTAATCTGGTCACCAGCACCAGCACCAGCCTTCGGCAAGGGCCTGCCAGGCCTGATCATTCCCAGCCGGCATGCTCGTCAACCATCGATAAAACAAATGTTCCAACAACAGCCTACTTTCAGTCCACCCAGGAGAACAATGCCGAATACCGGGAGGTAGTTAAACCCTGGTTACGGCTTGATGGCCCGCAGATACCAGGAAATGAACTTCCATGTGTAGTCTTCCATGTGGGCCAACGGACCAGGTTTGTAATAACGTGACTTAATCCCTTTGGCATTGCTTTCGATGATACGTTTATCGGCCGTCGTGGTGACATCCCAGAGCCAGGCCAACCGCTCTTTATCATAGTCTTTGCCTTCCTCGGCACTTCCGTTGACCAACCAGGTGATGTCACATTCCGACCGGTCCAGGCTTACCGGTGTAAACCGATAAATTACAACATGGTCGCAGTAAGCCAGCGCAAAATTAACCGGACCAATCTGAATATCAGTGGTGCCACCATCGTAGTCACTGACATCACCCAGCAATGGAGCTACCGCCTGTCCATCTTCACTACCGGTGATATGACCCTGCCACATGGGGTATCTCTCATACGCGTAATCTGCCCCAAAGCCCTCTGCATCCAGGTAAATCCGACTGACACTCTTGTCGGACAAACCACAAGCCGAAGCCCTCTGCATGACCTCTTCCATCAGGGCCTCTGAATGTGCACCTGGTTTGGCCAGGCTGTGACCCCGTGTGTACTCCGGATGAGCAGGGGCGCAGTGGTAACACTCGGAGTAATTTTCCACGGCCAGTTTCCAATTCGCATCGATCGAATAGGTTTGCCGATGGGCTACTTTAGCGGTATCCAACCGGTAGGAGCGAAGACACTCGGTGAGTCCATTGCGGATAACTTCAAACGATGCGGGTCGCGCCCCAAAATTCACATAAATCATGCCTTCTAACACTTCGACGTGGATTTTTTTTAGCGCGATCCCGGATTTATCGAAAGTCTTCTGCATGTGGGCCGCATTGCGGAGTCGTCCGTCCAGTTCATAAGTCCAGCCGTGATAGCCACAGATCAACTTTCTTGCACAACCTCGAGCCGTGAGACAAATTCTTGAACCACGATGTCGACATACATTTACCAACGCATTGATTTCATGGGTATCGCTGCGCACGATAATGACCGACTCCCCGGCCAACTCGAACAGGAACCAGTCTCCAATGGCCGGAATTTCGCTCACATGTCCGGCATACAGCCAGGACTTGAGATAAATCTCTTCGATGTCCCTTGTATAAATATCGACATCTGTGTAAAACGCCTGATCCAGAGCAGTTTTGGGGGGGTGTGTATTGACCAGTTTAGTAATTGCCCGCTTATTCAAAGCTGTTTCCTTTCCGTCGAATGCGATCAGCAACCACGTCACGCTGACAAATTGTAAATGACCCAGTGTACTGTCAGCCCTTTGTTTTGTCGAAGCAACCGATATCAACTTGGCAGACCATCACGGTTATACTAACTGATTGAAGATTGCGGTCCGGTTACAGGGATTGGGGCACGGGAATGTACAACAGGATACACGATGGCCAATAAAGCGCTGTTAGAGGAACTGGAGAGTTTTCTGAAGATGCACCCGGATGTTCAATTCATGGACGTATTTGTTCCGGACATCAACGGTGTCCCACGTGGTAAGCGGATTCAACCCGAAGAGTTTTCCAAGGTCTTTGGAAATGGAACAAATTTTTGCGCTGCAAACGTGGTAATGAACATGAAGGGTGAAAGTAGCGAAAACATCGTCTATGGAACCCATGACGGCGACCCCGACGTCAGGAGCGTCGCGGTCGAAGGTTCACTTGCAGCCGTTCCCTGGGCCAATCAACCAACCGCCCAGTGCATCATGGAACTGACAGAGTTTGATGGCACGCCCTTTGTTCTTGATCCACGCGGTGTGCTGCGTACTGCACTGCGGCCTTTATACGAAATGGGCTTGCATCCTGTGATGGCCACAGAATTGGAGTTTTACCTGGTTGAACAAGATGGCAGCCGCTTCAAACCACGGCTGCCGATCATACCCGGCACCAAGCTACCGCAATCCGGCGTTCAGTATGCGAATTTTGATGATCTGGATGACGTGGAACCCTTCCTGGTAGACCTGGTTGAGATCTGCAAGATTCAAAACATTCCGGCGGGTGCCGCATTATCCGAATACTCGCCGGGGCAGTTCGAGGTCAACCTGGCCCATGTAGACGACCCGATTCGGGCCTGCGACCACGCCACGCTACTCAAGCGCGCCGTGAAAGCAGCCGCACGCAAGAACGGTATGGCGGCAACCTTTATGGCCAAACCATTCGCGGAGTACGCCGGCAGTGGTTTGCACCTGCACATCAGCCTGCTGGATAAGACCGGCAATAACGTGTTTTCTGGTAAAAGCAAAGACGGGGATTTTTCAGATCGCCTGCGCCACGCCGTTGGTGGCCTGTCTAAAACGATGGCTGAGTCCATGGCCGTGTTTGCCCCAAATGCCAATTCCTACCGACGCTATGCACCTGGGTTCTATGCACCGGCCTCTCCAAACTGGGGGCCCAATCACCGTGATGTGGCATTGCGAATCCCGGTTTCTTCACAAAAAAACAGGCGAGTCGAGCACCGTGTGGCAGGCGCCGATGCCAATCCGTACCTGGTAGTGGCTGCCGTAATGGCAGGTATTCACCATGGTCTGGAGAATCAGTGTACACCCGGCCCAATGACCCCGGAAAAATCAGACCTCGAGTATGAAGTAACCCTGCCAGTACGTTGGGCGTACGCGCTGGATGCTTTTGAGGCCGGCAACATTCTGCCCCGGTACTTCGGCGAGGAGTACCATCGTGTATTCAGCACCTGCCGGCGGGAGGAATCTAGTTGTTTTCACAGTGAAGTGTCGGATCGTGACTATGAATGGTACCTGCGTGCCCTGTAGCACGAGCGGCAGGCAAACAGCCAGACAACATGCTTTATTCTGATGCCCCGCCAAGGTAGAATTGCCAACCTACTGCCATCCGCTGCAGTCTCTTGCGGCGACCGTCAGTACAGGCACACGCCCCGGCCACTGATCTACATACGAAGGAATCGGACCCAATGACATTCGTTGTTACTGAAAACTGCATTAAGTGTAAATATACGGACTGTGTCGAGGTTTGCCCTGTAGACTGTTTTCATGAAGGTCCGAATTTTCTGACCATTGACCCTGAAGAATGCATAGACTGCACCCTGTGTGAGCCAGAATGTCCGGCTGAGGCCATATACCCGGAAGATGACCTGCCTGAGGGACAGGAGCATTTCATCGAACTCAATGCCGAATTATCACTGCTGTGGCCAGTCATCACCGAAACCTCAACACCACCGGATGACGCCGTGGAATGGGACGGTAAGCCGGATAAACTGCCGTTGCTTGAGCGCTGACTCTCAGCTCGAGTTCAACCTGCGCTGAGGACCTTAACTACCCCAGTTGGTCCATGAATATACCCAGTACGTGCTCCGCCGTTGAGGTTTCGCAAGAACTCCCGTCTCCATAAAGCAGGTATACACGAGTATCCTCGCCCTCTTTTCTGAGTTCAGTCTGGTAAATGCCGGAATGATTAACCGGACCGTCACGCCAAAATTTTATTTTTCTGAAAAACCCCTTCTTCTTTGCAGGTACATGACTGTATTGGAATTTATACCTGCCGGTCTCGTCCTCCTCCAGCAAATTCATTCCACTGCTCTCAATGACTCCACGAAGCTTGCCGGCAAAACCATCTGTCGTATCCTCGACTTTCAGGTAGACACCCTCTGGCGACCACGCCATGTAGGTTGTGGTGTCGTGCTGTCCGGCGGTACTGACGACTTTTGGCGGCATGGGCTCCAGTTCATCACCAGACGGCATTCTCATTTCGGGGACGTCAATTATCACCGGCCGCCCTCCCGTCGGTGAGTCCATTCCTTCCGGGATCTTCAATGACTCAGCTTCTCTGCTTGCAAGGTACTCTGGTTCATCCTTACCGAACCAGCTGCAGCCTGTCAAAATGGTAAGTAATGCCAGCATTACTGTGTTGGTGTGGAATGATTTGATCATTGATAAGGGGTTCCTTGGGGCCTGTTAGCACCTGTCAGGTCATCGCATTGCCAAAGACTTCGCATAATCGTCTCGTGACATTGCACAACCAGCGGTAAGGACAGCATTCGAATACCCATTCGGATGAGGTCCATTATTGATAGTACCCATTTTCCTTCATGGGTGTTTTCTGTGCAACGGTGTTGCCCACATCACAAAAGACGCGGGCACTGACAGAGTCGCGCAATAGTACTTGCGGACCCATAGGCTGACAAGTATCCTGACTTCACGTCGGCACCTATTCAAGCCTGTTGTGTGTCCTTCAACTGCAGTCAATTCCGGCTCGGCAATGCTCGGCCCACATGAGGAACACCAATGGTAGACGTTGGAAAGCGCGTCAGGAACTTCACCCTCCCCGCCACTGGTGACCAGAGTCTGTCGCTGAGCGACTTCAAAAACCACAGCCTCATCGTTTACTTTTATCCAAGAGATAACACCCCGGGTTGTACACGAGAGGGTCGGGATTTTAGCCAACTGTATGCGCAGTTCAAAGCCGCAGGTGCAGACATTCTCGGTGTATCACGGGACACTGTCAAAACCCACGAAAACTTCAAAAAAAAACAGGGGTTCCCCTTCCACCTCCTGTCAGACAGCGATGAATTGCTGTGCAGACAGTTCGATGTCATCCACGAAAAAAATATGTACGGTCGTAAAGTGATGGGTATTGTTCGCAGTACTTTTCTACTTGATGCCGAGGGTGTATTGCAGCATGAATGGCGCAAGGTACGGGTTCCGGACCACGCACAAGCCGTGTTGGATAAGCTCAAAGAGCTGGGTGACGCTCCCGGTTAACCCACCGGTCAATAACTGCACCATCAGGCCCCGGGTGTCTTTATCCGGTAGCTGTCTCAGTACCCGTCCCGTCCTGTGGCTTATTATCCTGCGTGAGCCGTGGCCAGGCCTTTAACACTGCCTGCACCAACGTTGCCAGGGGAATGGCAAAAAATATGCCCCAAAAGCCCCAGAGCCCACCAAATACAAGTATCGCAACAATAATGGCTACCGGATGCAGATTGAGCGCCTCTGAAAACAGCAATGGCACCAACACGTTGCCATCCAGTGCCTGGATAATGGCGTAGGCCACAATAACCTGGCCAAAATCCCAACCCCAGCCCCACTGGAAAAAGGCCACGAGAGCAATAGGCACAGTTATTACTGCCGCGCCAATGAATGGAATCAATACCGAAAAACCCACCGCCGTAGCCAGTAACACAGCATATTGCAGGCCCAGTGCGACGAACGTCACGTAGCTCACCACACCGACAATCACTATCTCACCCGCTTTGCCACGCACATAGTTGGCAATCTGTGCTTCAACATCCGCCCACACAAGTGTCACAAGTCGGCGTTCGGTGGGCAGGTAGGCACTGAACCAATCAATCAACTGGCGTTTGTCTTTGAGCAGAAAAAACACCAACACCGGAATCAATACGAACAGAACCAGTAAGCCGACCACGTTGCCAACCGAAGTCAGCGACCAGGTAACAAACTGTTGCCCGGTGGCGGCAACTTCATTGCCCACACTGACGATCAGTCGCTGTACCTGCTCCTCCGATACCAACTGTGGGTAACGTTCCGGCAACTGCTGCAACAGCTCCTGGCCCCGATTGATGTAATTGGGAAGCTGCTGTACCAATTGGGTCAACTGGCGGGTCAGCATAGGCACCAGGCCAAATAACAGAAAGAACGAACTGGCGAGAAACAACAAGAACACAAGTGACACCGATACCAGTCGGGGTAGTCCACGCTGCTGCAGGCTGGCAACTACCGCTTCCAGGAGATATGCAATCACGATACTGGCGAACACTGGCGCCAGCATGCGTCCCAGGCCGGCTACGATTACAAAGCCGCCCACCAGGACAATACCCAGAATTACGACCTGGGGATCTGCAAATGTACGTTTAAACCATGAAGTAAGTAGATTCATGCGGTGAGGGCCTACTTTGCAAAGTCAGTGCCGGTGCACCAACTCTGCTGACAGCTAAGAACAGCTATACGAACAGGTATCTGGGGCGCCTAAAAGTCCAGGGTCCAGATTGCGTCAAGTACAAAATCCTGACTCAAATCATTGCTAATAACACCCAGGACATTGCCGCCAAAGGCGTAGTCAGCCGGGGCATAGGCAGCATTGACATCGAATCGACTCATCATACTCGTGCGTCGACTGAACCCGAGGGTCATGGCGTTTTGTGCCAGGTCCGCGTCAATTGCCTGGCTCAGGATTCTGGAGCTTGGCGACGGCTGGGTGCGAGAGCTGAAATCAATGTGCCACGATGTACCCTTGTTGTCCGCCCAACTCCAGCCAACCGAATACACGGTAAGGTCGTCCCAGGAGAAGGATGGACTGGTTGAATCACCCAACAGGGAAAGAAACTGGCTGGGCAGATTGCGACTGGCAAAAGCGCCAACTTCGCTATAAAGAACTCTCTCAACCGAAACGTTCAACCAGGACTTGTCACTCGCCTGAAAGGCCAGTCCGAGTTTGGCACGGGCCGGAATGTCAAGGTCAGCTGGCTGGGAGTAAACGCCACGGTAGCTGGCAAATTCATCCATATCAATACGAGACTGGTACCCCGCATCCAGGGTAAGGCCTTCCCTGATCTCACTGCTCAACGCCAGACGAACACCGGCACCATAGCCGCTTTCCTGGTAGGGATCGTAAATGGCCGGACGCAGGTTTGCCGGAATGTCCCGCTCATACGAGTGCAGTCCAAGCCGGGCAACACCGTAACTCTGGGTTGCGAACACCGCTGAAACACCGACCAATTGAGAATCATTCAACTGGTGCATCAAGCCGGGCGAAATCAGTCTGCGCTCAAGACTGGAAACACCGGAATTGATGTCCCGATCAAAACCACTCATACCCAGCTCATCTGAATACTGCCAGTCAATATCAAACTGGAGGAATGTATCCGGCTCACCCAGTAACTGCTGGGCAAACAGGGGTAGGATCACAAACGACTGTTGATTGATCCATGAAATGTGCAAAGGCTCACTCTGGGGATCTATAAGGTAGTCGGGGGTCAGTTCTCGGGCAAGATAATCCTGCCATGGACCAAGTTCAAACCCCATTACATAAAAGGGTGTCAGACCACTACCCCCGGCGCTGAAACCCGACATGGGCAAGCCTGAAAAACGCGCAGCGCCGAGCGTGGGGAGCATGCCCACTATCAACAACAATACTGTCAAAAACCTATGCTTCACTTATGATGCTCTCTTCCATCGCACACACACACGTGCACGCAGCTGTCGCAAGTTATGAATATGGCAGGAAAACAACAATAAGTCAACGATAAACGGTACTTTGACAGTAATTGAGGTTTATTTTAAGTATATTATATAACATACTGTTTTGGTTTATAAAGATAAAATTCAACAAACCGATCAGAAGATTCTCCAGGGGCGTGCCCACTCATTCGCTTCAGGTGGCGTTGCACCAACGCAACAATGAATCAGGGGTTTTCACCGGAAAGCGCTTGTAACTCCCCATCCATATCCATACCCGCCAATTCCGTAAAGCCGCCAATGGGTTTGCCGTTGACCAGAATTTGTGGAACGGACGTGTTGCCGGTCAAACTCCGCATTTCCTGCTCTGCAGCAATATCTTCGTTCAGGGAAACTTCTTCAAATTCGATACCCCGTTTGACCAACAGGTGTTTTGCCGCAAAACAGAAAGAACAACTGATCCTGGTATATATCTTAATCTGCATCGTGTCTCACCCGTACTTTATACTTCGGATCGGGTTTTTGCTGGGGATTCACGATAAACTATGAACAATTCAGGCATTATCAGTGTCTCACATACGCTGCGGGCAGTCTCAGGGAAAGTATGGTTCAGGTCAAGCAAAAGCATGGGGTACTAAGACAACTGCTGGGCGCGGCATTGGTAACCCTGGTCAGTCTCTCCAGCATTGCACAGACTGATCGGGTGTACCTGCCGGAACTGGGTAACTCTGCCAGTGACGTCCTTTCCAACAGTGAGGAGCGTGAATACGCAGAACGACTGGTTCGTCAAATGCGGGCTTTTGACTTATTCATAGAAGACCCCCTGATAAGCAATTTCTTTTCGGATATGGGGTTCAATCTGGTTTCACGTAGCGACCAGCCCAAGGCCGCCTTTACTTTTGTCGTACTCGACCTGCCGGCCATCAACGCCTTTGCCGCTCCAGGCGGTGTCATTGCACTGCATAGTAGCCTGATCCTGCTGGCCGACAGCCAGGATGAAGTAGCCGGTGTATTGGCACATGAAATCGCCCACATCACCCAGTTGCACATGTACCGCGCATTTGAAAAAGCCAAATCCATGAACATCCTGGCCATGTTGGCCATGATGGGCTTGATCCTGGTCGGCGGCGGTGACAGTGACGTGGTCAGCGGGGCAGTCATGGGCGCACAGGCAGTGGCCCAGCAAGCCCAGATCAACTTTACCCGCCACAATGAAGTGGAAGCAGACCGGGTGGGAATCAGAACTCTGGCAGCAAGCGGCTACGACCCACAGGGAATGGCAGACTTTTTTCAGAAAATGGGAGCCACGACCCGAGCCAATGGCGAAGGACCACCCGAGTTTCTGCGAACCCATCCGGTATCAGTTAACCGCATAGCCGAAGTGGAGAGCCGTATCCAGAACCTGCCACCGGTCGAGCCGGCGGACGGTAACCAGTTTTACATTGTCCAGGCCAGGCTAAGAGCACTGCTGGAGAAGGATCCCCAGAAGGCCATCTTCCATTTTGAAACCGAGTTGGAAAAAGAGCTTTCAGAGGCTCGTAAAAATGGTCAACTCTACGGTCTGGCGATCGCCCTGCAAAGAAACACGGAATACGACAGAGCCGAAACCATACTTAGCGATTTGCTGGAAAAGGAGCCATTGAGACTGGCATTTCAACTGCAAACGGCAAGTCTGCAATTGAAAAGAGGCCGACACGAACAGGCCATTAGCGCCCTCGCCGACCTGTACCACAGTTTTCCCGGCAACCAGGCAATCGCGCTGGAATACGCCAAGGCTCTTTTGACTGAAAAAGACCCCAAACTGGCTGAAACGGCAACCGTGGTGCTTAAGCAGCAGTTGACGCTACAACAAAATGACCCCGCTCTTTACGCCCTGTATGCTCAGGCGGCGAATCTGGCCGGCATGGAAGTTCGCGCCACCGAGGCCATCGCGGAATCCTATTACCAGCGTGGTGGTCTTGAAGAGGCCATTTCCCAACTGGAAGGTCTGGTCAGACGTGATGACCTTGATTACTACCAACGGGCCAGGGTCAGCGCAAGACTGACTGACTTACGTATCCAGGCTGGTGCGTTGGAAGATCTCTCCGAGAGCTGAGCAAGCTATTGCCAGCCGTCTTCTGGTTTGTTGGATTGCCGGTACTGAGACATGACCCTCTCAGGTAACTGGCAGCCCACTGCTTCAACGGCCCGATTGAAGGCGCGAGCACGTTTGTTGCGTGACATACGTGAATATTTTTCTGCGCGGAGTGTGCTGGAAGTAGAGACCCCACTCATTTCCAGGGCCGGCAATACCGACCCCGAAATTCAGTCCATAAGAACCGATGATGAAGACTACCTGCGTACTTCACCGGAATTTGCGATGAAGCGCCTGTTGGCAGCCGGCAGTGGTGATATTTATGAACTTGGGCGGGTATTCCGGGCCTCCGAAACCGGCCGGCATCACAATCCTGAATTTACCTTGCTTGAATGGTACAGGCTGGATTACAACTACCACCGCCTGATGGACGAAGTTGCCGAACTTGTAGTCCACTGTGGCCAGGGCAAGTTTGACCAATGGTCTGCTCACAGACTCAGTTATCGCGAGCTGTTTGAGACTTACCTCGGTCTTGACCCATTCACTGCCAACGTTGATGAATTGTCATCCGCCGCAAAAAGCCATGGCGTCAATGCAATTGAACTCGGACACACGCAATGGCTGGACCTGTTGACCAGTCATGTCATTCAACCGGCACTCCCCGCTCAGACCCTGACCTTTGTGTACGACTATCCTGCCGACCAGGCGGCACTGGCAAGAATTCGTGCGGACGCTCCACCGATTGCGGAGCGGTTTGAACTCTACCTTGGGAACATCGAACTCGCCAATGGCTACCAGGAACTAAGCGACCCCGTTGAGCAGCGCAGACGTTTTGAAAGCGAGAACCTACAGCGTGATAGAAAGGCTGTCCCCGTTTACACCCTGGATGAAAATCTGCTGGCAGCACTCGACCATGGCCTGCCTGAGTGCGCCGGTGTTGCGTTGGGTGTGGACCGGCTGCTGATGGCTATCTGCAACGCCGATACACTGCGTGAAGTAATGGCCTTTCCGTATTCTCATGCCTGAGCGGCAGACTGCACCAGGCACACAGTTATGGCAAGTGTAGTGTCAACCCTACACTAGTGTGGCACCCCATAACCACCGGGGCTTTCAGAGACAATTTGCGGGTTAACAGATAAAATCACCTGCACTTCCAACCCACCGCCCCGCCGGTTCGAAGCAGAAATACTTCCACCGTGACGGCGTACTGCTGAAGCAGCGATCGCAAGACCGAGACCGTGACCGTCAAAACGAGCACCCGTTTGCCGCGTGCGTGCCTCATCGACCCGGTAAAAAGGTTCAAAAATTCTCCCCAGGTGAACCTCGGCAATACCCGGACCCGAATCCTTCACCCTGACATCAACTTTCCCAGGTGCATCTTCTTTGGCAGTACAAAGTTCAGCACTGACTTCAATATCTCCCTTGGTCCCGGCGTGCACCAACGCATTACGCAACAGGTTTTCAAATGCCCGCCAAAGTTGCTCCCGGTCGCCTTCCATGATCAATGCTGAAGTGACGTTCAAGCTGACATGCTCGCGCTGTTCAGTGACTTCATAATTGACGGTTTCAACGAGGTCCTGCAGCATTTCAGCCAGGTCAAAACGCTGTAACTGCAGTTGTTGGGAGCCGGATGATTCACGTAGCAGACCCAACACTTCATCCACCAGAGTTTCCAGCCTCTGGCTCTCCAGTTCGATACGATTAAGCTCCTGGGCCAGGGTGTCCGAATCCTTGTTCCTGGCTATTTCCAGCGCCACGGCCAGTCTTGCCAACGGCGAGCGCAACTCGTGACTGACATCTCGTAATAATCGCCGGTTGGCCTGCTGCGCTGTCTGTAGCCGACTGGCCATTTCATCCAGGTCCAGTGCCAGTTGACCAAATTCATCCCGGCGCTCACCCAGTGCAGCTCCGACCCTAACAGACAAATCACCAGTTGCCAGCTGCCGACCAACACGACTCAGCTGCCGCAATGGTGCGGCGAGATACCGGGCCAGCAACATGCTGATCAACGCACTGATGACTGCAGCCACAGCCAGGCGTAGCCCGATACCACGGGGGCCCGGTTCGAGCAGGGCGCGTGGCGGAGTACGTCCTGCACTTATCAGTGTGTAAGTCCGACCGTTTCTGTCCGTCACTTGCTTGAGACCAAACGTGGCACGGCTGCGCCTGAGTTTGTTGAGTACTCGGTCGCGCCCCAACAATTCCTTCTTGTCAGGGTCCAGAACGAAAACACGATTACGAATACCACGCGGCAGGTTGTGTAGAGCCCGCTTAACCCGTTCCTCACCGCCCTGGTTCAATTCTCTGGTCAGTCTGGCCTGGAGGTGGCGCAGGTTGTCTCCATACGCCGTCACCGGCTCTGCAACGGAATGCTGCTGAATAACCGTTTGGTTGATCCAACTAACCACGACCGCAAAGGTCATGATGCTCAACCACAGTGCAAGAAATAGTTTCCAGAACAGTCGCGGCATTATCCGCATTCCGCTTGTCGGTACTGGTAACCAATTCCGCGGATGGTTTCTATTCGAACACTACCATCCGTCGCCGGACCCAGCTTCCGGCGCAAATTGCTGACGTGCATGTCAACACTGCGGTCGTAGGCCACTGGCTCACGACCCAGTGCCGCCAGGTACAAGTCGCGTTTATCGACAACCTCACCGGCGCGTTGCAGCAGTAATTGCAAAATGCTGAATTCCGTACTTGTTAGGACAATTTGCTGCCCTGCCCTGTGCAATACGCGGCCACCCTGATTCAACACGAGGTCGTCGACCTCCAGGGCCGATACCGTTGAGTGGGTATTCGAGCGTCTCAATATTGCGCGGATTCGGGCCAGCAACTCACGCGGGTTGGCAGGTTTGGCAAGGTAATCATCCGCCCCCAACTCCAGGCCAATGATGCGATCCAGGTCTTCACCACGAGCCGTCAGCATGATCACCGGCAACTCGGATTCCTTGCGCAAACTGCGCAATACGTCGATACCGTTCAGACGTGGCATCATGATATCAAGCACCATGGCATCCAGACCCGGTCGCCGGGATTCAACCAGTGCCTGCTCACCGTCGTACGCCAATCGCACCTCGAACCCTTCCTGACCCAGGTATTCGCTTAACAACTCACACAGTTCCGTGTCGTCATCTGCAATAAGTATTGTTTGTGACATAAACTTTACGCGTGCCTCCATACCCGTATTTTAGCCACTGCTGTAACGTGATTTTAATTCATCTGTTGCACCAGGCAAGGGTTCTACAACCAGGATATTGAAGCAATATGTAGGTAAAGAGACTCAGCTTTACCTTTATTTACATAACTGTGACGCAAGCAGACAGTTAATAAGTGTCTGATAACCCATAGGCAACATATTCACTTAGGCAATCAAAAGGACCCAAGCAATGAAATTACTAACCAGCACACTGCTTTGCACCACATTAATGGCCAGCACGGGCGCAGTACTCGCCGAGGATGGCGGTGACGGCTCTGGGAGATCCGGACGACACCACGCTCGGGGAATGCAGGGTATGCCTATGGTTGAACACGTGGTTCGTTCCTTACATCGACTGGACCTGAGTGAGGAACAAAGAGAAGACGTCCATGCTGTGCTGCGGGAAATGAAAGCAGCTATTCGTCCGGTCATGGAAGAAACCAGAGCCGGACATGAGCAGCTAAAGGAGCTGATCAAGGCGACGAGCTTCGATGAAGAAGCAGTCGCGGCCCTTGCCTCCAAAGAAGGTCAGCTGGCAGCGGAACGTATGATCATTGCCAGTCGTGCATTCTCAGACGTGTATGTTGTCCTGACCGATGAGCAACGCGAGGAGCTAAATGCGATGTCTGAACGTCGCAAACAGCACAAGAGCAAGATGCGCAGACACAAAAAACACTCCAGCAGCAATTGATCCCCCGGGGCCGGTGACCAGGTTCATCGGCCCCGTCAAATTCAAACCGGTTTGCTCAAGCAACTCCGTCGTCAGATCTGAAATTTTGTTGCAAAAGCACGATGTGATTCCTGTACAATCTCAGCGCGGCACAAGCCTGTAAATTGCTTGTACGAAGCTGAATTTTTTCGGGAGAAAATCATGTCAGGCAGTTACCTCAGTGGCATATTTGGGGCGTCACCCATCAAGCCCTTGCAAGAGCACATGGAAAAGGTTGTTTCTTGCGTCAGTGAATTGATTCCCTTTACCCGGGCGGTACTCGAAGACAATCCACAAGATCGCACCGCCCATCATCAGAACATCATAGACATGGAAAACGAGGCGGACGTGCTCAAGAAGGAATTGCGTCTGCACCTCCCCAGCAGTTTGTTTATGCCAATTGACCGTCGTGACGTACTTGAAGTCCTCACGATGCAGGACATGGTGGCCGGTGGTGCCAGAGATGTCGCCGGTCTTATTGTCGGCCGCAAAATGCAGATACCACCATCCATGTCCCAGGGCTACATGGCACTGGTCAAGCGTTGTATTGATGCCTGCACCCATGCACACCTGGTGATAAGAGAACTGGATGAGCTGATCGAAACAGGTTTTGGCAAGGTCGAGAGGGAGCGTGTCGGGGGTCTGCTTACGGACCTGGACGTGATCGAACAGGACACCGATGAACAACAGGTCATTTTGCGTGGTGAACTGTTCAAACTCGAAGATGACCTGCACCCGGTTAACGTCATGTTTATCTACAAGATCATTGACGAAACCGGAGGTATCGCCGATCGGGCGCAACGTGTGGGCAGTCGCCTGCAACTGATGCTGGCGCGATAGGGGGCATAAACAGATGGAATTCTCACTCTGGTATCTGGGTCTGGCGGCAGTCTTTGGTCTGTTCATGGCCTGGGGCATTGGCGCCAATGATGTCGCTAATGCGATGGCCACCTCGGTGGGTTCAAGAGCGCTAACCATCAAGCAAGCCATTCTGGTTGCAGCAGTTTTTGAGTTTGCCGGCGCCTTTCTCGCCGGTGGTCAGGTGACTTCAACCATCCGCAAGGGCATCATCGATGCCTCCCAGGTTGTGAGCAATCCTGAATTACTGATTTTTGGCATGCTGGCCGCCTTGTTGGCGGCCGCCGTATGGTTGTTAGTCGCCTCCAGAAAAGGCTGGCCGGTTTCAACCACGCATTCCATTGTTGGTTCCATCGTCGGTTTTGCCGTGGTCGGCATCGGCGTGGAGTCTGTTCATTGGGCCAAAGTTGGTGAAATTGCGGCTTCCTGGGTAGTTTCACCGATGCTCTCGGGTTTTATGGCATTTTTTATTTTCATGAGTGTACAAAAGCTGATCCTGAGTACGGATGATCCGCTCAAAAATGCCCAAAAGTATGTACCCTTTTATATCTTCGCCGTGGGTTTCATCCTGGCATTGGTGACCTTACTTAAAGGCCTGAAACATATCGGTCTGGATTTCTCTACCGGTCAGTCCGTAATGATTGCGATCGCCAGCGGCATTGTCACCATGTCGATAGGAATAGTCGCAATTAAAAGAATAAAAATTGATCCCTATGAGGACGAAAGTTTCCGCTTCACCAACGTCGAAAAAATATTTGGTATCCTGATGGTATTCACGGCCTGTGGTATGGCGTTTGCGCATGGCTCCAATGATGTGGCCAATGCAATCGGACCGGTCGCGGCCATCGTCAGTATCGTCAAGACCGGGGCCGTCACACAGACCTCCACACTCTCCACCTGGATCCTGTTACTTGGTGCCATTGGCATCGTGTTGGGCTTGGCGACCTACGGCTGGCGTGTTATACGCACAGTGGGCCGGAATATTACCGAGCTCACACCGTCGCGCGGTTTTGCCGCGGAGCTGGCGGCCGCCTCTACCGTCGTGATCGCTTCCGGAACCGGCATACCCATTTCCACAACGCATACCCTGGTGGGTGCAGTACTTGGAGTCGGGATTGCCCGTGGTATCGGAGCCCTGAACCTGCGTGTAGTGCGCAATATCATGCTGTCCTGGGTAATCACCTTACCGGCCGGCGGTATACTGGCAATCCTGTTTTTCTTCCTGCTCAAGGGCATTTTCTACACAGGACCTGCGATCTAAGCTCAAAATGTGAGGAAAGAATTCAGAATTCGGCCGGCAAAGCACGATGATTTAGAAGCACTGTGTGCACTTCGCCGTGCTTCCATTCTGGCCACAACACGAACTACGTTTACCAAAGCTGAGCTACATGCGTGGGCCGCGTTGGACACTGTGGGGGCATTGCGGGGCAGGATAGATGACCGCTGTACGTTGATTGCCGAATCTACAGACAATCTACAAGCCAGCATTGGTTTGCAACTTGATAGCCGGGAAATTCTCGCCCTGTTTGTGTTACCCACAGCCCAGGGTCATGGCCTGGGGCGAACAATGGTAACCGCCATTGAAAAACTGGCGGTCCAATTTGGTCTGCTGGAACTCAAGCTAAGTACCGCAGAAACCGTAATCGATTTTTACCGCACCTGTGGCTATCAGATTTGCAAGAATGCCTCGTTGCAACCGCATCCACGCACTGGACTGATGGCCATGGAGATGCGGCGGCATTTCCCACACCGGCAAACCCGATTTGGGCGCATAATTGCGGCACTGCACCAGCAACTGGGTATTTCACCGGACTATGGTTACCGGTTCAGATTGAAATTACAGCCGGAATGCGCGCACCCCGTTTCTATCGGTGAAGACGTATTTTCACGCACACAGAACCTGTCGCCACAAGCAGCCCGGGCGTGGCACGCCATGCGCAACGCAGCAGCAACCGATGGCGTAGAACTCCAGGTCGTATCGGGTTTACGCTCTGTGGATTATCAAACCGGCATCATCAGGGCAAAATTGGACAAGGGACAAAACCTGTCACAAATCCTGAAGGTCTCAGCCGCACCCGGATACAGCGAACACCATAGCGGACGTGCACTGGACGTCAACACACCGGGTTTTGAACCCTTAGAGGAAGAATTTGAAAACAGTCAGGCCTTCAGGTGGCTGATGGATTCAGCCGGGAAGTTTGGTTTCGGGCTCTCCTACCCCAAAAACAACCGCCACGGGATCGCTTACGAACCCTGGCATTGGTGCCTGTTATGAAGAGATAAATTGACACTGGAAGCCTATCTGTTGTCGATCGTACACTGCGGTGTCAGTGCACTCGGTAAGGGACCTCGACCGAAGAAACGTCGATGTCACGCGTCGCGGGATTCAGGTCAAAAGGCAATTGAATATTGGACAAACCCATACGTGTCAGCAGACCACGTAACTCCTGTGCCAGCAAGGGGTAGATCTGTCGCGCCAGACCGGCATGGTGGTTGGTGAACTCGGATATATCCAGCGGTTCCCCGGATGTCTGCTGGTAGACGGTTTCAATCCCCACTTTCGCCTTGAACGCCGGCCCGGGTTCCTCACCGGCGCCACCCACGCAAACCAGCCGGGCACTGACCTGATAGGAAGGCAGCTTCTCTCCTGAGTCCATTTCCATTAGCCGTGGCGTCAGGTTCATTTCAACCTTGGCTTCCTGCATGGCGCCTTCAGATGACACCCGCAATAACTCCCCCCGCAACAGGGATATCTGAACATGTTGAAGAACAAAATGGTCAAGCAAGTTCATTTCAGTCATCCACAATTCGCCACAAATACCAACTGGCCACAGAGCGGTAGGGTGCCAAGTGTCGTGTCATCTCAAGAACCCTGTCCGGCTTTGGCAATTCAGGTAAATCATAGGCCACTTGGGCCCCTTTTTGAATACCGAGATCAGATGCCGGCATCACATCCGGTCGTCCCAGGGTGAAAATCAGATGCATCTGGCACGTCCACGGTCCAATTCCCCGCACCCGGCACAGACTCTCGATGACTGCGGCATCATCCATGCGGGCCATTTTCCTGGCCCCCGGCAGACTACCGGAACAGACGTGTTCAGCAAGGTCAATAATGGATAAGGCCTTATTGTTGGACAAACCAACAGAGCGCAGTGTTTTTATCGGCAACCCAGCAGCAACGACCGCGCTGGGTGTCTTGTTTTCAAACAAGGCTTCAAAACGTCCGTAAATTGTCCCCGCAGCCTTACCCGTGAGTTGCTGGAAGGTAATGGACCGTGCCAGTGAAGTGAACAGGTCGCGGTCTTTGCTGACCTCAATATCAAAAGCACCCTTTGCCTTGATCAAAGCGGCCATTTGCGGGCAACTGGATTTGAGAAAACCGACAGCTGTCGTGCGGTTGTACCGTAAACGACTCAAGTAGACTCGACCGGCTTGAGTAATTCTTCCGGCTTCTTAACCAGGGTATCGTACTTATTTTTGGTGATGCCATAGGCCCAGCCAGTGGCGCGCTGATTGATATCCCTGACCATATTTGCCACATCCAGCGCTGCTTTTCGTTCCACTTCACTCGTGGACACATCGCCGTTTGTTGCCTCCTTTACAATCCCACCAGGGTGGCTGGCACGTAAACGCAGCATGTATTCTTCACCGTCAACAATCGCGTCCGCCATGATTTCCACACCGGAAAACATCAGCAGACGCATTTTGACCGCATCGGTCCAATTCACACTATTTTCGGGTTGTACCGTCTTCATCTTCAAAAAGGAAAAAACGGAGCCCAGCGAATTGACCTCCCAACTGCTTTTGATTTCCCGGTCTGGTGGTAAACCCACGAGGTCAAAATCAGTCTGCCCTGCAGAAATCTTGGTGATCAGTACGCTTTCGCCCTGCGGGTGAATAATCTCAACTTCAGCCACTTCTGCCGCACCGATATCGATGATTGTTGCATCTGCCCAATCCAGCAACTTAGTCGGTACATCCAACGCCCGGTCCACCAGCACGCTGGTTGCTGAATTTCGCAAGCGCACATAACGACCTTGCCTGCCTTGCGCCGGGTTGCCAATCAGGATGTTTGTTTTTTCATCACCAACACTGAGCACAAGTAAAATACCGGTGGCGTCTTCGGCAGAAATATCTTCAACGCCAAGCAGCGCATAGTACTCGGGTTTGTCCGTCTTGACTTCGACCACTTTCGCCTGGGCCAGACCCGCCAACAGCACCTGCAACTTTGACCAATCCGCCCGGTATCCACCCATCTGCTCGAGCTGCCAGCCAAGGTCAGATTTCACCAACGTGGCAATCGCTGTATTTCCCGGCCCAAAGACTTCGACCCGGGTAACCGCGTTGATTTGCTCTGCGACTTCCGTCAAAAACAGCGGCTCCAGGTCTGCGGTTTCCCCTGTTTGCTTGCGTGGTGCCAACACGGTCACCGCCAACACGGCAAGCAAAGTAATTACTGTCAGGTAGAGAAATTTACTTTTCATTATGCATTCCTCTCAAGCCGCTTTCGCCGTTGCTGCCTGAACATGAGCGCAGCTATTACGATCAGTACAGGTACCAATACGATATTGATAAATTTCAACCGCATACCCAGGGCTTCGATGTCTCTTGAAAGATCATGCTGCACCTGGCGTAGTTCCCCTCGTATCTGTATTTTGCGATCGGTAAATCTTTGCAGCTCATCTTGCTGGTCAGTACTCAGAACGGTCAATTCACCGTCCTGACGCACCTGTTGCATCTCCGTCAACCTGCGTTCGGTTTCTTCCAGCTCAAGTTGTAAACGCTCCTCGGTCGCGCGGAACTGTGTCTCTGCAACTAACTTGAGACCCTGCACACGCTCAAAAGGCCGGTTGGTGCTGGACCGGGCACGTATCGTGATTAATTCCGAGCTGCCCAGCAACTGGTCTGCCAGGTTTGCTACCAGGGTGCCGTTATCAGCAAATGCGTTAATAATGACCTGGCCAAGAAAGCTTTGCTTTTGTACCCACAGGCGATCAGTCAGCACATCTGTATCGGCAAATAACACAACGTTTATTCCGGATTCCTCCGAAACCGATCGATGACTCCCTGGAGAGGTTCCCTCGGGGACTTGTTCAAATGCGGACTTGGCCTGCCCGGTAACACGAGCTGCCAAGGCGTAACGATCGCCGGTGGGCAGGAACCCCTTATCAAGGTCATTTGGGTTAACCAGGAATCTTAGACTTGACGCATCCATGGGTGCCGCACTTTCGCTGCTTGCCACCAACTGCTCAAAACTCGTACCCGAGTCTTCAATGGGCGCCAGCCAGCCGCTGGACGAGAAGTTCACCACTTCCAGGTCCGCACTGGCAACATCGGTGGAGTTCATGCCATCTGAACTCACCGCAAGGATACCCAGATGACGCACAGGAGGTTGCCCCGGGCCTGTGCCGACCTGCAAGGCATAAGCACGGTCACCAATGACTCGGGAGGTATCAAAACCAACACCCCATGCCTCAAGCAAGGATCCCAGCGTCGAACTGCCACCCGCCTGAGCCCTCGCCATGGGATCATTGGGATCACCACCCAAATCAGCCTCCGCAAGTGGGTCCATAAACGCCAGCAGGTGCCCTCCCGCCAACACAAACTGGTCTATTTGGTAAAGCATGTCCACAGCGATATCTTTTGGGTGAACCACTACCAACAGATCCAGGTCGGTCGGCAATGCCGCGGCATCCGGCGATATGCTCTGCAAATCAAACAGCTGGTCGAACTGTTGATGAATAACCCATGCCTCGCGTACCCTCTGGGTTGCCGGGTCATATCCAGGCCCGATATCCAGAGCGGAAATCAAGCCGACTTTCTTGTGCTTCGGATGCGATAACGATGAGATCATTTTTGCCAGATCGTATTCCAGAAATTTTTCCTTGTCCGGTTGCAGAAATGGCATAACCTCCAGACCATCCAGTGAGTTGGTACCCACTAAGCCAAAGTAGAGTGTTTCACCAGCCGCTCCAACGGGTACGGCCTGCAGACCGTACTGGGTCGCCTGGTCCTCCTGCACCGAAAACGGCTCGGGGTTTATTCGCTTCAATTTCAACTTTCCACCGCTAAGATCCGCCAGTTCTTCCAGCATTTCACCGGCCCAGCCGGCGTAGCTTCGAAATTGCGGTAAGGACCGGCTCACATCCTCAGAAAAATAGAGATACAGGTTAACCGGCTCATCCATGTCCGCAAGGATATCGCGGGTACCCTCACTCAGGGTGTACAAGCCATTTTCGGTCAGGTCAATGCGTAAGCCCTTTAAAAAGACCGATGAAAGTATGGTCAAGGCCACGAACAAAATACTCAGCAACACCAGTGTGCCGGCGGAAACTATTGAACGGTTCTTTTGATCCATCAGTCGGCCTTCTTCATATCGAGTATTACAACGTTTGCAATTAGCCAGAACCCAATCATCAGCACAAAATAAATCAGATCACGCAAATCGATTACACCTTTTTCAATATCAGCAAAGTGTTTTAAAAAACTGAGACTGGCGACACCATCAAGCACGATTTGCGGTGCCCAACCGTTGAACAGGTTCATGACCATCGGCAGGCCACTCAACAAAAACAGGAAGCACACCACCACGCTGAGAATGAAGGCCACCACTTGATTGCGTGTCAGAGCCGACATACACGACCCGATGGCCAAAAACCCGCCTGCCATCAACCAGCTACCAATATAGGTCGCAAAAATTACCCCGTTGTCAGGACTGCCAAGATAATTCACGGTAATCCACATTGGCACAGTCAGAACCAGTGCCAGGCCTATAAACAACCAGGCTGCGAGGAATTTCCCCACGACTGCCCCGGAGGTCGTCAACGGCAGGGTAAG
Organism: Gammaproteobacteria bacterium; assembly: GCA_021772915.1. GTDB lineage: Bacteria > Pseudomonadota > Gammaproteobacteria > Xanthomonadales > SZUA-36 > SZUA-36. The sequence goes on along the minus strand of JAJFLB010000015.1, from coordinate 21,336 downwards.
CAGAAGCTCAATGGTGCCCAAACGTCTCTCCTCAGACCACAACCGCATGGCAATAGCTGGGACCAGGAACAGGTAAAGCCAGGGATGGAATCTGAAAAACGGATCCAGATCGGCAAAACCACGCGTGTAGAAATTACCCAGATAGAAAGTGAATATTCCGGTCATCACCAGGAAGATGATCAGAAACACGTAGGCCACCGGGGTTGCAAAGTATCCGGCCAGTTCCCTGCGCATTACATTGACAGCGCCATTCATGCTGATATTTCCCCACGTGTAATGTTACGGAACACTTCATCCAGTCGACCCGCCTCCAACCGTAACGCAGAAACATCCCACTGATGCTCGGAGATCGCTGTGGTCACTGCCTCGAACAACCCCTGCTTCTGAGATGGGAACAAGGTCAACTCGCCCTCGTTCAGCTCTGCCTTGGCCACTTCGGGTAATTCACTTAGAACACTGGCAACTTTTTCGGCCGCTTCAACAACCAGGGATACTGAGTTGTTGTAGCGCGAGCGGGCAATCAGGCCATGGGGAGTATCATCGGCCAGCAGCTTGCCCTGGGCGATAATCATCACCCGGTTACAAACCGCTTCAACTTCTTCCAGGATGTGGGTTGAGATAACAATGATCTTGTCCCGCGCCATATCCCTGATCAAGTGACGGACTTCACGTTTCTGGTTTGGATCCAGACCGTCGGTGGGTTCGTCCAGGATCAGTATCTGCGGGTCATGGATAATGGCCTGGGCCAGACCTACGCGGCGTTTAAACCCTTTTGACAGGGTTTCTATTGCCTGGTGTTTTACACCAGACAGATTCAACCTTTCGATCACCTCATTGACACTGTCGACCACCCTGGCCTTTTCTATAAGTCTTGCACGTGCAACGAATGACAAAAACTGCTGCACGGTCATTTCGCCATAACTTGGTGCGCCCTCAGGCAGGTAACCAATTTGCATGCGCGCCGCCAGCGAATCCTCGCTAACGTCTACCCCATTGACCAGGGCCGAACCGGCTGATGGTGTCAGGAACCCCGTCAGCATTTTCATGGTGGTGGATTTTCCAGCCCCGTTTGGCCCCAGAAAACCCAGTACCGTACCAGCCTCAACGCAAAAACTGAGATTGTCCACGGCGGTAAAACTACCGTAATGTTTACATAAAGATTTTGTTTCAATCATGCTTTGATCCAATATTCCCGATGTCCCCGGCAACTCCACTTAAAATCCGTCAAACACGTCCCTGTCGGGGGACTATTTTCGGGCTTACACAAAAATTTTCAAGCCCCTTGTTTCATGACTGCCAAATTATCTGTATCGTTGCCCGTTCATAAAGACGTTCTACTACACTTGAGGGTTCCCAAAACAGTGAAGCTGACTGAACTTGATCATTTGCCTCACGGCTTGCTCGAACGCCCTGCAACGGCATTACATCATTCACTCGATGGTCCCACACTAATCCACCTCGAGGGCAGAAATCCACAGCCCCTGTTTATCTCTGTTTTGCAGCACGGCAATGAGGTAACCGGCTGGGAGGCCGTCAGGCGGCTCATGAAAAGCCATTACGAATTTGATCAGCTACCCCGCTCATTATCTATTCTGATAGGCAACACACGTGCCGCAAAACAAGGCTTGCGTCGCCTTGACGACCAACTCGATTTCAATCGCTGTTGGCCAAATGGCAAGTATCCTGACAGTGAACCTGGCAAATTGTTCCAGCAGGTGACGCATCAAATGCGCGCCAGAGCGCCGATAGCCAGCATTGACATCCATAACAACACGGGTTTGAACCCACATTATGCGGCAATAAACCGGGTTCGGCCGCGGTTTCTGCGTCTGGCCTCCTATTTTTCATCCAAGGTGGTTTATTTCACCATGCCAGAGGGCACCCAGTCGCGAGCCTTTTCAGAGTTCTGCCCTTCACTCACGCTGGAGTGTGGTCAAGCCGGCGAAGTACACGGGACCGACCACAGCATCGGTTTCCTTGAGACCTGCATGCACCTCGAGGAAATTCCGGCTGCACCGATGGATGCCAACGATGTCCACCTGTTCCACATGGTCGCTACTGTGCGCATACCCGATGATGTATTGTTTGGTTTTGGCCGCGTTCCAACCGAAATCGCGTTTCGGGAAAACCTGGATGTACTCAATTTTCAGGAATTACCAGCCGGGGTGTCCTTCGGGGATGTCCGTGGCGGACCGTCTAAACCCCTGGTGGTGACTGATACAAATGGTGTCGATGTCACTGATTTATATTTTAGATTCGACCGTGACCAACTCGAAACAAAACGCGAAATCATGCCCTCCATGCTGACCCAGGACCGCAGGGTCATTCAGCAGGATTGTTTGTGCTACCTGATGGAGCGTGTCCATTTCGAAGACGTTGCAGAGATTACGGACCATGATCCATTGCCCGAAGGCATTCATCGCAGCGACCGACCTGGTGAGCCGGCTCTGTAGGACCGAAGAGCGGGATCTTCGGGAACGGTAGCCGGTATCTGCAGGAGTCTGCCCAGCCCGCGCTTGGGGCTTTTGCGAAACTGACAAATTCCCGACGAGCTTGCTCGTCGGTCCTGCGGTAGCTATGACTTATTCCACTGGCTCATGCGTGGCGCCGGCGCTATATTAAACTCAGGTCAATGGAGGAAAGACGATGGGTATGTGGACAGCAATCGCGTTGATTTCAGTAGCCGGCATCGTAGCCGGAATTTTTAACGATAGAGGCAAACGCCGAAATAGCAGGGAAACAACCGAAGCGCTTGAGGCGATTCACAGCAAGGTTGACGCATTGGAGAATGAATTGCGGGAACGCGTGGAAACACTTGAGCGTATCGTCACCAACCCACAGGATGACCTTAAACGCAAGTTTGAGCATCTCGATAAGGCGTCCTGAATAAGGCCTTTTGACAGGGGACAGGGTAAGCCCGTCGAGGCACATTCTCGACGAGCGAGCTCGTCGGTCCTACGGGTCCCACAGGTCCTATAGCAATTCCATTTCGAAGGCTTTGAGTACTGCCCGCGTGCGGTCACGCACACCCATTTTTGAGAGAATATTGGAAACGTGATTTTTTACGGTACCCTCTGCTACACCCAGGGAGTTCGCGATTTCCTTATTGCTGTAACCACCGGCCATCAGACGCAGGATTTCAGTTTCACGCTCGGTTAATGGATCCGGGCGGTCGAGACTGGAAAAGTCAGTCTTTACGTCCTGTAAGCCCTTGAGCAACCGTTGGGTCACTGCAGGTTTGACCATCGATCCGCCCTCAGCAACTGTCTTGACTGCCGCCACCAGTTCTTCCAGGCTGACGTCTTTGAGCAGGTAACCCTTGGCGCCGGCTTTGATACCGGCCAAAACCATTTCGTCATCGTCAAAGGTCGTCAGGATGATCGTGGGTGGCAATGTGTTGTCTCGCGACAACTCCTGGAGTACATCGAGCCCTGATTTGCCTGGCATGCGCATATCCAACAGGACCACATCCGGACCCACCATGGGGATGTTGCGGATAGCCTCAATACCGTCCGGGGCTTCAGCGATCACTTCAATCTCTTCCGAAAGCTCGAGCAAGCTTCGAACGCCCTTCCGGACCAGGTTCTGATCATCAACCAGCATCACTCTGATCATTTTTCAGTACTCCTTAACCGCCTTTACATTTTCGTGGGTAACCAGGCGTGTAATGCGAATCCCGCACCCGGCTCAGATTCAATCTCCAGCTTACCACCCAATTGTTTCAGACGCTCTGCCATTCCCTGCAAACCGTTTCCGCGCGAGACATTATCTGTACCAACACCGTCATCCCTGGCACTCATGGCAAGTCCATCACGGTTGAATGATAGCCTGATCCACAAGTTTCTGGCCCGTGCATGGCGTACGCTGTTGGTAATCATTTCCTGCGTGCAGCGTAACAGAATCTGGGCACGCTTAGGCTCTGTCATGATCGCCTCCGCAGGAAGGTCCAGGTGTATCCTCGGTTTGGGTACTCCCTCGACCAGTGCGTGCAGGGCCTCAGCCAGGTTAACCAGGTCGTCCTTACGTATATCACTGACCGCTTCACGTACGTCGGCCAGCAATAACCTCGCCAGCGAATGCGCCTGCTGCACATGATTCAGTACTTTACCGTCTACAAGGTGTGTGACCACCTCAAGGTTTAATGTCAGGGCAGTCAAATGATGACCGACGAGATCATGCAATTCCCGCGCTATACGTACTCGCTCCGCAATGCGTGTATTTTCAGCCAACAAAGCCTGGGTAGCACGTAATTCAGAGTTGACCTTGCGCAGTTCGTTGCGGGCAGCGTACTGGCGCAACACAACCACTGAACTCATAAAGGCAAACATGGAAATCCCGAGAAACAAACCGGCTTCCAGCGATGCATCGCCCAGACTGACCTCCGGTATCCGGTTAATAATCACTGCGAGCAGCACATTTTGTCCAATCAACCAGGCCACCGCCGATACTGTAGATAGCATCCAGGGCAGAACTACAGACACAATCAACAACAATATTCCACCCAATGGAGATTGGGAAACTGCACTGATTCCAAGTGCACTGCCTACAAGCAGGGACAGGTAAAGTAAGCGGTTGCCAATTGACGTGCGTCCCGGCAGGTACTGCGACAGGTTCCAGTACATCAGACCAAACAGGCCATGCAATAGAAACCAGGCAGTGTAGAGTTCCAGACCAAGGGGTTGCGGATATATCAAGCGCATGAAAACCAGGGGGATGCCGGCACAAAACCAGAGAAACATCCCCGCATAGCGGAGCAACTCTAATGGCCGGTGTGTACCCTTGAAAATGTCCAAGTCAAATGCCAAGGAGCCTCCGATCTATATTTAGATAAGTAAATGGGGTAAGGACCCGCCCGCCCATCATAGCGCGGCTCGGTAATTTTTCCATGATCTGGAAGTCATATCCACAAACAATCAAGTAGGTAACAGGTGACAAGCATGGCTGCAACCGCGGCCGCCAAAGTGGTCCAGACAAATATTCTCAGCCATCGAACACGCGACGGCTTTACCGCCTCGGCGGTCAGCAGTCTCTCCGGACGCAGACCGGGAGCCTGCAACATCCAGCGGCAACTACCCACACGAATTTCGTCGCCGGAACCCAGCGCCTGTTGATCCACAGGCACACCGTTGAGCAGGGTTTCAAAACCCGGGTCAAGATTTCTCAACAGCAGACGCTTGCCTTCAACCACGCTAATCTCGGCGTGACGAGGAGCCACACCGGGTTCGGCAAGACGTACATCACATTGTTCAGACGAGCCCAGCAACAGCGTATCCTGAAAAGGAAACGACTGGTTGATGACGCTACCCGATGTACCTTTCAGCTGGTATAGACTCATGACATTCAACCTTGGAAATGCGGGTATTCCACTATGTGTACTGTCCCCGCAATCACCAAGCCTTGATCAGAACCACTGCCATTGCAGCAATACCTTCACCGCGACCACAAAAACCGAGACCATCTGTGGTCGTTGCCTTGACGGAAACATCCTGCTCGTCCAAACCAAGGTCAGCGGCAATATTCACCCGCATGAGTTCTGTATGGGGTGCGATTTTAGGCTGCTCGCACACCAGTGTGATGTCTGCGTTTACAACCGACCAACCCGCATGTTTGATCAAGTCATCGGTCTCACGCAGCAAATCCCGGCTATCCGCGTTTGCCCATTTTTGGTCAGAAGAAGGAAAATGGCGGCCAAGATCCCCCAGGGCGGCAGCACCCAACAGAGCATCACACAACGCATGCAGGGCGACGTCACCGTCAGAATGCGCGGCCAGACCCCGCTCATGCGGAATACGTACACCACCCAGTACAACGTGATCTCCCTTGCAAAAAGCGTGGGCATCGGCGCCCTGCCCAATGTGAAATTTCATGCTTGCTGTACCCTCGGCAGATTCGATAAACGGCTTAACCACGCTTCGACAAGGTCGAGATCACCAGGGCTTGTGATCTTGATGTTTGCGGCAGAGCCCATGATAAGTCTTGGCCGGAACCCGGCGAATTCCATCGCCGATGCTTCGTCAGTCAGTTCTCTCCCCTGCTGCTGTGCAGCGTCCATCGCTTCTGACAATTCCGATAATGGAAACAACTGAGGTGTCTGTGCCGCCCATAACTCGCGTCTGTCCACCGTAGCGGCTATCTCCTGGTCCTGCCCGGCACATTTGAGTGTATCGCCAACCGGGATGGCGAGTATGCCACCATCCGTCTGCCGCATACCTTTCTCCAGCAATTGATCAAGACAGTCCGGCGGCAAGCAGGGCCGTGCCGCATCGTGTATGAGCACCCATTCTGTGGCTGGGTGCCGCTGTGCAATGAATCGCAACCCGTTAGTGACCGACTGTGCACGGGTCGCACCACCCGTTACTGTTCCCACAGCGGTTGCCAATGGCCCCACTGCGGCCTCAAACCAGCGGTCATTTTCGGCCAGCACCACGGTTATCCCACTGATCAAGGGGTGATGTTGAAGGACTTTAAGCGCATGTACGATGACGGCCTTGCCACAAACAGGAAGGTATTGTTTGAGTACCGACCCACCAAAACGAGAACCACGGCCAGCCGCCGGAATAAGTGCGTGGATCTGCCCGGCACTCATGCGCCGTCTCCATTTTTGTTGTCCGCTTTCTTGTCTTCAGACGGAGCCGGCACCACCTGGTAAAACTCTTCGGCCGGTTTAATCAGACCCAGTTCGCTCCGTGCCCGCTCCTCAACGGCTTCCAGACGTTCGCGCAGGTCCTCAACTTCGGCCCGCAGTTCTGCATTGCGCTGCAACAAATCGTCGTTCTTGAGTTGCTGGGTTTCAACCCGGGTCTCCAACTGCGCCACATCTCTGAAACCGCCTTCCCCCAACCACAATTTAAACTGCAGCAAGACAAAAACAATAACCAGTACCAGGATGACTATGCGCATTTTTGACCTATGCAACTCAAGGCTCAGGACAAGTTCTTAAAGGCTGTGGCGCCTGCGTAGCGTGCATCATTACCCATTGCCTCTTCGATACGTAACAACTGATTGTACTTGGCAACCCGGTCAGAACGGCACAGCGATCCGGTCTTGATCTGGGTGGCCGTACTCGCGACCACAAGGTCCGCAATAGTGGTGTCTTCGGTTTCCCCCGAACGATGTGAGACAACCGCCGCATAACCAGCATCGGCGGCCATAGCAATCGCGTCCATGGTCTCACTCAAAGTCCCGATCTGGTTCAACTTGATCAAGATGGCATTCGCTATGTTTTGCTCAATGCCACGCGCGAAAATTTTTGTATTCGTAACAAACAGATCATCACCCACCAACTGGCACTGGCCCGCCGACAGTTGTGAATGCACTGCCCAGCCTTCCCAATCATCCTCGGCCATGCCGTCCTCGATACTGATAATGGGGTACTGCCGTAACCAGCCATCCAGGTACTCGGCAAATTCAATCGGTGTAAACGAGCGGTTCTCAGAGTCAAAGTGATACAGGCCATCACGATAAAACTCAGAAGCCGCTGCATCCAGACCCAGGAAAACTTCACTACCCACCGCGTAACCTGCCTGACTGATGGCTTCGAGTATCGCTTCAATGGCTGCTTCGTTAGACGGCAGGTCAGGTGCAAAACCACCTTCGTCACCCACGGCGGTCGCCAGGCCACGTCCGGCCAGAACGCTTTTCAGGGTGTGAAACACTTCCGTACCGCACCTCAGGGCCTCTGAAAAACTGCCGACGCCAACAGGCAGTATCATGAATTCCTGTAAGTCCACGCTGTTGTCGGCGTGTGCCCCACCATTGACAATATTCATCATCGGCACAGGCAACTCCGTGGCCGATCCACCACTCAACCAGGCCCATAATGGCTGTTTGTGGTGAGCTGCCATTGCGTGTGCATTTGCCAATGAAACACCCAACAGGGCGTTGGCGCCCAATTTTGACTTATTATCAGTCCCGTCAAGCTCGACCAGCCTGGCATCAATGGTGCTTTGGCTGGACGCATCAAGGCCGCGTAAGTTTTTGGAGATTTCCCCGTTGACGTTGGCAACCGCTTGCAGCACCCCCTTGCCACCATAACGGGCGGGGTTCTGGTCACGTAATTCGATGGCCTCACGCGCACCGGTTGACGCACCCGAGGGTACCGCTGCGCGCCCAAACGCGCCTGATTCAAGCCACACGTCAGCTTCAAGAGTGGGGTTACCCCTGGAATCAAGAATTTCGCGGGCGTGTACTGATTTTATTCGGGTCATACAACGAGTTCTCACTGGCGTTAACGACTGTTTAGACTGATGTCGACATCAAATCGGCCTTGGTAACCTCATCCAGGCGTTTGAGGACCTGCAAAAGATCTTCCATGCAATCAAGCGGCCAGGCATTGGGACCGTCACTTTTCGCCCCCTCCGGATTTGGGTGGGTTTCCATGAACAACCCGGAAATTCCCACGGCGACAGCCGCACGTGACAACACCGGGATAAATTCACGTTGTCCTCCTGATGAGTCACCCTGCCCGCCAGGTAATTGCACAGAATGGCTGGCATCGAATACCACCGGGCAACCGGTCGCACGCATCACCGCCAGCGAGCGCATATCCGAAACCAGGTTGTTGTAACCATACGAAGCACCACGTTCACAGACCATGATGTGCTCATTGCCAGTGGTTTTGGCCTTGGCACATACATTCTCCATTTCCCAGGGTGATAGAAACTGGCCCTTCTTGATATTCACCGGCAAACCGGCACTGGCCACCCTGGCGATGAAATCAGTCTGGCGGCACAAAAAGGCCGGTGTTTGTAGCACATCCACCACCTCGGCCACTGTCCTGACATCCGTGTTTTCATGTACATCAGTCAGCACCGGCACACCCACCCGCTCTTTGACCTGCTGCAAAATTCGCAGACCTTCGTCTATTCCCGGCCCACGGTAGCTGCTGCCGGATGAGCGATTGGCCTTGTCAAAAGAGGACTTGAAAATAAAGGGGATGCTCAGACGGTCAGTAATGTCCTTTAACCGGGAAGCCGTTTTCAATGCCAGTTCTGCGGTTTCAATAACACAGGGGCCGGCGATAAGAAAAAGTGGTTGATCCGGACCTGCCTCAAAACCACACAGTTTCACAGACTGACCACATCCGCGGGCAAGGCACCCTGTTGAAACTTCAGTGCTGCTTCGATAAAGCCGGTGAACAGGGGGTGTCCATCACGGGGAGTGGAAGTGAACTCTGGGTGAAATTGACAGCCCAGAAACCATGGATGAGACGGAATCTCAACGATTTCTACGAGCATTTCGTCCATTGAGTGGCCGGATAAGAGCAGGCCGTTTTTCTGCAGGACATCACGGTAATGGTTATTGAACTCATAACGATGGCGGTGACGTTCGGTAATGATATCCTCGCCATACAATTCATGCGCCATTGACCCGGGACGTAAGCGACAGCGCTGCCCGCCAAGACGCATGGTGCCGCCAAGATCCGACTTGGAGGACCGTGTCTCCACAGACCCGGAAGCATCCAGCCACTCAGTGATCATGCCGATCACCGGGTCGGAGGTCACAAATTTGATTTCCGTGCTGTTGGCGTCACCAAGTCCACAAACATTCCGTGCGTATTCAACCACGGCCGCCTGCATTCCAAAACAAATACCAAGGTAAGGAATATTGTTTTCCCGCGCGTGACGTATGGCCGTCACCTTGCCCTCGAAACCACGCTCGCCAAAACCACCTGGCACCAGGATTGCATCAACCTCACCGAGACAATCAATACCCTTTTCTTCCACCATCTCCGATTCGACCCTTCGGATATTGACCTTGATGCGGTGTCGTAAACCACCGTGAGTCAACGCTTCGGTCAGGGATTTGTAGGCATCGGAGTGCTCCACATATTTCCCGACCATGGCAACGGTGATTTCGTGGCTGGTATTGCTCAACCGGTCCACCACTTCGTGCCAGCGTGACAGGTCGGCGGTGCCGGCTTCCAGGCCAAGACAGTCGACCACGATGTCATCCAGACCCTGCTCATGCAGCAACAACGGAATTTCGTAAATACTTTCACGGGCATCCAGGGCGGTGATCACTGCCTTTTCCGGAACATTGGTGAACAGGGCGATCTTGGCCCGATCATCCCGCGAAATATCGCGTTCACAACGCGCCAGGATCACATCGGCAATGATGCCGATCGAACGTAACTCTTTAACCGAATGCTGGGTGGGCTTGGTCTTGATTTCCTGGGCGGCTTTAAGATAGGGCACCAGGGTCAGGTGCATAAACATGGCCTTCTGGCCGTATTCCACACCCAGTTGTCGAATTGCTTCCATAAATGGTAACGACTCAATGTCACCGACCGTACCGCCAATTTCTATCATCGCAACATCAAAGCCCTCGGCTGCCTTGATGATATTTTTCTTGATTTCATCCGTGATATGCGGGATCACCTGTACGGTTCCGCCCAGGTAGTCTCCACGTCGTTCGCGGGCGATGACATTGTTGTAGATACGACCAGTGGTGAAATTGTTCAACTGGCTCATGCGGGTACTGACAAAGCGCTCGTAGTGCCCCAGGTCCAGGTCAGTTTCTGCGCCGTCTTCGGTCACGTAAACTTCACCATGCTGGAACGGGCTCATGGTGCCTGGATCAACATTGATGTAGGGGTCAAGTTTTACCAGGGTGACATTCAGCCCACGGGTTTCAAGGATTGCGGCCAACGAGGCCGAGGATAATCCCTTGCCTAGAGAAGAAACAACGCCACCGGTAACGAAAACAAATGATGTCATGCCAGAACCTGTCGTCAGTTTGCACCAGGACCGGTAAAAACTTGCCACGCCCTGATTCTGGAAAATCATTATACCGTCCGCCCGTGCCCGTGGCGACAAAGATATTATTGATCTACAAATCAGATTGAAATCTGGCGGATAATTCAGGATGATTGACAACCATGAATCATGCTGATTTTTACTGCTTGAGCGCACAGCCAAAGCCGCCAGATTCCGGAACCCTATGAGCAAAAAGTACCAGGCACGGGATATTGAAGTCCTGACCGGTCTAGAGCCAGTGCAACGCCGTCCCGGGATGTACACCGATACCTCCCGACCCAACCACCTCGTACAGGAAGTCATCGACAACAGTGTGGATGAAGCACTGGCAGGCTACTGCGATGACATTGAAGTCACGCTGCACGAAGACGGTTCCATTGAAGTCACCGACAACGGCCGTGGTATGCCGGTGGACATACACCCGGAACATGACATACCCGGAGTCGAACTGATCCTTACGCGTTTGCACGCCGGGGGTAAGTTTACCGATGAAAACTACCAATTTGCAGGCGGTTTGCACGGCGTAGGTGTGTCGGTCGTCAATGCCTTGTCAACGGATCTTGAAGTCTGGATCAAGCGCGATGCCCAGGAGCACTACATGAAATTCCGGGATGGTGACAAGGCCGGTGAACTGGAGTTGGTCGGCACCGTTGGTCAACGCAATACCGGTACCCGTCTGCGTTTCTGGCCGAATTCCAGGTATTTCGACACTGCAAAGATCTCGGGTCAGCACCTGCGTCACCTGCTCCGCGCCAAGGCGGTGCTCTGCCCCGGCTTGCACGTCACACTGTGCACTGCAAAAACGGGTGAGAAAGAAGAATGGCAGTTCGACCAGGGACTGGAGGACTACCTGCAGGAAACCCTGACTGGAATCACGCAACTGCCGGAACAACCGTTTACCGGCGAGCTGAAGGGCAGTGATTCGCAGGTTAGTTGGGCGTTGTGCTGGCTACCTGAAGGTGGCCAGTTGCAGGAAAGCTATGTCAACCTGATACCCACCATCCAGGGTGGCACCCACGTCAATGGTCTGCGTACCGGTCTGGTTGATGCCTTGCGTGAATTTTGTGAGTTACACAGTCTTTTGCCACGCGGCGTACGTCTGGCGCCGGACGATATCTGGGACCGCATCGCTTACATCCTGGCGGTCAAGATGAACGACCCGCAATTCAGTGGCCAGACCAAGGAACGTCTGTCATCCCGCGCAAGTGCAACTTTCGTCTCCGGCGTAGTCAAGGACGCGTTCAGCCTGTGGCTGAACCAGAACGTCACCGACGGCGAGGCGATCGCTGCACTGGCCATTGTCAATGCGCAAAAGCGTATGAAGAAAAATCGCCAGGTGGTGCGTAAAAAAGTCACCTCAGGGCCCGCCCTGCCCGGCAAACTGGCGGATTGCACCAGTCAGGATTTATCGCTGACAGAGCTGTTCCTGGTCGAGGGCGATTCGGCCGGTGGTTCAGCCAAGCAGGCCAGAAACCGGGAATACCAGGCCATCCTGCCGCTGCGGGGGAAAATCCTGAACACCTGGGAAGTGGAATCTGATGCCGTGCTATCCAACCAGGAAGTCCACGATATTTCAGTCGCCATCGGTGTTGATCCCGGTTCACATGTCATTTCAGAGTTACGTTACGGCAAGATCATCATCCTCGCCGATGCAGATTCAGATGGTCTGCATATAGCCACCCTGCTCGCCGCGTTGTTTCTGCGTCATTTCAAGGCACTGGTGGAAACCGGCCATGTTTTTGTCGCCATGCCACCGCTGTACCGCATTGATGTGGGTAAGGAAACCCACTATGCACTGGACGCCGCTGAGCGTCAGGCGATACTTGACGTAATAACAGCCGAGAAAAAGAAGGGCAAAATCATGGAAACCCGTTTCAAAGGACTCGGTGAGATGAACCCCTTACAACTGCGTGAAAGCACCATTGACCCAGATACCCGCCGCCTGGTGCAACTGACCATAGATAACGAAACCAGCACCACCAGGATGATGGACATGTTGCTGGGCAAAAAGCGTGCTGCAGACAGAAAGGCCTGGCTGGAAACCAAGGGCGACCTTGCCAGCCGGTAGCAAATGTAGGACCGACGAGCTCGCTCGTCGGGAATTGATGATGTTCGCGACGAGTAACCTCGTCACTCCTACATGGGAGCATCAACACATAACCCGTATCAACAAGCTGACACAATGACATGAGCGAAATCACACAAAGTTTCACCGAACACGAACAAGTCCCCTTACGGGAGTATGCCGAAAAGGCCTACCTGGATTATTCCATGTACGTTGTGCTGGACCGGGCCCTGCCACATATAGGTGACGGTCTCAAACCGGTACAAAGACGCATCATATATGCGATGAGCGAGTTGGGTCTGAGCGCGACATCCAAGCACAAGAAATCTGCCCGTACGGTCGGTGATGTACTGGGTAAATTCCATCCACACGGTGACTCGGCCTGCTACGAGGCCATGGTCTTAATGGCGCAGCCATTTTCGTACCGCTACCCCCTGATCGACGGACAAGGTAACTTTGGTTCACCCGATGATCCAAAATCATTTGCAGCCATGCGTTACACCGAATCACGCATGTCCCCTTACGCAAAAACGCTGTTGACCGAACTGGCCATGGGCACCGTCGAGTGGGCACCCAATTTCGACGGCACGTTAAAAGAGCCCGAACTGTTGCCGGCACGTTTGCCAAACATTCTTCTTAACGGCAGCGCCGGTATTGCAGTTGGCATGGCCACCAATATTCCGCCGCATAACCTACGAGAAGTCGTCACGGCCTGCCTGCGTCTGCTGGAAGAACCCAAGGCAACGGTGAGCGATCTATGCGAGCATATCAAGGCCCCGGATTTCCCAACCGATGCCGAGATCATCACGTCCCCGGAAGAGCTACTGAAGATGTACGAGACGGGTTATGGCTCGGTCAAAATGCGCGCGGTATGGGAAGAAGAAAATGGCGACATCGTGGTCACCGCACTACCCCACCAGGTCTCACCCGCCAAGGTGCTCGAACAGATTGCCCAGCAAATGCAGGCCAAGAAACTGCCCATGGTCGAGGACTTGCGGGACGAATCCGACCACGAGAACCCAACCCGGTTGGTCATTGTGCCACGCTCAAACCGGGTGGATGTCGAGCAATTACTCAATCATTTGTTCGCGACGACAGACCTGGAGCATAACTACCGCGTCAATCTGAACATCATTGGTAACAATGGCAAGCCACAGCTGTTGGATTTACGCAGTTTGCTAAAACAATGGCTGAAATTCAGACTCGACACCGTCACCCGCCGTCTGGAGTACCGTCTGGACCAGGTGGTTGACCGTCTGCATATTCTCACCGGTCTGCTGATTGCTTTTCTGAACATCGACGAGGTCATTCACATCATCCGGACTGAAGACAAGCCAAAGCCGGTACTGATGAGCCATTTCGAAATTACCGGCACCCAGGCCGAAGCCGTTCTGGATCTGAAGTTGCGCAACCTCGCCAGGCTCGAGGAGACAAAAATTCGTGCTGAACAGGAAGAACTTGAAGAAGAACGCAAGAAAATTGAAATCACGCTGGGCTCAAAGCAACGTTTGAAAACACTGGTTAAAAACGAGTTGACGGCCGACGCCGAGAAGTACGGTGATGCCAGACGCTCGCGGCTGACCAGTCGTGAAGCCGCCCGGGCGCTCAAAGAAGAGGATCTTATTCCTTCAGAGCCGTGCACCATCGTGCTGTCCAAATCTGGCTGGGTCAGGGCAGCCAAAGGCCACGAGATCGACGCGACGACGTTAAACTACAAGGCCGGTGACGAATACCAGCACGCGGCCAGGGGCCGCAGCAACCAGCAAACCGTGTTCCTGGACTCAAGCGGTCGGGCCTATGCATTAACCGCACATACCTTGCCGTCAGCACGCAGCCTCGGAGAACCACTGACCAGTCGCTTCACCCTGCCTGAAGGTGGGTACTTCCAGTATGTCATTGCCGGTGATGCGCAACAGAAACTGGTGCTGGCCAGTTCATTTGGTTACGGTTTCGTGACCGAGACAGGCAATCTGCACAGCCGGATGAAAGCCGGTAAGGCCATGCTTTCACTGCCGGGCGATTCCAGCCCCGTAGAACCAGCGGTTATATCCAGTGCGACAGCAGATACGGTGGTCTGCGTGACTTCAGATGGCTATTTGCTGGCCTTCCCGCTTGAGATGTTACCTGCCTTGTCCAAGGGCAAAGGCAACAAGCTCATCAATATCCCGCCCAAACGCCTCAAATCGGGCGAAGAACATATGGTGGGGTTGGCAGTTATTTCTGAAAGTGACGAGGTCCTGGTCTGGGCCGGACAACGCTACATGCGTATCGGCAAGAAAGATCTGGAGCATTTCAGGGGTGAACGTGCCAAACGCGGACACAAATTGCCTCGCGGTTTTCAGCGGGTTACGAGGATCGAAGTCGCCGAGGATTGAAATCTCCCTACCGAAAAACTGCCACACCAGGTGGACCGTAGTTGACGGACAGTCAGTCTTCCACTGGTAGGGCGACCCGGTTTCGGGCCATGATATTCAACAGACCCAAGAGCAATAAACCGGCAAGCCAATTGTGCGCTACCGCCAGACCAATCGGCAGATCAAACAGGATGGCACCAATCCCCAGCATGAATTCCAGTATCACCAACAGCACCACTGCGGCGCCTGCCGTGCGTAGTTGTCCGCCCATTCGCCAGGCCAGAAAACCCACCACCAGAACCAAAACCGTTGTCACTAGTGCCCCGAGGCGGTGCAAAATATGGATGTCGATCCGTTCCTGACCACCTACTGCATTACCCTCCACGGTAACCTGCTGATCCCTGGACAAATCCATTGCCTTCCAGATGTCGGCGCCCGGTAGCCAAATACCGTTACAGGTTGGCAAGGTCTGGCAGGACCTGGCCGCAAAATTGGCGCTGGTTAATCCACCTGTCAGTATTTGTGCCACCAATAAGAAAACCACGATTACCAGGGTCCTTGCTGGCAATGCGACCCGCCCTTGCCTCTTTCCCACGTCGTTTGTGCGATCGCCAGCACGAAACACCAGCCAGCCCAGCAAACCCAGCATCAAAAAGCCACCCCCAAGATTACCCATGATCACGGCCGGGCTATGCAGACTGCCTGACTTAAGACCCAGCAAGGCCAGAAAAACCGTTACCCCCAGTAATGACGATGAAATAAATCTGCGCTGCTTGCTCTTAAACGCAAGCACCACGAGGAACACGACCAGTAATCCAAGGACGCTGGCAACAAGCCGGTGTAGCGGCGTTGCCCAGGCAAGAGGCTGTTCGGCCTCGGCAACAATTCGTTGATAAGCATTTTCCGTGGAAATGGTCTGCCCTATGGTTGTCGGTTCACCAATCTGCCCATAACAATCCGGCCAGTCCGCACAGCCGATACCAGAATGAGACAAGCGAAGATAGGCGCTGAGGGACACCAGTACAATGACCAACAATAATGAAATCCAAACCATGGCTCTCATGCCACCACTCCCGTTACTGGTACGACCCAAAGCAATCGTCGCTACTGTGTCTTTCAAAAAACGATTATGGAACGACGGATATATTGTACTGGAAGCCGGGCTCAATACTCGTTTACGGCTTAGTATGACTACATCCAGCACTCTATTTTATTAACCCATTGTTTACGTGGGTCGGATAGTGAATCGAAAATTGACAGAGTGCCGGTAGGCCGCAGTGAGGAACTGACCTTGCGGCTGAGGGAGACATTTTCTGGATTCAGTGTGGGGCTGAATAATCGACTAACAAAAACAGAATTTCTGAACTACACTCAATATATGCGCAGGATTGAATGGAAACCGGAGTACTCTGTTGGTGACGCCGAGGAGGATTTTGAACACGAGCAGTTGCTCGGCCAGATAGATGTGCTCTATGAGCAACTCAGTGGCCGCCTGGACAGGGAAACTGTCAAAGCCATATTCGACGAGATGTATGCAGGTATCTCAGCCCACTTCACGGTAGAAGAAAACTTGATGCGTGAGACCGATTATGGGGAGTATGAGAAACACAAAGCGGATCACGAAGACCTGCTGGAGCAAATCCTTGGGTTGAGTGACAGTTTCACCCAGGATGCTGAAGCCGGCCGGAAGTTACTGCACGACAGACTCTCAGATTGGTTCGGTCTTCATTTCACGAGTTTTGACGTTCGCTGGCACAACCGGTTGCACTAATCGACCGGTAGGCCACCACCAGAAACAACAATCCGCCAACCACCGAGACCAATCCGCCAAAACCCATCAGACCCATGGCCGCAACTTCGCTGAGCTGGTCGAAACCCTGAGTCAGGTCCACGGTCTTGCGCTGCACGCCATAACCACCACTCCACACGAGTCCAAAAATGTGCAGAATTTGCCCACTGCAATAAATGATCGGTTGCCAAAACGCCAACCGAGGTGGCAGGGCACCAAAACCCAGGCGTGGCAGGAGATAGTAGCTTAAGCCCATGAAGGCCAGGGTCACCCCAACCGTGGAGCCGTGATAGTGCGCGGGAATGACTATATCCAATCCGGCGATCATGAAGCCAAGTACCCCCCCGGTAGCAAATAGAGCTATTGAGGACGCCAGTGCAGAACGCAGGTAGCGACCTTCTCCCTGCGGCTTCGTTGCCCTCCAGAAGGCGGCAACCACGGCCAACCCCATGGGCAAGCTGGCCAGGCCACCGTACCTCATCAACAAGGTGAAAGCCTGCCGGTGACCGGAAGAAGCTATTTCGTGTGCAAAGTAGATAAATGGCACGGCTATCACCGGTAGAGCCATGAGCATAAACAACACCAACATCAGCCGGGGTGTCAAATTAAGCCGGCAGCCGCTACTGCTTGCCAATACCACCCACACAACCATCATCAGAAGCGTATGGGTAAACTGCAGGACATGGCCGCTACCCCAAAACAAGAACTCAAAGTAAGCCTGCCCCTCTACACCATCTGGAATGCCGGCCAGGGAAGCAACAAACGCACCAATCGCCACCGCAGTCGTCACAGCCGCCAGCATTGTGCCCACCCGCAATGCCGCGAATCCGTCCAACTGCACACCCAGGCCAGTGAAACTCAGGACAGAACGCAAGAGATGGGACAGGACCCCGGCCATAAACAACCCCAGGCCGATAAAAAATACCGGGTGGCGCAACACCGGTACGTAGTTATTCATCAACGGATCGCCGGCACCAACAAAGGGTGCGATAACGACGACGGCCGTACCGGATGCTGCCATCCAGAAAGAAACCCGGTCCCAGGCGAGCCAATCGCGGTCAGTACTCAAGGCCCACAATACGCCCGCAATCGACAGTAGCCAGATTAGTACCGACAGATCCACGTGTACGATCAGCGCCACGTGGAAGAAGTCAATAATTGGCATCCACGCCTGTACCACCGGGGTGCGCGCCAATACCAGCAATAGCGAAAACAATCCGGCACCCACCAGCGAGGCCAAACCCAGCATCAGCCAGGCGGACGTGGTTCGCCTTACCGTGCCGCTGCCTACGGGAAGGTCATATTTGATCGTTGACATGGCAACGCAAACTACCGGCCTGTGTGCACGCTGTCAACGATGAATTAGCCGCAAACTACATGTAGTTTTACCTGCATTCTCTTTTGCTGATCTTTCCTGTATTTTAATAGGAAGACATTGAGCTTTTATCAGGAGAAAAAAATGTATCTGCGAATAACTCTGACTTGTATCCTTGCCGCACTTTTTTCCGCCAGTGTCAATGCCAAAGGTGTCCCGATCAAACCTGGGTTATGGGAATTCACGACCACCGTATCCATGCCCATGCTGCCTCAACCCCGGGTTGACACCACTACCGAGTGCGTTGAAGAAGACGAACTTAGCCCGGAAAAATTCAATCAGGACCAGGACACCCCGTGTGATATTACCAATGTTGTCCAGAGCGGGAATACGATCAGTTGGTCAATGTTTTGCCCAACCGGAGCCGGCACAATGATGCAAGGCCAGTGGAAATTCACCTCGTTCGGCAGTTCGATCTCAGGTAACGGCGCCATGGCGATGGAAATGGGCGGTCAGCAAATGGAAATCAAGATGGAGTGGAAGGGCAAACGAACCGGTAACTGCGATTGAGCCGACAGCAGACGCAATGTTTACAAGGCAGATAACCCGCTGACACATCATCAGTAAACAAATACAAAGGGACCTCAACCAGCGAACTCGGTTATCGGTTTGCTGCAGAAAATGAGTTACTGACTGAAGAATCTCTCACATGCCCTATACCAGGGAAGGGTCTGGTGTTTTGACCACCGAAACACATTAGGGGTAGATAATAAAAAGAGGACCAAAAAATGAAAAAAAACCTGTTCGCATCACTACCATTTACATCACCTCACAATTTGTCTGCTCATCGCACATATTTGTTACCCCGGATTTTTGAAGGCAATGTAAATTTCGCAAGAAATCTGGCAGTGCTGTTGATTTTAACTTTTTATGTACCTGGATTGGCTTCTGCTTTGGAGTCTGTTGAGGTCTCGGTCACTGATACAAAGGGACTGGTTGCGGCCGTATTGCGTGTAAACATGGGTGAAATCGATACGATAAATATCGTAGCTGGCAAAAATGGTGAGACTGAGGTTGTCTTCGAAGAGCCCCACGAAAACGGTTCAAATGCACTGCCGGTGATTACCAAGCCGGTCACAATTAACGCCAGCAATATCACATTCAGACGTGGTCACGGGGAGGGAGTGGCGGATTTCAGGTTGATGGAAATAAATATACCCGCTATGGAGCTTGACCGGAAGGTCATTCTGAACGCATTCAGTGTAGAGGACTTCGCGGCACCAAATAACGGGGGAGCGATACTAATCAAAGGGACTACAAGTTTTTCTAGCTTTCGTAGTGGCACAACTACCGGAACCCGGTATGCAAATAACCATGCGCCTGGTTCCGGTGGGGCGATAAGCATCCAGGACGATGCAAGTTTTTCTACTTCTGGTGCTGAGTTCCGGGGTAATAGTGCCGGTGGAGATGGGGGCGCTGTCAACGTCACAGGCAACGCTACGGGAGTTTTGCAGTTGTGCCATTTCCAAGCTAATCAGGCAGATGGGGATGGGTCAGCAATCAATGTCAATACTGACCCCAGTGCAAAGACGTTCTTTGGTGTAGGGGTACTTGTGTGGAATTGCACCTTAATCTCGGGTATGGGCGCCTCCGTTCTTGTCCATAACCCACGCGGGTCATTGGGTATGGCTGATTGCGAATTTAGTGGTGGCGGTGAACACATACGATCAACTGGCTCGGTCAAACAGAGTGGTAATGTTTATATTCCAAACCCCGTTCAGAATTTACTGGTAAGGCAAAAATGGCAAATAGAATCAGCCTGCGAAGATTTTGGCACCGATGCCATAGTTTCTTTGGGCTACAATATTTCGACTGAAGATAGTTGTGCCCTGATTCATCCGACGGATCTACCCAATACCGATCCGCTGGTATTGGTAGATGTCAACGGCATCCCTCAACCACAACCCGGCAGTCCTGTGATTGAGTCCGGGCCAGTGGACTTTGTTAACAACGACCTTCCCTGTCTTTACAAGGACCTCAACGGTCTCGGCCGACCCCAGGATTTTGACCTCGACGGCGTATTTACCTGTGACCGGGGCCCGGTGGAAGTCCAGGGTGGCCCCGATATCGGTGCACCCCAAACCTCAGCCTACGCGGCCACCGGCCGTGGTGGTGAAGGGTCCTTTGTGGAGATCCTCGCCAATGGTCTTGCGATTATATCCTTCTACACCTATAGCCTCGATGGCACCACGCTGGCCTGGTATATGGGTCTGGGTAGAGTAGTAGGCAATTCCATCGTCATCGATGAAATGCAAAAGGTCACCGGTGGGGTGTTTGGGGCCAGCTTTGATGAAGCCAGTATTGTACGCACCAACGTGGGCGGTATGTCCATGGTCTTTCCGGAGTGTGATGCGACCGCTAGCCCCGGCAGGCTTAATTTCACTGCCCGCAGTGATTCCGGCCTTGAACATCTGCTCAACGCAGCCAGTCGGTTAAGCTTTGTGGTTAATTGCGATGGCACCAAGGCAGCCAATGCCCACCGCAGTGGTGCATTCTTTTCAATTGGCCGTTCCGGTGAAGGTATCTTTGTGCAATGGCTAAGTGATGGCCGGGTGGCGTTGGTGTTTTACACCTTTGATGCGGCCGGTAATCCCTTCTGGACCACCAGTGATATCGGCAATACCGTGGTCAACGGCAATACGGTTACTGCCAACATGTTATACGCCCAGGGCAAGACCAAGTTCGGGGCCAGCTTCGACCCTGCTGAAGTCACCATGGCACCCTGGGGTACGATTACGCTGACCTACTCCACAGATGACACGATAAACTTTGCGCATAACTCGGTGGTGGCCGGGTTTACACCCGGTAACCATGCCTATGTGCGGATCACACAACCATTGGGTACCAAGACGGTGGCGCAGGGGAACTAGAATATCGTCGGGAACATCCCCGAACGTAGGACCGACGACACCGTCGTCGGGAACCGGGGTTCGCGACAACAGTTCCCGACCAGCGAACTGGTCGGTCCTACGTTAGATGCCCATATCTTCATTCCA
>JAJFLB010000014.1 GCA_021772915.1 Gammaproteobacteria bacterium | reverse complement strand
TTCATCGTCAGACCATTGCCTGACCCGTTCAGGATCAATTCGCACCACGATGTGGTAGTGGTTGCTCATGATGGCGTAGGCACACAGGTCAACAGCAAATACCGAACAAACGTGTTTTATACGATCAATGATCCATTGGCGGCGGTGTTCAAAGTCAAAGCCTGTAACCGGATCGGGTCCGCATAGGAAAGCACGCCGCACACAGCGTGAGATACAGTGGTAGTAGGGGGTGTCTTCTACCGAGACCTGGCGGTATCTTGGTTTTGGCATGGCCCCATCTTAAACACCGGGTCTGCCGATCACGATGGCAAATGCGGTCGGGTCGTGTAGGCCAAGGATTAGTTTTGGGTGTCCGTGCTCTTCGTGCTCTTCCGCCTAACACTTGCCAGGTTGCTGCGGGTAACGGTTTTCAAATCAAACTGCCCAAAATCTCGATGCCCTCGACGATTTTTTGCGCGCTTTGATTTGCAAATCCCAAACGCAAATGATTGGAGGGTTTTCTGTCCAGTTGATAGTTACCACCCCTTTGCACCAAAACGCTTTTCACTGCAGCCATGTTGGCCAGAGATTCCGTATCTGTGTGCATATTGGTCCAAATCGCCATACCACCAGCCGGTATCTGGAACTCGATGTTTTTCCCTTGCTCTTGTAAATTGCTAAGCGCCTTAACCAACACATCGCGCCGTTCTTTGTAGAGACGATTCATTTTCCAGAGATGCCGGTCAAAACCACCACTGATCATCCACTCGGCCGTTGCACTTTGAATGATTTTACCTGGGTTACCCAAGGTCAATTGACGGATTGCAAGAACATTGTTTGCCAGGGCCTTTGGTACGACCAAGGCACCAATCCGCATTGCCGGGAAGGCAATTTTGGACAGACTAAATGCATAAAAGACCAACTGCTGTGGGTCGTTGCTGGCCATCGGTAGCAGGGGTTTACTGGTGTAATGGAATTCATGATCATAGTCATCTTCGAGAATCGCGATATTGTGATTTGAAGCGATGTCGTAGATTTCCATACGGCGTTCAATCGGCAGTGTTCTGGTGGTTGGAAATTGATGTAATGGCATCAGGTACAGCAACTTTATACGGTGTTGCCTGGCAGCTTGCGCAAACGATTCAGGGATCAGGCCCAGCTGGTCCATTTGCAGCGGCACCAGTTTGGCTCCCGCGGCACGAAAAGCTTGCCATGCCGGAGGGTAGCCCAGTGGTTCAACAGCCACCGTGGCATCCGCGTCCAGCAGCAAGCGGGCGGTCAGGTAAATAGCTTCCTGGGCGCCGCTGGTGACAATAAGTTGTTTGTCTGAAATTGAACGCAATCGTTTTACATATTGCGAGAGCGCGCCCACCAATTCTGGAATCCCTTCGGGTGGACCATAATCCAGGATCTGATTGGCCCGACTGCGCAGGCCACGAGAAACGTGGCGACGGAATTCGGCCTTGGGAAATGCGTCTAAATCCGGGGACTCAGCCCGAAATGCGTATCTAAACTGTTCGGGTTCAGGGTCAGTGTCGAACTCAGTCTGCGTAAATGCCGGCACTACCCGGCTTTGACTGTGAGCCACTGCGGTTACTTGCGGGTCTGGTTGCGCATGACGTGGCAGGGTCGTATTGACTCGATAGGCTTTGCGGGGATGCGCAATCAGCCACCCCTGTGCGACCAGTTCCGCCAGCCCTGCCATCACTGTTTGGCGGTGCAAATCCAGACTTTGGGCGAGATGGCGCGTGGATGGCAGGGTGTCACCTGCCGAGAGCCGACCGGCTTGAATAGCCGAAATAACGGCGCTTGCAATCCGCAGGTAGGCCGGGTCCGATGAGGGCTCAAGTTGTAAATTAAGTGTTTTCATCTGGTCGGTATAAATAACTAAATCTGGTTGTTTTAAGTCACTCAGTGTTAATTGTACACTCGCCGCTCTTCATCATGGAAAATTACATGCCTCGCTTCATACTGTTACTTCTCGGCTCCCTGTTGTCCACTTCAGGCTGGTCTCATGAGGCAGCTCAAACGCCAATGGATAATGGCGTCCTGAGACAGGCCCAAATTGGACCCGAGGGTAGTGTTCAATTGCTACTGTCCAAGCCAGCACTCAAGACTGCGGGCCTCGAAATAGCACACTTGACTCTACCCAGCGGTAGTGGCAAAAAATGTACAGAAAAACCCTGTCCAGGGCATCAACACCCTGCGGATGAGATTTTTTATGTGATCAGTGGCCGTCTGGAGCATATTGTCGATGGTGTCAGCCAGGTTGCAGAACCTGGAATGTTAGCATTTGCACCTAAAAATAAGACCGTCGTGCACAACGTATTATCGGCAGAGCCTCTTGAGGTTCTGGTTATCTGGTCCACCGCAGGCGAATTTGATCGTCTGATTCATCACTACGGTTGGCCGGAAACGCAACCCGGGTCGCGATCCAATGATGTGGGTAAGGAATGATAAGTTCCAGACTCAGTATATTTATCAAGCATTGGGCTTTTGCCTGCACCCTCGCGGTTGCCCTAACCAGTATTGCCAACGCCTCTTCTGGTGCCATCAAAGTCGGAGAGAATGCTCCGAAATTTCAGCTAACGACACTGGAAGGGCATACCGTTTCATTGTCGGAATTAAAAGACCACAAACCTGTTTATCTGAAATTTTGGGCCACCTGGTGTGTCGCATGCCTGAAAGAAATGCCGCATTTCACTCAGTCGTACCAACGCTTTGGTAATCACATTGAGTTTGTTGCCGTTAATGTTGCCATCAATGACACCCTGGAACGGATTGCAGCCACCCGAGCGAAGTTCAATCTCGAAGTACCGGTTTACTATGATGAAAGTGGTGAACTGCAAACAAAATATGATTTTATGGGAACCCCGACCCATGTCGTTATTGATGTTGGCGGCAAGATTGTGCACCTTGGTTTTTCTGCGGATGAGACGCTGGATAAGGCTTTACAAAAAGTATATGAAGAGGTGGCAAAATGAAACGGAGGCACAATACATTTGCGATCATTTTGTGGTTGAGCCTGCTGTCGGTCGGTTCCGCCTCAGCGGATTCCATCCCGATGCCGGGAGATAAGGCACCCGACTTTGCAATTGAACTGTTGAATGGCGAGAAATTCGAGCTTTCTGCCACACTTGCGCACACCCAAAAAGTCTATCTGTTTTTCTTTTCTCCGTGGTGCGAATCTTATGTCAAAGAGTCCTTTCCGGAAATGGCGCTGGAATGCAAACAGGCGCGGGAGCATTTGCTCAATTTATATGCAAGCCTTCACCCAAGCGCCCGGTTTATTGGCATTGGTTCCCGTTTCAGCGCAGCAGTCAGCAGTGTCGAATCCTATCGGGATAAATTTTCCATACCGTTTCCATTGGCATTTGATGCCCCGAACGAAGTCTTCAATGCTTACCAGGTACGCCATTTCCCCACGCTCATTCTTGTCGGTCCAGAGCAGCTTATTCAGCTTCGGGCAAAAGGCTCAGAACTAACCGACCCACTAAGGGGGTCAAAATAAATTAATTTCCTATGTAACCCAAAGAAGAAAGTTCTACACAACTACTAAACTATTTCAGCAAACAATAGAAAACCTACCACTATCGGCGTTATCTCTATAAATCATTGAATTTACTGGTTTAAAATGGTGCCCGGGGCCGGAATCGAACCGGCACGGTATTCCTACCGAGGGATTTTAAGTCCCTTGCGTCTACCAATTTCGCCACCCGGGCACTTCGCAGTGCGGATTGTACCTGCATTGGCGGTGCAGGGCAGGGCAAAGCTGTACTTTTTCACACCTGGGTCAGAGTATGCTTTTCCCCAGTGCGCTGGTAATCAGATTGACTGTGCGTTCTGCGCTGACGTTGCCCTGATCCAGGAATGGGTTCAATTCAACCACCTCCATGGAGGTCATGTGACGTGTGTCGGCACAATACTCCAAGAGTAAATGGGCCTCGCGAAAACGTACGCCGCCGGGTACCAAAGTTCCGGATCCCGGAATCACGCTCGGGTCGCATCCGTCAACATCAAAGCTGAGATGAAAACCGCCCGTGCCCTCGGTAACAATTTCCATGGCCCTGCGGGCGACCTTGGCCATACCGTGCTCGTCAATTTCCCGCATTGTAAAAACATGGATACCGGATTTGTGGATCATTTCCTTTTCGCCGGAGTCAATGTCCCGAACACCGATGAGCACGACTTTTTCTGGATCAAGCTTGGGTGCAAAACCCAGTATCCCGGCCAATTCTGCATCACCACGACCCAACAAGTGCGCCAGCGGCATCCCGTGGATATTGCCACTGGGTGATACACCGGGGATATTCATGTCACCGTGAGCATCAAACCAGATCAGTCCCAGGCTCTCTCCACGCTCTCGATAATGCGCGGCTGCACCCGATACCGTGCCCATGGCAATGGAATGGTCACCCCCGATAACAAGTGGAAATTCGCCCGCCCCCAGGATGTCCCTGACACGTTCACCGAGTTTTGTGCAGACGTTCAGAATCTGTGGCTTGAAACGTGCCTCGGTATCTTCAACAGAGCGTGTTTCCATGGCCGCCACGGCAATATCTTCTTCCCGGGCCAACTTGCAGCCCATCGCGCGGATTGCCGCTCCGAGGCCCGCAATACGCAATGCGGATGGTCCCATATCGGTACCGCGACGACTTGCCCCCAGATCCATCGGGACAGCAATAATACGAACGGTTTTCCCGGTTTTGAAAATCATACGACGACACCACGCAGAAGCTGCAAAAGCGTTTTCAGATTCTAAACCATCTTGACACAACAAGATCGTGCCAAAGCGAATATAAACAACAACAGGTGGGGCAGGGCGTTACCTCTTGTACCGCCATTCCACGCTTATGCGGCGTCCGGCACCCGGAAAATAACGATAATTGCCAAAGGCGAAATCTGCCCGCTCCGCATAGCGCTCATCCAGTAAGTTGGTAAGGCGCAGCGACACCGAATGATGGCTATCCGCTATGCCCACCATGGCGCGAAGATTCAGCAAACTGTGGCCGGAATAGCGGTGCTCATTCGCGGCGTCCAGAAAATAACTGCCCTGGTAAACCCATTCGGCCTCAAAAGCCTGGTTCTGAGTCCGTTGCCAGTGCAGCCGTAGCCCGCCGAGCCAGGGTGGCGCCGTGTCAATTTCATTGCCATTGCGGATGACTTCACCGCGGGCCAGGTCCCGATCAAAGGCATACTCGTGTTGCGCCCAGGACAGATTCGCACTGACAGCAAGTTCTTGCGTTGCCTGCCAGCGGAGCAGGGACTCGATACCCGCGTGGCGGGTCTTTCCATCGCTTATGTTGAAGCCCTCTGCGTCCCTGAAGATGAAATTTTGTTTGCGCATGGCATAGGCGGTAATTTCGTAGCGCAAAGTGTCGGTATTTCCCTTGAAACCAATCTCCAGCGAATCGAGGGTTTCTGCGTCAAGTTCAGCCACGGTTTGACCACTCTGCAATCGATACAGCTCCGTGGCCTGGGGTGCGCGATATCCACGTGCCGCGCGTATGTACAACACCTGTTGAGGATTCAGGCTCAGGCTCAAGCCCAGCTCCGGAGAAAAATTGGTGAAGTGGTCCTTACGATCAGCCGGACGTGTGTACAGACAACCCCCAAAGCCACACACCGAGCCATCGGCCCGTGTATTACCCACCCGTATTCGATTGTCGTAATCATAGGCAAGACGTTCTGCACGCAAGCCTGCGGTCAACTCCAGATCAGGCTTCAAATCATGCTGCCACTGTGCCCAGGCGGCGATGGTTGATGAGCGGACTTCGTAGTCGTAATGCAGACCCTGTGGGCGGGTTGCCTGCAGGAAAGCAGAGCCCGTGGTTAATGCGTTTTCCTGGAACTCGGTCAGGAATCCCTGCGCCCATTCAAGTTCTACACCCGCAGTAGTTGAAACGTTGTTGCTCCAGCTAAACAGCACGCCGGCTGAATCGTGTCCATTCTTCTCCAATGGCGTCCCCGGTAAAAAGTGCTGCAGAAACTCCATACCACTGCTGCGTACATAGGGTGTTAATTCAAGCTCATGACCCGCATTGGTTTGCCAGTTCCAGCGACTTGACACACGCAAAGCCCAGCCATTTCGGAACGCTCCAGGGTTAAGGTTTTGTTTGCGTAATGCATTGTTTTTATAGCTATTTTTACCAAGTATGAAACCTGCTGTATCTTGCTCCAGGCGGGCATAGGCGAGGGCAGTTTGACCACTCAGTTTGCCCAATTTGTGGGCAACTTGAAGATTTGCCAGGGCATGCTGAAATTGCTCATCGTCCCTGAAGCTGTCCGCATCGGTAAAATTTGCCTGAAAAGCGCTGTGCGCCCCGGAAAGTGCCAGGCGCCCACGGTAGTAGTTGTCAGTTGCGGCCTCAACGGCGTATTCCGCATGTGGTTCGGTTGAAGGTCCCGGTGTGTACAGGTTAATCGCACCGTGTAACGCATTCGAGCCGTAGGTTACAGTACCCGGCCCGCGTAGCACATCAATTTGCTTTGCCTGTGCAATGTTAACTTCAAATAATTGATTTACATTACAAAATCCGGATGGCCGTGTAGGAATCTGATCCTCCAGTACCATAAAGGCGCCACAGGCACCCGGACCCGTCAATGCGGGCGAGCGAATGGCCGTCAGGTGCTCCTGGCCAGAGCCGAGCGTTATCCACGCACCCGGAATGCGATCAAGAACTTCGTTTGGGTGCCTGGGCGCTTCTTGCGCCAATTCCGACTCACTGATTGAATTCAGACTGCTATTGGTCGCGTAGACAACCGAAGATCGCTGTGAACGCACCTCAACCGTGGGCAGTGCTTGTGACTGCCTGTCAGTGCCAACTTCAGTGGCAGTTTGTAGCATCAAGGACAGAAAAAGGGCTGAAAACATGAATGCATGTTAACTGAGCGTAGTGTTAATGCAACCTGCTTTCCTGAGCTGGCTTAAATTATAGGTAGTTCCCTGGTTTACTTTAGTTACATTAGTTGTGAGGATACATTATAAATACTTCATAACATATTGATAGTCAAGCTGATACTTTTTGGTAGTTCCTATAGGCCCACATACAGTCTGATATAACCTTTGACCTTGTATCAACGGTACACCTATACGTGTGTAGACTGCCTGGTGGGCGCATTGGTATTCATTGGGCGGGTAGATGCTGCGGCGATGATTTTTTCTGCAATCTCTGTACGATTGTCGATCAAATTAGTCCACCGCGCAGGCGCAGGCCGACGAGACACGTTGGCGCGCGCGGATCGTTAGTGTTCTGTTTTATTCAGTTTTCTCCTAATCTATTTCCTCTTAAGGTGTATTATCATGATGCTAACGGGAATAAGTCATCGTTTGGTTTTCTGCATCAAGTGATTTAAGTTGTTGATCAGAAGGGAGAACTTGGAAAATGAATAACGCAAAATTGTCAATTTGGTGTGTTACATCACTGTTTTTCACATAAATGTAGTTATATGGATTCAATATGAACTCATACATGATCCGGACCAATTTGTTGGTCAGTGTTTTGGCAGCCATAATAACCGTAGCACTTCAGGTTATGGTGTTTGAAACTACCTATATCGGTCCCTCACAACCGTTTGCACAACTCCCAGGGGCAACGGTAGAAGAAAAGCAACAGTACCTCAAGGAAAATTCAGTGGCGGCCACAGGCCTTGAAAATGCTAAAGGGTATTTATCATCTCCAGAGGCACTTTTGTCCCTCCTGAAGCGCAAGGCATTACCGGTTTTCTTCGCTGTTTTGATCAGCTTGTTTGTTGTGAGTTCTTGGCATAACAGGCGAAAAATCAAGCAAGACGAGCATGTGTAGCGAGAGCAATATAACAAAGCGTTCAAGCTCGTTCCGCCAGCAAGCTGGCTCCACCGGGCGCCGCTCCGCGGCGCCGCTTAACTATAATGTTATGTGTCAGTAGAGACTTTTGGCATGATCGAATTCATGAACTCATTGAACTCCAGCTCGGGTGCATGGACCGTAATTTTCTCCGGTGTTGTCACAGGGGCAACAGTTGTTTATGCAATTCTCACTTGGAGACTGGTTAAGGAAACGCGATTACTTCGCGAGGTCCAGACTGAGCCAGCAATTGAAATTTTTCTTAAGCCACTGGAGATTGCGCTACATTTCGTCAGGCTGCACATCAAGAACGTAGGCCTCGGGCCTGCTTTCGAGATTAAATTCTCAATCACAGCAACAGAAGGGGGCGACTCCGCCAAGGGTCTAATCCGAGATTTCACGAAAACGAAATTCCTGACTCACGGACTTAAGTATCTCGGGTCTGGCCAAGAACGAATCTCAGGCTATACCCAAATGACCGAAGATTACGAAGGAAAGATTGCTTCGAACTTGGTTATTGAAATTTCTTACAAGAGTGCGTTAGGTAAGAAGTACCATGAATCACTCACAGTCGATATGTCGGAGCACGAAGGAACCTATCAGCTGGGGACGCCTCACTTATATTCAATTGCCGAGAGTCTGAAGAAGATTGAGAAGACCACAAGAGACATCGCTACTGGATTTCGCCGTCCGAAAGTTGACATATATACGGCAGAAAACCGCGCTACGGAACGCGAAGAAATGGAGAAGCATCGCCAAGAATTCGCAGACAAAATTGAATCCGAAAAGACCAAAGGTGCCGGTGACACATAACAAATCGTTTAAGTTCGTTCCGGCGCTATGCGCCTCCACCGGACCTAAAAAGGCTGCGCCCTTTTGGGCCGCTTAACTAAAACGTTATATTTCCATCAACCTGAGCACCAGGTAGAAATTATACTAATGGATAAATCATGAAAATCGAGTCACACGATTCTGACATTGAAAGCTTGCTAGACAGTGGCTACTTCCACATTCCAAGATTCCAAAGGCCATACTCTTGGGAAGATGAACATGTCGTTGAATTCTGGAATGACATTATCTCCAGTCAGTCGGATGACTACTTTATTGGTTCGATGGTCGTTTACAAAAAGGTCAAACAAAAATTTGGTGTTGTTGACGGACAACAACGTCTAACGACCATCACTATTTTGCTTTGCGTGTTACGCGACCAATTTCTCGAACTTGGCTCAAAAGACTTCGCCAATGGGATTCATCAACTAATAGAGCGAAAGGATAGAAGCAACAAAAGTCAATACGTTCTTAAAACTGAAACATCATTTCCTTATTTTCAAGAGCACATACAGAAATTTAATGAAGATCCGGATGCTGAAGGAAGCTCTCTACCAGAAGAAAAGAACCTACTTAATGCTCACAAGAAATTCCAAGGTCTGGTTCACTCCGTTACTGAAGCGGTTGAATCTGATGCATCCATACCGGAATCCAAGAAAAATGATAAGAAAATACTCAAACTAATTGGCCTTAGAGATTCTGTCCTCAATCTAAAAGTCATATTTGTCACGCTTGAGAACGAAGACGACGCATACATAATATTTGAAACTCTAAACACTCGAGGGAAGGATCTCGCCTTAACTGATTTAGTTAAAAATCATTTTTCAAAACATCTCAAGTCAAAGGGTGATGTTGATCACGCACGCCTGAAATGGGAAAAACTGCTTGGGACAATCCATAATTCTGCTGAAGATATATCGGCAGACAGTTTTATCTACCATTTCTGGGCATCGCGCTACGAAGCAATTCCTCAAAAAAAGTTATTCAAAAGTTTTAAGAAAGCCGTGACCAAGGCACTTGCAATGGACTACCTGAATTTCCTTATCAAGGACTCAGAGCTCTACAGGTCGCTATACGAAACTTCATACGGTTGGACAAAAAATGAAGTAGAGGTCTCTAGGTCACTTGCTGCAATGCAGCTTTTCAAGCTCTCGCAACCCATTCCAGCGACTTTGTCGTTAGTTCGAGCGTACAAGGACAAGAAAATTAAGTTGGCACGACTGAGGGATGCTTTACTCGCCATTGAAAAATTCCACTTTCAATTCACAGCGATAACGTCTTCGAGATCCTCTGGTGGTATATCGGCAATGTACTCATCATTCGGGCAGCGATTATTCCTGTGTTCAGCCACCAAGGAAGCAGCAGATGAAATTGACGCCTTTAAACAGAAATTGCGAGACAGAGTCCCGTCACTGGAAGAATTTACTGTGGCGTTTAAAGAGGTTTCTTACACGAATGCTAATTCCAAGCAAAGAGCCCTGGTTCGCTACATCCTTCGGAAGTTTGCTGAGCACTTTAAGTTTAGCTTCCCCTCAGATTTTGATGATTTGACTATTGAACACTTGCATCCCCAGTCTAAAACCGATTCAATTTGGGAGGAACACGTTGTCGGAAGTATCGGCAACTTGATCTACCTTGATGGGGAGATGAACGTTAAATTGGATAGTAAGTCGTTTGAGGACAAAAGAAAAATTCTGTTGGATTCTAACTATTCAATACCCAAAGCGGTGACGGAAGCTGAATCCTGGACACCGACTCACGTCGACGAGCATGTGACGGAAATGGCATATTTGGCTCATAGTGAAATTTGGAGAATATAACAACGTTTAAGTATGTTGTTTTTCCTAATTTGCTTTGGTGCACTTCTTACATCCAGGGTGGATTAGTAGATTAGAAACCTTTGGAATTTGTCGTTCGAAGAAGCTGGCCTGAATTGATTTCTTGGTATAGCGATTCCCGTTGGGGCCAATCAGCATATCCTTTTCTACGGTCCAGCCGTCCCAGATTTGATTACGTTCCATGTAATTCCGCTCCGTCTTTTCTAATGGGTACTTAAGAAGATTCGAATGAACTGGGATTGCTTTCAGCTTATAGAAGGGATTCTGGTGCCTGAACTGGCATAGTTGATGAGTTTTCTAATGTTTTCTTTATTCCTATATTTAACATAATATACATTATACGCATAACGATATTGGTCAACTGTTACCCCAGGAGCTAGCATCCAGCACTAATAATCATCTGCCCTGCTTCAACAACACCATTAACCGACGATAGTTTGAGCCACTCTGCTGAAATGCGAAAAACACCAGGTGATGAGAATTCTTACCGGCGAGTACTTGAAGCACGGCAACTTGCTGTGTCAGCCACTGGTGGTTTGCCAATTGTCCTTTGAGGAGTTGTCCATTTGTATAGCGCAACCTGACAGCCCCGTCAGGATAAATCGAAACCGACACGTCAGTCTCAGTTAGCCGCCAATTGCGGTTGCCAAACCAATACCAACCTACCGCAGCAAAACTGACGAGGAGACCCACACTCAGGGGATGAGGCCCAAGTAGCACGGATATCACAGAAAGTACCAGAAGCACGCCATGAAACCGTCTTAAGTCCACACGTCGTATCGTTCTGAGCACCAGGGGCTCGTTCTTGGCGAGCGCACCGGGCGTTAATGTTTCTGGCATATGCAGTGAGGGCCTTGATCTGACCAATCACCCGTTCTTAGGCGCAGCCCGATGCCGTACAACAAAGCTGTACGAATGTGTATTTCCATAACCGGAGTTTGCTATGGTTTCCACCCGCCTTGTATGTCAAATTTCAGTTCAAACGGGGTGGTCATGGATGCGCTAAACTGTAGGCCTGATACTAACCTTGGATTTGAGTCTGAATGCTCGCACTCCCTTACCTGTCCGCACTGTTTTTCACAGGCCCCGAAGCCGGTGACTTCTTGCATAACCAGCTCAGTGCCGATGTGCTGGAGCTGGATGCAGGTCAATCGACCTTTGCCTGTTATTGTGAGCCCAAAGGACGCGTACTGGCATTAATGCTGGTCAGCAAAAATGAACAGGGATATTGTGTTGTAATGTCACGGTCCCTGACAGCCGCGATCGCAGAGCGGCTCAGAATATACGTGATGCGTACAAAGGTCACCATTGAGGTCCCCAATGACTGTTTGGTGATAGGAATACGGGCAAATACTGAGTCACAAACGCCCTCTCCTGCCTTTACCATTCCCATACCAAACAGCGACCAATATCTGATCGTGTCCGAAGACGGTACTGCGAATGCGAACAGTTCGTCATCGGTGGAGGCCTGGAAATGTCTGGAATTACAACGGGGTGTTTCCTGGCTGGGAACAGAATCCAGTGGAGAATTTTTGCCGCAAATGCTGGGTTTTGACACGCTGGGAGCGGTGAATTATGGCAAGGGGTGCTACCCGGGACAGGAAATCGTTGCACGCACGCACTACCTCGGCAAAGTAAAACGCCACCCCCGATTGTTAAACACGCAGGAGCCCATTCAGCCCATGCCCATGGACAAGATCGTAGTGCATCACGTTGACAAAACTTTTGAGGCTATTGTTGTGGACTCGGCACCCGGGGAAGACGGTACAGGGTACGTGCTGGCAGTTACACGCATGGGGCCGGAATTATCGGCAAGCAAAATTGAATTTGAAGGTCAGCCAATCAACTTGATCACCTGAGCCCCCGGCAGAGCTCAAGGCTGGGCAACGATATAACAGACCCACCCCGGATCTGCATCACCAATTTCTGACGGCATGTAGATGCCGTTACCTTCGTTTTTTTCCTCATCCGTACCCTCCCAGTAGATATCTACCTGCGAAAACCCGGCTTCATACAGGGTTTCGCGAATTTCAGGCAAGGTCCACAACCGCCACCGGTAACTGAACGCATTTTGCATACGTGACTTGTCCGGAAACTCAAAGTGAATGTGACAGGTCATGCACGAATCAATGGGGTTAAACCCTGATTGTTCCCATATATAGGTGAACGAACTGCCGTCCTCTTCCTCGCAGTCACGTAACTCGGTGATGTCCATTGGCGCATCAGAGCCACCGTATGCATCCAGAAACATGATGCCGTCAGTGACCAGGCTGTCGAGCGCATTGGCAAAGTACCTGCGCAGTTCGCCCCTGTCGAGAAACAGGTAATAGCTGAAATTCATGGCCAGAATAATGTCCACTGGCTCAGCCTGCAGGTACAGCACGTCTTCGTTCTGCAAATTGATGCGGGTAATCTGCTCTTCAGAAAGCTGTGCAAGATTATGCGCCCTGCCCCATTCAAGCACGTCCCGGTCCAGGTCTACACCGACCGCATGGTGGTCACCATGCCGCCTGACCCACTCGCAGGCTGTATTTGCGGTCCCGCAAAAGTCCTCACGCAATTTTAGTGCGTGTCGGGACCGAAGTTCAGACCAGGTCTGTATGACAAAATCGATTTCCGTCTCGACGTCCTGGACTGCCTGCTGATAGAGCAAGTGGCGGTCCACCGAAGCTGACCTTGGAGCCCCGGCTTCAGGATGATTTCTTTTGGTATTTTTGTGCAACATAGGTATCAATCAGGTTGAGGAAGTCTGCCGTCAATGTATCGCCTCTGAGTGTCGCGGCCTTAGCACCATCAATGAACACCGGCGCCACAGGTGCTTCTCCGGAGCCCGGCAGACTGATGCCAATATTGGCCTGCCGGCTTTCGCCAGGTCCATTAACAATGCACCCCATGACAGCGAGACTGAGATCCTCCACGCCCGAGTAACGAAGCTTCCATTCCGGCATCTGGCTACGTACATGCCGGGACACATCCTGCGCCAGTGACTGGAAAAAAGTACTGGTGGTGCGGCCACAGCCGGGACAGGCCGTTACCATGGGTGTGAAGGCCCGAAAACCCATGCTTTGCAACAATTCCTGCGCAATCACGACCTCATCGGTTCTGGGTTGACCGGGTTCCGGCGTCAAGGAAATGCGGATGGTGTCGCCTATCCCCTCCTGCAGTAAGACCGCCAATGCTGCCGTCGATGACACGATACCCTTGCTGCCCAGACCCGCTTCGGTCAGGCCAAGGTGTAACGGGTAATCACAACGACGTGCCAGCTCGCGGTAAACCAGGATCAAGTCCTGTACACCGCTGACCTTGCAGGAGAGTACAATCTTGTCGTGTGCCATACCCAGAGACTCCGCCTGTTCCGCGCTTTCGAGTGCTGAGCACACCAGGGCTTCACGCATGACCGCATCAGCCGCCAGAGGCGCACTGGATTTGCCGTTGGCGTCCATTAATCGTGCCAGCAAGCCCTGGTCAAGACTGCCCCAGTTCACACCGATACGAACCGGC
This sequence comes from Gammaproteobacteria bacterium, assembly GCA_021772915.1. Classification (GTDB taxonomy): domain Bacteria; phylum Pseudomonadota; class Gammaproteobacteria; order Xanthomonadales; family SZUA-36; genus SZUA-36. The sequence goes on along the minus strand of JAJFLB010000014.1, from coordinate 114,999 downwards.
TTACTGTGCTCAATCGCAAGCTCGATAATGGTGGCAAACTGGTCATCGCGTTTTTTTCCAAAACCGACATTGCCCGGATTGATGCGGTACTTGGCCAGTAAGCGGGCGCATTCCGGGTGGTCCTGTAACAGGCGGTGACCGTTGTAATGAAAATCCCCTACAAGTGGCACTTCGCAGGACATCATCTCCAGCCGCTCCATGATACCGGCGACTGAGGCAGCGGCATTTTCAGTGTTCACGGTTATGCGTACGAGTTCCGAGCCGGCGCGTGCCAACTCTGCCACCTGCTCGGCAGTCGCCTGGATATTTTCAGTATCGGTGTTGGTCATGGACTGAACCACCACCGGGTGGTGCGAGCCGACCAGGACGGATCCAATCCTTACCTGTGATGTCTCGCGTCGTGCGGGCACGCCGGTTGCCTCGTTCATTTTGACATCACTCAGAATTGGAATTATCGCGGAGGGGCGTTTTGCTCTGGACGTTCATGATGGGCCAGGCTGCGTGCAAATACACCCACATGGACCACAGGGTCAGGGCAGCCGACAGGTAAAGCAGCACTTCACCAACCAGGATGACCGGTATTTCCCACACATCGGTTTGGAACAACAGACAACTGATGGCCGTCATCTGGAAAATGGTCTTAAGTTTCCCCAACCAACCAACTTTGACCGTGCCTTGTTCTCCAATCTCTGCCATCCATTCCCTGAGCGCTGAGATTGCAATCTCACGCCCAATGATGATGGCCGCTGACAAGGCAAAAACAATCGTAGGTGCCGCTATCTGGGGTGGTGTATGGGTCAACAATACCAACGCCGTCGCCACCATCAGCTTGTCCGCAACGGGATCAAGAAAAGCACCAAAGCTGGTCATTAATCCCATGCGGCGGGCGAGATAACCATCCAGCCAGTCGGTGACCGAGGCCAGGATAAATACGATCGCCGAGGCCAGCGCTGACCAGTTGTAGGGCAGATAGAAAAACAGGACGAGAACCGGAATTAAAGCAATCCGCAACAGCGTCAAAATCATGGGAAACGTCATTTGCATGCATCGGGCCCGGTAGGGTTCATCAAGTCATTATCGCAGATAAAGCGGGGACCGACGAGCATCTGGACAACCCTGACCCGGCCGATACAAATCACGGGTGGAAGACGACACTGTCACGACCCGTTCAGAATATGCTAATGCAATGCTTTATATATCCTGCCGGCCAGTTGTTGATTGATTCCAGGTATACCCGCCAATTCTTCTACACCTGCTTTTCGTACACCCTGAATACCGCCAAAGTGGGTCAGCAATGCGCGCCGACGGTGTGCGCCGACGCCGGGTATGTCCTCCAGAACTGAATGCACAACCGCTTTCCGGCGCCGGCCGCGATGCCCGGTAATGGCAAAACGATGTGCTTCATCCCTCACTTGCTGAATCAAATGTGACGCGGCAGATTCAGGACCCGGCTGTAGGCCATGTCGGCACCCAGGTCTTATCCATTGCTCGTAACCAGCTTTGCGTGACTGGCCTTTGGCGACTCCCATTATCGGGATATCGCCCAAACCGCAGTCAGCCAATACCTCCACCGCAACACCCAGCTGACCCTTGCCACCATCAACCACGATCAGATCAGGAAGGTTGCCCTCTTCCGTTTGCAGTTTACGGTATCTGCGGCTTAACACTTCACCCATGGCCGCGTAGTCGTCTCCGGGTTTGAAGCCCTTCAGGTTGTACCTGCGATAGCGGGATTTAAGTGGACCCTCGTGGCCGAAAACCACACAGGCTGCCACTGTCTTGTGACCCGATGTGTGCGAGACATCGAAACACTCGATGATCCCCGGGGTCTCCCCGAGCTTTAGCAACTCAGCCAACTTTTCGAACTGCTTACCTATCCTGGCAGATTCAACCGTGCGCATGTGCAATGCATTCAGCGCATTTCTGCCAGCCAGTTCCAGCCATTGTTTCCGGTGGCCACGTGGGCGTGGCTGAATCCGCACCTTGCGCCCGCTGTGGGTCGCGAAAACCTGTTCGAACAATTCCTGTTGGGCCAGTTTGTGAGACACGATTAATTCAGGCGGAGGAATACGCTCACGATAGTACTGGCCCAAAAATGCGTGCAGCACTTCTGGATCAGCGTGGCCCTCGGCCTGGCTGGGAAAATAGTCACGCTGGCCCAGGCTGCGGCCACCCCGAACAGAGATTACTTCAATGGCGTAGCTGCGCTCCAAACGGGCCAAAGCGATGATATCCAGATCTCCATTACCGGACGACACAAACTGGCGGGCCTGCATCTGCTTCAGGTGATTGATCTGGTCGCGAAACTGAGCCGCCTGCTCATATTCCAGATTGTCCGCGGCATTTTCCATTCGCTCAATCAAACGGACAATGACCTTTTCACTCTGGCCGCGCAAAAACAGCATGGCATCTTCAACCTGGCCGGCATAATCGGTGGGATCGATTTTCCCGACACAGGGTGCGGTGCAGCGCTTAATCTGGTATTGCAAACAGGGACGCTGACGATGACTGAAATAACTGTCTTCACAATTACGTAGCAGGAACAGCTTCTGGATCAGGTTGATACTTTCACGTACCGAGCTGGCTGAGGGATACGGTCCAAGGTACTGTCTGCGCTTTTCCTTGGCACCGCGATGAAATGCAATTCTCGGATACTCATGATCAGTGCCCACCATTATCCATGGATAACTCTTGTCATCACGCAGCAGGACGTTGTAGCGGGGTTTGAGAGACTTGATCCACTCATTTTCAAGTAACAGGGCTTCGGCTTCGGTTCGTGTCAGGCTGACCTCAATCGATCGAATACGCGCAACCATCCGCATGGTCCGGTCTATTTTGGGTCTGGCGTCGAAGTAACTGGAAACCCTTTTGCGCAGGCTGGCGGCCTTGCCCACGTACAGGGCGGTGCCCTGCTCATCCCGCATCAGGTACACCCCAGGACCACTGGAGAGACGGCGCGCATACTTTTTGCCGTCAAAACTTGCCTCTTTCGACGCTTTTGTGGCCACCTCAGACTGCCTGCTTCAGGCGGTCCTCAAGTCTCTTGAGCAGACCGGCAGTTGCTGCATCCAACAGCCCGCACATGTAATCAAAGCCATCAATCTCCCCATAATATGGATCTGGTACCTCATCGCTCCCCCCACCCGAGCGTGAGTTGGGACAGTCATCCGGGTGGTAGGCCAGCATCAATTCCAGCGTTGCAGTGGAGTCAGCGGGGCGAACCGCCTTCAAGTTTGTAAGATTGGCCCGATCCATGGCGAGTATCAGGTCAAAATTAAAGAAATCCTCGCTACGCACCTTGCGGGCACGTAAGTGGTCAAGCTGCACACCATATTGCGCCGCCGTATCGATCGCCCGGGGATCTGGTGAAAAGCCGATGTGATAACTGTGCGTTCCCGCAGAATCTATGGACAACTGGTCCTGGTATGCTGATCCACTCATTTGGCGTGCCATGAATCCTTCAGCAGTAGGTGAGCGGCAAATGTTTCCCATGCAAACAAAAAGTATATTAATCATTATATTACAGTGCTATTTTTATATGTTAGATTAAGTTTGTCACGGACACGATCAAGGTCCTCTGATGTGTCAATCCCCGCAGGAATGTATTGACAGGCAGGAGCCATGGCTATGCGCCCACCATACTCCAGTATTCTTAACTGCTCCAGGCATTCGCTGGTCTCTAATGGCGTTGGCAACATGCTGGTAAAACGTCTCAATGCAGATACCCTGTAAGCGTACAAACCAATATGCCGCTTCCAGCTCATACCCGCCTCAGCAGCCGCAGCAATGTCGGCGTGTCCACGCGCAAACGGGATTGGCGCACGACTGAAATACAAGGCGTGTCCATCCGGGGCCGTGATGACCTTGACAACATTGGGGTCGGTCACATCCCCTGTATCGGTTAGTGGGCAATAGAGACTTGCCACTTCGCAGTCCGAACTCTCCGCGAGCAAGGCCGCAAGCTGATCGAGACAAGGTGGTGGCAGAAGTGGTTCATCAGCCTGCAGGTTCACCACCAACTGATCATCCTCCCAGCCCAGTATCTGTGCGCATTCAGCAATTCTGTCGCTACCACTTTTATGCTCGGTTGCCGTCATCAGGACGTCCGCGCCAAAGGCCTCGGCGACTTTGACAATACGCTGATCATCTGCGGCAATAACTACGGAATCCGCTAGTGAGTCGACCGCACGCTGCCATACGTGTTGGAGCATCGTGTGCCCCGACAACTCGAGCAGGACCTTACCGGGCAGACGCGAAGAGGCGTAACGTGCCGGTATCACAATATGGTAGCTGGGAGAATTCATGACTCATGCCCGGCAAGCTTCGAAAGTTGCTCTCCAAATACCTGGACAAACACTTCGGGCAATTGAGTTTCTACGGGTAAATACCACGCATTACCCAATGCCAAGTGACGACACTTAACGGCATCTTTCTCGGTCATTAGAATGGCATCAGCATCCCTCATATGGTCAAAGTCGCTGCCCCTGAAGGGGTGATGATCCGCAAAAGTGTGTGCATTGAATTTGAATCCAAGATCTTCAAGCATGGCAAAAAACCGCTGTGGATGACCCATTCCAGCCATCACGTGTAACGAGGCATTACGATATTTCTGTCTGAATTCATCGACTGAAAATTCAAGCTCCTCATCCAGCGAGCAAATTTTGCCGGGCTGCAACTGCATAGGCCTCGCAACTACACCAGTCGGACACCCGGCCCACCTGCCCGTGGTGACTACATGGTCAACCTGGGCAAGACGCTCCACCGACTCCCGTAAGGGCCCTGCGGGTAGCAAGTGACCGTTACCGAGGCCGCGTACGCCATCAACAACGCAGATCTCCAGGGAACGTGGTAGATCATGTTGCTGCAATCCGTCGTCGGAAAAAATCACATCGACACCCAACTCACTCAACCGTTTGATAGCGGTACGACGGTCCGATGCCACGACCACGGGTGAGTTAGTGCGTTTCGCCAGCAGCACCGGCTCATCCCCACACAACTCAACGCTACTGTCCGGGTGCACATCATACGTTAGCCGGCTGTGCCGGGCATGTCCTTTGCTGATGATGCCGGGCCTGAGATTTACTGCCTCGGCAATACGGCATAATCCTATCAGCAGTGGTGTCTTGCCGGTACCGCCAGCGGTGATATTTCCGACAACAATGAGCGGCACTGTTTCCAGAGATTCTTCAGGATCAAGTTTACGTCGAAGCTGTGCACGTCGCCTTGCGCGCAGATAAACCAATCGGTAAGCAAGCTCCAGAATACGCAGATACCAGGGTGGCCGGATAGCCGTATACCAGTGCCCGTTTAGCCAGTTTTCAAATCTGGCCCGCATCATGCACCAAGATCCGGGAAAACCGATACAGTCTGCATTTAGCCCTGGCCACTGAATTGAGTCTGATGCAGGTGGGCATAAACCTCACCCCTCAACAACAGCTCTGCGTGAGTACCGGCCTCCGCCACCCTGCCCTGGCTCAGGACGATAACCTGGTCTGCACTCTCAATGGTGGACAAACGGTGTGCAATTACCAATGTCGTTCGATTTTTCATCACCTCCTTCAGTGCTTTCTGAATGACACGCTCTGCTGCGGTATCCAGCGCTGAGGTGGCTTCGTCCAGAATCAGCAAAGGCGCATCTTTCAGCAGCGCCCTGGCAATGGCCAACCGTTGGCGCTGTCCACCAGACAGCATGGTGCCACCCTCACCCAGGCGCGTATCCAGCCCTTCTGGCAACTGCTCGATAAACTCCATCGCATGGGCGGCGGTGGCCGCACGCACAACGGCGTCACGATCAGAGTCTACAAGGGCACCGTAAGCAATATTCCCGGCGATCGTGTCATTGAAGAGCACTACATTCTGACTGACCAGAGCGATTTGTGCGCGCAAGTTGTTCAGCCCGTACATTGAGAGCTCACGACCATCCAGCAAAATGCTGCCCTGTGTATAACTGTAGAACCGTGGCAACAACCCAGCCAGTGTGGACTTTCCGCTTCCGCTGGGTCCGACCAACGCCGTCACGCTACCTGCTGGTAAACGCAAATTTATGTTTTCCAGGATAGGCTTTTCACTGGCGGCGTAGCGAAAACTGAGGTCAACAAATTCAACTTCACCCCTGACACGCCGCGGCGCTTCGGTACCCGTGTCTTCTTCTTTTTCGCTGTCAATGACAGCAAAAATACTTTCGGCAGCCGCAATGCCTTTTTGCATCTGTGATTGCACGGTAGTCAGACGTTTCAAGGGCGGGATGGTCGCGACCATGGCAAAGAAAATGGCCGTGAAAGTGCCTGCAGTTATCTGACCGAGCATGGCCGGGCGAGTTGCCACCAGCAACAGCACTACCATGGCCAGTCCGGCAGCAAGCTGAACCATTGAGGAACTGATCATATGGGTGGCCACCATGCGCATTTGCAGGCGACGGGTGCGCTCGTTAACGCGGTCAAAGCGTTTTTGCTCAGAGTCCAGCCCCAGAAAAACCTTGACCACATGATGACCGACTACCGCTTCTTCAGTAACGTGGGCCACATCACCCATGGAATCCTGAATATTGCGGCTGATTTTGCGAAACTTTCGACTGATCGTGGTCACAATCAGGGCGACCACGGGCACCAGCAACAGCATGACTGCAGTTAGCCCTGGATTAATACTCAACATCACAATTAAAAGATAGGTCAACAGCATGATATCGCGAAAAGCGGAGATCACCGCCTTGGTTGCAGCCTGGGCAACCTGTTCACTGTTGTAGGCCAGCTTTGAAATTAATTGCCCGGCCGAATTTCGGTCGTAAAATGTTGCCGGTAGGTGTAAATAGCTGGTAAATAGCTCACGACGAAGATCGGCCACGACTCGTCTGCCGGTCCACTCCATGCCATAAACACCTGAAAAATGTCCAATGATGCGAAGCACAACGACCACGAGGACGCCACCGGCCAGCCACAAACCGTATTCCGCGTCCTTGGCCACGAAGACGCGGTCTATTAGCGGTTCGACAAAGCGGATAAATACCGCCTGCATGGCAGCATCAAGACTGACACCAACAATGCCGACAACAAACATCAACCAGTAGTTGCGTGTGTAGCCCCACAGCCGTTTGTAAACGACACCTGGGCTAAAAGCGGCCTCTTGTTGCATCTTTAGTCCCGGTCCTTCATCCAGAATCAGGGCTTGATATCTTGTATACGCTCGGTCGCGATGGAAAGCCGGGTGAAGCCAAGCTGTGCGGTGATGTCCATTGCAGTAACCACATAGTGATGAGGAGTTTCGGCATCGGCCCTCAATATCACCGGCATACTACGGTCTTCACCCGCCGCTTCAATGAATGCAGCGCGTAGGGTTGCCGCCTTACTATCTACCAATTGCCGGTCATTCAGGTAAAACTCTCCACCTTGACTAATTACCAGCTCATAGCTGACAGGCTGGTCTTCCGGCTCGCTGACGTTGCTGGCCTCGGGCAAGTCCACTTTCAGCACCGCTTGCTGCTCAAAGGTCGTGCTGACCATGAAAAATATCAGCAACAGGAACACGACATCGATCAGGGAAGTCAAACTGATTTCAGGGTCTTCGGTTTTGGATACCCGCAGCTGCATTTTTCCGGGTCTAGGAACCTAGCTTAAAACCAGCATGCGCCTGGTTGCCACGTTCGATGCAGTCGATCAGGCTAAGTGCTTTTTCTTCCATTGAGATGACATATTCAGCCACCCTGCCACGAAAATGGCGATAAAAGAAATAGCTGGGTATTGCAATAGTCAGACCGGCGGCCGTTGTAATCAGTGCCTGAGAAATGCCGCCGGCCAAAACACTGGCGTCCCCTACTCCACTGACCATGATGGTCGAAAACACCTTTATCATGCCAATCACAGTACCAAGCAACCCCAGTAACGGTGAAATACCGGCGATGGTCCCGAGTGTGTTCAGAAACCTTTCCAGATCATGTACGACGTGGCGACCGGTATCTTCAACTGCTTCCTTGATGGCCTCCCTGGAACGCTTGCGGTTGACCAACGCGACGGCATATACACGACCCAAGGGCGATTCTGCCCGCAATTGATCCAAATGCCGTTGATCCAGCTCACGTCTGGCGGCCCAATCTTCAACCAGGGAACTCAGCCCCGAGGGTGTTACTTTACGCTTGCGAAGTGTCCAGAACCGTTCAATGATAATTGCAACCGCCAGTGTGGAACAGAGCAGTATGGGGACCATCAACCAACCACCGGCGAGAATGATTTCCAGCACGCAGTTTCACTCCTTTGACCAAAGCTGATCAGAATAATACCTGAAGGCTGATTTTATATCGCCATCAATCTGGTTTACTAAGGGTTTCGCACCCGCCAGGTCCAGTTAACCCTGGGGGCAATCTGCACTGGCAGGCCAGCGCCAGATGGCTTTACGTGTATTGCGGGCAGAACGCACCGCAAAGCCACCCTCTGCGCTTACCCGGACACGTATGCCACCGCATTGAGCGGTATTGAGCGTTTTGATTTTTAAATTTCGATACCGTTGCAGCACCTCTTCTCGTGGAAATCCGAAGCGGTTGTTTGCTGCACTGGAAATCAATACCAACGACGGTTGCAGCGTGTCGATCAATAGCTGTGACGAAGATGTAGCACTGCCGTGGTGGGGAGCCGTCAGCACAGAGTGAGCGGCGAGTCCCGCATTGACCAGCCTCTGCTCCACAACACGGCTGATATCACCACTCAGCAATAAATCGAATCCCTGCCCCCGGACACTGATGACGCAAGAACTGTCATTACCAAGGTAGGGCAAGCCTACCGTAGGATGCAGAATGTGAAACGCCAGACCGCCGGCAAACCAAGTGGTAGGTGCCGTACATCTACTGACGCCCTCGTTTCTGAGTGGTAAGTTTCCCAGGTACTCTGTCTTGGGGAATGCTGACTGCAGGCGATTCAAGCCACCTGCATGATCAAGGTCTCCGTGACTGACCACGACCATGTCCGGCAGCCTTCCCGTGGCCTTTATCATCGGCAGGATTGTTCCTGTGACCATGTCCCAGCCGGCTCCACCACGAAGCCCATTGCCGGGGCCGGTGTCATACACCATTAGATAGTCATTGCTGCTGACCAGCGTAGCCAGTCCTTGACCCACATCCAGAAAATCGATTTGGGTCTCATGTTTTTCGAGTCTGTTACCCACAGGCAGCAGCACAGGAAACATCAACAACAGTCCGATGTATCTTCCTGGAACTCCTCTCGGGAGCAGTACGATCACAGCCCCAAGCATTCCCAACAAGGAACTCATCAATCCTGGTGCTTGAGTGGCACGCAAGACTTCCGGCTGGAATTGGGCCAGCTGCCCCAGCACCAGCAACAGCCAGTGGGCCGGATAACCGGCAGCCGTAAGTAACCACTCTGCAAGGGGCCCCGGCACCCACAGTAAGGGCAATGCAGCCAAAATGGGAGGGACGATCAGGACACTGACCACAGGAATGGCAATCAAATTGGCCAGCAACCCCGGTAAAGGGACTTGTTGGAACCAGTACAGACCCAGCGGCGCCATGATGAGTGAAATACCAAACTGGGCCGTTATTGTCTTCTCCCGCCATGACATCACACCTTGTCGTGGAATAAATAACAGCATCAATACAGCCACCGCGGTGAATGAAAACCAGAATCCGGCCCGTAGTGGGGCAAACGGGTCGATCATCAATACCACCGCCATGGCAACCAGCCAGGCCAATGCGGGATTGATTTTTCGTCGGCTCAACATGACAGTGGTGGTCACCGTGAGCATGATCAGTGCCCTCTGCGTGGAAATTCCGAAGCCAGCCAAGGCAGCGTAAGATAAAGCGGCCAACCAGGCGCCTGACCAGGGCAGAGCCACTGCAATACGTTGCTTCAAGCCAAGCGGGAAAAACAGCAAACCCAACCTGCCCAGATAGAACCCCATGACCGCGGCCAGGCCAATGTGCAAACCTGAGATAGCCAGCAAGTGACCCGTGCCGGTGGCAGACAGTGTAATTCTGTCACTCGCCAGCAAGAGCTGACGGTCAGCGACCGCCAATGCCACCAGCATCCGAAAACCAGGCAGGTCATCCGCTACCAGCCGTAGCCTGGCAAGTGCAGACTCACGCCAGGCGTGCAAACTAAGCAAGGATGGACTGTCCAACCGGGCATTATCTCCCGACTGCACATAACCCAACGCGCCGATGCCATCTGCAAAATACCAGCGCTCCGCATCTGTACCGCTGAAATTGACTCGACCACTTGGCGTGCGCAGTACGAGTTGCAGCTTCCAACGTTCACCGGCGTGCAATTCAGGTAAATTCAATGGCTTGCTTCCACGCTGGTTGTGGTACCAGGAAACGCGAATCCTCGAAGGGATGGGTGCCAAGGCTTTATCGGGTAGGAATATGAATTGAACCACGTCATCGCGGAACACCGGCAGACTGCCAATAATCCCGGTGATTTCACCCTGCAGGTTATTTTCTGACACTTGCAGACGTTGTGCCAGACGCTGATTAATTGCCAGAGTGACCAGCAGAAAGGCCAGCAAGAAAACCAGCCCGTGGTTGAGTGCTGCACAGATTCCGGGCCCGCATGGAGGCCAACGCCTGCTTGCCAAAATTAAAAGTGTAGTCAGCGCCAGACACGCAAGCGTCCACCGTGGCGGTATTACAGCAGCAAACAGAAATGGTGCAATCGCCCCTGAAACTAACGCGACCCAAACCTTCAATACTCCCCCTGGTGGCTTGATACTACTCTTGTGGCCTTAAACTACAGCGGTCTCAAACTCCCCATTTGTAGTTCGAAGCGCCGATTCATCTTCGCTGCAAGACGCAGATCGTGGGTAACCAATATCAAACTTGTCTTGAGTTCCGTGTTCAGTTCAAGCAGCTGTTCAAAAACCTGGCCGGCGGTGCGTTCATCAAGGTTTCCGGTAGGCTCATCACCCAACACGCAGGCGGGTTTACCCACCAACGCCCTGGCTACTGCTGCCCGCTGCCGTTCACCACCGGATAGCTCTCCGGGCTTATGGTCAAGACGCTTTCCTAGTCCGACAGTTTCCAATAATTCTGTCGCCTGCCCGGCGGCTGTTTCTACTGTTTCACCCCGGATCAAGAGTGGCATTGCAACGTTTTCCAGGGCGGTGAACTCGGGCAGCAAATGATGGAACTGGTAAATAAATCCCATGTAGGAATTACGCAAATCACCACGTTGGCGATCACTCATGTCCCACAGTGACCGCCCATCGACGAAAACCTCACCCGTATCTGGCCTATCCAGCCCTCCCAGCAAATGCAACAAGGTGCTTTTTCCAGCACCCGAAGCACCTACAATTGCTATCGAAGTTCCAGCCGGGACCTCGAGACTGATGTTTTGCAATACTTCTATACGTTTGCTTCCCTGCCGGAAGCCGCGACTGACACCCTTTGTTTCGATGACGATGCTTTGGCTTTGCTGATCACTCATAACGCAAAGCCTCCGCAGGGTCTGTCCTGGATGCTCTCCAGGCAGGGTACAGGGTGGACAACAGGGACATCCCCAGAGACATCAACGCAAACACGACTACGTCCGCTTCACGCAGGTCCGTCGGCAATTCGGTAATGTAATAAATGTCCTTCGGGAACAGGGCGAAACCAAACATGCGCTCAAGAAACGGCACCAGGGTGGCAACATTTTGCGCCAGTAAAATACCACCAACAACCCCCAGAAAAGTCCCGATGATACCAATCAGGCTACCTTGAACTACAAACACACGCATGATGGTATACGCGCGGGCACCCATGGTTTTAAGTATTGCAATATCAGATTGCTTGTCTGTCACTACCATGACAAGCATGGAGATGATATTAAACGCCGCCACCGCGATAATCAGTGAAAGGATTACCCACATCACGGTTTTTTCCGTACGTACGGCCTGAAACAGATTGCCACGTTCCTGGCTCCAGTCTCTGACCCGGTAAGAACCCTCCAACTGGCCTGAGATATCTCTGGCCACCCACCAGGCTGAATCCAGGTCGGTGAGTTTCAGCCGGACACCGCCGATGGTTTCTGCGGGCAGACGCAGCAGTCTTGCAGCATCGGTGATGTGCACCATGGCCAGACCGGTGTCATTTTCAAACTCACCGAACTCAAACATGCCGACCACAGTAAAACGACGCATTAATGGGCTCGCACCAAATGGGCTGGATTTAATTCTGGGGGCAATGATAGTCACACGATCGCCCTGCCCCACACGCAGTCGGACAGCTAATCCGGCACCGAGCACAATACCGTACTCACCATCGCGTAAATCATCCAGACTACCACTGACCATGTGCTTGGCAACATCTGACACACGGCTTTCGTAAGCCGGATCAATTCCACGTACCAGGGCACCACTGGAACCATTAGCCTGCAACCATACGCCTGACTCAATATATGGCGCCGCAGCGACCACGTCTGTCCGGTTTTCAACCTCAGCGATGACCTGTCGCCAGTCATCCAGTGGTTTTTCCAACGGCTGAATGGTGGCATGAGATATGGCGCCTAGAATTCTGCTCCGTAATTCCTTTTCGAAGCCATTCATAACCGAGATCACGGTTATAAGCGTCGTCACACCCAGTGCGATCCCCAACATGGAAATAAGGGAAATAAACGAGATGAAATGGTTTTGTCTCTTGGCGCGCAAATAACGCAAACCGATAAAAACCGATAATGGCTTATGCATAATTGAATTAGACCACAGAGGAAACTCATCAACCAGTTGAAATTACGCCCCCACCTGTAAGAAAACGCGCCGCAGGGCCATTATTCCAACTGGGTCAGAAAACCTTTCAGTTCCGGCGGTAGTTGCAAACTGACAAGTTGGCGCTCGCCGCCAGTGGTGTGAAAAATAAGTTGGTGGGCGTGCAGGAAAAGTCGCTTGATTCCTTCTTCTTTCCAATGTTTTTGCCGTACAGCTGACGCGTACCGTTTGTCACCGACCAGGCCCAGGCCCAGGTGGGTAGCATGAACGCGAATTTGATGGGTTCGCCCAGTATGAATCTGTGCTTCTGCGTAGCTGTACGGGCCCAAATGCTGTAACAGCCTAAACGTAGTTTGGGCGGGTTTGCCATTGGAATCCACGCGCATAAACCTCTCCCCGGAGCGCACAGTCTTGTCTATTGGCTGATTTACCTCGATCAAGTCCTCCTGCATATGTCCATCCAGCAGACACAAGTAACGTTTTTCAATTTTGTTTTGAAGTAGCTGCTTATTTAAGTCACGCAGTGTGTCACCCCCAAGCGCCAGCAACAGACATCCACTGGTTTCACGATCCAGGCGGTGTACAAGGTCAACCTTGCTCTGTGGACGAAGCTTGCGTACCGCATCAACGATTCCCCAGGCAAGACCGCTGCCACCGTGCACGGCCATACCGGCTGGCTTGTCGATTACCATAACCCCATGGGCTTCGTAACACACGGCGCCATCAAGTATCTGCATTACGGCTGGTGGAATTTCTGCGGGCTTGTTATGGCGGACCGATGCGGGTGGAACACGCACCGAATCACCCTCCTCAAGCCGGCTTGAGGGTTTGGCACGACGACCATTAATACGCACTTGACCGGTGCGAATAACGCGATAAATAACGGATCTGGGCACACCTTTGAGTCGCGACATGAGGAAATTATCCAGCCGTTGACCGGCACGGTCCTGCGATATTTCGACATGATTAACGGTGGAATTTATTTTACTCATGGGTCTCAAGATGGAATTCGCGAATTATTTACTCCAACTCATTGATAGAAAATGAAAAGACTGTTATATTGACGCGCCGATGAATTCGTCCTGCCGTATGGCTCTGAAACCTCAAAGAGGAACGAGCTGAAACGCAACAGCAGTCCGCAACCCATAGAAAGTTCGGGCCGACACGAATTCAAATGCCACACACCAGGTCATGTTAAGTCCGACTACTACCTGGCGGCAAGGCAAACAGGATTTTGATGGCAGCCAAGAGTGCTGTCCATTAGGACCGGACAAAAAAGTGTCCGGTATTAAAAAACATAATTTGGTACCCCCGGCCAAGGCGCAAAGCGCCTGCTGGGTCAGCTCAGTGGAGTCACGGCAGATAAAGCAGCCGTGAATTTCCACCGCCGCCTCGAATACCGGGGTGCCTGAGGGATTGATAATGAAAAGAATGCTGATTAACGCAACTCAGCCAGAGGAGTTGCGTGTCGCTATAGCCGAGGGTCAAAATCTGTTTGACCTCGACATCGAAGTTCCTTCCCAGGAACAAAAGAAATCAAACGTTTACAAAGGCAGGATCACACGGGTTGAACCATCCCTGGAAGCCTGCTTTGTTGAGTTTGGATCCAACCGGCATGGCTTCCTGCCACTCAAGGAGATTTGCGAAAGTTGCTACTCGAAAAATGCCCGTAAGAAAAATGGCAAAGTCGCCATCCGGGAGGCGGTAACCGAAGGGCAGGAAATCATCGTACAGGTTGAAAAGGAAGAGCGCGGTAACAAGGGCGCGGCCCTGACAACCTATATTTCCCTCGCCGGCCGCTACCTGGTTTTGATGCCTACCAACCCCGCAGCGGGTGGCGTATCGCGGCGTATTACCGGAAACGATCGCGATCACTTACGGGAACAACTGCAAAAAGTTTCCACCCCCGACAACGTGGGTATTATTGTGCGCACCGCAGGTGTAGGTAGAGACGCCGACGAATTGCAGTGGGACCTGGATTACCAGTTGCAGTTATGGGCAGCCATCGAACAGGCGGCGGCCAATCGCAGTGCACCCTTTCTGATCTACCAGGAAAGTAACTTGTTTATTCGTGCACTACGTGATCACCTGCGTAACGATATCGGTGAAATACTGGTTGATAGCGAGTCTGTGTTTAACGATGCACGCGAGTTCATGCAGCAGGTCATGCCGCATAATATGAACAAGCTGAAACTATACAAGGACCCGGTTCCCCTCTTCAGTCGTTATCAAATCGAGAGCCAGATCGAATCGGCATTCGCCCGTACTGTGCATCTACCTTCCGGTGGTGCGGTGGTGATAGACCACACCGAGGCTCTGCTTTCCATTGATATCAACTCCGCACGCGCGACCAAGGGTTCTGATATCGAAGAGACGGCATACAACACCAATATGGAAGCGGCTGACGAAATTGCCCGGCAATTGCGTCTGCGTGACCTGGGTGGTCTGATCGTGATCGACTTTATTGACATGAACAGCCGCAAACACCAACGCGAAGTTGAAGAGTGCTTGCGACGTGCAATGCAAATTGACAAGGCACGGGTTCAGATCGGACGTATTTCGCGCTTCGGTCTGCTGGAGATGTCGCGACAGCGTCTAAGACCGTCCCTGGGTGAATCCAGTCTTGAGAACTGCCCCCGTTGCGAAGGACATGGGCATATCCGTAGCGTGGAATCACTTGCCCTGTCTATTCTGCGACTGATCGAAGAGGAGGTCATGAAGGACTACACCGGACAGATTGTCGTGCAGGCACCAACTGAAGTTGTGAATTTCCTCCATAACGAGAAGCGAGCAAGCCTGGCAAGTGTTGAGACCCGGCATCGGGTGCCAATTGTGATGCTCGCGAACCAGCACCTGGTAACACCACATTTCGAAATCCTTCGGGTAAAGAAATCAGAAGTTACAGATGGCAGCAGCTACAAGCGCGTTGAGCAACCGGAGACCGAGTTGGTGGCCAACGGACGCTCGCAGGCCAACGCCGTCGCACCGCCTGCACCCGCAGTTTCGAGTATTACCCCTCACCAGCCTGTACCCACACGTACTGAGAAAAAGACACCTGGTTTATTCAAACGTCTTGCCAACGTTATTTTTTCAGGTTCCAAAGAAGAAGCAAAAAGTAAACCGGCGAAACGCAAAACAGTTGTCAAAAAGACCAGCAGCCGGCAGGGAGGACAGCAAAGACAACCCAGCGACACACAATCCCAGAACCAGCGTTCAAATGCACGGAACAGCAAGAAACGCAGCGGCAAACCTGGTCAGTCCAGTGGCCAGCAACAAGGTGGCAGGAAGAAACGCGGTCCAAATCGGTCGCAATCTAAACCTGCTCAGGGCAAGGGTGGGCAAAAGCCAGCACAGCAATCCGGAGCTGGTAAGAGCAGGAGAAGGCCTCCGCGTTCCAAGCCGGCGTCCACAGACAAACAGCCAGCGACCGCAAGTGAAAACAAGGCCGGCAGCACCGCAACGCCTAAACAAGCAGGGCCAAAAGGCACCGAAGCAGTAAAGAGTGATGGCAAACCTGACCAAAAGGCGGGAAGTAGCCGCAAGGGTGGTCGCCGGAGACGCTCGCCGTATAAGACTGGTGGTTCAAAACCACGTCCCGAGGGAGATGGCGCTCAAGTGACAAAATCTGTGGATATCGACGCACGCCAAACAACCAGCGACAGTCCCAAACAAAAAGAGACTGTCAAGACTGAAAAAACCTCTAAGGTCGCCGCATCATCAAGCAAACCGGATATCGGCAAGGACCCGGTACCCGTTGCCTCAGATAGCGCAGCAAGTAAAGCAACCAGGACCCCAAAGCCGACGGCATCCTCTACGGAGCCTAAAGACGGGCAAGCAGCTAAGCCAAAACTGGCTGAATCAACACCGGCCGCACAAAAAGAGACTGACTCAAAACCGAAAGATATCGGTAAAGGCGGCAAAGCGGCCAAAAAAGTAAGCACAAAGCGTAAGTCCACAAGGGCACCCACCGCTGACAAAAGTGCTGGCGAAGACAAACCATCCAAACGCAAAAAACGCCAGACAAAAAAGAAAGTTTCTTCCACTGCAGCCAAGAGCAAGTCGACAACGGTGGCTCAACCACAAAAAGGTCCAAAGGGCCTTTATACGCTGCAGCCGGAGCCGACAAAAAAACCGGCGCCGCCAGATTCTGACTAGATCGAAGAAACTGCACCCCTAAGAAACTGTGGGGACGAGTTAGCTCGTCCCCTCTTCGCAAACCTGCGAGCCCATCATTCCTTCGGCTTTCACCAGGCCATAGCGCATGGCCATGCGCATCAGTTCCACCTCACTGCGCGCCCCCAGTTTGTCCAGAATCCGGTACTTGTAGGTGGACACCGTTTTTGGACTCAGGCACATCAAAGAAGCGATATCCGGTATTCTTCGGCCCGCGGTCAGTTTCAACATGACCTCCATTTCCCGTGCAGAGAGCTCCTCAAATGGTGAATCTACCCTTCCGGGTAATATGGACAACGCAAGTTGCCTGGCAGCCTTGCTGCCAATGTAACGTTGCCCGCTCGCCACGGTTTTAATCGCTTCAAGCAACTCCCTTGCTTCACAATCCCGGGTCAGATAACCACTTGCACCTGCATTCAACAATCGCTTTGGATACGGAGCGTTAGCATGTTCTGCCAGTATGATTATCCCCGCACCTGGATGTTGGCGTTTGAGTTTGCGAGTCATTCCAAAACCGGTGAACCCGGGTAGGTTTACGCTAAGCAAAATAACATCCAGACAAAGTTTTCTGCTACGCGCGAGGTCTTTCTCCGTCGGAGTTGCTTCCCTGATATCTGTGATGGCACTGCATTGAGCAAGAATATGCCGCAGCCCTGTTCTGACCAGCGCTTGGTCGTCTATGATGAGTACCTGGATCATGATTCCCCCCTTTGGTTTGATCCTCTCGAAATTATTGATCCCTCGTTGTAACCCTTTCCCTTACCTAACTATAGTCATCGAAACAGCATAAGTCGATGCCGTAATGACAGTTTTGTCCACGCGGGCAAAATTCCTACAGAAAGTTCATCAAATCTGCATTTTCGTCCGGGCTTAATCAATAGCCACCAACACACGATCGGTGACGTATATAACCAGACGGGCTCCTAACGTGTAATATAGTCTGAGTGCACCCAACCGGTTTTTCCTAGTGCCTCGACTTCCCACCATGCACCGTTCTTAACACCTGTTGGACTAACGCTTGTACCCTCGTACAGGGTTGCCATTGAGGGCGCCTTGGGTGAGGGCCCTGACCTAAACTGTACATTGGCTGCAGTGACATAACCGGCGTTGTCCACATTGGCGTTGGAAACCGCTCCCAACTGATTTACAAGATCATTATGTGCGTCCGTAAACGCCACCGCCACGATCTTTCCAATGTCTGTGCTTTCATAGGTGCCACCACCACCCGCTACTCCACCAATCCAGCCAAATCCACCTATCTTTAAATCTTTCTTGGTTGCACTGCCTTGAGCAATTGCTTCCTGCACGCTGGTGCGAACGTTTGTCAAGGTAAGCATCACTTGGGCTTCGAGTTTTTTGCTTTTGAACAGACCGCCAATTACACCCGCCTTTCCGGGGAGCAAACCACCCAGGCCTGCACCACCACCACCGGCATCAGCGTCTTTGTTAATGATCTCCGCAACAATCACAAAATCTGCTGCGGCCATCTGCCCGCCGCCCAGGTTGGAACCTTTCTGCATCTCGCCATCCCGGGCCATCGCCCGCTCTGCTTTGAGGGCCGCAGAAGTACTGCCCCTGCTGACGACCTTAAAGCACCCGCTACGAGCCATCATCAGCTTCACCAGCGGTATGGGACTCGGCAAACCGTAGTGTGCATAGTACGGATTCTCTGTTTCTACCAGTGCTGCCGTTCCAATGGGCGCGCCGCATTGGGTCAGCTCGCTGATATCTGTATTGGCTCCACCTTTCTTTGCCTTGGATTTGGCTAGGCCGGTATCCGTAATCAATATCAGACATGCAAGTAGAAGTAACAACCTCAGTAAAATTCTAGTTGCTGGCATGGCTCCGCTCCTTTTTGGGGGGTGACTTGTGGTGCATTTTTAAACATTCAGACCACTTTATTCCTGATCGGCCAAAAAAGCCAGTAACCAGCACTTTGCTCTCTACCGTGACGGCATCTGTTTGTTCCAATATTGTTGTGCGGAGCCGCTCGGCATGAAGCCCTGACCCAAAGGACTTGGACTAGTCCGCATGAATCTTGACAACTGACCCGCTTCGAACGGAAACAATCATGTCTTTTTTTCCACCACGGGCGTAAACCCAATTAGACACACCCGTCAAGGAACGGCGACCGCCATCGGAAATGGTTTCCTTGCTGCTGTATTTACGAAGTGGATTGCCACACTTTCTGACTAAAGTATTTGCTGAATCACCCACTTTTACTACCTGCCCCCTGCAGCGCAAACTTTCGCCGGTTGCCGAGGCGGACAGCAAAACCAGAAACACAATCAGAACTGACCTTTTCATCCTTTTTCTCCCTTTAAGCCCTGATTAGATATCCTAATGTTGCAGCAATGATTAAAATAGCGGTTCTTAGAACGCTCGATCGCCAGTCAAACTCACGTCTCTCTGTAGGCAAAATCCTTCTCAAAAAGGGCTGCATGACCGGCTGATTGTGTTCCACCTGTGGTACCATCAGGTGAGCCACCCATCACGATAAGAGGACAGATGGTATGCAGAGCGAAGAATCTGAAAACAGCGCGGTCGATCCAGCTGCACTGGCAGCGATTTTCGGAGATGATGCAGCCTCAACAAAAAATATTTTGCAGAAGTTTGTCGGCCAGAGCGAAGAAATTGCCGCCGACTTTGAAACAGCATTTGGACAACGAGATGCGGCTCAGGTGAAGTTCCAGGCCCACAAGTTCAAGTCATCTGCCCGCACTGTCGGCGCAAATAAACTGGCTGACTTATGCCTGGCCCTGGAAGTTGCAGGTGGTGAAGATAACTGGCTGGAAATCGACAGGTTGGCCGAAGCATTGCGTCCCGAGCTTGAAAGAGTAAAAAACTATATCGCTATGCTCTAGGCCGCCATTGCCAACAGGATAAAGTGCTGCTGTATAGCGATGAAAAGTTTCTGCTGGTTACGACCTGAACTTTAGACGCCAGGCAGTACGCACAAAAAAAAAGCCAGGGCACAGCCCTGGCTCTCTTACTCCCTTTCTTGTGCCCCCAAAATACCAATCAATTGTCACTCAATTCAGCACCAATCTAATTGTTTCTTCCAGACTAGGTGCACCTGTACATCTAACTATAGCCTAAAACCAAAGTTTTGCACCGCTTGAGGTCATCGACAGGAGCAATCCGTCATTTCAGGCCATTCAGAAGTCCCCAACAATTCTCCAATTCTGCGTCTAGCCTGTCCTGCATGCCCGTCAATGCCATCTCATCCAGCTAGAGTACCAGTCAGGCACACAGTATTGTCCTGGGTCATTGCTATCCGCATGTGCTTAATTTTACCTGGCTTGTGCTACGTGCGGCTTATGCGTACTCTCCCAACAGGGATCGACAATTACAATTGACGGTCGGTTTGGGAATGGGAACACAAGACAATCAGAAACCCCGCTGACATGCGGTGAAGCTGGCTTGCAGGAACCTGTCAGTATGGAAAACAAAGAAAGCAGCGTACTCGGCCACCTGGTTGAGGCCACCGGCGAGTACTTCATTGCCATATTGGACGATACGCCGGAAGGTTTCGCCTCCGAAAGGATGATCGGCATGGACAAGGTCCGCGTGGGTCAGATTGGCTCTTACTTGATGGTCAGACAGTCCAAAACCGAAGTTCTGTGCATAGTCGAGCGTATGTGGACAGAAACATCTTTGGGTAGCACGGATGTCCACAAGATCCAGCTCACGCCAATCGGTCAATTCGACCGCAATGGTGATTTCGAGCGCGGCATCAAACACTACCCAACCGTTGGTGCCGAGCTGATTGCCGCTTCGAACTGGACGCTGGAAAGAGTGTTTTCCGACTTCAGCGACGCGAATTACAATGTTGGCAAACTGAGTTCTTTTGAATCTGTAGATGTATATCTTGACGCGTCAAACTTTTTTGGCAGACCCACAGCTATACTGGGTCAGACCGGCTCGGGTAAATCCTGGACATTAACGAGCCTTATCCAATCTGCACTGCGTTGCATGCCTAATGCACATATCATCATCATGGACATGCATGGCGAATACGGTAGTAAGAAAACCGACGACTCTGCATCATCCCCGTTTCCGCCCAACCAGGTACGTTGTTTGGATGCGCTTGAACTTGAAATCCCCTATTGGCTTTTAACCTACTCCGATCTGGCTGAACTATTCGTAAACAAAGAAGACATCCACGCACCTTTGCAACTGGCATTCTTCCGTGATGTTTTACGTGAATTGAGAATTGAGTCCAACCGGGATAGAAGCCTTGGTCATATCACACTGGATTCACCCGTCTATTTCTCGTTAGACGAACTCCGGGAGAAGTTAACAGTTGCCAATGAGGCAACTGATGATTTTGGTCGCACCAAGGGACCTTTGTTTGGAAAGTTTGATCACCTGTTGGTTCGTCTGCACAGCATGATGAATGACAGCCGTTACGATTTCATGCTCAATCCAAAGGTCCGCACGTCCACCGACACGCTGGTGGATCTTATGCAGGATTTTGTCGGTCTGGGTGAACCCAAAGCCAATGTCACGGTACTCAACCTGAGCGCGGTCCCCTATGACGTGGCACCCACGGTGGCAGCCTTGATCGGGCGACTGGCGTTTGAGTTCAATTTCTGGAATCCAAAATGTCTGGAGTTCCCAATCTGGTTGGTATGTGAAGAGGCGCAGCAGTACATTCCGCGTGAGAGCGGCACGCGTTTCAAGGAAGCACGTCGTACCATGGAGCATATTGCCAAAGCCGGACGTAAGTATGGTGTCGGCTTATGCGTCGTCAGTCAGCGTCCGGCTGAATTGTCTGAAAGTGTGCTGGCACAATGCGGGACCTTCCTGTGTCTGCGTATTTCCAACCCCGACGACCAGGAATATCTGCGTGCAATGGTGCCGGATGCGGCCCGTGGCACTTTAGCATCACTCACTGCACTCAGCCGTGGAGAGGTCGTGGCCATGGGTGCGGCAGTACCGATGCCGGTGCGTTTTCACATCAACCTCCCCAATCCACCACCCAACTCGCGGGACGTCGACTTTGGTGAAAAATGGGGCAGAGAGAGCCAAGAAGTGGATGTCGAGCAACTGGTCAGTAACTGGCATAGACAAATTCGTTAAGACGGAGACGGTAACCGACACCCGTTCTCTTGACCGCTGAGTAGTCGCTATACTTCTGCCTGCTTTGGTAGCCACTTGACAATCGTTGAGAAAAGATTGTCCAGATCAAAGGGTTTGGCGACAAAGTCATTCATACCAGCAGCCAGACAGGCTTGACGGTCTTCTGGAAACACATTGGCTGTCATCGCGAGGATGGGCACGTCGGTGGTGATGCCGGGCATGTATGACATGGAACGGATCAAACGCGTTGCTTCCAAGCCGTCCATTCGAGGCATCTGAACATCCATCAGGATCAAGTCATAAGTAGTGGTGCGCACCATTGCCACTGCCTCCACACCATCTTTCGCCGTATCCATAACCAACCCCGCGCCATTCAGCACTGCAACTGCCACTTCGCGATTAATGAGATTGTCTTCTACCAGTAAGATGTGCGAACCGGCATGTTGGGTTTGCAGCAGTACCTCAGCGCCCGCCACCTCCTTGGTCGGTGCCACCCGCGGCGTGCTTTTGCCACGGGTAAGCCGAGCGGTGAACCAAAATGTACTGCCCCGACCCAGTTCACTCTCAACTCCCACCTCGCCGCCCATCAATTCCGCCAGACGCCGAGTGATAGTCAGCCCTAATCCAGTGCCACCGTATATGCGTGTTGTCGACACATCAGCTTGCTCAAATGCCTTAAACAAGACGGATAGCTTGTCTGGTGCGATGCCGATGCCTGTGTCTTCTACCTCGAAGCGCACCAGAATTCCGTCATCATTCTCTTCCAGTATTTTGGCACGCAGGAAGACGGTCCCCTTGTCGGTGAACTTGATGGCGTTACTCACATAGTTGAGCAGAGCCTGGCGCAAGTGGGTCAAATCACCATTGAGAAACTGGGGTACGTCGTTCCGGTCCACTTCAATGGCCACGTCATTGGTCTTAGCCTGCTCTTTGAACATCGATTGGATATGGTCGAAAATCGCGTCCAGGTGGAAATCTGCATATTCCAGACTGAGTTTTCCCGCCTCGATCTTAGACAAATCCAGGATGTCATTGATAATGGACAGCAGGTGCCCGGCAGAGTCATCGATCTTGGTCAGTTGTTGCGCTTGCTCCTGCGTGGGATTGCCGGTCTGAAGCAAATGGGTCAAGCCGATAATGGCATTCATGGGTGTGCGGATTTCATGGCTCATGTTGGCTAGGAAGGCACTCTTAGATTCGCTGGCTACTTCCGCATCTTTCAGAGCCATTTCTAATTGTGTGGTGCGCTCTTCCACCAACTCTTCAAGATGCTCGCGGTGAATTTCCAGTTCTTCCTCTGCCCGTGCACGGTCGGTAATGTCCATTGCCATAGAAATAATGAGAGAACGACCATCCGGCGTTTTACCCAGTGGGCTTGAGCGGAAATCCCAGGTTACCGGTTTCCCGCTTTTTGTGGTGATGTAATACTCCCCCTCACCTTCATTTTTTTTGATGTCGTAAAGTGCTTTAATCCTCTCCCTCGATTCTTCGAGGATTCCACCAGTTCTGTATGCCTTCTTAGTCCATTCGGAGATGGTTGGGATTTCGGCGTGGGTATAGCCACTGAGTTCTGTCCATACGTTGCTAATATTCAGCACTTCACCATCCTCAGCATGAATCATAATCGGCACAGGAGCGTCTGTGACTACTCGGCGAAGTCTCCTTTCACTTTCTCGCCAATTCACGACTGCCCGTTTGTGCTCATCAATTTCAACTGAAAGCCTGCGATTTGCCGCCTCGGCTGCTTGTCCCCGAGTTCTATTCGCCTGGGCATGATACACAGTCAAAGAAAGCGCGACCGCTATCACGATGCCGACGGCCAATAACACTTCGTCGAAGAAATACACTTCATCGGCGAGGCCGTATTGCATCACCAATTGAGTTTCCCGAAAATCAAGCGCCTGCCACAAACTGGTCGTGATCGTCGCAACACCAAGTCCAATCAGTAGCGGAAACCAAGTGGGTAAGCGCGAAGACCTGAAGATGCTCCGGTGCCAGGCAAGGCCGATAACGGCCACCCCGAGAAGCATGAAACCACTCGACGTGTGGACAGCCATACGGGTGAATCCACCCCATCCATAGGCCGCTTCAAAGCCGACTGCATAACCAACCAGGCCGGCACAACCCAACCCCAAAATCAACGAACCCAATACAGCTGAATATACGGAGGATTTCGACTCTCTTGCCATGGTGCAGAAGAACGCTAAAGCAGTACCAACCAGAACAAAGCACAGGGCCGTGTTGGGTGCCATACGGCCTGGATGCGAGGTTTCGACCGTGATGTAGTGCTGCATCAGAAGCTGATCAATACCGAGATCAACCCCCAGAACGTATTCCACCAACGACAGGGCGCCAATGGACATTACCGAAATACCAATAACCAGACCGGCTACGCCATGACGTTCCCGGGTGACAACCAGCAGCCCCAGTCCACTTAGTAGAAACCCCAGGGCTGTGTTGAATTGCATGGGCACAAAAACAGCAGAAACCTGGATCAGCATCACATTATGTGTATACCAACCCAACATGACCGTCGCGCCCAGGATCACTGACAATACGCCACCAACAATGGTCAGCAAATAGGGTATCTGGAGGTCTCTAGGAATTTGTTTCATTCTTGTCCGGACGAGTATAAATCGGAAAAGAGTCTTTTTCTAGATGATAACGTCTGCAGGGCAGCGGACACTGTTCGCCTGAGGTCGATATGGGCAAGTGGTTGAATGATAGACTTACGACCTAATTCGCTCCCGGCGAATTGGTCAAACCCACAGCCGCTTTGCGGCAGTGGGTTCTCTGCCAGCCTGTCTGTCAAATACCAAAAAACCCCGTTTCTTACGGGGCCTTTACTTCTTGGCACAAGGGGTGGGATTGTCAGAAACCATCCCTGGTTTCTGCCCTGCGGGCGCACAGGTGGGACCTAATTCGCTCCCGGCGAATTGGTCAAACCCACAGCCGCTTTGCGGCAGTGGGTTCTCTGCCAGCCTGTCTGTCAAATACCAAAAAACCCCGTAAAACGGGGCTTTTTGGTATTTGGCGGAGAGGGTGGGATTCGAACCCACGAAGGGCTATTAACCCTTGCTGGTTTTCAAGACCAGTGCATTCAACCGCTCTGCCACCTCTCCGGAACTGACCTATGTTGTGACGCGCAAGAATACAGAAAAGCAATCATTTACACCACCCCTGCCGGTATACATATGACAGTTCAGTGGGAATCGATTACAGTAAGCCCTGATATATGGGCTAATGCAGGCGTTAACATTGAACTCTCGTCAGTATGCCCTATCTTAAGTAGTAGAATCTTTGGCGTATTCCAAAGACTGTTGACACCCTTCACAACCAGGAGCTTCGTACCCAGTATGGATCAAACACAATATAGAACCGGTGCCGTTCAGCCCTTGACGGGCGTGGCCATGAACAAGGTATTACGTAATACCTACGCCCTGCTTTCAATGACACTGCTATTTTCTGCAATCATGGCCGGTATTGCCATGACCATGAATTGGCCATACCCAGGCCCAATGATCGTCCTGGTTGGGTATTTTGGTTTGTTGTTCTTGACCAACAAACTACGCAACAGTGCCTGGGGCATCCTTTCGGTCTTTACCCTTACGGGTTTTATGGGTGCAACGCTGGGCCCGGTCATCAATTACTATCTGTACCGGTATGGTAACGGCAATGAGATCGTCATGATGGCACTCGGGGGCACCGGGGTGATCTTCCTGGCCATGTCAGGTCTGGCACTGACCAGCAAACGGGATTTCTCCTTTATGGGTAAATTCCTGGCCATTGGCATATTGGTTGCATTTCTGGCTGCGCTGGGCAATTTGTTCTTCCAGCTACCGGCACTTGGGCTGGCCGTTGCCAGTATGTTCATCATGCTGATGGCGGGATTGATTCTCTACCAGACCCAGCAAATTATCCGCGGTGGTGAAACCAACTACATCATGGCAACGGTGACACTTTTTGTGAGCCTGTTTAACCTGTTTACCAGCTTGCTGCACCTACTGGGGTTTGGGTTTGGCGACGATTGAAGTACCGGTTTACTTGCAAAAAAAACCCGCGTCGAGCGGGTTTTTTTATGGAGACCTGTTCACTGCTAAATACTCAGGAAGATGAGTTGATCACTTTTTCACCACCCATAAAAGGCTGTAAAACGTCCGGTATCAGGACCGAGCCGTCACGTTGCTGGTAGTTTTCCAGAACCGCGATCAGGGTGCGGCCAACGGCCAGACCCGAGCCATTGAGTGTATGCACCAGTTCGGGCTTGCCGGTATCCGGGTTACGTACCCTCGCCTGCATGCGGCGGGCCTGGAAATCGCTGCAGTTACTGCACGATGATATTTCACGATACGCTGCCTGGCCTGGCAACCACACTTCAATATCGTAGGTTTTGCAGGCAGCAAAACCCATGTCACCAGTACACAAAACGATCGTCCGGTAGGCAAGCTCAAGCTTTTCCAGGATCTGCTCGGCATTACGCACCAATTCATCGTGTGCGGCTGCTGATTCCCCTGCCCTCACAATATGCACCAGCTCAACCTTTTCGAACTGATGTTGACGGATCATGCCACGGGTGTCCTGGCCTGCAGCCCCGGCCTCACGTCGAAAACAGGGGGTCTGCGCTACGTACTTCAGTGGCAATTCCTCCGCCGTGTAAATTTGACCCGCAGCCAGGTTGGTAACCGGTACTTCTGCCGTCGGCACGAGGTATCGAGGGGGTTCATCAGCCGTCTCGAAGGCATCATCGGCGAATTTGGGTAACTGACCTGTACCCTGCATTGTCTCGCCCCTGACCAGGTATGGGACATAGACTTCCATGTATCCGTGCTCCCGGGTGTGTACATCCAGCATGAATTGCGCCAGGGCACGGTGCAGTCTGGCAAAGGATGCCTTTAACAATGTAAAGCGAGCACCCGCCAGTTTTGCGGCAGCCTCCGCGTCCATCAACTGGTGTAGTTCACCCAGTTCCACATGATCCCGTGGTTCGAAATCAAAGCTGGGGATTACACCCCATTGACGCACTTCCGGATTATCAGATGCATCCGTACCTACAGGCACATCGGCTGCCGACAGGTTAGGCATGTCCTGCAACCATGCGTTTTGCTGCTCGCGTACGTCCTTGAATTGCTTCTCTACAGTGCCGAGTTGCGCACCCAGTTCTGCAACTGCATCCAGTAGCGGCTGAATATCTTCACCCCTCGCCTTCGCTTGTCCAATCGACTTGGCGCTGGAATTACGCCGACTCTGAAGTCCTTCCATTTCCAATTGCAGGGACTTACGTTTGGCTTCCAGGGACTTGTAGGCACTCGTATCCAGTGTATAGCCACGGACCTGCAACTCTGCAGCTACTTTCTCGATATCATTTCTAAAGATGAGCGGATCAAGCATAGGTTAACCAGATAATGGTGGGAGCCGGCATTGTACTGTCCCTCAGGATGATTCTACAGAAAAACAAAGCTATTCTGCAGTGGTAATTTCGCCAACGACATCAACATCATCGGGGGGGACAAAACTGAACAATTGCAGGTCGATCGTTGAATTTCGGACAATGTTCTCGAAGCGTATTTCGGTCCTTTGTCCAAAGGCATCTTCCATGATCATCATGCGGATTCCTGCCGGGTCCAATCCCATAATAATCCGTTCAAATTCAGTTTCAGCCGCAAGACTCTTGAGTTCCAGTAACTGCATGTCCTCGAATTCGCCCAATTCGGTCACGCTAAATTGCTGATCGAGCTGTGAGACATCGGTCAATATCAGCAACGGTGCATCTGCTACCCGGTGGGACTGTGGTTTGACCGTGACCTGTTGCAGAGCCTCGTCGTGTATCCAGACATTTTTGCCATCAGCAACAATGGTCTCGGGAAAATCACCGCTGTATACCCAGCGCAATTTGTCCGGCTTTTTCAGCCAGGCATTACCCTGGGACATATCCTGGACGCGACCGTCCTGGGACATAATGATCTGGGTGAAATCAGCCTCCAGGTTTTCGAGACCGTTGCCGAACTGCTCCAGTCTTGTCCGGGCCGGTCCTGCACCATCCGCATAGGTGTTGGCAATGAGCACCACGAGTGTGGATAAAAGTACGGCCCTCATGCTCAGTCACGTGGCGGAGGTGGTGCCAGCACTTCCCGTTGGCCGTTGTGTTCCGGTGCCGAAACCACTCCGCTGGCTTCCATTTCTTCGACAATTCGGGCGGCCCGGTTGTAACCCACACGCAACTGTCTTTGCACACTCGAAATGGAGGCACGGCGTGACTCGGTAACCCAGGCAACCGCCTGGTCATATAACTCATCCCGCTCACCCGCATCTTCTGTCGGGATGCCGGTGGCGCTGACAGACAGACCGTCTGTGATCATCTGGGTTTCTTCCAGAATCTCATCAACATACTCCGGTTCTCCAAATGACTTCAAATAATCGACCACCGCGTGCACTTCATGATCGTCCACGAACGCACCATGCACACGCTCGGGTATCGCTGTTCCGGGCGGCATATACAACATGTCACCGTGACCCAGTAGCTGTTCCGCACCCATTTGATCCAGAATGGTGCGCGAATCCACCCGTGAAGAGACCTGGAACGCGATACGTGTGGGTATATTGGCCTTTATAAGACCGGTTATCACATCTACCGATGGACGTTGGGTCGCCAGGATCAGGTGGATTCCGGAAGCACGTGCTTTCTGTGCCAATCTGGCGATCAACTCATCAATTTTCTTGCCGAGAATCATCATCATGTCGGCAAGTTCATCTACTATGACAACGATATACGGCAAATGCTCCAGATCGGGTGCTTCCTGATCCGGATTTCCCTCAGCGGGAACAAAGAATGGGTCTTTCAGCGGTTTTCCGGCTTCTGCGGCTTCACGTATTTTACGGTTAAATCCTGCCAGGTTACGCACCCCCGCGGTCGCCATCAGCCGGTACCTGCGTTCCATCTCTGCAACACACCAACGGAGCGCGTTGGCCGCTTCTTTCATATCGGTGACAACGGGCGCCAGCAAATGCGGTATGTCTGCATAAATCGACAGCTCCAGCATCTTTGGGTCCACCATGACCAGCCTGACCTGCTCGGGTCCGGCTTTATAAATCAGGCTCAGTATCATGGCGTTGAGTGCCACGGATTTACCTGAACCGGTGGTTCCGGCAACCAGCAAATGTGGCATCTTGGTGAGATTTGCAACCACGGGTCGTCCGGAAATGCTCTTACCGAGGGCCAGAGTCAACGCCGAACTGGATTTGTCATAGACGTCCGAGCGCAATATTTCGGAAAGGAATACGACCTGTTTACTGCCATTGGGAATCTCCAGGCCAATGGTGGATTTTCCCGGAATAACTTCGACCACACGGACCGACACAATACTGAGACCACGGGCAAGATCCTTAGCCAGGTTCATGATCTGACTGGACTTGACACCCGCTGCCGGCTGCAGCTCAAAGCGTGTGATGATTGGTCCTGGATGTACGGCTACCACATCAACCTGAACTCCAAAATCCGCCAACTTCAGTTCAACTTGCCTGGACAATGCCTGCAACGCTTCCTTGCTGTATCCAGGCAACTGATCATGAGGCTCATCAAGCAAGTCCAGTGGCGGTAAGGCGTCGGCCGGCAAATTCTTGAACAAAGGTGGTTGTTTTTCCCGGGCCACCCGCTTACTGGTCTGTTTCTGCGGCTGGGTAATTTGTGGTTCAATCCAGGGTGAAGTCTTGCCCATCTGTCTGGCTGAATCCGTTCGGCGCACTTCGTCTCTTCGGGCGCGCGCCCGGCGGCCTGCAAACCAGTCCCGCATTCGAACCACAACAGCAACCACCCCTTCAAACAGTTGGATGGTGGCTCGTCCCGTTACATCCATCACATGAAACCAGGAGAGCCCCGTGAACAACGTGACCCCAACCAGCACCATGGACAACAGGAACAATGTGGAGCCCAGCATTCCGGTTAACTCAAGTATTGGTGTAGCGACCACCTGCCCTATCACCCCACCCCCGCCCGCCGGCATGGTGCCGGCCGGAGGCATTAAGTGCATGTCACTTAAGCCGGTGGAAGAAAGCAGGAACAGAGCCAACCCGGTGACCCAGGCCACTGCCTGCATGATGCTGTGTTCAGATACGTGTCCCTTGTTAACCCATACCCGCCAACCACCGTAGACGATTACCACCGGCAATAGATAGGTGACATAACCAAACAGGAACAAGAAAAAATTTGCAATCCACGCCCCCAGTATGCGCCCGGTATTTTGTACCTGGTCGGAATTGGTGGTGTTGAACGGCCCCGGATCAGTTGGGTCATAACTAAGCAGACTGGCAACCAGGTAGACCGCAATCAGCATGGAAAGTAAAAATGCACTCTCCCGCAAATGGTGTGACAATCGGTTGGTTTCGCTGGTGGTCTTACTGGCCTTTTTACGCGCTTGCGCCAACGCTATATACCTCATTAGGTTTAGAGTTTAACTATTTGTAATAAAAGTTAAATATGTAATTCCAGAAAGTCTATACTACACCGTGGCCGGAACAATTCAAACATTAGGGCAAAAATATTGTGCAAAGCGACGGTCGATCATTCAAGCAATCGTGCCAAGCCCGGTCCCGGTCGGTTAAAATGCAGCACGGAGTTGCGTTTTTTTCTCTGCAGATAGTTGATGGAGCGATTATACATGAGCGATACAAAACACCACGGGTTGTTAATTGTCGGTTCCGGCCCGGCCGGCTACACGGCCGCGATCTATGCGGCCCGGGCCAATCTCAAACCCACTGTTATCACCGGTCTGCAGCAGGGGGGGCAACTGACAATTACCACGGACGTAGATAACTGGCCGGGTGATGCCCAGGGTGTACAGGGGCCCGAACTGATGCAACGCATGCTGGCACACGCTGAACGCTTTGATACCGAGATCATCTTTGACCACATCCACACCGTCGATCTCAACCAGCATCCCTTTGTGCTGGCAGGTGATTCAGGAAAATACAGCTGCAATGCCCTGATCATTGCGACCGGGGCCAGCGCCCGGTACCTCGGCCTGCCTTCAGAACAGGCTCTTATCGGCCAGGGGGTTTCCGCCTGTGCAACCTGCGACGGTTTTTTCTACCGCGACAAGAAAGTGGCAGTCATTGGTGGTGGCAACACCGCGGCTGAAGAGGCGCTGTACCTGTCCAATATGGCCTCTGAGGTCGTGGTGGTCCATCGACGCGATGAGTTGCGAGCAGAAAAGATGCTACAGGAGCGTTTGTTTCAAAAGGAACGCTCAGGTAATGTCTCGTTCCTCTGGGATCACGTTGTCGAGGAAGTTCTGGGTGGGGAAACCGGGGTTTCGGGGCTCAGTCTGAAAAATGTGAAAACCGGTGCGCTGAGCCAGCTCGATGCCGAAGGAATATTCATCGCCATTGGTCACAACCCCAACACCGAAATTTTCAAGGGACAGCTGGACATGCACGATGGCTATATCGAGGTTCACAGTGGTCTCGACGGCTATGCAACCCAGACCAGCGTCAAGGGTGTATTTGCGGCTGGTGACGTGACCGACCATGTCTATCGCCAGGCCGTAACATCGGCCGGCTTTGGTTGCATGGCAGCGCTTGATGCGGAGCGTTGGCTCGAAGAACAGCAGCACACTACAAGCTAGTGGGCCGACAAGGTTTTGATCCCGATACTCTCACCGGACCCGGACTCACCATTCCCCCCTGCAGATGAGGCGCTGGACAACCCCAATGGCTTACTCGCGGCGGGTGGGGATCTGTCCCCGCGCCGCCTTATGCGTGCTTACCGAAATGGAATCTTTCCATGGTATAGCGACGATCAACCAATTTTGTGGTGGTCACCGGCACCCCGTTGCGTTATTTATCCCCAACAGGTTCATGTCTCGAGACGTTTGAAGCGCCGCTATAACCAGGGCTCGTTCACGCTGACCGCCGATCAGGCATTTGACCGGGTGATCAGCCAATGTGCCTCACCCAGACAGGCTGACAACGACACCTGGATCACGGCCGAGATGCAGACGGCTTACCTGCGTCTGTTTAAACTGGGTGTAGCCCACTCAATTGAGGCGTGGGTGGACGATGAACTGGCAGGTGGGGTTTACGGTCTTGCACTTGGTGCGGTCTTTTTTGGGGAATCCATGTTCAGCAGGGTTACCGACGCCAGTAAAGTTGCCCTGGTGGCCATGTGTCAGCAATTACATCGTTGGCGGTTCACGCTTCTGGATTGCCAGGTCGGCAACCCACATCTCTCAAGTATGGGTGCGCAAGACATATCACGGTCATTGTTCACCTCACACCTGAAAGACGCGACGCTTGCCGGGTGCTGGGGAACTGATTTCAACTGTGACCCGCGCTGGTAGCAGCTGCTTAAACCACGTGTATACCTGCTTCGATTCGGCAGTGTAGTCACGGTGTCCCCTGCTCTTCCAGCATGATGTAAACATGGGTAATCAATTCGCCAGGTTCTGTTTTGGCAGGATCGGAAATGTAATGCTCCCATGACACGGTTCCCTGGCTTAATCCGTGGGCAGCCATATAGGCTGCGAGTTTCTCATAGGTCGGCATCATCTGGTCGTGGGTCCCATGGTGCACCGCCCTGATTGCAATACCAGAGGGCGAAACCCCCGCCTTGATTTCTGCCGGCAGGCTATCGGGTATTTCATCTACCGGGATGGCAGCATCAAACTGGTAACCGCCTTCTTCCCAGGCGCGCGTAATTGCCATCGGCTGACCACTCATTTGAACACCTGTATTGTTCATGAACTCACTGATTTGCTGGTACGCGGCAACCATGGCCATGGCAATATCCGCTGAATCCTGACTACTGCTTGAAGTTACAAACAGTATGTTCTGGGCCTGGACCTTGACCTGACCGATATCGGTCTCACTGAAATCAGATACCGGTAGGGATTCAGCAAACAGCTTGAGATTAGCCAACCCCAGCTCAAAATCTCCACCTATCCAAGTATTAAAAAACAAACCGGAAAAGCGAGCCAGAAACGTTTCCGGAAAACCAAGACCTGCCGTTACGTCAGAGTCAAAGGACCAGATAATGTGCGTTGCAACACCCGATTGCTTCAGTCTGAAGCTCGAGTGAGCTACGGCCTGGGAATCAAAGAGTAATTTGACGTCAATTTGTTCAAACGGCTTACTAACAGTAATTTCCTGCCAACCGCTTCCAATCAACTGCGGGTCTCCCCTCCAACTCATGCGTGCTCCCACACCCGCTCCGGGGCCGGAAATCACAAACTCGGCCTGTGGATCGCGTTTGCTCCACGGGGACCATTGCTCAAAATAATGATAGTTGTTGAGAAGGGAAAACATCATATTTGCAGGACGTTCGATCGTGATATTACGCTCCACGTGAACCCGGGTTGGTAACAGGAGCCCTGCCGTTGCAATGGCAAGCACGAGAAAGACAATTGTCAGAATGGCTTTTTTCAAGTCGATTCCATCAGTATTCGCACGTTATGGTAGCTGCTCAGAGAGATTCACCGTCATTTTCGTCATCGCTGGACGATTGATCCACAGGAAACCAATCCGGTACGCTATCGTCATCCTCCCACGAGTAGCGTTTCACCGGGGTCACGTCCCAACGGCGAAAAGCAATAGCCAGTGCGACCCCAAGAATGGCGCCACTCAGGTGCAACTCCCATGACATATTCGGCCTGATCGGCAAAACACCCCAGATCATCGAGCCATAAAGAAACCATACCATTATGGAAACGGCAACGGAGCGCATATCCATGCGTAGAATGCCGCTGATAAAAACGTAGGCCAGCAACCCGTACACAAAACCACTGGCACCAAAGTGCAGACTCGGCCGACCGATAACCCAGGCCAGCAACCCTGAACCCATCCAGATAATCGGGATGACACGCATTGCAGACCTTGGATAGAGGTACAAAATAGTGGTCAAACTCACCAGGATAGGCAATGTGTTGGAGAACAGGTGCTCGACGCCACCATGCAGCAAAGGTGCTGTGAACACGCCGATCAGGCCGTCCAGGTGCCGGGGACGAAGACCAAAACGGGCAAAACCAAACCCGAAAACGTTGTCAACGATTAGAATAAACCAAAGCACCGCAACCAAAGCCAGGGCGATTTTCAGCGCAAGTCTGAAGTTCCGACTTGCCCGTGGAGAGCCCGTGTAACGTTGGTCCGGTTTATCCAGTTGCATGGTGACTGCCTCTCCAGCTTGCCGGTCTAACTGAGCTCTGCAGGCAACGCAGAGGCAATCACCTCTCGCGTGTGCGTCAACAGATCAAGAACCTGTTGTACTTCCTCATTACCTGGTTCAATTGCGGGGTGTATCACCAGACGAACCTTGCCAGGAAAAATCAGCATGGACTTTGACCGCTGAACTTCACGGGTACCGACAATTGTAATTGGCAGTATGGGCAGGCCCTGGGAAACAGCCGTACGAAAAGCACCCTTCTTGAACGGCAAGAGTTTGCCGTCCATGCTACGTGTGCCCTCGGCAAAAAACAGGATGCCGACACCATCCCCTACCCCGGCCAATGCTTCGCTCACCGCCCTGCTGGTTTGTTCCGGGTTACCGCGCTCCACAAATATATGGCCCGCTTTTTCGCAGCCAATACCGACACCAGGCACTTTACGTAACTCTGCTTTTACGACCCACTTCAGATCCAACTCAAGCCAACCGTAAACCAGGAAAATATCGTATTGGCTTTGGTGGTTACAAACCACCACATAGGACCTGCTGCGATCAAGATGTTCAGCACCCTCCACACTCACCCATATGGGTGTCAGCCAAGCCATCACTTTTCCCCAGCTACCTGCAACATAGCGACCTGCCGCCTCGGGACTCCAAAGCACGGCAACCAGTACAGTCAGCCACCCCGTAACAAATGTAAGCAAAAGACCCAGCGGATAGAACACCAGCCAGGAGTATATCTGGTACAAGCAGAAAGCAATTCGCTTCATTTAACTGAAAATCCTTCGAGAAACATCCAGATTAACCATTGAACTGCATGCATGCAATTTGGCATATCATTGGAAGGTGCCGACAAAAAGGGGTGCTTTAGCAGCACCCCCGGATGTAACAAACACACTGAAAAAGTAGTATCAGGCAGCTTTACCGGCCTTCTCCACATCCAGAAGACGTGCTCCTGAGGTGCCAATTTCAATCTTACGTGGTTTCATGGCCTCAGGCAGTTCACGCTCAAGCTCTATGTGCAACAAACCGTTCTTCAGATTGGCAGCAACCACTTTG
This sequence comes from Gammaproteobacteria bacterium, assembly GCA_021772915.1. GTDB lineage: Bacteria > Pseudomonadota > Gammaproteobacteria > Xanthomonadales > SZUA-36 > SZUA-36. The sequence goes on along the minus strand of JAJFLB010000014.1, from coordinate 79,853 downwards.
ACATGATCTGCAAGGTTGAAGCGGCGCTCAAAAGTGCGGGTAGCAATACCACGGTGGAGGAATTCACCCTCCTCTTCCGCCTCATTGCTGCGATTGCCCGTAACGACCAGGCGGGTTTGTTCGGTGGTGATATTCAGTTCATCTTCTGAAAATCCCGCTACCGCCATGGTGATCTGGTACTTGTCCTCGCCCAGCGTGCGAATGTTGTAGGGTGGGTAACTGTTTCCCTGGTCCTGGCGCGTGGCTGTACTCAATAATGAGGCCAGACGGTCAAAGCCAACTGAAGTTCTGTATAGGGGTGAAAAATCAAAAGTAGTCATTCCGCATTCTCCTTAAGAAGCAATTCGGTAAAAAATATTCCGCCACAATGGCCGGAATCACCTGTGACACCCGAAGGCTGCCACGATTACAAAAATGGGGTTATTTTTTCTGGATTCAAGGATCGTCCGGTGTAGCCCCCGTAGTCGGGCGTGCAACGAATGAGCTCGTGACTCCCACAGGATGGTGTATTAGATAGAAGACCCCTCTTATTTAGCTGTAGCGGACCTCTTTTACGGTGAACCGCTCGCGACTCTGGGGTAGTTCTATTTCGCTGCTGTCACCCACCGATTTACCCAGCAGCGCCCGGGCAACGGGCGAATCTATGGAAATGTACCCTTTTGCGGCGTCGGTCTCGTCCACGCCCACGATGCGGTACTCCAGCAGTTCCCGGGTTGCCCCCTGCAAGGTGATCCACGCCCCAAAACGAATAACAGTTGTGTCCGCGGGCTGGTCCTCCACTATGTTCATAACGTCAATGCGTTTGCTCAGGTACCTGACCCGTCGGTCAATTTCACCCAACTGTTTCTTTCTGTAGGTGTACTCCGCATTTTCCGACCTGTCTCCTTCCGCTGCCGCCGCAGAAAGGGCTTTGACGACTTCCGGCCGCAGGGTTTTCCACAGGTACTGCACTTCTTCGCGCAACTGTTTCGCACCCGCGGGTGTGATGTAAGGACTTCCCGGTTTTTCTGGTGGACGCCATCTACCCATGCCTAAGCCCTGAATGAAACCCAACTATTGACACCTGCAAAAAGCGTCATGATTGTATATAGTACCTGCCTTTCCCCAAATACTAACAGCCCTTCAGGAATATAAAACTATGACCCACAAATTAGCGATTTCGCTGGCTGCTGCCATCAGTTTATACGGCTGCCAACAGGATTCAGAACAAACTGTAAATTCCCAGACAGAGAAGTCTGAGCATGCAGTCGCCGCCGCCGAGCCCATTAGCGGCATTGATCGAAGCGGCTTTGACGAGTCGGTACGGCCACAGGATAACTTCTTTGACTATGTGAACGGCAGTTGGGTCAAAAACACGGAAATGCCTTCAGACAGAGCCCGCTGGGGTACATTTGATGCGTTAAGGGAGCAATCCCAGATAGATGTCCGTACCCTGGTCGAAGAAGTCAGTGCAGAGGACAACGTACAGACCGGTACGCCTACCCAGAAAATTCGCGACTATTACAACGCCTACATGGATACTGAAACTTCCACTGCGCTGGGTGTTAGGGCGGTAGAAGCGGAACTGGAAGAAATCGCAGCCGCAAGTACGCTGGACGACATTTACCGCCTGTTCAGTGCCCTTGGGGTTTACGGTGTTAATTCACCCATAGGCGGAGGCATTTTCTCCGACCTGAAGGATCCGGATACCAATGTCGTGTATCTGGTTCAAGCCGGTTTGACCCTTCCGGACCGCGACTACTACCTGAAAGATGACGAACAGTTTGTCAAGGGCCGGCGTTTGCTCCTTGACTATATGAGCAATGTCTTTAATCAGGCTGGTGTCGAAAATGGCGCCGACCGTGCCGAACGTTTACTGGCACTTGAAACCAGGCTGGCCGAAGTACAGTGGACCAAGGAAGATAACCGTGACCCGGTTAAGAGATACAACCCAAAAACACCAGCCGACCTCACGGAAATGGCTCCAAAAATTAACTGGGACGTGTTCTTCGAAGCTGCGGAAATTCCAGCCCGGGACCGTTACATTGTCTCACAGCCCAGCTTTTTTGAAGCCACCGACGACATTATCGCCGAAACCAATCTATCCATCTGGAAAGACTACCTGACCTTCCAGACCCTGAGCAATTTTGCACCCGTTCTGGGAGACGACTACTTTGCCCACTGGTTCGCCTTTTTCCGTGAGGGACTTTCCGGCATTGCAGAACCGCGCCCACAATGGAAGCGCGCGGTAAACTCTGTCAATGGCAATATGGGCGAGCTGCTTGGCCAGTTGTACGTGGAGCGGCACTTTAAACCTGAAGCCAAGGCGCGAATGGATACACTGATCAAGAATCTGGTCAAGGCTTATGAGAAGTCCATTACCGAACTGGATTGGATGAGTGCAGAAACCCGGCAACAGGCATTGGTCAAGCTGTCTAAATTTAAGCCCAAAATTGGCTACACGGATCACTGGCGCGATTACTCGAAAATGCAGATAACCGCCGGCGATCTCATCGGTAATGTCAAGAGCGCGGCAGAATTTGAATACAGGCGCAATCTGGACAAACTGGATAAACCGGTGGACAAGAGCGAGTGGTTTATGACACCACAGACCGTTAATGCCTATTACAATCCGGTCTGGAATGAAATCGTCTTTCCAGCCTCAATCCTGCAACCGCCATTTTTTAACGTTGATGCCGATGATGCGGTCAACTACGGTGGGATCGGTGCCGTTATCGGCCACGAAATCGGTCATGGATTTGACGACTCTGGTCGCAAATACGATGGTGACGGCAACCTGCGTGACTGGTGGACCGAAGAGGACACCAGCAAGTTCGAAGAACGCAAGAATGCATTGGCCGCACAATATGACGGCTATGAAGTTATTGATGGTCTGACCATTAATGGTCAGTTTACTTCCGGTGAAAATATCGGCGACCTCGGTGGGCTGAGTATTGCCTACCTGGCGTACAAGATGTCACTGGAAGGAAAACCGGCACCGGTAATTGATGGCTGGACCGGCGAGCAGCGTTTTTTCCTGGGCTGGGGCCAGGTATGGCGCGCCAAGGCTCGTGGGGCGGAGGCCAAACGACTTCTGACCATCGATCCACATTCACCACCAAAATTCCGCGCCAATGGTGCAACGATTAATGTACCTGCCTTTTACAAGGCATTTGACGTCAAGGAAGGAGACGGCATGTACCTGCCGCCAGAGGATAGGGTCAAGATTTGGTGACAGCATTCTCCTTGTTTACCGAAAACGGTCGCGGTTGCGGCCGTTTTCATTTCTCTGCCTTATAATTCGGTGTAGGGCTAGTGGTCCACCAATTTGCGACCTTTTCAACGGGCACAACGTCCTAATACATGATGACGGGATCAGGCTTTGACATAGACCTCGACGAGGTGACACTCGCTGGCGCCAGACGCGGTGATTTACGCGCCTGTGAAAAAATATTCCGCAAGTTCAATACGCCCGCCTACACCGTCGCCGTCAGGATATGTAAATGCCACGAATTGGCCCAGGACGTGACCCAGGAAGCATTCATAAGTACTTTCAAGCGTATGCACCAGTTCAGGGGCGACGCTCCTTTCTGGGGCTGGTTACGGCGGATCATTGTCAATCATGCCATCAGCGCATTGCGCAAGCTGCCCCGCCATGACGCCGTCGAACTGGATGACCATATGGCCTATGTAAACAGCGAGGAGCACCAAATGGGTCTCGCCATGGATTTGGGCCAGGCACTTGACCAACTGGGTCACGAAGACCGCGCTGTGGTGTGGCTACACGATGTGGAAGGCTACAAGCACCGTGAAATCGCACAATTGTTCGACAAAACAGAAAGCTTTTCAAAAACCCGTCTGAACCGGGCTCGAGCCAGACTCCGGACACTGATTGCAGACAGCGAAAAAGAATCCTTTTATGAAACGAGCGTTAACGCAACCGCATAAAGAGAACGATATGAACATACCCGATCAATGGTACCACGCGACAGAAGATCCTCTGGGTCTGCGCCAGCTGGAGCAAATTGAGCCGCAATACGACGGCTGGAAAGACATCCAGAGTACATTGCAGAACCATCAGGAAAGCCAGCGTCGACGCCGATATACGGGTGGTTGGCTGGCCCTGGCGGCGAGCCTGATGCTCGCCATTGGCTTAACAGTCAGTCAGCAACCCACCTCTACTCAATTGCCCAACGCTGCGACGTCTGTGCCTGGTCTTGCGTCAGTATCTGGTGAAGACCATGTAAGCGCACTGATTGGGTTGTCACAAAATATGGAAGAACAGGTTAAAAATTTACGTCAGGAGTCCGGATCCATGCCAGCTGAATCTGCCGTTTATGTGGCGGAACTTGAAGATCTGATCGCACAGGTTGACAGCGAACTCAGTTTACAACCCGATTCGATCAATCTATGGGGACAACGTGTCAACCTGTTGCTCGATCTGGCTCAGATCTACCAACAGCAGTGGGAAATAGACTACGGGCGCATGGCGTCACTTTAAATTTGATTTGCAGAGGTATTGATCGATGAAATTTCACAACTCGTTAGCAGCAGGGGCTACCGCCCTGCTGCTTGGTATCAGCACCATGGCTCAGGCTGCTACCGAAGAAAAAGCGGCCAGCACCGCAGCGGAAGAGGCAGAATTGCAAACGCAACTGGAGGCTGAGTACAGGCAGACAGTTGCGGAGGCAGATAAAACCCGGCTTGAGGCCGAAGCGTCCATGGTTAAGGCCCGTGAACGACTTCACCTTGTTTCTGAGCAAAGGAAAAAAGCCATTGCAGAGAGTGTTAAAGCACGCACGTCCATACGTGCCGAGCGAGAAACTGCATCTGCCGCACAATCCGCCGAAATGGATCAAATTCAAGTTGAGTTGGGCCGTGTACGTCGACAGTTGCGGGAAACTTCACGCGAGGTTGCCCGGGTGAACCGCGAGGTAGCCCGTGCCAGGCTGTCCGATAGAACCTCCAGCTTTGTTTTCAGCACATCGGATCGGCCGGTCATTGGGGTTATTCTTGGTGATGCCGATGATGTCGGCGTCATAGTCCTCGGTGTATCACCAGATGGCCCTTCGGAACGGGCCGGGATCAAGCCGGGAGACGTGATTGTCGCCCTGGGGGGACGTGTGCTTGCAGCTGTTGACGATACCGGCAACGCACGCAGTGGGCTTAATGCCGTACTGAAGAGTATCAAGGCCGAGGAGCCCGTAATCGTTTCGGTAGAACGCGGTGACCAAACACTGGATCTGACCATTGTTCCGGAAGTCCGTGAACCTCTGAGCTGGCAGTCCGTGGTGCGCTTTGCCACTGCGCCTACCGCGCCCACTGCACCTACTGCACCTACTGCACCCACTGCACCCACTGCACCCACTGCACCCGAAGCGCCAGATGCACCCAGCGCACCGGATGCACCAGGTAGGGTTATAAGAGTCGAACACATTAACGTACCGCAAATTGATACAGAGGCACTGGCCGAGCAGATTGCCACAATGCGCATTGAGGTTGATGAACGACGAGAGCTTATGGAAATGGGTGAAATAGCGAAGTTGGCCGATCATTACGAATTTCAGTTTGGTGAGATGTCAGAATTGGGTGATTTTGCATTGCAAGATGCCAATATATGGTTTGGCCTGCCTTTGGCACACGGTCTGAAGCTGGCCAAAATTGATGCGGACCTGGGTGTGTATTTCAAGACAGACCGCGGTGTGCTGGTATTAAAAGCAAAACCTGACAATGACCTGCAACTGGAGTCCGGTGACGTGGTTTTGCAGGTAGGCGATGATGAAGTAAATTCACCGGCAGATTTTATGCGTGCCTTGCGCAAGTTCGAACCAGGCGAGGAAATTGAAGTCGATATCAAACGTGACCGCAAAAACCACACGCTTACAACGGTAATGCCGGAGAGATATACCAGAATATTTGCACCGCATTCGGATGAAACACACACCATTAAGATCATCAGCGACACAAATTAACAGCTGGCCAGGTCAACTCAGCGGGTAAAAGAAAAGGGATATCCCGCTCTGCAGCAGGCGGTTTTCGGTCAGGAATGACATTAGCGGAACTCGCGCATTTATTTGCGTTACGATGCAGTACACTAGTGTGGTGTAACGACCAGAATAACACCAGGCCAGGCATCACATGTCCGCAAAACCCGCTTCAATAAAATCGATCCTGTACGCATTATTTGCGAACCTGTCCATCGCTATAGCGAAGGCCGCAGCGGCGTTCTGGACAGGATCAGGTGCCATGCTGGCTGAGGCAATTCACTCTTTGGCTGACAGCTGTAATCAACTCCTGCTATTGCTGGGAATGAAACAATCAACCCGGCCACCTGACCGGGAACACCCACTTGGTCATGGAAAAAGCATTTACTTCTGGTCGTTTCTGGTGGCCATCATCCTGTTCAGTCTGGGTGGAATGTTTTCGATTTATGAGGGCGTCCATAAATTTAATCACCCGGAACCGCTGTCCAATGCCATGATTGCTGTTGGTGTCCTGGTGTTTGCCATTATTGCCGAGTCGATTTCCCTGTGGGGTTGTATGCAGGCCGTCGGCAAAGAGCGCTTTGGCCGGCGATTGTCCCAGTGGTTCAGGGAAAGCCGAAGCAGTGAACTGATCGTCGTGTTTGGCGAGGATGTAGCCGCCCTGCTTGGGCTAGGCCTGGCTTTAGTCGCCGTTCTCGCCTCGGCTATCACGGGTGACCCGGTCTACGATGCCATTGGTACCGTAATGATTGGTATTCTTCTGGTGGTGGTCGCGATCCTGCTGGCAGTTGAGATCAAAGCGCTGTTGATCGGTCAAAGTGTCGAGCCTCTGGTTCAGGACAGGATGAGAGAATTTTTGCGTGAACGGCCTGAAATCGAACACCTGTACAAACTTATCACCATGCAAATGGGGCCGGGCGCCATGATCGCCGTCAAAGCTAAAATGCGGCCAACGGGTTCGGAATCCAGATTAATCAATGCTATAAACCGCGTCGAGCGGGATTTTCGTGAAGCATTTCCAGTCACAACATGGTTGTTTTTCGAGCCAGATTGTGAAGACGATGACTGCTAAAAGTCCGTCCGATTTAAATATTCAAACCCAGCAAACGCCTAAAATTGGATTTGTCAGTCTTGGCTGCCCCAAGGCACTGGTCGATTCCGAGCGCATATTGACGCAATTGGTACACGATGGTTACGAAATCTCCCCCAACTACGAGGGTGCTGACCTCGTCGTGGTCAATACCTGTGGATTCATTGACAGCGCCCGTGCCGAGTCACTTGATGCTATCGGTGAGGCATTAAACGAAAACGGCCGGGTCATCGTTACCGGTTGTATGGGTGTGGATGAAAATGAAATACGCGTACTCCATCCAGCCGTTTTGGCGGTATCAGGCCCCCAACAATACGAACAGGTTGTAACTGCAGTCCATCAGTTCGCACCGTTCGAAAGGTCCCATCACCCATTTACCGACCTGGTGCCCCCACACGGGGTCAAACTAACCCCAAGACACTATTCTTATCTTAAAATATCAGAAGGTTGCAACCACAACTGCACGTTTTGCATTATCCCCTCTCTGCGGGGTCGTTTGGTCAGCAGACCTGCTGGAGACGTACTTTCAGAGGCGGAAAACCTGGCCAGTGCTGGCGTCAGGGAACTCTTGGTGATCTCACAGGATACTTCGGCTTATGGTGTTGACCTTAAGTACCGGCATGCTTTCTGGGGCGGCAAACCGGTTAAGTCCCGGTTGACGGAGTTGTGTCGGGCGCTTGGCAGTCTGGGTGTATGGGTGAGACTGCATTATGTCTATCCGTACCCACATGTGGACGAATTGATTCCCCTAATGGCGGAAGGTCTGATCCTGCCTTACCTGGATATTCCTTTGCAGCACGGCAGCCCGCACATCTTGAAGCTCATGAAACGCCCCGCCGCCGCTGAAAACGCCTTACTTCGAATCAAGAGTTGGCGTGATTGTTGCCCCGAAATCACGCTTCGCAGCACTTTTATCGTCGGGTTTCCGGGTGAAACCAACGATGATTTCAGGCAATTACTGGATTTCATCGCCGAAGCACAACTCGATCGGGTTGGTTGTTTTCAGTATTCAGCGGTACACGGGGCACGTGCCAACGAGCTTCCGAACCCGGTACCTGCCGAGGTAACGGCAGAGCGAGAGCAGACCTTCATGGAACTGCAGGCAACCATCAGCCGTGAACGGTTGCAGGCAAAAATTGGAAGCATTCAGCAGGTGATTGTCGATGCCGTAGACGCTCAAGGGGCGCAAGCACGCAGCCATGCAGATGCACCGGAAATTGACGGTCAGGTTTATATTTCTGATGGTCACCATCTGCAACCGGGAGATTTGACCCGGGTGTGTATTGACACTGCCGACGATCACGATCTCAGCGGCCATCTTTGTCACTGATACCACAATGCATGTTGTCAGTCAGATAATTGAGAGAAATTTACGGCGCTGCAGTGCAGTCGGGACCGGGCTGTGGATAAACCCCGCAAATGACACGACCTGGCGCACAGCTGAGCTGCATTGCCCTGGTTTGCGGCTGTTTTGTCAGGACTTTAGCGGCCATCTCTTCCATCGCGGTGCCGGTGCAAATGTGCAGTTTTCAGCTTTCCCGAAGGCTTCTTCCAAAGACTGCGACTGGATCATTCTGAATTTACCGCGCCAAAAAAAACTGCTGCGTATGTTGCTTGATTGTGCAGTGGATTTACTCGCGAAGGATGGTGTGCTGTGGCTGGCAGGCGAAAACAGGGCCGGAATCAAATCAGCCGATCAGGTGCTGGCATCATTTTTCAACAAGGTGAGCAAACTGGACAATGCCCGTCACTGCACCCTGTATGAGGCCCGGGCGCCAATCGAAAAATCACTATTCAACCCTCTGACATACCGCCAACAATGGCAGCTGACACGCAACGGGGTTGAGCTTGAGCTTGTTTCTTACCCCGGTGTGTTTGCCAATGGACGGTTAGACGCCGGAACGGCATTATTGCTTGATAACCTGGCAAATCTACCGCCAGCGGGTGAGGTGCTGGACTTTGGAAGCGGTAACGGTGTTATCGGAACGTACATTTCGGCCGTGCACAAAGACGCTCATGTAACTTTTATTGATAACAGTGCACTGGCTGTTGCAGCAAGTAAGGAAACCCTGCTGGCAAACCGACTTGACGGCACTGTACTGGCCTCTGACGGATTCTCGGAAGTTCGGGCCAGTTTTGATCTTGTTGTCAGCAACCCACCCATACATGCCGGCGTAAAAACGGACAACCGTCTGAGTCAGCGTCTACTGAAGCATATTCGTGATCATATCAAGACTGACGGCAATTTGATCGTGGTTGCCAACCGGCATTTACCTTACGAGAAATGGCTGTCGCATAACTTCAAACACACCACTGAAATTGCCAAAACCAGCAAGTTTAAAATTATAGTTGCGAAAAATTACTAATTACGGAATCATGCTGCCCTGTTGTGGTCGAAACTGACCTTGACAACCAACATATCAGTAATGGGAAGATGCAATATGCGCACTGGATTTATCACCTTGGGGACAGCAACATTAATGACTCTCTTCCTGACGGCAGTCTACGCCCAGGGAGGTAAAGGCATCCAGATTGATCCAAGCGATGTCTACATAACGGAAACAGAAAAGCAGCAACCGTCTGAATTGGAAGCTGACAATCAGTCGCATCCCGTGTTGGATGAACCGGTTGATTTTTCCACCGCCAGGAAAACAGAAAAGAGTTTTCAGAAAGTGTTGGGAAAGGCAGGTAAACGAGAGGCTGATCGGCTGAGTGGTGCCCTCCAGTACTTATTGTACTATGACCTGAGTGTAGGTGGTAACGAGCAAGCCCTGCACAAGAAGTTAAATGGCAAGACCCCCAATCAGATTTTTGCAATGGCAAAATCGTTCAAGTGATATTATTCCAGCTCGATAAACTCCCTTGTTTCCACTTGGAAAACCAGTAGGTCACTGTCACTGCGACCCGTGTAACTGGCAACAATTGATCTGTAACGATCCAGCTGCGTTTGCCACTTTTGCCGTGTTTCAGGATTGTCCTGACCGGTTTTGTAGTCGACGATCACAAAGCTGCCATCCTGACTTTGGACCATCAGGTCGATGATGTGTTTTTTGAGCTGCATCCCGGCACGATTGTAAAACGGCAGTTCGGCCCACGATGCTGCCTTGCCTTCGGATCGCAAGATATTTCTTCCAGCCGGATCCTGCATAACCCCGTCCAGAATCCGGATCAGGCGTGTATACAGCGTATCCAGGTTCTCGTGTGTGGCCCCCGCATTGATCAAGCTTGCCTCTAGCGCCGGGCGCCGTTTACTTAGCCAGGTTCCACCCCAGTCATCTGGCGGATGATCATGAAGCAACTCCAGCCACAGGTGGACGGCTTCTCCCAGGGCCATGGCGTCACGGTCCGGGAGGCTTAAACTGTGTGCAAAAGTAGCCAGTCGGGGCACGACAGGACTAATTGACAAGGGCGGTGCATTTTCTAGCCTCAGGTAAGGTAGTACCGGTGGTTCCGCTTGCGCCCCATTTCCAAGCTCAAGATCTACATCCGGATCAATCACCGACTTAAACAATGGCCACAACATCTTCATGAATGTGCCCTGTGGGCAACCCGGTTTCCTGTTCGCGCCTGACCCCGTCATTTTCCAGGCCCCGAACAGGTGTAACTCCTGTTTTGCCCGGGTCGCAGCGACATACAGCACGCGCTGGGCTTCGAAAACCTCCTGTTCAGAGTTAAGCATACGCAGATAGTTGTACAAATCCGGATCTTTATCTTCTTTTCCCTTGATCGGCGCCATCAGGACACCTTCACTACCATCTTCAAACTGAAAGTCTTCAATCCGCAAAAAGTCCTGCCCGCTATTGCCACTGATTTTGTGCAAGCCCGGCAGAATGACCAGGTCGAATTCCAGCCCCTTGGCACCGTGAATGGTCATCAGTTGAACTTTGCTGGCAACCGAACCTGAATAAAAATTATCCATGCGGGTGATGACATTTGCCAACACATCCTCTGGTTGTTCGACCTCGACCTCTGCTATCAGCTTGAAAAACCTCTGGGCGTTATCAAGCTCAGGCTGTGAACCAACCGCGAACGGTCCTTTCATGCTAATCCAGGCAATCTCAACCAGGCGGTGCAAAGCCAACCTGCCACGTGCCCTGATCACCTGTCGCATCACCTTGCCAAGAGCCCCTGCGCGCGCTTGTGCAGCAGGGCTCAATTCCGTCATCAGCGTTGGCTCCGATAACAGGGAAAGAGTATCCCCACCACTCCGGTCAACGGCAAACATGTGTAATTCAGCCGGACTGAGACCCAACCAGGGTGCACGTAACAATGCCAGCCAGGCAACACGATCAGCCGGATGCAATATAGCTCGCAACAGCGCCAGCAGGTCCTGTATCACCGGCCGGCTGGAGAGACTCTCCACGTTGACCGCCTCGTAAGCCAGTCCTCTTTGTTTTAATTCCGTTGCAATGAGACCCAGGTGCTTACGGCTACGGCCCAGTATCGCGACACTGATGTCGGTGTGCTCAGCCTGTTTACGGACAAGCAGATCAGCAACCAGAACAGCCTCGTGTGCGTCACCCCTTGGTTCTGGCCAGGTATGGGCAAGCACTTCCCCACCCGATCCACGCGCCGCCTCCACGTGGGCATACTCAACTGCTCCTGGACTGATTGAAAGGCCTTGACTGAAAATCGAGTCAAATTGCTTGTTAACAAAGTTTATGACTTCATGTCTTGAACGAAAATTAAATCTCAGTTGCAGTGTCTGTAGCGGGATCTCGCCCAACTGCTGCTGTTCAAACACCTGCCTGAACAAGGACACATTGGCTTCCCGAAAACGGTATATCGACTGCATCGGGTCACCGACCAGAAACAAACTGCGGCCATCACCAGCCTGCCAGCCACTGATCAGCCGGCGTAACAGTCTGAACTGACTCAGACTGGTATCCTGAAACTCGTCCATCAAGATATGTGACAGACGGTAGTCCTCATACAACAGGGCCTCCCCAGGTTGCTCGGTTGAGCCCAGTGATTTCATAGCCATCTCTGCAAGGTACTGAAAATCCGCCTGCCCTTGATCAGCAAACAGCAGCCGTAGCTCAACATCCGCCACCTTCAGCAACACGATACAGTCGGAGAGTATTTCATCCTGTCCCGGGTTAAGCCCATTGGGTGGATTTCGCACAAATCGCTGGAATACTGCCGTCGCTGTCTCATTCTGACGCCAGTCATCCACAATAGTCTTGAGCGCTTCCACATGCCGCTCGCGATCCGACCCGCCGCCCGTTGCCAGCACAAGTCGCTCGATACTTCCGGGGGCATAGGGTGCGCCGGCTTGGGTAGCCACCGTGCATAGCGCCATCCAGATTGCATTGACCTGCCCCGGGGTGTCTGTTGGATCCTGGCCGGAGACCTGAATCGCTGCGCGCAGACCGTCCGCCCACACCGTCTCGCTGGAACCCACTGTCAATGGAAGGAGGTGCTCCATCAAAGCAGACACCGAAGCCTGCCCCAAAGTATCAAACAGACAGTTCAATTCCAGTTGCTGACGTTTTTGCAAAGTCCGTTCCGGACCGGTTGCATTTTTTTCGAGCAAGGTCAGCCATTGATCCCGACGACTCAACATCCTCGCCAGCAAAGTCTGTAAACGTGCCGCATCACCCTGCAAATGAACCAACAGTCGGGTCAGGGCCGAGTAAACAAATTTCGCCACCTTTCCATTACCAATGTCTTCGATCAGCCTGCGTACGGCCATGTCATACAAGGGTCTTGCGTCTTCAATAACCTGCAGCCCGGTAACACCGACGCCCGGGGTCGCTTGCAATCCGGCGATGCGCGCGCACAAACCGTCAATCGTATGAATTTGAAGACGGGCAGGATTGCGCAGCAAGTCCCAGCCGAGTTGCTGGTCCCGGCTACTGACGGTGGCAGCAAGCTCCACCGCGGTCCGCTCATACCCCTCTACCGGGAGTTGCGTTGCACCGACTTCGGCCTGGTGGATACGTTTGAGGATGCGTTGACGCATCTCCTGTGTTGCTTTACGGGTAAAGGTAATCGCCAACACCCGCTCGGGCTTGTCAACCATAGCCAGCAACTTCAGGAAGCGCTGCGTCAGCAACTCCGTCTTGCCGGAACCTGCCGGCGCCTGCACTATAAATGACCGGCTTGGATCCAGCGCATCCCGGCGCTGGGCACTGTCCCCGGTGTGTTGCAAATTACTGTCCACGTTCAAGACACCACTGCTGCAACTCGTTATTGCGCAGCAGGATTTCCAGGTCTGCATATTTCAACGCATCAGGGTTGTGCAATTGGTGGGTACAATCTCCAGCATGGATTTCTGCGGCCAGCAAAGCCAGTCCAGCGCGCCAAAAATCCATTACCGCCGCCCAGTCGGAAAATTGCTTGGCCAACGTGCCCCGACCAACCCCCGGCTGTTGTACACCCTTGCACACGGCACCGGCATCTTCGCTGATACCGAAGACCTTGAACTCGCCCAGTTTGAGTTGCAGCAAAGCCACACCCGCAGGGCTTTCCAAGCCCAGCTCTTCCAGTGCCACCGCATAGAGCGGTAACTGAACGTTACCCAACCTGGCACTGCACCACGCAGACCCCGTTCCCAGATTGCCTGACTTGTAATCGATGAGAAACGCCCTGGAGTCGCCCAGCCGGTCAAGCCGGTCGATCCTGACATTGAATTCAAAGCCCGCAAAGCTGAGTTGCTGCCGCCACTCAAGCGCGAAAGGTCTCCCACCAGGTTTGAGGTCTGGCAAACTCAACCAACTCGTTAACAGGTTTTGAAGACGGACTTGCTCAGCTTCAAACGCTGCGGGCAGCAGCTTTGTATCTGCGAATTCTGCTTGTAAGGCTGATGTGACCACCTGTGGAACACTTCGTATGTCCGGTGCGATGTCTGAACCCAGGCAAGGGCGATAGAGGCCCTCCATTGCCGTGTGCACCAACTTTCCCCTGAAGGCGGCATCAGCGAAGGGCTCCGGTGCTGCCGGCATGCGGGCATGGAGGCGGTAAACCAGGTAAGACGCCAGCGGACAGGCGGCCTGGTAATTGAAGCGCTCCACGATGCCACGTATTGGTCTGCTTTCCTGTCTGGTTAGCTTAAGACCCCGTGTACAACTGTGTGCCTGCAACCAGGGGTGGCTTGCATAGTCAACAACTCCTCCAGCCTCCGGCGCGACTGAAAGGGATAAGGTCAGGCCCGCTTTACTCTCTACATCATCCGATATCTCTTCCGTCTCAAGTTCTTGCAGCAATGGGCTGATGCTCTGCGGTACGTCATCGTAACGGGCAGCTGCAGAAAATGTGACCTGGGAGGCACCAACAGCCAGGCTGTGCATGAGTCGGTCAGTATATTGCAGCACACCGGCATCTGTACCCCGGGGAATACCCGCCAACACGGCCGGTGGAATGAATGGATTACTCAGTACTCTTCCGGGCCAGTTATCGTCCGTCATATTGCCAGCCCAGATGGCATCAAATTGCTGGCCGAAGGCCTCGTCAGGCGACATGATCTGGAGCGGTGAGAAAGCACCTCCATGCGCGTTAATACAGGCGTCCTCACAATAACGCCGAAGTTGCGTCAGAGACTCGTTTACGTTTTTCGCCGGGCGGGCGAATAAAGACTCAAACCCGCCGATGAATTGTGCTGCTGCGCGCAGTGAAGTTTCATCCAGATCCAGGTCACCCGGCCAGCCCCAATGTGCCAGCCAGTCCAGTAATTGTTGCTCTGGTGGGTCCACGCGACTGGGCGACTTCAGGCTGCCACAGCGGTCAATCAGCAAGGGCAGTGATTCATGCAGTGGATGCTGACCGGCCAGTCCTGCCAACGCTGCCAAAGACAATCGATACCAGCCCTTTTCGCGGATACGGAGTTCAAGACTGGCACGTGCAAAGCGCTCTCCATCTGCCCCCAGCCAGCGACTACTTAGCAAGAACCGGCTGATTGATGGAAACTCCAATGCTTGACGGACACCGTGAACAGAAACGTCCAGCAACAGCAAAGCCTCTGCTACCACCGGATGCGATGCCAGCGACTGCTGTTTTGAAATATGGAATCGTGCCTGGCTAAAATCGCCTAAACCCAGAACGCTACCGGGCTCAAACGTGTCTTCAAAAACGCGACAGACAGTCTCTCGCAAGCCCTCAAGACCATTAATGACGATAGCCACCCTTTGCTTGCCGAGTTCCAATTCTGAGCGTGCCCAGCGCGCCATGCAGCCTAATTCCTGTTCCAGACTTGTGAAATGTCGGACACTGGTTTTTGTTGCTCCAGCCGCAGGCAATTCCACCCATTTGTACCGCACTCCAACTTCACCCAACGCATCCAAAACCTTCTTTTCAAGTCGTGTAATTTCGACAAACCCGGTCAATTGAATGGTTTCGGGCAGCAGGGATGCAGCGACCTCACCAGCCAGTAATTGTGTGCAGAAATGTTGTAGCCATTGTTCCGCTGCAAACCGATTCTGCTTGAGCATGGTTTTCTGTGCTGAGACGCGCCACTGGAGAAACTCCTGCCAGTTACCGGCACCGGCGTTCGGATCGGGCTCATCCAGCCACTGGCTGACCAGCCGGTCGGCGGCACGGGCCTGTTTGGCCAGTGCATAACACTCCCTGGACGCCAGCTCTGGCCGGCTTGCCTGAATTGCCTGTGCCCACACCTCCCGGATGTGCTGGCTGTCCACAGACCTGGCGGCAGCTTTGCCGTTTAAAAGATCGCTTTTGTAGGCGACGTCCTTCACCCATTGAGAAAATATATGGATTGGTGGTGCTGGAAATGCGTCACCTTCTTCGGCCGATAGAGAAAGGGACCTGAGCTCCATTTGCAGGTTAAACTGACTTGGAACCAACGTAATGAGGGTATGCTTCCGGGCTATGGAATTGTTGTTACTGATGAGGCCGTCCTGGTTTCATGGTCATATTGGTAACACGAGGTATTATGACAGGGACTTTAAACTAGTACTCCGTCCATGTGATAACTGCGAGTTCAGCGAGTTGGGAAGTGGTTGACCGTGGGGTCGCTTGAGGGCGCCTACTCTTGGTGCAGCCCTTGAGAAGGACCGGGCCATTCTCTGCTGTCTGCGTCTTGTCCTGAAACATCTGGGTACCTCTGAATCCGTAGTTATCACATGGACGGAGTACCAGAAGCTTCTCAAATATCGATAATCCTTGCGGGGTTGGAAAATGTGTGGAAAGGCAGCGGTTTTGAAATTGTCGTGGAAGGACGTTTTCGCCTGGGCGACCAGTTTAACGCCACCCG
The DNA here is from genome assembly GCA_021772915.1 of Gammaproteobacteria bacterium. Taxonomy (GTDB): domain Bacteria; phylum Pseudomonadota; class Gammaproteobacteria; order Xanthomonadales; family SZUA-36; genus SZUA-36. Next base: position 63,589 of record JAJFLB010000014.1, on the reverse strand, counting down.
CTGCAATGCCCTCGAATCCCGCTAATCGGGTCAACGTCTCACCCTCGCGTCTGCGTCGTAAGTCAGAGCCGGACTCCATGGTCTGGGAGACTTTGCCAACCATTTACGCCAAAGAGAATATTGACCAGCCAACAGAGGCGATATGGCCGTTTCTGCCCCATTGGTCCGCAGGGCGTCTTCCGCGTAACAAGGATGGCAAAACTCTCTCCACCGCCAACGCGAGACTGCGTCACGACCCGAACAGGCCATTTGCACCCTCCTATATGGGTGCCTGGTCACAGGACTTTCGGGTATTGGTAGCCGTGTCGTGGTTCTACGAATTCGACGGCCGCGTGCATCCGCAAGTGCCCTACGCTGTGTTTCCCTTGCATGCCCCGTTCTGGTTTCTCTGTGGGCTGGCAAGCACATTCACCAACCCCGACGGCATTCAGCAATTAAGCGTCAGCATCATCACCGTCGAACCCAACGAGGTGCTGAAATCTGTTGGACACCACCGATCACCGGCCATTGTCAGAAATCCGGATGAAGCCGCACACTGGCTGCGCGCGCCGAAACCGGAGGCTCTGGCTTTGCTGCGCCCGTTCAGCAACGAAAGCATGGGTGTGGAAGCGGTTCCCATGGGTATCAAGATACCGGGAAATGAAAAGGTCTCCATCCCGGACAGTGTCCAGAAGCACTAAACCCCGTGTAGAGCTTAAAGCTGCTTATGGGCGGACTCCAGCTTGCGGCTGAACAACTCCAGTTCACGCAGTAAATGTGTATCGATGGCACGCCCAAAATTGGTGTTTGCCTTGCGGTCCCACAGCGATCCGGCCGGTGGTCCCGCAGGATACTTTTTGACCGGAAAGACTTCTTCGCTCCAGTGCGAGCCACTCCGAATTCCTACCAGGACCTGTTTTCCCTTTAACACAGCGACGATACCCCCACCGGAAGCACCGCCACCGGAATCGCAGTTGTCCAGTAACTGACCCTTCCAGGCACCACCACCCAGGTCGTCGTGCTGACTTTCAATTACGGTGCAATTCCCACTGATACTGATGGCGCGGCTAACCGCATCATAGGCGATGAGCCGCAACTCACCTCCAGATTGGCGAAAGGCTTCCAGCTCTGGAAAAGAAAGTGCTTGTGCCTGTATGGCCTCTGCCATCCTAAACCCCCGCCACGGTCGCGGTACATACAAGAAGGCCCAGTCTCCCACGCCAAACGACTTGCTGTCAGTAGCTTTCGAGGGATCGAACCCTCCCGTCCTTACCTGTCCCAGGTCAATTCTCGCCCGGTACCTGGAAATCTCACCCAGTGCCAGATAATGAAAGTCACAGCGTTTGAAGGGACGTTTCTTTTTCAGGTCGTAAAGTACGTGTGCGGCACTGATCAGTACTGCGCCATCGAGTGCTGGTGCAAACTGACGGGTGTTGAGCACCATAGCCGTACCACGTATCCGGCCATCGCATTTGATCGTTCCAACGCCGAGACCCTGGGTCGTACCGTTTCCCCTTTCACGATGCCGGTCAAAAATCTGTCTGCGATCATCTTCCACGCCATTTGCGGGATTACCGTCGCCGAAGATACTTACAGCTGTCCCCCGTTGGCCTTGAGCCCCCGTATGACCCGCAATCAGGGTCAGTAACGCGCACATCAACCCAATTTTGATGGCACGAACAGATATGATGTGGTGGGTAATCACTTGGATAAGTGGTGATCCTGGGGTCCTGGTAAAAAGCATGTTACCTGACTCATCGCGGTTGTGGACAACTCAAGTCCGGACCGATCAGCCAGCGGGTCGGGAACGTTTCCGGATGAGCATGCTCATCGGTCCTACGGTATCATTGCAAGATGCGGAGTCAACAGAGAATTAATCAGTATGAGTGACCTCAAGCAACTGGTTCAGCAACTTCCCAAGACCGAACTGCATATTCACATCGAGGGCAGCCTGGAGCCGTCCATGATGTTGGATCTGGCGGCCCGCAATAATGTCTCACTCCCTTATGCAGATATTGATGCAGTCTCTAATGCTTACAATTTCAATTGTTTACAAGACTTTCTTGATCTATATTATAAAGGTATGTCGGTACTACTGACGCAGCAGGATTTCCACGACCTGACCTGGGCATACTTGTTGCGTTGTAAACAGCAGAACGTTGTTCATTGCGAAATATTCTTTGATCCGCAGGGGCACACTGAACGGGGGATCGATTTTGCCACCTTCATGCACGGAATTTGCTCAGCCCTGGACAAGGCCAGGGCCGAGCTGGGTATCAGCAGTAAGCTGATCATGTGCTTCTTGCGTCACCTGGATGAAGAAAACGCAATCGCAACGCTGAATGCCGCTAAACCTTACCTGGACAGAATCGAGGGCGTGGGTCTTGATTCTTCGGAGCTGGGTCACCCCCCTGCACTGTTTGGCGAAGTCTTTAGACAGGCCGCCAAACTGGGACTCAAGCGGGTTGCCCATGCGGGTGAGGAAGGACCACCTGGGTACATCTACGAGGCACTGGACGTGCTGGAGGTAGACCGCATCGACCACGGTAACCGTGCACTTGAGGACCCGGAGTTGGTCAAGCGGCTGGTCGCAACGCAGATGCCCCTGACAGTCTGCCCGCAATCCAACCTGCGGCTGGCCGTGATAGACGATATGTCCGAGCACCCGATTCGCAAGATGCTGGCCCTGGGCCTGAATGCCTGTGTCAATTCTGACGATCCGGCCTACTTTGGTGCTTATATAAGCGGGAACTTCCATGCTTTAATCGACGCCCTCGACCTCAATCGGAAAGAAATCCTGCAACTGGTAATCAATGGGTTCGAATCTTCATTTATGGAAGAGTCAAGCAAGAACGCCTACCTGGAACAAATCAATGCCCTCCACTAAACCCAAAAAGACCCAGCACGGATTTTCCATGGCCGATGTGGCCACCAAACCGGTCAGCTACCGTTGCGCCCTGGCCGGCGGCAGTATCACTGTGGGTAAGGAGGCATTTATATTGCTGAAAAACAAAGCGTTACCAAAAGGTGATGCGCTGGCACTGGCGGAGTTTGCCGGTATCCAGGCGGCCAAGCAAACACCTGCACTGATCCCCCTCTGCCATCCAATTTCACTCAACCGTGTAGCCATCCATACCTGTCTGGATGAGGAAGAATACGCAGTAGATGTCTACGCCGTGGCCGAGATCAACGCCCAAACCGGTGTGGAAATGGAAGCTCTGTGCGGACTGAACCTTGCACTTCTGACCATTTGGGATTTGACCAAACCAATTAACGCCGCGTTGGAAATCAAGAATGTAAGACTGCTGCACAAGTCCGGAGGCAAACGTGGTGACTGGACACATCCGGACGGTTTATCGGCCGTAGCCCAATCCATTCTGGATGAAATCTGACGGTACCCGTATGCGTTACGCATCCCATCTGCCAATCAAAGGAGTAGGCGCTGCCGGTCAGGCGCGCATCCGGGATAGTCACGTGATATTGATAGGTATGGGTGGGCTGGGCTGTGCAGCCGCCCAGTATCTCGTTTCCAGCGGTGTCGGAAAGTTAACAATGTGTGACTTCGACACAGTGGTTGAGAGTAACCTCGCGCGGCAAATCCTGTACCGTTCGCAAGACCTGGGACGCTTGAAAGTGGAGGTGGCAAAAGAGTCTCTACACATCCTTAATCCCGAAACAAACCTGGAATTGGAAACTCAGCGGATGGATGACACCCGCATGCTGTCGTCTTTCCCTGCCTGTGATTTTGTGCTTGATGCCAGTGACAACTATGGGACCCGCCTGGCGGTCAACCGGGTATGTCTTTCACTGGGAAAGCCATGGCTGATGGCTTCGTGTATTCGCATGGAAGGCCAATTGATGCTGTTACGTCCTGATCAGCCAGAGAACGCCTGCTACCGCTGCACCTATGGTCAGGCCCCGGACACGCTCGAGGACTGCCCGGGTGCGGGTATTTTCGCCCCGGTAGCAGGTGTCGTCGGCACCTCGGCCGCCCATTTTGCCCTCGCATGTCTGGCAGGTTTATCGGTACCCGTGGGTTTGCACCTGCTTGATGCTACCAACTGGGACTGGCAAACGCTGAAACCAAAGCGAAACCCTGACTGCCAGGACTGTGGGAAGCGTAGTTAACAACAAGAATTTGCCGTAGGACCAACCCGCTTGCTGGTTGGGAACCATTTCAGAACCGTTCCGGAACCTTTCTAGATCCTTTGCAGAACCATTCCCGACCAGTAAGCTGGTCGGTCCTACGCGAGTTGATGCGACGCGGGGTGCATTGGAAATGGTGCTGTACGTGGGTGGAGTCTACTCCGTGGTCGCTACTGACTCATCCCCTGTTAATACGTGCTTTAGAACATGCCAGGGCAAGGTTGCACACTTGACCCGGGCAGGATATAGACCGGCAAACGCGAGCGCGGCAAGCTCTCCCAGGCTTTCTTCCGTTTCGGCAGTGGGGCCCGCCATGATCACCGCTCGGATCTGCTCAAACAGGACGTCAGCCTGCTTAAAACTAAGACCCTGCAGATTGGCGGCCAGCAGTGACCCCGACGCCATTGAGATCGCACAGCCGACACTCTCAACGGCCACTTCCGTAATCGAACCATCGGCGTCAAGCGTAAGCTGCAGCTTGATCCGATCGCCGCAAAATGGGTTCTCACCCGTGCCCTCGTGTGTGGGCGATTCCAGTGAACCATGACAACGTGGAAACTGGCTGTGCTCAATGATGATTTCACTGAACCGCTGCCTGCGGTCATCAGTCATGCCTGTGCGCTCCGGCTGATTGACCCGCCCGTGCACAGTTCTGGCAATTCACCCATTCGGAGATACCGTTTACGTAGTGCTCTTTCTTCCAGATTGGCAAACGTGATTTAAGCTCATCAATGACGTATCTACAGGCGTCAAAGGCCGCAGCACGATGGGCCGAGGTCACACACACGATGACTGCGACATCACTTAACTCCAACAGGCCTTCGCGGTGTATGCAAACGACATTACTGACCGCAAAGCGGGTACCGGCTTCTTCGATAATTCGTGCGCCTTCTTTTTCAGCCAGCGGTTTATAGACCTCATACTCAAGCCGTTCAACCTGCCGGCCCTCGTTGTGGTCACGGATCCAACCCTCAAAGACCACCAGGGCACCACAGCTGGTATCAGCCACTGACTTACGCGCCGCAGCGACATCAATTGCCGTAGTGCTGACTGAAAACCTCATCCGCCCGCCACCGGTGGAAAAAACAAGACCTCATCACCTTCTTTTAAAACCGTAGTCCAGCCCGCCATTTCGTCGTTGATAGCCACCAGTGCAGCGGCCTCCGCTTGCAAGTCTGAATGCTCCCCGGCCATCGTTTGAAACAGCTCAGCAGCCGTACCGCCCTGCCACTCCACGGACTCGGAACTACAACCGGTCTGTTCCCGGAACAATGCGAAATAGCGCACACACACTTTCATTAACCACCCATCCTGTACATTTCCACATGTGGCTGGTGCTGCGGTAAACGGCTGCGCAACTCGCTGTAACGATCCGCACGTCGTGACCACAGACCTCGAATCTCTTCCGCCATCTCCGTGGCGCCCATTCCCAGACGGATTTTATCGCGTAATCCGGTGCCGCGTGCAGAAAACAGACAACTGTAGAGTGCACCATCTGCGGTAATCCTGGCGCGTGAGCAATCCCCACAGAAAGGCTCGGAGATCGAGTTGATGAAACCGATTTCACCCGCCCCATCCTCGAAAGCGTAACGCCTTGCTGTCTCGCTTGCGTATTGACCAGCCGCGGGTCGTAAAGGCCAGCGGTCATGGATGGCCTTTAACAACTCTGTACCCGGAACGACCAGCCCCCGATTCCAGTGATTGACATTTCCTACATCCATAAACTCGATAAGCCTTACAGTATGCGGCGTATTTCTGAAATGGCTTACCAACTCCATGATCGTGCGGTCATTGACGCCACGTTGTACCACCGTGTTGATTTTCAGACATTTGAAACCGGCAACTTCCGCTGCAGCAACTCCGTCCAGGACTTCCCGCACCGTGCCGCGGCCGCCCGCCATTTTCCGGAACACCGTCTCATCCAGACTGTCCAGACTGATCGTAATCCTGCCCAGTCCGGCCTCTTTCAGTGCGTCGGCGTGACGCGGCAGTAAAATCGCGTTAGTCGTCAGCGCAAAATCCTTCAAGCCGGGAATTGAGGCAATCCGGCTGACCAGCTCAGTAAATCCCGGGCGCAAAAGAGGCTCCCCGCCCGTTAAACGCACCTTGTGTACTCCAAGCTCAACAAATACCCGCACTAGAAACTCAATTTCACCATCACTAAGCAGGTTCTGAGGGGGCAGAAAAACTCCCTTGGCGTGTAAAGATTCTTCCGGCATACAGTAGGCGCAGCGTAAATTGCAACGATCCAGCACCGAAATCCTGAGATCTCTCAGCGGTCTATCCAAAGTGTCAACAAGTGGCTTCAATCTATCATCCCGGCAATACCATATCGACCCAACGCCATAATAACCTGACTGCCACATAGAGAATTAGCAAGCCGGTAAGCTGTCTGACCCATTTTTCCGGCAGCTTATAAGCCCCCAGCCGGCTGCCGAGCTGGCCACCGATAATGACAGCAATGAATAACGGCCAGGCCCCCAGTGTGTCTTGCAGCGGAGAGTAGTCGCCGGCTTTGAACACCTGACCACCAAGACCGGCCAGGGAGTTAACCAGGATAAAGCCACTGGTGATACCCGCAACCTCCCGTGGCGGCGCCATGCGGAACAGGTAGATGACCGGAGCCAGGAATATCCCCCCGCCAATACCGGTAACCCCGGCCAGAAAGCCGATCAACCCACCGACGGGTGCGGCTCTTAACCACAATCCCGACTTGCTGTGTCTTTCCGGGCTAAATCCCGCACTCGGTTTCCGCAACATTTGCGCCGTCACCAGCAGCAGACTGAAACCCAGCAAACCAACAAATAGCTGCTCTGAAACCTGTAGACGTCCACCCAGCCAGGCCAGTGGAATCGACAGCACAATGTAAGGCAACAAGCCTGACAGCGACAAGTACCCGGCGCGCATGTAGTGGTAGACACCACCACCTACAACCAGAATATTGCAGCTCAGTGCAATGGCCGGTACCAACCGGTAGTCCATACCTGACAGAACCAGCAGTGCGTTGTAGGTGGACCCACCCCCAAAACCAACAGATGAGTATGCAACCGCAGTCAGAAAGAACAGACCGGCGATAAGCAACAGCGGCATATCAGTGCTCCCTCGAAAAGGACCAGTGATTTCCTGCGAGCTGCGTCTTGTCCTGGTACATCTGGCGACCTCTGAATCCGTAGTTATAGCATTGAAGGAGCGCTGGACCCTCGTGAATGAAGGGCGGCATTATGAACCATGTAATATTGGGCTGCCACGCCCAGAAAGCAATCAGTCCCGGATGTGATATGCTTTTTGCATGGTTTCATTCCGGGTAAAACATGGCTTGTTTTTCAAGCCCCGTCTGAGGAGGTTGCAGGAGATGCAGGCGGAGATTTTCCGGCAGTTACTGTTGCTGATCCCGGACAAGGTTGCGCACTACAGTTCATTCCAGTCCAGAGTCAGTGGCTCACCCCTGCTGAGGATGGATATACTTGAACGGCACCCGTACACGCACTTCATGCGTCTGACTTACCAGTTTGATGATAACCAAAAAACGGAGATTTCGCCGGATGCACATATACGGGTTTATCTGGATGCACGCCTGGCCGAAGTGACCTCGTTCAACCCCGCGCAGGGCTTCAGGCGTCTCGCCAATCCGTGGTATCCTCAGCAGCAGATGTTACAACGCAGCTGGCGCCAAAACCTGGCTTTGGACAAGTGGCTGGGATACCTGCTGCATCAGGGGCACAGCGTAGTCACCATGCAACCCGCGAACGACAGGATCAGTGACAAACAAGCAAACCCGGTTGCCGAGACAGTCACTTGACAGCGTGTTTGACAGACCCGGTTTAACTGCGTAAGATTGCGCGCCGTGCGGGGCTATAGCTCAGCTGGGAGAGCGCTACAATGGCATTGTAGAGGTCGACGGTTCGATCCCGTCTAGCTCCACCAACGTCCCCTTCGTCTAGAGGCCTAGGACACTGCCCTTTCACGGCGGCAACAGGGGTTCGAATCCCCTAGGGGACGCCATACAATAAAAAACCCGCCAGGTGGCGGGTTTTTTATTGTCTGACATTTCGTGAATGGATTCGAACCACTAGTCGGGCAAAGCCCGACTGGGGTCGACAAATCGGTAGGAAAGCCGATTTGGACGTCAAGCGCAGCGAAGACGCCCGCAGGGCGAGGACCAAGGATGGTCCGAGTCAATCCCCTGGGTACAATCGCAACGCTGTCGACATACTCATCTGTCGCACCCCCACTCCTGCAGCAAACTTTTTATCATCTGACATTTCGTAAAGCGATTCGAACCACTAGTCGGGCAAAGCCCGACTGGGGTCGACAAATCGGCAGGAATGCCGATTTGGACGTCGAGCGCAGCGAAGACGCCCGCAGGGCGAGGACCATGGAGGGTCCCCCCGACGGACCGCCGACAATTGGCCTAAACCGGTGCAGTTCGCCAGTGTCGTGTATGCTTATGTGCATAAATTGGAGGTAATCCACCATGAAACGACTTGCTTTAATTGCTGTGCTTGGCCTGCTGGCGAACTTCTCTGTCGGTGCTTTTGAGTTCGCAGATACTATGCATCTTGCGGAACAGGGAAATGCGGCCGCCCAGCACACCCTGGGCGTCATGTACAGCTCGGGTAAGGGCGTGCCGGAAAACTATGCAGAAGCCGTCAAATGGTATCGCAAGGCAGCTGCCCAGGGGTATGCACAGGCCCAAAATAACCTGGGACTCATGTACCGATACGGAAGGGGCGTGCGGCGAAACCGTGCCGAGGCTGTTGAATTGTATCGCGAAGCTGCGATGCAGGGGCTTGGGACAGCTCAGTATAATTTGGGGACGGCGTACTACAAGGGTGTGGGTGTCCGTCAAAACTATTTTGAGGCCTACGTCTGGTTCAGTCTCGCAGTCTCATCGGGTCATGACGGCGCAGTGGAGTTCCGTGACAAGGAAGCCAGGAAACTCTCTAAAAATTCACTAAGTAAAGCACAACGAAAAGCAGCCACATTACACGCGGCAATTGAGCAGCGGATGAACTATTAGTAACACCACCGTTAAACAGACACGACAATCACCACCGGCAATCGCCGGATTCAATACTATCCCACGGGGATCTTGGGTGTGATTGGTTAACGGCTAAGGCGATATATCATGATGGCGGCTCGTTGTATCGCCAGCGGCAGTGAATCCAGATCCAGCGATTCCTGCGGTGTGTGTCCGCCATCGCCATAAGCCCCCATCCCGGCCAGGGAGTCACTGTAGGCCGCGACAAATGAAATATCCGCGGCACCACGACGCGAAGGATCAAGAATGGGCATGGCTTCACGACCCAGTGATTGATTGATCGACGACAACATATTCCGCAGTTCACGATTGCCTTCGCTCGGTGCCATCGCCGGATAGCCCTCGGTGAAACTAAGGGTCGCATCTGTCACCGGAAGGTGCTGCGCTACCACCCCACGCATGGCGACCTGTGCACGTTGTAACTGTGCGTCCGAGATGGTGCGGATGCCGCCACGCACCACCACCCGGTTGGGAACCACATTGGTTTTTCCAAAGGCCCCGCCACTCGCCTGTTCACAATCACCATCGACCTCGGTACCACCCAGAATGGTTCCGGCATTGAAGGTCAGGTATTCCTCTCCCCTGACCTCGGTGTAAAACGAGCCCAGAATTCTGGCGGTCTCAAAAATCGCCCCGGCACCCGTTTCCGCACCGAAAATACCGGAAGAATGGGCCTGTTTTCCCGTAACCTCCAAACACCATCCGCTGGAACTGCGTCGGGAAATGGTCGCCCACTCCTGCCCGTCCAGATCGATCCCAGATTCAAAACCCAGCGTTATATCCGCCCACTTACCGGCTTCGATCAATTCCTTGCGGCTCACCGCAAGGGGTCTTCCCGGCTCTTCTTCGTCCCCGGTGTAGACCACCCTGATCTGTGTTCCATCCAGCACACCCGCGTGCTGCAACGCCTTAAGCGCATAAATAATGATGACGTCCCCCGATTTCATGTCCTCAACCCCCGGTCCGGTGGCGGTTGACCCGTCACGGACAAATTCTTGAAAAGCATCCTCGGGCTCAAACACCGTATCGAGGTGCCCAATCAACAGCAATTTCTTACCACGCTTACCCTGGTGGCTGGCAAACAGGTGTGCTCCCCGCTGCATCGCTTTGGGTAATTCGACCCAACGGGTCTCGAACTCCAGGCTGTCTAACTCCTTGCGCAAGATATCCCCAACCTTACGCACACCCTTTGCATTCAGGGTTCCGCTATTGATGTTTACCAAGCTTTCAAGCAACTCTATGGCCTCCTCGGAATGTGCTTCACTCCAGGCGACCATTGCGCGTTCTGTCGGGTCAAGTTCTTCCACACCGGCGTTGGCTGTGTTCGCCAGCAATGTAACAAGAACAAGCATAAGGGAGAGTAGTGCAATTTTGATTGGATTCATGGGTATTAAGTACTCTGGTTAATGTAGTGGGTAGTGAAAACGAGCACGCGTTAAAACATCTCGCGCTGTACGCCCAATTCCATCATTACGCGGCTGGATATTTCCTCAATCGAACTGTGCGTGGTCTGGAATATTGGAATCCCTTCCATCCGCAACAGACTTTCTGCCAGCTCAACTTCTTTACGGCACTGCTTGATCGAGGCATAACGACTGCCGGGTTTGCGTGTTTCGCGGATTTGGGCCAGACGTTCTGGCTCGATCATCAGGCCAACAATTTTATGCTTGTGCCGGCGCAAGAAAGACGGCAAACGCATCTCGTCAAGGTCGTCCTCGGTCAATGGATAATTGGCCGCATTCACGCCGTAGTGGAGCGCCATGAACAGACAGGTAGGGGTTTTCCCTGAACGTGAAACACCGACCAGGACCAGATCGGCCTGACCGAACTCCAGGCTGATACCATCATCATGGGCAAGTGCATAATTGGTGGCCTTCATACGATCTTCGTATGCCTCGAAATCACGCACACCATGCCCGTGCCCTACCCTGGGTTGACGTTTTACACCCAGTGCGTTTTCCAGGGTTTGCAGAAAAGTTGCAAACAGATCAAGTACCACGCCACTACTGCTGCGGATAACTGCAGAAAGCTCCTCGTCCACGATGGTATTGAATACGATGGGTTGGGCCTGATCTTGTTTGCGCGCAGCGTTTATCTGTGCAACTGCTTCCAGCGCCGCTGCTCGATCATTTACAAAGGGCACCCTCACTTGCTTGTAATCAACATCTGCAAACTGGGTCAGCATACTGTGGCCTACTGTCTCGCCGGTAATGGCGGTGCCATCGGAAACAAAAAACACGGTCCTGATCATATTTGCAATCTCGAAAGCACAAGAAGCCGGTTCAGAATAGTAAGTGATTCCACTCGCTTGTAAAATACCCTTTTTATAATCACCTGTCGCTCGTGGAAAAACAATGAATCAATATGTTGCGTGGCTGCATGAACTCGGTATGGATGATCTGGACAGGGTTGGAGGAAAGAACGCCTCGTTGGGTGAAATGATCAGCCAGCTCAGTGAGCTGGGCATACGGGTTCCAGGCGGGTTCGCGACAACAGCATTTGCCTACCAGGAATTTCTTAACCAGTCCGGTCTGAAGGACCGTATCGATGCCAAGCTCAAAGCACTTGACGTTGAAGACGTGCAAACTTTGGCACAGGCGGGTAAAGAGATTCGCCAGGCCGTGTTGGATACACCATTAACAGTGGCGCTGGATAAGGCCATTTCCCGGGCGTGGACGGAACTCCAAGCCGAGGCCGGTGCCGAGCCTGCCGTTGCCGTGCGTTCTTCAGCCACCGCCGAGGACCTTCCAGATGCCTCATTTGCCGGTCAACAGGAGACTTTTCTGAACGTAAGGGGACTGGTCGATGTTAAGGCAAAAATACTTGAAGTTTTTGCGTCCCTGTACAACGATCGTGCCATTGCCTACCGCGTTCACCAGGGTTTTGACCACGCCACGGTATCCTTATCTGTTGGTGTGCAGATCATGGTGCGTTCTGACCTGGCATCCAGCGGTGTCATGTTTACACTCGACACTGAATCCGGCTTTAAGGACAGCGTTTTCATTACCTCGTCCTGGGGTCTGGGTGAAATGGTCGTGCAGGGGGCAGTCAATCCGGATGAATTCTATGTCTACAAGCCCAACCTGACACAGGGCAAGCCAGCCATCCTGCGCCGCAGTCTGGGAAGCAAAGCGATCAAGATGATTTATGCCACCACGCAGGGCACGGACTCTGGTGGCGGTGTAGCAACCGTGGATGTTGAGCCACAGGACCGGGCACGCTTCAGCCTGACAGACCCCGACATTGAAGCACTGGCCAGGCAAGCTGTTCTCATCGAACAGCATTACGGCCGCCCCATGGATATCGAATGGGCCAAGGATGGTCAAAGCACGCAACTGTATATCGTCCAGGCACGGCCAGAGACAGTCAAAAGCCAGGCGCGCGGGCAATCAATAGAGCGCTACCAACTGCCATCCCGTGGAGAAATTCTGTGTGAGGGCCGCAGTATCGGGCAAAAAATTGGCATTGGGCGAACCCGCGTGATCGACTCTGTCGACAATATGTCAGAGGTCCGCCAGGGCGAGGTATTGGTCACCGATATGACCGACCCCGACTGGGAGCCGGTAATGAAACGTGCCGCGGCAATTGTCACCAATCGTGGGGGACGCACCTGCCACGCGGCAATCATCGCCCGCGAAATGGGTATCCCGGCCGTGGTTGGTTGTGGCAATGCGACACGGGTGATACCGGGTAAGACCGAAGTCACGGTTTCATGTTGTGAGGGTGACACCGGTTTTGTTTACGCCGGCAAGCTGGATTACAACGTTCAGCGCGATGACCTGCAGGCCATGCCAAATGCTCCACTGAAAATCATGATGAATGTTGGTAACCCCGACCGCGCCTTTGATTTTTCCCGGATTCCAAATGCCGGTGTAGGCCTTGCCAGGTTAGAGTTCATCATCAACCGGATGATCGGTGTGCACCCCCGGGCACTGCTGGAATACAACACACAACCCGAAAGCGTACGTGAGCAAATTGACCAACGGATGGCTGGATACGCAGGTCCGGTTGAGTATTATGTCGAGCGTTTGACCGAGGGCATTGCCACCATCGCGGCCGCATTTGCACCTGAACCGGTTATTGTGCGTCTGTCCGATTTCAAGTCAAACGAATACGCCAACCTGGTCGGTGGCCGGGACTACGAGCCCTATGAGGAAAACCCAATGCTGGGATTCCGTGGCGCCAGTCGCTATGTCTCGAAAGAATTCCGTGCATGTTTTGAGTTGGAATGCCGTGCGGTGCGCAAGGTTCGTGAGGACATGGGATTGATAAATGTCTGGGTCATGATCCCGTTTGTGCGCACCACTGCAGAAGCCCGGGGCGTCATCGAGGTGATGAAAGAGTTTGGCCTGGAGCAGGGTAAACATGGCCTGAAGGTGATCATGATGTGCGAACTGCCATCGAACGCCATTCTCGCAGATCAGTTCCTGGATATATTTGATGGATTTTCAATTGGCTCGAACGACCTGACCCAGCTAACCCTGGGCCTGGACAGGGACTCGGGTGAGATCGCCCACCTGTTTGATGAACGAAATGAAGCAGTCAAAACCATGCTGTCAATGGCCATCAAGGCCTGCAAAGCACGGGGTAAGTATGTCGGTATCTGTGGGCAGGGCCCCTCCGATCATCCGGAACTGGCGGTCTGGTTGATGGACCAGGGAATAGAAAGTATTTCACTCAACCCGGACACAGTCGTTGCAAGCTGGTTGCATCTGGCGGAACACAAGGAAAGTGGCTAGGCCGTTTCGCCTTTATTTTTCAAGCCGCTGAATTCACCCATAAACTGCCGATAGTATCGCAGCTCTTCGATGGACTCCCGTATGTCGGACAGAGCTTCGTGTCGATTTTCTTTGCGGAAACTGGCATATGTACTCGGCATCCAGTGACTGGCAAGTTCCTTGATTGTGCTGACGTCCAGATGACGGTAATGAAACCAGCTTTCCAGTTCTGGCATCAACCGAGCCATGAATCTTCGATCCTGGCAGATACTGTTGCCACACATTGGTGACTCACGTTTACCCACCCACTTTTGCAGAAACCCAAGGGTTTCGGTCTCAGCATCTTGCAGGCTGTTTTGACTGTGCACTACGCGCTGCCAAAGACCGGTGTCCGTATGATGGGTACGGTTCCAGCGATCCATTGCCTTGAGAATACTTTCATCGTGGTGAACGGCGCTAACCGGCCCTTCAGCCAATATATTCAACTCACTGTCAGTCACTATGGTCGCGATTTCAAGAATGCTGTCAGTGACGGTATTCAAACCGGTCATTTCCAGATCAATCCAAATCAGTCGCTTGTTGTTTTTGCTTGGCATAGGTTCTTGAACGTCCACGTTAAACGCACTATACCGACCCAACCGGCTACACGCCACACTCGGTTGATTGGGTACAGGTACAATAACGTCATGCAAACATCCAGGAAAACCATGTGACCACCGAGACCCGACAGGAGGCCCTGGTGCTGGTTTCGTATGGCGGCCAGGGGGTCGTGCTGTTGCCCGATGGCAGACGTCAGCCCTGTAAGTTTCGGCGCCGGGTCGGGCGGCCGTATTGCGGTGACAGGGTGTTGGTGGGACGTGCAGATGACGACTCCCTGGTGGTTGAATCCATCCTTGAACGTACAAATTACTTCGTTCGAACAGATGAACGTCAACGCCAACACGTTATTGCAGCCAACCTCGACCAGGTCCTGATCGTGGTTGCCGCCCGCCCCCTGCCGTCACTCGATCTAACGGAACGTTACCTGCTTGCGGTACACAGCCTGGGCATTGAACCGGTCATTGTGGTTAACAAGACCGACCTGAAATTGGAAACAATTACGAGCGCCCGTGGCACGCAGGTATTGGCACACATGCCAGACTATGAAAATCTGGGTTATACCGTCATTCGAACTTCATGCAAATCAGCACCGGGGATCGCAGGGCTGCCACCCATACTCAAGAACCGTACCAGCATCTTTGTTGGGCAATCGGGTGTTGGCAAGTCGTCGTTGATCAACTGTCTGCTACCTGACCTGGACCTACAAACAGGGGCCCTGTCCAATGCAACCGGCAAAGGGACACACACCACCACATCAACCATGCTTTACCAATTCACCGGTGGGGGCCATATCATTGACTCACCCGGGGTTTGGGAATACGGAATATGGAAATTGGACAACGGTGAGTTGGCGTCGGGTTATACCGAATTCAGACCTCACCTTGGCCAGTGCCGCTTCAATGACTGTCTGCATTCGTCAGAACCGGACTGCGCGATCAAGGCGGCAGTTTCTACGGGCCAGATTCTTGATTGGCGGTATCAATCCTACCTGCGTTTGTTAAAGCAGAATTCGTAGGACCGACGAGTTTACTCGTCGGGAACTTGTCGGGAACTTGTCGGGAACTTGTCGGTTTGGCAGGGTGCGTTGGTGTGTGCCTAAACGTTGGTTGCTATTCCCGACCAGCAAGCTGGTCGGTCCTACGGCCGACAACCGGATCTATGGTATTCTCGACCGGGATCCAAAATGGAGAGTAATGATGACACGGATTGTTGCGGCATTAGCGTTAGCTTTTGCCATTCAGGTAGCCAGCGCCGATGTGCTCCTGATCGAGGAAGTGCGGGAATCAGAGCGTAGAGACCTCCCCACAAATGGACAGAGCAAGACCGACATAGAAACAGACTTCGGGCCCCCTACCCAAAAACACCCGGCCGTGGGTGAGCCGCCAATATCACGCTGGGAGTACGCAGATTTCAGTGTCTACTTCGAATATGACCTGGTGTTATTTTCAGTTTTGCACCGGGACGTGGTGATAGAGAAATAGGCACCGGCCACACTTCTGCGCTATCCTTGCGCACTGCAAAATACAGGGCCTGTTACCACGTGCGAGTTCACTGCGAGGAAAACCCTTTGTTGGTCAATATTAAGGAACGTTAATCTGCATGCCTGATCCAGAGATTACATCAACCACGGATGCTGAAACTACCGTTGAAGCGCAACCCGTAAGGGAAGTGACCCGCGACGGTGTGCACTACGTTCTGCTCGGCACCGCGCACGTTTCCCGTGCCAGTGTTGAAGCGGTCAAGGTGATGGCCAATAGCGGCGATTTTGATGCCATAGCTGTGGAGCTCTGCCCGGCCCGATTCCAGTCCCTGACAAAACCACAGCAGTGGAGGGAAATGGACCTCTACCGCATCATTCGTGAGAAAAAGGCAGGTTTGGTAATGGCGAACCTGGCATTGGGTGCTTACCAGCGTCGCATTGCGGAGCAATTTGGCATTGAACCGGGAGCAGAGCTCAAAGCCGCTGCCGATGCGGCCGAGGCCCAGGACTTGCCCATTCAGCTCATCGATCGTGACCTTGCAACCACGCTAAAACGCAGCTATCGAGCCGTACCCTGGTACAAGCGCATGATCATGACAACCGGGTTGGTGATGGGAACGGTCAGCTCCGAGGAGATCGACGAAGACCAGATAGAGAAGCTCAAAGAGGGTGACATCCTGGAGGCTACATTCACGGAATTTGCCGCACAGTCACCTGAACTCTACGCGGCACTGATTACCGAGCGGGACCGTTTCATGGCTGCACGACTACGCCAGGACAACCATGACAATGCGGGCAAACGAATCCTGGTGGTGATCGGTGCGGGTCACCTTGAAGGTCTGGAGAAACACCTCAGTTCAGATCAGCTAAGCCCGGACACCGAGCTCGCAAAGCTGTCCCGTGTACCCGCCCCGAAACGCTGGCCCAAACTAATACCCTGGCTCATTGCCGCACTGGTGTTAACGGGTTTCTGGATAGGCTTCTCCCGTAGCCCGGAACTTGGCTGGCAGTTGATTACGCTCTGGGTGGCGATCAATGGTGGTCTGGCGGCGCTGGGTGCGCTGATAGCGCGGGGTCACCCTTTAACAATTTTGAGTGCCATGCTTGCCGCCCCGTTGACATCTCTGAACCCGGCCATCGCCGCCGGCATGGTCACTGGTGTAGTGGAATCCTGGCTGCGTAAACCCAAGGTCTCTGACCTGGAGCGTCTGCGTGAAGATGCCACAACGGTCAAAGGCTGGTTTAAAAATCCGGCAACCCGGATTCTGCTGGTATTTTTCTTCTCCAACCTGGGCTCGGGAATCGGCACCTGGGTGGCGGGCTTTCAAATTTTTGATGCATTGAGCTAAAGTTAGCGTACTCAAGTATGCAGATCGGACCCTACATATTGCCTAACCCAATTGCCCTGGCTCCCATGGCGGGTGTGAGTGATCTGCCATTTCGAAAAATTTGCCGGGAGTTGGGCGCAGGTTATACGGTCGCCGAGATGGTCAGCGCCAATCCGCGGTTAAGAAACTCCAGAAAAACCCTGTGGCGCAGCAATTTTGAGTCGGAGCCTGCTCCAATAGCCGTACAAATCGTGGGTAGTGATCCCGGCCTGTTGGCATCAGCCGCCCGCTACAACGTTGGCCTGGGTGCCCAGATCATTGATATAAACATGGGCTGCCCGGTCAAAAAAGTCTGCAACAAACTGGCCGGCTCAGCATTGCTTTCTGATCCCGCGTTGGTGAAGCGAATACTTGAAGCTGTGGTTGCAGCAGTGGATGTACCGGTCACACTTAAAATCCGCACAGGCCCGGACCCCGCAAACCGCAATGGTGTAGATATTGCCAAGCTTGCGGAACAATGCGGAATTTCGGCATTGACGGTACATGGCCGCACCCGCAAAGATCGCTTTCGTGGCGACGCGGAGTACCAAACCATCCGTAACATCTGCCGCCACCTTTCGATCCCGGTATTCGCCAATGGCGACATCACCACACCTGGACAGGCCTGTAGAGTACTGGACTACACCGGTGCCGACGGCCTGATGATTGGTCGGGGAGCCCAGGGTAATCCCTGGATATTCAGGCAAATCACCCATTATCTGCAAGCCGGTAAGGCACTGAGCCCACCCACGTTAAAGGAGACTCACACCGTGATGCGTGAGCACCTGCAACAGCTGTACCGCTTTTACGGAGAAACCGCGGGTGTCCGTATTGCCCGCAAACATATCGGTTGGTACCTGCAGACCTGTAGCAGGTCTAAACCCCGGATTTATGATTTAATGCGTGTACCAACCGCGAAAGCACAACACGAATTGTTGGAGCAATACTTTCTGAACCGGCCCAAATTGGTAGCTTGATTTGAAATGAACTGGAAACATAGTCTTTTCAAGCCAAAATGGCAGCACAAGGACGCTGCCATCCGTCGTGGGGCCGTCACCACTGAACAACACCCGGAATTGATCAACAGTCTGGTTGACATTGCAGGTGGAGATGAAGACAGCAGGGTTCGACGCGCTGCCATCAGACGGCTGCGAAAACTGGAAAATATTCTGCCGCTAAGCGCCAAAGAAACGGACGCTGCAACAAGAGAACTGCTGGAAGCCCGCATCTACCACCTGGCTACCTCGCACTCCGAGCAACGAGCACCACTCGAGCTGCGTAAGCAGGTTGCAAACAGTACCGACGACAGAAACTTAATTGAGCAATTGGCCAGCCACGCACCGGAAGCGGAGCTCCGCCATGCCGCATTGGCCAGGGTGGAGCGACAGGGTTTGCTGGGAGACTGCGCCATTGGCGATGACGATGCAAAAAATCGCCGCTTTGCAGCCAGCAGGATCAGCCAGCAGACCACGCTGAAGCGGGTCATCGGGGCCTTAAGGAAACATGACAAGGCGCTGTACACTGAATTGAGGGCAAGACTGCATCAGCAGTTGCTCCAACAGTCAGATCCGGAGGCGGTGCAATCTGAAGCGCTTAACATCTGCGTCTTACTGGAAAAACAGGCCATCGATTCAGACCAACAGACCAGTGCAGAAATACCTGCGCTGTACTCAGCCTGGGAGCAGATTGCACCCAGGGTTACGACCGAAATGGCGGATCGTTACCAACGCATTTTCGAGCGGCTATCCGCACCGGCCCCGGTTCGCACGGTGTCAGCGGAGACACCATCGGTTGACGAGAAGACCGTTGCACCACCCAGCCCTGAAGTTGTGTTATCTGAGGATGATGCCTCCCCAGAGGCCAATGAGATATTGACGCAGGCGGGTAATGCCATTCGCCTCTACCAGGCCGAACATGCATCCCAACCCAGTGCCGCGCAGCTGAAAAAGCTGAGTCGCCAGCTGGAAAATGTGTGGCAATCCATCAAGTCCCCACATCCAGACGATCTGCTATGCCAATCTGAGGCAACTGCAATTCTCCAGGAACTGGAAAGCAAGCTGGAGCAACAACACTGGCAACTGGACCAAGCCCTCACCGATGCCGATCAGTTGCTGGAGCAACTTGAGCAGGAGCTGGAAGAGGGTGAGTTGCAAAAGGCGCTGTCAAGTCGCTCAAAATTACAACAAAAGGGGAAAAAGCTAAACAGATCCGGAAGTCACAAGGGGGCCTGGCAGCAGATCAACAAGAAACTTGCCACCCACCAGACACGTCTGCGCGAATTACGCGACTGGCACCACTGGTCCAACAACAAAATACGCAAACGCCTGATCGCTGAAATGGAAGTATTGCCGGCGGCAGATCTACACCCGGACGCCCTGCTCGATCGTATAAAGAGTCTGCAGGCAGAGTGGAAATCCCTGGGGGTTAGTGAACAAATCCCGGGCGATAAGCATTTTGCCGCAACGCCCTGGATGTGGCGGAAATTCAAGGCCGCCGGCAATGCCGCTTTTGATACGGCACGTGAATTTCTGGACAAACGCAGCGAAGTCCAGTCGCGGCACGCGGAATCCCTCGCCAAATTCTGCGTAGAGTTGAAACAACTGGCCAACTCCGCCCCCCCCGATTGGCCAACCCTGGGCAAGGCTCTGAATCGAGGTCGAAAAAAACTCCACGAGTTAAAGAATATCCCGGTAAATCAGCGTCAGAAACTGGCCCGAAAGCTCAAAGCCGCTCTGGATACGGCGAACAAGGCCATGCAGGGCCATTACCAGGAGGTGGAGAAGGCGAAAATGAAACTGATCAGGTCAGCCAGTCAGTTGGTTCACCTGCCGGAACGCAGCGAGGCTATAACCCAGGCCAAAGAGCTGCAGTCACAATGGCAAAAGGCCGGTAGCCTGTGGCGCAGCCGCGAGCAAACATTGTGGGATCAGTTTCGCGAACACCTGAATCCGTTGTTTACACAACTCAAGGAGCAACAGGAGACCGAGCGGGCTGTCATTGAAGAGAAACTTACGGAACAAAAATCCTTGTGTGCAACATTGCAGGACTTACTCAAGTCACAAGAGGACCTACGCGAACACGCGGGAAGGGTTCAGGGATTGCAGGATAGCTGGAAGGATATCAACCGTCCTGACCGCAAACTGCAGGAGTCTTTTCAGCGGCTGCTGAAAGACTACCACCAAAAGGTTGGCAGTATTGAACAGCAGGCCCACAGTACTGCGCTAAAGCGTTGGTGGGCAAAATCAGAATTACTGCATCAACTGGCGACAGCAGACTCCGTGACGAGCAAGCTGCTGACGCAAATCGAGAAGAAATGGCCAGCAGATAGCTCTGATGAGCCGGTCGAACAATCCATGGACAAGGCCCTGGAAGGATTCAAGACCGACAAGACGCAGGATACCGACAATGATGACCTGGAGACACTGGCCCGGGCTTTGTGTATCCGTCTGGAATTCATCTCCGGATTGCCGTCTCCGGCCGAAGACCGGGATCAGCGTATGCAATACCAGGTAGACCGGCTGGCCGCATTCATGTCCGGTGAACTGACCCGTCGACCGGCAATTGAAGAGGCCCGTGATGAAGAAATACTCTGGCTGGGTATGTATTCACTGCCAGAGCCCTGGTTTAGCAAATTCGGAGATCGGATCAAATTGACCTTATCCACTTTATCGGAACCTAATTAATGTTTAATTACAATAAATTAAAGTATATTCTTTATGTTATTTATCTTTTAACTCTTAGCTTCGCCGTCAACGCGGATACCGAACCTGCAGCGGCCGGTAGTTGGCTGGCGGTATTACCACCATTGGTGACGATCGTGTTTGCGTTGTTGTGGAAAAAGGTGATACCCGCCCTGTTTTTAGGAATTTGGCTGGGGGCATGGGCAATCAATGGTTTTGACCTCTTTGGACTCTGGGTCGGTTTGCTCGATTTGTTTCAGGTATATGTGCTTGGCGCGTTGGCGGACCCGAGCCGTGCAGCCATCATCCTGTTTTCCTTAATGGTGGGAGGCATGGTCGGGATAATCTCACGAAATGGGGGTATGCAAGGCATTGTTAACCATATCGTCAAGTGGGCAGATACGGCCCGGCATGCCTGTCTGGCCACTTCCGCGCTGGGGATTGCGATCTTTTTCGACGATTACGCCAATACCCTGGTGGTCGGCAATACCATGCGGCCGGTAACTGACTCCATGCGCATCTCGAGGGCCAAACTGGCGTATATCGTCGACTCAACCGCTGCACCCGTTGCCTGCATTGCACTGGTAACCACATGGATTGGCTATGAAGTAGGTCTGATCGGCGATGCCGTCAACAAACTCCCGGATTTGAATGAAGAAGCCTATCTGATATTTTTAAACACCATCCCCTACAGCTTCTATCCGGTGCTGGCCATTGCTTTCGTTTTCATGGTTTCGGCCAGTGGAAGGGATTTCGGCCCCATGCTCCAGGCTGAAACCCACGCGCGCAAAAATGGCGTTGCGGAACAAGAAACTGTCACTGGCAACCTCCAGGACTGTGAGCCGATTGAACCCATTGCGGGTAAGCCGCAACGCGCATTCAACGCTTACATCCCGGTTCTGGTAATGATTCTTGGTGTAATTGGTGGACTCTACGTTACCGGCAGGGCCGCCGTCGAGGATGTCGACCAGGCGACCTTACGTGACATCATCGGCAAAGCTGACTCCTACAAGGCCCTGATGTGGGCCTCCCTGTTGTCCATGATGACCGCAGCCGTGCTCACGCTCGGTCAGCGCATCATGGATCTGGAAGAGGTGGTCAACGCCTGGTTCCAGGGTCTCCGTGCCATGCTTTATGCACTTATTATCCTGGTACTGGCCTGGTCAATGGGTGAAATTACCGACGTGCTCAGGACTGCAGATTTCCTGGTCACCGCACTGGGTGATTCCCTGCCCTCGTATACCCTGCCTGTCATCGTTTTTGTGCTCGCGGCTGCCACTGCGTTTGCGACCGGTTCAAGTTGGGGCGCGATGGGCATTTTACTGCCCTTGTCCATACCATTGACCTGGGCGGTTATGCAGTCCCAAGGCCATACCGGGCCTGAGCATATGCACCTGCTGTACTCATCCATTGCCGCCGTGCTGGCGGGCAGTGTCTGGGGCGATCACTGTTCGCCGATTTCGGACACGACAATCTTGTCTTCGCTGGCCTCTGGTTGTGACCATATTGAGCATGTACGGACCCAGCTGCCTTACGCCATGGTGGTGGGTGTGACATCCCTGCTCGCGGGCAGCCTGCTAACTGCACTTGGCTCACCCTGGTGGTTGGGTATGCTATTGGGGCTGGGTGTGTTGATGGTAGTCCTGAAGGTCTTTGGCAAACATGTAGACGCGACCGGTAACGGGGAACATGCATAGGACCCACGACCTCGCAAAATATGCGTAGGAGCGACGACCTCGTCGTCGGGAACTGGATATGACCGGACCCAACCTCAACAAAGATTCCCGATGAGTACGCTCATCGGTCCTACGATTCCTTTAAACGCCCGTTTTGATGGCACTAACTCCGGGGTTTCCAGTTGGTCCGGTTTGCACGGTAGCAGCGCTGCATTAGCGCTTTTAACCGCAGCACGGGCCCACGATGGCATTGTCCTGATACTCGTGCGTTCCAGCCACCAGGCGCACACGCTGGAGCAGGATATCCACCTGTTCGGAACCGGGGATATACCGCTACTGCATTTCCCGGATCATGAAACATTGCCCTACGATCCGTTCTCACCACACCCGGAAATCATTGCCGAGCGACTGGCAACACTTTCCGCGCTAGCCGGGATGAAGCGCGGTATATTGCTGTTGTCAATGGCAACCCTGATGCAGCGATTACCACCCAGAAGCCATGTGCTGGGTCAGAACCTGCAGCTCAAAACGGGGCAAACACTGGTTATCGACGAATTTCGTCAACGCTTGCAGCAAGCGGGCTACAACCATGCCGAGCCGGTCTACCAGGCCGGTCAGTTTACGGTACGCGGGTCGGTGGTCGATTTGTACCCAACCGGCCGGCAACATCCCCTGCGTATTGACCTGTTTGACGAAGAAATTGACTCATTACGGGAATTCGACATCGAGACCCAACGCTCGATCAGGGAACTTCAATACTTCGACATGCTCCCCGCACGTGAGTACCCCTGTGACAGCAAGAATTTTGAAGCCTTTCGCAAGGCCTTCCGCTTTCGTTTCGCTGTCGATACCCGCAATGTTTCCCTTTACCAGGATTTGCGCAACGGTCTACACCCGCAGGGACTGGAGCAATACCTGTCACTGTTCTACGAGCAGACCGAAAGCCTTCTCGACTACCTGCCCTCGTCACCACTCGTTGTCGCCCAAAGTGGTCTTGACACGGCAGCAGCCGATTTCTGGACCTCAACGACAGAGCGCTGGGAACAGCGGCGCCATGACGTAGAACGACCGGTTCTGGATCCCGCCGAACTATTTTTCAGTGCTGAAGATATCCAAAAGGAACTATCCGGGTTTTCAACCGTTAGCCTGCTGGATGGTAACCAGCAAGCCGGTGATGTTCAATTCGACACGCAGCCGGCCCCCGACCTGCATATCCACGAACGTGGTAACGAGCCGGCAAATGCCCTGCTTGAGTTTATTGGCGCATTTCCGGGTCGGGTCACGTTCGCCGCCGACACCACCGGGCGGCGTGAGGTGCTCGCTCAAACCCTGCAGGCATTCGGGTTAAGACCGGACCGGTTTGAGTCCTGGGCGGACTTTGAAGAGTCCACAACCCGACTCGGTCTGATCGTCATGCCGGTAGATCAGGGTTTCGTTGTTGGTCAAGAGCTGGCCATTTTGACAGAGAGTCAGCTGTTTGGCGGCAGGGCACGCCCCAAGACCACACGTAAACTGTCGGAGCGTGACCCCGAGGCAATCATACGCAGCCTGTCAGATCTGGAATTAGGCGATCCCGTGGTCCACGAAGACCATGGCATCGGTCGTTATCGTGGGCTGCAATCACTGGAGATTGATAAGCGCGAAGCCGAATTCCTGATGCTTGAGTATGCCGGTGAAGACAAATTGTACGTGCCGGTCTCCGCCATGCACCTGATCTCCCGCTATACCGGTGGTGCAGCAGAAACTGCACCATTACACCGCCTTGGCAGCGAACAGTGGGCCAGGACTCGCAAACGCGCTGCCAAGAAGATTCGTGATGTGGCAGCAGAACTACTGGACCTGTATGCCACCAGACAGGCACGCGAAGGGTTTGAGTTTAAGCTGGACAAGCCCATGTATGCTGAGTTCAGCTCAGATTTCCCATTTGAGGAAACACCTGACCAACAGCAAACAATCGATGCGGTCCTGGAGGACATGACCTGTAGCCGTCCAATGGATCGGGTGATCTGCGGCGATGTGGGATTCGGCAAAACAGAAGTGGCGTTACGGGCCGCGTTCGTGGCCGTGCAGGCTGAAAAACAGGTCGCACTGCTGGTACCCACAACGCTTTTGGCTCAGCAACACTTTTCCTCGTTCAGCGACCGCTTCGCCGATTGGCCGGTACGCATTGAACTGCTGTCACGTTTCCGCACTGGAAAGCAGCTCAAAAACACGCTTGCAGACCTTGTTGAAGGCAAGGTCGATATTGTCATAGGCACTCACAAGTTACTGCAACGGGACATCGGCTTTAAGCGCCTGGGCCTGGTCATAGTTGATGAAGAGCAACGCTTTGGTGTCCGTCAGAAAGAACGGTTGAAACAACTGCGTGCCGAAGTGGACATGCTGACACTCACTGCCACACCCATTCCCCGAACCTTGAATATGGCCATGTCAGGTTTACGTGATCTGTCAATCATCGCGACCCCGCCGGCCCGCCGCATGGCGGTCAAGACACTGGTCTCACAGTGGGATTCGGCGCTGTTTCGTGAAGCACTTCAGCGGGAGATCCAGCGTGGGGGCCAGGCATTCTTCCTGCATAACGAAGTAAGAAATATAGAGCAAATTGCCCGCGAACTGGGCACCTTGGTGCCAACGGCCCGTATTCGCGTGGCACATGGACAAATGCCCAGACACGAACTTGAAAAAGTCATGCTGGATTTCTATCGCCAGCGATTCAACGTGTTGGTGTGTACGACGATTATTGAGAATGGTATCGATGTACCTACCGCCAACACCATCATTGTTAATCGGGCCGACAAGTTCGGACTCGCCCAGTTACATCAGCTCAGAGGACGTGTAGGGCGCTCACACCACCAGGCCTATGCCTACCTGGTGGTTCCGGACAAACGCAGTATGACCCGCGATGCCCATAAGCGCCTTGAAGCCATTGCTTCGCTGGAAGAACTGGGCGCCGGTTTTACCCTCGCCACCCACGACCTGGAAATCAGGGGTGCCGGCGAACTACTCGGTGCAGAGCAAAGCGGTGAAATTCAATCGGTGGGCTTCAGTCTATACAGCGAGTTGCTGGCGCGTGCTGTGAATGCACTGCGTAAGGGAGAGGATATTGACCTTGAAGGCAACCTGCATCAGGAGACCGACATCGAGCTGCACAGTGCCGCCCTGATCCCCGACGACTGGATAGGCGATATCCACCTGCGCCTGACCCTGTACAAACGCATTGCCAGCGCCACTGACGAAGCGGGTCTGAGAGATTTACAGGTCGAAATAATCGACCGCTTCGGTCTCTTGCCGGCGCCCACCAAGCACCTATTCCAGATTGCTGACTTGCGCCAGAAAGCCCGTGCCATCGGTGTCAGCCGGATTGATTTCGGCCCGACCGGCGGCCGGATGGAGTTTACCGAAAATACCCGGGCTGACCCCGCTGCCTTGCTCAAAATGATTCAAAGTCATCCGCTCGATTACAAACTGCAGGGCCCACACAAACTGAGCATCATGATAGACGAAGATTCTGCCGACGAACGCATCCGGATCAGTAACGACATTTTGGTGCAATTGACGCCTGCAGAATCACAAAATCAGGGATGCCCTTAGGAAACAAAACCTCTAAACTGCAGAGAATGAAACGCCTGTTGCCCCTTTTTCTGTTGCTGAGTAGTTCGCCAACACTGGCCGAGTCCGGTGCCTACCGCGTTGAAGTCATCATATTTCGCCATTTGCAGACAACAGCGAAACCTGCCGAGATCGGCGAGCTCCGCAAGTTTTCACAATTTCCGGCGCTGGAAAAGGATCAACCATTCGATCTTTGGCCCCCTGGCCCGACGCCGGGTTTTTCTACCAATCCAGCTGCAGATGTGACCAGTGAATTACCCGAAACCCGGATTGAAACGCCGGTCGAGGACAGCATCGATGGACCCGCAGATAATTCTCCCGGTAATACTGTAAGTGAT
The DNA here is from genome assembly GCA_021772915.1 of Gammaproteobacteria bacterium. GTDB lineage: Bacteria > Pseudomonadota > Gammaproteobacteria > Xanthomonadales > SZUA-36 > SZUA-36. The sequence goes on along the minus strand of JAJFLB010000014.1, from coordinate 36,955 downwards.
TTACCTGATGATCTGCTGCCTATTACTGAATTGAGCAGACGTATGCGCGACGTCTGGACAAGGTTGCGTTCCAGCAGGGACTTCCAGCCAATTGTTTTCGGCGCGTGGGAGCAGAATCGTACGGATTATTATCCGCCCGTGCGCATACACGACCAACAAGTCATCGATGTTCAACTGCGACCCCCGACCCAAATCATGGTTGCAGACCTGGTGGATCGCGATCCACTGGCAGCTTATCGCAGTTATTTTTACCGCCTGGATGGCAGTGTGCAACTTCGACGCAGCCGTTTTCTACACCTGTATCTCGACCTCGTTTATAGAAATGAAATGACAGAACCCGGCGCAGAAGAACCCGGCGCAGAACCAGTAAGCCCTGATGCAGGCGATACCGAGTCTGCAATCAAGGATGTCACGGGCCCAACCGTATTTGAGCTGCAGGAAAACCGTCAGATACGCACCGGGCAAATGCAGTACTTCGATACGCCTTCTCTTGGCGCCCTGGTTTGGGTCACCGCAATATCAAGTCGTGACGTCACAGCAGTCACAAGCCCCTAGGGGCCGTTCTCACACACCAGTCTGCGCTGGTGTGCCTGAAAATAAGCCATGCATGACTTTCGAGGCTGTTCAGCACGCCTGGATGAGGGCATGATAAGCACCTATTTTCCCGCGGTGCGGGTATTCTCACCCGTCTGGCACATTAGCTCATCGGAGATAAAACCATGAAGTTTTTGCGACCCATCCAAGCCATGCTTTTAACTGCTACGTTATCCGCCAACGCGGCATTGGCAGCCGGTGCTGCCGGGATCGATATCCCGTTTGATAAATTCAAACTGAAAAACGGTCTTACGGTCGTTGTCCATGAAGACCGCAAGGCCCCAATTGTCGCCGTCAGTATGTGGTATCACGTGGGCTCCAAGGACGAGCCAAGCGGAAAAACCGGCTTTGCACACTTGTTCGAGCACCTGATGTTTAATGGTTCTGAAAATCACGACGGTGAGTTTTTTGAGCCACTTGAACAAGTCGGCGCAACCGCCATGAACGGCACGACCTGGTTTGACCGCACCAATTACTTCGAAAACGTACCCACACCGGCCCTGGATATGACGCTGTGGCTGGAATCGGACCGCATGGGCCATCTGCTGGGCGCCATCACCCAGGAAAAACTGGATGAGCAGCGTGGCGTTGTGCAAAATGAAAAACGCCAGGGTGATTCGCAACCGTACGGCCTGGTTGAATACCGACAACTGGAAGGTGTGTTCCCACCGGGTCACCCTTATCGACACAGCACCATTGGTTCAATGGCCGACCTGGACGCCGCTGTGCTGGACGATGTACACCAATGGTTCAAAGACTATTACGGTGCAGCAAATACTGTACTGGTGCTCGCTGGTGATATTGACACGGAAACGGCCCGCACCCTGACAGAAAAATACTTCGGAGACATCCCATCCGGCCCACCTGTCAAACGCATGCAGGCCATGATTCCGGAACACACGAGGGATAGTCGTGAGCTCATGTATGACCGTGTTCCCCACACCCGCAGCTACCGCATTTGGGCGGTTCCCGGTCGTACGGAAAAAGCGAACATCCAACTGGGCCTGGCTGCCTCTGTATTGGGCACGGGCAAGAACTCCCGTCTGTACCAGGCACTGGTTTACAAAAGCCAGTTGGCGACCAATGTTTCCGTGTCTGTCGAAGACCATGAACTGGCAAGCATGTTCACAATTGACACAACACTCAAGGAAGGTTCATCACTGGATGAAGTCAACGACATCATTGACACCGAGATGGCCCTTTTTCGGGACAAGGGTCCTACAAGCCAGGAGCTAAGTCGTGTCAAGGCAAACACCAATGCGACCTTGATTCGCGGACTGGAACAGATCGGGGGCTTTTCCGGCAAGGCCACTGCACTGGCAAGAGGCGAGTTATACGCCGGTGATCCGGGCTTTTTCAAGACCAGTATTGACTGGATGAACGAGGCAGACACAGAGGCTGTACGGTCAGTCGCAGACAAGTGGCTGGGCACTGGCCGTTACCAGCTCGATGTGGTGCCGTTTGCAGAGCACAGCGTCGGCGCCTCGCAAGTTGACCGCAGCAAAGGTCTGCCACCGGTGGGCGAGCTTCCCGACCTGAGCTTTCCGGAGGTTCAACGCGCCAAGTTACAAAACGGACTGGACGTGGTGCTTGCGGAACGCCACGCCGTACCCGTCGTCAATATCTCGCTGCAGTTTGACGCGGGTTATGCCGCGGATTCCTTCGGCAAACTGGGCACAGCGGACTTCACCCTCTCCATGATGGATGAAGGCACCAGGAAACGTTCTGCACTGGATATCAGTCTTGAGGCCGAAAAGCTGGGTGCCAACATTTCTACCAACTCGAACCTCGACATGTCGACACTGAGTCTGTCCGCAATTCATGACAAACTCTCCGAGTCCCTGACGTTGTTTGCCGACGTTGTCCGCAACCCGGCTTTTACTCAAACCGAAATTGATCGTCTGCGTCCGCGTTGGCTGGCACAGATTAAGCAGGAGAAGAGCCGGCCGGTTGCGCTTGCCCTCCGCAACCTGCCGCCCTTACTTTACGGAAACGACCACGCTTACGGCATTCCCCTGACGGGATCAGGAACTGAAGACTCGATCAAGTCACTGACACGTGACGATTTGCAGGCATTTCATGAAACCTGGCTACGCCCCAGCAACGGCACCTTGTTTATAGTCGGGGACACCAACATGCAAGAAATTCTGCCACTGCTTGAAGAGGCCTTTGGTAACTGGCGAGAAAATGGTAATAAGGTACCCGCCAAAAACCTGGCGGAGGTTGACCTTCCCGCCGGCGGCCGCGTATTTATTATCGACAAACCGGATTCACCACAATCCCTGATACTGGGTGGTCACATTGCCCCGCCTACCGGTGTAGACAGTAACCTGGATATTACGACCATGAATGACATACTCGGTGGTCAGTTCAGTGCGCGTGTGAATATGAATCTGCGGGAAGACAAGGCCTGGTCTTATGGCGCTTATACATTTATGTTCGACGCACGCGGTCAGCGGCCATGGATGGCTTACGCACCCGTACAAACGGATAAAACGAAAGAGTCTTTGCAGGAGCTTGGGCGTGAATTTGAGCAGTACATTGCCACCAGACCCGCAACCGTGGATGAACTGAAAAAGAGCGTACACAACAATGTCAACAGTCTACCCGGCCAATACGAGACCGGTAGAGCCGTAATGCGTGCCTTGCTGTCAAACCAGCGCTTTGGACGCTCTGACGATTACGTCTCCACACTCAAGACACGTTATGCATCAATCAATCTTGAAAATGTACAAGGTGCAGCGGAGCAGGTGTTGCATCCAGAAAAGTTGACCTGGCTGATCGTTGGTGACCGTACGGAAATCGAAGAAAAAATTCGTGGTATGAACCTGGGCGAGGTCGCCATCATGGATGTGGATGGTAATATCATAGAATAGGCCTGTAGGACCGACGAGCTTGCTCGTCGGGAACCTTTTATGTTCGCGATGACCCCGGTCGTCACTCCTACGCTGGAATCAACAGAAAAAGGAGCAATCTGCCGTGAATTTTGAAAAAGTAATGTTCGCCTTTTTTATCGTCCTGGCACTCACGCTCAACTTTGGTTTTTTTATTGGTGACATTGATAACCCGGAGCACCACGATGGCCTGGAGTTGGCCGCCGCATTGGCGGTCAGCCTGATCGCCACGATTTTGAAGTTTGGCGACCGATCCCAAATGGGAGCGGTTTTACTGGCCACCAGCCTGGTCGCTGATTTGCAGCTATTAATCGCCGCGGGAATTTGGACCTGGGCAGCCAACGTCTCTGAGCCTGGTATTTCTGCGGAAATTATTTCCCGCATCGTTTCGCTGTCCGGTGGCGCCTTGTTGGCAAATCTGGTTTCTGTAACTCTGTTGATTGCAGAAACCATCAGTATCCGCCGTTAGCGGGCGAAAAGCTCTTGCCCCGCCATTCACCAATGAACGACATCGTCTGGATGACGATGCGACGTATGCGTACGCCGTTAATCGTCCTGGTGCTGGTCTACTTTTTCTCAACACTGGCCATGGTCACAGTACCCGGGGTCGATGCTGCGGGCGTTCCGTACCGCATGACTTTTCTGGATGCTGCCTATTTCATGGCCATCCTGCAAAGCACCATCGGATTCGGGGAAATACCCTACAGCTTTACCCCGGCGCAACGTATGCTGGTCTACGCGTTGTTGTTACCCAACGTCGTCGCGTGGCTGTATTCCATCGGCACTTTACTGGGGCTGTTTCTTGATAAGCAGTTTCAGGCCGCGTTTCACCGCAGTCGCTTCAGCAGACAGGTCAGGTGGTTAAAGGAGCCCTTTTTTATCGTTTGTGGATTTGGTAACACCGGCAGCATGATTGTTTCTGGATTGTTGGCACGTGGCATACGGGCTGTGGTGATAGAACGTGACGAAAATACGGTGCGTCTGATGTCACTGGAAAGTCAGCATGCACGCGTCCCTGCATTGGCCGGTCGTGCCCGTGACCGCCACATGCTGGAGTTGGCCGGTCTGCAGCGTGAGAACTGCAGGGGTGTCATAGCTTCAACCAATGACGATCACTCCAACCTTACGATTGCCATTACCGTTAAATTACTGCGACCGGAATTGATAGTTCTCGCACGCAGTGAAAACCAACGTGTAAGTGACAACATGGCCTCATTTGGCACGGACTCAGTGATTGACCCCTATCGGATATTTGCACAGCGATTTTCACTGGCTTTGAGTTCCCCGATCAAATACCTGGTACAGGACTGGCTAATCTGCGTGCCGGGCAGCGAATTGCGAGAAGTTGTAAAACCGCCCACGGGCTGCTGGATAGTATGCGGTAACGGGCGCTTTGGCACCCGAATGACTGAACAACTACAAGCCAGTGGTTTGCCATACACGGTGGTCGACGTCCACGCGGACAGACTCATCGATCACGAGCTCACAGTGCTGGGAAGAGGTACGCAAGCCCATACGCTGAAAGAGGCAGGTGTGATTTCTGCCGTTGGGATAATTGCCGCCACCGGTGATGATGTAGACAATTTGTCCATCGTAATGACCGCGAAGCAACTCAACCCCGATTTGTTTGTTATTGCCCGACAGGAACGCCGGCAAAATGAAGAATTATTTGACGCTTCAGGAGCAGACCTTGTCGCCCGTCGCAGCCTGATAGTGGCACGCCGGATTTTATCCATTGTGACCACCCCGTTGCTGCAAGCATTCCTGCAGCATCTGATAAGGTCCGACGATGAGTTTGCCGAGCACACTGCGACCAGACTAAAAGCCGTATTGAATGACCGTGCACCCAACATCTGGGTGTTGGCCTTAGAGGGTGATATCGCAGATAACGTCCGCTTTGCACTGGCGAGATCCCGTAATGTGCAACTTGAACACATTAGCCACAGCAGCAGCGAGGACTATCAGCCACTACCTTGTGTTTGCCTGTCACTTGAACGTGGCGCACAAAGACTGTTTCTACCCGGACCTGAAACTGAGCTACAGGCTAACGACCGACTGCTGTTCGCTGGCCGCGACAACGCCCGCAAGCAAATGTTGTGGACTTTGCGGGACAGCCATTCATTGTTGGGTAACGTCACCGGCAAGCAATTACCACGCGGGGCCTTGTGGCGCTGGTTATCTGACCGTAAATAAGGGCGGGAGAACTGCCGGTCCCGGTCAATACCTACCCCCGGGTGCGCGTAAAAAGGTTCTATAGAATCTCGAAGTTGTCAGCATCTGCCTGAAATGGTAAGTCACGTCTCGTGGTCTGGACTTTTTCAAGCTGCAAGTCGACCACCCCGTTGCCCTCTTTTGAACCCAAATCCAGTACGGTCTCGCCCAGGGGATCAAACACGGCACTGGCGCCTGCGTACCCCAGACCGCGTCCATCCGTACCCACACGATTAACACCGATTACATAGCACTGGTTTTCGATTGCTCTGGCCCTGAGCAAGGCTGTCCAAGCCGCAGTTCGAGGCTTCGGCCAATTAGCAACGAATAGCAGGACATCATAATCGTCGCGACTTCGGCACCAGACCGGAAACCTCAGGTCGTAACAAATTTGCGGACATACACGCCAGCCTTGATAGGCAAACACTTTCCGCTCTGTACCCGCAACGTAGCGCTTGTCTTCCCCGCCAAATGAAAAAAGGTGAACCTTGTCGTAGAACCTGACGTCACCATCCGGCTGAACCCATAAGAACCGGTTAACGGGGCCCTTTTCAGTTTGCACCGCCACACTGCCGGCAAGCACGCCATCAAAATCCCTTGCCAGCGATTTCATCCATTCCAGGGTCAAACCCGTCATGCTCTCCAGACCACCTTCACTGTCGCCAAGAAATCCACTGGTGAAGGTCTCCGGAAGCACGACCAGGTCACAGCCGCTCCCCCGGCTCTCTACCACACTTTCCAGATGGCGTCGGTTGGCTTCTGCATCGGCCCAATGCAGATGGGTTTGAACGATCAGGCAACGAATGTTTTTCAAGTTTGGCTCCGGGGTATGGTTTATCGTCGAGGGTGTTTATCCCCTCCAATCAGGGTAAATCAGAAGTTCCTTAACTGATACAATCTGAGCTGCTACAAAGATAGTCCATTATTGACTGTCGCTACAAGCTGCAACCATGACACACTGGGGACGGGCAACAACAGTATGGGAAGCCTGACGAAACAAGACGTTGTCAACCGCTCTCCGGTCGGCTAAGCGGACACTTGTCGATGCACACTACCGTTCGATTCATTCTGGCTGGCCGGATCGAGGAAATCAGTCACTGTGATCCCACCCTGACCGTATTGGACTACCTGCGCGAAAGCAAAGCCCTTAGAGGCACCAAGGAGGGTTGCGCCGAGGGTGATTGTGGTGCCTGTACGGTGGTTGTCGGTGAGCTTAGGGGGGACGGTATTCGCTACCAGGCCGTCAATGCCTGCATCCAGTTCCTGGCGACCCTTGACGGCAAGTTATTGCTCACCGTCGAAGACCTCTGTGAACCACACGGAGAACTGCATGAAATTCAGCGGGCGATGGTCGCGCAGCATGGCTCCCAATGTGGTTTTTGCACCCCGGGTTTCATCATGTCACTGCTCGCCATGTTCCTTGATGACCCTGATAATGCCAAAACACGGTCCGATATTGAATCAGGCCTGGCGGGTAATCTGTGCCGCTGCACCGGCTATGCCCCCATTGTGCGGGCCGCGGAGCAAGTCCTGACCGCCCACAGGCAAGACCGTTTCATTGCCGAGCGAAAACAGCGACTAGAACAACTACAGGCAATCCAGACCGTCGAATCTTTGCAGATCGTGTGTGGTGAACGGCATTTTTACGCACCCCGTTCAATGGCAACGTTATGCACGCTCCTGGAGCAACACCCGAATGCCGTAATGATCGCTGGCGCAACCGATGTGGGTCTGTGGGTGACCAAACAATTGCGTGAGCTGGAGTCAGTGATTTATCTTGGTGCCGTAGAGGAATTGGGGGCTATCGATAGCGCCGATGACTGGCTTTCCATCGGTGCTGCGGTGTCCTACACCGACGCAAAAGAGGCCATCACCGTACTCTATCCGGGATTCATGCCCTTGATCGAACGTATAGGCGCCACCCAGGTCCGTAACGCCGGCACAATAGGCGGTAACATCGCCAACGGTTCACCGATCGGTGATATGCCACCCGGGCTGATCGTCGCCGGTGCCAGGTTAACACTGCGCAGTGCGCACGGTCAGCGCACTATCGATCTTGAAGACTATTTCATAGGCTATGGCAAACAGGACCTGCGCGCCGGTGAATGTGTTGAGCAAATCCTCCTGCCCCTACCATCGGCTCAACAGATCTTCGCTACTTACAAAATATCCAAACGCTTTGAACAGGACATATCCTCTGTTTGTGCTGCATTTTCCCTGCAAGTCAATGACGGCCTGATCATGGCTGCACGAGTCTGTTTCGGCGGTATGGCAGAAACCCCAAAACGAGCCACCACCTGTGAACAGGTCCTGAGTGGCAACACCTGGTGCCAGGAGACCATTGAATGCGCCATGGCGGCAATTGTTGAAGACTTTACGCCGATTACGGATGTTCGTGCCAGTGCCGACTACCGGATGCGCGTGGCACAGAACCTGCTACAGCGTTTTTACCTTGAAAATACCAGCAACACATTCCCCGTGCGATTGGGATCGCGCTTTGTGCCGGTCATAGCCGATGTCTGACAATCGTCCTGATTCAACCCGGCAGGTCCACACCAGCGTCGCCCACGACAGCGCCCGCAAACACGTTTCAGGCACTGCCTTGTATGTTGACGACCTGCCTGAACCTGAAGGACTGCTGCACTGTTACGTGGGCACCAGCGCTTACGCCCACGCGCGCATCCTCAATTTGGACCTGTCCGCAGTTATTCAGTACCCGGGTGTGGTCAGGGTCATGACCGCTGATGATATTCCCGGCCGCAACGATATCAGCCCGGTACAGCAGCAAGACGAACCTGTGCTTGCGACCGATTTGATCCAGTTCGCAGGGCAACCGATATTTTCAGTGGCTGCAAAATCCCGCAAGATCGCCAGGCGGGCGGCCCACCTGGCAATAGTCGAATGCGAAGAACTGGACGCGGTCCTCGATATCGAAACGGCACTGGAACAAGAATCCTATGTGCTCGACCCTCAGGTCATACAGCGAGGAGACTCGAAAACAGCACTGGAGACCGCGGCCAATCGTTTGCAGGGCAAGCTACGTACGGGCGGACAGGACCACTTCTATCTGGAAGGACAGGTCTCCATGGCTCAACCCCAGGAAGACGGCGATATGTTGGTCCTGACATCCTCCCAGCACCCGTCTGAGGTCCAGCACATCATCGCCCATTGTCTGGGCAGACCCAATAATGCCATTACCGTCGAAGTACGCCGCATGGGTGGCGCCTTTGGCGGGAAGGAAACCCAGGCAGCACAGTGGGCCGTCATTGCCGCTTTAATGGCAGACACTACCGGTCGCCCCGTCAAACTGAGACTGGATCGGGACGACGACATGCTCAGCACCGGGAAACGGCACGATTTTCTGATCCGTTACGACGTCGGTTTCGACATGCAGGGCCGTATCCTCGGAATCGAGTTCATGCACGCCGTACGTTGTGGCATGTCGGCCGACCTGTCCGGACCCATCGCTGACCGCGCCATGTTCCACAGCGACAACGCTTATTTTCTGTCGGACGTCACCATCACATCCTACCGTTGCAAGACCAATACGGTATCAAATACCGCATTCCGCGGGTTTGGGGGCCCACAGGGCATGCTCGGTATCGAGCGGGTCATGGACGAGATCGCACACGAGCTTGGGAAAGATCCGCTCACGGTCCGAACGGCTAATCTGTATGACCTGAACGAGCGCAACGTTACGCCCTACGACATGGTGGTTGAAGACAACGTCTTGCACGAGTTGATCGGGGAGTTGGTGGACTCATCTGCGTATAAAGACAGACGCCAACAAATCGAAGATTTTAATCGGCACAGCCCGATTATCCGCAAAGGCATCGCTTTGACACCGGCCAAGTTCGGAATTTCTTTTACGACCACCTTTCTGAACCAAGCCGGTGCACTGGTGCACGTCTACAGGGATGGAAGCGTCCACCTTAATCACGGTGGCACCGAGATGGGTCAGGGTCTGATGATCAAGATTGCCCAAATCGTGGCCGATGAGTTCCAGGTAGACCTGGAGACAATCAAAATTACCGCTACGAACACTGGTAAGGTCCCCAACACGTCCGCCACTGCCGCTTCCGCCGGCACCGACATGAATGGTATGGCGGCCCAGAGAGCTGCTCGCAAAATTAAAAAACGGCTGATAAAGTTTGCCAGCAAGAAATTTTCTGTGGACAAGTCCGATATCAGGTTTGCCGCCAACCACGTACACACCGGCAAGCACAAAGTAAGTTTTTCCGAACTGGCGGAACAAGCCTGGCGGGCACGAATCTCCCTGTCTGCAACCGGCTTCTACCGCACACCAAAAATAAATTACGACCCACAAACGCTCAGCGGCCGGCCCTTTTTGTATTTTGCTTATGGCGCGGCCGTCTCCGAGGTCGAAGTGGACTGCCTGACCGGTGAGCAACGCATCACAAGGGTCGACATCCTCTATGACGCCGGCAACTCCCTGAACCCGGCTATCGACATCGGTCAGATCGAAGGCGGCTTCGTGCAAGGCGCGGGTTGGCTAACAACCGAGGAGATTTACTGGGACAAAAAGGGCCGTCTTCGCACCCACGCCCCTTCGACTTACAAAATCCCGACGATTGGCGACGTTCCTGCAGCGTTCAACGTACGCATCTGGGATAAGGGCAGAAACAGGGAAAAGACCATCCACCGCTCCAAGGCCGTGGGCGAACCACCGCTGATGCTGGCAATTTCTGTACACAGCGCCATCAACCAGGCCATTGCCAGTAAAACGGGTGCCAAACAATTACCCTCATTGGACACCCCTGCAACGCCAGAAGCCATCCTCAACCGCCTGAATTCCAATGGTTGAGGAAGTAATGGTTTTCGGTGACGGTCCACTGTGAGGGTGCAGTATCTCCCTTCAGGACCCGTCGTGAACCCCTCCCTGGGGACTTGGATGCAACTTCCCTGTTGCATACAGTCCTGAAGGGAGATACTGCACCCCCACTGCTAAGTCAATGTAGCGCTAACCACTGGTTCTTTTTGGATGAGTCGAAGGATGAAGGTGACGGCAAAGCTGGGTCGGATGTTTGCTTTCGGGAAGGTGAGTTTCAGGGATGAAACGACCGAGCCCCCAAGGATGGGTTCATGGCGGGTCCCGGAAGCAAACATCCGGCACGGCGCCCGCCTGTATAAGGTGGACCCGAGTTCTTTTGCCTAGGCCTCCGGTCGCATATGCGGAAACAGCAATACATCGCGGATCGAGGCCGCATCGGTTAAAAGCATTACCAGACGGTCGATACCGATGCCCTCGCCCGCCGTGGGTGGCATGCCGTATTCCAGTGCACGGATATAGTCGGCGTCATAATGCATGGCCTCAAGATCACCCGCGTCCTTGTTTAACACCTGCTCCCGGAACCGCTCTGCCTGGTCTTCCGGATCGTTAAGTTCCGAGAATCCATTGGCAATCTCACGACCGGCGACAAACAACTCAAAGCGATCCGTAACCAGGGGATTCTGGTCGTTTCGCCGTGAAAGCGGAGAAACCTCGGTCGGGTACTGGGTCACAAATACGGGATCGGTCAGTTTTGACTCAACCGTAGCTTCAAATATTTCCAGCAACAACTTTCCCGCACCCCAACTTTTTTCAGGCTGAATGGATAGCTCAGCACACGCAGACTGCAACGTTGACACATCCCACAAATCGGCGTCCGCCAGTTGCGGGTTAAACTTGCGGACCGCCTGCTCGACGCTGACACGCTCATAAGGGCCGCCAAAATCAATGCTTCTGCCCTGATACTCCACCTGAGTAGCGCCGATAACAGTTTTGGTCAGTTCACGTAGCATGGCTTCGGTCAAATCCATCAGGTCGCTGTAATCGGCATAGGCCCAATAGAACTCCAGCATCGTGAATTCCGGGTTATGCCGGGTAGAAACACCTTCATTGCGGAAATTGCGGTTAATTTCATAAACACGGTCCAGACCTCCAACCGTCAGGCGTTTCAAGTACAGTTCCGGCGCAATCCTCAGATACATGTCCAGATCCAGGGCATTGTGATGGGTAATAAACGGTCTGGCGGTCGCTCCACCCGGGATGGGATGCATCATTGGGGTTTCCACCTCCAGAAACTCCCTTCCCGGAGCCTCCATAAAGCCACGTATAAAACTAATTATTTTCGCCCTGGTACGAAATATAGTTCGCGTGTTTTCATTCATGATTAGATCAACATAACGTTGCCGGTAGCGGGTTTCTGTATCGGTTAATCCATGATATTTCTCAGGTAACGGCCGCAGCGACTTCGTCAACAAACGCAACTCAGATGGTTTGACTGACAATTCACCCTTCTGGGTGCGAAATATCGAGCCACTACCACCAATAATGTCACCGATATCCCATTGCTTGAACTGCTGGTACAAACCTTCCGGCAGGTTATCACGCTGTACGACAAACTGTATCCTCCCGGATCCATCCTGAATACTGACGAATGCGATCTTGCCCATGACCCGTTTGGCCAGCATTCGACCGGCCAGTGCAAATGTCTCTTCAACATTGGCCAGCACATCGACGTCATCATCCGCAAAGCGCTGGTGCAATTGGGCAGCGTGTACATTGGGATGAAAATCATTCGGAAATGCAATGGAAGTCGCTTTTATGGCACGCAATTTATCCCGGCGTTCCGCAACCAGGCGATTTTCATCTGCTTTATGCTGACCATCAGTGTTTTTTGTGTCTTGTTTGCTCACAATGTTTCCTGTTTAGCTAGCTCTCGACAAACCCTGCTTGAGGGAAGCCTCTACAAATTGATCCAGATCGCCATCCAGCACGGCCTGGGTATTTCCCGTCTCCACGTTGGTGCGTAAATCCTTGATACGGGACTGATCCAGCACATAGGAGCGAATCTGGCTGCCCCAGCCGATATCTGACTTGGAGTCTTCCAGTTGCTGGTTTTCAGCATTACGCTTTTGTAGTTCCAGTTCGTACAGTTTGGCACGTAATTGCTTCATTGCGTGGGCTTTATTTTTGTGCTGTGAACGATCATTCTGGCATTGCACAACGGTATTGCTGGGCAGATGGGTGATGCGGACTGCCGATTCGGTACGGTTCACGTGCTGCCCACCCGCCCCCGAGGCCCGGTAAACATCAATTCGCAGCTCAGCCGGGTTGATTTCAATATCAATGTCATCATCAATTTCCGGTGACACATAGACCGCCGCAAACGAAGTATGCCGACGATTTCCTGAGTCAAATGGCGATTTTCTAACCAGCCGGTGCACACCAGTTTCTGTTTTGCACCAGCCAAAGGCATAATCTCCCGTGATGTGAACGGTGGCGCTTTTTATACCTGCCACATCACCTGAAGAAACCTCGACCAGGTCGGCCTTCCATCCACGTCGCTCAACCCAGCGCAGGTACATGCGTAAAAGCATTTCAGCCCAGTCCTGCGCCTCCGTACCGCCGGAGCCGGCTTGAATATCCAGGTAACAGGGGTTGGGGTCCATTTCTCCATTGAACATCCGTTGAAATTCGAGTTTTTCAACCTGGTCCTGCAAACCACCGAGTTCCACCCGAACAAATTCGACGATCTCTGCATCGTCCTCCTCGATGGCCATCTCCAGCATCCCCGTATTGTCTGTCAGACCCTGTGAAACCCGGTCCAAAGTCGTGACAATACCGTCCAGCAACGCCCGCTCACGCCCCAGTGCCTGCGCACGCGCGGGTTCATTCCAGATTTCGGGGTTTTCTAATTCGCGACCGACCTCTTCCAGACGGTCTTTGTTGCCCGCATAGTCAAAGGTACCCCCTTAACGCATCCAGTCGGCGTTGCAGGTCTTCAAGCTGGTTGCTGATCTGGTTGGTTTCCATACGCCGACTTCCAAATCTGTTCGAGCCACAAGTTCGTGGCGGTGCATTATAACTACATTCAACCCGCGGAACCGCTGATCTCAGGTTACAAGATTAACAGCAGATCAGGCAAGAATCTGCTCCACCATCAGCTGGCAGGTTTTGTGACCTCGAAAATGATTGACATCGAGCCTGTAAACAAAGCCGGCCGTATCAGTATCTGGCAGGTCTTCCGGCAACTTTCCAAATGCAATGGCGTCAATGCTGGCTTCTCCATCAACTGGCCTGAGCTGCATTTTCAGGTGTGCACCACCCACAACGCGATGCTCTTCCACCACGAAACGTCCCGCAAATACGGGCTCGGGGAAATGCTGACCCCATGGTCCGAGAGCACGCAATTCCTCCGCAAATCCCAAATTGATGTCTTCCGGTGCCAATTCACCATCGGTCAGGATATCGTTATCAAGTGTCTTGCCCTGCATAAAATACTCAGTGGCGGCAGTGAAAGCCTGTTTGAAGGACTCCAGCGAGACGGCCGGCAAGGTCAGACCTGCGGCCATGGCATGTCCGCCAAATGCGGTCATCATTTCAGGGTTGAGTGCGTCCACGTGTGCGAGCACATCACGGATATGCAATCCAGTGACCGAGCGGGCTGAACCTTTCAGTACGGCAGAGCCCTCTGACTCAGGTGCGAATGCAATCACAGGACGGTGTACGGCATCCTTGATCCGGGCCGCGACCAAACCGACAATACCCTGGTGCCAGCGGTCATCGTGCAGGCATAAACCGACCGGTAGAGTCTCACCTTCCAGGCTCGCCAACAAAGTCTTTATCTGGGCCAATGCTTCAGTCTGCATCTGTTTCTGTCTGGCGCGGCGCTGGTGGTTCAGTTCATCCAGTTCAGTAGCCAGCACCATTGCCTCTTCGCGGTCATCGGTAAGCAGGCAACGGATACCCACACCCATGTCTTCCATACGCCCGGCGGCATTTAGCCGGGGTGCCACGGCAAAACCCAGGTCACCGGCCACCAAATGGCGGTAATCACGTTTCCCCAACCGCAATAATGCCAGCAAACCGGGACTGCACAGACCCTGGCGGATACGGTCCATCCCCTGACGGACCAGGATGCGGTTATTGTTATCCAGCGGGACCAGATCAGCCACTGTCCCCAATGCCACCAGGTCAAGCAGGCGTCCCAGGTTCGGATCCCGGCGCGGCAGGGTAAACCAGTCACGTTCACGCAGGACACCCCGGACTGCACTCATCAGGTAAAAAACAACACCCACACCAGCCAGCGCCTTGCTGGGAAACCGGTCACCAGCACAATTGGGGTTAACGATGGCATCCGCTTCAGGCACCACCTCGCCAGGCAGGTGGTGATCGGTCACCACGACCTTACAACCCAGGGCCCTTGCCCGCGCCACCCCGTTGATTGAACTGATGCCGGAATCCACCGTCACCAATACCTGTGGAGGCGGCTCTGCCAGTGTCTCAACCAGTGCCACGCTAAGCCCATATCCAAACTCAAAGCGGTTGGGGACGCGAAAGTCTACATTTGTCGCACCCATCAGCCGCAGGGCCCTTACCGCAACCGCCGTACCCGTAGCACCATCGGCATCAAAGTCACCAACGATCAGGATGCTTTGTCCAGTGACCACGGCGTCCGCAACGATCATCGCAGCCGCACGAATTCCGGACAATGTCGCCGGTGGCTGCAAACGACCCAGCTGCAAATCCATGGATTCCTCGTTCATGATGTTGCGAGCCAGCAGGATACGCTGGATAACCGGGTGCAGTGAATCCGGCAGGCAACCGGACTCTACATCAAGCTCACGCTGCCGGAGCGTACGACCCTCAGAGGTACTCAACGCTGACAATTTCATAGACTATTTCGCCCGCAGGCGCGTCAACAACAATTTCATCGCCTTCTTCGCGACCGATCATCGCCCTCGCAATGGGTGAGGTAATTGCGATACGGTTTTCCTTGAGATCGGATTCAAGATCGCCCACTAGCTGGTAGGTTGTTTGGGCATCGGCAGAGTCGTCATACAAGGTGACAGTCGCCCCAAAAACCACTTTTCCACCGGGGTTCAACTTGGTGATGTCAATGATCTGCGCGCCGGAAAGTGCTGCCTCCAGGTGCTGTATGCGGCCCTCGGCAAACCCCTGTTGTTCCCTGGCTGCGTGGTATTCTGCGTTCTCTTTCAAGTCCCCGTGCGCCCGTGCTTCAGCAATGGCAGCTATGATTTGCGGGCGTACCACTTTTTTCAAATGCAGGGCTTCGGCGCGCAAGCGCTCGGCTCCTTGTCGTGTTAACGGAGTTCTTTTCATACAGGAGCCTACTCTTTCAATGCTTCTTTTTCGCCGGCCACATTGTGCAACTGCTGCAGACTGCGCACCGCCGGATCAAACTCGTGGTCAATCGCCTGCAGAGTGGCCCAGCCACGTGCAATCGTTGTGGTATAGCTTACCTTGTATTGTAGGGCCTCACGACGAATGGAGTAGGAATCAGCGATCGCCTGGCGGCCTTCGGTGGTGTTTACAATGAATTCAACCTCACCGTTCTTGATGGCGTCAACAATGTGGGGCTGACCTTCAGCGACCTTATTGACCCGTTCACACTCAAACCCGTGGTTACACAGGTACTCACATGTCCCCCCGGTTGCAAGCAGGGAGTAGCCTCTCTCGACCAGATCCTGTGCCACTGGCACCAGGGACTCCTTATCCGCATCACGTACGCTCAAAAATGCCCGTCCAGGCTTGGGAATACCATAATTGGCCGCTTTCATGGCACGTGCACAGGCAGATCCAAAACTTCTACCCACACCCATCACCTCACCCGTTGAGCGCATTTCCGGCCCCAGGATCGGATCCACACCCGGGAATTTGAGAAATGGAAAAATTGCTTCTTTTACAGAATAGAATTTAGGTACTATTTCTTCCATATTGAATTGATCTTTAAGTGTTTTTCCAATCATGCATAGGGCGGATATCGCGGCCAGGGGTCGCCCGGTAGCCTTGGACACAAACGGTACGGTTCGTGAAGCCCGGGGATTTACCTCAAGGATGTAAATATCCTTGCCACGAACAGCAAACTGGGCATTCATCAGACCGACCACACCGAGCTCCAGTCCCATGATCCTCATTTGCTCCCGCATTTCGTCCTGGATTTCCACAGAGAGGGAGTGGGGAGGAATTGAGCATGCAGAATCACCTGAATGCACCCCGGCCTGCTCAATATGCTCCATGATGCCGCCGATCAGTACATTACGGCCATCACAGATGGCATCAATATCCACCTCGATGGCGTGGTCCAGAAAATGATCCAGTAATACCGGCGAATCGTTGGAAACCTTTACGGCATCACGCATGTAGCGGTGTAAGTCCTGCTCATCGTGGACCACATCCATGGCCCGGCCACCCAGCACATAGGACGGCCGCACTACCAGCGGATAGCCGATTTCATCGGCCAGCAATACCGCCTGCTCAGCACTGCTTGCCGTGCGGTTTGGCGGTTGCCGCAAGTCCAGCTTCTGTAACAGTTTCTGGAAACGCTCCCGGTCTTCGGCCAGGTCAATAGAGTCCGGCGAGGTGCCAATAATGGGCACACCGGCCGCCTCCAGGGGATGTGCCAGCTTCAATGGCGTCTGCCCGCCATACTGAACAATTACGCCTTCAGGCTGCTCGCAGTGGACGATCTCCAGCACGTCTTCCAATGTCAGGGGTTCAAAATATAAACGGTCGGAGGTGTCGTAATCAGTGGAAACCGTCTCGGGATTGCAGTTGACCATAATGGTCTCGAAACCCTCTTTCCGCAATGCCAGCGCCGCATGCACACAACAGTAGTCGAATTCAATGCCCTGCCCTATGCGGTTCGGACCACCACCCAGAACCATGATCTTGCGTTTGAGGGTAGGTTCAGATTCACATTCCTCGTCGTAGGTTGAATACAGATAGGCCGTGGTTGTGGCAAATTCTGCTGCGCAGGTGTCGACGCGCTTGTAAACTGGCCGAATATCAAGCTCATGCCGCAACTCACGCAGCTCTTGTTCGCTGCAATCGAGCAGCGTGGCTAATCGTGCATCGGAAAATCCCTTTTGCTTGAGTTGATACAAATATGGCCTGTTCAGCGCTGACACACCGCGTTGCACAAGCTCGGCCTCGGTCCGCATCAGGTCTTCAATCTGAGCCAGGAACCATGGGTCAATAGATGTCAACGCATGCACTTCCTGCGCCTCCATACCCTCCCGAAAAGCTTCTGCCACATACCACAAGCGCTCCGCACCAGCCTCACGTAACTCACGCTTCAGTTCGGTGGCGCGATCACGCGCATGGGTGGCCTGCAGCACCGTATCAAAACCGTCCCGGCCAGTTTCCAGGCTACGCAGTGCCTTTTGCAGGGACTCCTGAAATGTCCGGCCAATGGCCATGGCCTCACCCACTGACTTCATTTGCGTAGTCAGACGGTCATTGGCCGCCGGAAATTTCTCAAAGGCAAAACGCGGTATCTTGGTCACCACGTAATCAATGCTGGGCTCGAATGAAGCAGGTGTCGCACCACCGGTAATCTCATTGCGCAGTTCATTGAGGGTAAAACCAACCGCCAACTTGGCCGCGACCTTGGCGATCGGAAATCCGGTAGCCTTTGAAGCCAGAGCAGAGGAACGGGAAACCCGCGGGTTCATCTCGATGATGACAACCTTGCCGTCTTCGGGGTTAATTGCAAACTGCACATTGGAACCCCCCGTATCCACACCAATTTTTCTTAGTACCGCGATCGAGGCATTACGCAGTCGCTGGTATTCCCTGTCGGTCAGGGTCAACGCCGGTGCCACCGTTATGGAATCACCCGTATGGATACCCATTGGATCGACATTTTCTATGGAGCAAACGATGATGCAGTTGTCCTGGTTGTCACGTACGACTTCCATTTCATACTCTTTCCAGCCCAGTACGGATACTTCCAGCAACACCTCGGTGGTAGGCGACTGCTCCAGTCCGTTACTGACAATCTCGACAAATTCTTCACGGTTGTAAGCAATTCCACCACCGGAGCCACCCATGGTGAAGGATGGCCGGATGATGGTAGGGAACCCGATTGTTTCCAGTATCGTCAGCGCTTCATCGAGACTATGGGCCAACTCTGCTTCCGGTGTCTCCAGGCCGATTTCAGCCATGGCACGACGAAACAGGTCACGATCCTCAGCCATGTCAATGGCTGCCCTTGAGGCACCGATCATCTCCACACCAAACTTCTTGAGCACACCCTTGCGATTAAGATCCAGGGCACAATTCAAGGCCGTCTGGCCACCCATGGTAGGCAGCAATGCATCGGGTCTTTCCTGTTCGATAATACGCTCAACCGTACGCCACTCAATGGGTTCGATGTAGACGGAATCAGCGGTTTCCGGATCGGTCATGATGGTCGCCGGATTCGAATTGACCAACACCACTCGGTAGCCTTCCTCACGCAGGGCCTTACAGGCCTGGGCACCGGAGTAATCGAATTCACATGCCTGACCGATTACGATCGGACCAGCACCGATGATCAGGATGGTCTTTATGTCAGTTCTGCCCGGCATTAGCCCTGGGAGCCTTCATTATCGGTTTTCATCATGGCAACAAAACGGTCGAATAAGGGCGCGACGTCATGGGGGCCGGGGCTGGCCTCAGGATGGCCCTGAAAACCAAAGGCCCGGCCGTTGATCAATTCCACACCCTGCAAACTGCCGTCGAACAATGAACGATGCGTAGCCCGGACGTTTGCCGGCAAACTGTCCTCGGACAATGCAAAGCCGTGATTCTGACTCGTAATCATGACCTGCTTGCTGGCGAGGTCCTGCACCGGGTGATTGGCACCGTGATGGCCAACCGTCATTTTGACCGTCCGGGCACCCACTGCGAGACCCAGCAGCTGGACACCCAGGCAGATTCCGAAAACCGGCACGCTGGTTTGCAGTATTTCCTGAATGGCGGCGATAGCATAGCCGCAGGGCTCGGGATCACCGGGGCCATTGGACAGGAACACACCATCAGGCTGCATGGCCAGGACCTCGTTGGCAGGTGTGGTGGCCGGAACCACTGTTACACGACAACCACGGTCGCACAGCATACGCAGGATATTGCGCTTGATGCCAAAATCATAGGCAACCACGTGTAGCGCAGCCTTGCCTGGTCTCCAGACCTGCGTGTCAAGATCGTAACTGCCCTGTTTCCACTCATAGGCATCGGCGGTCGTCACTTCGCGGGCAAGATCCTGCCCTTGCATGCCCGGGAAATCTCTCGCCTTCTCAAGGGCCAGCACAGGGGCCTGATCTGCCTCTTTTGGCCCGAAGCTCATCAGGCAGCCACCCAGGGCTCCCTTTTCTCGCAGAATCCGCGTTAATCGACGTGTATCGATACCTGCAATAGCAACCACGCCAAAACGCTGCAGGTAGCTATGCAGTGACCCCCCACTGCGCCAATTGCTGTGCAACATGGCCGTATCACGTACCAACAGACCGGCCACCATCACCCGGTCGGATTCCTCATCAACCGCATTGCAGCCAGTATTGCCAATATGAGGAAAAGTGAGTGTTACAAGTTGCTTTGCGTAAGACGGGTCGGTCAGAATTTCCTGGTAGCCGGTCATTGAGGTATTGAAGACCACCTCTCCGGTCGCATCACCGGTAGACCCAATGCTTTGACCGAAGAACAGGCTACCATCTTCCAATGCCAGCACTGCCTTTTGAGTCAAATTCCTGTCTCCGGACACACAAAACGGGAATACCGTGGCAGCCATTCCCGCTTAGATTCGATGAGTGTTCAATGTGCCGGACGCTTCCGGCTCAAATGTTGCTCTAAGCGTCAGAATTTTACTGGATCACTATTGAGCTGTCTAACGAATTTTCCCGTAGGACTGATGAGCTTGCTCATCGGGAACATTTCGCGGAAAGACCCACTCGCGGTCGAAGTGGTGTGATCCCAAGGTAACATTCCCGACGAGCGAGCTCGTCGGTCCTACGCTGATTTCAACCAGTCGCTGGTGGTGTAATAACCGGGCCGTTGATTGACGAGCCAGGCGCCGGCCTTCAATGCACCACGGGCAAATACATCGCGGTTGAGTGCTTTGTGGGTGATTTCGACAACTTCATCAGCAGCTGTAAAACTGACGGTGTGCTCACTAACAAGCTCGCCTTCACGAACGCTGGCAAACTCCAGGTCGGCCGTGGGAGGCTCAGCAAGCCCCGCCTTCACTTCCTCACCCAATGTCAACGCGGTACCGGAAGGGGCATCGACTTTATGCTTGTGGTGGATGTCCCGGATCTTGATTTTTGCACCGGCACCGAAATCTCTGGCCACCTGACGTACAAGCCTGGTCATCAACGCAACACCGTGACTCATATTGGGCGCCCACAGCACCGGCACCTTAGAAGCCGCAAGCTCAAGTGCGTGGGTGTCCTCAACTGAAAGACCCGTTGTGCCACTGAGCAGTGCCACGCCTTTGCGTCCACACCACTGTGCCGCGACCCGGGTGCCACCGGGCAATGTAAAATCAATCAGGAGGTCTACAGGCCGGTCGATCTCGTCCAGGGCAGCATAGTAATCGTGCTCCTGGACATTAGCCGGTTCTGACCTCGCAACCAGACCCAGCAATTCAAACTCGTTACAGGTGCGCGTTTGTCGGGCGACTCTCCGGGCCATGCGTCCCGCCCCATGCAACAGAATCCGGGTCACGAAGTCATCCGGTCAAAAAAATCCTTGACCCCACTGAGCCAGGAACTGGATTTCGGATTGTGCTCGGTATTACTGGACTCATATGAATCCTGAAACTGCTGCAATAAATCCTTTTGCGCCCGGGAAAGCTTGACTGGCGTTTCAATCACGATTTTGCAAAGCAGGTCACCCTGACGGTGACTGCGCGCCGACTTGACACCCTTGCCACGCAGGCGAAACATGCGACCGGTCTGGGTTTCTGAGGGGATTTTCAACTTCACCTGGCCGTTGAGGGTGGGGATATCCAGACTTCCACCGATTGCGGCGGTGGTGAAATGAATCGGCACTTCACAATACAGGTCATCGCCATCACGTTCGAACAGCCGATGCGGCCGGACGCGTATCTCGACATAAAGATCACCCGGAGGTGCACCTGCCATACCGGCTTCGCCCTCCCCGGCAAGTCTTATCCTGTCACCATTGTCAACGCCTGTGGGTATCTTGACCGATAAGGTCTTGGTTTCGCGGGTTCGGCCCTGGCCATTACAGGATGGGCAGGGGTTTTTGATCACCTGCCCCATTCCTTTACAGCCCGGACAGGTTTGTTGCACCGAAAAAATCCCCTGTTGCATACGCACCTGGCCCACACCGCCACAGGTCGTGCAAGATGTTTTCTCGCCGTCTACCGCACCACTGCCAGTGCATTTCTTGCACTCACCCAGCGTTGGGATACGGATTTCACGTTCTATCCCTGATACGGCCTCTTCCAGGTCCAGCTCAATGGAAAAACGCAGGTCGGAACCACGTTGCTGCTGTTGTCGACCGCCACGGGCCCGACCGCCGAAAATATCACCGAAAATATCACCGAAAACATCACCGACATCGCCATCAAAGCCCCCCGGCCCACGTGCACCCGGTTGAGTTGCCGCATGTCCAAACTGATCATAGGCTGCGCGCTTTTTCTCATTCTTGAGGACGCCGTATGCTTCCTGCGCCTCTTTGAATTTCTCCTGGGCCTCAGCGTCATCCGGGTTACGGTCAGGGTGATACTTCATCGCCAGCTTGCGATAGACCTTTTTCAGCTCAGCGTGGTCCGCATTTCGCTGTACACCCAGAACCTCATAATAATCACGTTTAGACATATTTCGGTGAGTTCGCTTAACCTGCAGCAGATTTGCGGTCAACCGGGCTGTAATTCAAGCCTGTTAAACGTCACACCATGTCGGTCCTCACATCCTGAATCTGAAATTACTACCTTGAGGAAGCACCCGCGATCCTCAGACTGCGCCTTGGCGCCGAACTGGCGCGCTCCAGGGCAGTTGATAGGTCACTTACCAGGTCAGCCATGTGCTCAATGCCCACTGAAAGCCGTAATAGTGTTGGGCTGATTCCGGCCTCTTGCTGGGCTTCCTCACTCATTGCTGCGTGCGTCATGCTGGCGGGATGGGAGATCAGGCTCTCCACACCACCCAGGGACTCGGCCAGAGTGAAATAACTCAAACCATCCAGGAACGCCCGCAATTCTGTTTCGCCGCCATCCAGTTCAAAACTGACAATACCGCCATACCCTGTTTGCTGTGCCCTCGCCAGGTGGTGATCCGGGTGGTCGGGCAATCCAGGATAGTAAACATGCTTAACCGCCGCGTGCGTGTTCAAAACCTTGACCAATGCAGCCGTGTTCTCCTCATGGCAACGTAACCTTGCATGCAAGGTGCGCAACCCACGCATGGTCTGATTGCTGTCCCAGGGCGAGGCGGTCGAACCAACGCAATTGGCCCACCAGGACAATTCTTCGAGCAGCGCGGGGGTCTTGGCCACCACGGCCCCGCCGACTACATCACTGTGTCCGTTGATGTATTTGGTCGTGGAGTGCACAACAATATCTGCTCCGAGCGTGAGTGGCTGCTGGTACAGGGGTGTTAAAAACGTGTTGTCCACCACCAACAGCGCCCCACACTCACGTGCCAGGGTTGCCATACCACGGATGTCTGTAACGCGAAGTAATGGGTTGCTTGGGGTTTCTACCCAGATGATCTTCGGACGATACCTCAAGCAAGCCTGACGCACCTTGTGGGCGTTGCCAAAGTCCACGAATCGAGTTTTGAAGTGCCCGGCATCGGCCAGGGATGAGAACGCCCGGTAACAACCACCATAGCAATTATGTGGCGCAATGATGGTGTCATCCGCTTTGAGGAGCAAAGTCACCAGTACCACGGCCGACATTCCCGTATTGGTAACCACAGCACCATGCCCCCCCTCGAGCTCGGCAATCGCACGACCGAGCACATCGCGGGTTGGGTTACCACTTCGGGAATAGTCATATTCACGTTTACCGCCCAGGCCTTCGAAGCTGTAGTTCGACGACAGGTAGAGCGGTGGCATGACAGACCCGTGTTGTCCATCTGCATTTACGCCGGCACGCACGGCCTTGGTGATTTTTCGGGTTTCCATGATTGTCGCCTTGTTTCCTGATGATGAGTTACAAATCTCATTGGAAACCCGGCGTAGCCGCTAGCAGGGGACTGACCCATCACATTGTGAATGTGCTGTCTGTCCGCTCATTTGTCGGTAGTCGCGATGGACTCCGCAGGAGTTGGCACCTTTAGGGGATGGTTAGTCCCGAAGGTTGCCCCGGCTTCAAAGGGCCTGTCCCTCAGCCGGTCTCAATGAGTAACAACTGCAGTCTAGCGCACCCAAAACAAAAGTCAATCGAAAATACAGCCAAAAAAAAGCCCCGGCAGATGCCGGGGTCAGTTTCAAATCTCATTGAACCGTCGGGATGAATCGGTCCAATTTTGAGACCTTCCTTTCAGTAATTCCCGACGAGCATGCTCGTCGGTCCTACGTCAAGACCCGGGAGCCGGTCGAGAAGTCGGCCTGGGCCGCCGGGAACCGGTTGAGAGGCTGGACCGGGACATGCGAAGTTCAATGACTAACTTTTGTCCTCGCCCTCATCCTTGTTGTCATCCACCTCTTCAAACTCGGCATCCACAACATCGTCAGGAGTCGCCTGCGCGTCAGGTGGAGCACTCTCCGCTGCCGCCTCTGCTTCTGCAGCAGCCTGCTGGTAAATCACCTGGGCAGCTTCAGTCAGCTTGGTAGTGGCCGCTTCAATGGCCTCCTTGTCATCGGACTTCATGGCTTCTTCGACAGTTTCAATTGCAGCTTCGATGTTCTTACGGTCATCATCACCAATCTTCTCGCCAAGCTCTTTCAAACTTGACCGGGTAGCGTGTACCATGGCGTCGGCCGTATTACGCGTCGTGACCGTCTCGTGAAACTTGCGATCTTCTTCGGCATGCGCCTCAGCATCCTGGATCATCTCTTCGATTTCCGCTTCCGATAAGCCCGATCCAGACTTGATCTCAATCTTTTGTTCCTTGCCAGTTGCGCTGTCTTTGGCGCTCACATGCATGATCGCGTTGGCATCAATGTCAAAGGTCACTTCTATCTGCGGCATACCACGCATTGCCGGGGCAATACCGGCCAGGTCAAAGCGGGCCAGGGATTTATTCACGCTGGCCATCTCCCGCTCACCCTGCAGTACGTGGACGGTTACTGCAGTCTGGTTATCTTCTGCAGTTGAGAAAATCTGTGAAGCCTTGGTCGGGATCGTGGTGTTTTTCTCAATCAGTTTGGTCATCACACCACCGAGTGTCTCTATACCCAGTGACAGCGGTGTGACATCAAGCAACAATACATCCTTGACCTCACCAGACAGCACGCCGCCCTGAACGGCCGCACCAAGTGCGACAGCCTCATCCGGGTTGACGTCCCGACGCGGCTCCTGACCAAACAATTCGGTCACGGCCTTTTGCACCATCGGCATACGGGTCTGCCCACCCACCAGAATAACGTCAACGATTTCATTGATCTTGAGACCGGCATCATCCAGTGCCGTGCGACAGGGACCGATGGTCTTTTTGACCAGGTCTTCAACCAGTGACTCCAGCTTGGCGCGGGTCAGTTTGATGTTTAAATGTTTGGGACCGCTTGCGTCGGCAGTGATATAGGGTAAATTGATCTCTGTCTGCTCGGTTGTCGACAATTCGATCTTGGCACGCTCGGCGCCTTCTTTCAGACGTTGCAGGGCGAGAGGATCATTTCGCAGATCAACCCCCTGGTCTTTCTTGAATTCAGATACGAGGTAATCGATAACGCGTTTGTCAAAATCCTCACCACCAAGGAAGGTGTCCCCCGAGGTAGATAGCACCTCGATCTGGTGCTCGCCGTCAACATCCGCGATCTCAATGATGGAAACATCAAAGGTACCACCGCCAAGATCGTAGACGGCAACTTTGCGTTCGCCACCTTTTTTATCCATCCCAAAGGCCAGCGCTGCCGCGGTGGGCTCCGAGATAACCCGACGCACTTTCAGACCGGCAATCTTGCCCGCATCTTCGGTCGCCTGACGCTGGTTGTTATTGAAGTATGCCGGAACGGTAATTACTGCTTCAGTGACATCTTCGCCGAGGTAGTCTTCAGCCGTTTTCTTCATCTTCTGCAGCACCCGGGCTGAAATTTCGGGGGGTGCCATTTTCTTGCCACCCGCTTCCACCCAGGCATCACCGTTTTCGGCTTTGACAATGTTGTAAGGCACCAGCTCATGGTCCGTTTGCACGACCTTTTCAGAAAACTTACGTCCAATCAGACGTTTAATCGCAAACAGCGTATTTAAAGGGTTAGTAACTGCCTGCCGTTTGGCCGATTGGCCCACCAGAACTTCCCCATCCTTCGTAAATGCAACGATGGATGGCGTAGTACGGTCACCCTCAGCATTCTCGATGACCCGGGGTTCACCACCTTCCATGACCGCAACGCAGCTATTGGTGGTGCCCAGATCGATTCCTATGATCTTGCCCATTTAACTTCTCCAAAAATACTCTCAATTTGATGCTTCAAACATGGGGTCTGGCCCAATGTTTTCAATCAGGGTTTACGAGAAACCACAACCTTGGCTGGCCTTATCAGGCGATCGTTCAAGCGGTAGCCTTTTTCCAGCACCTCAATGACGGTGTTCTCATCGTGTTCTTCCGAGGCCAACATGGTCATGGCCTCATGAAACTGCGGATCAAAGCGTTCACCCACCGGGTCGATTGTCTGCAGGCCATGATCACCCATGACTTTGGCCAGCATTTTCATAATCAGTTGCTTGCCTTCCCTGAGTGCTTCAACCGTCGTTGTCTGATCAGCAGCCTCCAGTCCCCGTTCGAGGCTGTCTCGCACCGGTAACAGGTCACCCATGAACCTTTCCAAGGTCAGCCGACGGGATTTTTCATGTTCGCGCAGCAATCTTTTGCGCAAGTTCTCCATGTCAGCGTGCATTCGCAACATGGCTTCCTTGCTTTCAGCAGCCTCGGCCTGTGCAGTGTCCAGTTCGACCTCGAGTGCGGCTACCGGATCATCACCAACGGCCTCATCTTCCGCTTCCTCGGTGGGTTCTTCAGCTTGTGGTAATACATTTTCCTCAACGCTGTCAGGCTTGCTCTTCTTGCCGCTTCTTTTTGCTGTCACTGTCCTAGTACTCCTTCAAGGTGATATTGCTGGAGCTCCGCTGGCACCCATTTTGCGCGCGCTTGCTGTCACGCCCTGATATGGGGATTGGCAACGGCGATTCAAGCGGCGATACTTACAGGATGCTCATTCACCTGCATATCAGTAATTTTGCCATCGTGCCAGAACTGGAGCTCGACTTTCGTCCGGGTTTTACGGCTATTACGGGTGAAACAGGCGCGGGCAAGTCAATCCTGGTGGATGCCCTGGGCCTGCTGCTTGGCGATCGCGCAGACGCAAACTGGGTATCTACGGGAGCACAACGCGCTGAGTTAAGTGCCGAATTTTCCATTGCCCAAAACAGTGACGCGCTTGATTGGCTGCACCAATCGGATTTATCCACAGGTGAATCCTGCCTGCTAAGACGGACCATTGGCAGCAATGGCCGATCACGGGCATTCATCAACGGATCACCGGTAACCCTTGCGCAATTGCAGTCACTGGGCCAGATGTTGGTAGAAATTCACGGCCAAAATGAGCATTTGAGACTGAATCAACCTGCCGAGCAGCTCAGGTTGGTCGATGGCAGCGGCGAACATGAAAGCGCATTACTGGCGGTCAAGACAGCCCATACTGACTGGAAGAGAACCCGCAGCGAAATTGCCGCACTGGAACAGGATGTGTCGGTGTCGCCCGCCGAACTGGAGTTTCTCAATTTCCAGTTGAATGAGCTGCAGCAACATGACCTGGCCGCGGACTCGGTGACCGCATTGCATACCACCCACGATCGTCTGGCGGCCGGTGATGCGCTGCAGGACGCAATCAGCAACGGCATTCAACAGCTGGAACGTGAAACTTCAGCAGGCAACACAGGCATTAATGCGGACCTGAATACTGTATTGGCACAACTCGAAGGATTCGTTTCCCTGGACACGGATATCGGCGACGCCTGCCAAATGCTGCGGGAGGCTGCTGTGAATTGTGCAGAAGCGACGCAATCCCTCCAGCTGGCCCGTGATCGGATTGACCTTGATCCAGACCGTTTCGAGCGCACCGTCGCAAAACTCAGTCAACTGAGCGACCTGGCACGCAAGCACCAGGTACCGATTCTCGAACTGGAATCTGTCCGAACCGCGCTGACCACGCGCGTTCAACGGGCCGCGGGTTTCGAGGAAACCCGCAACCAACTGGAATCAAAACTGGCAAACCACCTTGACAAATACCGCAAAACCGCAAAAATACTGCACCAAAAGCGCCTGGTACATTCTCGAAATTTGTCAAAACAGGTCAGTGCTTTGATGGCCGAACTTGGTATGAGTGGTGGCGTATTTGAGCTGGAGGTGGAGCTCAACCCAGATTCCGAGCCTTCTGTCCACGGCGACTCTACCGTGCAGATCAACATCAGTGCCAACAGCGGAACCCCGCCCGGTCCGCTACAGAAAATCGCATCCGGGGGAGAATTATCCCGCATCAGCCTTGCCATCAAGGCTGCTGCAACAAGCGGTGAGGCAGTTATCCAAATTTTTGATGAAGTCGATGCAGGTATTGGCGGTGACACAGCAATTTCGGTGGGTCAGCTGTTAAAACGCCTCGCAGCCGGCAATCAGGTTCTTTGCGTTACCCATCTCGCACAAGTCGCGGTATGTGCACAACACCAGCTCCAGGTACGCAAGACTGCCGAGCCCGACACCACGGCGGTCAATACAAGTCTGCTGAACAACACTGACAGAGTGGATGAAATTGCCCGCATGTTGAGTGGACGGATTTCAACGCAAAGCCGCGCCCACGCGATAGAATTACTCACCGCTGCCAAACCCGACGGCTCGTAGGAGCGAAGACCTTGGTCGTCGCGAATATCACGGGTTCCCGACGAGCTAGCTCGTCGGTCATACCGCCCTCGCCAACTGCCTGTTTTTATAGGGCAAAACGCTTCTAACCTACGAATCCTTCTTCGGCCGGACGTACAAAACCAGGCTGTGGTCCATGATTTCGTAACCGCGCTGAGCTGCAATTTTTGCCTGTAACTGTTCTATTTCTTCACTCGAGAATTCAATAACAGTACCGGTATCCACACACACCATGTGGTCATGGTGATCGCCTGAATCCAGTTCATAAAATGCCTGGCCACCCTCAAAATTGTGTTTGACAACCAATCCCGCAGCCTCAAACTGGTTGAGTACACGATAAACCGTTGCCAGCCCAATATCCTCATTGGCCTGAACCAGTTCCCGGTAAATATCATCCGCCGTCATGTGTTTGGTACCCGCCGCGTCCAGTAATTCAAGCAGACGTTTTCTTGGCTGGGTGACCTTTAAACCGACTTTACGGAGATCTCCACTGTTCACTGATCAATCCTGTTGTTTCCAAAAAATCCGTTCGGCCTGTTTTTCAGGGCTCCCGACTATTGTATCATTCACGGCCTTGATCTTTTGTATCGGCAAGCGCTGAAGGAAAAAAATGACCAGGTACCTGTTTGCTGTTCTGCTGTTTACGCTCGTAGTAAGTACAGGCTGCAATCTCATTTACAAGCAGAATGTTCAGCAGGGAAACGCCCACGTACAGGATGATCTTGACCAGATTACGCTTGGTATGACCAAGAAACAGGTTGCTTTCCTGCTGGGAACACCCGCCGTTCACGACCCGTTTCATCAGGATCGTTGGGACTATATCTCACTATTAAGCCGCCGCGGCAACGAGCCCGTACGACGTCTTGTAACGCTTATTTTTGACAATGACCTGCTGGTGGCAACCGATGGCATAGGTGACTCAAAAGGTGGCGATATAAGGGCACTGGCCGATACGCGGTCTGCTGCCGCAGAAACCGCTGATATTCAACAGGCAAGCACAAGTGAGTTGGCAACAGATTCCGGCGTGCTCAACTGGACGCTCCAGCTGGGTGCGTTCAACAACCCTGGCGAGGCCCAGGATCTGGTTGAAAAAGCCAGTCAAAATGGCTATGAAAGCCAAACCCTGGAGCAGGTCGTGCCCGGTCTCGGCACCCGCTACCAGGTGCGTTCCGGTCTTTTCTCGACCTACGATGAAGCCAGGATTGCACTTCGAAGCATGGAAGAGGCGCTGGACATAGCCGGCATTACAGTTCCCGTTGAAGTTGGGGACGGTGACTCGCCGTAGGCTCAGGTGTAGGGCTATTTGACCTGCTCCAGTGCTCTTTGCCTTCTTGTTTTCTTGGGGTCGGCGATCAGTGGCCGGTAAATCTCAACCCTGTCACCATCACGCAATAGCTGGCCAACGTCAGACTTGCGACCAAAAATACCCACCCTGTCGGGGTCGAAGTCAAAATCGTCAAACTTACTGAGAATTCCCGACTGCTCTATTGCATCGGCAAGTTTCGAACCAACGGCAAGCACCACAGGAATCACTCTTTGTTGTTGTGGCGTGGCCAGTACCACTTCCACATTAATTTGCTGATGCTCACCACCTGGTTTCATTCAGGCGTAAACCTCATCAGCGCGTTTGCAAAAGTCCTCGACCAGACGGTTCGCAATGCGTCCAAAGCCCTCTCCAAACAGGGTCGTCACCAGCTTACCTGCCATTTCGAAATCCAGCTTGAGACTGATTTTGCAACCCGCGTCACCCAATTGTGTAAAGCACCACTGTCCGTACAGGCTTTTAAATGGACCTTCGTGTAAAGCCATTTCAACCCGCTCGTCCCTACACAGTGTGTTGTGGGTTGTAAACTGCTGCTTTACACCTGCAATGGAAATCGAAAGACGGGCCTTCTGACTCTCGGCGTTGTGCTCAAACACCCGGGTTGCCGTGCACCAGCTCAGGAATTCCGGATACGACGGAACATCCTCAACCAAACGGTACATTTTGGCGGCGCTGTGTGCGACCAGCGCTGAGCGCTCTATCTTCATATCTGTCCTGGAATGTTATTGAGTCAGAGAGCCATTTTGGGGGTCCTGGTCACGCTTTACAATTGCATCTTTGACACGGTGGTTCTCTGGAGTGGTTAAGCACCGTAAAATAGGTGGGGATGAAACACCAGACCGCAGACAGCACATGGGTGCAATATGGGTACTAAAAGTATTGCTCGCAACAAACGTGCGCGTTTTGAGTACAAGGTCGAAGAACGGTTCGAGGCAGGCCTGGAGTTACAGGGGTGGGAAGTCAAGTCGCTACGCGAGTCCAGGCTGCAATTCGGCGACAGTTATGTCCTGTTGAAAGACCACGAAGCATTTCTGTTCGGTTGCCGCATCGATCCGTTACCCACTGTCTCCACGCATATCACAGCCGATCCTGTACGGACCCGCAAGTTGCTTTTGCACCGACGTGAAATTGAAAGGATTACCGTCATGGTGGAGCGTAAAGGCTATACCGCCATACCAATGGCCTTATATTGGTCAAGAGGCCGGGTAAAAGTAGAAATTGGTATCGCCAAGGGCAAACGGCAACACGATAAGCGTGCCGACCAGAAAGCCCGTGACTGGAAGAGACAAAAAGCGCGTATACTCAAGCACGGCTGATACGACACTCACAACGCTTACAAACTACCCCACGCTACTCCCCGTTGCGCGGATAGCAGTTTGTCAAAGCCTGTCACCCATCCCCGGTCGTGTCTTCTACCTGTGGTCTTACCTCGATCCAGCGACTCTTCTTTGGATCGGGTCCAGAAGATGTTGGGGGCCCACCAGGTGGGGGCGAGGAACACGAGTCGTCGGAACTACAATCATCGGAACTGTCATCATCTGAGCTGTCGTCATCGGAGCTATCGTCATTGGAACTGCCGTCATCGGCAGGGACAAATACCACCGGAGGACCTCCACCATCCGTTTCGGGCGTCGGTTCACGCAGGGCGGTTGAATAGGTCGTGGGTTGGGAAGAAATCACGGTGACCGTATTTTGCTTGGCTTCAATGAAAAAGGTATCGCGAACGACTATGGCACCAGCAACATACTGGCGAGTCGGTGCTGACGGCGTCGAGTTTTTTGCCTCAAGCTCCATCCCCTGTGGGGCATAAAGGAGACCGGACACATTGACGTGATCATGCATATCTATCAGGCCACCGCTGTACAAATATGCTGGAATATCTTCGAAGTTCTCGCTGCGTACAACGTCTGCTGTAAGAATCTGGTTTTCAAAGCCTGTTGGCAACCCAAAGGCCGGCGTCACCGGTATACTTTGCCATATTGAGCCCGTTATGTTGAGTTTGTCAAAGGCCTCTGCCCATCCCGTGGTGTAACCATTAGGCATCATCAGGTGGTACTTGGTCGCGTCATCCAGAGTATCGAACAGGACTTCAGTAAGGGGTTTGTTGTTGGCGAATTCGAATTCAGCCTTATTGGTTGGCGCTACCATGGCCCAGGTGACTGATGGTGAATTCAAAATACCTTGCGAACTTCCATCGCTCACGTTGGCAATATTGAACATATTGTCCATGGCTCCGTCTCCATCCAGGTCGTATTCCCAGTTCACGCCAATGGGAACCTCAACCTTGAAGTATAGCTCGCGCGGTGCCCAGGGCAGCAAACTGAAAGGGACAGGATCGCCCTCAAGCAAATTGGCACTTGCGTTATCCTCAGAAGCCACGAAATCCCAGAATAATGACCCTTTTACACGAATTTGTGTGGCAAGCAGATCTGACAATTTGTCAGGATCGGCATCGCATTTTTTCTTACCTTCCTGAATCTTGTAGCCGTTTGCAGGCGCGCAACTACACAAGCCGTCATTGGATTTACACAGTCCGTAAATGGTCGTCTTATCCACGACAGCACCCAGTGAATTCTTGCCACAATTGTCGTTACTCGTACAGGTTCCAAGCTCCAGAGGTACCTTTACCCTCACAATTCCGTACATGGTGCGGCCCACGTCGACATTATTCAGAAGCTGCCCGAAGCTGATAGTGCCGTAACTGCCCGCAGGCACACCAGAATCTGGTACCAGGTTGCCCGGTTTGGCCATCCAATCCGCTGCAGCTCTTATGCGGTCGAGATCGAACAGGTGATTTCCATCGGCGAAAAATGTCGACTCACCGGCTTGGTCAAGTTGATTCTCACTCACCGTTTCTGAACTCTCTCCAATTCTCAACCTCAGTGCCTCCGGCGTTTTGGTCCTGTCCCGGCTCAAAACATGAAAATCCTCGATATTGATGGTGTTGAAACCAAAGCCATCATCAATGGCAGAATCCGCCTTTGAGCCAGGGGCGACAAAACTCAGGTTGGTCGTAATAGCCACGTCACCAGGGTTGGCGGTCATGTCAAAAATCACCATTCCTGAAGTGGATCGGGGTTGATCGTCGCTACTATCGTCGCTACCGTCGTCGCTACTACAGTCGTCGCTACTACTGTCGCTACTACTGTCGCTACTACAGTCGTCGCTGCTATCATCACTCTTCCCTTTTGCCATGCTATCCGTGGCAAAAGCAAAAAATAGCGCGCCTATCACAATTAATATCAATGAACGGTTTTTCATGGTCATTCTCTGTCTATGTTGCTGGCCTCAACCAGGGCTGCAAGGTTTCCAATCACATTTGACTGAGGACTGTGTGTCCCAACGTATCTTTGTATATACGATTTCGCTATCCCCACCTGGGCACTCGCCTGCACCCACACATCGACGTCGTCGGCATCAAGCGCACTTCGCGTCAACTCAATCCAGGCAGCCGCCACAGTGTCGTTGTAAGTGCTGGCTTCCGTTACCGCCTTCCAATCCGCGAGGCTACTGGAAACCAGCAGGCCATTGGCGTTGGTTGTGTACAGTTGAGGACGGTAACCCGCACCAAACAACGCGTTGATATCCAGCTTGCAGTCAGCGGCAGGAACCGCATGTGAATTGATGGTGCAGGCAGCCCTGCCCGATCCCGCGTCAATGTTCGCCACCCGCTGCAAAATACCCGGAGAAAAGAGGTCTGCTGCACCGACGTAATACGCATACTCTACCTTGGACTCTCCCAGAAGCGTATCGAGAGCTGCCACGTCATCCATATTCCCGGCAACGGCAGCTCCCAGCCTTTCCATATCCTTCAGGGAACAGTCCGTACTGGTGCAAAGCTTGTTCAGATACCCGCCACGCAAGTGCTCCAAGGCGCTTTCGGCCAGCATCAAGGACGTAGAATTATCCCGTGTGGTCGCTGAAATATCGGTTGAACCCACCAAACGCTGGTGAAAATAAAGACTTGTAGACACGGCGATCGTCAACAACACCAATACCAGAATCAGGGAAAGCCCCCGCTGATACTTGCTGGTCTTAAATGGATGCCTGTTCATTTGTATTTCCTGTCACCATTGTTCAATTTCGCGGAAGAATAACACCCTCATAGGCAGTAACGCCGTCACTGTAATTGCGTGCATAGCCTGCTACGGAAAAAGCGTATGTTCCATCCGCTTGTTTCACCAGTCCAAGACAGGTGATTTTCGTATTGTTTCCCGAATCCGAACCTGCAAACGGGGTCGCTGTTGCACCCGCCAACCCTCCTTCTGCGGCGTTGGCAATGGTAATGCTGTGCGCGTTGGTCCCGGTCGCGCTCAGCACAATACGTACCCAGTTTTCTTTGTAGTCGGGTCCGCTCAAATTTGGCCACACAGGAAATCCTTCGGGAACACTCAGATCAATCGTAATATCCGTTGAACAATTGTTGTTGGTTGTGACGCCCGATATCGTAATGCTGCTGTTTTCCGATTGTTGTATCAGCCTCGATAGCAAGGCATAGGCTTCGCTGACATCTTCTGCCGCCTGGCTGTATGTCATCTGGTTGAAAACGCTCCGACTGTGGGCGCTGAAGGCCGCGATTGCAGCGAGGCTGACAAACATGCCTATGACCATGGCAACCAGTACCTCGACCAGGGTGAATCCCGATCTGGACCTCAGCGTGTTTCCAGAAAGAATATCCATTACTTGAGCACGTAGGTAAAACTGGCCGTAAACCGTTTGGTATCAGATATCTCCTGACCACCATCGGCATTGCCGTAGCCGGCAATGCCCGCATAAGTAACCACGACAGCTACGCGCACTGGCGATTCATAAGGCGGGGACTCGTTCAGCACATCCTTATCGTTTGCATCAAGTGCCTGGCTAATGCTGACCATAAAATCGTCACTGGCGCCGGCTGACAGGTTTCCCTGCACGGTCACTCCATCGTAGGCGGGCGTCTTTACATCTCCATTACCTTTGAGCACGGCATCTTTAGCAACGTACGTTCTGAGCGTGGTTGCAAAGCTCTGCTGGCTATACGCGTCGTTTTGCTTGATCTCGTCATACACCTCAATTTTTTTGCTAAAGGCAAAAACGGGTGCCAATTCCTTGGTGGCCGCTTCCAACGCCATGGCACGAGCCTGATTATCACTGTTGACCTTGATGGCAGTTGCCGTGCTCAGCGCGATTCCCACCGCACCAACGCTCAACAATACAATCGCGATCAGGTTTTCCACCAGGGCGATACCGGACTGCAGACACGGGAGTGAATTTCGGGATAATTTCCTCATCGATTGCTCACGTGGTGTCCGAAGTTACGAGACCGTCCACCATAGTGGTATAGCCCAGCTCATTGACAACACTCACGGTCAACGCTTGCGAAGACACCACCGTTGACTTCAGTACGATCGTTGTCAGCTGATTAAAGTTGACGATTTTACCCATCGAATCAAATCTAAACGCCGCCTGGGTTGCCGCCACGGAAACCTTGCCGGGCAACTGGATTGTCGGCAGCCTGACACCACTCGTTTTAAACACAAAAGCATTGCCACCCACATCAGTAAAAGAAATTGAGTTATCTGCCGTGGCCACACTTATGGTGAGCGTTACCGGTTGACCGATTGACCTGGCGGTATTTTTGGCCAACCGGATGGCCTGGGAAATATTTTCAGCAGTTGCCCGTATATCACCACGAGCAAACGTCTCCTGCATGGTGGGGGCAGTCAGTGCCAGCGCAATCGCCACGATGGTTATGCCCATTAACAATTCAACCAGGGTAACGCCCCTGGAATTAGACGATGGCCGTTTTGTCAATTTGAGTGTTTTCATCATGCCATACAGGTTTACTTGCGCAGTTTCCAACCATCGGTATCGCTGGGGGCACTACCCTTGAATTTACCGGTAGTTTGATCCCCATCCTCATCGATCGAGTAAACATAGCTCCCTGCACCACCCAAACCGGTGTTGGCAAGCGAAGTTGCCGTCAGCGTAAACGAAGTTTTACTGGGCGCTGTGCAGCCAATTGAGAAATGCTCAGAAGAGGAAGGGGTCACACCACAATCGCCTGCTGCATTCAGGTAAGTGCGTTCATTCGCGTAGTACTGCTGCATTAATCCGGCGTAGGAAGTTAATTCCTCGGTAGCCGAGACCAGTTTGCTACGTTCAACATAGGTGGTATAGCTAGGAAATGCTACTGCGGCAAGTACGGCAACGATCGTGACCGTAACCAATAGCTCAATTAGTGTGAATCCTTTCATTTTAATACCCTGCTTTTACAGAGATGACCCCCAAAACCCCAACTCAGCCACCCCTATATCTCAGCTGACCTGGCATAATCCTTCTTGCGGCATCCATACCGCTAAGTACTGATACTATACCACACACAGTCAAGTTTACCAAGTGAACAACAATGTCCACTGGCAATAAGAGACAAGGGAGCCGTCGGTACATTTGCGGCACTGATAATGACTTTCATGGAGTACCTTACTCAGTTATCCGCATACCCGGCTTGGCAATCATCTATGCATGACGTTAAAATGGATCACGAGAGAAAACTACCGGGGGCGACCTGGCTTCGACGTGGGTCGTGAAACCCGAGGTGCATGCCGAGCTGCAATTAACTCGTTAAACTGACTGCAAACTTTTAGTTGCCAATGATGACAACTACGCACTAGCAGCCTAATAACCTGCATAGCGCCCTCCGCCCGATGCGTGCCTGTGCGCGCCGGAGTCCGGGGGTCACCCAACACAGGACCGCGGTGAAGCACGCCTGGTGTGGATCCGTTAAAACTTATCCAGGCTCGTTGCTGGTTTTCCCCGCCGACCGGGTAGCCTGCAATTAAACTAATGGTCGGATAAGCATGTAGAGCCAAAGGCGGATCATTTGCGGACGCGGGTTCGATTCCCGCCGCCTCCACCAATAAAAAAGTCACCCAACGGGTGGCTTTTTTATTGGTCGATGCGATCCGGATGAGGCCCGTGCCTGACGCGGGAGAGATTCCATTGCACAAGGATGTGCAGGTGCCGCGAAGGGCAGGATGCCCGAGAGCGGCCCGCCGCCTCCACCAATACAAAAGTCACCCAGCGGGTGGCTTTTTTATTGGTCGATGCGATCCGGATG
>JAJFLB010000013.1 GCA_021772915.1 Gammaproteobacteria bacterium | reverse complement strand
ATGGTGCTTGGCGAGCTTTGTGCGAGAGCAATCCCATGGTTCAAACAAATACTGAAAGTATTCGTTTTTGGTCTTGCAAGGTGCAATGGCCCGTTTCTCAAAGTACTGTGAGCAAAGTACGCCAATCAATGTCAGATTATTTCGCGCCAGTATCTCGGTAATGGCTGAATTCTGCTTCCTCACGTCTCTGTTTCAACACAATTCCGACATCTGGGCATAAAGAAACCTGCCGCTACCAGCAGTTAGGAGCGGTGAGCGATAAGTCAAAACCAGGGTTGGATTCATTTTCTCACACCAACGAACCCATTGGTGGGGTTGGCGAAGCCCGGCAATCTGGTAACAGACTACTTCCAGAAGATGCCCCTTTTTGATCCAGCGGTATTCATCTCAATGGAAGACCCGGCTGAATGGGTTCGCCACCGTTTGGGCAGTTCCGGAGAGAAGGGGTTCCATTTAAGTCCATACAGGGCGAGTAATTTCTTGTTCATGGCTTGGGTTCCGATGAGGGTTGGTGAAGTACCTGTTGAATTAGCTGACCAGACTTGAAATGAACAGCGCCAACAGGCTTAGGAGGTGGTTAAATTGTTGTTTCCGAAGGTGATTTGTCGGGTTATGAGTTGGTCATGATTGGTTTCACATATCAATAAGTCTACCCAGCTCGTTTAGTGTTCTCTGCCTAAGCCCGGTGGGGACTGGTAGCGCTACAAGTTCAACCCATTCAGTCCAAGCTAGGGATTGAGGCTCGCCGAAAAGATGCGGGACAAAGCTTGACATCCGGAACCTTATTTAGCGTAATCGTGGTTTCAAGTACTCATATCATGTTGCGTGTGAACGCTGATCTTCACCGCCAAACCATTCAGTTAGGAATACCCCTATAGCCGAAGATAGGATTCCACCTAAAAGTCCTGGAAGCATCGAGAACCCTAGGGCATCGAAAAGAAAAAATCCGATAGTGCCTGACGCGATACCAATTGCGCCGGAGGCTCGATTTCGAACTTGCCCTTTCTTCAGAACAAGGTAACCGATGGGAATTGCCATGGTGGGAGCCCAAATCGTGAAACCGAACAACAACAGATCCATGATGTCATCCGTAATAAGGGTCACAAAAACACCAGCTGTTCCAATCACCAAAACCATGATCCGACCGACTGTGTACTCCTTATCATTGTTAACCTTCCAAAAGGATCCGATCACGTCACGCGTAAATGAAATGGCACCAGTGTGCATCACAGAGTCGAAAGACGACATGACGATCCCAAGAATCGCGAGCATAAATATCCCACCCACTGTCTGGCTCGCTACGCCCCCTTCGACAAGCCCGGCAGTAAGAAAACGCAAGAAGAACTCCGCCTCATTCGCAGGATTGTTTTGTGAGAGTGAAGCTGCGAATACACCGAACAAACCTACGCTAAGAAACCAAACAACCCCCATCACGGCGGCGGCAGTAAACGCCTTCGCTGCAACGTCAGCCGTTTTACCAATCATGCTGCGCACTGCATATGCCGGGAGAAACGCTTCCCCGAAAAAGAACGCTACACACAACGTTACTGCGGCTTCGAGTGTCAACGGAGATGTCGTATTCCAAGCCCAGTCATCCGATACCACCCAGGAGTTGCCGTAGCGCAGGATGGCTACATACCCAAGAAAAAGTACGCCGATCAAGAGCAGGAACTGAAGAATATCGGTCCTAAGCACCGCAGGAAGCCCGCCAGTCATCGTATACATCGCAACAACCAAAGTGACTATTACGATTGTCGGCTCG
The DNA here is from genome assembly GCA_021772915.1 of Gammaproteobacteria bacterium. Lineage (GTDB taxonomy): Bacteria > Pseudomonadota > Gammaproteobacteria > Xanthomonadales > SZUA-36 > SZUA-36. The sequence goes on along the minus strand of JAJFLB010000013.1, from coordinate 7,798 downwards.
AACGGTAGACCGAATATCGCTCCTAGTGTTTTTGCGGCAGCTGTTGCAAACAGACCAGAGAACGCAATAGCTTGCAATAGCGTAGCGATCCCCGTAAAGCGCCGCGCATTGATTCCGTAACCAGCGCCAACGATGTCACCGACGGTCCTTTTGTTACGTGATAGTTCGAAAAACGGTTTCGCGAAGATCAATCCGAATAAAAGCACTTGCACCATTGCAACGCAATAGAACCCCATGTAAAGGTATCCGTTTGTTGCTGCACGCGACGCCGCGCCAAGGGTGTACCCCGGACCAATCATTGTAACGATCAGCGAAGGAAATATGATCCATAGCCCATAGTTGCGCGCACCAACCGCTATCTTCTCCGCGGAGTTCGCTTCCTTACGAGCCAGTACGTAGAATAGTATCGCGAGTAGTAGTACAAGGTAGATTCCAAGACTCGCGAACAACCAAAGGCCGCTATTAGTATTAAAAAAAACGTCATTCACGGCAGGACCCCGATGTTAGCTACGTGATCAAGTGGACGCGTATCGTAGTACTGTGGAGCAAACAGGCTGTGTAGCGTTGCAACAATAGCAAGCACTACGATAATTCCGGTGATTGATCGACGGAGGAAACTTTTGTTAATCGTGAAAGCTTGTGCTACCAAACACGCGGCAATTGCCACCAGAGTTCCGTGGACGAGAACGAAATACACATAAGGTATCTTCGCTTGACCTCCGAACAAAAGGATCGATGATAAATCGTTTTCATTTATGGCCAGTGCAAGGAAACAAGCCATTGTTAGTCCGCTAGTGTATGCAAAAATGGCGCGGTGCGAATTCTCCGTCCCGATATGCGTGACCCAACCCAATACAGCGGGTAGCGCTGGCGCAAGAAGATACCAAAAAGGAGTCAGGTTAATCATCGTTGCTCCTATACAAACTCGAGCTGTAGAGCTTTGCGGTCGAGTGACTTCTCCAGTGGAAATCATGCACTAGCGAACGTTAATCGTACAGCACTTTATCCGCACTGGCAAAACATACCAGAGGATAGAAAGAATAACCTGCATGTCTTTCCTTCTCACGAAATCGACGAATTGCCTGGTTTCTCAGCAGCACAAACCGCAGTTCGACTGGCACCCGATCTACCCGAATCGCACATTGCCCTCTACATTGCTGCGCAATGGTATTACAAAGGGATTGCGAGCATTAAACATCTCGACCGGGCAATAGAACTTGATCCCAATAATGCGTATTTGTACTATTACAGAGGGACGGCACTTGGCACCGCGGCGGGTCGGACTTCAGATGCCGTCGAATCATTTCGTCGGTCCGTAGAGATTGATCCGTTGATGATGCCTGCACACCAATACGTCGGAGCCTTATCTTGCGGAGTTAGGCAAATTTGATGAGGCGGAATCCGTACTTGAAAACATGGAATCGATCGACCCCACAAGTTCGCTCTACTACCGGCTTATGGCGGTCATTAGTTCTTTTAAGGGTGACTATGCCACTGCGACCAGTCGCCTTCCGACGGGCGATCTCTGCGGGTGGAGATTCGCTAGTCAGTTCCCAAGCGAGTGTCGTCTTTGATCTTCTCGGATTACATGACGAAAGCGCACAGGCATATCGCAAGTCTGGTAATGTATGGTGGTCAGCGCTATATGAGGGCAATATAGATGCAGACCGCGAATCGGTGCGATCCCTGGTTAAGACCTATCCGGAGAGCCTCTATGTGTACCGGGAACTGGCATTCATTGAATACCATTCGGGTAACTATGAAATGGCTGTCGAGGCATTTCGCCGGGGTTATACCTGTGCCGACACGTGGCAAATATTTTACTATTGTGTTTGGCACGCGGAAGCGGCGAAACGTACGGGCGCAATGGATCAATACAGTACCGCCGTTCAGGGTCTTCGCGACGCTCTACTGAAAGCTAAAATGCAGAGCCAAAACACCAAACGCCTCCAATCTCTAGACGCCATGCTCCTCACACTTGAGGGTGATATTGACAAGGCTCTCGATTTACTCAATCAGGCAGTGGATGCCGGATATCTGGCCTGGGGTCTTCGTAACGGAGTCATATTCGAGGAATTACGAAATCACCCTGAATATATTGCGCTGAAGGCGAAGACGGATATGCTCGTTCAAAAACACCTTGGACGTCTGGCTGAACTTGAGGGTAGCGAGCAAGCGTTATAGCATGATTCAAATAAGCCGACCCTCTAAAACCCTTTTATCTGTGTCAATCGCTTTCGCCTTAAGCAACGGCGTTGTGCAAGCTCAGGATGAGTTTGGCAGAACTAATATAATCGAAGAAATCATTGTTACCGCAACCAAGCGCGAGGAAAAAGCACAGGATATTCCCATCACCGTACATGCTTTGGGCGAGCAGGCACTGGATGATCTCAATATCAACAACTTTGAGGATTATATTCGTAACTTGCCAGACGTGACCTCGGCCGGTCGCGGACCAGGCAGAAACAATATCTATATTCGCGGTGTGGCCGCTGGCAAAGGCGGCGTAAAATTCGCCGGCGCTGTGGGCTCAGAGCCAAATGTGGCGGTCTACTTGGACGAAGCACCGATATCAATGGGCGGTCGAAACATCGACGTCTACCTAACTGACATGAGCCGTGTCGAAGTACTGCCTGGACCACAGGGCACCCTGTTCGGCGCCAGTTCACAGGCCGGTACGGTCCGCCTGATAACCAACAAGCCCGTACTGGATAAGTTTTCAACGGGCTTCGACTTGAGTTTATCTGACACCTCGGGTGGGGAAGGCAGCAATTCAGTCGAAGGGTATGTCAATTTCCCGCTGATCAACAATAAACTAGCTGCGCGCCTGGCGATCTATAACGCCAAGGAAGGTGGCTATGTCGACAATGTGCAGGGCTCCAAACAGATCGCACTTACCAACCCGTCTTTGTCCTCGCCACCTGCTTTTCGAGAAACTGCCGTAAACACCAACCTAGCAGAGGATAATTTTAACGACGCAACCTTCCAGGGCGCACGCGTCGGCTTGAACTTGGCAATCAATGACGATTGGGATCTGTTGCTTCAGTACTGGCACCAGGAACTCGAGACTGAAGGCGTCTGGGACTTTGATCCCTTGCTGGGTGACCTGAAGGTACAAACGTTTTCACCAGACAACATGGAAGATGTGCTCGATCACACCTCGTGGACACTAAACGGCCGAATCGCCGCGCTGGATGTGGTATATACAGGTTCTTACCTTGATCGCGTGGTTGATGTAGTACAGGACTATTCCGGCTACGCGGACGTCGGCCCGTTCATCCCCTACTACATCTGTGAGTATCCTGGCTATGCAAGCTGTGGCAGTCCGGTTTTGTCCGTTGTTCAGTTTTACGGTGTGGAACGCACCCAGCACGAACTCCGTTTCAGCACCGATCCTGACAAAAGTGTACGCTTGATCGCCGGTGTTTTTCTAGATGAGTCCGAAACGATTGAACGCGGTGACTGGATATATCCGGCTACGATTGGACAGGGTTTTCCGCCCAATGAGCCATTTCCGACGGCCACCTCAAGCAATCCGAATGTCCGGCCGCCGGGCGTTGCTTTCTTTAATGACTACACCAGGGGCAAAGACGAATTCTCGTTCTTCGGCGAATTGGCGTTCGACATTACAGACTCGGTCACGGCAACGATCGGGGCGCGTAATTATGACATTGATATATCATTAAACGGCAGTTCCAATTTCTTGAATTTAAGCGGTACCAATGTTCATACCGGACAAAATATCGACGAACGTCTCGCTGCCGTCAGCCCTACCAACCTCTCAGATACGATTCTGAAAGCCAATCTGCAATGGAACGTCAATGATGATGTCATGGTCTACGGTACATGGTCGGAAGGCTACCGCCCTGGTGGTTTCAACCGTAATGGAGGCGCAAGCCTAGTAGTGGGTGTTCCACCATTTGTTCCCGATTTCTACGACACCGACACGTTGACAAATATCGAGTTTGGCTGGAAGACCTCGCTGCTCGATGGCGCAATGCAACTTAACGGCTCTGTATATAAGGTTGACTGGGAAAACATGCAGGTTTCGATCCTGGATTTCGATATCTCCAACCTCACATTTCTTTCTAATGCACCCGATGCAGAGATACGGGGCTTCGAAATTGATGCAATCTGGGCAGTGAGCAATCAACTTACTTTATGGGGCAATTTATCGTTTAATGATAGTGAATTGGTGTTTGTGCCTCCGAGCATTGTCAGCCTTTCACCGGTCGGCAGCCCGCTAGCCTTGTCCCCCGAACTGCAGTACAGCTTTCGTGGACGCTATGAATGGGATTTACCCAACAACAGCGGCGTATTTGCCCAATTGGCGTTTCAGCACAGTGATGAAACGGTGAGTTCAATCATTATTCAAGAGCAGTTCTTTCAAGATAGTTATGACACGATGGACTTTTCGCTCGGTCATTCAAGGGATGACTGGACAGCGACGATCTTTGTTGAAAACCTCACCGATGAACGCGCGCAATTGTTTATCAACCAGCAAGACTACATTATCAAAACGGCCACCAACCGTCCACGTACGTGGGGCCTGCGATTCTCTCATCGCTTTAGGCAATAGTGTGATTTTATGAGCATCTGCAGGCATTAGAAAGACCTGTATTTAAGAATCATGAGGCGGCTGAAAAGTCGCCCTTTTTTTCCGGTTGTTTTTCTGTAAAACTTACAACCTCAATCCATCCATTCGTGGCACTGCCCTATGACAACTGAGCAACAATCATATACCGATGCGGCTATGGATAGCCGTCTCAATTCGGCCAAAAAAATGCTGCACGAAGGCCAGCTGAATGGTGCGATTTCTGCGCTCGAGTTGTTAGTCGACGAATACCCGGAGCATGCAAATTCCCTGTACTTTCTGGCAGTGTGCCAACGAAAAAGCGGCGACGGTGATGCCGCACTGACAACGCTGAACAAACTAAAGGCCTCACACCCCCGCTACGCCCGGGCGTATCAGGAAGCAGGGCACAACTACCGTACAAGCAATCAAACTGCGGCAGCCCAGATTGCATTTGAGCAAGCAGTTGAATTAAACCCCGCACTGCTAGCCAGCTGGAAAGCACTGGCACTTTGTTATGACAGTGCACGTAATGCAGAAAAGGGCAATGAAGCCAGGCAACATGTTGCCTGGTTGTCCAGCCTACCACCGCAACTTCTGACCGTCACCAGTTTGATTCAAGACAACAAATTATTCAGAGCCGAAACTTTGTGTCGCAACTTCCTGCAAAATCATCCGCACCATATTGAGGCGATGCGGTTACTGGCCGAGCTCGGCAGCAAACTGCAAATTCTGGATGACGCCGAGTTCCTGCTCGAGAGCTGTGTGGAATTCAGTCCGGATTACCAACGCGCGCGACTGGATTATGTACAGGTATTGCACAAACGGCAAAAATTCAGCAAAGCGCTCGAACAAGCTGAGAAACTGCAGGCTCAGGATCCAAATAATCTGAGTTTTGAAATCATCCTCGCAACCGAAAACCAGGCGGTCGGTAATTTCGACAAGGCGCTATCGATCTATGATCGTGTATTGAGGCGTAAACCGAACCTGCACTCGGTCCATACAGCACGTGCTCACGCACTAAAGACCATCGGTCGAACCCAGGATGCTATCAAATCATACCGTACTGCTTATTGTTACAAACCAGACTATGGTGATGCATTCTGGAGCCTTGCCAATCTGAAAACCTACCACTTTCCGGACCAGGAAGTGGCGCAAATGCGAGATTATGAAGCGGCAGCATCGACCACACGCACTGACCGGACACACTTGTGCTTCGCGCTGGGAAAAGCATTGGAGGACCGTGAGGAATTTGCCGAATCATTCGCCTATTACGACCGCGGCAATCTGCTAAAGAAACAGGAGAGCGGCTATCGAGCGGAGCGAATTGAAGCTGCGTTGGACGCGCAGAAACAGAACTTCGATGCTGCGTTTTTTCGGGAAAAATCCGATGTAGGTTGTCCGTCAAAAGAGCCGCTATTTATTGTCGGCCTGCCGCGAGCTGGCTCAACGCTGGTTGAGCAAATACTGGCATCGCATTCGCAGATCGATGGCACCATGGAACTGGCCAATATTATCGGCCTTGCACACCGATTAAACGGCCGGCGCTTGCTTCAACAGGATCCGCGTTATCCGAAAATAATGCTTGAATTGTCGGACCAGCGTTTTAGGAAATTTGGTGAGCGCTATATCGAGGATACCCGCTTCCATCGCCACGGTGGCGATTACTTTATCGACAAGATGCCAAATAACTTTCGGCATATTGCGCTGATCCAGCTGATTTTACCTAATGCGAAAATAATTGACGCCAGGCGCCAACCGTTGGCCTGTTGCTTCAGTGGGTTCAAACAGCTATTTGCTGAAGGCCAACAATTCACCTACGGTCTCGAGGAAATCGGTCGCTATTACAAAGCCTACGTCGAAATTATGGATCACTGGGATGCAGAACTGCCCGGTAAGATTCTGCGCGTGCAGTATGAAGATGTGGTTGCTGATCTGAAGGCACAGGTGCACAGGATACTGGAATTCTGTCAGCTACCGTTTGAACAACAATGTATCGATTTTCATACCACCGAGCGTGCGATTCGGACACCGAGTTCTGAACAGGTTCGACAACCGATTTATGAAAGCGGCCTTGACCAATGGCGTCACTACGAGCCTTACCTGAAACCGTTAAAAGAGGCGCTTGGACTAGCACTTTAAAGTATTGTGTTCTGACTGAGATCGTCGCAAAATCTGGCAGCTGTACGTTTTCAAAGTATATGGCACCGTTTGAGCCTATTGCGAAGAAATGCTTTGCTGCCGGCTCTTTCTCCAGGCCAGCCTGCTTATCTCACGTTAGCTCTGGTTTAATGGTCCGCTTCTGGCCCTGAGTCGTTTTGCAACTATTTTTTAAGCAGCTTTTGCCACCAGTGGTGATCCACGACGCTGCAAGGCTTTCAAATATGTTGCTTCGTCATACTGCGTCTTGGTTTGCCAGCAACAGTAGAGTATAGGGAGTATAGGTAATTTAAACACTATATTTCCAGAAACCCCAATATATCGAATAGCCATTCATATCGGGGCTTCAGCTAAATTGTTGCGCAAATTGGTCAACGCTGAGCGTTTTGATTTGAAGTACAGTTGGATGCATTGGTATTTCACGCCAAATTATACATCGGGACGAGTTTAGTCATACCGTTACCAAAATTGAGGACAGCCAGTCAATGCCATGATTGGATCCATTCCTTCAGTCGAATAAACCCATGAGCAGGCTTGGCGACGCCCGGCAATCCGGTAACAGTGTTGTTGCTGCAGAACTTGCCATGTCGCCCAGGTGGGCGAGTATCTTCTGAATGACTGCCGGATCTTCAATACTGGCAATGATCCTGACCTCACTACCGCAGTTAGCGCAAGTTTCAATATTAATATTGAAAACACGCTTCAATCGCTCTGCCCAGGTCATTGAGGTCCGTTTTTCGGCAGGGGTCTGGTCGGCCTCATCAGCGGAGTGGCGTTTCCTATTTTTGCCCCGCCTGGCCGGTGTGACCAGCGCACGATATTTGCTGTTGGGTGCGAACACACCGTGAAAGCGGGTGAGGTTTACACGCGGTTTAGGCACCAAGGAAACCAATCTGGAAATAAAATCCAGTGGTTCGAACAGCGCATGGGTCGTACCGTTGCGCCAAGGTGTTTTCAACTCGTAGCGTACCCTGCCGTTTCGGGTCATTGACAAGCGCTTTGTAGATACCGCCGGCCTCGTAATATAACGACACAAACGTTCTAGTTTTGCTCGCTCATTGGCTT
>JAJFLB010000012.1 GCA_021772915.1 Gammaproteobacteria bacterium | reverse complement strand
TCCCCACTTTTCCGCATATTCTATGGCTGCAATCTTTCTCTGAAGCAGACAATAAGCACGTGCTTCCTTGTTCACAGTGACCCCTCCCGAAGTCAGAGGATTCTAACTCTAAAGTGTCTCAACAGGTATGGTACTCCTACATTGCCACCAAAAATATAATTCTCTGTGGCCTGTTAGGTACATTTTTATGTTTTCCGACCGAGAATTCCGAGGCGATGGAAGAAGTAATAGTAATTGGGATCAATCCAAACGTCCGCATGGACATCACGACTTACGATATTATGAACCATTTGATTGAGTCCTGGTTCGCAACAATGGATGCTTGGATTGCTGGTCTAGAAGAAGATATACATGACGATACTAAAACTTTTCTTGAGGATCACAAAGATACAAGCTGTGCTAGCACAGAGGAAAAGCTCGCTGATTATGCTGCAAATTTCGTGGGTTTCTCCGATGATCCCTTTTGGATTACTTACCCGGCTGGTGGTACTCAACATTGGGGTATAAACTGCGGGTTTTTGACCTATAGTATGGTAGCCCTTACCAATTGCATTTAACAAATGAGTACAGCATATGATGCGAAAAACATACCTGAGCGTAATTTTTGTTGTTGCATTGCTACTGACAGCTATCACATGGTTAGAGATTTCGAATAAAACTGATGATTTAATTCATCCTCAGGTAGGCCCTGTCACTAATCAGGACGATAAAGAAAGCTCAAGCAAATCAGCTGAGGTAGGGAAAGTAAATAAACCTCTAGCAGAACAGTCGGATGCAATCGAAGTTAGGCAGCAAAAGATTGAGTTTTCACGACGATTCTATAGTGCGAAAACAGGTGCAGAAGCGCAGAAAATTATTGATGAGCTTTATGCTTTTGGTCTGACTAAAGAGGCTGAAGAGGGGCAATCGGTGCTTGCCGGAATGTGCCAGAATCGTCCTGGACCCACAAACTTTGGACCTTTGAAGGAGACTGTTGAAAATCTTCGGAAGTATTGTGAAGGAGTTTTTTTTAGCGATGATGAGTATGTGGACATCACAGCAAAATTTCGAAACGACTGGACTTCTTATTCGGAAGAGCTAAAAAAACAATACCTAGGGCTGTCGTCTAAAAATGAAAGAGACGAGTGGATGTGGGATGCAATTGCTAATGCAACGAGTTGGCAAGATTTGGAATTACTCAAACAACTGATACATAACTTGCCTCAAATCGATAAATTTAACAGGAGGGGGTTCAATTTAGGGCAAGATCCAAGACTGTTTGCGGGTGTACAAGGACGTCAATTGCAAATTGGCGCGCTGAATCTATATCAATGTGAGCTCCTAGCAAATTCTTACTGCGGCCCGAATAATATACGTACAATAGAAAATTGTTTTCATACCGGATTATGCCAACCCGGTTGGTCATTGCAGGATTTTTATGCACACACCTTTTCAATTGTGGAGTGGGAGCAAGTTGATCGAATTCTGGCTTTTCTGAGGGAGCTTCAGAAAAAAGGTTAACGTTAACCCTCAATAGTTAGGTGCTTTGAACAAAAAACGCTTGTACGTAACGACACGACCCAGGCGACTGAACCGACCCTACCGGAGACTCTTTAGTATGAGTCCGTGCTATATCGTGCTGGAATACCGAAATCGGAACCTAAAGTGCACGTTCGTGCAACTGATTCCAACGTGCCGCCATTTCCTGGTCAAGAGTATCGGCAGACAATTCCAAAAATCGAGCCACAAGAGTTCGGTGTTTACGATAAAGAATCAGCTTTCCTCTCTCCCAATTTCTCCAGGTTGATGGATCAACACCGACTGTATTGGCTGCTTCTTTGATCGACCAGCCCATCGCCCGTCGCTTCGCGAGCAGGTGTTGGGACAATGTCTGTGGCTGCGGGAACGGATCGTAACCCAGGAACCGTATGATGGCGGGGATGGAAGCAATGAATGGCTCTGTCTTGCCTTTTTCCCAATTTAGGATAGACCATGGATTCACACCGATTTGCGCAGCGACTTCGTCTTGCATGAGTCCCATTTCAAGACGTTTCTTTCTCACATGTTCTCCCAGAGTTTTTGGCTCAAAGTCGTATGGCTTTGGAATCAATGACTTAAGAGAAACATGAGCAAATGGCAAAAAGGCAATGAACCCCTGTCTGTGTGGCATGGCCGGTGACAACAGCGGCCGCTGCAATTGCAGCGCCGAACAGATCCAGCGTTACCACAGCAGGATCTCCGGGCCGCTACTCGACCGGATCGATATTCAAATTGAGGTATTACGGCCCAAGACGTCGATATTGAACGCACCCAGGGGTAACTCAGAATGCTCTGCCATCGTCAGGGAGCGGGTGGTCGAAGCGCGGCGAGTGCAATCGGATCGTGCCGGCAAAGCCAATGCTTTACTCGACAACGGCGAGATAGAGCAATTTTGCAGTATCCGCGGAAAATCACTGAATCTGCTTGAACATGCCGTTGAGCAGCTTTTCCTGTCACCACGCGCCTGCCACCGTATCCTGAAGGTGTCACGTACCATCGCGGATCTGGATCAAGCTGATGAAATCAGCATCGAACATCTCGCCGAAGCAATTGCTTTCAGGCGTTTGAGTGCACGACCGGACAACTTCTAAACATGAGGGATCAAACGGGGGTTAGATTCGAATGTCCCATTCGAGTCTGACCCCTACCCATCAGTTACGGGACAGAGTCTGTTTCCAAAGGCATGACCCTTTATAAATTTTCGACCAACTGACTTGGCAAAAGCTTTAAGCATACTCACCGGTCCCAGCGCACCAAACGACGGAAGCTCATCTTTGGCAAGGTAATCCAACACCGGCGCAGCATTCATTTTTAGTCGGGTCAGGATTGGTGGTGCAGGGGCCGGGATATAACCCCGCTTGTAACGCTTGACCTCTCTGCCTCCCCAGTCCACCAGCTCCAGGTAGTCTTTAAGGCTGAATGGAATACCTTCCTCATCTTGTGGAGCAAAGGACCGCAGGATGGAGTCTTCTGGCCGTAGTATGCGTTCTTGAATGGATGTGTAATCCGATTGTTCTGGTGTCTTTGCCATGGCTGCACGAATGGGGTTTAAGTCCACATAAGCCATACAGGCCAGTACGGCCCGTGCATGGCCCAGGCCAGCCTCTCGACGGGTTACCCGTCTCACCTTCTCCAACAGCGCCTGTGACTTAAAGCGACCTTCCCAGAATCTACCGCTGCAATGGTCTTCCCGGTTGGCCATGCGTGCAATGGGTTCGTTGATACAACGCATGAACCAGGACAGATCAGCCAGTCGTTCACGCCAGGTTGCAAATAGTTCAGCCACCCACTCAAGCTCAGATTCAGTTAAATCTGCACTGCCCAAATACTGATGCATTAACAGTGGTCCTGTAAAAACTTTCATCCAGCGTTTAGCAACTTCTTCATCAGACCAGGTATTTAACTGCTCGACATCAATCCGGATCAAGATGTGATAGTGGTTGCTCATGACAGCGTAGGCGCATAGGTCAACGGCAAACACCGAACATAGCAACTTGATTCGATCAACGATCCACTGACGGCGGTGTTCGAAGTTGAATCCTGAAACTGGATCTTCACCACACAAAAAGGCCCGCCGCACGCAACGGGAGATGCAGTGGTAATACGGCGTGTCTTCAATGGAGACCTGGCGGTATCTTGGCTTTGGCATGAAACCAGTCTAAGCCGGAACCGCAAATAGCTAACAGGGTAAAACCGCATCACGTCCTGTAGGATATTTCACTCGATATGGATGTCCTGGCTTTTTGGCTTTTTCCAATTTTCCATAGTGATTTACAGGGCATTTCGACATAGACATTAAAGAGCCCACGGAAGAACCCAAAGAATTCTAAGTAAAAAAAGCATAAATCAAGTGAGAGATTTATCCGATGAGTTTCACTATATATAAATTCAGTCATAGAATTTTTCACTAAAAAAACAAATTTTGAAACAATTCTCAAATTGACATGCTCAACGAGCTTTCAGAGCGCAGGAGAGTGAATACTTTTTTCACAAATGAACAATCCATTTTCAATGGTGTTCAAAAGGGATTTGTGAATGTGGGGAAGGGCAACCTGACTTTCGTTCGCCGTGACATGGTGACTGTTGGGCGTCTGCCTGTGGTGTTTGCACGAGTATTTGATAGTGCATATACCGGTGAATCTGATTTTTCAGCAGGCTGGCGTATCAGTATCGCTGAAATCATCAAGGTCAATTCAGATGGATCGCTTACTTACACGGACGACAGCTTAAGCGTCAGCGAATTCAGCAATACAAATGACACATTCTCTTTGAGCGTGCCACACCCATCAGACGTCAAGAATTTGACCGCGACGTCTGATGGATTTTTGCTGACCTTTCGAAATCAGTGGGTCAAACGATTCGTACTGGAAGATGATGTGGCCCGATTGGTTGAGGTCACTGACAATAACGGAAATTCGCTCACTTTAAGTTACGGAACTGAAAGTCGTCTCTCGAATGTATCGGGCCAAAATGGACATTTTGTATCTATCTTCCGTAATGCGAACGGACAGGTCACCGAAATAACAGACGACCAAGGTCGGTCGGTCTCCTACAGCTATAACAACAAAGGAGAACTTGCGACCGTGACAGATCTTGGTGGGAACAGTTGGGACTACAAATACGCTAAAGCCCAGATAACACAAGTGATCGATCCAGAAGGAAATCGGGCAGCATCAATAACCTATCATCAAGACGGAAGAGTAAAACGCACCAAAATACGTCATGAAAAACACACTTACCTCGTACAATGGAAATACAACAACGGTCACCAATGACGCTGGAGACTCAAGCCAGTTTGTACAAAATTCGCTCGGAATTACAACCTCGATCATCAACCCGGACAATTTTGAAAGTGAAATAGAACTCACCGCTTCGAATAACGTAGCAGCACTTCGACACAATGGCAGCTTAAGAGGCACATTTACTTTTGACTCTTTTGGTAATCCTGAGCGATTGGTGCGTTATGACCCAGAAGGTGAGATAGAGCTCACATACATTTTTGATTGGGAAGACCGAAACATCGCGCTGTCTGATACGGACGGTAACTATCAAACGCTTAATTATGACGTCAAGGGAAATCTGATTAGCAGAACCTGGAATGGCAACACCATTCAATACGGGTTCAATGATCAAGGTGATCTCATCAGTCAAAGCGAAGGTGGTACCACAACAACGTATGCATACAATGATGATGGTCTTTTATCGCAATTGGAAAATGAAGAAGGCACCAGTCAATTCGCCTATAACACCAGAGGCAGGCTCGCTTCCATCACTTTTCCGGATGGCACTGAACATGAATATGCCTATGACGCTCTAGGGTTCAGAACAGGCACCATCCGACCCGACGGCAGCTTCCAGGATTTCGATTACGATGCCACCGGAAATCTGACCGATTTTCAAAGCATTGGAATTCTCGGTGATCCTATTGGTCAAAGCATCACTCTAAACAATGATAACCAGGTATCGCGTGTTGAGTTTCAACCTCAAGGTCAGCTTGATATTCAATACCATGCGGATGGGAACCCCAAAACACTCGATTGGGGTGATCAGGTGATGCAGTGTGAATATGATGCCTCCGGTAGGCTTACATCTATTGAGAGCGACGTATTCGGAACCAATCATTACCAATACTCCGATGGTGAGGCTGATATTCGCAAACAGTTGGATGAACGGACTTTAGGTAGTTTGGTGAATCAGCGTCGGGCATCAAATACTTTCGGATCAAGTTCAGACATTCACTATGCCCGCTCGCGTGGTGTATTTGGAATGGTTGTCAACTGGAACGAAGCACTGCAGCTCTTGGATATCCCCACTGACATTGGGCTGATCAATCCAGACTCACTCATACTTGCGGCTGATCAGCGCAGGCGAATTTACAACGCTCTGGCTCAAGAACCGATGACGCAGCGTCAATTTGATAAAGCCTCAAACAGTTTCTTTTTACCGCCGGAATATGAGTCAGTCAATTGTGTGACAGGCATCACGGCGTATCCAACTTTGAATGTTCCAAGCACCGCTTTTACGGGCGTACCCGTAAATATTGAAGCCAACGTTGCCTGGACCACATCAAATTGTGGGCTTGTCTTGTACTTCTTCTACGCCAATGGTTCATATATTGGCGGCGGCGTAGGTGGGCTGAGTAAAACCATTACTCATACCTTCACATCGGCCGGATACTTCACCATCAGTGTTAGTGTGATGTGTACCTTCGTTGACAGTGGGCTCAAGTCTGCCTCCGCAACATTGCCAGTCGAATGCGATGCGCCACAAGCCCCCAGTCCAATGTCTCGACCAGCCTGGGTAACAGCGCCCCATGCAGAACTGCCATTCTCACAAGTAGGAGCTCTCGGAAAGGCTATTCCTGCAATAAACAATGAAACCAATCAAGACAAGCCAGCCTGCAGTAACTTCTGTGTTGGCGGCTCAATTAAGTGGCTGATAACAGGCGGGGCCGAAGGTAATCTGTCCACAAAGATTGCGACAAATTTACCAATCCCTAATAGCCCCGGACAATTCAAGAATCGCACTCAAGCCCAAATCAATGCAACAAAAACACATGAAGGAGTGCATATCTCAGAATTTGAAGCGCTTGAAGTCCCTTACCACAACACGCTGGACGGAAATTACAATTCAGCGCAAAGCTGTGCTGTTGGACTAGCGGCAGCAAATGATATATTCGATGATGATGTAGATCAAACATGCCGAAATGAGTGTCTTCACGTTAATCATTCCGGCGAAGATATTTTCACTGTGGATCCTAATGGAAATCAAATCCCTACAGGGCTTACATACCCCTTAACGTCAGAGATGCCAGGCTACTCTGCATGTCAAGTCTCATTTCCTTGCGGTAGCTAAGTTATGTTTCGTTTATTGCTCACATTAATGCTATTCACAGCTGCAAACGAACTTCGAGCTGTTGAAGTTCAAATTAAGGAAGTGTTGGAAGGAGGGCAAGATGATTTCCTCAGGAGTACGATAAAGTCTTACCAACATTATGAAGGCATATTCATAATCGAAATCCAGGATCTTGCGCGAGCTTCTTGGCCACAGGGTATCCACGGTTATACTCAAGATGTGGAAATCGATTTACTGGCATGCATAAAAGGGGATGATTGCGATTTGGAGCCAGGCAAGTTAGCCAGGGCTTCCGTACCGATCTCAAAGTTCAATTATTCAGACGGTACTTCCGTATTCGAGTTATCTCGTAACAATCTATCAAGTAAATCCGACCTGAGTAACGTGAATGGCGCGCCAACGCGGGATCAGATTGTTGATAGATCATTAATAAGATTCAGGGAATCCACCTCAATTCAAGCAGGACAAAGATACTTTGTTTTTACGAGCGTGCCACTAGACTCCACGATTGATTTGTTCAATGACAAAACTGAGGTATTGCCGTTCTCCGAAAAACTGCAGGTCGCCATTGAAAGAATCAAAGAAATAGGTGGTGAGAGGTTGCTCGATTTACAAGTTGAGTTTGAGTTGCAAGCGTCGACAAATTGTGAAAATGCCACTGTCCTTTACTGCAACATAGCTAGGCTTCGTAATGACGAGGAGGCAAGTGAACTTAGCGACCGCGCACTCAGTGAATCTTCGCTTCAACTGAATTATCTTTTGGTTGACTTCGCGATCAGAAGTCGCAATGACGAAGTTGCGAGATTGTTCATACAGCGTGGAAATGGATCGCTAAACTTTCCTACAGCGGCTTCCTTGTTGCAGGCTGCTGTGTTTCATGATCTTCCCAAGACGGTAAAACACTTATTGCAGGAGCATCGAGACTTAGTGAATTATAAGTTCACCAATGGATTGACTCCATTGGGCACCGCAATTGCACGGGATTCAAGAAAATCACTTGCCACGCTTTTCGAGTTTGGTGCAGTTGATGCAGGCGATTTGTACCAGTCATTATATGTTCAATCTGAACTGTTGAGTCCAGATAATGACGAGGTCTGGGAAATGTCACTGGACCTTGAACATACGAAGCCATTGCAATCAATATTGCTTCTTCAAAATATCATGAAGGGAAAAACAGAATGGCTAAAGCGCTTTATTCTCGAAGCGCCTCAACTGGCTACGGAACTCACGAACGACAGTCAGTTTTATGCGACGTCGGCTTTGGTCCGTGGCTCATTACAAAAAACCCCCGAGTTATATAACTTGGTAATTTCTCTAGGGTTAGATGAATGCCTTCTTGTGAACGATTATCCCTACGAAGACGTAATTTTAAACGAAGAAAATTTATGGTTTAGATCTCACTATAGTCAGATCACCCAGGAGTGTTTGAGGTAATCGAGTGAATGATAGCCTTTAGATGGCCTCGCCCAGTTCGCCAAGATATTGATTGCTGGATCCGGCGGCGTATATACATTCGGCCTGTTCGTAACGTTCATTGCGTCTGGGCCTGATGGGAGCAGCTCGATGAGCCCGTAACTATTTGGTCGGCTTTGAGTGATTGAGTCAATGGCTTGTTAAGTTGGCTCATCGAGCAGCTCCAATCATCGACCGAAATTAGCATTCCATAGTGCAAGACATACTTCGAAAGGCAAGATTCTCCTGAGCAAGATGATAACGGTTGGTTGGATTCAGGATTTACAAATACTCTGCAATACAAAATCCCTTTGGCAACTCCGAATTTTCAATGCGTTTTAAAGGCAAAATCTATCGACAAAATCATGGAAAAAATTCCAATGGGAAAACCGTATCTTGTAAACGTGTTGGTCAGAAAACACTGCCAATAAGACATTGCTCAGAACATGACAAATCAATGGATTAACTCAGCACAACAAAACATTAGCAATGAATGGAAAACGGCAACTTGGATCTCCTGAATAACAGAGAGGTGGCATTACTATTTGGGCCGCAGTTTTTTTGGCCTGGGTTTTGTGGCAAAACAAGTATCGCGCCAGCCTACGTTCGATCTTTACCACTGCTTTCAGCATACCCTTGCGAAAAATTTACGGCTTTATGCTGATCTACATTTTAATCATGATCTACGTGCTGCATGAAGTTGGCTTATGGAAAGTTGGATTCAGTCAAATCAAGGCTACGTTGCTGTGGTTTTTCTTTGTTGGAATTTTGGCCGTGTTTCGCGCCGACCAACTATCTAAGGACCCTCACTACTTCAGGAATGAGGTAAAAGACAATATCAGCCTGATAGTCGTCCTAGAGTTTATCCTAACGTTTTATACTTTCAACTTGATCGGCGAGCTAATACTTGTACCGCTCGGAATCTTTCTTGGTGGATTGCTTGCTGTGGCGGAACAAGATGAAGAACATTTAGTCGTCGCCAAGCTAATCAACGGCATACTCATCGCATTCGGCATATATGTTTTTGGGTTTGCTGGTTACAACCTTGTCGTGGGCTTTTCCGATTTTGCCAGTTTGGAAACGCTTGTTGATTTCTACACGCCACCTCTACTGTCACTACTTTTTTTGCCGTTCGTCTATCTGCTTTCCGTGTACATGACGTACGAACGAGTATTTCTCAGAATCGGCTTTGATTGCCCCGACCCTGAAATTCTCAGATATGCGAAATGGAAATCGTTTCTTGGATTTCACTTGCGGGCCAGACTTTTAGATCGATGGGCTGGCACAACCACCTACAATCGACTTGACAGCAAGTCCGATGTTAAGCGCTCAATCAAGTCTCTGAAGAGATTGATAAAATATAAAAGAATCCAAAGACCATCCCAGCCGTCGAGGGCTGGTCCCCTTATGAGGCAATGACCTTCTTGGAAACAGAAGGGCTGAAAATGGGGTACTACCACAACGTTGGGAATGGGGAATGGTATTCACAATCAGAGCATTTTGATCTCAGCGATGACGTTATAACGAACTCAGCAACCTACTCTGTTTCAGGGGATCGGTTTGTTGCCAAATCTCTTAAACTCAAACTCTACATGCATCTGCCAGAGAGCGAAGATACTGTGCCTAAATTTGTTGCCTTAGCGGAAACACTTTTATCTGCATCTTTGGGAGAGAATATTTCCACCAATTTGGAAGCATTGATTGCTGAAAGCAAGAATGACCAAGTTACCCATGGCAACAAGAACATCTCTCTTTCAAAAGAAATGTGGCCGAACAGTATCATTGGCCAATATGACTTAACGCTGACTATCAAGGTCATTTAAAAGCGAGACAAACCACCCAGAAGGGGAATGCCTTCCCCTGATTGCAACCGCCGCAATGCTGGCGTTTTCCATCACCCCTTCCAGCGGGGACACCCCGCAAAGCCCCGACTTCTGGGAAAAGCGCTGAGGGGCATTGCATCCCCTCAAAATCAAGAATAATGACGGTTTCCGCCTGATCCGCTTCGCGGGGCAGACCCTCCGCAATTTTTCTGGATTTTTTCACCCCCGCCGTTTCGGCAACGCCGCCAGAGGTTCATACGCAGCGCAAAAAGCGCTTTTTGAACCTCAATCGCGACTAAGGAGACAGAGCAATGAGTGAAGAAATCAGAATTTATGTGGCAGACCTTGCAGAGTATAAGCAAAATAAACGCTATATTCACTCAAACCTCAAAGTACAAAACGGCAACGCACACCCATCATTCAATTGAAATGGCCTGCAAAATGGTCAACATTGCGCGCTCAGATCAATATATTGGCCGGATGCCACTTTGTTTTTCTCCAATTCTGGAACCCGGGACGAGAGTGGCCATACCGTTACCAAAATGGGACCAGCAAATCTGAGTCATGGTTGATAAGTTTCTTCAGTCGAATATACCTACCGGCAGGCTGGGTGATGCACGGCAATCCGGCAGCAGCGCTGTCGCTGCAGTACTTGTAGTGTTTTCGAGGTGGGCAAGTACTTTCTGAATAACTGCCGGGTCTTCAATACTGGCGATGATTCTGACGTCACCACCGCATTCACTGCAGGTTTCAATGTCTATGTTGAAAACACGCTTCAATCGTTTTGCCCAACTCATTGAGGCCCGTTTTTCGGCAGGGGTTTGGTCGGCTGAGTTGGATATTTTACGTTTGCCCCGTCTGGCCGGTGTTACCTTAGCCCGATGTTTACTATTCGGCGCGAACACGCCATGAAATCGAGTGAGGTTTACTCTAGGCTTGGGAACCAAGCTAACCAGCCTGGAAATAAAATCCAGTGGTTCGAATATCACATGGGTCGTGCCGTTGCGCCCGCTTTGTGGATACCGCGGGTCTTGTAATATATCGGCACAAGCGTTCCAGTTTCGCTCGTTCATTGGCTTTGGTGGCAACCCCAGCGTGCAGTGAAAATCCAGCTACATTTCCCACCCTTGTTGTAAACGGGTCATCTCCACAATCTGGCAAGGTCTGCAAAGTCATAACCTTGCGACCTTGCTGTGGACCTAATGCAATGCGGTAAGTAATCGAGCTTCCGAGCAGGTCAATTGATGGGTCCTCATCCGAGACGGCCACAGCCTCATGGCTTAGATAGGCATTGCCGGTATCACGTTCCAGCAGACCTCTGCGTTCAAGGTAACCGCCGACACGGTGTGCGATGGTATGCGTTAACCTGGTCAGTTCATCAATGGCCGGGGCTTTAGCCCGACGAAACCGTGAAGTTCCATTCTTGGCGTCAATGTAAACACCATCCAGAAACAGCATGTGAAAATGAATATTCAGGTTCAGCGCACTGCCAAAGCGCTGGATCAAGGTTACAGCACCCGTTTGTGCCACAGGCTTTGTAAAGCCCGCTTTGTGTGTCAGATGTGTGGCGATGGTGCGGTAGACAATGCCCAATACCCCGGTCATGGCTTTGGGATCGTTGGCAAACAGGAAGCGCAGCGGAAACGGTACGCTGAGAACCCATTGGCGCATGGCTTGATGGGGCAGGATATCATCTACCAGCAGAGCAGCACTATCCGCCATGCGACGTGCCCCACAACTGGGACAGAAACCCCGTTTCTTGCAACTGAAAGCGACCAGTTTCTCATCGTGGCAAGAATCACACCGTACTCTCAGGAATCCATATTCAAGTCTTCCGCACTTCAGATACTCATCAAATTCTTTGGCAACGTATCCTGGCAGGTACTTACCATGACTGGTCAACTCGGCCTGGAACTCGGGCCAGTACTCCCGTACGATCTGATAAAGCAAGGTCGTCTCAGGCCGGTGGCGTACATAAACGCCTGCGGAGTCTTGCTTTGCCAGGTGAATATTGTGTGAAGGTAATCCCATGGTACGAACAAATACTGAAAGTATTCGTTCGTGGTCCTGCAGGGCACAACGGCCGAAATCCTAATTCTTTGTCGGCCAGTTGCTTTGAACTCTGTCAGCCTTTTCTTCGACCCAAAAAAAAGCCCCGTCCAAAGGACGAGGCTCTTTTATTTGATGCCTGGCAGTGACCTACTCTTGCATGGGAAACCCCACACTACCATCGGCGATGTATCATTTCACTGCTGAGTTCGGTATGGAATCAGGTGGTTCTAATACTCTAATGCCGCCAGACAAGCTGGTTGGTTGACGTTGCCAGTCTGACACGGGGCGTGCAGCGTTATTCGCAGATCACTGCTGCCAAACAAGAATAAAAAATGATAGCAGCATAAAGGCTGATATCAGCAAGACTAGTGCTTTTTTTCTTTGTTTATTCAAGATTTAGTCACAGTTTGGATCCTCAAATATGGGGTATGTAAGCATAGGGCCTCCTATATCATAGTGCCCAGTAGTTCCATTTGGCCATTCTACGTCAAATACTTCGAATCTTACCCACATTCTGCTCCTGGAACACCCACCGGAATCTCTGTAGAAGCATGCGGTAGCCAGAGTTTTGTTAACTGGAATTCAGTAACAAATGCAGAACATTATCAGATTCTTTATTCATCCTGGAGCAATTTTTCATTCCCTGAAGTCAATTACTTTGGTTCTCCCACTGCTGCACTTATTTACGTCTCTCGATATTCGACCAAGTACATTAAAATCAGGGCCTGTAATGGTAGCGGGTGTGGTACATTAAGTTCTCAGTTAACTCTTACCTTTATCAATTTTTGTAACTAGAGACTAACATGATCAGACAACTGCTTTCTGCACTGATGCTGCTGGCTTTGCCAGCAGCATCTCTTCTCGCGCAGGAAGGCCCTTATGTCCCCTGTGTTGGTTGTGATGAACTCACCCAGGTGCCTTACCCGGAACCGGGTCACTGGTATAATCCAGACCAATCCGGCAGCGGCCTTGCGCTGGAGTTCCAGAATGGGATCATGGCCGGTTATTACTTTGGCTATGGTGTCACAGGTGAGCCTGAGTGGACGCTGATCACCAATCGTCTTATACGCAGCGAACAACCCGGTGTTATGTGGGAACTGGAAGTCGAGCCGAATCGGTTTACCGGTGGTAACTGTCTGGGTTGTCCCTACCAAGCGCCCAATGCGCCTGAAGTGCTGCCACCGATCCGTATTGAGTTTCTTCAGCGTGCGTATGCCCGTGTGACCCTCAATGATGGCTCCGTGCAGTTCATGGTGCCGATTATGTACGGAGATGCAGGCAAAGCTTTTTTTGCTGAGCAAACACCCTATCTTTTACCGCTGGTGTCTTATAACCCATACGTGAGTCTGTGGACGCTGGTGTTCAAAAGGTACAGCGAAGAGGAACACGCACCTTGGACTTGGTTTTCGGGTGTTTTCATGATTCAACAAGGGCGCATACCTTCCGGTGGTGGGTATGAGGGAAAACTTGTGTACAAGGTACTGCAACCAGTTAATCCGCCTGAAGTTTCAGCACCATTCGGAGACATTTTTTGCGATTTGGATGAAGCATTTGATGAACCTTTTTGTGTTCTAATTGCCGGCGGACTCAACCCTATTAACAAGCCTGGATTTCGAATCCCAATAGGTAACTTCACCGATAGCCGCTTCTTCGGGGAAACGGAAGGAGGAGATACGGTGCAGGGGTTTCGTTTGCAATACGATTAAAATTTGACGTATAACTTTGTTTCCTAATTACTACTGAGATGCTAGTCGAAGGCACCAGCGGATAGGTCGATTATCCTCGCTACAAGTTCACGATGTTGACGGTAAAGGATAGTTTGTCCACGCTCCCATTTGCTCCACGTGCCTGGATCGACACCGAGTGCCCGAGCGGCTTCTTTGATGGACCAACCCATCTCTCGGCGCTTTGCTAGCAAGTGTTGCGATAAGTTCTCTGGGTGCGAAAAAGGATCATAGCCCAACGAGAGCTGCGACACCCATGGCTCTCTCAAAAAGAAAACTTATTTGACGGCTTCTTTCTTGAACTCCGCAGCAAGAACTATCGAAGCATCGCCGGTCATGTGGAAGAGACGTGCGGCATCAGATTTGCTGGTGTCTGTGTATGGCGATTTGCTCCGCAATTCACTCTTGGCTATTAAGGGCACCAAGTAGTGCTATTTACTGCCGTCCGGACACTACCAGTACCGGTTGTTATACGGCCAAATGTGCGCCTGTGGATACCGAGCCGTGCACGGAAATTACATCGGAACTGACTGCCATATAATCGGTGCGAGCGTTTTCGTTAAAAATGTTTTCTACTCTAGAGGGCATAAGGCGTTGCTTCCGAATGTTAATCAAAGAGGGGTGTTCCTTAAAAATAATAGTCAATTGAAGTTTGGAAATTCGTCTCGGCCTAAGGCCTCATAGCAAGCTAAATCACGCACGGTATCTACTTCAAACCAACGGTCTGTGATCGGAACCGTCCTTATGTTCACGCCTTGCATGACCATTCTGCTCAACAAACCAGTCAGATCAAGCTGCTGCTGCGTCCGAACCGGCAAGGTCGCCAAACAATCAGTCATTTGTCGCCATCCCGCCGGTGTGATTCGCAACAAACCCATGTATTGGCCCTCCACATTATTTATTGACTCGGGTTGTGCTCCAATCTCCAGCAAGCGGC
Organism: Gammaproteobacteria bacterium; assembly: GCA_021772915.1. Taxonomy (GTDB): domain Bacteria; phylum Pseudomonadota; class Gammaproteobacteria; order Xanthomonadales; family SZUA-36; genus SZUA-36. The sequence continues at coordinate 176,581 of JAJFLB010000012.1, read as the reverse complement.
CGTGCCTGGTGCGAAACGTTTCAGCATCATCCAGCGGATGTTCGAATCTTAGTTGCCACAGCTCTAACCAGTTTGGGTCGTAACTGATCACAACATCACCAGAGGTTGCCTGAAGCGACTGAACCACGTCAGCGGAATAAACAATGTCACTATAACTGACGATGCAGGTTTCTTTTTCAAGCCAGGCTGAGGCGGTCAGCAAGGAGGTCACCATATTGCTTACGGCCCACTGATCATTGAAAAAGTAGGTCAGATCATAGCTAAAGCAATCCGACCGAAAACCCGTAACAACCGCAATATCACTAATACCTGTTGATTGTAATGCTTGCAACTGCCATTGAATCAACGGTTTTCCTTGTATTTTTGTGAAGCACTTTGGTTGGTTTTTAGTCAAGCTGCCTAAGCGCTCTCCCCTGCCTGCCGCCAAAATTATGCCTTTCATTTTCAACGATCCAAGACAAACTTCAGGTGTTGAATGTGTTTCTCTCTCATCCTCTCCTCTCGCTCCGGGTGCCACATGACACCATAAACAGGTAGGGTTTCATGTCGAATGGCCATGATCACATTTTCCGCAGTTTTGGCGACAGTTTTAAGTGGCGGTTGGCTCAGGTAGCAGCCTACCCGGTGAAAAACTGACACTGACTTTAAACTGCGGTACATTTGCGCAACTTGGTCATCTGCAACCACCTCCAAATGCTTCTGTACACCAATGTGGTCAGGAACGGGTTCCAGCGGAATCTGATAGTAATGCTGTATGAGCTGCATTCCTCTACAAACCCCGAGTACTGGTTTTAAATACCTGATTGCCCATTCCAGCAAATAGCACTCGACATCATCACGTGCTGAACTGTTGCCACCACAAGCCACTAGCGAGTTTCCGCCCGTCAGCAACAAGCCATCGCAGTGATCGTGCTCCAACATATGCTTTACGCAATGAAGGTTGTTGGCAACCGGAACAGGCAACAAATTTGCCGCCAACATCAGGGATATCCATCGTTGATCCAGAGCGTCTCGTCGCTCTTTACGTGACGAAATATAATCAACCCGCTGGGTGATAAGAATCTTTTTCATTGCAATCGATGAATGGTCTGCTGTTCACAATCGAGCATCAATAGCTGCGCGTTTGAAAACTGCTGAAACAATACTTCCCCCATGCCAATCACGGCAGGCAAACTTAACTCCGCTGCACGAATGGCCATGTGTGAATTGCAGCCGCCATAACGAGTCATCAAACCCGCAATATGATGAGTGAACAACCAATCATGACCTGGGTCAGCAGATGGCAGCATAATAATTTTCCCCCTCAGATTCCCCCTTGAGACGCTTGGGATTGCCGCTAAGTGCACCACCTGTGCGGTGATCCGTTCAAGTGTGATGAAGTTTGGTTGCTGCGGCGGCATTTGAAAGCTATCAAAATCATCTGTCATGGTAATAAGTGGAGGCAAAACCAGCGCTTGGGTTAGTGTGTATTGTTTTTGCGCTTCTACCACAAATTCCAATGCTGTTTTTGTACTCGACAACTGAATAATCTGATCAATCTTCAGAAAGCTCAGATCCTGGTTATCGAGCTGATATTGGTGCCCCAGTTGTTGACAAAGCAGAAGGATTTCACTCACAGTTCGGTTGAAAATAAATTTTGCTTTCTCTCGCCACTCAATCGCTCTTTTGATAAAGCTCATGAACTCGGTCGCTGTGAATTCGTAATGGTGTTGTTCTAGCAACACATCTATTTGTACTTGTTGTTTTTTGTTCAACCTAAATAATGTAGTCTTTGTTTCTTGAGTCTCAAAACTCCAGCAAAAATACTCGTCCGGCATCTGATCGTAACGCGGAGACGTTATGTCATACATACCGGGACGCAGATGCCCATATTTACGAAGAAATTGATCTCGGCTGGTAGTGCCCATGGCGTGCAACAAGCTCCCACTTACGGTAGACAAAGATCGCATAAAGAGTGCCTGATCCAGAGTTGACAAAACACCTCGATTAACCAGAGACTGCAAAAAACAGACCGCCATAAACGCTGTCCTCGCCAGACCTGCAAAAGGCCCGGTGCCATACTCGCGACATATTGCAAGCAAGCTCCTCAGTTTGGTCTTTTCATCAACCTGACTCCTCATAATTTGTTGATGCAGGTTTGGAAGCTTTTGCACCTTTTGGCAGTCACCTAACCACAAGCCCTGTTGTTGATTAATAATGTTGCGCGTCTGCTCCATGAGGGAGTCTTGCAGCAGGTGGCAGTCATTTTTGGAAAATCCATTTCTCGACAAAACTTGCAAATCCTGGTGCAGGCAAAAATGGTCCGAAGCCAACACAATCTTGAACTCGACTTTGTCATGCCATTGTGGATGATCCTTTAGTCGGTGCAGGTAATACTCCACCAGCCCACCAGCCCACCAGCCAACTCATCGGGCAATTGCTTCGGAATAAAGGAATTAAAGCTGGCCCGGATGTCAATATAGGGAATACCACAAACATCCAGCATCAATGGCACACACCGAACATCACGATAGCCATAATCGTGCCGCTGCTGTGCCCAGACCTTATCTGTTACCAAATCTCGATACAGGGAATATGCCAGAGGTCTTGGTCTCAAACCGATGATCTCGGCAGGATTCCAGTCCGGCATAACACCCCAGAGATTGCTTTGTCCAAGGCATCGATAACTCTCCTGACCTGCTCGCCGGAACCGTTGTTTCAAGTGGGTGAGCAACGTCTTTTGTTGCTGTGCTGTTACCGATCGTTTTCCTGACAATACCAGCGGTCTAACCTGTAACAAAATGAGCTCACCCTCAGACGTGAGGGCAAACTCTACATCGATGACGTCATTGTCAAACAAACACTCCAGCTCTTTGAGCAAATCTAAAAGTTGTTTCTTCCAACCACCAAGATTCGGCTCTGCTGATTTGGCGATATACGTCAGTTTCAATGGGTTACCCAAGCCCTGTGTTACAGAATGACTGACAGACGAGTCATACGCATAATTGATCACATAGTAGGGGCTGGTCCGACCAGGTTCATAGCTAAATGCAACACCACCAAGCCGGATGTTCTGGACCATGGGTTGTATCAGTATTTGATGACATGGGTTTTCGTCATCAAATGACTCGATTACCTGGTGAATAGCTTTTTCAATCGCTGTAATTCCCTGCACATGGGCTACTGACAGAAACTGACCTGCCATTGAATGCTGCTGGTGATCCTCTGACTGGGCACTGCTACGGACAATAAGCTTCTGAGACAGCCATTCTTCCTGCAATCCCAAATTAACCCAATGTCTGTCTGCATCAAACCATGTTTTTAAACTGAAATGCAGTTGCGGTAATACAATGGCATGACGCACTCTGCCTTGCAGCTTATGTAGAGTCTCAGCTTTTCCTGAAAATTGAAGAGAGCGCATAATGGAGTTGTTTCTTCAGGTACGAAACCGAGCTACCCATGCACGGCTCGTGTAAGGTGTTTCGAGGGTTTTTGAATCTTCCTCACGAAGGATTTCGGCTATTTTTTGAATAATCTCGGTAAACTCATTGTCTGTCTGTCTTTTTAAAGTGGCATGTGAGCACCAGGCTTCTAGTACATCGTCGATACACTGTTTTATCAGCATTGAGCTTTCAAAGTAATCGACCTGAGAAAACAAGCCACTTTGCACCAAAAACTTCCCCTGGTCCTGTCTTCTAAGACCATAGTCGTAGCCAGGTAAGTTCCCTTTGATACAGGTTTCGATACGTTGCTGTAACGGATTATCCAGATCACGATGATTCCAAATCGCCATGAACCAACCATTGGGTTTACAGATACGCAGCGATTCCCGCAATGCAGCGGTGCGATCAACGACATTAAATGAGGAGCCAAAACTTACCATGTCATAGGCATTACTATGTAACTGGGAGGCTTCCGCAATGGTATTTATCCAACCGATCTCTTGATAATGCCGGGTACGTTGGACGCCAAGCTGGCGCATGGTTAAATTAGGTTCCAGTGCCCGTATCTGTAAACCCTTCTTAGCCAGCAAAATTGATAGGTTAGCTGTTCCTGCCCCCATATCACATACATCGTCACCCGGTTGCAGACCTGTGAAATCAATAATCTGACTGATGATTGCCTGAGGATAGTTTGGCCTCTTTTGATATGCGTCCGCCAATGGCGTGTAATCCCAGGCAAGTGAATTGTTCATATTTTTTTCAGAACTCGACGCACCAGTTCTTCAATCGTGTTGTCTCCGTTATTGCACAAAACAATATCAGGCTGCTTCGGTAGTTGGGCATCTATATCACAACCAACCGCATCATTTATTCGTTGTCTTGCATGGTTGCTATACAGTTTGTTTTGATCCCTCTTTTGTAAAACTGAAAAAGAGACCTTGAGATAAATCTCGATATAATTTGGAAAATGTTCGCGGTTCCATGCTCTCACATCATCAAACATGGAAATTGTTGCGCAAATAACATCCACGCCTTGACTTGTCAGCAAATAACATAGGTGTGCATATTGCAACGCAAGGCGGTGGCGGTCAGCTTCCCTATATAGCCCGTTGGCATCAAAAAGCTCCCGCAATGTATCGCCATCCAGATATACAAGCTCAGGGGTAGCCGGTTTGAGGGCTTTAAACAGCTTGCGTGCGAGGCTGCTTTTCCCTGCGCCCGCAAGTCCGGTTATCCAATACAGTTGACCCGTCATTTCGCCGATCCTTGAATGGCATGTCGACAGGGCCCCCGTCGCTGATACTGACCTCCCTGTTTTCGTCTATCCCCTCCTTGTGGATTCCCGGGTGGATCAAAAACGTCCATCATGGCGCTGATACGATGGTCACCGGACTGGAAGTCGCAGGATTGACTTCGAGCATCGACGTAACTGGCATAGCCCAACCATTGGTAGATATCATCAAAGTCTGATCCCACACACTGGTGCATCATGGGCGTATAGCTTTGTTGATACTCAAAAGCCATGCCCGCGTAGTTAAACTTTCGTTCTAATAGCCCTTGCTTTTCCAGTTGATCTTCGACGCGTTTAAGCACAGAAAAATCCGAACAAGCCAACGCCTGATCAACTTGATCTTCTCCGGCCTTAATCTTCAAAAAATCTAGAACTCTGCATAAAGTTTGTCTGGCATCAGCTTTGTAGTCTTCAAAACGAACAATCAAGTGATCAGATTTGGAGAGATAACTTCTCCAGATTTGCAGGAAACGGAGTTGGTATTCTCGAAAGGTGATTGGGTAATGATAATAAGGCGAGTGAACAAAAGCCTCGAATGATAAATAAAAACCCGGATCATTGTGAATAGCTCTACGCCAGTGTGAGTAAAGCGCATCACGCGGATCACGAACGAAGAAAACCAACGGGCGTCTTTTTCCAAATGCAAGCGGCCATTGATGGCGGAAACAGGCCGCGCTCTCAGAACTAAATTGATATTCGCGCAAGTGCTGTAGTGCCGGCAGTGTCTGCTTCCAAGGTTCGCATTTGGCTTTGTATTGATAATGGAAGGGTGCCAAGCGTTGCCATTCATTATTGACTTCAAAGCCCCAGGGTTGCCAAACCGGGATATTCAGCTCCAACAAGCAGTTTGCCAGCCAGCCAGCACCACAAGGCAACTCCGGAGAGACGACATCAAATGTAAAATCACGGTAATCTCTTGCGCAAACCGCTGGCATCGGTGCCATGAGTAGTAATCTCCTATTTATCCATGGAGTTCGGAGGTCGCTTCAAAAGACAATATGATATATAAAACTATCTGAATTAATTCTGAATATTTCTGGTGTACTAAAAAAATAAATTTTTCTGGCGTAGCCGACTTCACTTCGTATTTTTGACCGTGTTCATTGCAGCTTACACAAAAAAATCTCCGGTAAAATCGGCGCGGTTCAAATCAGTGCGTCCCGCTTTGGCAACCACTTGGTAAGCGTTGCAAACAGATGCTGGGGGTTGACCGGCTTGGCGACAAAGTCGTTCATACCGGCATCCAGGCAGGCTCGACGATCCTCTGCAAACACATTGGCTGTCATCGCCAGGATGGGCAGGTCCGTATTGTCTTCCCGAATCACCCGGGTCGCCTCCAATCCGTCCATTACCGGCATCTGCACATCCATCAACACCAGGGTATAGACACCCTCACCCACCAGTGCCACCGCCTCCGCACCGTCTTTTGCGGTATCCACCGCCAAGCCTACACCGCTAAGAAGCGCCACGGCCACCTCACAGTTGATGGCATTGTCTTCAACCAGCAGAATACGAACACCCTCATAACGGGTCCGTAACTGGGTTTCGGCATCCGTTAAGTTTTTTGCTGCAGTGGCCGACTTTACACCTTGACCGCGACGGAGTCGGGCGGTGAACCAGAACGTGCTGCCTTTGCCCGGCTCACTTTCTGCCCCCGCTTCGCCACCCATCAACTGTGCCAGACGTCGGTTAATGGTCAAGCCCAGGCCGGTACCACCATGTTTACGCGTGGTGGACGCATCAGCCTGCTCAAAGGCCCGGAATAGATCAGATAGCTTATCGGACTCAATACCAATACCGCTGTCCTGTACTTCGAAGCGCACCAGCATCTCGCCTTCGAGTTCTTCCAGCTTTTTGGCACACAGCATAATCGTGCCCTGCTCAGTAAACTTAACAGCGTTGCTGGCGTAGTTAAGCAAGGCCTGGCGCAGACGGGTAGGATCACCCTTGAGCCATTCAGGCACGTCGTTTTGGTCTACTTCAATACTCAGACCCTTGGACCGGGTCTGTTCTCTTAACAGCGACTTGACTTGATCAAAAATGGTACTCAGGCTGAAATCTGAATGTTCCAGCGTCAGCTTGCCGGCCTCAATTTTGGAAAGGTCCAGAATATCATTGATGATCGACAACAGATGCCCTGCAGAGGTATCAATCTTCGACAAGCGCACCGCCTGCTGCTTGGTCGGATCGGTTCGTTGCAACAGGTGGGTAAGCCCGATTATGGCGTTCATAGGAGTACGGATCTCGTGACTCATATTGGCCAGAAAGACACTCTTGGCTTGATTCGCAGCTTCCGCTTTTTCCTGCGCCTCGGTCAGTTGCGAGGTCCGATCTTCCACCAGTTCTTCAAGGTGGTGGCGGTGCTCGGCCAGTTCTTCGGCCAGTCGTTTCTTCTCGGTGATGTCTTCCTTCACCGCAAGATAGTGAGTAATTGTGCCATCGGGTTGCTTCAATGGTACGACCAGGGCCATTTCGATATACACAGCGCCGTCTTTACGTCGATTGTAAAACTCCCCCCCCCAGGACTGACCGCTGCGCAGCGTATCCCACATCGCAATGTAGGTTTCCCTCGGGGTATCACCTGATTGAAGCATACGTGGGTTTCTACCCTTCACTTCCTCTCTGCTGTACCCTGTGTTGCGTGTGAATGCGGCGTTTACATATTCGATCTCGGCATCGATATTGGTGATGACGATACTCTCTGGGCTTTGCTCCACCGCCTGTGCCAGCTTACGCAGTTCACTCTCCATCTCTTCACGTTCGGTGATGTCCAAAATGACCGCGACAAAGACCGGTGGATCTTCATCCATCAACTGCAGATGGACTTCAACCGCGTAGCTGGAGCCGTCTTTGCGGCGATGGAGCGTTGTAAAGGCTATTTCTTGCTGCTGACCACTACGCAAGGGTTCAATCAGCTCAGCGAATGACAGGATTGTAAACTGCGGTTTCAAATCCACCGGTGTCATGCCTTGCAGTTCCTCGATGGAGTAACCGAGATTTTTACGTGCGCCCAGGTTTACATCGACAAAGCGGAGGGTTTCACTGTCGAAAATATAGATTTCATTTAATGATCGTTCCAGCACCCGCGAGAAGCGCCTCATCTTGTTTTCCGCACGGCGCCGCTGCACGATGTTCCAAATCTCATTACCCATCTGTTGCAAGGTTTGGGTATCCAGATCGGTATAGTCACTGTCCTTGTTGCCCACCCCCACCAGCATCATCACTTTGCCGTTGTCGATGATCGGCACACTGAGTAAACGCTGCAGTTCGATTTGCCGCCCGCTATGATCAGGAGTTTGTGCATAACCGGGATAGTCATTGATCACCACCGGCTCACACTTGCGCAGGGTATCTGTCCAGATACCATCACCTCGGCCCGGATAGTGTTTATCGTAAACCGTATGGCGTGACCAGGTGATCAGCTCGATGCACTCTTCCTCATCGTGAACGAAATGCAGGAAGGAATTACTGCTGTTGGTAAGGTCCTCCGCCAGCTCCAGAGCACGCTGCATGAAGGCGTTTTCATCCAGGTGTTGCGCATAGCGGGGCATCGCGAGCAATGCTTCGGCACGACGTGCCCCCGCAGCAATGATTGCCTCCTGCCGTTTATACGCTGTTATGTCGTGACCAACCCCCAATACACCCACCAGGCTGCCATCCGCCTGGTGCATTGGAACCTTGATGATTTCGAGTGTTTCTGAGTGACCGTCATCCCTGAAGGTAACGACCTTTTCGTACCTGTGTGGTTTGCCTTCGAGCATCACTTTCCGGTCATGCTCCTGGTAAACAGCCGCTTCTTTCTCCTCCACAAAGTCGCAATCTGATTTACCGATGATCTCGGTTTCACTGGTGTCATAGAAATTTGAGAACCTGTGGTTGCAGTCCAGGTAGACGCCGTCGGTATTCTTCAACCAAACAAGATCGGGTAAGGTATCGATCAGCGTGTGCAAGTGTGCCTCACTTTGCCGCTGGGCCTCCTCGGCCCGCTTACGTTCAGTGATGTCCACCAGCATGGAATGGATTTCTACAATTCTGCCATGCTTATCCCGCGAGGCCTTCAACGTCACTTCGGCCCACAGGAACGAGCCATCGACACACTTTACCTGTAACTCATCGGCAAGTACTTCTTGCCCCGCACGGAAACTTTGGAAGACTTGGCGGGCTTGCTCCTTGCCGGTTGGCGAGTCCATGTGCAAATCAAAGATGGGTCTGCCGATCAGTTGATCCGGGGAGAATCCCAGCATTTCACAAACCAACCCGTTGCAACGGCGGATGATAAAGTCGACGCCAACGGACAGATAGCCGACCGGTGCGTTTTCATACAATTCCCGGTAGCGTCGTTCGCTCTCACTCAACGCTTCCTCAACTTGTTTTTGTTGCTCAGCAGGTTTAGTGGGGCGGGTACTCATGTCATCACTCAGCTCACCCGCCCCGGTGCTCTGCTGCAAAAGTCAGATCATATCTCACGCGTGCTCCCACATTTAAGTGTAGATACACTCACGGGGTGCTTGGAAAAATATCGGCACGACCGCAGAGTATCGGTGACTGTCTCCACCATGCACACCGACCAAATCAGCCCAATGAAGGGCCAAGTTAAGTCAGTGTTCTACTCTGCGGCAAATAAAACAAAAACTGTGTTTGTTTTTTTAAATGTTTACAATCTATTCACCCCAAATGTAACATAAGACAATAAGTTCTGTTTAACAAATTACCAAAACAACCAGCGTGTGGGCCTTAAGCAGCCGAGCCATAAGTACCCGGTGTTGACGGTATAGGATTGACTGTCCACGCTCCCATTTGCTCCACGTGCATGGATCGACACCAATTTCCCTGGCGACTTCCTTGATCGACCAGCCCATCTCCTGGTGCCGGGCAAATAGGCGACACAACCCTGAACGCACAATGATTTCAGAAGTTGAAAGAGGCCCGGGCTAAAATGATTTCAGAAGGTGAAAGAGGCCCGGGATAAGTAGCATATTTGGTAGAAGATCACGAGAGTCGACTTCACAGGTCACTCAGGTAGTTTAAGAATCTTGGCTTTCAAGACGAGTTTTTCAACAGAATAGGCCAGGAGCATTAGTAATCGGGCTGGCCTTCTTATACCGGGTTCCAAGCAGAATGCGATGGCTCACACAGTTGAGTGTGCGGTTGCGCGGTGTTGCTGCGGGCTAATGCCTCGGACACGCTTGAACGCAGCGCTAAACGCGAACGGGGTCGAATAGCCGACTTTCTCTGCCACGGTACTCACTGTTTCGTCCGGCTGGCACAACAAGTCGGCCGCCATTGCCATCCGCCAGTGTTTTAAGAAGGTCATAGGCGGCTCGCCCACCAGATCATGGAAACGGCGCGCCAGCGAAGCTCGAGACGCACCTGATTCCGCGGCAAGCTTGTCCAGCGTCCATGGATAGGCGGGATCGTCGTGCATGATACGCAGCGCTCGCTCGATGATACGGTCTCCCTGGTATCGCCACCACTCCGGTCTACTGGCATCCCGTTGCGCGAACCAGGCCTTGAGCACAGCCGTAAGCAGCAGGTCGAGCATCCGATCCAGTACCGCGGCCTGTCCCGGCTCGTCTTTGACAACCTCGTCGCAGAGCAATGAAACGAGGGGGGACTCCCAGTCGGCGTGCGACATCGACAGTACCGGCGGCAGGGCGCGCAACAAGCGATCACTGATGTCACTCAGATGCTCATATGCGCCGACCAGAAAAACCGTCGAGCCGTCAGGGTCATTGCCCCATGTTCGTACGCCATGCGTCATATCCTCGAGGACGGAGTTACCGTCCAGGTCGCAGCAGCGCTGGCCCGGGTGAATCACCACGGTTGGCGGCATTGTGGGTGAGTCGGCGACGCTGTAATGTTCCGGTGCGCGGGTAACGGCGATGTCCCCTGGGCCGATTCGCACCGGTTCGCCATCGTCGGGCACAACCCATGTCTCGCCGGATACGCCGGCGATTAGTGTGACTGGCGATTCGGCCAGGATTCTCAGCGACCACGGTGAGCTCATTACCGTGCGCAGGGCGAAAGCACCACGTGCGCGCGGTGCGTCCAGTAGTCCACCTAACGTATCCATCGGTTCATTTTAGACGATCGCGTATGAATTTGATCGTCCTGAGGATGTTTCTCCATACAGGCTGTGCGTAGAATAATCACTGTCAACAACAGGAGAGAGCCATGAACAACAAAACGAACATCAACAAGACCGCTGAGGGCATAACCCTCGTACTGGGCGGTACCGGAAAGACCGGCCGCCGCGTCGCAGAAAAACTTCAGGCACGTGGTGTCGAGACCCGCATTGCGTCGCGGTCCGCTGATCTGCCTTTCGATTGGAATGACCGCAGTACCTGGAGTGAAGCCCTTGCAGGTGTGACCGCAGCCTATGTGGCCTACGCGCCCGATCTGGCGATCCCCGGCGCCACGGATGCTATTCGTGCGTTTGCTGAGAAAGCCGTAGCGCAGGGTGTGCAGCGTCTGGTGCTGTTGTCGGGACGCGGCGAAGAAGAGGCGCAAGCCTGTGAGCGGATCATCCAGGAAGCTGGCATCGAGTGGACCGTTGTTCGTGCGAGCTGGTTCATGCAGAACTTCTCGGAAGGCGAGTTCCTCGGCATGGTTCTGGGTGGCGCGATCACGCTGCCGGCCGCCGACGTCCCAGAGCCTTTTATCGACGTCAATGACATCGCCGATGTTGCGGTTGCCGCGCTCACCGAGGAGGGGCATGCCTACGAAATCTACGAAGTCACAGGCCCTCGCATGTTGACCTTCACCGAGTTAGCGCAGGAGATCTCTAGCGCCGCCGGTCGCGAGGTGCAATTCATCGATATCCCAAATGAGGCATTCACTGCAGCCATCGCCGAATCCGGGGCACCTGACGACGTCGCGTGGCTGCTGAACTATTTGTGCGAAACGGTCCTGGACGGGCGGAACGCCTATCTGAGCGACGGCGTACAGCGCGCATTGGGGCGGGAGCCGATCGACTTCGCCGATTATGCGGGGCGCATCGCAGCTCGTGGCATCTGGAGGGCGGCCGTCAACGAGGTGGCGGCATGAACGCTATCACTACGGTGGCCGGCGTACTGGCCCTGCTGGGATCTGCATTGATCGGTGGTGTGTTCTTCGCCTTTTCGAGTTTCGTCATGAAATCACTCGCGCGCTTGACTTCCTCAGAGGGCATCGCCGCGATGCAGTCCATCAATGTCGTCGTTGTCAACCCCTCGTTCCTGGGCGCATTTATGGGCACTGCAGTGTTATCGGTCGCAGTGGTTGTTCTGGTGCTGGTAAGCCGCAACCACCCTTCGATGATGTTCCTGATCGGAGGGGCGATCTTCTACTTTGTCGGCACCTTTCTCGTTACGATATTCGGTAATGTCCCATTGAACGACCAGTTGGCCACTGCGTCAGCGACGGATCCCGAAGCCGTCAAGTTATGGATGCACTACCTGGACCGGTGGACAATGTGGAACCACGTTCGGACGGTAGCTGCAATGGCGGCAGCATTGCTGTACACCGTAGGCCTCATTCAGAGCGCGGCCGCCTAAGTTGATGAGGCTTATTTGACCGTCTGCTGTTGGACGAAAAGCGACCATAGCACCCCAAGGATGGTCCAGGTGTTAACACCAAGTCGCTCAGCAACCTGTTTCTGCATGAGTCCCATATTGAGACGCTTTTTTCTCACATGTTCACCCAAAGTTTTTGGCTCAAAATCATATGGTTTTTGAATCAATGACTTAAGAGAAATAGGGGTAAATGGTAAAAAGGCAACGCAACCCTGAGTCGATGGCCAACCGTTAAGGCTTTACTGATCAGGGGCTTAACACTTGTGTTCGTGCGACCGATTCCGGTGCGCTGCCATTTCCAGGTCAAGAATATCAGCGTATAAACCGAACAGTCGGGTTATGAGCATGCGGTGTTTTCGGCACATGATCGTCTGTCCGCCTTCCCAGTTCAGGGCAGTCCATGCGCGTGTGCTGTCTAAATCTTTTACACCCCAAATAGCCGTTAATACTGACGTGCGTCGAGGATCGCTTTTATCAGATCCTCAGGCACATCCTCGGGTACTGATTCTTGGGGGGTGCCTAACACAGCACAACTGAGTTCTGAGGATAAGCGATAGGCAGCGAGGTATTCACGACACTCACGGCATAACCGCATATGCCGCTCAAACACTTTCAACTGTCGAGCCGGCAACTCACCGTCCAGATAGCTCAAGACGAATTCTTCAAATTCTACGCAATTGATCATGCCCGGCATACCCCTAAAAAGCACGCCCTTAATCCAGCCCCGAACCCCTGATCTGTGTAAATACTTCATCGGTGCACCTCACCTCGAAGAACCGGTTCGAGAAGCTTTTTGAGCGCTGCACGAGCCCGATGCAATCTGACTTTGACGTTGCCGGGAGAAATTTCTAATAACTCAGCAACCTCATCAGTGCTATATCCTTCGATGTCGCGCAGTTGCAAAACGATACGGTAGGTGCCGGGCAAGACAGAAATTTTCTCGGCAACCAGCGCTCGCGTGCGTTCACTTTCCAAAAAATCTTCTGCACGTGAAAGCACTGGCCAGGGTGCTTCAATACGGCAGTTATGGCGATCAAATTCAGGCAAATATTCGTCAATGGGTTTTTCGTTGAGTTGCTTCTGCTTACGCAATTTCATCAAGCACTCGTTAACGGTTATTCGATGCAGCCAGGTTTTTACACTTGAACGACCTTCAAAGGTGGGCAAACCACGCAAGCCCGCAATAAATGCGTTTTGGACAGCATCCTCCGCCAGTGCCTGATCACGTAATATGCGTTGCGCCAGTGCGAGCATCCAGCTGATGTTATCGCGTACCAGTACCTCCGCTTCAAGCGCCTCATGATTCGGGGGTGGCGTCGACAAACCGGGTTCAGATTTTGGACTTTTTGTTGGCATTCAAGACTCATCGAATTCGCGTAACCGCTTTGATTTGGGCAAGCCGGTGAGCGCATAAAGACCTCCGCCCTTTCCCGAGACTCCCTTTGTGATGTAACCAATTGGCAGTCAGGGACATCTACGAGAACAGCCCCGGCATTGTAACCTGTAAGTTGAGCTTTAGGAATTCCGGGGAGCAAGCGGGATCGGTCCAACGATTTGCCCGAACCATCCAAAAGGGTCCACCAAAGCTAAGGATGCCCTCTTGATGTTTGATGATTAAGAACACATTCATGGGCATTGAAGGAAGACACAGATGAACATTCCGACCCTGGAAGAAGATATTCCCTCTCTCAACGCTGCACAGATGATTGAAGTAGATCGTACGATGATGGTGGAATACCACATCGTTTTGATACAGATGATGGAAAACGCCGGACATTGTCTCGCCACCCTGGCCAGAGAACGCTTCCTGAATGGCAGCCCCACCGGCAAGCACATCACGGTCATGGCGGGCAAAGGTGGCAACGGTGGCGGGTCCCTGGTGGCGGCACGGCGCCTGCACAACTGGGGTGCCAAAGTACAGGTCTTACTGGCTCAGGCTCCCAAGCAGATGACGTCGGTGGCGGCCCACCAGCTCGAGATTCTCATTCGAATGGGTGTTGAGTGGTTTGCACAACCCATACTGCCGCACTCGGGTCGCAGACCTGATCTCATCATTGATGGCTTAGTCGGCTACAGTCTTGACGGCGCACCCCATGGTCTGGTTCGCCAGTTGATTGAATGGTCCAATACCAAAAAGAGTCCCATCCTGGCGCTCGACGTGCCATCCGGGGTCAACGCCACCACTGGCACCGTGTTTGATTCTTCGATCAATGCCAGCGCAACCATGTGCCTGGCCCTGCCAAAGGAAGGATTACGGGCAACCGGCATTGATGCGCAGGTTGGTGAGCTTTATCTTGCTGATATTGGTGTGCCGCCGGAACTCTACAGTCGACTCGCCCTTGGTTTTAAAATCAGACCCATTTTTTCGTCCGCCGACGTGCTCCGCCTGTGGTAATTATTAATCTGTATATTCATTTCGACCGTACCACCCAAAACTTATTTTGATTTCGGTGTAACCAAACAAACCAGGTCATCATCTATGCAATGCAATTGGTGGTGCATTCATCGTAGTCCACTTGGGAGGGAACATGGGCTCTATATCAGAGGCGGCATCCGCCGTGGTGAAATATGCGGGCCGGTGGGGCAACCCAAAAAATCTATGACCACCGTCCCAGCAATCCAGCAACAAGCAGGTAAATTTGAGTTGTCAGGACCACATAACGGCACGCTTACGATTACACTTCGCGGCGATTGGACAGCGCGCAAATCAACCGACCAGAATCTGGTAGATGCCGTAGATTACCTGGTATGCGAAACTAAAGACCCACATCTGACGCTTGACCGGATCACGTTCCGTGGTGAAGCACTGACGGTCTGGGATGGCAGGGTACTGGTCGCTGTGGCCGCAGTGCTCAGGTTGGCCAGGAAACTGAACCTGGTCACGGATTTGCAGAGCCTGCCTGAGGGCATACGTGGCTTACTTGTCATGTCGGAGGCCGTTCCACCGCGAGGCGAGCGTCGCCCAGCACCCACGCCATCATCCATGCTGCTGCTTATTGGTCAATCGACCCTTCAAATCACGCGTGCGCTGGGTGAGAGCAATCACTTCCTCGGACAATCCCTGTTGACACTTTGGCGCTTCATGTGGGGTAGAGCCCGGTTTTTGCGCTCTGATATTGCAGTGTTTATCCAGGAGACCGGACCTCAGGCGCTGCCAATCGTCGGCATTATCAATGTATTGTTGGGCGTGATACTCGGCTTCATGGGTGCGGTTCAACTACAGCAATTTGGTGCCGGTATCTACGTAGCAGACCTGGTCGCGCTCGGTCAGACACGTGAGATTGCACCGATGATGACCGCAATCGTAATGGCCGGACGAACCGGTGCTGCCTATGCTGCACAACTGGGCACAATGCAGGTCAATGAGGAAATTGATGCGCTCAAGACATTTGGGTTTTCCCCCATGGAATTCCTCGTCTTGCCAAGGATGCTGGCACTGGCATTAATGTTCCCGTTACTGGTGTTGTACGCAGACGCATTGGGTATCTTCGGCGGTTACCTGGTGGGTGTCGGGGTATTGGATTTGAGCACCACAGAGTACATCCAGCAAACCCGACAGGCCATAGACTTGAGCGACATTGCGCTGGGTGTCGTCAAAGGCAGTATCTTTGGCATCATGGTTGCTGTGACCGGTTGTATGCATGGCATCCAAAGCGGCCGCAGTGCATCCGCCGTGGGGAATGCAGCCACCAACGCAGTTGTCAGCGGTATCATTGCCATTATCGTGATGACGGCCATTTTCGCTGTTTTGACCAACCTGCTAAGAATCTGATGGCGACAATCAGCAAGAGCACCATTACGGTTGACCACCTCGAGATGGCGTACGGCGACTTTGTCATCCAGCGTGATTTGAACTTCATCGTTCAAGCAGGTGAGGTTTTCATCATCATGGGTGATAGCGGCAGTGGTAAAAGCACCCTATTACGACATCTGATTGGCTTGCAACGACCAAACCATGGCCGGATTCTGTACGGTGATACCAGTTTCTGGGACCTTAATGCGGAGGAGCGCAGACACTTCGCTCGCCGGTTTGGGGTTTTGTATCAAAATGGTGCGCTTTGGAGTTCCATGACGCTGGCACAAAACGTTGCCTTGCCGTTGACTGAATACACCGACTATAGTCAGGCGGAGGTGGCCGATCTGGTGTCCTTCAAGCTTGCCTTGGTAGGGTTGTCCGGCTTTGAAGATTACCTCCCGGCCGAGATCAGCGGTGGCATGCGTAAACGTGCAGGCCTTGCCCGGGCAATGGCGCTTGATCCGGATATTCTTTTTTTTGATGAACCCTCGGCCGGACTCGATCCCATCAGCTCAAAACGCCTGGACGACCTAATCCTTGAGCTGCGTGACAGCCTGGGTACGACCATTGTGGTTGTAACCCATGAGTTGGCCAGTATTTTTGCGATTGCCGACAACGCGGTCTTCGTGGATGCAGAAGCCAGGACACAAACGGCGCTCGGCGACCCCAGGAAACTGCGAGACCAGCCACCGAGTGCAAAAGTAGGTGAATTTCTGGCGCGTAGTAGCGGTCATCAGACAACTACAGGAATAAACTCATGAAAGACGCCAACCCAAAACTCATCGGTGTATTTGTGATCGGCGGTATTATACTGTTGGTCGCGGCACTGGTGTTGTTTTCCAGTCAGGATCTGTTCACACCCAAACGTCAATTCGTGGCGTACTTTCAACAGTCGGTCAATGGTCTCAATATTGGTGCAGCGGTTCGTTTCCGTGGTATTCCGGTCGGCAAAGTAACCCAAATCAACGGTGTATACGATCCTAAAACCGGCAACATGCTGCCTCGCCTGACCATAGAGTTCCTTCCGGAAACCCTTGAAAACGCCATCGTCGAGGAAGGTGAATATACACTTTTCCCATTGCTCCTTAAAAACGGTATGCGCGCCAGTCTTAAGTCGACAAGCCTGCTGACAGGACAGTTGTATGTCAGTTTGGATTTTTATCCCGACGCACCGATCCGCACACTCGGTGGTGAAACTGATGAATACCCTGAGATGCCGACGATTGAGTCAGGACTTGACGAGTTCATCAACAAGCTCTCGGATTTGCCATTAGAAGATGTTCTGGTTCGCGCCGCAGGTGCCTTGGCGGCGGCCGAAGACCTGCTACGCAACCCGGAAATCGATAAGGCACTGCTGGCCTTGGCGCCGCTGCTCACAGATGCGGATACCACCTTCCTTGATCTACGACAATACTTAAACCATGACCTTAAAGCGGTCACCGATGAAGTGCGTCAGACCTTGTCAACTACGCAGAACTCAGTTGCAACACTGACGAAAGTGCTTACCGATGAAACCCTGGTAAGGGTCAATAACACCCTGGGCGAATTCGAGAGCTTATTGCAAGTGGTGCAACAGCGTTTAGGCCTGGACGACCCGTTAAGCCATGAGTTACTGACCACCTTGCGTGAATTGGGTCGTGCTGCGCAATCGGTAAGGAATCTCGCTGACCATATCGAAGAACACCCGGAATCCTTGCTTAGAGGTAAGACAACACCATGAAGATACAAAAACACTATTCTGTTTTATTTGGTATTTTGGTGAACGGTATATTGAGTGCTTGTGCGACTTCGCCAGCAACGCGTTTGTATCTGCTCGAACCATTGCCCATTGCAAGCAATGCAAGCAGCGACACGCAACTGACTGTTGCTGTCGGACCGATCGCGGTACCCGAATATCTCAACCGTAAGGAGATCCTGACACACGATGAGCGCTATCGGGTTCATACAGCCGAGTTTGACCGTTGGGCAGAGCCCTTGGATGACAGCATCACCGCAGTTCTGACTGAAAACCTGTCAAGACTCATCCCGTCAGAGCGTGTGATGGCCTATCCAGTGAGTTCCAGACTGCTGCTCGACTACAGTGTGAGTGTGCGCATCATCGCTTTTGGGACTGAACCCGGCGGCGAAGTTGTGCTCAACACGTCCTGGACAATACATGATGCTGGGGGAAAACCAATATTGCTAAGCAAAACACGTTACTCTGATGCCCGAAGCCGTACCGACACACTGTCCACCGTAGCTGCCATGAGCCGGGTCGTTGGGCAGTTTAGTCAGGACATAGCCGTGGCGCTCAATAATGCGTCCAATACTCGGAGCCAATAATGGATTTGCTGTCGCTCGCCCTTGTCACTGGCGCATTATTATTATTCGCGCTCATATCAGGTCGCTTACAAACGACGATTATTTCGGCCCCTCTGGTCTTTACCATGCTTGGATTTGTAGTGGGTTCGGGCGGGTTGGACATCGCAAACGTTGACCCCGGGCACTCTGCAATTCATGTTATCGCAGAGTTTACATTGATCATTGTGTTGTTCACCGACGCTGCCCGTCTTGATCTTAAAACCCTGCGTCAGGATCACAATTTACCGGTCCGGATGCTGCTCATTGGCTTGCCACTGGCGATTGTGGTCGGAACCTTGGTCGCCGCCCAATTATTCCCATCCTTTCTATTTTGGGAAGTTGCCTTGCTGGCAGCTTTGCTGGCTCCCACGGATGCGGCACTCGGACAGGCGGTGGTTTCGGCAAAAGCGGTACCGGTTCGAATTCGACAAGCGATCAATGTAGAGAGTGGTCTCAATGACGGTATTGCCTTACCCGCAGTTTTACTCTTTGCTGCCCTCGCCAGTGCCGAACACAGCGCATCAGGTGCGGGAGAATGGATTCGTTTCGGTGTGTTACAACTGACCCTCGGGCCACTGATTGGGGTGGCTGTCGGTTTTATTGGCGGACGCCTGCTTGATACGGCAGCCGAACGTGGCTGGGCAAATTTGTCATTTCAAGGTATTGGCATTCTTTCATTGGCAGTTTTCACTTACGTAATGGCAGAACTCGTCGGTGGCAACGGTTTTATCGCCGCTTTTATCGGTGGCATGGTGTTTGGAAATAGCATTCGCAATCCCTGCAAGTTTTTGTTTGAGTTCATGGAGACCGAAGGGCAACTACTGATGCTCATCACCTTCCTGGTGTTCGGTGCGGCTTTGTTGCCTGAGGGTCTCGAACACCTAACACCTGCAGTCTTTCTATATGCAGTATTGAGCTTGACGGTGATTCGCATGATTCCCATTGGACTGTCTTTGTTGGGCACCAAAGTACGAACACCAACCGTTTTGTTTCTGGGATGGTTCGGTCCACGTGGTCTTGCCTCCATCCTGTTTGTACTGTTAATTCTTGAAGAGACAGACTTACCACACCGTGGAGAACTACTTTCGATCACTGTCATCACGGTTGCCTTGAGTATCGTGTTGCACGGTGTGAGCGCCGCACCGTTTGCCGCTCTCTATGGCCGCCTGACGGCACGTATGGGTCAATGCGAAGAAAATGAGTCAGTTGCCGATTTGCCCTTGCGTGATGGTTAAACCATCATTAATAAGACTGAAACAGGATAAAGTAGATATGAAAAAAATGGTGCTAAAGAGCTGGGACGAGCTTGAGGATCGAAAACCGGTACACGCGCTGGTTGCAAATGTGGATCTGGTCGTTACCCGTGTGGATGACTCCGTCAGTGTATTGTATGGTCGCTGTGCACATCGCGGCGCGCTAATGGCAGATGGCCATGTCGATGGCGACAACCTGATCTGTGGCGTGCACGGCTGGGATTATCGGCTTGATACCGGTGTAAGCGAGTACAACAACAGCGAGACATTATCGAAGTTTAAAGCCTGGGTGGAAGATGGACAGGTGTTGGTGGATGAAGATGAAATCACAAGCTGGTCTCACTCGCATCCTCAGCCCTATCAACGCGATGCCTACCAGGGAATCTATCAGGATCCTACCGGCACAAAAGATGAACCACATGTAAAGCTTATCCACAAACTCGCGGATGAGGGACTCAGCAAGGTCGGCCATCATGGTCCGGCGGCTGCCATGGGTGTACCACGCGATAACTTGCCAAAATGGGACGACCTGCAGTTTGTGGTTGGACAACTCCACAAGCTGCCATTGCTTGATGATGAGCTGGTCGGCACAGATATCGTGATCGGTCCCAGGGCCAAGAAACCACTCCACCTCGATATTCCGCTGTTCGTGTCGGACATGAGTTTTGGCGCATTGTCTGAAGAGGCAAAAGTGGCACTGGCCAAGGGTGCTGAACTTGCCGGTACCGGTATTTGCTCTGGCGAAGGCGGTATGCTGCCTGAAGAACAAGCCGCCAACACGAAGTATTTTTACGAATTAGCCTCAGCCCGCTTTGGGTTTTCCTGGGATAAAGTACTAAAAACACAGGCTTTTCACTTCAAAGGTGGACAAGGCGCCAAAACGGGTACCGGTGGCCACCTGCCGGGTAATAAAGTCAAGGACAAGATTGCCACCGTGCGAGGCCTTCCAGAGGGTCAACCCGCCATATCGCCAGCGCGTTTTCCCGAATGGACCGACCTGGGTCAATTTCGTGATTTTACTGCAGAAGTACGTGAACGAACCGGTGGCATCCCGGTGGGTTTTAAGCTGTCAGCCCAGCATATTGAAAAAGATATCGATGCGGCTCTTGAAGTGGGTGTTGACTACATTATTCTGGACGGCCGCGGTGGTGGTACCGGCGCCGCACCATTGATATTCAGAGACAACATCTCCGTGCCAACGATGCCGGCCCTGGCACGGGCACGACGTCATCTGGACACCAGTGACGCTTCCGACATCTCCCTGATCATCACGGGTGGATTAAGGCACCCCGCTGACTTCGCCAAAGCCATGGCACTGGGTGCTAACGGCGTGGCGGTGTCGAACGCGGCAATCCAGGCCATTGGATGTCTCGGTATGCGTGCCTGCCACACCAATAATTGCCCCGTGGGTATTGCCACCCAGAAGCCACATCTGCGTGCACGTTTGCCGGTTGATATTGCCGCACAACGGTTGGCACGGTTTTTTGACGCCACAGTGGAATTGATGACTGTACTGGCACGTGCGTCCGGTCACCGGCACCTGAGCGAATTTTCACTTGACGATTTAACCACTTACAAGGCCGATATGGCCCAGCTGTCGGGTGTCGCTTACGGCGGCGTAGCGGCCGGCAATTGACCTTTGGACGGCCCTGTTAGCCATGGGCCGCGAGCCCATGCTCAGCCACACGAGATAAGGACCCCGAAATGAGTAACAACAAGCTTCAACTGGATTGGCATCGAGTCGCCGACGTGGATGAACTGCCTGCGGGTCGTGTCAAGACGGTAACCGCCGGCACGCTCTCGATGGCATTGACACACATCGATGGTGAATTTACCGCCATGGCGAACCGCTGCCCACACCAGGGTGGGCCACTGGGTGAAGGCTCCATTGAAGTCGGATCGGATGGCCAGTGCTGGTTGCGTTGCCCGTGGCACGGTTGGGATTTTGACCCGAAAACCGGCCGACCGCCGGGTGGACACGAAGACACCGGCCAGACACTCTACCCGGTTGAGGTACGTGAAGACGGAATCTACATCGGACTGGAGGAAGAGGCACCGCATCAGCAGACGGTCACCGACGTAATGGCAGATACCATGACCAACTGGGGGGTAACGACCGTGTTTGGCATGGTCGGTCATTCCAATCTTGGTCTGGCTGATGCACTCCGTCTGCAGGAGAAGCAGGGTCGGCTGAATTACTACGGGATTCGTCACGAAGGCGCTGCTGCTTTCGCCTGCTCCGGTTATGGAAAGCTGACCGGAAAACCTGCGGCCTGTCTGACCATTGCCGGCCCCGGCGCAACCAATCTGATGACCGGATTGTGGGATGCCAAAGTTGACCGGGCACCCGTACTGGCTTTGACCGGACAGGTAGATGCACAGGTGCTTGGACCGGGTGCGTTTCAGGAGATCGATCTGGCAGCTGCTTTTGCACCGGTTGCCCGCTTCAGCCAAACCGTGCTGCATACCTCGAAGCACGCCGTATTGATGACGCTCGCGTGTAAGAGCGCGCTGATCGAGCGTGACGTGGCGCACCTGATTTTCCCCGACGATGTACAAACATTAGCTGCACAACCATCCGCCACCGCGTCCGGCCCTGAAGGACGTGTCGCCGATTCGGCCATCGCACCCGCAAAAAGTGTACTACAGGCGGCTGTGGCGCTCGTCGAGCAATCAAAACGGCCCATAATTGTTGTCGGGTATGGCGCCAGGGACGCGATGGAAAGTGTCGTCGCTTTGGCCGAGCGGCTGAACTCACCGGTGTTGACGACCTTCAAAGCCAAGGGCCAGATTGCCGATCATCACCCACTTGCCGCAGGGGTATTGGGGCGATCAGGAACGCCTGTCGCGAGCTGGTTCATGAACGAGTGTGACCTGATTATCGCCCTGGGTGCATCGTTCTCCAATCACACCGGCATCACACCCAAACGGCCGATCATTCAAGTCGATTTTGAGCGTATGACCCTGGGCAAATTCCATGCCGTGACCATTCCTGTTTGGGCAGAAATCGGCGTTACGGCAAAACTGATGGCGGCTGCGCTCCCGGACGTACCGGAAACCGTCGATCAGCGACCGGAACTCGCTGAGAGATGGGCAATCTGGCGTGAGGAGAAACGCAGTCGGGCTGTTGACGATCAGGGCAATGGCCTGAATTCTTCTGCTGTATTCGCCGCACTCAGTGAAGCAGTCCCCAGTGATGCAATCATTGCGGTAGATGTTGGCAACAACACCTATTCTTTTGGCCGCTACTTTGAAAGCCGCGGCCAGAGAATCCTGATGTCGGGTTATCTCGGCGCCATCGGGTTTTCGTTCTCAGCCGCCATGGGCGCGTGGGCAGCAACCCAGGATCAGGACGAATACCGCGGTCGCAAAGTGGTTTCGGTAAGTGGTGATGGTGGCTTCGGCCAGTACATGGGTGATTTCACAACCGCGGTTAAGTACAACATGGACATCACCCACGTTTTGCTCAACAATTCCCAACTCGGTAAGATTTCCAAGGAACAGCGCGCGGGTGAGTGGCCAGTGTGGCAAACCGAACTACACAACCCCAACTTCTCAGCCTATGCAAAGCTGTGTGGTGGCAGAGGTATTCGCGTCACCAGGGTGGGTCAGTTGGAAATGGCAATTCGCGATAGTCTGGCCCACGCCGGACCTGCGTTGATCGAAGTGATTACAGATGCGGACCTGATCTAGCACACTAACGAGGAAGCAAATGGGCGCCGCTTTATCCATCTTTGTACTGCTGAGTTTTTCCGTGTTCGTCGTGCGTGTTGCCGCTGTTGCATTGCGGCTCACCGGGCTTACGGAAACCAGCGCGCGGTTTCAAGCCCTTTCAGCATTTACGGGAACCGGTTTTACCACCAATGAGGCGGAAACGATCGTCAATTACCCGGTTCGCCGCAAAATTGCGGGCCTGTTGATGATCATCGGAAATATGGGCTTTGTCACCGTGTTCGCGACGGTGGTGGTCTCACTGATTAATACCGACGGAGAAGTCGCTGCGATCGCCACGCAGGTTGCCTGGTTACTTGGCGGCTTGCTCTTGCTGTGGTTTCTGATGCTCAATGCGCGCGCGGACCGGATTCTGTGTGCGCTAATCAGCAAGCTACTTCGCTCTACTACTTACCTCGGCCAACGTCGATATGAACGCATTGTCCAGCTTGGTGACGGTTATAGTGTCTGCGAACACCCGGTCCGCCGCTCATGGCTGGCAGACCAGATCACTTTGGAACTTTCGCATCTCGATCAACTGGGATTACAGGTTCTTGCCGTACGTAACCAGGATGGAACGCTATCTGCTGAAGGCTTCACAGGTGTCTCAGGGCTCACGGTCAGCGATCGGCTCGTGCTCTACGGCCGTGACAGCGGCCATGATGTACTTGAAAACTCGCCCCCATGAGCACTTCCGACGATGCTACAGATGAATGATAAACCATGAGGCTATAGAAAGGTCAAGGGCAGAAGTACAAGCAGTTCAACTTGAGAAATTGGTTTCTTCATCACCGTGGGAACTCCAGAAGAAAACCTTTAGTTAATCCCATACTCGGCTATACACTTATCTCTGGATCAAAGGTAGAAGTAATCCAATTGAGCAGGATAAAGAAGGCCGGTCATCTGGCACGCATGGGCTTGGTCCGGGCAGGAAGAAACATAGAAGCAGAAACAGAGTTTGCCTCGAAGGTTCCGCGCACCAGAAAAAATGCCGGGACCATTCTGCGTCGCGCAGTTCATTGCCGCCCTATTCGTCGTACACACGGCAGATGCCGCCGGCAACGTGTTTTAGTACTCGTTTAAACCAGGTATTGAAGTTCAGCGTCAAAGGCCAGGTACCAGGGAGATATTCAATGTTAAAAAAAGCCATCGCAACGGTGTGTGGGTTCTTGCGCCTCGTGTCTGGTTTCGGGACAGCGTACGGTAATGAATAGCTCCAATAAAATCCGCGTTTCATTTATCGCGACATCGAAAATTTTGTTGAATCGTATCTCGATTACCGGACTCATAAAACCGTAGCTCATTCGACAAGCCTTATCTCGACAAAGAAAGCACAGGAGCTCATAACCCCAAACACAAATCAACAGCAATCCCGCCAGACATCAACATCCAAACGCAATTCCGGAATCAACGCCGTACGAGCGATCGGTACATATCGCGATTCATACGGGCGATGCGGTCGATATTGATCTCCTTGGGGCACACAGCCTCGCATTCGCGGTGATTGCCGCAGAACCCGAAGCCTTCAGTGTCCATTTGCGCCAACATGGTATGAACCCGTGAATTGCGTTCCGGCTGGCCCTGCGGTAACAGACCAAGATGGGCAATCTTGGCAGCCACAAACAGACTCGCCGAGGCATTTGGGCAGGCCGCTGCACAGGCGCCGCAACCGATACAGGTCGACGAGGTAAACACCCGATCCGCCGTTTCCTTGGATACCGGGAAGGTATTACCGTCGGGTGCTGAGCCGGTACGCGCCGAGATGAACCCGCCCGCCTGAAGAATGCGGTCATAGGCACTGCGATCGACTACCAGGTCGCGTACCACGGGAAATGCGCCGACCCGCCAGGGCTCGACCCATATTTCATCACCATCGGAGAATTCCCGCATGTAGAGCTGACAGGTCGTAGTCGCATTCTGTGGACCGTGGGGAATGCCGTCGATCACAAGGCTGCAGGCGCCGCAAATACCCTCGCGGCAATCATAATCGAAGGCCACCGGTTCCTTGCCGGCGCTGATCAATCCCTCGTTTAAGACATCCAACATTTCCAGGAAGGACATATCCGGTGTAAATTCATCGATGGTGTGGCGCTCAAAGCGGCCTTGAGCGGTGCTGTCGGATTGTCTCCATATGTGCAAGACCAGGCTCATTTGTAGCTCCTTATCGAGGGGTGTACGAATTCGAAGCACAGTTGTTCCTTATGTAGTATCGGGGTGCTGACATCGCCGCTGTACTCCCATGCCGCCACGTAACTGTAGTTATCGTCGTCGCGTTTCACCTCGCCGTCCGCGGTCAGGTGGTCGGAACGAGCATGACTGCCACAGGACTCGTTCCGCTCCAGCGCATCGACACACATGAGTTCTCCCAATTCCAGAAAATCAGCAATACGTCCGGCGCGTTCCAGGGTCTGGTTAAATTGTTCGCCGCTGCCTGTCACCTTGACTTCGTGCCAGAAACGGTCGCGTATTTCGGGTAGCTGTTGCAAGGCGTTCTTCAGTTCCGCCGGGTCTCGGGACATGCCGCAGTTATCCCAAATAAGCTGTCCCAGAAGGCGATGAAAATGCTCGGGCGGGTGCTTGGCGCCCGGTGCACTTAGCAGTCGATCAATACGCGAGTTTACTGCACTGATTGCAGACGAAATGGCGCCATGGTCCGGAGCAATGGGGTCGGCCTCGTGCTGCGAAAGGTAATTGCCAATGCTGTAGGGGAGGACAAAATAGCCGTCTGCCAGGCCCTGCATCAAGGCACTCGCGCCCAGCCGGTTTGCGCCGTGATCGGAAAAATTACATTCACCGGCCGCGAACAGACCGTCGACGGTGGTCATAAGATTGTAATCCACCCACAAGCCACCCATCGCATAATGGATGGCCGGGTATATCCGCATCGGCGTCTTGTTCGGATCTTCGCCGGTGATGCGTTGGTACATCTCGAACAGGTTGCCATAACGCTCGCCGATTACCGCCTCACCTAATTGACCGATTGCTTTCGAGAAATCCAGATAAACACCCAGACGCCTTCCATTCACCTCGGGGCCCACACCACGGCCGTCGTCGCAGGCCTCCTTGGCGGCACGAGAGGCGATATCGCGGGGCACGAGGTTACCGAAAGCCGGATAGCGGCGTTCCAAGAAATAATCCCGGGCATCTTCTGGAAGATCGGCAGGAGCGCAGTCACTGTCTTGTGGACGTAGCGGCGCCCAGACCCGGCCGTCATTACGCAAGGATTCGCTCATCAAGGTCAGCTTGGATTGATAACTGCCACTCTGCGGAATACAGGTTGGGTGAATCTGCGTGAAACAGGGGTTCGCGAACAGCGCGCCATGACGGTGGGCCCGCCAGACGGCCGAGGCGTTACAACCCTTGGCATTGGTAGACAGATAATAGGCATTGCCATAACCACCTGTACACAGGACCACACAATCGGCGGTATGTGCCTCGATCTTTCCATCCACCAGGTTGCGCGTGACAATGCCGCGCGCGCGACCGTCAATGACGATCAACTCCAGCATTTCAGTGCGTGGGAACATTTCCACCATACCGGCGGCAATCTGACGGTTCAGTGCCTGATAAGCTCCCAGCAATAACTGCTGTCCGGTCTGTCCTCGAGCATAGAACGTGCGCGAAACCTGGGCGCCGCCAAATGAGCGATTAGCCAGCAATCCACCATATTCACGGGCAAAGGGCACACCTTGCGCAACCGCCTGGTCGATAATGTTGACACTCAGCTCCGCCAGGCGATACACATTCGATTCCCGGGAGCGGAAGTCTCCGCCCTTGATGGTGTCATAGAACAGACGCCATACACTATCGCCATCGTTTTGATAATTCTTGGCCGCATTGATCCCACCCTGCGCAGCAATGCTGTGGGCACGACGTGGACTGTCCTGAAAGCAGAACGACTTGACGTGATAGCCCATCTCACCCAGCGTTGCTGCTGTAGAACCACCCGCCAACCCGGTACCGACCACGATGACCTGGTACTTCTTGCGGTTTGCCGGATTCACTAGCCCCATATCGAAGCGGTGCTTTGTCCAGCGATTCTCAAGCGGTCCGGTGGGCTCGTTCGAATGCAGGTCGTAAATCACATCGCGCCCCCGGTTACACGCCGGACAAGGTCGAGATTGAGGAGAATCAAGGCGATATTAAGCGCCGCAATCCCCACACCGATGACTGCCGCAATCGGGCGTCGCCAGTGGTTATAACGCGGATGATTGATTCCCAGAGTTTGAAACAGACTCCACGCGCCGTGATACAGATGGAATGCAAGAGTAATCTGACCCAGCAGGTAGACAGCCACGACCGCCCAGTGCTCAAAACCGGCCTGCAGGTTCCGATAAACCCCGCCACTGTCGAATACCAACCAGCCGCGTATCTGGGCGATGTGCAATACCAGGAACAGTAGCAGGATCGTGCCACTGACTATCATTGTACGCGCGGCCCAGGTGGTCGCCTGCTGCTTCTTTTTGCGATAAGGAACCCGACGTGCGCGGTGATTGTGCAGCCAGTGAGTCGACCCAACCACCAGGTGCACCACCAGGGCGGCCGCCACAATCGTCCAGATCCCGTAATGCAGCAGCGGATGAGCTTGCAACCACTCCAGGTATGCGTTGAACTCCATCTCGCCTTCCAGCAGTACCCGGTTTCCATTCCAATGCCCAAAAAGAAACACGATCAAGGCGATACCACTGACGGCCATGGCGGCCTTGCGCATCATGGAATAGTGCCAGATAGCGGGCAATGATCGTTCTCTGGTAAAAAGTTGCACTTCGTTCACAGCTCAGCACTCCATATCCAGACAGGCCTCATCCTGCTCCGCTCTCGGTTGCAGGCGCTCGTAGCGAAGTGTGCGCAGACAGGAGTTCCAGCGCAGCAGGGCATTGTCGTGGTGTTCGTTATGGATGGCCTGTGCCCGTTCATACCAGTGCATGGCCTCACGGAAATAGTCGTAAGCAAAAGATCGGGACATGCTTTCGCGTAACAAGGCCCGCGCCCTGCGCTCGATGACCAGTCCCTTGAAATACAAGCGCTCATACTCGTCACTGAGCACTTCGATCAGTGCCAATACCCGTTTGACATCCAGCGCCTGGCCGCTGTGGGTAAACTGGTCGGTGAGCGCCAGGATCAGAACCACTTGTACATCGTGGCACTCCGGCTGTACTGCAAGGATATCCAGGCAAATGCTCTCAGCCTGTTGGGGCTCCTGCAACGAACGGTATTGCCGGGCCATTTCCAGTGCGGCCGGAATGGCATCGGCGCTAATGAGGTGTAGCTTAAGGTCTTTCATGGAGTTACGGTCTCTTCAATGTACCAGATCAGACATCAAGCCCGCGATGGCTCTTTCCGCATCATCAGGACGACAGTCACGGTTCCGGTCCCGGTTCTGTTACCGCGTCTTTTCAGCAACGGCAACGCTGATGGAAACGGAGGCCCGGTGGCTCCCGTGGTGCAGAGTAATCGCCCCCCGCGTGATCACCTGCGGCAAGCAACCATCACCAGGGCTGAGTCAAGAAAATCAGTCACACCAGAGAATATTGGTTCGTGTTAACAATGGCGCGCATACCTGGGATTTATGATTTACGTTGTAGCCGTAGATGCCAGGATCATGAAAAAGGTTACAGGTGGTGGTCTCGCTGACTAGTACCGACGGAGAAGTCTCTGCGATCGCCATGTAGGTTGCCTGGCTACTGGCCGGCTTGCTCTTGCTGTGGTTTCTGATGCTCAATGCGCGCGCGGACCGGATTCTGTGTGCGCTAATCAGGATGCACTTGAAAACTCGCTCCCAATGAACACTTTCGACAATACTACAGGTGCCAGCGGCGCCTGAATCTGAACCCAGCCTGGCTGTTCTCTCTCATTTTTCCTGTTTGGGTGTAACCGTTCGTGGATGACCGGCATCTACGGTTATTGAGTGCATTTTCCAAACCCACACTGGAATAGAAGGACTTTTTGACGGTTAGGTATATTTAGCGGAGGGTAGTTCGTGGCAAGAAAGGTTTGTGAGTTGTTACTGGATATTCTGGCACCGGTCAGTACCGGCCAGATGTTTGGCATGACAGGGGATACACTGAATCCATTACTGGATGCGATCAGACGCGATGACCGTTTTGAATGGTTGGGCGTGCGTCACGAGGAAACCGGTGCATTCGCGGCAGCGGCACAGGCAAAACTCACCGGCCGGCTTGGGCTCTGCGCTGGAACAACCGGCCCGGGCGCTTTACACCTGATTAACGGTCTGTATGACGCAAAACGTGATCGCGCACCGGTTTTGGCTATTACCGGACATGTACCACGTTCCGAAATCGGCACAAGTTATTTCCAGGAAACCAACCTGAAAGCAATATTTGAAGATATCTGTGTTTATAACGAATACATTCACGATCCCAAGCAATTGCCACGTATGGCACAGCAGGCGGTCCAGACCGCATTGACACAAGGTGGTGTTGCGCATCTGTCCGTACCCAGTGATGTAATAAACCTGGAGGTTCCGAATTCGGACCTGACTCGCGACATTCTTATCCCACAAGCGACCATGATGCCGTGTCCTGCAGAATTACAAAAAGCTGCCAACGTGCTCAATAAAGGTGGCAGGATTGTCATCCTGGCGGGTGACGGCTGTCGTGATTCCAGGGATGAATTACTGGCAATTTCAGAGCAACTCAATGCGCCCATTGTACGAACCTTGCGTGCCACCGACGTGGTGGAATATAAGCACCCGCATTGGATCGGCGGTCTGGGCATGTTGGGGTCTCCCCAGGGTGTTACCGCCCTCGATGAATGCAATACCCTGCTGATGTTGGGCACCGACTTTCCCTACAGTATGTTTTTGCCCTCCGGTGCAACGATTATCCAGGTCGACATAAAAGCCGCACACATCGGTCGTCGTTGTGCGGTCGACATCGGTATCATTGGGCATGTCAGGGCAACGCTTGTAGAGCTTCTTCCATTACTGTTTAGGAATCCCAACACGACATTTTTGTCACAACTGCAGTCTCAGCGGCGCAAATGGGATAGCAGAATGGACCGCAAGGCGTCGCTCGAAAACAGAAAGACGGTGCCACCTCAGGCGGTCACCCGTTTGGCGAGTGAATTGGCAGATGACGATGCAGTTTTTGTTGTGGACGTTGGAGAAATCACCGCATTCGCCGCACGCCACCTAAGAATGCGCGGTAGTCAGCGTCTGCTGGGTTCATTCAATCATGGTTCGCTGGGTGTTGCCCTGCCCGGGGCCATCGGTGTACAGGCACTGGATCGGAGTAGGCAGATCATTGCTTTGGCTGGCGATGGCGCTTTTGGCATGATGATGCAGGACTTTGTCACAGCAGTTCGCTATGCCTTGCCATTGGTTTGCATCGTTTTCAACAACCACAAATTAGGCTTCGTTGAACTCGAAATGCAGGCAACGGGTTTTCCAAAATATGGAACTAAGCTGGTCAACCCAAAATTTTCCGAGTACGCAGAGGTATGTGGTGGCAATGGGATTAAAGTCAAACGGCCCGAAGACCTCAAGGAAGCTCTGACAACTGCTTTGGCTACACGAAAACCCTATATCGTCGATGTTGAAGTCAATCCCGATGAACTAATCTTGCCACCAAAGCTGGATGCGGCCCACGCTTGGGGCTATAGCCTTGCAAAACTCAAAGAACTGTTTGTCGAACAGGAGAAGAAGTGATGGCTGGACCCAAGAGAGGTTATGCTGTGATCAACGATGCAGCTTTGAACAAATCAACTGTTTTTTCTCGCCAGGAACGGGAAGACTTGGGTCTACGGGGCTTGCTGCCGCACAGAATTTGCTCACTGCAAGCACAGGAGCAGCGAGTACTCGAAAACATCCGGCGCAAGGCCTATGACATCGAACGCTATATTTTCCTGGTCGGCCTGATGGAGCGTAATGAAAAACTGTTCTACCACACGGTTCTGAACAATATTGAAGAGTTAATGCCATTGATTTACACGCCGACGGTTGGTCAGGCCTGTAAGGAATTCGCACACATCTTCCGCAAACCACAGGGTTTTTACATTACCCCTGATGACCGGGGCTCGATCAGGTCAATGCTCGATAACTGGCCTGAAGAAGATATCCGGGTAATCGTTATCACCGACGGCCAAAGAATCCTCGGTCTTGGCGATCTCGGCGCCAATGGCATGGGCATTCCCATTGGCAAGTTATCCCTGTATTGCGCCTGCGCCGGCATCCAGCCTCGCCAGTGTCTGCCGGTGATGCTGGATGTCGGTACCAATAATGAAGAATTGCTGGCTGATCCATTGTATCTCGGCTATCCGGAAAATCGGCTTGAAGGCGAAGCCTACCTGGCTCTGGTAGATGAGTTCATTGTTGCAGTGCAGGACAAATTCCCCAAGGCGTTGATTCAGTTCGAGGACTTCCTGACACCCAATGCGTACCAGTTGTTAGACCGTTACCGTGAATGGGTGCTGTGTTTCAATGACGACATCCAGGGTACTGCTGCAGTTGCTCTGGCGGGTGTATACGCATCCACCCGCTTGACCAAAATCGAGTTCAAAGATCTGCGGATCATGTTTCTGGGCGCCGGTTCCGCTGCCACCGGTATTGGCGACCTGTTGGTTTCGGCATTTCAGGATGAAGGCCTGGACCAGGCCACTGCACGGCAACGGTTATGGTTCAATGATATCGAAGGACTGGTGGTGGCCGGGCGCACTGATTTGATGCCACACAACCTGCCTTACGCACACGAACATGAAGCCGGCAGTTTTGTGGATGCCATCAAATCCATTAAACCCCATGTTCTGATTGGTGCCACGGGTGCGCCCGGAACATTTACCCAAGAAGTGATCGAAATCATGTCGGCGATTAACGACCGACCGACAATTTTTGCCTTATCAAACCCAACTTCCCGGGCTGAATGTACCGCAGAGCAGGCCTACGAATGGAGTAAGGGCAAGGCAGTTTTTTCCAGCGGCAGTCCATTTTCTGCGGTGGAGTTTCAAGGCAAGCGGATCAAACCCGGGCAAGGTAATAATGCTTATGTCTTCCCGGGCATCGGTCTCGGCGTAATTGCTTGCGAGGCGCGGCTTATCAGCGATGAAATGTTCCTTACTGCGGCCCGCTCGCTGGCCGATCACGTGTCAGAACATGATCTGGCAAGCGGTAGCCTGTACCCTCCTCTACCGGATATCCGCCTGGTTTCCAAAACCATCGCCATAGACGTTGCTCAAAAGGCCTTTGCGCAAGGTCTTGCCCAAATCAAACAACCTGTCGATCTTGCCGCTCACATTCAATCTCTGATGTACCAGCCGGTATACGATAGCCAATAGCCAAAAATACAAGAGGAAAGTCTAATGTGTGAATTGTTTGCCATGAGCAGTTGCACGCCAGTTGCAATCACCTACTCACTGGATGAGTTTTCCAAAAACGGTTCAAAACTCAGGCATAACCGGGATGGCTGGGGTATTGCGTTGGCACGTGACCGTGACGCATTTCTGATCAAAGAACCAAAACCTGCTAAAGATAGCCCCTGGGTTCAATTTATTGCGGCTCACCCTCTTGAAACCACACTGGCGATCGCCCATGTCCGCTACGCCACCCAAGGTCAGCATACAATGGAAAACACGCATCCCTTTCGTCGGGTGCTTGGTCGTCGCACCCATCTGTTTGCCCATAACGGAACCCTGAAAGGGATTGAAGAAAATGTGGATTTGGGTGATATGAGTTTCATCCCGATTGGTGACACGGACTCTGAACTTGTATTTTGCACGCTGTTGTCACGCCTAAAGCCCTACTACCAGGATAGTGATACACCATCGATGGATACCCGTTTCAACGTATTTCGCAAGCTGTGTGAGGAGATGAAACCTTTGGGTTCCAGTAATTTTCTCTATTATGACGGTGAGGTTCTTTTTGTTCATGCACACAAGAGGATCTGCGAGGAAAATGGGCAGCAGGTCGGACCTAAGCCACCCGGGATGCATATCAAAAAGTGTTGGACTTGTACCTATCAGAAGGAAGTAAGCTGTCCTGGACTCAAAATTGACCTACCGGACCAGCAGACCGTACTGGTCGCATCGGTACCTTTGGATGATGAGGCGTGGGAAGCCTTGGATGAAGGTACGGTACTGGCTTTGAAGGATGGGAAAATTTGTAAACGGGGTAGAACCCACCTGACCATTACGGGTCAGTGATAGGCGTGGGTTAGAGTCGGAAGGCCTTTAGTTCAGGGCTTGCCAAAGGTAGCAAATGTTTATATTACAATCATTTGCAATTACGGGTGTTGTACAGTTTTTGAGATATTTCAATTAGTTGAAGAGTCATTTTTGTCATTAACGATTGCTAAAACCCACACAGAAACCAAGCAAAGGAGTTAAAAATCATGGGCGAAGTTGAAAGAAATAGTGAAAACTTAGGAAAGTGTAGTTGTATGGAATGTCCATCGTATAAGTTGGGATGCAAACTAAAGAATATGCCACGAAACATGATGACCAAGATAAAGGGAAATATCGGAGAAGTAGAGCATTTTGAGGGCTTGTTTTGTACTTTTGGAACAAGCAATTGCATCAAAGAATTGACTGAGTGTATTTGTGAAACCTGTGACGTATATATAGAAAACAGTTTAACTAATTATGGTTATTGTACAATCGAAGGCGGAAAGAAGTCACACCAGAAAAATACC
The DNA here is from genome assembly GCA_021772915.1 of Gammaproteobacteria bacterium. GTDB lineage: Bacteria > Pseudomonadota > Gammaproteobacteria > Xanthomonadales > SZUA-36 > SZUA-36. The sequence continues at coordinate 142,572 of JAJFLB010000012.1, read as the reverse complement.
CTTAGTTAATCCCATACTCGGCTATACACTTATCTCTGGATCAAAGGCAGGAGTAATCCAATTGAGCAGGATAAAGAAGGCCGGCACAGCCCTGGACGATGTCAGGATTCACGTGAAGATCAAGCTTTCAGCGTTGAGGTCACGCTGACATTACTCATCATCTCGCACGCATGGGCTTGGCCCAGGCAGGAAGAAACATAGAAGCAGAAACAGAGTTTGCCTGGAAGGTTCCGCGCACCAAAAACAAAAAAATGCCGGGACCATTCTGCGGAGACCAACTTTAGGCTAACCCAAGAAATAGGTTGGCAGGGGTGATAAGCTGTTCGTTCCTTTTCTGTCTAACACGCGTTACCAGCCCATGGACACCTCGAAATCTTGACCGAAAGCAGCCAGAAAATTCTAAGAACCCTGATAGTCGATGATGAGTCCCTCGCACGCCGGGGTCTCATCCACCGTCTTAAGAATGTACCAGATGTAGAAATTATTGGTGAGGCCCGTAATGGCCGCGAGGCCCTGGAACTTATCCGGGATAAAAACCCCGACCTCGTGTTTCTGGATATACAAATGCCCGGTATCGACGGATTCGAAGTGGTACAGAAGCTTGACGAGAAGAGCATGCCCGTTATCCTTTTTCTGACCGCTTACGACGAGTACGCGGTCAATGCTTTCGAGGTTAATGCCCTCGACTATATTCTCAAGCCCATTGAGGAAGAGCGGCTCCATCAGGTGCTTGAAAAAGTACGCACCAATCTGGGACAAAAACGTGCATTGAAACAAAAGCGCCTGTTATTGAAACTGGCCAGTGATATCAGTGGCAACACCATCAGCAGCATCGAGGAATTAGAGGAGCAGGGTGTCGAAACACTGGTCAGCAAGGAGCCGCCCCGGCTGGCCATACGCGACAGCGGCCGCACAACCTGGGTTAGCCAGAATGATATCGAATGGATAGACGCAGCCGGAGACTACATGTGTGTGCAAGCGCTGGGGGTGACCCACATCATGCGCAAAACCATGAAAGAACTGGAGAAAGAACTGGACGAAAACGTATTGCAACGAATTCATCGCTCAACCATCATCAATGTTAAACGGGTTAAGGAGATGGAATCACATATTAACGGCGAGTATTTCCTGACCCTGGATTCCGGTCACCGGGTCAAGCTGTCACGAACCTATAAGGACAAGCTCAAAATGTTCAGATAGGCAAGATCACCCAGCCAACGCTTTATCGCCCCATTCCAACCCCTCACCGCAGACCATGACCATGGGCACCCTCATGCCCACGAACTGTTGTCCACAATGACACCCAATCGGCGCATTCAGAAACTATGTGTAACGTATTGATGGTTCAGCGCGTCAAAGTAAGCAATCGCAATAGAAAAGAGGGCTAAGAATTTAACGGCTCAATATAATCCCAAAATCTTAGAATAAGCAATGTCGGGATATTTTCTCCCTGATCATCGTCTGACCGACGTTCCCGACCTTGCTTCAACCGCCCCACACTGATAACCCTCTTTCAGCGTGGGGCGGTTTTTTTTGCGTGACCAATCCCGGATGAAAATCCGCTACTTAGTGATGCAACACAGCAGTGGTCCAGCGAGGGAGGTTGGATAGATTCAGAGCAATCATTTTGGGCCACTGGACCGTAACCAATTTTCGAGTATGATCTGAGCCGCCATTGCATCTTTGAGTGCCGCATCTTTGCGACGCAGATTGCCCTTGGCCCTGGCGTCCACAAAACGATTCTCAGCGACTACTGAAGTCAAACGCTCATCCTCATACAACACCTGGATTCCAAACCTGTCCCCCAGCTGCAGACCGAACTGTCTCGCGTCGCGAGACATGTCAGTTTCATCACCCGCGACACCCAGCGGCAAGCCCACCACCAGGGCAACTGGCTGCCAATCTTCAATGAGATTGGCAACTTCCTGCCAATTGGGTTGGTTAGCAACAGGGACAACGGCCAGTGCAGTCGCAGTACAGGTCAGGGTCTGTCCAACAGCAACCCCAATGCGCCGGTGGCCAAAATCAAACGCCAGTAATGTACCTGTGGGCATAGGGTGTGCACCATTCGGACCGGGATCCCCATCAGGCATGCCCACCCACCCCATGCAAGTGGTCAATATCGATTCCAAGTTTGCCGACTGCTCTTTCCCAACGGCTTTGTAATGGTGATTCAAACAAAATTGCTTTATCTGCCGGTACAGATAACCACGCATTCTGACGCAGTTCCGATTCCAGCTGGCCATTGCCCCAACCCGCGTAACCGAGTGCAACCAGAAACTGCTGCGGGCCCTCACCGCTAGCAATGGCAGTCAGTACATCGCGCGAGGTAGTGACCATGATGTCATCGTTGATGCGGACACTGGACTCAAAACCCTCAGCCGGGCTGTGTAGTACAAAACCATGGTCCGGACTAACCGGGCCGCCCTCCAGGACCATGATTGCGGAAAGCGCTTCATCCTTACAGGGAATGTGAAGCTGATCCAGAATCTCACCCAGTGTGAGGCTCGACAAGCGATTAATAGTGATCCCGATGGCACCCGCTTCGCTGTGCTGGCACAGCAGGGTCACGCTGCGAACAAAATTGGGGTCAGCCATGGCTGGCATGGCGATCAACATCTGCTGTTGCAGATAACCGCTGACAGTGTCCTGTGATTCCTTACCCATATATCAAATGTTAGTCGGTATGCCGGTTAAATCAAGCGGAACGTGAAGTGTTTATTAATCCAGCCCTTCAAAATTACGTGAAAATCGCCAGGTGCGAGTAATATGCAATACGTCGACCGTGGCATTGATATGCTCAGGCAGCGGTGAATACGGTGCGGCCAGGCGAACAATCCGGGTCGCTGTCTGATCCAGTTGAACCAAGCCGGAACTGCGCAGGATGTCGATGCTTTCCACCTTACCATCACGACCAATGCCCACCGTCATGAGCAAATCACCCATCAGTTTCTGGCGTCGAATTTCCTCCGGGTAATTCAGGTTCCCAACCCGCTCTACCTTTGCAACCCAGGCCTGCATGTAGGCAGCAAACTCATACTCACGGGTGTTGGCAGAGATCCATTTGCGGCGGGGTAGCTTTGACTGGGATTCGCGATCGTGCTTTATCCCTGGTTGCAGCTTTGCAACTGCAAGACTTTCCTGCCTCAAGCTGGCCGCCGTTGGGAGCGGCGGCTCTGGCTGGGCTATCTTGGTGATCTGCTGGGTGTGCTCAGCGTCAATTGCCTCGACCAATATCTGCTCGCGTGCGGCATCCGCAGCCGCTGATATCTGTTCTATCTGGTTTTGCCTGTCATCTCCTTCGGAAGGGCCCATCGCCGTCCCAGCGCTTTCCTGTGAGGGCTTTTGAACCTTGAGGGACTCACCACCGCCCTGCTGGGAAGCCTGGGCCAAAAAATCAGCGTCATCCGGTGTCGAGTCCGACCGCCAATTCACCAACACCACATCGAGTGTTTCAAGTGGGTGGGTCAGTGGTCTGAAATCAATCGCAAAACCAATACCCAACAGCGTAATGGCGTGCAACGCAAGTGCCATCAAAAGACTGATGGCAAATCGATCGTTGTGGGCGTAGGAAGCAGTCATTGACGTTGCAACAACGCTTCGATTGCTTCGAATAACTGTGCGGCAATGTTCAGATCGAACTCATCATCCAGCTCGCGAATGCAGGTCGGGCTGGTAACATTCACCTCAGAAAGCCAGTCTCCGATGACATCCAAACCGGCGAACATGATGCCTCGCTTCCTCAATTCAGGTGCAACCTGCGCGCAGATCCATCGGTCCCGCTCACTCAGCGGCACACCTTTGCTGCTGCCTCCTTTGGCTAAATTGCCACGAAAATCACCCGCACCAGGAAAACGTGCCAATGCATAGGGCACCGGCTCACCGTCGACCACTAAAATACGTTTGTCCCCATGAGAAATATCATCAATGAATTTCTGCACCATCACCGCTCTGGAGTTGTGCTGTGTAATGGTTTCCAAAATGACATTCAGATTCAAGTCTGACTCACTTACCCGGAAAATGGACTCGCCTCCCATACCGTCCAAAGGTTTGACAACACAAAGCCCCTGTTGTGAAACAAACTCACGAATCAGCCCTGATTCACTACTGACCAACATCGGCACACAACATTGTGGGAAACGATTGATAAAGAATTTTTCGTTGGCATCACGCAAACTTTGCGGACTATTAATTACCAGGGTGCCAGATTTCTCGGCCAACTCCAGCATGTAAGTCGCATAGATGTAATCCATATCGAAGGGCGGATCCCGTCGCATCAACACGATATCCAGTTGATCGAGTGGCAGGCTGCCGGCGGGCTCAAGGTCGAACCAGTCGGTGGTGTTATCACGCACTTCAAGTTGTTGCATGGCGGCAAAACACCGTCCGTCTTTGGCCAGCAAATTTTGAGGCTCCATATAGTACAACTCATGTCCACGGCGCTGTGCCTCCAGCAACATGGCGAAAGTGGAATCCTTGTAACTACTGATACCACTGATGGGGTTCATCACCACACCCGTTTTCAGGGATTGATCAGCTGATTTGGCAACCACGGTCATCTTCTTTTCCTGCTTAGTCTTGCAACATTATCATGTGCCTGAAGGTCAGGTTCCAGCGATACCTGAACCGGAACTCGTCAAATACATTGACACATAACGGTATGAAGAGCATTCCTGCTCAAATACGACGGGCTGGAATCAACCCTTTTCTGCGGGTAAACTAACTGGACAACTTCCGAATTAACTGATGTACTGCATCGCAATGAATGGAAGCATTGTCAACGTCTCAGCGATCAGGGAAGAGACTATGGTTAAAGAAACATTGGACACTGCGGAAAACGACAGCGACGGCCCGGTTGTCCCGAAAAAACTGCGTATATTGGTCATTGATGACAGCGCTACTATCCGTCGTTCGGCAGAAAATATGCTTTCTAATGAAGGCTACGAGGTCATTACCGCGGAAAACGGTTTTGAGGCACTGTCCAAAATCACTCGCCACCACCCAGACGTTATTTTTGTGGATATCATGATGCCCCGGCTGGACGGATACCAAACCTGTGCCATTATCAAAAACAACACCGAATTTCGCCACACACCCGTGGTGATGCTCACCAGCAAGGATGGTTTGTTCGACAAGGCCCGTGGCAGAGTCGTGGGGTCGGACCAATATCTGACCAAGCCATTTACCCGTGAAGAATTACTGGATGCCGTCAAGCGGCATGCTGCCTGAGGCTTGTCTTTGTCGTGTGAGCAACCCTTCGTTATTGCATCCATCGGGATCGAAGATGTAATGCTTCAACCCCAAAGGCCGATACACGGTGAACAACTATGAGTGTTGTTAGTACATCATTCGAGAAACTACTGGAGTACGAAAAACGTAGTGAGGCTTTCGAACCTGGTCAGTCCGATAAGAACCCGCAGGGTGACGAATGGGCCGGAGTAATTTTTCGAATAGGTGATATCCAACTGACCTGCAGCATCGAGCAAGTGCGCGAGTTTTTGCCCCTGCCCGCGTTCACGCCCGTGCCGGGGACCAAACCGTGGATACTCGGTCTGGCTAACATCCACGGTGATTTATTGACCGTTGTGGATTTGGCATGGTTTCTCAATGGTGAGCGCTCATCCGTAACGATGAGAACCCGCCTGCTGGCAGCAAGTTTACGCGGCCGGCCGCTCGGTCTGTTGGTGGATGAAGTATTTGGTCAGCGGTTTTTTGTACGCTCAGAGGCTAAACAAGCCAAGCTACCAAAAAAGTCTCCGCTAACAACCTACGTGCACAAACAATATCGCTCCGGCAAGGATGTATGGCAGGAGTTGGACCTTGGTACACTGTTTTCCACCACAGAGTTCCTCAACGGTGCCGCAACTTGAAGTCATTTAGAAAAACAAGATGAAAAACAGAGAGCTAAACTCGAAGGACCCAAAATCGTCGGCTGTTTTCTTACTCACAGGTTTGCTCATCGCTTCTCTCGGGTTGGTGGTCTCGAACTTTTACCTGCTTGCACGTCATGCCCATAACCAACAGGAGTGGATGTCCCTGGCCACGGATGTTCAGGTGAGATCACAACAAATGGCCAAATCTGCCGGTGAGGCCGCTTCAGGAAATCTCCAGGCATTCCTGGAGCTCGGAACCTCACGTCTCCAGATTCAGGCCGCGATGGATACGCTATTGAGTGGTTCCGATTTGACCAATCTTCCACCCACACCAGCGAATTTAGAAATACCCATGTTGCAACTCAGTCTGTCCTGGGACCGATTGGGCGGCAATGCAGCCAGGATACTTGAGCTCAAAGCAATGATTGTGGAACTGGCAATGGCCCACAACGTGGTACAGGAAAATATTCCAGACCTGCAACAAAATGCAGATGCAAGCTTGCGCGCCCTGTCGCAAAGTGGCGCATCAACGAACCAGGTGGTGTTCGCCAGTCGTCAACTGGTGCTGGCGGATCGAATTTTACGACGCACATCCGAAATCCTTCAGGGCGGAAGTAATGCGATCATTGCGGCGGATAAGTTGCGTAATGATCTCGACCTGTTTGAGCAAGTCGTGACAGCATTGACGCAAGGCAACACCCGTCTCGGTATTAGCCGGATTCGCAGCACACAGGCAATGCAATCTTTGGGGCAGGTCAGCGTCGCGTTCGCAACCATCAAACCCAATGCCGAGGCCATTCTGGCCTCCGCTGACGATTTGTTTGCAGTTCGTGGCGCCGCAGACGAAATATTTCTCGATAGCCGCGTCGTATTCGATGAGGCGTCCAACCTGAAAGGGTCCATCGCCGCGCTTCCACAAACACGTATTTGGCCTTCCCAAACTGCCGGTGCCGTGGGCCTGGCGCTCATGATCGTCATTGTCTGGATTATGTTGCGTTCCTTTTTGTCCACTGAACGTGGACGGGCAAAAGTTGCCGCAAAAGCCAGCAAAAAGAATCAACAGGCTATTGTGCAACTGTTGAATGAGATGAGTGCTTTGGCCGATGGAGACCTGACCGTTAAAGCTTCGGTTACTGACAACATGACCGGAGCGATTGCTGACGCAGTTAACTATGCTGTTGAGCAATTACGCGAGCTGGTTAAAGGAATCAAGAACACGGCCGAGGCAGTTACAAATTCGGCAATGGATACACGCGCTTCCACCGCCAGTCTTGCCAAAGCTGCCGCCCTGCAGGCCAAAAAGGTTGAAGCAGCAACAAATATAGCAGATCAAATGGCGCAATCTTTCGACGTCATGGCCTGGCGATCGGGTGAATCCAGCGCGGCGGCCCAGGGATCTGTGAAAATTGCTAACAAGGGAGGAGAAAAGGTCCGTGAAACTATCACGGGTATGGATACCATACGAGAGCAGATTCAAGCGACCTCAAAACGTGTCAAGCGCTTAGGTGAATCAAGCCAACAAATCGGTGATATTGTAGAGTTGATCAATGGCATTGCCGAACAAACCAATGTGCTCGCACTCAATGCTGCCATTCAGGCCTCTTCTGCCGGTGGCGCCGGCAAGGGGTTTGCGGTGGTTGCTGATGAGGTCCAACAATTGGCGGAAAGTGCCACCAGCGCCACCCGTAGAATTGAAACCCTGGTACTGACAATCCAGACAGATACTGCAGAGGCCGTCATGTCAATGGAATCAACCACCTCAGAAGTGGTCAGTGGTGCCCGACTGGCACAAGATGCAGGTAAAGCGCTGGAGCAGATTGAATCCGGGTCAACCGACCTGTCCAATCTGATTGCCAGCATTTCTGAAGAAGCCCAGACCCAATCAAAGACTGCAACTGAGATCTCCGGGTTAATGAAAGATGTACAGACCGTGGCTGTACAGGCATCTAAAGGCAGCGCAAAGGCTGCGAAATCGGTCGACAAACTGGCTGAGTTGGTCCAGAAATTAAGTGACTCGGTCACCGATTTCAAACTTCCGGAAAATGAATAGACCGTGCCGCCTGTATTGATCATCCCCGAGAAACGTAACGTGTTAAACCGTCACACTGCAATTGGCTGGTAATGCCTGGGGGCTCAAACACAAGCACTATATTGAGCTGGGTGCGCCCTGACCTGGATAAGCACCTGGATCAGATCCGTGCGCAATTAGAAAACGTGGCCGAGAGTACTCATATTGGGAGTGGGATCAGACACACTGCTGAAAACCTCACCGAACTGAACTTCATTTTCCGGACACTGGTTTTTCAAGGTGTTACACCCGTCGTCGAAGAGATGATTGCAGTTTGTAAGGAACTCGAAAACGAGGGTACCCGCGACCGCGAAGAAGCCTTTGGCGCGCTGATGAATGCCATCGTGGTGGTGCCGTCTTATCTGGACCGCTTACAGGCCGGTCATCATGACCTGCCCGTGCTATTGCTACCAGTAATCAACGAATTACGTGCCACCCATGACGCCGATGTGGTATCTGAAGCAGCACTGTTCGCACCCGACCTCGATGTTCCACTGCCGGAACTGGATTCTTCAAATGACAAGCAGGGCGGCAATCGTCATGCTGCGGCCAATGATGAGTCCTTCCAGGTGCTCGCACAGCGTATGTGTCAGCAATACGAAAGTGCTTTGCTCCTGTGGTTACAAGACCAGGAGAACCTTGACCTGCTCTCACCCCTGCAATCAGTGTGCGCGACCTTACAACGGAGGGCGGAAGGAACCAGTTTACGGAGACTGTGGTGGATAGCCGCCGAGGTCATCGGTGGATTGCTTGACAAGGTTACTGATAACGACCTAAATCTGCGCCGATTGTTGTCGCGGTTAAGCCTCCATCTCAAGGTAATAGCAGAAAATGGGGAGGGAGCCGCTGATAGTGACTCGGTCAACGCCATATCACAGGCGTTATTGTTCCATACTGCACAAGCCAGGCCCGGTAATGCTGGTGTAGATCTGCTGATAGAGCGGTTTCACTTAAGGGACCTGGTTCCCGAGCCGGATGTGCTGAGCAGAGCCCAGGGCGCGGTTAGTGGTCATAGCCGGGAGCTTTATCAGTCGCTGGGAGCAGCAGTCCGAGACGAGCTTTCACTGGTCAAGGATGCACTGGATCTTGAGCTTCGAACAGGTAATATTGAGCCCGGCAGGCGTCGCCAGAGCTTCGAAGCGCTGTCAAAACTCCGTGACACGCTACAAATGATGGGCCTGGCGGATTCCTCGCAATCCATAGAGGAATTGATGTCTGCATTTGTGAGCACTGCTGAACCGGATGCTGATTCAGTAAGCAATATTGATGGCCCGTTACAAGAATCACAATTGTTGGAATTGGCAACCAAGTTGATCCAGGTGGAGTCGGTTCTGGATGAGCAAATCAATACACTGGGTGAGCCACTCCTGGAAGAAGAAAACGAGGGCTACATCGAACTGCCCGCAGCCGAACAACATCGCATACGGGGGTGTCTGCTTAACGAGACAGTTAGCAGTATTCAGGAGGTGCAGGAAGCGGTGCGTCAGCATCTTGAAGGTCATGAGGGTGCTGATTATGAGATTGGTCTGGGGCATATCGCGGGCGCCCTGGAAATGGTCGGCGAGACCGAAATAGCACCGCTGGTACTTCAACTTGGCAATGCCCTGGCAGTTGTATTGCAAGTCAACGAGTCCTCACAGGTAGCAGAGTCCGACCGGCTTGAGGTCGTCGTTGATGCAATTGCAGCACTCGAGCTTTACCTCGCCGGATCCAGAGACGAACAAGGCGATCACCTCCGTTATCTTGATATTCTCAAACAACGCCTTGAACGGCTACCGGTCGATGAGGATGCAACTTCCGCGGTAGAGACACTGTCGCCCAGTCCTGATAGGGATCCGGAACAACCAGCAGAAACAAAGGCACCAGAAAAGACCCAATCACCCGCTACAGATGAAATGTCAGCAGTTGCGGCCGACCCGAAATTACTCGAAATATTCCTTGAGGAGTACGAATCCGTCTCCGCCCTTTTGAATGAGCAAATCCCACACTGGATGCAAAGTCAGGACGACTCTGAACTGATGGCGGAAATCTGCCGCGGCTTTCACACACTCAAGGGTAGTGGACGCGTGGTGGGTGCCGATGAATTGGGGAATTTTGCCGGGCAAATCGAGGCAATGATTAGCGCCCTGTTGGATAACAATATTGAAGCCATTGGTGATGTCGGCACCATCGTACTGTTGTCAGCACACGCACTACCCGCCTTAAAGCAACGCTTGCAACAACAGCCTTCGGAACTCAGTACCAGCGCCATCAAAGCGCTTGGTCGACAGGCCGAATACGTCGGAAGGGGCAAGACACCTGATTGGAATCTGTTAGACAGTGAGTTGCCGGCAACTTTTGCCCCACTGATGCCAGATAGTGCAACCGCTGCACGCGCCAACCGTAAGAAAGGCGATGTTGCAGTCACCAGGATATCGACCAAGGACACCGCAAAAGTTTCTGAACGACAAGGCCTGACAGACACGCTGGTGGTTTTGAATGGTCTGATGGACAGTATCTCAAAAGACCGGACTTACGTGGCCACAGATGAGCAAATCAGCGCCATAGACGCCGTTGTGCAAACCACGGCATCAGCTCAGGTGAGCCGCGAAACAGACATTGCGAAATCCGTGCAAAGGCTCCTCGAAGCGCAACGCATCAGTGGCAAAGCTTTCGGCAATACTGATCTGTGGTTGATCGCTACCAGCCTGGCACACTTTGAAACCTGCCTTGCGGTTCAGGCAGGTGATCTGGAAATTCAGCTGGAATTGGACGAAGACAAGCAGATTGAGCAACTCGATGCCCTGGCTCTTGAATACGAGAAGTTTGAAAAACCCCCACAAGACACGGTCGAGTCAGAGAAGACAATCAAAGAAGAAAAGAGAGATTCGCCAGAGGATCGAGAGCCAGATACCGAAATCGAGCCCGTTGACACCGACATACTCAATATTTTTCTGGAAGAAGCTGCGGATATCCTGGAACGCTGTGATTCGTTGCTCGACACTTGGCGCGATGACCTGTCAAACCTGGAGCTGGTGAAGAACCTTCAACGTGAAATACACACCCTCAAGGGTGGTGCACGCATGGCAGGCATGATTGCCCTGGGAGACCTCAGCCATTCGATGGAGACACTACTGGAACGTGTGGCGGGTCAGCTGGTCTCACCGTCCACTGCCGTCATCGAGTCGCTTGAACAAGGCTGCGACCGTCTGCACAAGTGGACAGAACAAGCCACTCAGAAAAGCGCATCACATGCTGAAGGAATGCCGGCAGAGTCCGAGCAACAGCTTGACGATTTTGCAACGAGCCAGATTCCACCTGTGGTTGACTCGGACCAGGCCGTCACTACCGAATCAGCACCCGATGAAGTGGAGGAGACCCCGGTTGACGCTACCAAAACTGACGAGCTTGATGTTGCAGAAAGGCCTGAAGAGGCCCCCAGGGGCCAACAGCCAATCCGGGTCAACGCGGAACTACTTGACTCACTGGTCAATTGCGCTGGCGAAATTAGTATTTTTCGGTCGCGTATGGAGCAACAATTCAGTCACCTGCGTGAGTGCCTGAAAGAGTCTGATGAAACTGTCACAAGATTAAGGGACCAATTTCGCAAACTCGAAATTGAAACCGAAACACAGATTCGTTCGCGCTACCCACAGGACATCCGGAAGGATGAGGAGGGGTTCGATCCACTGGAGCTGGACCACTTCTCTCCAATACAGCAATTGTCACGCAGTCTGTCCGAGTCCGTAGCCGACCTCTTAAACCTACAGGAATTACTGGATAAAAGTGCACGCAAGTCCGAAGCCCTGCTGGTAAAGCAATCCCGGGTCAATACCGAGTTGCAGGAGCGTCTGATGCAGACCCGCATGGTGCACTTCAGCACCATCGCCCCTCGTCTGCGCCGCATCGTCCGTACCGCTGCCGGCGAAACCGGTAAAAAAACACGGCTGCAGTTACGCATGGCAGGTGCTGGTGATCAACTCGACCGCAACGTGCTGGAGAGAATCACGGCACCCCTGGAACACCTGATCAGAAATGCCATAGTGCATGGCATTGAATCTGCCAAAGTGCGGAAAAAACTCAACAAGCCCGAAGAAGGTGAACTGTGCATAACGGTTGCCGCTGAGGCGACTGAATTTGTTGTCCGTGTAGAGGATGATGGTGCTGGCATGGATCTGGTTGCCATCAAAAAACGCGCCATCGAACTGGAGTTAATTGACAAAAAGGCCAAACCGGAACCTCAGCAATTGCTACAGCTAATCCTGCAAAGTGGATTCTCAACATCCAAGAAGGTGACCGCGCTGGCTGGTCGCGGTGTTGGCATGGACGTTGTGAACAGCGAAATAAAGCAGGTTGGCGGCTCTATTGAGATCGATTCGGAAACCGGCAAAGGCAGTCTGTTTACCATTCGGATTCCATTTACCCTTGCGGTGATGCAGGCCATCGGTGTCATTGCCGGCCAACGCCAGTATCTGATCCCATTGGCCAGCGTCACGGGTGTGGCACGTATAAAGCCTGCCGAGTACCAGGCCTTATACGAAAACGACCAACCGACTTACGGGTTCAGTGGACAGCAGTACCCCGTTATCGAGCTGGAGCCGTTGCTGAGCGAACCATCAACGCCAATAGGTAATAACACTGTTTCCATTCTAATGATCAAGGCTGGTAACCAACGGGCTGCCTTCCGGGTACCGGAACTTCTGGAACACAAAGAAATTGTCATCAAGCCGGTCGGGCCGCAGATTAGTAGTGTGCCCGGCATTTTAGGAGGTACCATTTCCGGCGATGGGCAGGTCGTGGTCATTATTGACTCCGGTCCGCTAATCCGGCGTGCGTTGACGGACACCAGTCGCCCCGCACCACCCGAGCTAACAGTTGATGCCGATTCAAAACAACCCCTGGCCCTGGTCGTTGACGACTCCATCACGATGCGAAAAGTAACCTCGCGCGTGCTGGAGGGACACAATATTGAAGTTTTCACCGCAAGAGACGGGATGGACGCCATGGAACAAATGCAGGAAAGGGTTCCTGAACTTCTTTTGCTGGATGTGGAAATGCCACGTATGGATGGCTACCAACTCGCAGAATACGTCCGCACTGATTCCAGGCTGCGAGAAATCCCCATCATCATGATCACTTCCCGTACAGGTAAGAAGCACTGCGAACGCGGAAAAAAAGCGGGTGCCAATGCATATATTTCCAAACCGTACAAAGAATCGGAACTGATCTCCGAGGTAGACAGACTACTGGGCACTGATCGGACTTGATATGACTGATAAGGAAATTCGTACCGTAATAGCAGCTCTGACGGAAAACCATGTGTTGCTTCCGAGTACCACCGTGGCGGAAGTACTGCCTTACACGCCGCCCGAGCCCTTCAAAGAAGCTCCGAAATGGTTGCTGGGTGAGTTGGCCTGGCAAGGCTGGCAGGTGCCAATCATCAGCTACTTGAAACTGCTTGACGCCAAAGCAGGCAATGCAGTTACACCGGAAGCACGAATTCTTATCATCAAGACCATGGGAGAATCAACACAGGTCTACTACATCGGTCTGGTCATTCAGGGTGTGCCAAAACTTAAAACGGTGAATGCCGGGACGCTGGTTGAAAGCCAAACCGAAGGATTACCCGAGGCTTTACACAGCAAGGTCACTATTGAGGGGCAGACTGCACTGATACCGGAACTGCGGGAACTGACACACATCGTGGAACAGGCAGCATACGGTAGTTAGTGTACTGGTAGCACCTACAAATCACCTGCTTTTGCCTGCAGCAGCGCGATAGCCACAGGACCGGCTGTTTCAGTACGCAAAATTCTTGGCCCCAGAGATACACCCGTTACGGCCGCTGCGTGCAACGACTGCAACTCCTCTTTGCTGAAACCGCCCTCGGGACCAACAAACACGGACACGGCCTTATGACTTAGGGCGTAGTCAGACAATTTGAGCCCTGCCCGAGGAACCAGCACCAGTCGCCCGGACGCACTCTCTGACCCAACCTTTGTTGCACCTGCAAGCCAGGTCTGCAATGAACAGGGGGTCAGAATCTCCGGCACAACCGCCCGGCCAGATTGTTCACAGGCCGAGGTAACCACCGTACGCCAATGAGCCAGCCGATTCGCCTGTCTTTTCTCGTCCAGTCGAACCTCGACCCGGCTACTCATCAATGGCTGAATACTGCTCACCCCGAGCTCAGTGGCTTTTTGCAACGCGTAGTCCATACGTTGGCTTCTGGTGATGGCCTGTATCAGCGTTATCTTTAGCCGGGATTCATTGTCGGGTACCCGGCTACGCGTCAGCCTGACTTTTACACGGTGGCGCTGCATCTCGCAGACTACACCCTGGTAGTCGCTACCGTTTCCATTGAACAAAGTCACAATGTCACCCTCTAACACCCTTAACACATCAGCCAGGTAATGACTTGCTGATTTATCCAAGCTGACAGTGTCACCAGACGCCAATGTCTGCGACGTATAAACCCGGGAATGGCGCATCAAACAGCACCTCGTCGACACGCGGATTGCGGTGCGGGGACACCCGGACAACACAGCGGCCGCTGAGGCTGGCTTGATCTTTTCAAGACGTACCGGTCGCCAGTTCAATACCATCGATAGCGGCCCTTGCCATCAGGTCGATTTCACCCTCATTGATGATGTAAGGGGGCATAAAATAAACCACATTACCGACCGGTCTCAACAAGACCCCTTGATCCAGTGCATGCTCATACACCCGCATGCCTCGACGCTGTTTCCAGTCGTACTGCAACATGGGGTCGCGCCGTTCCACCATCTCCACGGCGAGTATCATGCCGGTCTGTCGTATATCCCCCACATGCGGGTGATCCTGCAATGGCTCGATAGCGGTCAACATGTGTTGGGCCAATACAAGGTTATCCGCCAACACCTCTCGCTCTTCAAACAACTCCAGAGTGGCCAGTGCTGCTGCGCAAGCCAGCGCATTACCGGTGTAACTGTGTGAATGCAAAAAGCCCCTGAGCGAAATGTATTCAGCGTAAAACTCCTGATAAACCAAGTTGCTGGTCAGCACCGCCGACATCGGCAGGTAACCCCCGGTCAGGCCCTTTGAAAGACACATGAAGTCCGGTGAGATCCCGCCCTGCTCGCAGGCAAACATACTTCCGGTCCGGCCGAAGCCAACCGCGATTTCATCAGCTATCAGGTGCACCCGGTACTTGTCACATAAAACTCGCAGACCACTCAGGTATGCAGGTGGGTACATCCGCATGCCGCCGGCACACTGCACCAGCGGTTCGATAATAACTGCACAAATCTCACCCTCGTGCGAAGCCAACAACTCATCCATTTCCACCAGTTTCTGATCGGCGTGCTCATCCCACTGCCCCCGCGGCAAGCCAAAACAATCCGGACTGGGTGCAACCAGGGGGTCCATCAACAGGGGCTCATAAGCCGCCTTGAACAAGCCGGCATCACCAACGCTTAGCGCTCCGAGCGTATCTCCATGGTAACTGTTGGATAATGTCACAAAACGCACGCGGTCGGGTTCGCCGCGATTGTGCCAGTAGTGAAAACTCATCTTCAGTGCGATTTCAACAGCGGAGGCACCACTATCCGCAAAAAACACCCGTTCCAGACCCAGTGGTGTAATCCCGACCAGCTTCTCTGCCAGTTGCACCGCCGGCTCGTGGGTGACGCCGGCCAGGATGACATGCTCAAGACGCCTGGCCTGGTCGCTGACCGCAGCGCTAATATGCTCATTTGCGTGGCCAAACAAGTTGACCCACCAGGAACTGATGGCATCGATATAGCGCTTGCCCTGCATGTCTTCCAACCACACACCCTGAGCACTCCTAATCGGCAACAGCGGTAGCCACTCGTGGTCCTTCATCTGTGTGGTTGGATGCCACAGTACCGCGAGATCACGGCGCCGGATTGCTTCATTTTTACCCACGCTCATAGGCCAACCACTTTCTTTGGAATCAATTGCAGTCTGGTATCATGGGCAGTACGGCACAGCCTTGCAAGCAACACCGAGTCAAAGCTGCCAAAGTCCTTGTTCAGCGATCACCGGGTACTCAAACCATGCCGCAGGCAATAACCGAAACTGCCATGAAAGAACTGCTTGCCACGGCCTTACGAGCCGTCAGGGCCGCGCGTGAGCTGATCCTGTCTTACTATGACGGCGAGATCGATGTTGAAATCAAGGCCGACCAGACACCCGTGACTGTAGCTGACCGCCGCGCAGAACAGGTAATCCGTGCAACACTTGGGGAAGCTTACCCCGAGCATGGCATCTTCGGCGAGGAATACGGCAGGGATAGCGATGCCGCAGATTACCTTTGGCTAGTGGACCCCATTGATGGCACCAAGAGCTTTGTAAAAGGCTACGGCATGTTTTCTACCCAGATCGCATTGATGCACAGTGGTGAGTTGGTTCTTGGCGTATCCTGCGCACCAGCAATGAACGAACTGGTGTGGGCCACACGTGGCGGTGGCGCATTTAGCGAAGATGCGGACCTGCGTGTCAGTGATGTGGAGTGCATCTCACAGGCAAGTATTTCCACAGGCAACATCCAGAGTCTGGCAGCAGGTGATCGTTGGCCTGCACTTGGAAGAGTATTGTCCCGGGCAAATCGCACCCGGGGTTACGGTGATTATTACCATTACCACCGTCTTGCCGCCGGCCAGTTGGATGCCATTATTGAATCCGATGTAAACATCCTGGATATTGCCGCTCTGTACGTCATCATTACAGAAGCGGGCGGGGTGTTTACCGACCTGGACAACCAACCAATCAGCCTGGATACACACTCGGTACTGGCTGCTACGCGGCCATTACATGAAACCTTGTTGACAGAATTGAACCGAGACTGAGCCCCGATGGAAAGACTTCCAAAAATTCATGCCAAACGTGACCTTGATCCAGGAAAGCTATTTCGTATTGAGCAACTTGATCTGGAGTTTCGTAACGGCGCAAAACGTACCTATGAACGTCTGCACAGCAGGGGTCTCGGTGCAGTTATCGTGATACCGATGCCTGACGAGGACACCGTACTGCTGGTGCGGGAGTACGCCGCGGGGCTCCATCACTACGAACTGGGTCTGGTAAAAGGTCGTCTTGAAGCCGATGAATCCATAGTGGAGGGCGCACAAAGGGAACTCAAAGAAGAGATCGGTTACGGTGCCGAAGACCTGTATGAACTGACTACCTTAAGTCTCGCACCAGGTTACATGTCTCACAGTACCCACGTGGTACTGGCACGTAATCTCTACCCGGAAAAGCTCGTTGGTGACGAGCCGGAAGAACTGGAGATCGTTCCCTGGCCAATCAGGGATTTACATACACTGGTGCAACGACCTGACTGTACCGAGGGCCGAAGTATCGCCGCCCTGTATATCGCGCGAGACTATCTGCAACAGGAATCTAAATGACACTTTCGCCGCACCCTGCACCAGTCTGGCCCAGCCGGCAAGCAAGTGATCACATGATTGCCGGGGTGTTTTTGTTCGCCAGCTGCCAGGTGCAATATGCTCACCGGTGAAAATCTTCAGCAAGACCTGGACCGCCTGGTAGATATCAGCTCCCGGGCCGGTATGACCATACTGAAGTGGTACACCGGGGACATGGGTATCACTTATAAAGCAGACGACTCACCACTTACCCGTGCCGACCTGGCCAGTCATGAATTGATCATGGCTGAGTTAACCCGATTTTGGCCGGACATCCCGGTCCTTTCTGAAGAACATGCCGATATACCCTGGCATACCCGCAGAAACTGGCAGAAATACTGGCTGGTTGATCCCCTGGATGGCACCAAGGAATTCATCAATCGCAACGGGGAGTTCACGGTTAATATCGCCCTGATTTGTGATCACCAACCGGTACTTGGCATTGTCCATGTACCAGTCAGTACTACAAGCTACTTTGGTGCAAGGGGTCATGGTGCCTGGCGGCAGGTTGGTACCGACCAGGCCGTGGCTATTGAAGTGAGACAACCAGCAGCGGAACCAGCTCTCGTTGTCGGCAGCCGTTCACACGCCAACCCCGAACTCGCCAGCCAACTTCGTAATTTGGGACCCACTGAAGTTGTCAGCATGGGCAGTTCACTGAAGTTTTGCCACATAGCAGAAGGCCAGGCAGATTTCTATCCACGCACGGGTCCCACCAGTGAATGGGACACCGCTGCGGCACAAGCGGTAGTTGAGGCTGCCGGTGGTCAAGTGGTTGAGATTGATGGCACTTCATTGTCTTACAATCGGAAGGAAAGTTTTTTGAATCCACATTTTTTCGTATTTGGCGACCCGGCACGAGAATGGCTCTGGCCGTTTCAGGAGTGTCGTTAAAGCGCCCGACCTCAACAGGTGCAATGAACGACGTGGACACACTTTTATTTGTGCGGTTAGCTTGACCTGGTCTTCAACAGGGAGTATAAACTGCCCAACCCTCCTGTTGGGGCTTGCCAAAAACTATAACAAACGACAATAAATACAATAAATTGCAGGATCATAAGCGGCTTCGGCCGCTTTTTTTTGCGTGCAGCCTTCTGTGCTTCCCAGTTTTTTCGGGTGTCATGCACTGCAAACTGCGCAATACAAATAATGGCTTCTGCGTACGTGCTTGACCTGTCTATAACTTCATAGTTCAGAATTGACTTCGACGGTGGGAACCGTCAACGATTTGCTACTGAAACCTTAGGAGAATGAAATGAGTAACGAAAGTATGACAAAGGAAAACTGGGTGCTGTTATTTCGGGAAATTGGTCTTAGTGATGAGACCATGAGGGAATGGCATCAGAGATTTGAAGCCAGATACCCTGATGGGCACCAGTCATTTCTTGAGTGGCTGGGCATCTCAAAAGACGAAATCAAATCGATTCGCGGATTGTAATAACTGCCAGTACGACAGGGCGATTGGCTGTTGACCAGCCAATCGCCCTGTCACCCGCGAAGTACTAGGGGCCGTTCTCACATACCAGGCTACGCTGCCGGAAGCTATTTTTTGTCCAGCAAGGCAGAATGAGCGCTGTGTAGCTTGGTCTACATGAGCGAATGATAACGCCGCTGGGCGAAAAATAGGTCCGGCCCTTCGGGTTGCGGCTGAAAATGCTCCATGCAGCGTTGTTCGTCGTTCATTTGGAGTAACTAAACCTCTCTCCTCACGCCTTGCCTGGCGCATTTTCAGGCACAACAGCGCAGCCTGGTGTGTGAGAACGGCCCCTACGAATGATTGAAATAACCAAGCTGAACCGCCATAGTTAAGGTATCTATATTAGGTGGCGGGAAAAGTAGAAGTC
Organism: Gammaproteobacteria bacterium; assembly: GCA_021772915.1. Classification (GTDB taxonomy): domain Bacteria; phylum Pseudomonadota; class Gammaproteobacteria; order Xanthomonadales; family SZUA-36; genus SZUA-36. Next base: position 123,383 of record JAJFLB010000012.1, on the reverse strand, counting down.
CGGATGCAAAACGAAATACCTGAAAACGCGATCGTTTTTACAAACGCAGCCGCTAAAAAGGTGATGGAACTGATCATGGAGGAGCATAATCCTGAACTGAAGCTCCGCGTGTATATTTCTGGCGGCGGCTGTTCGGGTTTTCAGTATGGCTTCACATTCGATGAAGACAGCACCACAGACGATATCGCAGTCACCAATGAAGGCGTAACTTTATTGGTCGACCCATTGAGCTTTCAATACCTCATGGGAGCCGAAGTGGACTACAGCGAGAACCTGCAGGGGGCACAGTTCGTAATCCGCAATCCTAACGCCGCAACGACCTGTGGTTGTGGCTCATCTTTCTCGGTCTAGTGCTCCTCCCATGTGATAATTACGGATTCAGCGCCGCTGTGGCATTTCGCGGCAAGGAGCACTAGCAGGATGATCGCAACCGGCATCGATCATCTTGCCCGGTCGAAGCGCAATCAATTTACCGCAGTCCGTCTTAACCGCGAAGTAGAATTGCGTGATGATGCCGAGTGGGTCGCCGCGGCACTTTGCGATCAACAAACCCGCCTCGTGCCCCTCTGGCGTAGTCGTAGTTTGCTGGAGCACAATACCTCTGGCAGTCTTGCTATTTACCTGTCACCAGATGAGCTTGGCCAACCAGACCGCATTCAGCCACCCACCTTGCTGGGCACTGATGGCAAACATGATTATTTCGCCGTTTCGGTCACAGACGAACAAAAGGACAACATTCTCGAGCGCTTTCCCAATGCCCTGTTTACAAATTTGCGGAGAGCTTCTATCGATATGGCCGCCAAACATGCCGGGATACTCGCTTATGCAAAGGCCTTGCATTACTGGCAGCACCGACACGCTTTTTGCGGCGTCTGCGGTAACCCTAATCTGCTACGTTCTGCCGGCCATCGTATGGTGTGCAGCAATGAGGAATGCAGCCGTGAAACTTTCCCGCGCATCGATCCCGCAATTATTGTCCTGGTAACACATGAGAATGCCTGTCTGTTAGGCCGTAATGTCCGCTGGAATCCCGGGCATTTCTCGACCCTTGCGGGGTTTGTGGAACCAGGTGAAAGCCTTGAAGATGCGGTGGTACGTGAAGTATACGAAGAGGTCAGTGTGCAGCTGGCGGATATCCGTTATGTATCGTCCCAACCGTGGCCGTTTCCAGCGTCAACCATGTGTGGTTTCTATGCAGAGGCCGTTAGCCGCAATTTTGGTGTCAGCGAAGAAGTCCAGGAAGCGCGCTGGTTTACCGTAGAGTCACTGACCAGCGCTTTAAAGGACGACGTGGTTCGCCTGTCGCCACCGGTTTCAATTGCTTTCAGGCTACTGGCAGACTGGTTCCGACAAAATGGTGGTGGTGACCTGGAACAACTGGTACGAGATCAGCGTAAGGCAGCAGCTGTGGGTCGATTAAAGCAGCAATGATTTCGATACATTACACTAACCCGCATCTGTCCGGCGCCATCATCCATGATACTGGTGCAATATGCGGGTTAAAATGTGCTTGTTACGACGACAGCAACAAACCGGGAGCTCTCTAACGGCTCCTGGCAGGAAGGGTGTGGCTCCATGACCATTGTTTCAATTCTGATTGCATTCGCGTTGTGTCATTTTGTGCGCGACCTGCGCCGACTGCGTCGCTTCGAGTGGGTAACTTCATTTACCAGACACTGCAATGAAGCGCTCAAGAACGTGCCCGGCTGGGCCGGGATGACTGGCTTTTTGGTCATCCTCGGTTTGCCTTTACTGGCTGCTTTTCTAATCAACAGCGTTTTGTTTTCGACTCTGGGGTCCCTCGGTGAGTTTCTGCTGGCCATAGCAATGTTGATCTATACCTTTGGCCCCCGCGACCTGGATATCGATGTAAGCAGAGTTTTCCAGGCAAAAGATGACGAACAGCAACAAGTGGCGCTTGAGGCATTATTGGATGGCCCGATACCGGATGATGAGGAAACCTGTCAGGTCATCGCTGTGGAGGCCGTTTTCCGAAAGGCGCTTAAGCGTTGGTTCGGAATCATTTTCTGGTTTGCGGTATTGGGTATATACGGTGCTTTACTCTATCGTCTGGCGAGCTGGCTAATTGACGATGATTTTGGACTGTACGACGAACAAAAAGACCTGCTCACCCGTTTAAACCGGGTTATGGATTGGCCGGTGGCCCAGCTGATCACCTTGTCACTGGCTATAGCAACTGATTTCGACTCTGTGTACAAAGCCTGGAAACAATATCACGATGAACGTGGTCCTGGCCTGTTCGAGAGCAATAATGCGTTCATGCTGACCAGTGCACGGACAATTGTCATGACAGGAAGCGCGGAAAATGACGGTTACGCGGACCAGTTGGTGGGTCCAATGGCCTGCATCAAACTGGCAATGGCCCTGGTTTGGCGTTTATTGGGTGTGTGGGCAACAATATTGGCCTTGTTGTTATTGGTGAACGTGATCGCATGACGGACTCCACGGCCTGGATCCACGCTGTCCGGATTTCCTGGGGCCAGTTTTTGTTAGCCCAGCTGCTCTTTTTGGGGCTGCTCACCCAACCGGTATCTGCCTCCATCACCTTGCGGCAGGCAAATGGTGAGAGTCTTACCCTGCCCGCACCCAGTAAACGAATCATTACACTGGCACCTAATCTCGCTGAATTGGTGTTCGCAGCCGGTGCCGGCGATCGCCTGCAAGCCGTTGTTGAGTATAGCGATTACCCTGCGCAAGCGTCCCAAATCCCCAGGGTGGGTAACGCGTTCCGAATCGATCTTGAGCGTGTTATAGAACTCAAGCCAGACCTCGTGATCGGCTGGAAATCCGGTAACCCACAAACAGCCCTGCAAAAATTGACACAATTGGGCTTGACGGTTTGGCAAATTGAAATCACGCGGCCAGAAGAAATTGCGAATGCCGTAGAAAATATTGCCCGCGCAGCCGGCACACAAGCCCTCGGAACGGAAACGGCAAACCACCTGCGCAAACGCCTTGGAGTACTCAAGCGACAAAACGCCGGCAAAACCTCCGTTGACTTTTTTTACCAGATTGCAACCCACCCCCTGTATACCATCAATGGTCAGCACATTATCAGTTACAGCCTGGAAATTTGTGGCGGTCGTAATGTCTTTGCAGACCTGCCGACACTGGCGCCACAGGTGAGCCGTGAATCCGTCATCCTGGCAAACCCGCAAGCCATAATTGCACCAAAAATGGCAGAATACCCACAATCATTAAAGGTATGGGAGGACTGGCCTCAACTACAGGCTGTTAACGATCGAGCGCTGTTGTACCTGCCGGCCGACGAAATCTCCCGAGCGGCACCGCGCTTACTGGACAGCATAGAATTGGCCTGTAAACTTCTGGACAAAATACGCGGGAATAACAATCAACAGGTGAATATCCCATGAGCACAACCCTTATTTCATCACCCGCCGGTGTCATGACCGTCCTGGTCGCAGTTGTTGCATTCTGGTTCTGGCTGGAACGCCGCAGCCAGGCAAAGATATTCGAATACCTGCCACCCCTGATTTTCATATACGCATCGCCTGTGCTGCTGTCTAACTTCGGCATGATCCCATTTGAAAATGGCGCTTATGACTTTTTGCGTCACTACGGACTGCCGGTCTTTATTGTGTTGATGCTAATCAAGGTGGATGTACTCAGTGCGGTCCGGATTATGGGCAAAGGCGTTTTTGTGATGCTGATTGGTAGTGTGGGTGTGGTTCTGGGTGGCGTGCTCGCCTACACGCTTGGGCAGTCAATTGACTGGGCACCGTATTTCCCCTTGCCGAAAGACAGTTGGCGAGCCTTTGGCACGCTGGCGGGCAGCTGGATCGGCGGCACGGGAAATATGACAGCAGCACATGCCGGTTTAGAGGGTACCGCAGGTGATCTGACCATGGCCGCTGCTGCCGACCAGATGGTGTATCTCATCTGGCTGCCAATTTTGCTTGGCTCCAAGGCATTTGCAGATCGTTTCAACCGTTGGATGAAAGTACCCAGCGATCGAATTGAGCAAATGGAGCAGGCCGCGGGTGAATTTGACAGCAAAGAATCTGCACCCACAATGACCAGCTTGCTTTACCTCGCCTTGTTGGCCATCGGGTTCACCTCGATTTCACTGGCTCTGTCAGAAGTATTGCCTCCGGTGGTCATCGGCGGCGCCACCGTGATTACCGCGGGAACCTGGTTGATCCTGCTGGTCACAACTTTCGCCCTGCTGGCCTCGGTCACACCTGCCCGCAAGCTACCTGCTGCGCAGCCCATCGCCATGGCCATCATTTACGTCTATGTGGCGCGGGTCGGTGCCACCATGGATTTGAGTGAAGCAAGTTTCGCAACCATGGGTGCCTTTGTGATGATGGCCTATGTCTGGATCATGATTCATGCCATTTTCATCCTCGCAGGCGCCTGGCTGTTTCGTGTTGATGTGCATACCGTCGCGATCGCATCGGCTGCCAATATCGGGGGGGCAGCATCGGCACCCATCGTCGCTGCCCACCACCGCGAAACCCTGGTGCCGGCTTCTATACTGATGGCTTTGATCGGTTATGCCCTGGGCAATTACCTGGCGATACTGACCGGACGCATTGGCCAGTTGATCGGGGGCTGACGGCAGTCTTTAATCCAAATACTGCAGGGTCGTCCCGGAAGATGGCGTGGGTCTTCTGCGGATGCTGAACAACGGCTGATTCCTGACCGCTCACCGTTTGATCGATTGGCTCAAAAGTAAAATAAACGGCCAGGTGTTATGTGATTGACTGAGATCAAGTGGACCGGATTTTGCACTGACAGTGTGGATCAGGTGTATTAGACTTGAAACACCATTCTATTCAGGAACCGACGATATGAATTATCCGTTCACCCGGATGCGGCGTATGCGGGTTGATGATTTTTCCCGCCGCATGATGCGGGAAACTGTCATTACACCGGCCGACCTGATCTGGCCGGTGTTTGTCCTTGAAGGCGAGAATATTCGCCAACCCATAGCCTCCATGCCGGAAGTTGATCGCCTCAGTATTGATTGTTTATTGCAGGACGCAGCGCGTTGCGTACAGCTCGGCATACCCGCTATCTGCCTTTTTCCGGTCACGCCGGGTGATTGCAAGACTGACGATGCACGTGAGGCCTGGAACCCCGAAGGCCTGGCACAAAGAGCAATCCGGGCCCTCAAGAAGCAGTTTCCGGAACTTGGCGTAATCACCGATGTCGCGCTTGATCCGTTTACTATTACCGGGCAGGACGGGCTGACAGATGAGTCGGGTTACGTGCTCAATGATGCCACCGTGGATGTACTGGTCAAACAGGCGCTCTCGCATGCTGAAGCCGGCGCAGATATCGTCGCTCCTTCTGACATGATGGACGGACGAATCGGTGCGATTCGCGAGGTCCTGGAATCGAATGGCTTTCCGAATACTCGAATTCTGGCCTATTCATCCAAGTATGCGTCCAGTTTCTATGGCCCCTTCCGGGACGCTGTCGGCTCTGCCGGCAACCTGGCTGGAGGAAATAAGTACACCTACCAGATGGATCCTGCCAATTCCAATGAAGCCCTGCGTGAGGTTGCACTTGACCTTGAAGAAGGGGCTGACATGGTCATGGTCAAACCGGGCATTCCCTATCTGGATATAGTACGCCGGGTAAAAGACGAATTCGGCGCACCTACTTTTGTCTACCATGTCTCCGGTGAATACGCGATGCTCAAGGCTGCAACCCTGAACGGCTGGCTGGAAGAAAAAGCCGTGGTTCTTGAAGCGCTGACCTGTATCAAACGCGCGGGTGCTGACGGAATACTCACTTATTATGCAATACAGGCCGCGACCTGGCTCCAGCAGAAGAGTTAATTTTACCATGTGGAGAAACTATTGGCACAGCGCAAAACAGAGTCCGGGCAAACCCCGTGCTGAGAGACACCATTGCACGCAAGATGCGGGCTAGAGCATGACCATTACGGTTAGCCTGGACGAGTTTACTGCCAGCTCCGGAAGAAGGCTCGAACCCTCAGAGTGGCTGCTAATCGACCAGGAGAAGATCAACGAGTTCGCCGCCGCAACCAACGACCATCAGTTTATTCACGTTGACCCGATCAAGGCGGCACAAACCTCATTTGGCGGTACTATCGCGCACGGTTACCTGACACTTTCCTTGCTTTCTTACCTCAATGCACAAAACATGATCGTACCTGCAGGGTTGGTCATGGCGATCAATTACGGGTCCAACAAGGTCAGGTTTTTGCGTCCAGTCAGCGTGACAGATCGGATTCGTTCGCATCAAACAATACTGGAAATAACACCCAAAAAGACAGGCCAATGGCTACTCAGGAGATCTGTTAAAGTGGAAATAGAAAACATGGAAACCCCGGCAATGATCGCTGAGATTCTTTCCCTGTACATTGTGTAACAGGGTGTCACAGAGAATTGGCCCAATGGTACACACCAAGGTATCGAGGCACCTCACACAACCCGGGGCAAGACCGGTTGAGCGGAAACTGAATTAATGGACCTACCCCATTATTACGCAAATCAGCACGCGGTTGTTACCGGTGGCGCAAGCGGTATTGGTGCAGCCATCGCCGCACAACTGGCCGCAACCGGTGCACGTGTCACCCTGATGAGCCGTAACCGGGAAAAACTCGCGGCAACAGCTGACCAGCTCGGCACCGCCTGGCAAACTGTAGATATTTCCGATCCGGATACTGTTAAAAGAGGGTTTAGCGCCGCAGTGCAGACCGATGGTCCGGTAAGTATTCTGGTCAACAACGCGGGCACCGCGGAATCTAGCGCCATAACAAAAATGGAAGACGGACTTTGGGACAAAATGCTGGCCGTTAACCTGACAGGGACCTACCTGTGTACCAAAGCCGTGGTCGACTCCATGTCAAAAACCGGCTTTGGCAGAATTATTAATATTGCAAGTACGGCAGCCCTTAAAGGCTATGCTTACGTATCCGCCTATTGCGCAGCCAAACATGGCGTATTGGGTTTTACCCGCGCCCTGGCGCTTGAATTGGCCCAGAAAGGTATCACGGTGAACGCCGTTTGCCCCGGCTATACCGACACTGACCTGGTCAGCCGCTCCCTGGACACCATCGTCGAAAATACAGGTTTGGAGCGAGACAAGGCTCTTGCAGAGTTGCTCAAAAACAACCCTCAGGGCCGCCTGGTCGAGCCCGAAGAAGTCGCAGAAACTGTCATGTGGCTATGTGGCCCGGCATCTGAGTCCATCACGGGCCAGGCTATTGCCGTGGCCGGTGGTGAAGTGGGCTAGCCCGCATCATGCGGGCTAGTGTCCACTTTTGTGTTGACATGGGGATACAAGCCCTTACGCTAACATTGGTGTCAGGCGATTGATGTGGCGGTATCTACGCTGTTTCGTAGTGATATTGGCTGGCGGTCAGACAAATCGTAAATAATTCGTTCTGGGTAGATATATCCAGCTTCTCATAGGCACGGCGTCGATAGGTAACCACGCTGGATTGCGCAATGTCGAGATCGAGTCCGATACCTACCGACGTGTAGCCCAACAAAATTCGTTCACAAACCTCCCGTTCACGTGGGGTCAACTGGGAAAACGGTGGTACATTCTTGCTGATGATATTGTGTACCAGACTGCGCGCATTTCGAGGTGGGCGTTGTTTATCTGCAGAATTCAAACGGAGTATGCGATAGTGCGTGGAAATGAGGGTTGTAACCAATGGCAGGATAGACTCAAGCAGTTGCCAGTCCTTGCCGGAGTAGGTTCCGGAACGACCCATACGGTAGAAGTTACAGTACACACTGCCCTGCTCGACCCTGCCGACGGTCGAGGCTTTGTCAATCAGGTCATGGCGATCAAAAAAATGATTTCGATAAGCAGAGTCATTGGCCGTATTATTGTCCAGCGGTATCAGGCTGTTTTCGCAGCCCTCGGCAGCGCCGGAAACCTGCTCATAATTAGGATCTTGCCGGTGAAAGTTTTGCACGTAATCGTCAGCAAGTTGTTGCGCTTCTGCGACCGGCATTCTACCGTGGGTGAAAAGATGCCCGGCACCACCTTCTCCGAAGGTAAACACGACACAGTGATCTACAGGAGTAACCTTGTTAAGTAGCTTGAGCAAACCTGATTCAAAGCCCGTTGACCCGATACTACGACACAACCGGGTCAAACCTTCCAACCAGATTGGATGGCCAAAGGCAACGGGATCCCGTAAGCGGTTATCGGGCTTTCCCAGATTGCGGTTGCGGCTGGTCTGTTTAGCTGACGTCATAAACTATAAGCCCTTGAACTCAAGGTCGAGTGAGCCCTTTTATACCAGAAAACCACACCCGGGAGAAAAGACACATGCTTTCGCAGGCAGATAAAGAGATCCTAAGCAACAAAGACTTCAGGCGCCTTGTGACCGTGCGGCGCTGGGTCTCGTGGTCTTTTTTGCTTTTTCTGCTGGGATTTTACTTGGCATTCGGGTTGTTGTCGGTCTATTTTCCTGCATTTCTTGCCCGCCCCCTGTTCACCGGTGGGGTGGTCCCCATCGGGGTAGCAATGGGCTACGCAGTACTTGCCATGATTTTTATTCTTACGCTGGCCTATGTCTGGGTCGCCAATGGTCTTTTTGAGCCTCTTGGGCAAAAAATCACTACAGAGGTCGAGCGATGAGACCCAGGTTGATGCCATACGCTCCACTACTTTTCCTGACAGCGACTGGAGCCCAAGCTCTTGATGGGGGTGGGTCAGAAATAAATCTCACCGCAATACTGATGTTTTTTCTCTTCATTGGCATCACCCTTTTCATTACATGGTGGGCAGCATCTCGCACCAGGACTCGTTCGGATTTTTATGCAGCAGGCAAGAGCATCGGTGGGTTTCAGAACGGACTCGCGATCGCTGGGGATTTTATGTCGGCAGCAACATTCCTGGGTGTTACCGCGCTGGTTTACAGCACGGGAATGGATGGTATGTTGTTTATTATTGGCGGAACAATGGGTTGGGCCGTGATCCTGTTGCTGGTGGCAGAACGGTTACGAAATCTTGGCCAGTATACTTTTACCGATGTTGTCGCCTTCCGCCTGGAGCGCGGACCGGTACGAACGATGTCTGCAATCGGCTCCCTCGCAGTGGCAATTCCCTATTTGCTGGCCCAGATGGTGGGCGCAGGTGCGTTGATTCAAATCCTGTTTGGCCTGCCCTACGAATCTGCCGTGATTCTGGTAGGCGTGCTGATGACCCTGTATGTGATGTTTGGCGGTATGCTTGCAACCACCTGGATACAAACCATTAAAGCTGTCCTGCTGCTGACAGGTGGGACGATTATTGGGTACGGCGTCATGTCCCTGATGAATTTCGATTTTGGCACCTTGATCACAGCCGCCGTTAACACACATGCAAAGGGAGCGGCCATCATGGCACCCGGTGTGATGTTCACCGACATTATCACCATCATCTCAATCGGCCTGGCATTCGTATTTGGTACGGCCGGCCTGCCACACGTGTTGATGCGTTTTTTCACCGTCCCTGACGCCCGCCAGGCCAGACGTTCGGTGGCCTATGCAATCGGATTTATAGGGTATTTTCAGAGCTTGATATTTATCATTGGTCTTGGCGCAGTTGTATACGTCAGCAGAAACCCGGAATTTTTGTTAGCCGATGGCGGTCTCATTGGTGGCTCCAACATGTCCGCCGTACACCTTTCAAAAGTCATTGGCGGTGACCTGTTTCTTGGCTTTATTTCGGCGGTGGCATTCGCCACCATACTGGCTGTGGTATCCGGTTTGACCCTGTCTGCCGCGGCTGCTGTGTCACATGACCTGTATGCCAATGTTATCCGTCACGGTGAAAGTGACCGGGATACAGAATTACGCATCTCCCGTATCACAACACTGGTGATTGGCCTAACTACCATGGCCCTGGCAATACTGCTCGAGGGTGAAAACGTCGCGGTACTGGCACTGATCGCACTGGCCATCGCTGCGAGTGTTAATTTCCCGGTGCTTTTTTTGTCCATGTACTGGTCAAGATTCACGACCCGAGGGGCACTGGCCGGCGGTTACGCGGGGCTTGCCACCGCTCTGATCCTGGTGCTGCTGGGTCCGACCGTCTGGGTCACATTATTGGGCTTTGAGCGACCGGTCTTCCCCTACGCCTATCCAACCCTGTTTGCCATGCTCGCAAACCTGTCTTGTGCCTATTATTTCTCGGTTACAGATAAGAGTCACCGTGCGTTTGCGGAGACGGAGTCATTTGACTCACAGTGGATACAATCCGAAATAGGGCCTGTTGAGGAGCAATCATGAGTCATATAGATCACACAAAACTTGAGCCCATTGAGAAAGCCAGCCTGGATGAATTACAGTCGTTGCAACTGAACCGGATGCAATGGAGTCTGCAACACGCCTACGACAATGTTGCGCACTACAGGAAAAAGTTTGACGAGCAAGGAATCCACCCGTCAAATCTGAAATCATTGTCAGACCTGGGTCGGTTTCCACTCACAGCCAAGCAGGACCTGCGTGAAAACTATCCCTTTGGTCTGTTTGCTGTGCCAATGGATGAGGTGGTTCGGGTGCACGCATCAAGCGGTACCACCGGAAAGCCAACGGTCGTGGGTTACACAAAAAATGATATCGACATGTGGGCCGATGTGTGTGCGCGGTCGATGCGGGGTGCCGGTGCCAGGAAAAGCGACAAGGTTCACAATGCCTATGGCTACGGTTTGTTTACCGGTGGTCTGGGTGCACATTATGGCGCAGAACGTCTGGGGGCAACCGTAATCCCCATGTCGGGTGGCATGACGGAGCGCCAGGTACAGTTGATCCAGGATTTTGAACCCGACATCATCATGTCGACACCGTCTTATATGCTGAATCTTGCCGATGAATTTGAACGGCAGGGGATTGATCCTAAAGAGTCCTCGCTCAGGGTTGGTCTGTTTGGCGCGGAACCCTGGACCGACGCAATGCGAAAGGAAATCGAGTCACGCCTTGGGATAGACGCCATAGATATCTATGGTTTGTCGGAAGTCATCGGACCCGGTGTGGCCTGCGAGTGCCTGGAAACCAAGGACGGACCGCATATCTGGGAAGATCATTTTTACCCGGAAATTGTTGACCCTCAAAGTGGCGAAGTCATGCCGGATGGGGAGTACGGTGAACTGGTTTTTACCTCGCTGAGCAAAGAGGCCTTACCCATTATTCGCTATAGAACGCGAGATCTGACCCGGTTATTGCCCGGAACTGCGCGTAGCATGCGTCGCATGGATAAAATTACCGGTCGTAGTGACGATATGATGATCATACGTGGGGTCAATGTTTTTCCGACGCAAATAGAAGAAGAAATACTCAAGCTGGAAGAATGCTCACCGCACTACCAGATTGAATTGTATACCGACAAGCAGATGGACAGGATGCGCGTTCTGGTCGAGGTGGCCCCGCAGCACAACCAACTTTCCGATGAAGAGCGGGTTTCGATTGCTGCAAAACTAAGCCACAATGTAAAATCCTACATCGGCGTGACAGCAAACATCGAACTGCGTGACGTCGGTGGGGTTGCCCGTTCCGAGGGCAAAGCGGTACGGATCGTCGACAAACGCTCCCGTTAAGACGCATGTACCCGGAAGCTTTATAAGACTAATTCCTCAACACAATGGTAATTACTAATGACAAAAAAATTCGCATCCCAGGCGGACCTTGAAGAGAAAAAGATTTCGTTCACTGAACTCGATGATGGTGTCTACGCCTATACCGCTGAGGGCGACCCGAATACCGGTATCGTGATCGGTGACGATTCGGTCATGGTGCTCGATACCCAGGCCACACCTATCATGGCGCAGGATGTGATCGCAAAGATTCGCACGGTCACCGACAAGCCAATCAAGTACGTCGTGATGAGCCATTATCACGCCGTGCGCGTTCTGGGTGCTTCAGCTTATGAGCCTGATGAGATTATCTCCAGCCAGGATACCTACGACCTGATCGTGGAGCGCGGTGAACAAGATTTCAAATCTGAGCTGGAGCGTTTTCCGCGTCTGTTCAGCGGGGTGGAGTCCGTGCCTGGTCTGACCTGGCCGACCATGACCTTCAAAGGTGAGATGACAGTTTGGATGGGTAAGCGGGAAGTCAGGCTGATACAACTCGGACGCGGCCATACCAAGGGTGATACGGTGATCTGGCTGCCAAAGGAAAAAGTTCTGTTCAGTGGCGACCTGGTCGAGTACGGGGCCACGCCCTATACAGGCGATGCCTATTTGCGTGACTGGCCGCAAACACTGCAACGGGTGGCCGAATTACAGGCGGTTGCCCTGGTGCCGGGTCGTGGCGATGCATTGACCACACCGGAGCTTTGTACCGAAGCTATTGAGGGAACAAGATCTTTCCTGCAGGACATGTTCGGATCCGTCAAACAAGGCCAGGCAGTCGGTATGAACCTGATGGATATTTACACCCAAACCTATCAGCGACTGCAGCCGGATTATGGCGACTGGGTCATTTTCGATCATTGCCTGCCATTTGATGTGAGCCGTGCATTTGATGAAGCGGGTGGCATAACCGATCCAAGAATCTGGACCGCCGAAAGAGACGCAGAGATGTGGCAGGCGCTGGAAGCCGGAAGCTGAGGCATGCGTGGTGTCCGCCAGACTTACCCCTTTGTAAAGCCGACGGAGCTGGATTCACCAGAGCGTGCCCGTGCGCCGGTTATCATCGTCGGCGCAGGTCCTGTCGGTATGGCCATGGGGCTGGACCTTGATCGCCACGGTATTCGCAATATTATTCTTGATGATGACAACAAGGTCAGCATTGGGTCGAGGGCAATCTGTTGGTCCAAGCGCGTGCTGGAAATAATGGACCGGTTGGGTTGTGGTGAGCGGATGCTCGCCAAGGGTGTGCAGTGGAATTTGGGTAAGGTGTTTTTCGGCGATGAAAAGGAGCCCGTCTACGGCTTCAACATCCTGGAGCAGGAGGATCAGCAGTTTCCGGGGTTTGTCAATCTGCAACAGTATTATGTCGAGGAATACCTGATCGACGAAATTGACCGGAGTGCCCTTACCGGAATCCGCTGGGAGAACGAGGTTGTGGCTGTCGAGCAAACTGATGCTGGTGTTACCGTCACCATCGGTACACCTCAAGGTGAATACAAACTCGACTGCGATTACCTGATTGCGGCAGACGGCAGCAATAGTCCAGTGCGCAAAATGCTTGGTTTTGAATTTGACGGTGAGACCTTTCAGGATCATTTCCTGATCGCAGATATCAAAATGAAGGCCGGATTTCCGACCGAACGATGGTTCTGGTTTGATCCACCCTTCAACCGTGGTCAGTCAGCATTGCTGCACAAGCAGCCGGATGATGTCTGGCGGCTTGATTTCCAACTGGGCTGGGACATAGACCGGGAAGAAGAACTTAAACTGGAAAATATCTCCAGACGTATCCGAGCGATGCTGGGTGAGAGTTTGGAATTCGAGTTTGAGTGGGCCAGTATTTATACGTTTCAATGCCGTCAAATGGACCGGTTCGTTCACGACCGGATCATCTTCATCGGCGATGCTGCCCACCTGGTTTCACCCTTTGGGGCACGCGGCGCCAACGGCGGACTCCAGGACGTGGATAACCTGGGCTGGAAGCTCGCACTGGTTCTCAATGACAATGCGCCTGTGGGACTACTCGAGTCCTACAATAACGAGCGGGTCATAGCCGCCAGGGAAAATGTTCTCAACTCCACCCGTGCCACCGACTTCATTACACCAAAAAGCACAACCAGCCGAATTTTTCGCGATTCCGCATTGGAGTTGGCGCGGGAATTTGAGTTCGCCCGCCGTTTTGTCAACAGTGGCCGTTTGTCAGTCGCCTGTGTATTGGACCAATCGGAGTTAAACGTAATGGACAGTGATGATTTCGGCGGCGACCTGGTGCCCGGTTCACCCGCTCTCGATGCCCCGGTGACCATCAACGGTGAGGAAAGCTGGTTTCTGAAAACAATTGGCAAGCAATTCACCGGGGTGTATTTTGCCACAGACGGTACACAGGCACCGGATGGTGCCGCCAAGCTGGAAGCGGACGCCATTCCGGTTAAGACCATTGTCGTGGCCACAGGTGACGAGACAGAAACCCTGGTCGATCACAAAGGCATACTCGAAAAGAGGCTGGATGGAGAGCCAGGGACGTACTGTCTGTTCAGGCCAGACCAACACCTGGTTGCACGCTGGCGAGATTTCGATTTGCAGGCTGTCCGGAGTGCGGTCGCAGAAGCCACCATGCACACGCATACGACGGACACGACATGACCAAAAAGTTACGCACTGAACCACGCATTGAAGACCCTGATGATTTCTATGCCGGGCTGATAAGCTTGCACGAAGGTCTTGACTCCGAGCAAAGCCAGAGTCTCAACAGCAAGCTCATTTTGTTGATGGCCAATCATATCGGTGACCGGCAAACGCTTGATGAGCTACTCGCTCTTGCCCACTCTTACAGACCACAAGAATGAACCGCGCGTATTGTTAACTGCGACACCCGCACATGAGTGATGGTCCCTTTGGCAATTTAACTGGACTCACTCGGGGGGTGCGAAGTTCATGATCGGCTCATATACGCCAGCTCTCAATATGAACACTCGAAAAGCGTAGTAACCGATAAGTGCGGCAATCGCGACGGCTAGTTCGACGAAGAAAGACCCCGGAGCCCAAAGTAAAAGCGCAAATGGCAGAGCGAGGCCAAGCACAAACACCAGCGGAACGAATTGCCTTGCAAATACACCCTTGAACAGCATTTCCGCCGATATCCGGGCGCCCGGTGAACCGTGGTAAGCACCATACAACAGGGCAGAAACCAGGCCTGCATTAAGTAAAACCAGCACCAAGCCAAGCGATGGCAACGAGACTGCAGTTTGGGAGACATCGCCGGCCTGTGTCGGCCCTGCCAATACCGCTGTCACGACTGCACCACCCAAAAGTGCGTAACCCACGCTGACCAGTGGCATCAGGCGTGAGTCCCAAAGTGAAATCGCGGTGGAATCGGACATGGCAAAACCGTGGTATGCCATCACACCCACAGCAGCCAGGGCCGCAACGATCTTGATGATGTCTAACGTTGCACTGCTTCCCATCTCAAACAGACCATAGGCTCCAGTTACAACGTGCAAGACGCCAAAGCCCGTAAACAACACTATCATGATAAGACCACGGCTGACCCAGGCACGATCGGGTCTCAAAATGGCACGCCATGACTTGGCCGGAACACCCATGTGAGAGGTGTGAAAATACGTCTTCAAAACTGCCGTTACGACCAACCCGAGAATCATTCCCGCGTTTACCGAGTAGTAAAGCGAAACCAGAAACAGACCGGCTCCAAGCTCTCCGCAGAAAAATGCACTGGCCATGGATGTGCCCCAATAACGCTGAAAGCGATAACCGACTGCAAAACTGTCACCTACGATTGCTGGTTGTGCTGATGCCATGATGGGTTCTCTTTTCCTTCCGTCCGTTATGGATGTGTCCTAACTCACGTAGAACACCTTTGGTTTGGTATTTTTCTCGGGTAGTGGTGGTTTGCCGCCGCGTTCATCAATCAACTGCCTGGCCTTGCTTTGAGGATCATCAAGATCGCCGAAAATCCGTGCATCGGTAGGGCAGGTCGCCACGCAAGCGGGATCCAGGCCTGCATCCACTCGTTCACTGCAGAAATCGCACTTGGTAACGGTACCCGGTGTAAAGCGGGTGTAGCCCTGCTCCTCGAATGGTGTCAGGTTTCCATCCGCGTACAGTCCGTCTTCAAACGACTCTTTCGTCATCACCGAGCGTTGGTCATACGGACAGGCCACGGCGCATGAATTACAACCGATACATTTCTCACCGTCGACCATCACTATACCGTCATCGCGGGTGTAAGTTGCACCGCTTGGACAGACTTTCTGGCAGGGTGCATCCTCGCAGTGATTACACAGTGTGGGTATGTAGACGCGGTTAACGTTGGGAAAAACGCCGTACTCCTGACTCAGTGTACGTGTAAAAAATACGCCATCCGGCAGGGAGTTTTCCTGTTTGCATGCGACCACGCAGGCATTGCAACCAATACAACGCCGCAGGTCGAAGACCATCCCGACTCTTGACATCAGTGCACCCCCCCGCCACCTGTTTCCTGCAACTTATCCACCAGGTCGTAGACAGACTTGCCATCCTTGAGACCTTCCGGCCAATCGTCCAGTTTGGTGAGCTTGACCTTGCAGACTGTTTCGGGTTGCCCGGTGACCGCATCCGTGTTTTTGAGGTCATAGGGAAGCAGGTCATTAAAGTGCCCGCCTGCATGTGCGACACCCTTGTGTGAAGTTTTGGTGCGTGACAGGGCGTTGGAGACACCAAGTGTGTCCGGATGCATGCCTTCGGAGGTTCCAATGCGTCCAAACAGGAACCCGTTGGGTGACTCCACCTTGACTATGTCCCGCTGCTCCAACCCTTGGGCTGCAGCCGTTTTGGGGTTCAATATCAGAGCAATGTGCACCGGATCTCGGTAAACAATATCCTTGATCCAGGGATTGCTGAGGCTCTCGCCAAAGTTCAGCTGGATATCCTTATAGAAAATGCCGTAAAGATCGTATTCGGCTGGCTCTTCGTGTACCGGGTCCAAAACCGCCGTCGGTAATGGTTGGTAATCATCCCAACACCAGTCATTTCGGAAGGGCACATCGGCCTCCTCCATATTGGCTTTGAGCTGGTCTCGCTCTTTCACCATATCCTCGATATAAAAATGCAGACGCATACCTTCCCAGGGCCGGTACCACTTGTCTGTCCGGCGCTCGGTTACGGCATGACCGCGTTCGGCATACCAATCGATATCCTTGTCGTTCCAGAGCAGGCCCTTGCGCCGCGCGATCTCCTTGTCGGTATACTTTTTATCCAGTTCGAGCATCAACTCCGGTTTGTGTTCAAAGCCCGAAACGATGTTGATGACCGCATTGTAACCTTCCAGAATACCCATGCGTTCAGAGAGCTCATAGAATATTTCCTCTTCGCTCTTGGTGTTGTGCAGGGGCTCGGTGGCCGGTTGGCGCAGACACATGCCTTCAGTGTGTGGCGGCTCGATCATGGTCATGTTCCACGATTCCAGTGCGTCGTGTGAAGGCAATATCACATCCGCCCACAAGGTGGTCTCCGTCGGAATAATGTCGGAAACCACTATGAATCGCATACTGCGCATGAATTCCAGCCACTTGTGCCGTGGCCCCTGAATGGCCCACAAGGGGTTGGAATGACAGATCACCATCACATCCGGTACAAAATCGACACCATATTTCTCGCGATTCAGAAACACTTCCAGATTCAGGTGTGGCGGGTGAAGACCAACCGGGAAATAGTTCAACAAATGGTGCGTGGTGGGTGGAAAGGCAAAGGGAGGTAATGGTCCCAATTGATGTGGTTGGGGCAGCATCATACCGTTTTCACCAGGCTCCACGTGGCTACGGTCGACCCACTGATCGTCTAGGGTAACGCCCATGAGTCCGCCTGGCGTATCGATGTTGCCGACCATGAAGTTGACCATCTTGAACGCATGGTTGGTCTGAAAACCGTGTTTATGTCCCTGGGCACCACGGTAATAGTTATAACCGGCGGGTCTGAGTGGCAGCGTGCGGCCTTCAATATCAATAGTTGCCCCGATCGTCGCAGCTTCGGCAAACTCACGGGCAATACGCCAGGTGGTTTCCGCCGGTACCGTGGTGACCTTTTCTGTTTCTTCCGGTGAACAGTCATCCAGGATGTCAACAAATCGTTGGAATGCGGGTTTGCATTCATTGCCATTCACTTCATAGATGCCTTCGAGGGCTATTTTCTTGATTCCAGGGTCATCCCACAGTTTTGCCTCCTCATCAACTGAGTCCCAGACATAAATCTTGTCCTCTGCGTTGCGTACGAAATATCCGTCAGCCCCGACCAGGTAGGGTGCGTTGGTGTCCTTTCTCAGGAAGGCATAATCGCATAGTCCTTCCTTGACCATGACATGACACAGACTCAGCGCAAAGTGCCGGTCGGTGGCGGGACGGATGGGTATCCACTCTTCTGACTTGGCGGCCGATGTGGATAGCCGTGGCTCGATCGTGACGCACCGCATGCCGCGATCAATACGTGCTTTTGCAACCCAGTTTGATTGTGCCGCGGCGTGCAGGTGCGAAGAAAACCCATCACCGGTGCCGTCATTGATCCAGTAATTACAGTGTTTGACATCATTAGCCACCGCAAAGGCTGAGTGGACGATACCGTTGACCGGATGATAGGCACCGCCACACATCGTGCCGCCGGACTGAAAGCTGTTCTGGTTGCCGAATGCAAGCGGCCAATTCCAGATATTAAACTTCTGGAAGTCTTCGATCGAAGGCAGCAGCTTGCGTGGATCCTCATCGATCGACTTTTTTAACTCCCTGGCAGTCAGATCAAATGCCTCATCCCAGCTGATCGGTTCCCACTTGGGATCGATACCCGGGCCTTTTTCCGGATTGGTGCGCTTTAACGGCTGGGTGAAACGATTCGGATCATAGTGCCGCATGATGGCCGAGTTACCTTTCGGACAAAGCTTGCCGTTGTTGGAAGGATTGGTGGGGTCGCCTTCAATCTTGTTGATAATCCCGGCATCGGTCACGTGGATCATGCTGCCGCAGGAATGCAGGCACATCTTGCATGTGGACCTGATCCATTTGCCGGGTTTCAACGAGTTCTGGATGGGTTCTTGGCTACTCATTTTTCTCGTTCCTGGGTCGGGGTTAACCTGGTCAAACGTCAACCTGTAAAAAATAGAAAACCACAATGGTTATGGTGACCGCGATCGCCACCATGATAAATTTCTGCCAGCCGTCATGGCCATTCTTTTCGATCGTTGCAGGCACGTCCACGTCATGGTCTGACGGGCCTTCGATTTTCGTGCGCAAAACCTGCACGAATTCATCACCCATCGAATCGGCCTTTTTGTTCATCATACCAAGCCCGAACTTGCCGAGTCGTCCCACGATGGATACGTCAGAGGTGTAAACAACCCGGGTCCGACCCTCATTGAGCGTTGACAAAGTCAAAGTGCTGTCGGCCTTCAGACGGCTGGCACGATTGCCTTCCTCGCCACGGCTAGTATAGGACAAAAATTCTGTTGGTCGTGTTTCAGTTGCTTCGAAGTCGACATTGAAGACTGTTTTTATCGGCCCGAAATGAACTTTTATAGTGGCCTTGTACTTGTCCTCGCCAAGTGCGGTTACACCTTGACAACCTGGAAAGCACATCCCGACCATCTCCGGTGTGCTGACAAACCGCCATACTTCTTCTTGTGATGCACTAATTTCAAAGCTCTTTTCGATTCTCATTCGGGCTGGTTAACACTTGTCATTGTGTGGCTTCAGAGTTTTCCAAGACCGGCGAGGATTTTTTCCGGTGTGATAGGCAATTCCCGAACCCTGACACCCACCGCATTGTAGATGGCGTTGGCAATCGCCGGTGCCGGCACCGTACAACAGGGCTCTGATAGACTCTTGGCTCCAAACGGTCCTGTGGGTTCGTCCGATTCAATAAAGATGCTGTCGATAACGGGTGGCATTTCCACTGCCGTGGGCATCTTGTAGTCGAGAAAATCGGCCGTCAGACAGGCACCGGTTTCGTCATCGAACAGAATATTCTCCATCAGCGCATATCCCATACCCTGTTGAAAGCCGCCCTCAACCTGGCCCTGTGCCGCCGACGGATTGATGACCTTGCCTATATCATGCGCAAACACAACCTTGAGCACTTTTACCACACCGGTTTCGGTGTCGACTTCGATTTCGACAAACTCAACTGACGATGGCGACGGGTTGGATGGAGGAGCCATACTCGCAACGCCTATGATCGTGCCTTTTTCCCCGATCGTCGTCGGTTGGGGTCCTTCTGCGGTCATCTGCACAAACGGGCTTTCGGCACGCTTGACGACTTCGGCAATGGACAGTTTCCGGTCCGAGCCCTGGTGGCAAACGTGACCGTCCTGAACTTTGAGATCATCTACAGTGGTTTCTAGCATTACACCGGCAACTTCCAACAGCCTCTTCTTCACATTTGCTGCTGCGGCTTTGACCGCGGTGCCAGCCGAGTAGGTCACTCGGCTCGCATGGCTGGGCGCGTCAAAGGGCACGGTTTCGGTATCGGCATAGGTCATACGGACCTGGTCGGCTTGCAGACCTAGCTCTTCCGCTGCAATTTGACACAGAGTTACGTTTTGACCCGACCCCATGTCGACGGTAGCATTGGACAGGTTGGCGGTGCCGTCGGGGTTGAGCTTGATAATCGCCCCGCTGTGTTCATAAATATCGGGAAAGCCCATGCAGCCGCTGACCCAAAGGGCCTGGCAGCCGAAACCGATGCCACGTTTTATCGTGCCGGTGGCGCTTCCTGCCGGTGTCCGTTGCCCCCAATCGATGCGCGCGGCCGCCTGTCGCAGGCAGTCTTCGAAACGATAGGTTGACAGCGTAAATTCTGGATTGAACGGGTGTGGGTCACCTTCTTTGTGGGCATTTTTCAAGCGGAATTCAATCGGATCGAGCCCCAGCTCTTCACATATCTCGTCGATTTGTGATTCGATGGCAAATGCCCCTTGCGGTGAGCCATAACCACGATAACCTCCGCCAATCATGTTATTGGTATAAACAGTACGGCCTTCCCATGTCTGATTGACACACCGGTAAGGGAGCAGGATACCGAACATGCCATGCACCATAATGACTTCCGCACCGTGCGTCGCATGTGCACCGCAATCGAGTGTGCTGCGGGCGTAACGGGCGGTAAACGTGCCGTCTGACTTGATCCCGGTCTTCAGGTATACCTCGATTGGATTCCGTGTGGTGGTGATGAAATCCTCGTACCGAGTCTGCTCAATACGCACCGGTTTTTCTGTCTTCAGGCTCAGAAGAGCCGCTACAGGTTCGATATAACCGAGATCGAGTTTGCCGCCGAAACCACCGCCGATGTACGGCGGTTTAATGACGTTAACCATACTCTCAGGCAGGTCCAGTACGAAGGCAAGTTTCTCCCGCAGCCCAAACATATGCTGCATCGACGAGTGCACCGTCAGGCGCCCGTCAACATCACTGTCAACCACACAAACACGGGGTTCCATGTAACAGGTATGGGCACGTTGGGTTTTATAGGTGCCTTCAAAAATATGATCGGCATCCGCAAATCCAGCTTCAAGGTCGCCAAACTCAAAAACCGGGTTTTTGGCAATGTTGTTCTCGGCTTCCTCATGCAGACGAGGTGCGCCGTTCTGCATGGCGGAATCGGTGTCGAAAACAGCTTCCAGTTCTTCGTAATCCACATCGATCAGTTGTAATGCCTGCTCGGCAATCTCCGGACTGGTGGCAGCAACGGCGGCCACCGGTTGGCCCGCATAACGAACGGTCTCACTCATCACCAGCATATCCTGGATCATGCTGGGCGCCATGGTCGGGACAAAGTAGACCGGGCAGAACTTTATCTGTGGCACATCGCCTGGCACGAGGACGGCCTTGACGCCTGATAGCTTCTCAGCCTCAGAAGTATCAATGTTCAAAACACGGGCATGCGCGTACGGACTACGCAAGAGTTTGGCGTGCAGCATCCCCGGCAGGTTGACGTTGACCGGAAAACCCTTGCCACCCCGAACCTTTTCCAAGGCATCGGGCCCAATGACGCTTTGGCCAACCACGTTTGTTTTGGTCATGACCTTACTCCCCCGCCAGGTCCGTGGTTTGACCCGCTATCTTGATGGCCCTGACGATCTTGTGGTAACCGGTACAACGGCAGAGGTTTCCCGCAATGGCGTGGCGTATCTGATCCTCATCGGGTTGTTCATGCTTGCTCAGAAACTCCTTTGCGGACATGATCATGCCGCAGGTGCAATAGCCGCACTGGACCGCTCCTTGTTCGACAAAAGCAGTTTGCAAGGGATCAAGCTCGTCTTTTTTTGTAAGTCCCTCGATGGTTGTCACTTTACAGTTTTGCAATGAGCGGGCGAAGGTCATGCAGGAATACACGGCCTTGCCATCCACATGCACGGTACAACAGCCACAGCCGCCGGAATCGCAACCACGCTTGGCACCAACAAGCCGCAACTGATCGCGCAAAACCTGCAACAGGGTTTCGCTGGGTGCCACGGCAAGTTCCTGGTGTTGACCGTTAACTTCAAAGCTGACAGATTTTTTCATGTCCATATTCTCGTTAGTCCAGGCGGGCCAAAGCGCGCGCAAGGGCACGTTTTGTCAGTGTCTTTGCAACTGCAGACCGATAGGCTGCTGATGCCCGGTGATCAGACATCGGTTGCAAATCCGAGGGCACTTCAGCACTGGCGCTCTGCAACAATTCGTCCGTCATTCTTTCACCCTGCAAAACGGTTTCAGCTGCAGTGGCCCTGATCGGAGTTTCAGCGACTCCTCCTCCAACAACCACCCGTGCCTGCTGGCAAATGCCGGACTCATCGAGACTGACCCGCACCGCAACATTAACGATTGCAAGATCGTTGGCATTGGTTTCAAGCTTGATAAATGCACTGGATGATCGCCCGGGCAGTGGCGGGAGCAACAAACCAGTAACGAACTCACCGGCCACGAGTGAATTCTGAAACAAGCTGGAAAAGAATGCTTGCATCTCGATTTCCCGCGTACCGTCTGGTCCGCATGCCTGTACCACGCCGTCCACTGACATCAGCGCTGTAGGCAGATCGAAGTAAGGGCAAGCCGCTGCGATATTGCCACCGATGGTTGCGACATTTCTGATTTGCAGTGGTGGACAATTCAAGGCATCTCGCACCGCGCCGAGAGCGGTTGCAGTTTGGATTTCGTTGTCCTGTCGTAATTCGCTGAAAGTGACCGTCGCCCCGATTGACAAACCCGCTGCTTCCAGCGTGATCTGACCGAGACCCAGGTTCTGAATATCGATCAATGCTTCAACGCCGGTTAGCAGATCACGGGCATCCAGTCCATGCACGAAACTACCGCCGGCAACGATCAGTGCACCGTCACCGTAAGTTTCAAGCAGTTCAAGTACCTTTTCGGTGCCGTCGGGTGCAAAGTATTCCTTAACACTTGCTAATGACACTGGTGTTCTCCAATTTGCAGCCTTGTTCGAATAATCTTTGCCCAATCTTGCCCTGTCAACCGAGAGACTCGATGGCTGACTCACGTGCCTTCAGTAAAAGCCTCTGAAGTTGTTTCACTTCCTTGTCGCTTAGCTGGGTAAACGCGCGGCTGACCCAAAGCGCATTGTCCGCCGCAATTTTCACAAATGCTGACCGTCCCTTGGCCGTCATATCGATATACTGTACCCGACGGTCCTCACTCGATCGAAAACGCTTGACGATACCGTCACGCTCAAGCCGGTCAATTACGCCAGTGATGTTGCTGCTCGTCACCTTCAGCAGTTCGGAAAGCCGCGACATAACAAGTGGTGTGCCGTAGTGATCAAGCTCGCACAAGACCTCAAACTGGGGCAGTGTAATGTCAAAATTCTCACGCAGATGCGACCGCATGCGCTGTTCGATTGACCTTTCACACGACAGCAACCGCAACCACAGACGTAGCACATTCTTTTTTCTCAGTGTTTCGTCAAATTTGGCTTCGCTTGGTGATTTAGGCATCGAAAGAGTTTAAACCAGCAGTTAGTTTTAAGAAAGATTTACGTACATATAGTTAATATATTAAATATCTATACTTAAGTATTGTCAATATTGATTATGTTTGTTATTCATATTAGTATTCAAGACTGAAAAGATTTGAGTACCTTCGATTCCTTTTTTTTGAACGCAGGGATTCGAAGAATTGGTAACCAATTAACACATGAATAATTGCAGGGCAGTAGAGAAGACACTCCGGTTAAACACCAGGCACCGCACCGTCTCAACCGTGTTGTACATTGCATTCCTTGGAACGATGCTCGCGGGCTGTGAAGCAGCGCTCGATCTATCGGCGGTCAACGATCAGTTATCCCAACCGACATATCGTTCCGACCTGTTCCAGGCGACGGCGAGCTACCAGGATACCGTGGTAGCCGTCGGTGGCATGGGTACAATCGTTCAATCAACCGACGGTGGCGCCAGTTGGCAACGATCGTCCTTAGCCCGCAAGCCCTTCCTGGTGGATGTCACAGTGTGTCCGGACGGCAGTTTCCACAGCATTGAAAAAACCGACGGTATCTGGTCCATGCAGCCCGCTGGCAATTGGCTGCGGCAATCACTACCCGAAATGACCGAGCCACAGGCGATGACCTGCGATTTTGCAAATGGTCTATGGGTGACTGGTGGCTTTAGTACGATTCTCAACTCAGGGGATGGCGGGTCCAACTGGAAAACCTGGTCGCTGGATGAAGACCTCTACCTGACCACGATTCAATTCACGGATCAGCTACATGGTGTTGTGACCGGTGAGTTCGGTACGGTGCTAATTAGCAACGATGGTGGCCTTAGCTGGAGTCGTGCTGATGATCTGCCTGATAGTTTTTACCCACAGAGTGCATACTTCGCCAACCCCGCAACGGGATGGGTAGTGGGTCTCAACGGGACCATTTGGGAAACGGTTAACGGCGGTCAATCGTGGCTGGACATGCGGAGCGGAATCAGCACACCACTTTACGGCATTGCCGGATTAGACAACACGCTGGTGGCAGTCGGTGATAACGCTACGATTCTATATCACAAGATGGGTGAGGCAGGGTGGAGTCCGTTCTCGGATGCAACGAAATCCCGTACCTATCTTCGTGGTGTCACCGGTTTGGGCAACGGTCAGTTTATAGCTGCCGGTGGTGGTGGTGCGCTTTTTGCGGTCACGATCCCCCACGATGACACGCAGCCAAATGCGGAGGTGCTCGATGAGTAGCTTCAGCAACGCATTGAGCCGGTTCGTGGAACTGGTGTGGAAATTCCCGAAGGCTACGTTGCTGATTATTACAATTATCACGGCCGTATTTGCGCTGCGGGTACCCACGGTTCGTATCGTGTCCGACTTTGCCGACCTGTTACCCCAGGATCATCCCTACATTCAACTCCACAATGAAATCAGGGACACCTTTGGTGGTGCAAACAATATTATCGTCGCGATTACAGTCGAAGACGGAACGGTGATCAGCAACGACATGCTGGACCGAATCCATCGGATCACACTTGCGGTCGATGCACTGGAAGGAATCAACCACAATCTCGTGACCAGCCTGACCCACCGTAATGTGCGGAAGGTCTGGTTAAGTGGCGAAGGCACAGTGAGATCTTCGACCTATTACGACCCTTTGAAGGGAGGCTACAGCGATGCTGAGCTTGATGGCATCAGGAAAGATGTACTGGCCGATCCGCGTGTTTTTGGCCTGATCGTTTCCCCCGATCTGAAATCGGCGCTCGTACGGGGTACTTTGAACGAGGGCGCACTTGACTACGACAAGGTATTCCTTCAACTCCAGTCGATCCGCGAGCAGGAGGCTGCTGCAGGTATCAAAATTTACGCAACCGGACAACCGGTTCTGGTTGGCTGGGTATCGAGCTATGCCAATCAGATCATGACTATTTTCTTGTTGACCGTGGTCATCATGCTGGGTTTGCTGGTCATGCACTTCCGCAGTATGTACGGAATTTTATTACCGGTCATGGGCATCATCATTACGTCCATCTGGGGTTTGGGCATCCTGTCCCTGCTTGGCTACAACCTCGATCCGTTGATGCTGGTTGTACCGTTTCTGATCTCCGCCCGGGCCATGTCGCACGGCATCCAGATCGTTGAACGCTACTACCAGGAAATTAAGAAAGGACACGATGGGGTCTTTGCGGCCCACCTGTCGTTTTCCAACCTTTTCAGGCCCGGATCACTGGGTGTGATCTCCGATGCAATCGGTTTGTTGTTGATTGCTGTTGGCTCGGTACCCATTAATGACAAGCTGGCCGTTTACGCATGCCTGTGGGCCCTGTCGGTCGTCATAACGGTGATCATAGCGATTCCCTGCGTGCTGCAGTTGTTACCCACACCAACGGTCCGACCGGCTGGCAGCAGTGCCATGGCCAAATTGTTCAAAATTATCGCGGATAAGGTCACAAGGCCGCGTGCACCGGCCATCATTCTATCTGTATGTGGGTTGCTTTTTGTTGCTGCCCTGGCCACCAGCACCAAGGTCACGATCGGTGAGACCGAGCCCGGTTCCCCGTTGCTGTATCCAGACCACGACTATAACGTTTCTTCAAAGACCATTAATGAGGCCTTCCCGGGCTCCGAGGAACTTTATGTCATCGGTCAAACCGATGAACCGGGTGGTCTCAAACGACCCGAGGTAGTCAAGGCACTGGCGGATCTCCAGGCCCACATGCTGGCAGACCCTGAGCTGGGTGGAACCAAGGGCCTACCGGATTTGATTCGCTCCGTGAACAGGCTCACGCATTACAACGATCCCCGTTGGTTCAGCGTACCCGATGATGCACGACTGCTCGGTGGACTGATGTTTCTTTACATGATGTCGAGCCCCGTTCAGGGTGCCTTGCTTGAGTTCCTTGATACCGACGAGATGAACGCAAACATCGTTTTTTACTACAAGGATCACCAGGGGACCACCATCCGGCGTGCAATCGAAATGATCAATCAATGGAAGGCTAGCGTGGAATCCAGCATTGACGGATTTACACTGAAACTGGCTGGGGGCACTATTGGTGTCAATGCAGCAATCAATGATGCCGCATTTGAAACCAACCTGATTATCATCCCACTGGTATTTGCCCTGATATTTTTGTCCGTTGCGGCTTTTTATACATCCCTACATGCCGGTCTGATCATGTTGATCGCCATGTCTTTCGCAACCGTCCTGACTTATGCTTACATGGGTCTGGCCGGGATCGGCATTAACGTCAATACGGTACCCATTATTGCGGTCGGGATTGGTGTGGGAATCGATTACTCCATCTACCTGATGGATCGCATCCGCTCGGAATTCCATGGTGGCCTGGAACTCAACGAAGCGATTAAATCCGCCCTTGCCACAACCGGCAAAGCCATCGGTTTCACCGCAGCCACACTGATCTGTGGCGTAATGATGTGGGTGTTTGTATCTGATCTGAAGTTCCAGGCCGATGCAGCCATGTTACTGATCGTTATGTTGGCACTGAACGCCATGGCGTCCATTTTCCTGGTGCCGGCCTGGTTAAAAACATTTACACCTGAGTTCATTACACGACAAGCTCAACAGGAGGAATAGAAGTGAACCTTAAGAGAACAGTACTTTTCACTACCACGCGATTTATCCTGGCATGCCTTGTCGCGACGCTGGCGTTCGTACCCCTGACGTCTGCTCAAGACACTGAGTTCCGAGGGTTCATTGAAAACGCGACTTTTACCCGTGCCCACGGTGTTGGCATTACAAAATCAAGAACTACCCTGCAGCTAGAGTTATCAAAAGCATGGAGTTCTTCAGGGCTTTTCTCCGAGGTTTCGTTCAACGGAACTTTCCGTGGCAGCTATGATGCCGTCTATGATCTGAACGATGACGAGTTTGGAAAAAACTCTGGTCGCTCGGTGTGTTTTCCAGCACCGGGCAACCCCGCTTTTTTCGGCATTCTCGCTACCGGCAACCCGACTACACCACCTTTCCCACCGTCTACAAACCCCTGCTATGCAGGTGTCTTCCCACCACCAACTGCCACTGGCGCAATACCTTTGCCCGGCGTACCTGGTGGGCACATTGGCGTCGGCAATCCAAACACTGGTCTGGGTCTGGTCGGGGAAGACGTGCACAACTTTGAAAATGGTGGCGTCGTACTTGCCTACCCGACACGTCCCTGCGACATCGACAATCGGGGCTGCATCGATGGCTATATGGATGATGATGAGGACGAGCTGCGTTTTTCCGAGTTTAACAGCAGACTTGATTTCATCCGCGAGTTTTACCTGGATGCCACGATGGCCTTCGATGGGGGAAATGAACTTGGCTTTCGCATCGGTCGGCAGCAGGTTGTATGGGGCAGAACAGACCTGTTTCGTGTTCTGGATGTCATAAACCCGGTCGACTTTTCACGTCACAATATCTTTGATGAGCTAGAGGATATCCGCATACCAATGGGTATTTTCAACATGGAGTATCGTGCCGGTGCCACAGCCGGATTTGAAGACCTGAATTTCCAGGCCATTTGGAAATTCGAGGACTTTCGACCCAACAATCTGGGCCAGGGTGGCGAGCCCTATGCAATCATCGGCGCGGGTAACTTCTTCAGGGCTATGAACAACTGCTGGGATAACGGCTGTACGGTGTGGAACTTCCCGGATACGGGACTGGCGGTGGATTTCCCTTCCCACGCGCTCGGAATACGCCAGGCCAACAAGCCCGGCGCGGACGACTATGGGTTCCGTATCGAAGGGGTCATGAATGGGGTAGGATTCTCTTTCAACGTACTGCGCTACACCTCACAAATGCCTTCACTCAGAGGTGGTATAGCATCAGACAACCCGTTCACACCACCACCCGAAGCGCAGTTCCACCCCTATGCCCTGGCATTTGATATCGACTTTCCCCGCCTGACCATGGTAGGTGCATCTGCCGACTTTTATGTTGAATCCATGAAGTCTGCATTTCGCGTCGAAGTCGCGCACACTTCCGGTGAAGAATTTCCAAACACACTCGAGGGACGGCTGTTTTCGGAATCGGATGTCGTTCGTTGGGTCATCGGTATCGACCGGCCGACTTTCATACCGTTTTTGAACAAGAGCCGGGCATACCTGCTATCTCTGCAGGTCTTCGGCCAACATTTGCTGGATCATCAATTGCAGCGCACTAATGCGCAGGGCGTACCGACATTATCCGATGTCGGCATGGTCGACTGGAAGAATAATTATATTGCGACCTTTTTATTCCAGGGCAACTACCTTAATGACCGGTTGACACCACAGATTCTCACAGCCTACGATTTTGGGGCGAATAGTGGTGTTGTTTCGCCGTCAGTTGACTGGAAAATCAGTGATAACTGGCGTTTTATCGCCGCGCTGAACCTGAAGTTTGGTGATGGTGCCCGGGTGTTCGATGATAATCGCGGAGCGAACCCCTTCCCGCCATTTACGTGCGCACCACCCCTTGCAGCCGCAGGTTCGCCACTGTGTGGCGCGCCCTTCAGCAGTTTGGGGCTAAGCGGATTCGAGCCCATTGGACGCTTCCGTGCAGGTCCATTTGGTATGGGTATCAATGAAGATGAATTTCAACTGACACTTCGGTATCGGTTCTAACAGGAGGCCATTATGAAACACGCCATATTAAAAGCATTGATCATCGGCATGCTCGGGCTTGCGCAGACCGTTGCAGCCGAATCATTTACCGAGGAAGATATCAACAGGTCCTTTTATCCTTACAATGACTGGACACCTACAGCGGATGGTTATAGCCCGGGTGTAGTCATTGATCAAAATAATGCTGACCAATTCCAGGCGATACTTGATGAAGCCTTGTTCAGGTTTGTCAAAGACGGCTGGGTTACGATTCGAACTGCACCGACCACTGACTTCCCACTCAGTGAAGACTATGTTGCAGCGACGCGTCAGCACGCCGGTGGTGTAACGCTTGCTGAGAACGGCACACTGAATAACTTCGTAGCGGGTCGTGCATTCCCCCAGGAACCTCGGGCAGATGACCCATTGGCGGGGCAGAAACTCGTGTGGGACTATCAATACGGCTTTAACTCCGGTGACAGCGAAACCATCTATCCATTCTGGTGGACTTTCCGCAATGTAAAAACCGCCAAGGTTGAGCGTCAACTTAAGTTTGAGTGGCATTTCATTAACCACAACCATCGGGTTACCTTCGACCCCAGACCAGCCTATGAAAATAATCCCGGAGAAATCTACCGCGGCATTTACGGTATCGTGAAGGAACCTTTTGATCTGGCCAACACCCAGATTCTGATCCACCGCTACCAGGACGACACCAAGCGTGACAACGCCTGGCTGTACGTCGGCTTTCAGCGCCGCGTCCGCCGTCTGGCTGCAGGTCAAATCACCGACGCATTTTTGGGCAGTGACCTGATGATTGAGGACTTCGAGGGTTATAACGGCCGGGTGACGGATTACACCTGGGAGTATGCAGGCACCCGCAACCTGCTATTGCCGTTTTATTATCACAACGATATGGACCTGGCGGACGTACCCAAGAATGATCCCGACGGCTACAAATTCATCGACGTCGAGGGCCAGGGAAACTGTTTCCCCAAGGTGACCTACCAGTTGCGCAAGAGCTTTACGCTGGTCGGCCGACCAAAGGACCCCAACCATCCGATCGGCAAGCGGGTCATCAACCTCGATTCACAAACGATGACCATGGCCTCTCTGGTCACTTATGACCGCAAGGGTGATATGTGGAAATGGTTCCCGATCGGCAAGGCGCACTCTGATCATCATCTGCCCGTTAACCTGGGCAAGGGGGTCGCGCTGGATGACTTCGCGCTGGTTATCGACGTCCAGGCCAATCATTGCACCACGTTGCAGTTCAAAAGCCAGGTGACCGATGATGTCAATCAGCCAAAACTGTTTTCCGTACAAAACCTGCGCAAGGCCGGTCGCTGACCGCGGACTCGTATGACCTACAATCTTAGCCGCTTCAACTTGTCCGATTACGATTTGACGCGGTTTCCGGGCCCAGAGGTCGGTGAACCGGCACCTGACTTTGAACTCACCGGGCTGGATGGTAGCCCGGTGAGATTATCGTCTTTCAGGGGACGCTGGCTGGTCGTCGAGACCGCCAGTGTTTCATGCATGATGTATGCGAGAAATGTCGGCAAGATTGGCGGTCTGAAACAGAAGTACCCGGATCTCGAATGGCTGGTTGTTTACGTCCGTGAGGCACACCCTGGACACCGCCGGCCAGCCCATCGGGACATGGATCAAAAAATTGCCTTGGCGGGTTCTCTACACCGTGATTACGGCGAATCGCGAACGGTCGCGGTCGATAATCTCAGCGGCGATATGCACCGCGCTTACGGCAGTTTGCCCAATATGGTCTACCTGTTGAACCCTGCCGGTGAGGTAGCCTACCGCTGTGACTGGCTTAGCATTCCGGAACTCGACACGGTCCTTGGCCGGCGCCCGGGTGTTGAGGCCAATCAACATACCTTGACCGACGATTTACACTATCCGTCGGTATGGCTTACAGCCAAAATCCTGTGGCGCTCCGGGGTAGTGGCAGTCTGGGATTTTATTCGTGCTGCACCAAGCTTGCTGCCAACCCATCGGGCCGCGGACCGGTATTATGCAGCCCGAAAGCAAACAGACAGCACAGGGGTTGAAAATGGTGGATCAGCCTAGCCTGCATATTTCACCAGCCGATACTGGTGAAATATGCAGGCTAGAAATCATTAGCACGTGTCTGAAATTAACCTGGATCTAACCCTGGCAACAAAGGATAACGCGGATCGGCCGTATTCATTGAATAACTGAATTCCAGTTATCCAACAGATACCCGCTGGAACGCGCCGTAAGCGCCAGGATACTAAAGGTCGGATTAACAGCCGCACTGGTGGGGAAAAGACCAGCACCCACGATAACCAGATTGGGTATGTCATGTGTCTGTCCATATTCGTTACAGACTGAATTTTCCGGGTTTTGGCCCATGGCGGTGCCACCCATGATATGCATGGGGGCTTGCGGTCCGGTCCAGACTTCACGGGCACCGGCTGCCTTGAAAATAGTCTGGCCTTCTTGCATGGCTGATTGCCACAAGGTCCTGGAATCAACATGGGTGGTATGAGAGACCCTTGCCAGGGGAACACCAAACCGGTCAGTTGTCGTGTCCAATTCAACGGCGTTGGTCGTTACGGGCAGGTCTTCTGCGACCACGGTCATGGAGGCAATGTGCTGTGCAGCATCTTTCATGAAGACGTGCAGATCATTGCCAAACAAATCCGGCCGGCTCATTCCGATACCCAGCAGGTCATTGGGTTTGACCGCCTGCGCAATGAGCCACTGGTAGCTACCGAAGGCACCTGTCTCGGCATGGGTAAGCTTGTCGTAGCCATCCTGGTTAATCAGCTGACCACCCGTGGCCCCCATGTGACAGTAGGTTTTTTCATCAAACAAACCGTATACGCTACCAGCCGGGTGAGTCATTACGGCCATCCCGACCCGTCCGCTGGAGTTACCCAGTCCGTCGGGATGTTTCCGGGTCGCGGAAACCAGCATTAAGCGGGGATTCTGCACACTGAACGCGGCCAGAATCACAAGGTCGGCCATCAGCCTCGAGGTATTCCCGTCGCCGTCAACAAACTCCACCCCGGTCACAAACTCGCCGTTGTCGGTCGTCAAAATCCGGACCACGGTGGAATCGGTCCTGATGATGGTGCCGTGGGCCTTGGCAATTGGCAGGTCAATGGTCAGCGGATTGGCGAGCGCGCCAATGGGACAGCCCGCATCACACCAGCCGTCCCAAACACAAACCGCCCGGTTGTTGTAGCTGTTGGTGGTAACCGCCAAAGGCAAAGGTGCAGTATGCATACCCAGTTTCTCAAACCCGTGTGCAAGGATCTGCCCCTGGGGGAAAAGGGGTACCGGCGGCATCGGATAGGGTGCACCCGGTGGCCGCCATATTTCCGCCTCTGCATCTCCTGCAATCCCGGCTTCGCTTTGAACCTGGTCGTAGAACGGCTGCAAATCGTCATAGCTTATTGGCCAGTCCTGCCCCCGGTCATAGCGGCTACGCAGGTGAAAATCCTCCGGGTGGAGCCGTGGCCAGACCGCGTAGTGGTGCATGGCACTACCACCAAGGCCGTAACCCGCGTTAAATACGTAGCCCACGGGGTTTTCACCTTCCTCAACTACCGGTGCACCACTCCATTTGAGTCGTCGCGCCCAAAGAGCCGAGCTGATGAGGTCCTTGTTTTTACGCTCGGGCCCGGCTTCAAGAATAACAACCTGCTTGCCACCCGCTGCCAAACGGGCGGCCATCGCACTGCCTGCAGCACCCGAGCCGACGATGACGGCATCGATTTTTTCCGGTACGGCTGTCATTCACCCCACCGGCTCGGTGGCTCGATATGTGCCATGTAAGGAAGACCCAGGCTTTCTACGCCTTCCCGGGTGCCGTAGACAACATCCACGACGTCGTTGCGCAAAACGAAATAGAAAAATGGCGCCGGTGGCCCGACCCAGTCCGGTGGATTGGCCTCGGCAATTCGTCCAACCAGCTCAACCCGCTGCTCATCAGCCAACCCCGTATACCGTTGCCCGTATTGCACCCGTGCCGTATTGTTCAATGCTGCCAAACCCCCACTATAAAAGGATGTAAACGGTGGGCTGGCGCCCAGGTACTTGATGATCAGCATTTGCTCATGATGTGGGGCAAACAGTTGGTGATCAATGAAATGAGCGAGACCCGAGACCGCGCTACCGGGAAGCAGGGTTTCACCAAGTGCTTCCAGGGTTTGCACTTCTTCCGTGCTCAAGACATTAAAGGGAATTCCCTGCTTACGTGCTTGTTCGGGTGTGAGGTCCTGCTGACAGCCAGCGACGCAGAAGCCCAGTAAACCAATACCGGAAGTGCGGATAAAAGTACGTCGTGAATGACGGTAATCCATGTGCTCCTGTTACCGTAACTGACCGGCCGACTACCAGGCAGGCTCCATGGCGACCCGCCGGTGAAGGCGGGTCGCCGGGTTCGTTTTCAGAACGAGTATCTCACGTTGAGGGCATACCACCGTGGTGGCTTGAACGAGATTTCATTGCAGCCACACAAGGTCGCCAGATCGAATCCCTGGATACCGATACGTTCATCCGTAAGATTATTGATCATCAGCGCAACTTCCCAGCGTGAGTCTCCGCTCAGCCACGTCAGGCGTGTATTGACCTCGAAGTAGTCGTCGAATTTGTCGGCGTCAAAGTTACGCAGATTGTAGAAATACTCGTCCGAATACCTGCCATCCGCCAGGATTGCCATGCTTCCACCCAGAGCATTCCACGAGTAGCGCACCATTCCCGATGCCTGAAATTCCGGCGCATAATTCGGATCCACATCCCGCGTCGGTAACGGGGAATTAATGCGTAAGGGCACGTCCTTTACCGTCGCGTTAAACCAGGACGCGCCAAACATCAAATCCCAGCCTTCGGCAGGGTTAGATTGAACCTGGAATTCCAGCCCGTAGTTGTCTGCGTCATTATTGATCACAACACCGGCGACACCAGTAAACAGGAAGGTCTGGTAATCCTTGTAATCGTAATAGAACGCGTCAAGCTGTATACGTGTCCTGCCGTCGTGGAGGCTCTTCTTGAAGCCACCTTCAAGCGTGTAAAGGACTTCTTTCTTATAGGGCAGGAAAGTGTCCGGGAATCCCAGTCCACCCGGGATAGGTGCATTGAAGCTGGCGGCCTTGACACCACGATTCAGGCCCGCGTATACCAGCAGGTCATCACTCGCACTCCAGTTGAGTTGCAGCTTGCCGGTCCACATCGGATCAGAGAAATCGTCGGTGAAGCGCGAATCCAGCCCCAGGAAATCCCTGCGGATGTCGATAAACGGGTCACCCACGTTAACGGCGAAATTACCGGGATTGGGCCAGAATCCCTGGCGCATGGAAAAATCCTTTTCTTCAAGCACATAGCGGAATCCCGTAATCAAGGTAATGTTCTCCGCTACATTCCAGTCTGCCTGACCGAAAAGTGAATAAGATTTTGTCTTCAATGTCGCCTGTACGCCAATATCGACACCTGCGGGAAAAGGAAAGAGAGGTCCAAATAGTGCCGGCAGACTGTTGGTCGGACCCTTCAGACCGTTGTCAGAATCATTATCAATATCAAGGAAAAACAAGCCTGCAACCCAGGTCACCTTATCGGTCTTACCGTTGAAGCGGAACTCCTGGGTAAAACTGGTCGCATCGACACCGGCGTAGTTGGCCAGTTGGTTCACAGGGGCTGAATCAACGTCGATGAACAGCAATTTCTCGTAGTCTTTAAAATCTGAAATCGAGGTAAACGCAATGCCATTGCTCAGTTCATGTTCCAAGCGGAAATTAATGCCCCAGGTCTCTGTGAAGCCGTTGTTCTCGAAAGCAAAATCTCCCGAGGTCGTGAAGTCTTCGCCGTCCGGATCAATGTAGCCAAAGAAGTCACCACCGGGTACCGGCCGACCAAAGGGAAAGCCAAACACACCCGAGTTGCCCTGGTCCGATCCGAAGTCGGAACCGTCTGCGGCAATGCTGGCACGGATTTCACCCGGATCAACGTCGAGGACATTGACCAATTCACCGGAACTGTCGAATACACCAATGGTGGGTTTAGACTGGTAGGGGCCTGTGGCCACTTCACTCTTCGCGTAATTTAACGACACATTTACAAATGTGTTTTCAGCGGGTTTGAATGAGACGGTGCCACGAAACGCCTTGGTGTCGTCATCACCCAGATCCGCACCAGCACCCGCACCCGGAGAGTTACCGGTACCACCACCAAAGGTGCCGCCACCGAGTGCTGCCAATGGGTACAAATTCTTGAGGTAACCGTCATGTTGGTTGTAATAAACCGCGAACCGCGCGGCCACCGTATCGCTCAGCGGTCCACCAATGGCGGCCTCCAGTTTTTGTTGCTCCGCATCCGCTGCTGAATCAAAAAATCCATACGTTACATCGACATACCCTTCCGATTTGTCGAAACTTGGTTTCTTGCTGACGTATTGGACAAGACCACCGGTTGCATTTCGACCAAACAGGGTTCCTTGCGGACCCTTGAGAATTTCCACACGGTCAATGTCAAAGGCTGCGAACGTTTGTGCCTGGGCAACGGCGATATAACCTTCATCCAGGTAAACGGCGTTCGGGGATTCGATGATGTCGTTAAAGTCATTCTGGGTAACACCGCGAATGGAGAATTGTGTGTTTTGACCGGCAAGGTTTCCGCTGATATGTACACCTGGGGTAAACCCGGCAATATCAAAACTCTTCTGAACACCAAGGGCGCGCATTTGATCACCTGAAAACGCCGAGATCGCGAGACCGACATCCTGCAGGTTCTCTTCACGTTTCTGTGCCGTAACAACGACTTCTTCCAGTACGCTCTGGGCTGCAACTGGCGGAGCGATGCCGACGGACAAGGCTAGAATGATTATTGCGATAATGGTTTTGCTTACACTTTTCATAAAAATTCCCGTGATCTCAAAAAATAGTAACTGTTGCTACAAACAATCTACGACAGTGTTTTGACCTGTGGAGTTTTGACTCTAGAGCCGATGTTTTTTGTCTCTTGCTTTTATTGAGTGTAGTCCAAGTGCCAGCAAAATTCAGAGCCCAGGACCCAGTCGACTGCATGCGTCGGCTGCATGCGCCGACTCCATGCATGACCGGATTTCCAGGTGTTTTCTTTCGCCACCACGCGGGGAGGTGGATTCCTCACCGTGTTTTGACAAGCGATGGACTTCAGACCAGGAGTCCCCGGTACTTGCGCAAAGCGCGGAATAAACGCTCGATGTCGACATGATTATTATAAAAGTGTGGCGAGATTCTCAGCTTGCCGTCACGGCAGGATACGACGATATCGTCCTCGGCCAAACAGGCAACCAATTGATTGTCGTTGCTGGATTGAATAGAAACCATTGCGGCGTGTTGCGAAGGATCCAGAGGCGATGTTAGACAGTAGTTTTGCGCGATGGCCTCTTCCTTGATAGCAGCGGTGAGTTCTGAGATACGTCCTTCGATAGCCTCCAGGCCGATCGTGTGCAAAACTTCCATCCCTGCTTCGGCCATATAGGTGTTGGGAACCGGTGGCGTACCGGCCTCAAACCGACTGGCAGTGGCCGATGGCGCGTACCCGGTGATATCCATCGCCATGATATCCTCCGCCGCGAACCAACCCGTGACCGTGGGCTCCAGAGACTTGATAAGGTCCTGGCGAACGTAAAGAAAGCCGATACCCGCAGTTCCAAGCAAGTATTTCAGCATGCCGGCGACGACAAAATCAACACCCGCTTGTTTGACATCGAATTGCAAGGTCCCAAGAGCCTGGTAGCTGTCTACCAGGGTCATGGCTCCCTTGCCTCTCGCGATCTCGGCAATGGCCGGTATATCCTGTTTTGCGCCGTGCCGGAAACAAACCTGAGCCGTTGCCACAATCAGTGTTTTTTCATCGACCGCCGCCGCAATTTTGTCCAATGGAATCTGACCATTTTCCTCAGGGATTCGGATGACACGTGCCCCCCGCAGTTCCTGCGCATACCAGATTTGTGCATTGGTGGGAAATTCAAAATCAGTGATGACGACTTTGTTGCGGGGCCCATCAAATCTCAAGGCACTGGCCACGGAGTTTATTGCCGCTGAAACTGAGGCCGTGACAGCTATTTCATCGGAGTCAGCACCGATCAACCTGGCCACAGAGTTTCTCACCGCTTCATTACGTTCGACCCAGAAATCCCAATCTGATCCTACTTCGTTACGGGCATCAAGGTAACGTTGCATAGATGCCTCGACCTCAACAGCCAACGCACCATAGGAACAGCTGTTCAGGTAGGTTTTTCTTTCAAACACTGGAAATCGGGAACGTGCCTCCTCCCAGTCCGGCGGGTGTGGATTTGTCACTTGCACTCCTTCAAGGCGACTTTGGTAAGTTATTCCTGGTGAGAAAAAATCCTGACGCATGGTCCAGATTAAGACAGTGGTGTTGGAGATTCAATCCGCAGGACTAGGGCCCTATTTGCGATTAACGTATGCTTCAGCATATAGTCGTGACAACAGGTAGATTATTCCAGAACTGACTTCCTGGTAATTCATCACCTCGGTTTGCGTCGAGAATGTCATTTCCGATGCCGTAGTCCAGCTAACAGGAAAAGAATTTTATGAATGATATTTTGACTGAACTTGCCACCCAAATCGCCAGTGGTGG
The DNA here is from genome assembly GCA_021772915.1 of Gammaproteobacteria bacterium. Classification (GTDB taxonomy): domain Bacteria; phylum Pseudomonadota; class Gammaproteobacteria; order Xanthomonadales; family SZUA-36; genus SZUA-36. The sequence goes on along the minus strand of JAJFLB010000012.1, from coordinate 85,616 downwards.
TGTACGGGTTATTGACTTGACCCAAACGCTTTCGCCCGACACCCCGACACTGGCACTTCCGCCGGAGTGGGATTTTTCAAAACCATTCCGTAGCGAGCTTATCTCCAGATATGACGAGCGTGGTCCGGCCTGGTATTGGAATAATATTTCCTGTGGTGAACACACCGGAACACATTTCGATGCACCGATCCACTGGATATCGGGCAAGGACTTCCCGGGTAACGCAACCGATACCATTCCGGTTGAGAAATTTGTTGCACCTGCGTGCGTGATAGATGTATCAGAGCAAGCGAGCGCCAATCCGGATTTTTTGATTACCATTGAAGTTGTCAAGCAGTGGGAAGCTTCCCACGGCCAGATTCCCGAGGGTGCGTGGGTATTCATGCGTACCGACTGGTCGAAACGCCAAGACCCGGTGGAATACCTCAATCTCGATGAGGACGGAGCGCACACGCCGGGACCGGATACTTCCGTGGTGCCCTTTTTGATCAAGGAGCGCAACGTACTTGGGTTTGGCAACGAGGCTGTTGGTACCGATGCCGGTCAGGCTTTCGCCTTCGACCCACAATTTCCTTGTCATTCCGGTATGCACGGGGCAAACCGGTTTGGTCTCGCGAGTCTCTGCAACCTGGACCAGTTGCCGCCCACGGGTGCAATCATCATCGCCGCACCGATCAAGATCAAGGAAGGGTCGGGAAGCCCCTGTCGTGTGCTTGCACTGGTTCTGGGTTAAACAGGTCCCTTCCCGGCGGGCATAACAGGGTTTCCTCATGGCAGAACGATCATTTGCCAAAGAAGTACTGAAGTTGCGTCTTGGTGATGGCGACGAGTTTCACGGTGAAGGGATATTGGCAGTTACCAAAGCCTTACTTCAATCTGGCGTTTCCTATGTCGGGGGCTACCAGGGTGCACCGATTTCCCATTTGATGGACGTGCTGGCCGATGCGCAGCAGCAGGGGATATTGAATGAATGGGGTGTGCATTTCGAATCCAGTGCGTCGGAAGCTGCCGCTGCCGCCATGCTGGCGGCTTCTGTCAACTACCCACTGCGTGGCGCGGTCACCTGGAAATCAACGGTGGGGACCAATGTTGCCAGTGACGCGCTGGCGAATCTTGCTTCGGGAGGTGTTAACGGCGGCACCTTGATTGTTATCGGTGAAGACTACGGTGAGGGTTCCAGCATCATGCAGGAACGCACCCACGCCTTCGCGATGAAGTCACAGATCTGGTTGTTGGATCCACGACCCAATCTCACAACGATTACCAACATGGTAGAGCACGGTTTTGACCTGTCTGAAGCCAGTCATACACCAGTGATGCTCGAATTGCGAATCCGTGCCTGCCATGTTACCGGCTCATTCACAGCCCGGGACAACAAGAAGCCGGGGTTGGCAATGCAGCAGGTGATGGAAAATCCACAACGCGCCCTGGATCGGATCGTATTGCCACCCTCATCATTTCTTCACGAGCAGGAAAAAATTTCTGAGCGCTGGCCGGCTGCTGTCTCCTATATCCGGGAACATCAGCTCAATGAATTTATTGAAGGGGATGTCAACAACATCGGAATTATCGTGCAGGGGGGGCTGTACAACACACTTCTGCGGGCGATGGCCTTGCTGGATTGTGCCGATTTCTTTGGTCGTTCCAGGGTTCCTGTTTACGTTCTGAACGTCACCTACCCATTGGTCGATGAAGAGGTGCTCGATTTTTGCCGCAATAAGCAAGCCGTGCTAATGGTCGAAGAGGGCCAGCCTGATTTTATTGAACAGACGCTCAACACAATTTTGCGCAGAGCCAAACTGAATACCGACATTTACGGTAGCGATGTGTTGCCACTTGCCGGCGAGTATACCGGCCAGGTGATGATGGAAGGCTTGCGCAAGTTTTTTGGGGAACTGGCACCTCAATTGCTACAGGATGCACCCGAAAACCAAAAATATGACCACCTGAGGTCCTTGGACAAGCTCGCCACCGCCGTGGTCCCACGGTTGCCGGGCTTTTGCACGGGTTGCCCCGAACGACCGGTATTCACCGCACTCAAAATGTTGCAGAACAGAACCGGACCGTTTCACGTCAGTGGGGACATTGGCTGCCACCTGTTTTCCATCAATCCGCCCTTCGATATCGGCAATACGACCATGGGTTATGGGCTTGGAGCAGCCGGCGCATCGGCGTTTAACGGTCAGGGTGACAACCGGGTGATCAGCGTCATGGGCGACGGTGGCTTTTGGCACAATGGCCTGACCAGCGGCATTGGTAACGCCGTATTCAATAAAAGCGACAAACTGACGATCATTATTGACAATGATTACGCCGCAGCTACTGGTGGTCAGGACCTTCTCTCCTCGCAAGCAGGTAATACCACACGCAGCACTCGACACCCGATCGAAAAAGCCGTCAAAGGGATTGGTGTCAAGTGGGCCCGTACGGTAAAAACCTATGATCTTGAAAAGATGCGTTCGGCCCTTGCTGAAGCACTGTCGACCAAAGAGAAGGGCCCCAAGGTTATCGTTGCCCAATCAGAGTGTATGCTGAACAAACAAAGAAGACTGCGGGGCCAACTCAAAAGCGCAGTTGCAGCGGGCAGACGGGTGGTTCGTGAACGCTTCGGTGTTGATGCAGACCTGTGTACCGGTGACCACAGTTGCATCCGGCTCTCAGGTTGCCCTTCATTAACCGTAAAACACTGTGATGACCCGCTAAAAACCTCACCGGTCGCCTATGTCGACAATACTTGTGTTGGCTGCGGCCACTGTGGTGAGGTCGCCCACGCAGCCGTACTCTGCCCATCATTTTACCGGGCCGATATAGTCATCAATCCAGGTCCTTGGGACAAGTTCACGGCCGCAATACGTATCCGTGTTATCGGATTTCTGCAACGGCGCGTCGAGAGAAAACGCCTGAAGTGGGTATTTTGAGCAGATCCTCTCCACGTCCAATTACCATGGCAATCACAGCGATTGGGGGCCAGGGTGGTGGGGTGCTGGTCAACTGGCTTGTTGCGATAGCCGAACAGCGCGGTTACCCGGCACAGGCAACTTCAGTCCCCGGTGTCGCACAAAGAACCGGTGCCACCGTTTATTACATTGAATTAATGCCCGCTGAAACGCAGGACGATGGGCAAGCTGTTTTTGCACTGAATCCGATACCCGGAAACCTTGACATCGTGGTGGCAGCGGAACTTGTAGAGGCCGGCAGGGCAATCCAGAGAGGGTTTGTGACGCCAGACCGGACGACTCTGATTGCCTCGAGTCACCGGGTGTATTCAACCACGGAGAAAAGTGCACTTGGCGACGGTACCCAGGACGGGCAGGCCATCCTCGAGGTTAGTCGTGATGCCGCAAGAAACTTTTTCTGCTTTGATATGGCGGAAGTGTCGGAAAGAACTGGTAGCGTGATCAGTGCTGTGTTGCTGGGTGCAATTGCCGGTAGTTCATGTCTGCCGTTTGTCCGGGAAGATTACGAGAATTCGATTCGTTCAGCGGGTCGTTCAGTGCGCGCAAACCTGGCTGGTTTCGCTGCGGGTTTTGAACAGGTTTGTAGCGTAACTCCAAACGACATGGTGACAGGAAGATCGCGTGACAATGCAGCGATATCATTGCCAACAGAAACAGCTACGAGCCAGATGACAAACCCGATGGTCAGTGAGCTTTTGCAACAATTGGAGAGCGCGGTACCACAACCGTGCCGAAGGATAGCCCTCGAAGGCCTGCGGCATACCGTCGACTACCAGGACGTCAACTACGGCAATCTATATTTGCAGCGACTCGGCCGTATCGTAGAGCAGGACCGTGATGACTATGGGCTCAGTGTGGAAGTCGCAAGACATTTGGCCCTGCGCATGAGTTTTGCAGATACCATTCGTGTCGCGGAACTCAAAACACGGTCAGCACGAGTCGAACGACTCAGGCATGAGGTAGCGGCGCTGCCGGGTCAACTTGTTCAGGTCACCGAATTCATGCGGCCCCGGGTTGAGGAAGTATGTGACACGCTGCCTGCGTGGCTGGGTTCGAGCATTCTCCGATCAAGGATGCTTCGTGCTGGCCTTGCAACATTCTGCCGTCGCGGCTGGAAAATCAAGACGACCGGTTTACCAGGATTCCTTTTGCTTTATCTGCTTGCCTCGCTCAAACGTTGGCGACGGGGAAGTTATCGTTTCAGACTTGAAAACCGGCAAATCGAAGACTGGCTTGATCGCATTCAGGCTTGCCTGCCGGGAAATTACGAGCTCGCCGCTGAACTGGTCAATTGTGCGGATCTGATCAAAGGTTATGGAGACACTCACTCACGCGGGCTTACCCAGTTTAATGCGATCATGGAAATCATTGACGAACCATCGTTGACCGAAAACGCTGCCGCCACGGTGCGGAGGTTGATATCGGCGGCTCTGGCCGATGAAGAGGGTAAGGCATTCAATGAAGCCATCATGGAAGTGGGCAGGACTGACAAGTAAAGCCGGCGGGAGAACCGGGGGTGTTGAACCCTGAATCAGGCTGGATCGCAGCACAGCTACTTTTGTTGACGTTTTGCCAACTTGCGAATGATGTTCTCCGAATTTCCAGGGCGTGACCACGGACATATCGCCAGGCAGACTGCACACCCCAGCGCCTCGCCGAAGTATGGAATGCATTTGTCGAAGTTGACGTACCATTTCTGCTCACCACGAACGAGCTGTTTTTGATCGGCAATGGCGGAGGGCGGACACGCGTTGCTACAGGCCTTGCAGCGTGTGCAATAGTCATCGGCACCAAATTCGTCAGGTTGGTCGGCCAACAGCGGCATATCCGTGGTCACCGCAGATAAACGAAAACTGGAGCCGTAGGTTCGGTTGATGAGCGATCCGTGTTTGCCGAGTTCACCGAAACCGGAAGCAATTGCGGCGGGCATCATGTTCAGGGCGCTGGCATAGGGTCCCTGGTAAGCCTTGGCGTAGTAACCCCGCGACAAAATAAAATTTGCCAGTAACCGGCAGGCCCGCGCGGCTCGGTTATATTCCTTTGCCACCACGACGGCCGCCGCAGGGTTTTCAAACGTCGGTGGCATTTGCGACAACTCTGCATAGTCCATTGCGACCCCAATGATTATTACCCACGGCTGTTTGATTTCGTAGCCCTGGTAAACATATTCAGGTTTAAGCGCGGTGATACCCACCAGGTCACTCTCATTGGCAAGGGCGAAATCCTTAATACTACGAGTCCATTCATATGCAGATCGCACGGAGCGTTGTTGCGCCTGCCCGACCGGGTCTGGGCCACGCCCACCAGGTGGCTCAGATGAGAATTCTTTGCGAATTTCAGCCGAACGCCGATGGTAGTCGATGACTTCTTTTTGCAATACCGAGTGGGTTTGCCGATCCGGCGGGTGCCAGAAAAACGCTGACGGCTGACGCTGTTCACCCTCACCCAGACCATTGACTGTATTACCCGAAATGTCAGGAAAGCGACCCGTGAAGCGTGTCATCGGTTCAAAATTTCTTCCCTTTCTAGCCATATCGAAGCCCACGTTGGTTTGCAGTGGGACCAGAATAAAAGCCCCGATCCCTGAAGTCCACGCTTATAGACCTATACTTCACCGCCTGCCACAGGGTGACCACTCCTTCTCCCGATCATGAAGCGAGATACAACGACTGGTCGTGGACTGGCCATTGGAAGAGTGCCACCAAGGTACCTTGACCCTCCCGAGATTCATTGCACCGAGTGTCAAGGGCCTGTATGGCAATAAGCGAACAGGTTCAGTTGATGGTTGGTTGGAGCGGCTCCTTGCGTCCACGTGGCACGGCGTGCACGAAGCAGCCATAGCGCTTGATCTCCTCAAGACGACAGCTCCAGTAGAGTTCACCTTCATGTACCGTCATGTCCGGACAACCGTCGCACATGTCCATACGCCCGTCCGTCAGCATATCGACCGGCTGGATAATCGTAAATGCCTGCAGGTGTAGCCTGTCCCGAATTGATGACTGGCTTTTCCGAATGGAGCCGAAGAATCGTTTACCAACCGCTCTCATGCTGGAGTCGACCAACGAGAAAAGTGCAGTTGTCAGTCTGCCACGACCAGTCATTTTGGGCGATGAGTAACTCAGCCAGGTGCCCTTGAACATGTGATGTAGGTGCTGGACGTACTCCATGAATTTTGGACCCACATAACCGAACCCTTGATCTTTGCTGGCCACACGCGCGGCGATCAGCCATTTGGTTGAATCCGGGTTGACAGTACCACTCAGGTAGGCGCTCGGTTCAAAATCGGGATCAACCTCACGAATCTTCGCGACGATATGCTTAGCTTGTAGCAGATTACTTCCACCCCAGGCGCTGTCGTCGTAGTTGTCATCAAGCGAAACCTTGTTACCGTTGGCATAGTACTCATAGTCACCGATCAGGCCGGGACTGCGAAAGAGAATGAACACGACCGTGTGCACAATATCCGGGTATTGCTGGGCCCAGGTGACCGTGTCCTTGACCTGATCCAGTGTTTCAACACTCACCGTCTGGTTGAACGAGCAGGTAATATCGCCTTCCGCTGCCAGCATCTTGGCAAATTTCGTGCGCAGGGGATTATGGCCCTTTTCCTCATTGGCCTCCGAGTCAGACCTGATCTGTGTCGTGTCGATGTGAAAGGTGAAACCCGCCACGCCGGCATCCTTTAATTTCTTGAGCAGTTTGGGACCCAAAGCCAGCCCATTGGTATTAATGACGGGCTTCCAGCCACCCTCACGCACCATCCGCACAATTTCTACGATCTGCGGATGAACCAGCGGATCTCCACCAGCCAGGCTCATGCAATCGCTCTTGCGGTGACGCTTGAACACCTCCAGTTCTTCAGCGATCTGTTCTAAGGATTTGTGATTTTCCTCATGTGGGCGGTAGCATCCCTCACAAGCCAGGTTGCAGGCATCTGTAACCTCCAGCCAGGATATCCCATTGTCGGTTAGCGACCAGGGAAGCCGATAATACTCCCTCGGGGTAAGTTCCGGAATCGCACTGCAAGGCGCGCTGCTCTCGCGTCCCGTAACCGCTTGTTCTTGAACGTCTGAAAGATTCGTACTCATAAGTATTTCGTACACAGCTATAAAGCCGTGCAGTATAATCACAAAAAACTTGAATTACCTTGATGTAGATCATTCGCCGGTGTCTCTTCTCGCCACTTGCAATGGCCAATTTACCTGTTTGTATCATTGGTGCTACAGTGAATTAATGAGAAAAATACTTCATACAGGCCGAATGACTTTCCTCCTGCTTCTTTTTTCCAGCGCTACCGGAGCAGCGATCGATGAAGCCTGGGGCCCGGAACTCGGGAGCACGATTGTCGACCAGCTGGAGACCGTGGACCAGGACGGCAACCGACAGTCCTTCGATACATTGGTTGGAACAAAGGGTCTCGCAATTGTGTTCCTGCGTTCACTGGACTGGTGCCGCTATTGCAAGGCCCAGGTCAAGGAACTGGACATGCGGGTTAATGACTTCACGACACGTGGTATTCGCCTGGTCACCTTGAGCTACGACCCGGTTGCAACACTGAAACCCTTTTATCTCAAGCACTTGGAATACCTGACGCTTCTTTCTGATCCACAGTCCAGGGTGGTCACGAAATTCGGGATTCTCAACAAACGGCAGAAACCGGGCTCCCGCGGTTTTGGTATTCCGCATCCCGGAATCATCGTCATCGACACTCAGGGGCTCGTGCGGGCAAAATTTGCAGAAAAGAGCTATCGCAAGCGACCGCAGATCGACACCGTACTTGCTGCAATAGACAATCTTGGTCTGTGAACAGCATTGACATCAAACGCTGGTCCAAGATCAGTATGCGCACCATTCACCTGTTGGCCGTTTTCGGTGTGGGTGGCGGTATTTTGTTTGGCCTCGATAAAGAGCTGTGGATCGACTACTGGTGGCTGGCTCTGACCAGCGGTGTTTTGATGATGTTGATGGACCTGCTGGCAAACCCGCTGTGGATTATTCAGGTGCGGGGATTCGTGGTCATTCTGAAACTAGTTTTGCTGGCCATGCTGGGTTGGCAACCGGACTGGGACTCTTTTTTGCTGTTTGTCATCATCATCATTTCCGCCGTCATTTCACACGCCCCGGGAAAGCTTCGGTATTATTCGCTGTACCATCGACAGGTGATGAATTCCGACAATGATTCAAAGGGTTAACCCACATATCGCCCCCCCGTCCGGATTGTTAATTGATCACCTGAATCTGCTCGTGGACCTCGATCGATCATTACCGGTTCTGGATCTTGCCTGTGGACGCGGACGTAATGGGCTATTACTGGCAAAACACGGCGTGTCGGTCGTATTTGCCGACAGATCCGCCAGTGTCCTTGAGGTCGTGGGAACGCATCTATCGGATGCTGACCTGTCCGGCCGCATCTGGCAAGTTGACCTTGAGAAACCTGGAACCGAGCCACTGGCAAAGGTCAGCTTTGGTGCCATCATGGGTTTCTGCTATCTTCATCGCCCGTTGTTTCCGGCACTCAAAAGAGCGGTCATGCCAGGAGGTCTGGTGATATATGAAACCTTCACCGTTGACCAGGGTCGCCTCGGCCGACCCAATAATCCAGATTACCTGCTCCAACCAGGCGAGTTGCGAGAGACATTTCAGGCCTGGGAGATCATCCATAGTTTCGAAGGCCTGCGACCAAACCCGGAGCGATATGTGGCCCAGATTGTCACCCGAAGACCACGACCATAATCGGGGTCAGCGTCATGGGGCTCGTTTCGGTCTGTTTGCAGGACCAGGCGGGCACCAGTAAGAACAAAAGTATTCAGCATCCTGTAGCAACTGACATGGATTCCAACACTTCTTCAATTCGCTCAAAAACCACCTCCAGCTTACGCGCTGTGGGCAAGGTGGTCAGACGGTAATGATTGCGGTACGGCACATTGAAACTGCTACCCGGGGCGATGAGTACATGTTTTTTCTGCAACAGTTCCAGGGCGAATTTCCGATCGTCAAAGGCCTCGAACATCGTAGTATCTACAGCGGGAAACGCATACATGGCACCCGCAGGTTCGCACAGCGACATGAAACGGCTGCCACCGACACCATCAATGATTGCCTGACGTGCCTGATACAAACGTCCACCCGGTAATGTAAGTTCCTGGATACTTTGATAGCCACCCAACGCGGTCTGCACCGCCCACTGCCCTGGCACGTTGGCACACAATCGCAGTGATGCCATTAATTCAACGGCATGCAGATATTGCGTAGCGCCGTCGCGTGCACCACTAAACGTTATCCAACCCACGCGGTAGCCACAAGCCCGGTAAATCTTTGACAGCCCGTTGAACGTCGCGCACAAAGTGTCATGGACCAGGGTCGCCATGGGAATGTGTTTTGCGTCTTCATAGAGCATCTGATCGTAGATTTCATCGCTGAAAACAACCAAGCTGTTCTGCTCAGCGATGCGGGCGATTTCTTCCAGTAATTCCCGGCCATAAACAGCCCCTGTGGGATTATTTGGGTTGATCAATACGATGGCGCGGGTGCGTGATGTCAACAAGCTGCGAATTTCATCCGGGTCGGGTTGAAAACCGTCTTGTGGTAGACAGTTGTAATAGACCGGTGTGCCCTGATTGAGAGCAACTGCAGCGCTCCATAGAGGATAATCCGGGCTGGGAACCAATACCTCATCACCGCCGTTGAGCAGGGCACGCAATGCAAGGTCGATGCACTCGCTTACACCGTTGCCCATAAAAACATCATCTACGGTGACGTTCATTACACCCCGGTTCTGCTGCTGCATGACGACCGCTTCACGTGCTGGAAAGATACCTTTCTGGTGACTATAGGCTTCGCTTTGACCCAGGTTTTCAATCATGGCCAGGCGCATGGTCTCCGGTGTCCGATAGCCAAACAAACCAGGATTTCCGATGTTAAGTGAAATGACTTCGTATCCCTGTCGCTCCAACTCGACGGCTTGCGCCGCAAGCTCTCCACGAATTTCATAACTCACATCCGCGAGAATTCGATTTGTGCCTACCTGCTTTCTTGACGACCTTGTACTCATGATTTCAACCCGACGGTGTCAGTGGAGCGTATCTAAAGCTGAGCAATTGGTAAATACCTCTTTGGCACCTTCCTGCAACTTTGTTGACAGCGGCAGACTGTTAAGGCTAGTCTGGAGCCAATGAATATTTCCTCTAACCGCATGTGTCTATGTTGCTGTTGCGCTTGTATGGGCAACATCCAGCCGTGCGGTGTCTGAAAATACTTACCTGATCAACTAAATTTACAGACAAAACCGCACCGGCAAATCGGGGCGGAAGATTTCCGTACGCCCCCCGGTCAACTAGACACCAAGGAGAGCGCTACCATGAAATCGTCAGCCATCCAGAACAAACTCGCACGCCGGAGTATCTCCAGGCAAGAGGAAGCGGCATTAGGAAAACCGCAACGCGTATACGACAACATCGCGGATCTCGTCGCCAACCTGGACAATCCCACACCCATGGTGAAGCTCAGCGAGCGCTATAACCCGGTGTCGGGATTCGAGATTTACGTTAAGCTCGAAGCATTCAATCCTTTTGGTTCAATTAAAGATCGCACCGCCCTGTACCTGCTACGCGGTACACCACTCAAGGACGGTCAAGTGCTGGCCGAGCCAACCGCAGGCAACACCGGAATTGCGCTGGCCGCACTGGCGAACTCCCAGGACACTGACATCGAACTGGCCGTGCCCGAAGCCACCCCGGAAGAAAAGAAGACCCTGTTACGTTTTCTCGGTGCGGGGTTGCTGGAAGTCGAGGACGATTTGTGTCCTTTGTTTCCAACCGAAGGGGCCCGTGGCGTGGTGAAAAGCATGGTCGAAAGTGAGGCTTACAAAGGCAAATATGTAAGTCCCAACCAATACGAAAACGAGCTCAACGTCGAGGCACACTACCATACAACCGGCCCGGAAATCTGGAACCAGACGGGTGGTGACATCGATTATTTCTTTGCCGCTTTTGGTACCTGTGGAACGATCACCGGTGTTGGCCGTTACCTGAAAGAGCGCAACCCGGATATCAAGATTATCGGTATTGAGCCCAGCGCGAGAGAGCACGAGTTGTCAGGCATCAAGAGAATCTCCGATCTGCCCGATGAATTCAAACCAAAAATTCTTGACTACTCGCTGATTGACGACATTATCGCCGTGGATGATCGTGACGCCTTTGAAACCGGTATCCGCCTGGCACGAACGGAAGGAATCATGGTAGGGCCCACAACGGGCGCCGTGCTGCACGCGGCTGCCAGTGTGGCTGAGGCAGCGAATGGAAAGGCCGTTGTGATTTCACCCGACAACGCCACCAAGTACATGAGTGCCTATGCGAAATACCTGGACAAGGATTAGGTAACGCGGGGTCAGAACAGGCTGACCCCATTATTCCCGGATCGCCATACCCGCGGACTATTGAGTGCGCTCAGCAGGACTGGTCTAAAGTGCGAATGCCGCAGAAAATGAAGGCCCCTCATCACCCACAGGACCCATGTCACATTGACCACAGACCGACATGCGTTTTCGGTCTGTTTCCATTCTCAACTTAAATTCAGCCCGTTTGCGCCCAGCCATGACTTCACTGTATTTCTGCTCCAGCAGATTGCCAAAAACACCCGCCCTGGGGTGATAGCAACAGGGTACTGAGGTACCGTCGGCGTCAACATACAGAACGTTAATATCACCATGCCAGGTATTGCCTGTGAACTCATCGCTGTCGGCCATGAAGACGCAGGGACCACTGACACCTTTGCCGCTGCGCTGTGAAGGATTTTCTGCCGAACCAGGCAATAGCATCCACTTCCGGAATTCAGGCTCCCAACCCAGGGGCCGTAGAATTCTCTGCCAGTTCTCTTTGTCCTCATCGGTCTCAATGATGCTGCGTGTGATTAGCTGGGTTGCCGGTGACCAGCGCTCACACAGTTGCCGGGTTTTCTTCAGGAAATGCAACATTTTGTCCATTTTTCCCGGAGGCCGCAGGGCTTCATATTTCTCTGCGGACCCATCTCCGTCACAACTCACAACAATCTTGTTGACCACCTGCAATTTCAGCATTTCTGTAAAATTATCCCAATCGACGTGTTGTGCATTCGTCGATATTTCTACAAAAGATGTTTGCCACTTTTGCTTGGGTATTTCAGCCACTATTTTATCCAGTTGGCGATGCAAAAGCGGTTCACCAAAATTGAATAACCGCAGGGTGTGAATATGCTCGACATCAACATTTCCCAATATGGTTGAGAAATCCTCAACCGTGATACGTTTAACCTTATCCAATATGGTCGAATTGGGACAACCGACACACTTGAGTTGGCATCCGTGAACGATATCCATATGGAAAATGAATATTGAGTTGGGTTTCTGTTGTGGCTGTGTATCCATGGGGGTCACGTCATGTTGCTGACTAATTATTCTGCGGTGAGTTAGGAAATGGGGCCAGAGTATCACTTATCAACAAATCGATTTAGTCCCCCTAGCCCGCATATTGCACCAGCATCCCGGATATTGGCGCAGTACAGGCGCAACTGGACGCCGAACTGGACTGAGAGCCATAGCCATAGCTATGGATGGAGGGAAGTTCAAGTCCCGTTGTGTCTGGGGAAGGTGAGACCGGAAACCGGTAGAGAGACTGGCCTGGGCCACAAGCCAAGACCGTGATAGGGCTCGGGCCAGGTACAAATTGTGTTATTGAGTTCATGAAGGACAATGACATGTTTTCATCAATTCAATAGGGTGTCTGGTGGCCCGAGAACGGCTGGTGCAATATGCGGGCTAACCGCCGATGTAGAACATTTCAATGCGGTCCCCTTTTTTTGCCTGCCTCGCGGCGGCGCGATCCATACTGTAGCGGTCATCACGCCCAATCCACTTGCCAACCATCAGTGACCTTATTTCTGCGTCAGTTGCACCTTTGCGCAGTGGTGTACGCAAGTCCAGTCCCTCGGCCGCGAACAGACAGGAATACATCTTGCCGTCTGCCGACAACCGGGCACGTGAACAACTCGTGCAAAAAGGCTGGGTTATCGAGTTGATAAAACCCACCTCGCCTTGCCCATCTTTGTAACGATAGCGATTGGCGACTTCACCCGCATAATTCTTTTCCAACGACTCAAGCGGCCAGCGCCGGTTGATCCGTTCCAATAATTCGGTATAGGGCACGATTCTGTCGCGGCTCCACTGGTTGATGGTGCCCACATCCATAAACTCTACCAGTCGCACGATGATCCCGGTACCCCGAAAAAAATTCAGCAGCTCCAGAACACCTTCCTCATTATTGCCGCGCATTACCACAGCGTTGACCTTGACCGGTGCAAGACCGGCACGCTGTGCCGCAAAGATTCCGGCAAGCACGTCTGGCAAACACTCTCGCCCCCCGGTCATATTTCCAAAAACCGCATCGTCGACCGAATCGAGACTGACCGTCACGCGGTCAAGCCCTGCAGCTGCAAGCACCTCGACCTTATTCTCCAGCAAGGAGCCATTGGTGGTCAAAGCGATGTCTTCCACCTCTTCTATCGCACACAACTCTTCAATCAGGTTGGCGAGTCCTTGCCGCAATAACGGCTCGCCACCCGTGAGGCGAACTTTTCTCACCCCCAGGCTGGTGTAGATACGTGCCAGGCGAGTGATTTCCCCAAAGCCCAGCAGTTGCTCTCCCTTAAGAAAGTCGTAGTTCTCATGATATTTTTCCGCCGGCATGCAATAGGGGCAACGAAAATTACACTTATCTGTGACCGAAATGCGCAGGTCGTGTAAGGGGCGGCCCAGCTTGTCACTTGACAGAAATTTATCCCTCTCATCTGGACGCATAGGCTATTTCACTTTAAACGACAAGCTGATTTGCAATTCATTGGGTCAAAAACTCACTTTTCTTCCAGGGTAAGAGACCTGCGGATCGTAAAATCCGCTCCGGACATAATAGAGTAAGGATTGTATTACTAAATGGGGTTATGGAACCATAAATGCCGGCAACACGTGGCCTTCAGTATCTTTAATTGGTGATCCCGCGCTCAGTGCCCACTGCTGAGCGCCATGAACTTGAAGTAGGCAACAAATACCATGGCCACGGCGATTACCAGAAACAGGCTGCCGATTGCCCTTTCCATGGTCTTGTGGGCAACCCTGCCCTGCATGCGCGGGCCAATCTGACCACCGATGACCACGGCCGGCACAGCATAGACCACCAGATGCCAGGGTACTGCAGAAAACCCGCCACCCTTGATCAATGCACCAACATGGGTGAATGAAGTAAGCGCCACGGTGACAATCACCACCAACACCGAAGTGGCAGCAGCAACCGGGATCGGTACACGGTTACGTTTAGCCAGTTGGGGCATGGTCACCTCACCAATGCCAACAGATAAAAGCCCGGTCAGCAATGCACCCGTGGCCGTCACCAGCGAGGCGATGCCCTGGCGCGGGATGGCGAATGTATAAATCTGTCCGTCCCGACCCGTGATGGTGCGAGTGCCCGCCGAAGACCGTGCCGCACCGACCGAGTGGGTGCCAAACGGGACCGCGGTCGCGTGTGACGCAGAACCCTTGTGCCCTTCCATGGTTTCTTCGAGTGCCACTTCATCCAGTGGAATCTCCACCTGTTCATGGTGTCGCAGCATGACCGTGCCCAACACCACCATGAGGAGCGCGTAGCCACCCGTTATCGTCCAGCCCGGCACTTCACCGGCCAGCAAGGCACCAACAATGCCAATGGGAACCGCGACGGCGATGAAAGGCACGGCTGATCTGAAATCGATCAATCCCTTGCGATAATAACCAACAAAGCCAGAGGAAAAACCGAAGGTCTCGATAAGCAACGCGGTACCGACGGCTTGCACCGGGGTGATCACATATTCAGGTCCCAACAGTGGGAATACCACAAGAAAGAGCGGAGTGAAAAACGCCGCACCACCGATACCGCTCATCATCGCGACAGTCGCCACCATGATTGATACGGGGAACATGAACCAATAGAGACTGAAATCCATTATTTCTTGCCCTCGCTGGAGCGTTATAAAAGGGCAGGTTTGCCCGTTGCAGAACAGTTGAACATGCTGCTAAACCGACGAACACGAGTGGCAGACCCCAACATGATTCGCCGTTTGTCAGCCGACAGAATATCCCTACCAAGCAAATAATGTATAACAAAGCACAGAAAAGAACAATGAATGGGCGTCCAAACAATACCGGGGTCTTTTCCTCAAAATACCTCGGTTACTATCTTCAGATCGTGCAAAGGGAGACTGGGCTCGTTGCCTTGCAGACTACCCCCGTTTCATTTGCGTGCAGAAGCTACTTTGCTTTGAACAATAAGTTGACCTGCAATGTATTGCGATCGAATGGATTGGAAGTGGTGGGACTGCCATTTTCAAGACCATTGCTGTCCTGACGTTCGGTGTGGTAGTAGGTAAACCCCATTGAAGCCTGATCGGTCAACATGTATTTCCCCGCCAGTTTGAATCCCTTGCTGTCGGTACCACCGCCACCAAAGTTGGAATCTGTCAGCAGACCCAAAACGGAGTCGGCCTCGATATCCTGATAACTTAGCTTGAGCTGCCATTCACCAGTTTGCTTGCCGCGGCCCAGCGAAGTGCCAATTGCGTAGGCAGTATCCAGCTTATTCCCTTGCGAAGGGCCGCCAGGCACGGCCCTTGCGCTGGTGTTCTTGGCAAAATCGACAAACACACCCCAGGGGAGTTGGGTATCAAAATCAGCCGATGCATAGAGTTCCAGAGGGGTAATATCCATGAAGTAGATCGCCGGCGTACCACCGGCCACCAACCGCCCCTGTGCATCGATTGCGGTGTTACCAAAGCATCCGCGACCCGAACCACTGCCACCGGACTTGCTGGGCGCATCAAAACAATTTTCACCTTCGGTTTTTATGTCCCAAAAGCCGGCCCCGATATTGAACTCCGTGTTCCCCAGGTTCGGCGTAAACCCTGCCTGTAAGCCATAGATAAATTTGCTGGCGTCTTTATTGCTGTCACCTTCAAACCAGGTACCCAGCGTCGTGACATAAAACAGATCGTCACCATAACGTAGGTCGAATCCTTCCGGCCGCCAGTCGCTGTCCCAAAACAAACCATTGCCGCCGGGGCGATAAAAGCCATTGCGAAACTTTCCCATCGCCAGATTGAAATGGTCGCCAAATCCCCAATCAAAATAGGCAAGATCGAGCTGGATGCTCTTGCTTGACCCGGCACCACCCAGGGTCTGCACAGTGGATACCGGGCTGTCACCACCGGTCGCAAAACCAAGCCCTACTTCAACATCTCTGGACAGGTTGGCGATCACCGCAAGATGTGCGCGTACCCGCTGGCGATTACGGTTGGTGCTGGACTCAGGCGAGTTGCCCGTGTCAAATAAATCCTTACTCTCATCAAGCTGGTAACGATAAAGAAAATCACCGTTTAGCCTGATACGCTCGGCCCAGGACAGTTTGTCGAGTCGCGCCGTATTGGCGGCAATCCGCTCAGCACTGTCAACTCCAGCCGTGGTTGCTGTCTTAGATCCACCCTGCGACACCTTAACGCCGTCCTTTTGCACCAACGTTCCGGTCGCATGCCGCTGTTCCAGCTCCTTAATCCTTACCAGTGCCTGCTCCAGCATTTGTCTCATTTGCTGGAACTCGGTTTCATTCACACCAGCGTTTGCCACAGACGTGTGTATGAGCAGGGTCAGGCCTGCCATGACCACCAATCGATTCATTTTGAGTTTCTCCAATTCAGCGTCTCATGCAGAGTCGCAATCTAGGCCACCACTTGCCTCAAGGTGGCTGGTTCTTGTATCACCCCGAACATATACCGCTATTGTCCATACAGGCTTAGAACTGCTCCACGTCCAACGCCATGATACTGTCGCTGCCCGCTTCTACCGACACCAGGTAACTGCCAGCTCTTGACAGCAGGTGGTCGTTGTAGAACTGTGCAGTGTGGATCTTGGTGTGCAGAAAGTTTTCGTCACCCGAACCGGCCGCCAGTAATTCTGCCGCCTTTAGTGCCGCCCGTCCCATGACCCAACCACCACATATATAACCCATCAACATCATGAAATTCACACTGACACTACCCGCAATATTTCGATCCTGGCCACCGTGTTCAAGCAACCACAACCTTGCTGCCCGCCCCACTTGCACAGCACTTGCCAGGGTAGAACCCATGCCTGAAATACGATCAACGTCAGACATGGATCTGGCCGTATCCTGGATTTCGTTCAACAAATCTTCCAGGGCGTCGCCATTGTCTGCAAGTGTCTTGCGACCAACCAGATCCAGGCCCTGGATGCCCGTTGTGCCCTCGTAAATGGTGGTGATGCGAGCATCGCGGTAGTATTGCGCGCTGCCGGTTTCTTCGACATAACCCATACCGCCATGAACCTGGATACCAAGCGAAGTGATTTCCTGGGCCAGTTCCGAAATCCAGCCCTTGATGATAGGTGTGTATAGCCCGCTGCGCAGTGCGTGTCTTTGCGCCACCTCCGGTTCCTTTGCAAAGTGTTCCTTATCAGACTCAACACCTGCGAAATAAAGGAGACCTCGCATTGCCTCAGTTGCCGATTTCATCAGCATCAGCATTCGACGAACATCCGGATATTCGATAATAGGTATCCGCGTGCCGTCACTGCGGGTACCCTGAAGCCGGTCTTTGGCATAGTCCCGGGCTTGCTGATACGACCGCTCACATAAACCCAGGGCTTGCCGACCAACACCCTGCCGGGCTGCATTCATCATTGTGAACATGGCAGCCAGTCCCCTGTGAGGTTTACCCACCAGGTAACCCACGGACCCTTTGTTATCGCCAAAACTCATCACACAAGTTGGACTGCCATGGATACCGAGCTTATGTTCCACCGAGACGCAGGTGACCTCATTGTGCATGTTGGGCTGACCGTTCTCACCTGGCAGGATCTTGGGTACCAGTAGCAATGAAATACCCTTGACACCTGATGGTGCGCCCGCCAGGCGGGCCAGCACCAGGTGAATGATATTTTCCGTCATCTGGTGGTCGCCCCAGGTGATGAATATTTTCTGGCCGGAAACCAGGAAGTGATCACCTTCCGGTATCGCTGTTGTCGCTACCGCCGCCAGATCGGAACCCGCTGCCGGTTCGGTCAGGTTCATCGTAGCCGTCCATTCCCCACTCACCATCTTGGGTAGGTAGGTATTTCTAAGGTTCTCAGAGCCGTGCTCAACCAGGGCCTCAATCGCACCGGCCGTTAACAACGGACACAATGAAAAAGAGAGATTGGCGGAATCCCAAATCTCGGCAACAGCGTACCCCAGAATTCTGGGTAAACCCTGGCCGCCGTACTGCTCACGGGGTGTCAGTGAAGGCCAGCCATTTTCCACGAACTGGTGATAGGCATCCGCGAACCCCGGGGTCTCCTGGACGCCATCGTCTCCCATCACAGCACCTTGCTGGTCTCCGACCACATTCAGAGGTGCGATAACTTCGGTACCAAAACGACCCGCCTCCTCGAGGATTGCTGAAACCAACTCACCGTTAATTTCCTGCAAATCCGCCTGCTCACACATCTCGTCAAAGCCAAGTACTTCGCTGATCATGAATTCAGCATCCTGGTACGGAAAGCGGTAAACAGTCATGGGGTTAGTGTATTACTAATTGGGGGGTGAGAGCCATGAAAACCGTCGTGTTGATGGTAATATTCCGGACTTTTTTTCCCGGTGTTCTGATATTTTTAACAGCTTCAATCTCCGCCACCCAAGACTATACTTTTTGTTAACGGGGTCGGGACCCTTTTTTATCCAGTCTGCTATTCGACCTTTGCTTTTTAACCTGAAGAGACCGGCGTGAAACGTACAACTACCTACCATCGATATATGATCGTCATCGCTGCTACAGTGCTGGCCGGTAGCATGATGTCATCAGCGGTCCTGGCCAAAGATTCAATTCAAATTCAACTCGTAAGCCCGACAGCCTTGGCCGTTACCAAGAGTCTGTCATTGAAAGTTTTCGTGCCCAAGCAAGTCGCACCGCGATACCAACCCGGATCAGTGAACATGGCCGGCTGGTTGCAGCTGCGTGAGCAGACCAGATCGGGCGGAACCGGGTATGAATCCGACACCTGCCACAATCAGACAGCCCGCGGCCAAAGCGGTTTGTGCAAGGTGCAATGGCATCATCATGACGGTCTGTCAGGGTCGAGGAAACGTTTTGAGAACTACTCCTACGAGACCAACCGCAGCTTTGTAAAACACCTCGCCAATCACCTCGAAATTGACATCGGCCGCAGTCCTTCGATCAGCTTACGCTACGACTTTTACTGAGCAAACTTTGCCCACCTGCACAGACCCACGGCAGGTTAGCAATCCCGTTTAGTCCTTACAAAGGATTGACAGCGAGCTGCTTTTTGAGTGCGCCCACCCTGGCCCGCGAAACCTTTAACGGTTCGTCAAACGCGCCAAGTGATGCGAAATAACCGTCGCCACGGCGATGCAGGGAGGCGATCGCGGTCAGCCGGACCAGCCATTGCCTGCTGAGACGAAAAAATTCGCCGGGGCTCAATACATTTTCGATTTCCACCAGGGAGTCATCGAGTGTCCACTGACGACCGTGCCGGTCGATAAGCTGCGATCCTTTCAGATAGCTTCTGACTGCAATCACATTTTCCGTTCTGACCGGGGTGAACTGACCGGCGAGTGCGACAAGAAACTGCTGCCGGTATGCGGGGGCCGTGGCTTCAATTTCACCTTCTGCCGGAAAATCCGGCCAGCTCCCGGATGACATTCGGTAGCCGTTTAATCTGCGGTATTTCCCCAGCGCCCTCGACAACTCGTTTGGCACCACAGGTTTCAGCAGATAATCAATACTGTTCACAGCAAACGCCTGCAATGCGTATTCACTATAGGCGGTGCAAAAGACAATCGGCACAACCACTTCTCTTTGCGAAAGTATCTCGAAGCAGTCGCCGTCTTCGAGCCGGACGTCCATAAAAATCAGGTCAGGTGGTGTGTTTTGGTCCAACCAGTCAAGCGTCGTGGCCACCGATGGGGTTTTCGCCACGATTCTGCTCTGCGCTTGAAGTTTCAGGATCAACCGGGCCAGACGATTGGCCGCACGGGGCTCATCCTCGACAATCAGGATATTCATCCGGTTGAGTGCTCGATGAGTGGCACCCGAACCGAAAACAAGCCGCCGCCTTCAGCGACCTGTATCGACCGCCGGCAAACGTGTGCGACCCGTTTCTGCAAATTCTCCAGTCCGGTTTCGGTAGACGACACACCCGCTCGCCGGTTCAGCGTGTTTTCAACAACCAGGTGGCCTTTGTCAATGTACACCGAAATTTTCATCGGCTTGTGGGGGCTATAGACATTATGTTTTACGGCATTCTCCACGACGGTTTGCAATGCCAGGGGCACGATTTGCAAGTTGTCGGCGGCTGGCTCCAGGCTGAATTCAAACTCAAAGCCGCCTGGTTGCCGTGATTCAAGCAGATACAACAAGGATCGAATTGCCTTGATTTCGGCGGACAACGGTACCAATTGCTGGTCCCGGTGCTCGAGGATATAACGATAGAGCGCCGCCATTTGCTCGATAAATTTTACCGCGAGAGCGGGATCCTCTTCGACGATATCGACCAGCGTATTCAGACTATTGAAAAGAAAATGCGGACTCAGACGTGCCTTCAATGTTTCAAAGCGCGCCACCAGCGCGGCCTTTTCAGCGTCCTTTGCTGCACCTTCGAGAAATATCCGGTCCGCCACACCTGAAACGATCAGGGGCAGCAGTACGGCCAGTAATGCGATATCAAACTCAAATGAAGGCTGGGTGCCCCAGGGGACCACGACATGAAAGAAAAACCGTGTGAAGGCGATGGCCACCAATGCCGCGGCGGCAACCAGTGCCAACGGCAACATCCTCCGCAGTAACGGTAATCTGACCCGTTTTATTTGTGCTGCCCCAAGACGATAAAAAATGAGCAGCAGGCAGGCCAACAAGAACGCAAAAAGCACCTCAAAAAATGCGGCCGGATCACGCAGCTGTTCAACAGTCATCTGGCCATCGAGCAGAAACTTGACCTTGTAGTAGGCCGGTAAAGCCAGGGCAATAAAGCATGCTGCCAGAATGTCTGCCTTGTTTTGACGCGATGGTTTCATTTCTGGTTCACCCGGTAACGCCGTACTGCGTGCGCCCGTATAGTCTCGAAAGCCTACTTTACCTGATCTGGCGTGGCTTCAGCCAGAACGCCTCCTTGCGGGTGACGAGGTTTTCGGCGTCTTCACCGGCAGTCTTGACCAAGGGATCGTCGTAAAACCCATGTGCGTCCTTGATGGACCACAGTTCAAGCAGTTCCGGTGGTGATGTTTGGGTAATGTCTCCGGCCAGCCCACGATTCGACATGACCCCTTTGGCCTGGGCCATCTTGCGAACCCCGTAGGTATCGAAAACCGGGCTGATACCTTCGTTGAGCAGGTCCAATTTTGCAAGAGTCTGCTCCGGCTCACCCTTGACCCAACACAGCGACAACAATGTGTGTTCGTTGTGCTTACCGGTTATGGTGAACGGCCCGCCAGTAAAAATAACCTGGTGTCCGCTCAGTGCCCCGACCAGCATCGGAAAGATTTTCTGAAACTCAGGGTCCTGGAAGAACGACTGGAATGATTCCAGATTGGGGGCCGAGCCAAAGGTGACCACATCAGCATCGAGTTCCTCTGTTCCACCGTGCAATACGTCGTAGCTTTCTACCGTCAGGCCATAACGAGCCATGATCGGGGTCAATTGTCGGATGTACTCGTTAAACGTTTCACTGCTCGCGTCCTCGGCCGCGAACTTGTTAAAGCCTATATAGTGAATCTGGTCACCCGCCGAGGCGGAAGACATGATGACCAGGCTCATCAGAACACCCATAAGAACCTTGTTTTGCAATTTCATACCATGTTCCTCCTGATATACACGAAGCACAAAGTAGGATGCCGAGACAAACTACACCAGCTGTAAACGACCGAATGGTCGATTGTGCGTACCGAATGGTGGTCAATTCACACATCAGGACTGATTTGGCCCGTCTCATCTGGTGGTTTAGTATTTGAAGGGGGAGGGCGCTTTCCGCCAAAATACATGGCTACAAATTACGTCCGGTGAGCCCGGACCGTGATAATTTCCCGTTTATCACCTATTATCTAGCGAACCGCAACAATACTCACAACGGTTGAGTTTTTTGTTCCTGACAGGAGACAGACGTAATGAGCAAACCCGACACCTGCATCACACTGGTGCCGTATTTCAAAGTTCACGAAGGCCAGATGGCGTCTTTCAAACAGGGCTGCGATTTGAAGGAACCACTCGGTGGGATGAACCCGCAGTGGTTCACCATTGAGATGGGTTTGCGGCGCTGAGTTTCTGCTCATGAAGTCGATAAAATGCAATGGTAAAGACATTTACCCGTCAAAGATCATATGTATCGGGCTCAACTATGTTGAGCATATTCGAGAGCTTTATAGCCGGGTGCCAAAAGAGCCGGTTATTTTCCTGAAGCCCAACTCATCCATAGCCAACGAAATTCATTCAAGCCGTGACGAGCTGATACATTTTGAGGGAGAAATATCATTCCTGATCAAGGCGGGTGGATTTACAGCCGTGGGGTTTGGCCTGGATTTAACCAAGCGAGCACTTCAATCCAAGCTGAAGACTGCGGGTCTGCCCTGGGAGCGCTCAAAGGCTTTTGACGGGTCGGCCGTATTCAGTGAGTTCGTTAGCTTCAAAGGGGATGTTAGTGATTTGAGAATGGAACTCTACATCAATCGTGAGCTGGTGCAAATGGGCGGCTATGGCCTCATGTTGAACAAGCCAGACAAAATTCTTAGTGAAGCAAAAAGCTTCCTGTCGCTAGAGGATGGCGATGTCTTGATGAGCGGGACGCCTAAGGGCGTTGGCCCGATTAAACCCGGAGATAAGTTCACCGGTAAGATATTTGCCAAGGAAAAACTGCTCACTGAGGGACATTGGATAGTTAAATAGCGGCCATTGGAAGATCGTACTCAATCAGATGACCCGGGACCACATCAGGCAGTCCTGGGACGGCTCGAACGCAGCCATGACACAAGTGGCAATGGCAGGTAAACCGCAAAGATCGCGAACATAATTAGCAGCATCGAGTCGTTGCCCATCCAATCCATACCAACGCCCACCAATAATGGCCCAAGCACGGTTCCGGCTCCCCAACAGGCCGAAAAGGCCGTGGTCGCCGCGGCCAGTTGCGACCCCTTGAAGCGCTCACCGATCAACACGACTCCCAGCGTATAAATCATTCCTTCGGCCCCTCCATATGCAAATGCAAACAAAAAAACCAGCCAGGTTGTTTGTTGCAGAACATATGGAAAAACCAGTAGACAGGCCATGGTGAACACCACGACGACAGCCAGCATACCTATGCGGTTGACGTGATCGGCCACCCAACTCAATGGTAACACCAGGATCATACTGCCAGCCCCTACCATGGTCAGCAAGCCCAGGGTAAATTTCTCTGTCAGCCCCAGATGCAAACCATAGAGTGGGAAGAAGGTGATCATGGACTCAACAACCGCGGCATAGGCAAGATTGGCCAGCATGATCACTGGGGCGAGCAGGAACATCTTCCAAACGCCTTGACCGGCCTCACCTTCGATCTTCAGACGACCATGAGAAACCATGAAAAGCGGCAGACCCGCCAGTAAGGTCACCACACTTGTAGTTACAAAAGGGGTCATCCCGGTCGAACCGGTCATGATCAGCAACAGTGGTCCAAGTGCAAATCCCGCAGCACCTACAGAGGCGTACAAGCCGATGATCCGGCCACGCCAGCGCTCCTCCACCCACTCGTTGATCAGCGTTTCACTCGCAATCCAGAGCATCGCCGTTGCGGCTCCAATGATGAACCGCAACGGAAACCAGAACCAGACATTCACGTACAGCCCGGCAATAACAAACAGCAGGGCAACAACCAGGGTCATGACTTGCATCAGTCTCGAAGGCGCAAAACGTGACATCAACCTTGGCGCAAAGGGTGCAATGGCGACAACCGCCACGGCCTGTACAATGGTGTTGAGACCGATCAATGACTTGCTGACACCCTGTGCATCCAGCACCAGGGCCAGTAATGGAAACGAAATACCGTAGACCAGGTTAACGACGGCCATCGCCGCGATAACGCCGGCCAAACTACGTTGACGCTCGTTGAACAACAATGCTATTTCACCCCGAAGGTTCGGTGTTTTCGCAAAGCTTAATCGAAAACCACCAAGCCCGGGTATAAAAGCAGGGCTCTGACCCCCCATCGGTGAGCGTAGATAAAAGGGCTCTGACCCACTGCTGTCCCACTTAATCCAGTGGGGGGCGCTGGGGTGGATACTCACTCCCGGGACTCGCCGTGAACCCATCCATGGGGGCTCGGATGTTTCCTCCCTGAAACATACGGTCCCAGGAGTGAGTATCCACCCCATCTTCAAACGCCCAGTAGCCAGAACCAGTTAGAATCAACGACATTGAACGGTCAAGTTAATGGAATGCAAGCCAGGTGAGTGTCCTGTCTTCGTTCAGGACCGTATGAAATAGGGATATTTCATCCGAGCCCCCATGGAGTAGGGTGAGAGCGGTGACCGGTCGAGAGGCTGGCCTGGGCCATGGGTTCACGGCGAGTCCTGAGGGAAGACAGGGCAATCGCGTGGCGTATCCAAGCCACCTGCTTTCATGTCCCACCACCACGCAATGGGTCAAAACCCGCAACGTTCCTAAGACTCAACCCAATGGATGGAAATTAAGTGGGACAGCAGTGGCTCTGACCCCCATGGGTGTTACGTACCTATGTCTGTACTCGGGCCTAGACGGTTCTTGTCGCTACCGCCGGTGGTACCGTCGATGCCCTTTTCGCCGGTCCGAATACCGCAATTTGCCCGGCTATACACAGGATCAACATTGCAGCCGGCACCAGGTACCAGGCGACCCGGGTCAGGCTGAAGGTCTCGACCATGAACATATTGAGGCCAACAGTCAGTACTGCACCAACCACTACACCCACCAGGCTGATGAGGAAATTCTCCGTCATGAAGTAACGCAGGATAGCTGCTCTGGAAGCACCCAGGGCACGCCGGGTACCGATCTGCCGGGTCCGGCGATTCACACTGAAGCTGGCCAAACCAACAATACCCAACGCAGTAATTGCGACCAATAACGCAATAGTAAACGTCAGCATCTTGATCATGGATGCATCACCGCGGTAGCTGCGTTCACGGGTTTCGTCCATGGTCCGCATGGAACGCACGATACGGTTCTTGTTGCGCTCGGCCAGTAACTTCTCAACCTCTGGCATTAATCCATCACGTCGGCCGGGTTCGGCGCGGATGATATAGCGCGTGCTTCCAAACAGCGTATGGAGTGGTGTCAGCATGACACGTTCGACGCCGTTCCAACCGTTCCAGGGAGCCTGCATCTGCTCGATAATCCCACTGATGGTCAGCGGTTCGTCGTCACCGATGTAAACCGTTTTACCCAACGCACCGTCCGGGTCATCCGGGTAAAGCGCCTCTGCCATGGCCTGTGTAATTATGACTCTATCCGGCCACTCGGTCGCAGAGCGTTCACGCCACTCGACCTCCGTGGCGCTAAAATTCTCACCTGCCAGCAGATTCAGGCCGAAGGTATCCAGCCCATGCTCATCAATGAAATACAGGGCTACGCCCGTACCGTCGATTTCAGCTCCGGGTTCAGTCTGCAGGCCCATCGACCAGCCACCGCCGGACAAGGGTACGGAATTTGACTGAATGGCATTGACCACGCCGGGCATTCCACGCAATGCAGCTAGGTCTTCTTCGATGGTTACACGTTCGTTGAAATCCTCGGCAAATCCAATACTGGAGATATAAAAGATATTTTGTTCGTCAATACCACTGGGGCGCGCCATCATACGTGAGCGCTCCTGCATGATGGAGATTGCGTTGACCATGATCGCCATGGTCACGGCGATTTGCAGCGCAATCAGGATCGCGCCGGTCTTGTTGCGCATCATCGCGCGCCAAATGGGTCCGATATCCATTGCTCAGCTCCTATTGCGTTTTCAGTTGACTGGCGGGTGCTATCCGGCAGGCCCGCCAGGTGGGGTAAAGCCCGGCCAACAAGGCAGAGAAGATAGCCAGGCCGATGGCGGTCAACACCATCACCCAGTCCAGACTGGCCAGATTTTCGACGAAGTCACCAAACAACATCTTGATACCAGCCAAACCCAGCCAGGTCAGCCCCAGGCCTAAAATACCACCGCCCAGCCCAATCAAACCCGATTCGATCATGTGCTGTATGAACAGACTGGATCGCGACGCACCCAAGGCTCTGCGTAAACCGATATCACCTGACTTACCCATAAATTTTGCCAGCAACAAACCGATGGTGTTGAGCAGGCAAACCACCAGGAACAACAGTGACAGTCCGAGCATGACCTGGGCGTCTTCGTCAACAACCTCCCGGTCCTTCATCCACTCCATGACATCACTCAGCCGATTGTTGAGCGGTCTGGGAAACCTGCCCAGTGCCTTTTGCTGTTCGACATGCGCATTCAAATAGGCCATGTAATCCTGCTTTTCCTCTGCATTACGCAGTTCCGCCCAGAACTGAATCCATATGCACTCAGAATTCAAAAAGGCTTCGAAACCGTCACCATCACTGGGCTTCCAGCAACTGGTATTGCCATTGCGTGAAAACTCATATTCCACCGCGATATTAAAGGGGATATAAATCTCCTCCGCTTCATTGAATGCCCCATTGGTGACGTCATAGAACTTGGGCACAGGCTGGAACTCACCCAGCACACCCACCACCCGGAAGTCCATACCGTTCAGGCGTACACTGCGGCCAACCGAATCTTCGCCACCAAACACGCGCTCGTTGATTTCCTTGCTGAGGACAACCACTCTTTCCAGGTTGCGGTCCGCCGTGTCGTCCCAGCCACTTCCGTATACAAAGGGCAGGTCAAACATGGGGAAAAAGTCCGCCCAGGTGTTGCGGGTATCAACCGAAAACGGCAGTTCATCCGCACCCTGGGGCTCGAGTACCAGACCGGAGCGATTGCTGGCGACCTGCCGATAGGCCTTACGATCCCGCATCAAAGCCATGGCGTCGAGGTAGGTCATCTGCTCGGGCAGCTCATACTCACCCTCGCTCTGGTCATTGGGATCCCAGTTATCAAGCTGCACTTTAAACAACTCGTCAGATTTTTGTGGAATCGGATTGCCGCCCATGATGTAGTTGACGGTGATGGTTGTCATGCTGGCACCGATTCCGACCGCAATTGCGGTGACCATCAGGATGCTCAGCAAGGGATTTCGACGGATGCTGAGCCAGCCCAGCTTGAGGTAATAGGAAAACATTTCCTTCTCCAGAGAGTCTGTTTACAAACCCTGTAAGACCACTAACCAGTTGCCACTTCGGCCAGTTGGGTATCGGTTGCAATGTCACTGACACGCCCGTCACGAATATGCACGTTACGGCTGGCCATGTCCGCAAGGGTCGGGTCATGCGTAACCATGATGATCGTGGTGCCGCCACGATTGATCTCGGCAATCAACTCCATGACACTCATGGCCATCTGCGAGTCCAGGTTTCCCGTGGGCTCGTCCGCCAGCAAAAAGCGGGGCTCCCCTGCGAGTGCACGGGCAATTGCAACACGCTGTTGCTGGCCACCCGAGAGTTGCGATGGCAGGTGTTTCATACGCGAGGCCAGCCCTACCGTGTCCAGTACGCCTTCAATGCGCCGCTTACGCTCCGCCGACTTGAACCCCCGATAACGCAGGGGTACGTCAACGTTGTCAAACAGGTTCAAATCGGGAATCAGGTTAAAGCTCTGAAATATGAAGCCGATCTTTTCGTTGCGCACTGCAGAAGACTCTGTATCGGACAATGCGGATACGTCCCGGCCATCCAGTTCATAACGCCCATCGGTGAATTTTTCCAGCAAGCCGGCGATGTTCAAAAAGGTCGTTTTGCCCGAACCGGAGGGCCCCGTCACGGAAACAAAATCACCTTCTTTGACCTCGAGTGAAAACTCTCTCAGGGCGTGAGTTTCAACCAGGTCGGTACGGTAAACCATGGATATATTTTGCATGCTGAGCACGTATGTTCTCCTGTTATCTGACTTTCTACCGGGCTGACCCGATCTGTTAGGGCTCTCCACAAAACCAGTTCAAGCCTGGTTCAATTTTGTCAGTTGGTCACGAGCACCGAGTCCGCACTGCGGAACTGGTCGATACTCGAGATCACGACGATTTCTCCTTCCTGCAAACCATTAACAACTTCAACCGCTGCCAGGCTGCGGGCACCAATTTCTATGGCACGGCGATGGGCGATATTGTTTTCATCCAGGACGTAGGCGATGCGACTGCCACCACTGTCCAGGAACTGGCCTCGCTGGAGCGTTAGCACATTGTTTTTTTCTTCCAGCAAAATACGTGTGGTAAGACGCTGGTTCTGTCTCAAACCGGAGGGCATTCCAGCCGTAAAACGAATCCGGGTGGTTACCTGGTTCTGGATGATTTCAGGCGAAACGGAAACCAGGGTTGCGGGGTATTTTTGACTGCTAATCAAAACTTCCGCCCCCATACCCAACCCCAAGTCATCTGCATAGCTCTCAGGCACCTGGGCCTCGATTTCAAAGGCTGACAAGTCAACGACCGCCATGACCACCTGGTTGCGACTCATGGCGGCTTTCTGGTCCACCATCAGGTTACCCACGATCCCGTCGACCGGGGAGCGCATGTCCAGTTCGTCAACCCGGCGCAACAGGTCTTTGACCAGCAGGGATTGGCGTTCAGCCTGCAATTCCCTGGTTCTTAGTTCAAACACCAGGCGTTCTTCGTCCAGCCCGGCATCTTTCACTGCGTGCTCGTGGGCCAGTCGTGCTGTTTCTCGGTCATCGCGGGTTTTTTCAAAATCGAGCTCAGAGATTGCTTCAATTTTGAATCCCTCGTCAGCGCGGCGGTATTCGCGTTCCGCGGCAACCAGTTTGACCTTGGCGAGATCGATGTCCTTGCGGTTGTCCAGCGTTTTTTGCTTGGACTCGATGCGCTGCCGTTCCAGTTCTACGTTCAGGCTGTCGAGCGTGGATTGTTCCTGTTGAAATTGATTTTGCAGCTCGGGGCTGTCAAGAATTGCCAGCGTCTGGCCAACACTCACCACTGCACCCGCTTCCACCAACAGGGTGATAGTACCCGCGGCCGGCGCAAACAACGAAGGGCTTACGGCAGCCACGACCCTGCCCTGAACCGAGACATCCCGCACCAGGTCGGTACGAGCCACCGTGGCGAGCCGTAGTCGATCCCTCGGTACGGTGACACTTGAGCTGGCCCAGCGCTGTATGGATGGCACGACCAGCAACAGGACAAGAACGAGCCCCGCTACAGCACTACCAATTAGCACCCGCTTCCTGGTTTTTGACTTGGGTTGTACCGCGACGTCTTGCGCGGAGGTATCTGCAATTCTCACATTCGAACTCCCTAAGTCTTTATTCAGACGCCGATGTACCCCATTTGGTTACATATGAATACTTGCTCAGACGTCTATAAGAGACAATTGGCTTATGCTCCTGGGGAACGATCACACCCTGAAATGAGTAAATTTGTCTTGCCATGATCAGAAGTGTAAGTTAGAGGCCCCCTGGTTCACTATTTAATTCGCAAACAAATCAGGGGGTAAGTAGAAAGAAGACTCAAGGGAGAACCCCACCAATCATGCCGGACCTGCGTTGTTTGTTTGACCAGCCCCAAAATTTTGCAGGACAGCGCACGCGTCAGCCGGCACTTATCATTGGCTCCCGGCAAATCAGCTACACCGAGCTGGATCATCGGGCCAGACGTGTTTGCAACGGTTTGCTTGCACTGCAACTGGATCGTCAGTGCCGGGTCGCTATCCTGTGCGCAAACCGGGTTGAGTTTTTCGAAATTTGGCAAGGGGTGTCACTGGCGGGTCACGTGCTCACGCCCATCAATGCACGCCTGACGGCAGGGGAAATTACATTTATCCTGGCTGACAGCCAGGCTCAGTTGTTGTTCGTCGATGCGGGCTTGCCGCAGGACGTGTTGGCGGCAGTGGGTGAGGTCTCCGGTGTGAAGCAGATCTTCACTTTTGGCACTCATGCCGTGGGTTCCAGTTACCACGACTGGCGTGACAACCAGGCTGCCGATGAATCACCGGTTTCATCACAAGCGGGGGATACAGTCGTACAGATGTACACCAGTGGTACCACGGGTTTCCCCAAGGGGGTTGAATTGGATCATACCAACGTCCTTGCCTGTGCTCGATCCATGATGGGAATAGAGGCCTGGTCACCGGGAGAGGTTGCGTTGGTGACCGCACCGCTGTTCCATACCGCCGGTTCTGCCTGGGCCCATTGTGCACTTCAAAGCGGCGGTACAGTTGTCTTGCTTGAAGAGCTGTCTCCGGCATCAGTACTATCAGCCATACGCATCCACAAGGTGAGCCAGGCGTTACTGGTTCCTGCTTTGATCCGCATGGTGCTCGAATCACCTGATTGTGCACAGACCGATTTTTTCGGCTTGAAGCGCTTACTCTATGGGGCCTCACCCATTCCGGTTGCGATTTTGCAGGAGGCCATGCAGACATTTGCCTGTGATTTTGAACAAGGCTACGGACTGACCGAATCCGTGGGTCCGATCGCCATGCTCCGACCTGGGGACCACGACGGTGGCGGTAAGATGCAGTCCTGCGGCAAGGCTGTGCCGGGAACAAGCATTCGCGTAGTGGATGCCGATGGCAAGGCTTGTGCCACCTGTGAGGTCGGCGAAATCATAATATCCGGCCCACAGGTCATGAAGGCTTACTGGAATCGCCCGGGTGAGACCAGCCAAGCAATTCGTGATGGTTGGCTATATACCGGTGACGCCGGTTATTTTGACGCCGAAGGTTACTTGTATATTCACGACCGCCTGAAAGACATGATTGTATCGGGTGGGGAGAATGTATACCCGGCGGAAGTGGAAGGTGCGTTATCAGGATGCAGCGGTATCGCCGACGTGGCCGTAATCGGTGTACCCGATGAGAAGTGGGGGGAATCGGTCCTGGCACTGGTCGTGGTGCAACCGGGAGCAGAGATTAACAGCGACGACATCTTAAATTACGCGCGTCAACATATTGCTGGCTTCAAGTGTCCAAAAGTCATCGAATTTGTGGATTCGATTCCACGTAACCCTGGCGGTAAGATTCTCAAGCAGGTTTTGCGCGAGCCCTATTGGACAGGCCATGATCGCAGGGTGTCATGAGAGACGTGGCAGACAAACAGCAAGCAATGTCAATTACTGAGAAAATCAGGCAATTTGCACAAGATTCCGGCGCGAGCGTAGTCGGTGTGGCTGACCCACAGACGTGGGAAGAATACGCCCCCACGGGTCACCGCCCCGGTGACATATTGCCCGGTGCACGCAGTGTGGTGGTGGTAGGCTCGCGTGGGCCTACAGCCGGTGCCTGGCGCAGCCCCAGCCATCGTTTGATGGAAGTCAACGGCTATGATTTTCGCAACGACGCTGCCATTCATCGTGTCGCGGATGTGATTGAAAGCCAGTACGGCCACCAGGCAATACAGGCGCCAGGTCTACCGACCGAGGGTCATCTGCCGCCCATGAGCATGATGCTGTCAGCCGTGCTCGCCGGTCTCGGCACACGCTCACTGGCCGCCAATATTATTTTGAATCCAAAATACGGCCTGCTCTACTATTCCGCCTGCATCACGACGCTGGAACTCGAGTATGACCAGATGCTGAAACAGGATGTATGCCCCCACCCCATGTGCGTGAAAACCTTCCGTCGTTTTGGCAAGACCCCGTGTATGGCAGCCTGTCCCGCCGAAGAAGGGGGCTGTCTGGATGGTTCGATTGACGCGTCTGGCCGTATTGAGTATTCCTCGTTTGACCGCGAACGCTGTGTGACCCGCTCAATGAACTTCGGTATCAACAGCTTTCAAAAGGCCCTTACCGAAATAGTCGCGACCGAGGACGAGAAGGAGCAGGAGAACATGATTCACTCAGATTTTTTTTCACGCTCATGTTCAGCAATTACCCATTACAAAGAGAGCGTTGCCCAGTGCTTTGAGTGCATGCGTGTGTGCCCCATTGGCCGCGCCGAGAGAAAACTTAAATGAATGCCAAACAAAAAAACAAGTCCGGCAAAATGGATTTTGCACTGGCCAAGACAGAAATTGTCGGCGTCGCACACAACAGCGGCGCCCTGGTTTCCGGGGTGGCGGCAGCTGAAGCATTCGAAGTTGCTCCCGCAGGCCGCAGACCCGCTGATTTACTACCCAATGCCAGCAGCGTACTGGTAATCGGCGGGGCTCAACCCCGGGCCGGGGACTGGCAAAGTCCAAATTATCAGCACATGGAGGTGACCACCACCTCTGATCGTATCCAGGGTCTGGCACTCAAGCTGGCCAGGATCGTGGAGGATCATTATGGCTATTATGCGGTCTGTGTTCCCCCGGGTGTTGATCAGGGCCAACAGGCCTTCATGAGTATTTCCATGGCCGCGGATCTTGCTGGCTGTGGCTCGACAAGCCTCGCCGGACCGGTATTGCATTCCGAGTATGGTTTCATGTATTACGGCGCAGTCATTACAACCATGCCATTGCCTGCTGATGGCCCGTTAGAGACGCCTGCCTGCCCGGCCCCTGAATGTGTGGAAATGTATGCGGCCGAGGGCACAACCCCCTGTACCAACGTGTGTCCGATTGGATCCGGCGGTTGTCTTGGTGGCCGTGTCGAAGCCGGTAGAATTGTCGAACGGCAATACGACCGGGCTCGTTGCACCACAAGGGTGCAGAACTACTGGGTGCCCGGTTTTCAGAAGGTGCTGGGTGAGACCCTGCGGGAAAAGGACGCCGAAAAACAGAAGATGAAACTGTATTCAAGTATGTTCAGCCGCACGCTCTGGTCGATGACCTACTCCAATGTCAGCCAGGGACAATGTGCAGAATGTATGCGGGTGTGCCCGGTGGGGCTTGCACACCGGACCAAACGGTAAATCAAACAATCACGGAGTCAGCCATGAGCTTTTATTTTGTAGATCCGGAAACCTATCGAAAGTACAAGGACCAGGTACTGGAGCTGTCTCACTCAGTACAGGTCAACTTTCAGGAACAGCTATCAGCTAACAAGCGTCAACCGGGGTTTTCCGACAGCCAGATAGCAGAAAAATTGGGCATTGAAGTGAAGGTCGTGCGTGAAATCCGTTGTGTGGCTGAGCGGGACAAGTACCCAATTGGTGAATTCGAGGCCGCGATCCGCTTCAAGGACAAGGCCTGTCGTGAATACGCCGCACATGGAATGTCCTCGGTGATGGGCAAATACGTCAAGCAAGCCAAAAACAAGGAATAGAGTTCCGACGACAACGGTCGTCCAGTCAAAGAGGGAACCGAGCGGGGCAACTCCTCCTGTCAGCGGTGCTTACCGGGTTGCCAGCCAGCGGTACCGATGATTTTGCTTGCCACTCCTGACGGAAACGCTTCCAATTCGGTGGCCATGGTGTCATTCCAACGGTTGAGGTAACCAAACAGGGCAATCGACGCAACCAGTTCGACGATCTGGCCCTCGTCAAAAAACCGGCCAACAGCATCAAAATCCTCCTGTGACACCTGATTCGGAATCATTGAGGCATTCACGGCCAATCGTAACGCCGCCCGCTCTGCCGCACTGAACAGGTCGCTGTCCTCGAACTCCCAGACAGCGGCGATCTTCTCGTCTGACGCCTTATATATGGACGACAGATTGGCCATATGCGCCTGGCAGTAACGACAACCGGCCGCCTGGCTGGCAATCAAACTGACCAACATCTTGAGTTCCTCATCAACGGTACCTTCATACAGGACGGCCTGATTCAGTTGCATAAAAGCCCGGGCGATGGCCGGACGTCGGGACATGGTCAGGATACTATTGGGTACAAAACCGCGTGTTTTTGCGTAATGTTCGAAGCGGTCTTTGAATTCCGGGACAGCGTCCCGCGGTAGGGGTGACAGGTGTGGCATGTTGCGCCTCCGGGCTATTTGTTGTCTGGGTTCAGACCTGCATTTGCTGATAACATGTCATCAATCAGGTAATCAGTAGTTAAACATAATTCCGGGAAATCATCTTCTGCTCCCGGCAATCCGCAGACATTGAGGATGCTGGCAATCGTTACTTACACCCTGGATCATCCCGACAAGGGCCTCATTAAGTACCGCGACCGTAAGCGCTACCTGTGGATGATGTCAGTGCTCCTGCCCCTGACCCCCATGTTGGGAATCCTGCTGTACTTCCAGACCAGCTCCCAATGGACGCTGGGTGTTCCACTGATGATCTCCTATATCCTTATCCCGATTCTGGATTGGGTATTTGGTGCCGACAGTAATAACCCCCCAGAGGAAGTCGTGCCACAACTGGAAGTTGACCCTTACTATCGCCTGCTGACCTGGGTGACCGTGCCCCTGCACTATGTCACGCTGATCACCATTGCCTGGTTTGTTGCCACTCATGAGCTTGCCGCTGGGGCTATGCTGGCGCTTGCTATCACGGCTGGCGCTTATAGTGGCCTGGGATTAAATACGGCCCATGAACTGGGGCATAAGAAATCCCGGTTTGAACGCCTGCTGGCAAAACTTGCCCTGGCCGTGCCCGCCTACGGCCATTTCTGTATCGAGCACAACCGGGGACATCACCGTCATGTTGCAACATTTGACGATCCCGCCAGTGCCCGGATGGGAGAGTCCATATACAAGTTCAGCCGACGTGAAATTCCGGGGGCGTTCAAACGTGGCTGGATGAGTGAAGCCGAACGCCTCACCCGTCTTGGTAAAAACCCCTGGAGCCCTAGCAACGATATTCTGCAATCATATGCTGTCAGCGTGATATTACAGGGTGGTCTGATCCTGGTCTTTGGCTGGATCATGATTCCCTTCCTGGTGGTGCACAATTTCTGGGCCTGGTTTCAACTGACAAGTGCAAACTATGTTGAGCACTACGGTTTGTTGCGTGAAAAAGACGACAATGGCGTTAACGAACGCTGCCTGCCGCATCACTCCTGGAACGCCAATTACATCTTCAGCAATGTCGTGTTGTTCCACCTGGAACGACACTCGGACCACCACACCAATCCGGCACGACGTTATCAGAGCCTGCGCAACTTCGAGGACATCCCCGAATTACCAAATGGATATTTTGGAACCTACCTGCTGGCCTATGTCCCCTGGTTTTGGTACAAGGTCATGGACCGGCGCTTGCTGGCGTTACCCCATATCCAGGGTGATCTCAGCAAGATCAATGTCGATCCGGCAAAACGCACTGCCATCTATGCAAAATATGACCGTGGGCAGACGACAGCACTAAATGTATGATGCGCCTGTAAGGCAAAATTGAAGCTTATGAATATCATCAGAAAAACTTTTCCCGTCGGACCCCTGCAGTGCAATTGCACCATCATTGGCGATACCGAAACCGGTGTTGGTTACGTTTTTGATCCGGGTGGGCACGCCCAACGCATAATGACAACGGTCGAGTCCATGGGTCTGAAGATCATCGGTATTATCCACACCCACGCGCACCTCGATCACATTCTTGCCGCAGGTGAAATTCAACGTAAAACCGGTGCCCCTGTGTGGTTGCATCGTGGCGACAAGTTTCTTTGGGATTCCGTAGAGGTGCAATGCCAGATGTGGGGCATACCGTATTCACCGGTACCGGATATGAATCACTGGATAGAGGACGAGGAAGACCTGGAGTGTGGCGGTACGTGCATCCACACGCCCGGTCACACACCGGGCTCCAGCAGTTTCTATTTTGCGGCCACACGTCTGTTAATCGCCGGCGACACGCTGTTCCAGGGCTCGGTGGGCAGAACAGACTTTGAAGGCGGCGACAGTGGAGTGTTGAAGAATTCCATCCAACAACGTATCTACAAACTTGATGAGACCGCAACAGTGATAACCGGCCATGGACCAGAGACCAGTATCGGCCAGGAAATGCGTTTTAATGCCTTCGTACGGGCCTAGTGTAGTGTCAACCCTAAAAGGTAGGATCAGTGGTTACCAGAATGTTTAGCGCAAGGCACATTCGCGCTGGCATAGTGGTGCTACGTCAAGCGAGTGTAACGCTGTGGTAGACATTCTGGTAACCACCCGCAGGGCGAGCCCACAAGCTGTCGTCTGCTGCGTTAACGTTTCTCGATATAGCACCACTATGTCTTCGAAATGTTGCCTTGCAGCCAACAGCTTGTGAACTCGCTGATCCTACCTTTTAGGGTTGACACTACACTAGAACCACTGAAATAAAACCAGTAACTCGAAGGATGGAGTCCGCGGTCTGCCGAGCGTCCAAGCTTTGAAAGCTTTGTATACCGGAGGCGGTCATAATTAACACACTGATCACGTCGGTCTGACGTTTCCCCTGTAAGCAGTAATCGGTGTGACCCTATCATTCGGAGTGTTTAAGAAATGAAAAAATCTATACTTCTATTCAACCTGATTCTGCTTCTTGGAACGAGCGCCGTATTTGCGGCAAAAATAACGGCAGATAAAGTGACGCGGCCTGCGGGCAGCGTACCATTCCAGGGTGAGCGCGCTGATTTAGTCGCCAAGGGCGAATCACTTTGGAACGATAAGAGCCTGAGCAAAAACGGCAAGAAAGCGTGTTCAAGTTGCCATAAAGGCGCAACAAAAATGTTCAAGGACAGTTTCAAGAACGAGTACCCACACACGGTAAAAATGGCGCAAAAGAAAGCCAATATGGATCAAGTGGATGCCGAGGAAATGGTGCAGTTTTGCATGCTGGCGGCAATGAAGCAGCCCGATGTACTCCCCTGGGATTCCGAGGACCTGGCCGCCTTAACTGCGTACACGGAAGATGTTGTTCAGAAGAACTACATTGAGCATTCGACCAAGTAAGCTGTGAGCCAGACGGTTTGAAAAGCATCCGGGGACACGCTCCCTGGATGCGGACTAGTCGTCTTCCGGGTCGTAGTTGGGATCGAGTGTCATGATATAGGCCACCACGTTTTCGATCTCCTGGTCCTCCAGATCGGCGGCCATGGCTTGCATGATCGGGCCATACTCATCGTCCTCGTGGGTGCCACGGATTTCCGCACGAAAATTCTTCAACTGTCTGATGAGATACCAATCCAGGTGGCCCGCCAATTTGGGTGCACCATAGTCCTCGCCACCTTCTGCGTAGTCACCGTGGCATGCAGAACAATCATCATAAACCTCGGCACCGCGCTCCAGCGCAGCCGTGGAAGTCGTCTCATCCCCAGCCATGACCGGGCTTCCCGGCACCAAGACCAGTAACACCGCTACTGTTGCTAGCATTGTATTTTTGTTCATAAAACTTCTGATCCTTCGTTATAGGGTTGACAGTATAAGGGTGCACTGAGCACCCAATGCTCAACTCTCCTTCAAGTTTCTCGCAACCATTTTTATGTGTCCAAGAAATTTTTCAATATCCTCAACACCCAGGCTCGGATTCACCATCACCATCCGGATGAAATTATCCCCCCTGAATGACCCGTGACCGACCTTGCCCAAACCCTGCCGGTCGAGCGCGTAACAGATCCTGTCACTGTCTACCTGTCTGTACCTGAAGCACACATTGAGCAAAGCCGGTGGCATGAACAGTTCAAAGTCCGGGTCCGAGTTAATTAAGGCAACCAGCTTGTCTCTTAACAAGAACTGCTTTTCTATCCGTTGCTCAAACCCTTTGTTGCCCAGTTGTTTCCATAATGCCCAGACCTTGAACGCGTCATTCTTGCGTCCGCACTGCATTGATTTCGTACCTGGATTCAACTCATCTGTGTCGGTTTGGAACAGGTAATCGGAAACCTCGGAAAAATTTTGCGTTAGAAGCCCTTTTGCCTTGCAAAGCAGCATAGAACAGGTCAACGGAACACCCATCATCTTATGTGCGTTCCAGGTCACCGAATCGGCGCGATCAATGCCGGCGAGCAGGGCTGCCCGTTTGCGGCTCAGCAATACACTGGCACCGTAGGCGCCATCCACGTGCACCCAAATATTGTATTTCCTGGCGATCTCACTTATTCGGCTCACGTCGTCGAATGCCCCAAGCACCGTGGTGCCGGCGGTCAAATTAACAAAAAAAGGTGTCAGACCCGCAGCAAGATCCAGCTGAACCAAGCGGTCGAATTCCTCCACCAACATCTCACCACGATCATTTACCGCAACTTCGCGAACATTATTTCGACCGATACCCAGCATACCGGCGTTCTTTTTGATCGAGTAGTGGCCTCGCTCAGATGTATAGGCAACATAGGTGTTTCTGTCCAGGCCGTGATCCTGAATATCCGGGTTGCATGCATTGCGTGCGAGAACCATCCCAACCAGGTTAGCCATGGAGCCTCCTGGACAAAACACGCCCTCTCCCTCGACAAAACCTATCACTTCACATGCCTTTTTGATGACCTCATGCTCAATAAGAATATGTGGCCCCGCAACCTTGAAGGTATACATCGAGTTGTTCATACGCGCGACCATCATCTCGGCAATGATCGCCAGATCTTCCTTACCACCGTACAACTGGTTATAAAAACCCGGGCTGGCGGACTTGGGTGTGCGGATAATGATGGCTTTGAGCACATCCAGAAGCTCAGGCTGAGGTAATGGCTCATCTTCGATGGCAAGTGGGATACTTTTTTGTATTTCCTCGGGGGCGTAAAACGTATCATCCACTTCAGAACGGTCATAGGCATCGATCAATGCTTTTAGTTGATCCGTAAATTTTTCTTGTGACAGGGCTACCACCACATTTGTGTCCTGTTTTTTAGGGAACTAAGCTCTAAGGGAACGACTTTTGCAAACATCCATTTCGCTTTTTGATTTTTCCTGCGCCCTGGTTATGGCGCTATGACATTCCATATGTGGTTGACGGAACCACCAAAGTTGGCTGAAAACTCCCCGTCATTGATGCTGAATAACAGATAGGTTCCCTTGCCACGCGTCGCCACCAGCCTTAACTCCAGCCGGTTGGGGCCGCCGCGCAACATGGCGTTGTAGCAGGTCGCGCCACCCTCGGGATGCTTAACCGTACCGACAAACCGACCGTTGACAAAGAGGTCATACTGGTCATCAAGCACGTCATTAATATCGGTGACACAGGCTTTTATATTTCTGGTCGATACACGGGCTTCACCCTCGTCCTTGTCCTCCACCGGTTCGGTGACCGGAACCGGTGTACCGTCTCCCCCACCACCGCTTCCTCCGCCACCCTTGACGACTGCATCGGAAATGCGAGCAGGATCACAGCCCTTCGCGCGTGCATCACGTTCGGCCTGATCGGCCATCCGCTGCGAAGTGGTATCCGGATTCTTGCGAAAGACCTCAATCTGACTGTAGAGGTATTCGCACTCGGCACCCTTGATCCCCTCCTCTATCTCTCGTTCCCGGCCTTCGGCCACCCGGTCGACACAGCTGCGTGACATTGCGTCCCACCCCCCTGCGGGACAGACACACTGTCCGGTTCTGAAATCCCTGATCGTACCGGGCTTGTCAGAGCAACCCGCTACAGTCCGTCCACCCGGACCATCACCTCCTGACCCTGACAGCCTGAGACAGCGTTTCTGAACTTTGCTCCAGGCTGATCCCGACGGGCAGTTGCACACCGATCTGCCGCCACCCGATGGTATCAGTACTGTTCCCGGCCACTGCCGGTCACAATCCGTCTGACTTCCTGGTGTGGCTTCAACCCGGATTTCCGGTGTGGGCTCCACGCGGGCTGCAGGTTCGACTACCCGGTAGACCCACAGCGTAACCGGCTCACCACGCGTCAGGATTGCTCCCACCAGTGGGGACTGGTTCTCAACGGTATCTGGCGATCTACCGGCCGTGACGGGCGAGCCCTTGATCACAACAGGTCGCAGATCGAGATCCAATAACCATGCAACCGCAAGGCTTTCCGATTTCCCCTTGAGATTCGGGACAACCCGGCTGTTGCTGGTGTCAACCGCCGGGTTGGGGCCATCCACACCTGCGGTTTTCTTGTAGCGACCGACACAATGATCAATGGAGCTTGCCTCGAGCCTGGCAACGACATATTCCTCAAGCCGGCAGTGGTTCACCGAATCGAGATCGAATGTCACCCGGTTGCGCCACAGGTAGCCGGCGTCGAATGGCAGGGCATCATCGTGTAACGCCATAACGATGCCACCGTCGCGCGTTGTACCGACGAGCTTGCCACGGTGGTTGTAGTGAAAATTCGCACCCTCGGTTACGTTCTTGGGTGGCTCGGCAATTGTTATCCACTGACGAATCAAGGCCGCAATGTCCGGACTGGCCGGATCGATGCTATTTGGGTCTATGGGTCCGGTCGGCTCAATGACCGGTGGTACCCTTCCCGTTGGGGGAACACCAGATGGTCCAACCGGCGAAACATCGTCACCGGGCGAAGTTCCATCAGGTGTACGCTCGCCTGGCGGTGCTGAACCGGGCGGTGGTTCACCTGTACCAGGGTCGTCCGGCCCACCTGTTTCCGGTCCTCCCGGGCCACCACCGGGAGTCGATGTGGCAGTGGTCATTTCCCCGGGGGGAGTGAAGGGCGTTGCGTGGATGCCGGGAAGCTCATCCGTTGGCACGGAGTACGAGAGATACTGGGGACCAATTCTTCCTCCACCGGCCGACCTGAAGGCAATTTGGAAGCCGCTCGATCTTAGTTCCCGGTGGCCCTCGCTGGATTCAAATAGTTG
Organism: Gammaproteobacteria bacterium; assembly: GCA_021772915.1. GTDB lineage: Bacteria > Pseudomonadota > Gammaproteobacteria > Xanthomonadales > SZUA-36 > SZUA-36. The sequence goes on along the minus strand of JAJFLB010000012.1, from coordinate 44,943 downwards.
CCCGGTGATCTCAAAGGTTTTTCCATCAAGCGCCCGCAGGCTCTTTTCCCTGATTTCCTTGCCGCTTGCTTCAACCCGATAGGTGAATGAATGGGGTCTAAGATCCCCGAGGTCAGGTGGTGGCCCGACGGGAGCAAATTTCAGAACATACAACGAGGCCTGGTTCACGGTTACCGCGGCGAGGTAGTCGCCAGGACAAGTAAATTTGTTGACCTCGCCACGGATCTCGAATTTCGTACCCGACCAACCCAAATAACTGTTGGGGTCATCAGGGTTATAGTGGTAATAGCGACTGTAGGCAATGCCTATCAACGGTTGTGTCCACACCTCACCAATCAAACGACAAGAATGGGAGAAGTCCATTCCATTGGGGTCATATTTGCGGGCAGGCTCGTATTGGGAGCTGCGCATATCAATGGCGAATTCAAACGGCTGCCCCAACGTGATTTCAAGTGGGAATCTGGTAAACCCATAGCTTTCTTTGTTTACCCTGCCGGCCGGGTTGACCCAGTGGGTGCTGTAGCCAGTGTCACCCGGATGGTGCGTGATACCGGGCATTGGGGGCGACACCCCCGCCCAATCGATACGTACCAGTTTAAGGGCCAATGATGTATCACCTGGTTCATCCCCGCAAAATTCCTTGGCCTTTGCCTCGGCTTCAGCCATCGACATAAGCGGTCCGAATTTCTGGTCCTTGCTGCTTTGCAGGGCAATTTCGAATGTGTGGTCGATGCCGCCCGTGTAAATCAGCACACGTTCAATCTTGCCTGATTGGTGGTGACGAAACACATAAACGTAGTGTTTCTCCGCGCCACTCCAATCACCCCCCACTCGTTCTTTGTCAACGGTGCAGTCACCTGCAGCCTCAGCAACGTCATCTTCAACAACCGCAACGGCCACCTTTGGCCTGGGTTCATCAAAATCTGCATTGGCCGCCGTGACGGAAAGCACAATTTCTGCGTAATCGTAAGAGGCCGTGTCTTCCTTGACGTCGAAACTGACCGTAAAAATCGCTACACCCTCGCCTGGAAGAGACTCAACCAGTGGTGGCGTTACCTGAAAATTAACCAAACCGGCAGGTCGCCCGGTGACCTTGACAGCGACACTCCTGATGGGTTCGGCATCCCTGTTAACCACCTCCAACGGGACTTCGTACCCGTGCTCCCCGGCCACCAACTGGCTAACCACTTCCTCTCGCGCCATTGACGGCAGACTTAAACTTACCAGGTATGCCACGATCACCGACGCGATGAACCTTGGTGTTGTCATCTTCATCCCGTCAGCACCCTCACTCGGTGCAAACACAGCCATCTGGCGGATTGCACTCAACCACTTCAGGCTCCAGTGCCCTGCGTGCCAGGGCGGGTATGACCCAACCGTGCTCATCAAATTTTTGGAGCACTGTCGCCCTCGACACCCCCAGCTTGCCTCCAATTTCCGCAGCAGAGCGGGATGCCTGTGCCTCGCGGTTACGTATCTCCCTCTCCCTGCGGCGCCGCTCTACCTCCTGCGCCACACACAGCGGCTGCTTGATCTCTGCCGTTGACTTTCCCTGTGGAACTTCGCTGTCGTCTTCCTCCCTCCAGCCGTAAAACTCTCCACCCCTCAGGGGCCAGGTTCGCCAATGCCAATTCGCCGTACCGTAGGGATTCGGATAAAGCCAGAACCCCTGCCTGATCTTGCTCAGGAAGTAGCGTTTCAAATGGACGTCACGGAACCCGGGCGGGCCCTCCGGAATTGCAATAATTTCTGCGGTGCCATCCCGCATCCCGGAAGTCTTGTCCGGGACACCAGGGTCGAAAACGATGATCGGGTAGTCGACATATGGCGATTTGAAAAACTGACTTTCGGGTCCGTGGTGACTGACATTTCCGTCGTTATACCTGCCGATCGTCTGGACCGTTTTGTTGATCTTGTTGAGCACCTCCATCTGTGCCCTGGTGATAAGACCTTTCGCCTTATCATAGCAAGGCAACGGTGAGGGTGGCTTCCATAAACTGCCTGGGTAGGCGTTGACAAACTGTTTGGAAACCGGACACTCATTACCAGGGCCATCCGCTTTCGTTAAAGCACCCAAACAGGGCGCCGATCCCAACCGCTCAGGAGGGCAAAAAAATCCAAGGGTCAACAAATCATAATCTGCGGTGAGATAGTTTTCGGTGGGATGCGCATTGTCCGCCAGAACTTCGAGTGGGCTAAGCGACCCACATGCGTCAGGGCTGGGAAACTCAGCCTCTCTGTGCGGTATAACTTCCTTATCGAACTCTTCGCCATTGGTTCTCCAGTCAAACCATTGGGGGCAGGTGCAGGGCTCGGGGGTTTCACCACGACCACCCGCCTCCTCCTTGCACAGGAAAACCCACCGCTCCGCGTTCTCAGTCTCAACCCATTCCTCGGCATCACCGCTTTTCGGATTGGTTCCCGGTTTCGCCCAAACGGTGTAGATATTGCCCTGGATGCTGTGCTGCAAAGACTTTTTGACGGCGATTGGATCGTTAACCTTATTGTCGTCCCCTCGGGGTATGTAAGCATCCAGCAAATCCGCGGTGATCTTGTACACCGTTTTTTCGCCAAGGAGCATTTCCTGGGTTTGCTTGGTGTAATTGCTAAACTCTTCTGCTCGTCCCAGCGTGGCCGTTCTCCATAATTTGCTATAGGTCTGGTCAGCCGGAATGTAACCTTTCTGAGGCCCCCAGTTTGAACTTTTGCCCTTGACATTCATCGACTTGGTAGCCGCCCCCCGGATTACCAGCGAAGTAGAATCCGGGTTCACGGGGCGTGTCATTATGATGACTTTATCTTGCCTGGCAACCTCCAGGTAGGCATCGGCGTGTTTAAATACCATACCGGACCACTTACGCGCGAAATCGCCGGTCAGACGCCAGTTGAGACCTGTAATCGCGGGCTCACGTTGCTTCATTTTCTGACCCGCCGGAGGAAGGGATTCGCGAAAGCGCGTTGGTTCAAGCGGATCGGACTTGAGCAGATCGACGATTCTTCGCTGAATCCGCATATAGCGTGGTGCCTGGCTGTGCAGCACGCTTTCCTTGATATCCGGCTCTGGTTTTGCAGTCGCCTCTATGTCAATGTAGGTGATGAAGTTTCTGTCTGCGCGATTGTCCAGATCAAGCCCCCCCAGTTGGCTGTCCAGACGCACCGTTGAGTCATTCTTGTCGAAACGAAACATGAACGAACGCAAAGCTTCGAGAAATACGTAGGGTACAGTCGCGGTCATGCTGTGTTCCCCACCGGCCAATAGCGAACCTGCGGTGGAGCGCAGGAATCCCTCCTCTCCCCTCACTTTGTTCCAGTACATCCATTCCGAATCGATCAGACCTTCCAGGTTGCGTCGCGCCTCCAGGAACTTTTGTTGCAATACCGGGTCGGTGTATTCCGCACCAACTCGCTCAAGGTATGTTTCAAGTTCGTCCGGAAACCAGTAGAACAATGCCCCGACCGCCTCCAGCACCAGCATGTAGGAGCGACCGGGGTCGTAGAACAAATCCTCCTGCCCACCCGGTCTGGTTACACCTACGATGACATGGCTATTCACCCTTGTTTCGCCGATAAGCTGGAGTGCCCGACTGTCAGTCTTCAAGCCCTGCATAGCCATGGAGCTGGCCCTTACCCGGGCAACGAAAGCAATTCCGTCGGCCACCGTTTTATAGACACTTGCCCATCTCGGGCCAAAACCTCCTTCTTTGGTCAGTTGCTCAAAGACCCTTAGCTGTTCGCTGCCGTCGTGGGGTGTATTAAGTGTTACCAGCCGGTTTATGTCTCCTGCCTGAAAATTGTCAGGGCGTCTGTAGCGTTTATTGTAGGCAGTTGCCGGGTTCGCATCGTCGGAAGTGTCTGCCGTGGTCCATTGGGAAACTCCGGCTGGCAGCTTGTCTGCTGCATATACACGCGGCAGCAGTCCGCCCATGCTGTGACCGATCACATCAGCCCGGGTCACCGCGACTTCGAGTTCCTCGCGATAGTAGGCCAGTGCCTGCCGGATACCACCCACGTAGGCTTGCTGGCCGGCGTTTTCGATCGTGTCAAGGGCACTCTCCGGGGCATTGCCGGCGAAGGTGGTGAGTCGGTTGGCGCTGTGGCCGGTCCAGACGACGAACCGGTTGTCACGGAAGGAACTCTTGCCACCGCCCAAATAACCCCGGCCGTTGGATGCCTCGTAATCAACCAGGAAAGGCAAAAGCCCCTTGTTCCTGAGATATGAATTAAGGCTCATACCAACCGAAATGGGCGTCATCCACGCGTTAATGGGCTCATCGCCGAAACCGTGAACCAGCACAACCGGTGGCCGCACAAGCTTAAGATCCACGGTTTTATGCAACTGCCCCGCACCATTTTTGGGACTGAAAGTGAAGCCCACTTCCAGCGTCCTGGCCTCTACCCCACCGACCACCTGGGTGGGTACCTTCTGTCCGGAACCCGGGCCGAATTCTTCGGGTGCGGTGTAGAGCGCAACCATAAAATGGGCTTCTTCGACCTTGCAGGTTGTATCGGACCCCAATAGATAAAGTGTGCCGTCCTTGCGGGAATCTGACGAAAATGTGGTTCCGAAAGTTCCTGCAACACTGGCCTCCAGCACGATAATGAGTTGGCTCACACCATCGGCGGCTACCCCGATCCGTTCTGCTTCAAGATCCGCAAGCTGGCTGTAGTCCAATTCATCGACGGAAACCGGACCGACCAGTGTGGGGTATACGTCTTTGCCCCGGTTCCAGGCATTCTCATTTCCGGGCAGATACAATGGATTGCCGTCTCTTATCCTTGCCTCAAAGGCGATGGAATTTACCCTCACGGCAGGTAATCTTTTCCCGCCACCGGAGTCGGGCGAATCCGGCCCGTCACCTTCTGAACGCTCCCCCTCGGTGGGTGCAGGGCAGACCAGCTCCGCCCCCGTGACCCCTGGTTCTATCGCACCCACAAAGGAACTCAGGAGGGCAAGAGACAATCCGATTACCCAAGAAACGGAAACACATTTACTAAGGTTTATCATTCTTTCAACAAACCCTCTGTTGCCTGCCGATCTCCCTCCGGGACCACATAATCATGGTCTGGGTGTAGTGCCCGGGGTTTGTTGTTTTTCCCGGGTCGAATCGCAAAATATACGTTCTCTGTGGGTTCAACATCCCGAAGTGAGTAATAGGCAACTGTAGGAATACCCGGATAAAGCGTGGTATTGGACCAGCTAATCCGTCCCTGTTTTATGGTTGAATGAAACTCCAGATCCTGCCACCAGGAATCAAATTTCAGGCTTATGTCTTCAAAGCTGATGGGGCCGGCCCAGGACGCCCCACTGGTGAGATAGTAATCAAAGAAATAGTAAGCGCCTGAATCTAATTCACTCAGGAAATCCACAGGAATAGTATTGGCTTCCTGGGGCCAAATTCCCTTGTGATTTCCAGTCACTTTTTCACGGACCACATCCGTGTTTTGTAGTGGTATCGTTATCTCATACATGACCTCCACGTTCTTGTGCTGCTTGGGGGCAAAAGTCTCTTGCCATACCATTAGATTCTGGAATGAATCCTTACCCATCAGCTGTTTTCCAAACAAATGTACCGTCTCCCGGTCAATTTCGGCTGGTGGTCGTGATTCGTCAGGCCCCAACTCTCCGGAAATATACTCGTGCCTGATGCGTCTGGGGTATCCACTTACGCGGCTGAATACTTCGCGAATTGCTCCATCAGTTAACACCCGGAAGGTGGCAAGATCATACGCCGAATACTCGGAATTGCTGACCGGAAAACCCACTGTTAGTTGGAGCTCTTCGGTGGATTGGTTTACAAGTGCGAAATTACCCCGGACAACCAGGAAAATGGGACTCCAGCTGTCTTTGCTTTTGCCGGATACATCGGGAGCCCCCACTTGAATATCGATATTTGCTGTATCCAGACGTATGTTTGGAGAACTGTTTACCGAGCCAATGTTTGCGGACGCATTGACGCTTCTGGGTGTAATCACAACTTCCCTTACAACGGTTAGATCGCCAAGGCCTGCTACGGGTGATAAGAGCGTGCAACCCATGACCAGATAAAGAAAACGCAGAACCGCATGCTTCGTCATCATTGCCACTGCAAAAAGGACAGCCTGGTTTGATTATCGGTCTGTTGGAAGGCCATTTTTTGGTCTTTGCTGTCCTGCTTTACACGATTCTCAAGGATGTATTTTGCCTGTTGTTTGTGTTTGGGTTATCGCATCCTGGTGCATTGGAACTTCCGTGCATCGAAAGAATATCCGGCACAGGTACAAACTGGCTCTGTATTCCACTTGTTCCTGTAGACGAACTTATAAGCACAGGAATCGGAGTTCAAACCTGGTGTCGAGACTGCAGGTGAGGTAGCCGTGCGGGAAGGGGTTAATGTTGTTACCGAGGCTGACCCTTTGCCACCGCTAACCGCGCGCGACAAGTCTATCAGGCCCGGCAACAACGCCGCAGCAGCCCGCCGCCGGGAAGCGTCGCGTGCCCTGCGGCGTTGGTCGATGGCGGTGTCGATTCCTGCCAATAGTTGGGACACCGCCTGGCTCTGACAACTCACCGCCGTACCGGCAGCTGCGACCGCCATTTCCCTGGCACCATCAAGGTCTTCGGAAGACAATGCGGAACTCGCCTGCCATACAAGTTGCTCCGTTTTTTTTTGACGTCGCGAAAGATCCTCCAGCTTACTGTGGTTGGCCAGGTACCAAGAATGCCCGGGGTCGAAGTTCCTGATCTGCTCAATACTTGCCAGGGCCGCCGCAAAATTACAGCCTTTGGCTGCGGCCATGGCTGTATCAATCAATGGCGAAAGATCAGCCTCCCCGGGGCCCGCAAGTCTCGTTTCAGGAGCAGGCACGACACGGGTACCCGGCGTGACGACACCCTCTTGCGAACTGTCAATAACCACCGAAGTGACTTCGCCTGCCACCCAGCCACCCCGGGAAGACGATGCACCGTACGCCGATTCCCGACCACCGCATCGGCCCAATGAGTTGCAACTCTTTTGGGGACAGCTCTCCTGCAACCAGATTGAGGCCGTACGTTTACCGGGGAAGGGTCCTTCCATCATACGATGAATCTCTTCATCAAGACTTTGGGCGATGGTTACCTGCCCCGTTGTCAGTTCACAGAGTACATACCACTCGGCCGCCAGGACGGGTTTGGCTACGACGCTCAAAAGCAGTACCGCAACAGCGCTCACGGCGAGCACTAGGCCTGGCTGGGTAGACGCTCTTCTTATGGGATTACAAGGTAACATTAGATCACCTGCAAAGTCAGCGTTGCTGCGACGCGCTGGTTCTGGATAGCACCTGGAAAAGCGCCGTCTGTGTCGAACGGGATCCCATGGTCTCAAGGTCGACACTCAGCTCGTAGAGCCCGGGCTCAATGTCGTGGGGCACACTCAGGGGCTGGCTCGACTGATGGGTACCCACGGCACGACTCATACTCGCCTCAAGACTGGTAAGGAGCCTGCCCTCGTGTATGATCGAACGTCGCTCGTTTACCTGGGTAACACCGCCACCCTTGCCCTCCACACGATAGGTGACCATCAGCTTGATCGAACTGCCGGGCCTGACGCGATTTGGCTCCACCGAAACGCCAAATAATTTGAGTTGTACAGACCCGAGGCCCTGCTGAGAGGAGTTTGCCGTAGCCGACCAGTTGGGTGCTGCCACAGCAGTAGGAGAAGAGCTTGAGACAGGGCTCTTGACCTTGCCTGGGGACGGTTTCGGTTTGCTCAACATTTCATCTGCTGTCTTGATCTTGAATAAATCAATCCTGGCCCAGCGCTCCATTGTCTTGAGATCAGCGCTTCCCGGATCCTTGCCCATGACGTTGTGGAGGGACATGCGGACCTTGACCGGTTCGTCCGCCAAACGCAGATTAAGACCCAGACCTTTTCGCTTGCGTTTATCGTCGAAAGACCAACCCTCAACGACGAAACTTGTACCAGGAAGGATCCGCGCTGCAGGAAAGGCCGTTCGATCCGAGACCCAAAACAGGGCTGCGACGTTCCTGCTCTTGAACTTCCATTGTGTTTGCGGCATCACCCAGACGCTTTTCGTCCACCCGTTTGAGCCTTTGCCCTTTTTCAGCGGCACACTGATACGAATCCTGCAACGCGCACCGGCCCAACGTTCGTTCAGCTCGGCTAAAAATACATCTGGGTTACCTCGCGCTGCAGACACAACCGGGGCCCACATGAACCCACCCATGCACAGTACAATCAAGGCTCGCTGGAACCAAAGCTTGGTTGACGTATTTGTGCCTGAAGCAACCCGGCCAGTTCGGGAATCAAGCATGATGCTTCCCGTCTTTCAGCCTGTGGGCATTTCTACACGACCACATGGACGTGGGAGGTAGAGTAACGCATGGAGCTGTTACCGAGTGGATCATGTTGGGTCGGGCAGATTGCTGTCCTAACCCTCGTCCTCTGACTCTTCCTCAAGGACTACCGGATCGGCCGTAACCACCTGACCTGGACCCGCAGCACAACCCAAGAACAATGGCAGTACCAAAAAACAACAGAGAAGACGGGGCAGCGTCATCGATTTCCGGGAATAGTTCATGCAGCGTTCTCCTTATTCACTCGCAAACAGTCCGTAACTCAGACGGTGTCAGGCAACACATATCACTCGACAGTTTTTACCGTCTGAAGCCAGTGCTCTGTCAACTCTACAAAGCTGGATCAGCGAGGTCACGTTCTGCCATCCGCTGCGCTATAAGATTGACAGATCGCTTACAAGAGTATTCCTCAACATAATGGATGACAAGCGGTTTCTCGGTTGCTCTGGTCCTGTGTGCGCATACGATTCCAGATTATAGCTCGATCTTGCTACCGTACTGATTCTCATTCAGTTTTTTGTATCGCACCCGTCGTTTCTTTCCACTGTCGATCCCAAGTTTGATACTATCGGATTCAGGGAGCAGCCATCGTCAGGTGCGTCTGTGGTACTAGCGTTTGTCAGACTTACTTGTCCGGGAACCAAACTGAATGAAACCCTATTTTGAAAACATGGAGCGTTTTGGCAAAACGCTCAAGCAAGGACGTATTAAACGCGCGGCCACAAGCTCCGAGCAACTCAGGCAAACCGAGAAAGACATTGAGCAACTCAAGGAGAAAGCTGCTGCTGCAGGCTTCCCGACAGAAAAAATAAACCAGCGCGGGGTAATGACCGTGGCCCAGCGGATCGAATACCTGGTTGACCCCGGTACCTGGCACCCCCTGCACAGCATGTACAACCCGTCCGACAATACTGAAGGCACTACCAATGTGGTGGATGGCCTGGCCAAAATCGAAGGTCGTTGGGCCGTGGTGATCGGCTTTGACAACAAGGTCATGGCCGGGGCCTGGCTACCCGGGCAGTCGGAGAACATTCTACGGGTGACTGATTTGGCGCAGCGTCTCAACATCCCCCTGGTGTGGCTGGTTAACTGCAGTGGCGCCAAATTGCCAGAGCAAGAGAAGTTTTATGCCAATCGACGCGGTGCGGGCACACCGTTCTTCCGTCATGCAGAACTCGAGCAGGCTGGCATTCCAATTTTGGCAGGCATTTACGGCACCAATCCGGCGGGCGGGGGTTACCAGAGTATCAGTCCAACCATACTCATTGCCCACAAAGACGCCAATATTGCCGTCGGCGGTGTGGGGATCGTTTCCGGTATGGCGCCAAGGGGTGGATTCAGCGTGGAGGCACTGGAAGAACTCATCGAAAAGACCCGTGAATTCAGCGCCAGTCCGCCAGGCAGTGTGGAGACACACTATGATGCAACGGGGTTTTTCTCGCGTGTTTACGAGGAAGAAACGGGTGTTTTGGATGGGATCAAGGAGTACATGCTGGCGACTGCCGCCTACAAACCCGAGTTTTTTCGGGTCGCCACACCCAAGGAACCTGAATTTGCGGCTGAAGACCTGTATTCCATACTGCCGGCCAATCAGAAAGAGGTCTATAACTTCGATGAAGTTCTGGCACGGCTTGTCGATGGCAGTGAGCACATGGAATTTCGCCCGGATTACGGCCCGGAAATGTATACGGGTTTGTGCAAGGTCGACGGGATGCTGGTTGCCTGCATCGGCAATCGCCAGGGCTATCTCGGTAAAGGTTATCCTGAATACGCCGATTACCCGGGAATTGGCGGCAAACTCTACCGCCAGGGTCTGATCAAAATGAACGAGTTTGTGACCTTGTGCGGTCGGGATAGAATCCCCGTGATCTGGTTCCAGGATACTTCCGGTATTGATGTCGGCGATCTCGCTGAAAAAGCAGAATTACTCGGTCTGGGCCAATCACTGATCTATTCCATCCAGCAGACCGACGTGCCGATGATGCTGGTGGTGCTTCGTAAAGGCAGTGCAGCGGCACATTATGTCCTGGGCGGTCCCACCGGTAACCGTCACAATGCTTTCACCCTCGGTACACCGGCCACGGAAATTGCGGTTATGCACGGTGAAACCGCTGCTGTGGCAACTTATTCCCGGCGGGCACTGAAAGAAAAAGACGCCGGCCGGCCGTTGCAACCCGTGGTGGATAAAATGAACGCGCTGGCGCAACATTACCACGATCACTCACAACCAGATTACTGTGCGCAATACGGTCTGGTTGACGAGATTGTAAAATTGCCAGACCTGCGCGGTTACCTGCAAGCATTCGTGGGTGCCGCTTATCAAAACCCGACGTCCATCTGTCCGCGTCACCAGATGTTGTTGCCCCGCAGCATCAAAGGATAAACAGGAATTCATTCCATGCAAGTAGCATTCGATGTATTCATCAACGGCATTTCCGGTGTTTTTGTCGGTCTTGGCGTGCTCTATGTCGCCATCAAGCTCAATAAGCTACTGGCCGGCCGCGAAGTCGTTAAAAAGGAACAATAAGCATGGTGTTTTTTGACAATATGGGCTTATTGGCAGTCACACCGGGGATGGTGTTGATGTGGGTGATCGGCTTACTGCTGGTGTACCTGGCAATTACCCGGCAATACGAACCACTGCTGCTATTACCCATCGGTTTTGGCATCATCATTACCAACCTGCCGCTAACCTACCTGATGGAGCCGGGTGAAGGTCTCATCTGGCGTTTTTATCACTATGGAATCGAGTGGGAAATCATCCCGCCCTTGATTTTTTTGGGCCTGGGAGCCCTGACGGATTTTGGTGCCCTACTGGCACAACCCAGATTAATTTTTCTGGGAGCAGCCGCACAGGTGGGGGTTTATGTCACTTTTTTTATTGCCTACGCCATGGGTTTCAGTCTGCAGGAAGCCGCCACCATTGGCATTATCGGTGGTGCTGACGGCCCCACAACCATTTATCTCGCAGCCAAGCTGGCACCACAACTTTTGGGCGCTTGTGCGGTGGCAGCCTATTCCTATATGGCCCTGGTACCGGTAATCATGCCACCCATCATGAAGCTGTTGACCACGGACGCTGAACGCAAGATAAGAATGGAGAAAGGTCGCAAGGTGACCCCCAGGGAAAAACTGTTTTTCCCGATTTTTGCGGCCATGGTAATCATCCTGCTGGTGCCGGCCTCAGCCCCGTTAATTGCCATGTTCATGTTGGGTAATTTGTTTCGTGAATCCAAGGTTGTCGAACGCTTGAACGAAGTCGCACAAAACTCCTTAATGAATGTCGTCACCATCTTTCTGGGTATCAGTATCGGGGCCACCATGAACGCAGAGAACTTCCTGCGCAAGGAAGTAATCTTCATCTTCGTTCTGGGTTTGTTTGCATTCATGATCAGTACCGCCAGCGGTATACTGCTGGCCAAGCTCATGAATCTGTTCACGCGTAACAAGATCAACCCGTTGGTGGGTGCGGCGGGTGTGTCCGCGGTACCGATGGCGGCGCGTGTGGTACAGAAAGTGGGGGCTGCCGCGGACAAAAAAAACTACTTACTGATGTTTGCAATGGGCCCCAACATTGCCGGTGTTATCGGTACCGTTATTGCGGCCGGTATCTTCATATCTATCTTGAAATAGGAATAATACTATGGCTACAGAAGTTCTGGTTCCACTGGCTGGAAGCATATGGGAAGTGCTCGTTGAAGTAGGCGAACAAGTCGAGGAAGACGACGAGTTACTGGTAATTGAAGCACTCAAAATGGAGAACTTGGTCTACGCACCCTGTGACGGCAAGGTGTCTGAAATAAAGGTTAAAAAAGGTGATGTCGTCGAGGACGATGACGTGCTCATGATCATCGAAGATGCCTGATAAGAAACAGTGATTGAGAAACCATAATGAACTTTGCACTGACAGAACAACAGCAGTTGGTACAGGATACCGCCAGACGATTCGCACTGGAGGAGATTTCACCCACGCTGGAAGAAGAAGAAAGGAATCACGAGTTTCGTCAACAACGGGTCGCCTTGATGGGGGAACTGGGTTTCCTGTCCTGTGTGTTACCGGAAGAACTCGGTGGCAATGGCATGGGCTATCTGGAGTCCGTTTTGATGGCGGAACAAATTGCCAGGGTCTCAGCCTCCTGGCGTCTTCCATTCAACATGCAGAACCTGGGCCCCCCTTTATCGGTGGCCAAATGGGGTACCGAGGAACAAAAAGAGAAATACATACCCGGCTGGATTGACGGTACAAAAATCGGCTTTTTTGCCATGACCGAGCCCAATGCCGGGTCCGATGTGGCGAGTATGAAAACCTACGCCATCGATCAGGGTGACCACTGGGAACTGCACGGCAGCAAGCTCTGGATTACCAATGCACACGTGGGTGACGCCGGGCTGCTCTATGCTTATACGGACAGGAAGAAAGGCAATAAAGGGATCTCCTGCTTCATCCTTGAGCCAAAAAACCTGGAAGGCTGCACGGCCAGCCCCATAGAAACCAAACTGGGTTTGCACTGCTCCCCCACGGGTGAGTTTGTCTTTGAGGGGGCAAAGATTCCAAAAGACGCCCTGCTCGGCGAGGTTAATGACGGCTTTAAGATGTGTATGTGGCAGTTGGGCAATACGCGTATTGGTTGCGCTGCTGGTGCGCTGGGTGTTGCGGGTGGCGCGCTAGAATTGGCGATCAACTATGCCAATGAACGCACCCAATTCGGCAAACCCATCTCCAAACACCAGATGGTGCAGGCCCAGATTGCCGAGATGGTGGTGGAACACCAGGCCGCCCAGATGCTGGTCTACCAAGCGGCCTGGCTGAAAGACCAGGGCAAACCAAATCAATATGAAACCTCGATTGGAAAACTGGCCGCATCAGAAGCGGCCGTGCACGCCGCTAATGAGTGTATGAAGATTTTCGGCTCCTATGGTTTTTCATCCGAGTACCCGGCAGAGCGCTTTTACCGGGATGCCAAATCCCTGCAGATTGTGGAGGGCACCTCCAACGTACAAAAGATGATCATTGCAGGTATTGCCTGTGGATTTAGCAAAAACCGCTAAGCAATGCGTGCAAACTTCTGGATCGAGGACAAACAGGATGAAACCCATATACAAAAGGAAACCTGACGTCGTGCGGTTTCCAAAAATTATGATGCTGCGGGCTACTCTGTTGTTCTTTCTGAGTGCGGGGGTGGTAGCCGCACCGGTCGCCGCCCAGGACCTAGAGTTCAAGAACCTGAAGGTACTCGACCGCACTATCACGAGCTCTGAGCTCAACCAGGTGATGCTCAACAACCTGTCTGGACTGGGGCTTCCCCGTCGGGGTGGCAAAGGCTGCCTGTTCTGCCATGCCGGCGACATGGACGTTCCCCGTGGCGAATGGGATTTCGCCTCGGACGAAAAGGTTGAAAAACGCAAGGCCCGCGAGATGCTGGCCATGACCGCAACCATCAACAAACGGCTCGCAGGACTTGAAGAGCGCGTGGCACCGAATTTACAAGTGACCTGTCACACCTGTCACAAGGGTCGGACCGACCCGAGGTCACTTATCGATCACATGCTCGCTGCCTACCGGGGAAAAGGCATCGATGCCGCAGTGGCGGTGTACCGGGACCTGCGGGGACGATATTACGGCGCCGACGCCTACGATTTTCGCTCACGCACGCTCTTCTCTCTGGCTGCACACCTGGCGAGAAGCGGTGCCTACGCTGATGGTATCGTCCTGGCACGACTCAACGAAGAGGTTTTTCCGGGGGAAGCTTCGGTACGTCGGGGCACACTCACCTTGGAAATCCAACAGACACTCGCAGGCGATGGGACCGAGGCGGCGCTGAAGCGCTTCGATCAGGTTCGCGACACGGAGCCTGCCGGCACCATCACCCCTGGGGTGCTGGACAATCTCGGCTGGACACTGTTCCGACGCGAGCAGCAGCAGGATGCGCTCCAGATTTTCAAGCACAATCTGGAGGTTTTCGGGGAGCTGTATATTCCAAATGAAAGCCTTGCGGACGCGCTCTTCTACTCCGGAGACCAACAATCCGGCATCCAGGTATTGGAACGGTGGACCGAAGCACACCCGGACGATGAACTTGCAAGGCGGGCACTGATTAATCTGCGAACGCGGGAAGAATGATGAAGACTTCATACAGATTGAAGTGAGTCTGATTCTGTGGCTCTTGGCACTGTTACTGGGCTGGGAACAGGGAGCCCAAGTTGAAATGAACAAGTCTGAATTGATCTTTAAAGGTTCAGAGCCCTGATGCGCGAGATCATCTGTAGCTGATGAACATATACCTGGTCAGACACGGTGAGGCGGCACAAAAATGGTGGCGCTCTGATGATCCCGACTTGAGTGCTCTGGGTCGTGACCAGGCCACACAGGCTGCCGAAACACTACTGCCCGTTGTGCGGAAATACCAAACCCTCCGGCTGGTCAGCAGTCCGTTGCTGCGTGCGCGTGAAACCGCTGCGCCGTTGTCGGACGCCCTTGGTATCGGCGTCGAGGTCGATGAGGCCTTTAGGGAAATCCCATCGCCGGTACCGGTTCGCGAACGTCGAAGATGGTTGGGAGAATTCATGCATCAACACTGGAGTGAACAGCCGGAAGAAGTGCTGCAATGGCACCAGTCCCTGTTCCGGAGCTTGCTGGCGACACGCCAACCGACCGTTGTGTTTACTCATTTTGTTGTTGTTAACGCGGTGGTAGGTGAAATTACCGACAGCACCAAAACGACGTGCTGTTTACCGGCAAATGCTTCGATCACACATATACAATTAACCGGGGATACTCTCCGGTTGGTGGCGCTTGGTGAACAACTTCAAACGACTGTGCTTTAAGCGCTAGACGTCCCCCGGGTTAAAAGCTCTTCGCTCCTCAAGTCTTAATTTACTGGTTGTCGTGCAAGCTTTGAGAGCGGTGATTGACGCTTAAACCCAATCCGGTTTGGCTGGTATCAGTAATCCAGTGCTTTGCCTTTTCGCGGGTCGACGCCGCCATGAAAACCGCCCTGATCACGAACCACCTTTGAATGACCGTTTTCATCATAATGAACCCAGACCAATCCATGCGGCGATCCAAACTGTGGCATGTCGATCACGTGCGACTGTTCGCGTTTTTCAGCGTCGAATACATAGATACGACCCTCGCCGTTGCTGGTGGTCCAAAATTCGCGCCCGTTGGGTGCGAGTAAAACATGGTCAACCTGGTAAGCTGAAAACAGAGTCTCTATTTGTCTGCCGTTAGCACTGGCAATGACCGAGATGGTGCGTCCAAACATACCGGTTGTCTCCCCTTTGTCGGCAACCCAGACCTCTGACCCTGAGGCATTCAGGTTGGCACCATAAGGGCCGATTCCGGTGGGTGAAGCCCAGACCACCTCTCCCGTTTCGATGTTGATCTTGGACAGGGTCGCCGAACCACCAGCGGGGACATACATGAACTCTGCAGCGGAGTCGAATGCGATCCAGTCAGCACGGTAGCCAGGATACGGATATTCTTTGACGACCTGCCAGGTTTCCGGATCAATTTTTGCGATCCAGAACGGTCGCATCGTGGTCAGTCGGCCATGATTCAGGTTCATCGAGCCAACGTAGCCGGTAAACGTCTTGTCACCACTCACCGACTGCCCATAACCAAGCGGTTCCATCAACACATAGATGAACCGACCATCGCTAAACGCGGTGTACGGCGCTCCTCCCAACTCCTCACTGCGCACGCCACCAATAATCTGGTCCGTTTGCGGATCAAACAACATGACGTCCAGACCGTTTTGGTCACGTGAAAAGCTGTCCAGCAGCAGATAACGATCCTGGAAGATCTGCCCGTGGTGCAAACGTGCGCCGATAACAAACTGCTTGACCGGTTGCAAACTCAGGGCATCAACCTTGAGCAGCGTCTGCGGCGTGATCATCGACGGCCTGGTGTCGGCGCGCGAATGCGGTCTCGCACCGATGATGTAGATGTATTTCCCGTCCGGCGAGGCCACGGTGGTGTGCACCGCACCCCGCAGGTCCTCGGGTAATTCATAAGACGCGAGGACTTGTTTAGTGACCGCATCACCCACCACTACCTGGGTTGACTGCGATGCCGCCACACCCTCCGGCCGGAATCTTCCCGACGTGGCCAGGTTCTCATAAAAGTAAACACCACCGGGTTCAGGTTTGAATAGTGGTTCAGCGGGCTCGAAGGTGGCCACTTCGCGCACCGTGTAACTGTGCATGATGTTGCCCGGCTTCGAGCGCCGCTTCCAGTCCCTGAGAACAGTGTCAAATGCTTCTATCTGCTGCACGGCCTTGTCGCGATCAGTGAGAAAGAAATCCGGAACGGCCGGGTAGTCCTGAATACTGTTTAGCGTTTCCGCCAGAGATTGCACGTCAATGTCATCTGCAGCAACACCGGTCAGCCGGCGTACATAAACCGACAGGGCCAGCAGATCGGTATGGTCCGGGTTCAGTTGCTGACGCAGTGCCGCCATCTGTGGATTGGTATTCAACTGGTAGTGGATGTCAAAAGGGCTGGGGCCATACCGGATTGCCGGCCCGACCCGACCCTCGCCATTTTCTCCGTGACATACCCAGCAGGAAGCCTCGGCGTTGTAGAGCGCTTTGCCACGTTGCGTCAACTGACTGGCGTCGTAGGGATCGTCTGGCAGAGCCACAGGATTGAACGCAAATTGGCAAAAGAAAAGACAAACCGAAAATCTGAATGATAAGCGTGCCGTTACCATGATCTGCTCCTGCAAGATTATTAGTATTTCTAGTGAAGGCTTGTATGGAAGGATCATTTTCTCATTGATTGCCGGTCACTGACAAATTGAAAAAATCAGAGTTAAGGTGGACTACGTAAAATCACGCAAAAGGCCGCTCGTGTCGAACCCTGGCCGTGACGAGGTCACCAGCCCTCCAACGTTGATGACGGCGTAAAGCTTGTGGCCAAAAAGGTTTCGAATAGCGGCAATGAAATAGTTTTGAACATGATTTTTCTTATCTGCCTGAAGAGCTCGAAGATGTTTTTAAAAAATCCAGGAGTGTCACTAAATCTTCCGTAGGTTCTCTGTTATGACTTCGCCATCAAACAGGGAGATATCCCGCCTTGCGTATTCCGCATGCGCCGGCGAATGGGTGACCATCATGATGGTCGTACCCTGCTTGTTCAGCTGCGTCAGGAGTTCCATGACTTCTTCACCATTGTGGGAATCCAGGTTTCCCGTGGGTTCATCTGCCAGGATCAGGTGTGGCTCGGCGATCACGGCACGCGCGACCGCGACGCGCTGTTGCTGCCCTCCCGACAGTTGCGCCGGCATGTGATTGGCGCGATGCGCTATCTCCATCCGTTCCATGGCCTGGTCCGCACGGTTTTTTCGATCAGCGCTGGAGACATTGTGATAAAGCAGTGCCAATTCGATGTTCTCGCGTACGGTCAGCTCGTCGATCAGGTTAAAGCTCTGGAAGATAAACCCGATGTTCTGTTTGCGTATCTGGGACAGCTTGCTTTCGCTGTAACCGGCCACGTCTTCATCCAGAAACCACAATGAACCCGAGCTGGGGTTATCCAGCATACCTACGATATTCAGCAGGGTGGATTTGCCGCAGCCCGATGGCCCCATCACCGCCACGAACTCACCGCGCTTGATGTCAATATTGATGTTGTTCAGCGCGGTAGTTTCAACATTGTCCGAACGGTAAACCTTGGTTAAGTCTTCCAGTCTGAACAGGGTTTCGGGGGGACTTGCGTTGGTGTTCGGAAGATATTGCCGTGTCTGTTCTGAAGCTTCCACTTCGTTTTCAGTATTCATGAGAGATCAGTTTCCTTTTGTCCTTTGCTTGTCAACAATACTCTGGGGCCGAAACCTTGTCCGGCTATTGATCCTGTAGTTCAAGACGGTCCATATCCAGGTAGTTGGTGTAGGGCGAGGTAATCACCTGCTCGCCACTCTCGAGACCGTCCAAAACTTCGATAAACCTGAGATTCCTGCGCCCGAGGCGCACATTTCTTTTAACCGCACGCAGCCCGTCCACCGTCACCACGAACACCCAGTTTCCACCCGTATCCTGGTAGAACGCACCATTTGGAATCAGTAAGGACCGGGACGGGCTTCCGAGCTGAAGATTGAGTTGCATGGTCTGCCCACGTCGAATGGTGGTAGGGGCACGCTCGCCAAAAATCATGTCGACTTCAAAGGTCCCGTTTTGTACCTGGGGATAAACTTTACGTACGAAAAGTGTGAAATCGTCGCCATTGGTCGTCAGCGTGGCGGTCTGCTCAAGGTCAACCCGTGAGAGGTAAAACTCGTCGATATTCGCAGTTACCTTGAACGATTCCGGATCATCGATCTGGCCGATATTCATACCCCTGGACAAGGCCTGGCCGACTTCAAGATCAAAGGCCGTAAGCTTGCCGTCAACTGGCGCCCGCACATTGAGGCTTTCCAGGTTACGCCGTGCAACCTCCAGATTTTGTTCCAACTGAGCTCCCGCAATCCGCAGCTGCTCCATTTGTACTTTCTGTAAACGCTCATCGGTTGCCTGGCTTTCAAGTGTGATTTCGCGCCTGGCAACGTACCAGTCATATTCGTCCTTGAGGCGCTCCAGCGAGCCGTCATCGATAAGGTCTCTTTCCACCAGCGGCGACAGGCGTTCTACCTCACGGCCGAGGCGAATGATGTTGTAGTTGATATCGATCAGGTTACGCTTGTGCGTCAGACGATTCTGTTCCAGCGATAACTCGGTATTTCTCAGGTTATTGAGCTGCTCGGTAACCTCCGCTTCGCGGGCAATTACATCCAGTTGTAGTTGTGTATTGGAAAGCTCAATAATCAGGTCACCAGCACTTACCGGGGCGCCGTCTTCCACATAAGTGGCTTCAACCCGGCCACCCTCGATAGCGTCCAGGAATACCGTTTTCAGGGGTGCCACCTGGCCACGCACCGGGATGTAGTCGTCAAACTCGCCGAGGCTGACCGTGGACACAACGATCCGGTCATTTTGAACCTTCAGTGCACGGCCTGCATCGGGCTTGAAGTACCAGATGACGAGCAGCAACAAAACCGCGCTGCCGCCCCAGGTGACCGGCTTGCGGTACTTCTGCCACGTGGTCTCCTCTACCACCCGGTCCATGCCCGACTGACTTCGGCCGCTCCTGGATTGAGGTTTGCTATCCATGGTACCCGTCACTCCTGCCCCATTGCATGAGTGGGATTGGCCCGTGTAAGCCTGGTCCCTGTGGCGGCTGGTAATAAGACGTCGGTTTTTAGAGAGATGTTATTTTCGATAAACATGACTATATAGTAAGCAAGAATCCTGCCAGATTCAGAAATCCCACAACCATCATAAAAACAGAGACCTATGAGCTTGCAATCGGCCAGGTTTCATTTTAATGTACGAATTCGATCACTTATGTGTACGTTTTCGTACATGCCTTTTCGTTTCTATAAACTTGCCACCGGTGATCGCAACCTGAGGGACAGCGGAACTGTTATGCCCGACCAAACCAGCATCCTTGTCGTTGATGATGATGAAGACATCCTTTCCGCCTGCCGGGTACTGCTAAAAAAGCGCTTTGACCAGGTGGTGACCTGCCAGGACCCGGGCCACATTCCAGCCCTGATGGCGGAACAAAACTTCCACGCCATCATGCTCGATATGAATTTTAGCCCCGGTGAAAATTCCGGCGAAGAAGGCAATCAATGGTTGTCCAGAATCCTGGAGATTGATCCTGATGCAGTGGTGGTCATGGTGACTGCTTTCAGCTCAGTTGATGCTGCGGTCGAGGCAATGAAAATCGGCGCACATGACTTTATTGAAAAACCCTGGAATAACGAGAAGTTAATTTCGACGCTGAGTGCCGCGGTGAAACTACGCCGCACCCAGGAAAAGGCTAATAAATTTGAGCAACGAAGTCGTATGTTGGCCGACGATATATCGCGCAGGCACCATCCCATCATCGGACAATCTGAGGGGATCAATCGTGTTTTTTCACTTATCCGCAAAGCCGCACCGACTGATGTCAATGTACTGATTCTTGGAGAAAACGGCACCGGCAAAGAACTTGTTGCACGGGAAATTCACGCCTTGTCCACCCGCACGGACAAAGCATTCATCACGGTTGATCTGGGTGCGGTACCCTCGACCTTGCTGGACTCTGAACTGTTCGGGCACAAGAAAGGCGCCTTTACTGATGCCAGGGAGGACCGCATGGGCAGGTTCCAGGCGGCCAACAAGGGCACGTTTTTTCTGGATGAAATTGGCAACCTGCCACTTAGCCTGCAACCCAAGCTATTGCACGCGCTGGAAAGTCGGGAAATCACGCCGTTGGGCAGTACGCGATCCGAGTCTGTTGACATCAGGCTTGTCAGCGCCACCAACGTGAGCCGGGAAGAATTGGGCAATCCGCAAATTTTCCGGCCTGACCTGCTCTACCGGCTAAATACCGTTGAAATCCAGTTGCCGGCACTCAGGGACAGGACGGATGATATTCCACTGCTGGCCAATGCTTTCGTGCGCGAATACAACCGGAAGTACAATCACAGGGTAGAAGGAATCAGCAACCGGGCAATGCAGGTCCTTATGGACTATCACTGGCCTGGCAACGTGAGGGAGCTGCGATATTGCATCGAACGCGCCATTATCCTGGCCAATGGAGATGAGCTTGGCAGTGCAGATTTTGCTTCTCTTGCAGACCACCGCGGACAATCCACCGGGCCTGCCAGGGAGGGCAAGCAAACCCTTGAGGAACTGGAACGGGCTTCCATTGAGCAGGCATTGAAGGATCACCGGGGCAACATTTCCCGGGCGGCGAAAGACCTGGGGCTCACGAGGACCAGCCTGTACCGGCGTATCGAAAAGTTTGGCCTTTGAGGACTGAGATTAATGTCCGGAATCAAAACCAGGTTGAAGCAGTTCAATGTCCAGCTTTCGCTACGGATGGGCAGCCTGTTCATCAGCCTGCTTTTGCTGGCATTTGGTATTACTCGGGACATACGCGTCCTGTTACTTGCCCTACTGATCATAATTATTCTGATACAGGTACTATCCCTGGTACGTTTCATCAACCACACCAACCATGAACTGGAAAGTTTCCTCGCTGGTCTGAAATTTGGGGATTTTCAGCAGACTTATACGATTGCACATCTGGGCCATTCCTTCGATGCGCTGGAAAAAACACTGCAATTCACCGTCGAGAAATTCAAACGGCTTCGAACGGAAAAGGAGCAGCAGGCCGTCTACAACCGGGCCCTTGTTCAGCACATTCCAATCCCGTTTTTCGGTGTTTACGATGACGGCCGTGTTGTCGTTTTGAATAACGCCACACGCCGAATGTTCAATGTCGCCGATATTACCAACACGGGTGAGCTGGCCAATTTTGGTGCCGGCTTTCAAAGGGATATTCTACAGGTACAGCCTGGCGAGGCGCTGCTCACAACCATTGAACTGGCCGGCAATGATGAACATTTCATCCTGGCGGCAACTCAAATTACCACCACCGGCAAACGACATAAGCTCGTGTCTTTACAAAACGTTCAGGGCCAGATCGATGCCACCGAGCTGGCGACCTGGCAGAATCTTCTCAGGGTTACCAGCCATGAAATCCTCAATTCACTGGCCCCCGTGTCCAGCTGCGCCCAGTCTGCCAAGACTCTGGTCGATGAAATCATCAACAGCGATTTCCGGGGGCCGTCCCTGGCCGAGGATATGCAGGATATCCAGGAGTCACTGGATACCGTAATGAGAAGGAGTGAAGGACTGACCCGGTTCATCCAAAGTTACCGCCAGCTCAGTCGCATGCCCCCACCGAAGAGGGGAGAAATCATTATCGCTGACTACTTCCAGCACATCGAGTCACTGGTGCAGGGTGAGCTTGCCAGGAAGAATATTGCGCTCAATTTCCAACATGAGCCTCCCAGCCTTTGTGCAGTGGCGGACAAGGATATGCTCGACCAGGTGTTGATCAACCTGATCCGCAATGCCACCGATGCGCTTGCCGGCACGGACCAGGCCATCATTTCAGTGCATGGCTACACCGACGCCAGGCAACGCACCGTACTGGAAATTCACGATAACGGGCCAGGTATCCCGGAAGAGCTGGCGGAGAATATATTTGTGCCATTTTTCACCACTAAAAAAAGTGGCTCCGGTATCGGTTTGGCCCTGGTGCGGTACATCATGCTAAGCCACGGAGGCGCCGTCACCTATTCAAGAAATGCTGCAGGCAGGTCAGTATTTCGATTGTTGTTTTGAATCTGAAAGTTTGAGCTGACCACAATCCTGGCCTGTCTTTTCATTCAGAGAGTTTTAGATAGAAAAAAAATAATGCAAGGCCAGTAGCGGATGTCAGCGATCCCCGAACTTACTGGTTTTGGCGAGACGGAGAAAAACCTTCATACAAAACCAAGTCATCACTTGAAGCCCGGTATTTCCAAGTGCCTTTCGGACCATGCCGGAAGCCGACGAGCGAATTGTCGGTAATCACGTTATATTGAACATTGACGTCAGTACACCGTTTGATGCCAGCAAGTCACAAATACCTACCGGAGGTGTAGTCGATGATCGTGGCTGACTCGAGGAGCAGACATATGCTGAAAGGGTTTGGTCACTTGAAACGCATACGCGGGGCCAGTGGTGCCGCCAAGAGTTATGGCATCATCCTGACGCACTACGGTGAAAAACGACGCACTGTCATTGCCCACGAATTGATGCAAGTTAGTCAATACGAACGTCTGGGTGGTATAGCAGCCCTGGTGCGTTCACACCTTCCAGACTTTATAGCCAATGGCTACCGACGCTCAATCCTGGAGGACGAGGCCTACAGCAGAGAGGACGAAATTGTCCAGGCACAAGCCAACTGAATGGGAGTAGCCACTATCAATTGAACCCTTGATTTGCTCGTACGGACTCGCGGGTTAGTGGTGGTTCAATTTCAGTAAGCGCCAAATGTGACTGGCGGTGTCCCATGCAATGATCGCCATCACCATCACCAGCGCAACCTTTAACCATTTGTTGAACAAGGGCACGAGTTCTGTCACACCGATAAAAGGACCGGCCGCGATCAGCAATTGAGGCTGTGCTGCTACAAATCCCAGCAACACCAGCCACAGCACATGTGTCCCAGCGGTAATTAGTCTCAATTGAGGTGTCCACAAGTTACGTGTCAGGCGAAAAATAGCAAAACATATATCAAAAAGAAGCATGCCTGCCGCAACCGCCCACAGCCACTCCGGTAACAGACTAACCCAGTCTTCAGTCCATTGGCCATTTTGATAAACCAGTGGAAATCGGATAACGCCAAAAATCCACAGCAAAGCGACGCTGGACATGCTGAGGTCAAAGAAGGTCTCAGCGCGGGAAATCGATTGGTCGTCATCGGTCATTTTCAGGTCGTTGGCGCTCCAGCCCTCCAGCCAGGTTGCTTTCTCACCACCCTTTTCCATTGCCACAAAGATGCCAAGGATCACCGCAGCGACCCACAGCAGGGCATCAGGTATGTCCAACATGACCTGGTAAAAAGCACGCCAGGGGTCTCCACTTGCCAGGGCTGCAATTACCGCCAGTATCAGAAAAAGGCCGACGGTAATTGAGGTGCCGGTTTTCAAAGCAGACAGGAATGAGAAATAAAACTGTGGCCCTACAAGGTAGGACGAACTGTTTGAGGCAAGTTGCGTGGCGTATTTGATCGGATGCTGCTTGCTCATATCGAGAAATCCCGCTTCCGAAAGCGTTGGGGTTTCCACCAGTTGATCGGCGTATTCCTCGCAGATCTCATCATAGATCTCTGCAAAAAGCTCATCCCGATCTGCCGGTGGATGATAAGAAACGACCTGGTGTACGTAAGCCTTGAGTAACTTCATTATTTATCCCTTCCTACAATACCGTTGATACTCTCGTTGAGCGTTCGCCACTCCCCTACAAGCAGGGTAAGAACCGCCTCGCCCAGTTCAGAAATCCGGTAATAGCGTTTCTTGCGCTTCTCGTCTTCGCGCCATTCACTAATCAGTAAGCCCTGCTTTTCCAAGCGGCGAACCAATGGATAGAGCGTTCCCTCATCAATATCCAGTCCCTTGGCAATTAGGTGCTTACGTAAGGAATAACCGTAGTGTTCCTCCCGCAACTGTGCCAAAACGGCTAATGGCAAGGCCCCTCGGCGCAGTTCGAGTCTGAGCTTATCGATGATTTCGACGGCAAGGTCGTCTGTATTTATGTTGGTTTTCATCTTCATATACTGGGTATCACATAGTATGTATCATATACTGTATACCGCACAGTATACAAGTGCTCTCGACAATTAGGTGCCCGGGACCCGGGAACGCGAGACTTCCACGACCGCATCAATTACATTAAATTGACTGCTCCGGTATAAGAACAGGTCTGATAGAGGAAAGTGATATGGCAAAAGTAGAGTTCTTCTACGATTACTCCAGCCCGTGGACTTATCTGGCATTCACAAAAATTGATGGAATATGCCAAAAACATGGTGCCAGGCTCGAGTGGCGCCCATTTCTGGTAGGGGGCGTGTTTAACACCGTGAACAAGGCAGTCTATGAGTTCCGGGAAAAGGGTGTGCCTGCCAAGCACGACTACATGAAAAAAGACTTGCGCGACTGGGCCCGGCACTACGGTCTGGAAATGAAGCTGTTCCCTACTGTTTTTCCGGTCAATTCGGTCAAGGCCCTGCGCGGCGCACTCGTCGCACTTGAACATCCCGATAAATTCCTGGCTTACAGTTACCGTGTGTTTGAAGCCTACTGGGGTGAGGACCAGGACATTAGCCAGGATCATGTACTCCGGAGCATCGTTGCCGACGCCGGACTCGATACCGATGAGTACTTCGACAAAATTAACCGTCAGGACTATAAAGACCGGCTTCGCGCCAATACCGACGAGGTGATAAAGCGCGGCGGGTTTGGCACGCCGACGATTTATGTGAACAGTGATTTGATGTTTTTTGGTAATGATCGGCTGGTGTTGGTTGAAGAAGAGTTAAAGCGGAACAAAGTGTGAGCAAGGCGGCAGCCAATTATCGTAAGGACCACTAGATGACGAATACTGCTCCGGTCCACCAGCTACTTGCAGAAGATATCCGGGATCTCGGGGTTGAGGCCGTGTTTGGTCTATTGAGTGACGACACCGCGGTGTTCGCGGTGACACTCGACAGCATCGGGGTTCGTTTACACGGCGCGCGCCACGAAAATGAAGCGATCGCCATGGCCGAGGGCTATGCCGACGCGTCGGGTCAACTTGGTGTTGCCTTGATCGGCCGCGGCCCGGCCGCCGCAAATAGTGTGCACGCCGCCGCCTATGCGAGTCGTACGGGCTCGCCGGTGCTGATCATCTACGGCGAGGCACCGGTTGCCAACAGTACGCCCAGTACCCTCGGGCCCGACTACAAGGCGTTCGATGCGGTTGGCGTGCTGTCGGCCGCCGGAATCCGTGTCTTTGTCGTGAGCAATGCAGACACTGCCCGCGAGACACTCGCCGAGGCCGTTGCGAGCACCCTGATGGGCACCACAACGGCTTTACTGTTGCCAACCAACATCCAGTCCGAGAAGATTCCGGTTGCCCGTCTCGAAACCCCACTGCCCCCGGTGCATTCGGCTCCACCGCCGCTTGCGCTGCTGCCCCAGGAGATCAACGCCGCGGTCGCCTTGCTTGAGCAAAGCCGCAGACCGCTGATCATAGCCGGTGTCGGCGCCCATCACTCCGGTGCGCGGGAGACGCTTGAGCGTCTTGCTGAGCGAATTGGCGCCGTGCTTATCACGACGGCACGGGGCAAGGACATGTTCGACGGTAACCCGTTCAATCTCGGGATCATCGGCTCGTTCTCGCATTCCGCTGCCCGCCGGATGATCGACCAGATCGACTGTGTATTGGTGTTCGGAGCCAGCTTGAATTTCCTGACCACCAGCTTCGGTACGTTTGTGCCGTCAGTGCCAGTGATCCAGTTTGATACGGTGCGGGACAACATCGGTCGTTGGTACAAAGCGGATGTTGCCGTGGTTGGCGATGCGCGGCTTGCGGCTGAGAAAATGTTGCAAACGTTACCGCGTCGGCCGGATAACGAAAAGCCATTCCATTCCGAAGAAACACGTCGATTCCTCGCTACGTTTGACGCCTCACAGGACTTTCGGTCGGCGAATACCACCCACACCGTCGATCCCCGGTCACTCGGCATCGCACTCGACAGGCTACTGCCGGCGGACCGCAGCCTGGTCTACGACAGCGGTAACTTTCTCGGTGTCGTGCCTTATATCTCAGTGCCGGGACCCGACCGTTTCAAATTGACCAGCGATTTCTCTTCAATCGGCCTGGGTTTCGGCGTGGCACTGGGTGTCGCCAAAGCCCGGCCCGACGCCACCACTGTTCTGGTAATTGGTGACGGTGGTTTCATCATGACCATGGGCGAGCTCGAGACGGTGATCCGCGAAGACCTGCCGCTGATTATCGTGGTGATGAACGACTGTGCATACGGCGCCGAGCTGCACCTGCTCAGGATGCACCAGTTGCCGGTCGCCAGATCAGTCTTTCCGGATGTCGACTTCGCACCGATAGCAGAGGCCTTCGGCTTTCGGGCAGCGACCATCCGCTCGCTAAGTGATCTCGAAGATGTGGCCCCGTTCCTGGCGAGAGCGAACGAGCCAATCCTGCTCGATTGCAAGATCAATCCCGCCATTGCGGCCCCCTTCATGGGTGAATTTGCAGCTTTCGAGGCTCAAAAAAGGAATCAAGCCTAAACCAGAACATGAGGTGCACAAAATGACAGAAAGGCAGGTACTGAAATGACAAAACAACAAGCCATCACGGTCTGTGGCTCAATGTCATTCGAGCCGGAAATGACCGCGCTTGGTGCATCGCTCGAGCGGCAGGGGTTTACGGTTTATCTCCCCGAGACGGGCGATACCGATACCGAATTGCAGGGCGGTAATATTGAGGAATTAAAGCTAAAGAAACGCCAGTACATCAACAACCACCTGCAAAACATTAAAGCGTCTAACTTGGTGCTGATCGCAAATTTCGAAAAGAAATCCACACCCGGCTACATTGGTGCCAACACGCTTATGGAGGCTGCATTTGGGTACTCCCTTGCTGTCCCGGTGATATTACTGAACTATCCCGGAAAGCAAAATTGCCAGCTCGAAATCCTGAGTGTAGCCAGCAATGTACTGTCTGGTGATATCAGTGAATTGACAAGCAGGATCGCCCGGTCATCCCAAAAATCCCCTTCTCAGGGATACAAGCGCCCGACATCCCAACCACCGTCGTCGTTTTTCACATAACAGATGCGCTTGTGCAGGCGAAAGGGTTTTTGTTCCCAGAACTCAATTCGGGCCGGTATGACGCGGTAACCTGACCAGAAATCAGGGCGTGGTACCTTGCCAATGCCAAACTGCAAGCCGTAGCGAGCGACCCGTTTTTCCAGCTCCATCCATTTTTCCAGATTGCGTGACTGCTTTGAGGCCCAGGCGCCGATCTGGGAATCCCGTGGTCGGCTGGCAAAATACGCGTCGGCCTCCTCATCTGAAACCAGTTCTACCGGACCATTGACACGCACCGACCGGTTCATGGATTTCCAGTAAAGGCACAATGCTGCTTGTGCGTTTTCCGCCAACTGCTTGCCCTTGTCGCTTTCAAGGTTGGTATAGAACACAAAACCATTGTTGCCGAAATCCTTCATCAGCACCTGACGAACCTGGGGCATCATGTCATGTCCCACGGTTGCCAGCGACATAGCCTCGGGCAAGCCGGGCTCACTTTGTTTGGCGGCTTCGAACCATCCGGCAAAGCGCTCGATCGGATCCATGTTTTTTATTGCCATCATGCTGCCAGTTTCAACAAATTGTGGTCGCGGATCAAGACAAATCGCCCGTGGCATCGGTTCATGATCAGGTACCGGGCTATTGAAGCTTGGTGATGAGATCAAAAAGAAATGTACGGTATTGGTCCATCATGGCCATCGGTACATATTCATTGGGTTTGTGGGCCTGGTCAACGTGTCCTGGACCACAGACAACGGCCGGGATATTGGCCTGTTGATACAGACCGCCCTCTGTGACAAAGGACACCGTCGCCAGTCTGGACTGCTGCAGGTGACCCTGTAGCTCAGTGGCGATCTCAAGATTTTTCCCTTCCTGCATTCCCGGAACGATCGAATCGACCTGGTGATCCACATGAATGCCCGGCATTTCCTGCTGAAGGCTCTTAACCAGTGCAGAAAACCTGTTCTGCACAGCCTGTGTATCCTGGGACGGCAGGGGACGAAACTCCCAGACAAAACTACAGTCTTGCGGGATAATATTGCCGGCGGTGCCGCCATGCATGGTTCCGATGTTGAATGTTGCGCCGGGAGGACTGAATTTCTCATCTTGCCCGGCTGGCAAAATACCATCTATCTGCTCGATAAGTCTGACAGCTGCCAGAATGGCATTGGCCCCCAGAGCAGGACAGCTAGAGTGCGCAGATTTACCCCGAATGTTTGTGGTTGAAAGACTGATTCCCTTGTGCGCGGTAACCAGATCCATGTTGGTGGGTTCCCCAATCAACACAAAACGTGGCCGTGCCTCGATGCCTTTTAACACCTCCACAAGGCGTTTTGCACCCCCACAACCGATCTCCTCGTCATAAGTGAAAATCAGGTATAGCGGTTTCTGTAAACTGTCCGGGTCAACGGCTGCTGCAAGTTCCATGGCCAGGGCCAAAAAGCCTTTCATGTCCGCGCTGCCACGGGCGTGGAGATTGCCCTCGTTTTCCACCAGGCAAAACGGATCAGTACGCCAGTCCTGGCCTTCTACCGGCACCACGTCACTGTGTCCGGCCAGGATGATACCGTCCTCTACCTCGGGGCCGATGCGTGCGATCAGGTTGGCCTTGGTGTTATCCCGGTTATAGACACGGGTGGTATGAAATCGTCTGGCTGACAAGAAGTCTTCGATGTAGTCGATGCAGTCCAGATTGGAATTTGATGAGACCGTGGAAAAACTGACCAGTCTCTCAAGAATGGGAAGATAATTAGCCTGGGGCGGTATCATTAAGACTCGTCATTTCCTGAGCTGGGTTACGGTTTTGGTCTCGGTATAGGCATCCAGTGCCTGCTCACCCAGTTCCCGTCCCAAACCGGACATTTTGAAGCCACCGAAGGGTGCTGCCGGGTCCACAATGTTGTAACAGTTGATCCAGACCGTGCCGGCCTTGAGTCCTTCAGTCACGGTATAGGCCTTGTCGATATCCTGTGTCCAAACCGCCGAGCTCAGACCAAACTGGGTGTCATTGGCACGACTGATGACTTCATCGGTACTGCTGAACTTGAGTATGCTGAGCACTGGCCCAAAAATCTCATCTGTGGCAATGGCCATATCATCTTTAACCTCACTGAAAACCGTAGGTGCGATGAAGTAACCGCGGTCAAAGACCCGCTGACCTCCACTGACACATTGCGCACCCTGTTGCCTGCCCAGTTCAATGTACTGCATGATCTTGTCAAACTGTGCACGGTCGATTTGGGGCCCGTGTTCAGTACCTGGGTTAAAGGGGTCACCAATGACTCTCCTGGATGCTTTGTCCGCCAGTTTTTCGACGAACTCGGTATAAATTGACTCGTGTACAAACGCCCGGCTACCCGCACAGCAATTTTGGCCCTGGTTGAGGAAAATCGCCCCAAAGGCACCATCTACAGCCTCATCGAGATTGGCATCATCGAAGACGATATTTGGGCTTTTGCCACCCAATTCGAAGGTCATGCGCTTCATTGTATCTGTCGTAGCGGCTTTGATGATCTGGCCGGTTGTGTGTTCACCGGTAAAGGCGATTTTGTCTACACCGGGATGTTTGACCAGTGCTGCACCCGCGGTTTCACCATATCCGGGTACGATGTTAATGACACCCGGTGGAATACCCGCCTCCAGCGCAAGTTCTCCAGCCCATAGCGCTGTCAGAGGCGTTTGTTCCGCAGGCTTGAGAATCGTTGTACACCCTGCGGCAAGTGCCGGGCCCAGTTTCCACGCCGCCATGGCCAGCGGGAAATTCCACGGAATGATCAGACCACAGACCCCGACGGGCTCACGCCGGGTATGGGTGAAATAAGGACCGGAAGTGGGGATGGTTTTTCCCTCCAACTTATCCGCCCATCCGGCAAAGTAGCGAACGGTCGCCGCCGCACTCGGGATGTCATAGCCCAGGGCCTCCACGATCGGCTTGCCATTATCAAGTACTTCGAGCCGTGCAAACGCCTCCTGGTTCTGGTCAATCAAATCCGCCCATTTCATCATTAAACGGCCACGCTCCCGCGCATCCATCTTGCCCCATGGCCCTTCCTGCAAGGCATTGGTGGCAGCGATGACTGCGAGATCAATGTCTGCAGCATCGCCCTCTGCAACCTGGGCAATGACCTCCTCGGTCACCGGGTTGATACTGTCAAAGGTCTTGCCACTCTGGCTACTCTGAAATCTTCCATCGATCAGTAAACTCGTCCGCGGGACGTTGATCAGGTTTGCGTAGCTTTCAGGTAATTTTGCTGTCTCGGTCATATGAAAGTCTCCTTCGCAGAGAATAAATCAGCGGTTCCCCGAATCATAGGCCTAATTCAAATAGCTGCTGTGTCACCTGCGTGAGAAAACGACTACAGCAAAGGTCAGGGTGATGCGACAATACAATTCGGAATACGCAAAGGTGTGGATATGAAAATTGAACGTGCGACACTCGACCACCTCGCCGAGGTGGCCAGGCTGTTTGACCTGTACCGCCAATTCTACCTGCAACCGGCCGATCCGGATAAGGCTCGTCATTATATCAAGGACAGAATCGTGAACGAGGAATCGGTCATCTACCTGGCAAGCGACGCGCAGGACAGGGGTCTGGGTTTCACCCAGCTGTATGCGTCATTTTGCTCCGTTGACACAGCACCCATCTGGATCCTCTACGACCTCTACGTCGACGCAGCGGCCCGTCAGCAAGGGGTGGGAACGGCGCTTATGAACCGGGCACGCCAATTGGCTTGCGAATCCGGTGCCGCCCGGATCCAACTGGAAACCGGGGTGGATAATACCAGTGCTCAATCGG
This sequence comes from Gammaproteobacteria bacterium, assembly GCA_021772915.1. Lineage (GTDB taxonomy): Bacteria > Pseudomonadota > Gammaproteobacteria > Xanthomonadales > SZUA-36 > SZUA-36. Next base: position 13,580 of record JAJFLB010000012.1, on the reverse strand, counting down.
TGTATGAACGCCTGGGTTATGTCCGCGACAACGAATACCATCACTACGCACTGGAAATCACCTGAACAACCTTGCGCAGTGGGCAAATCAGGGAAACCCGTACCGCAAACGGTGTCAGGCAGGGGCTTCTTCTCCGCGGATCTCATCCCGCCACTCGGACAGGTTATTTTCAATGGCCCAGAATCCAAGTATCCAAAGAGACTCATCCCAGGCGTACACCCAGTGCCCCTCCAACGCCCAGTAGACAGCCGCGGCCCAGAGTACGCCGTACAGTAATTTACCGGTATGGCTAACCAGCATCAGCCGGCCACCGGTGATGTTTCGGTTTTGCAGCCACACGGCAAGTTCGAGGGCAAACAGGACCAAAAGCCATACACAGGCCTCGACCAGGTCAATCCAAACCAGTTTGCGTTCCAGGTCGTAGCCGTCCTGATCGGTAATGACTGAGGGTTCCAGGTAGTAAAATCTCGTGTCGCTAGACACCTCCGAGCAATTAACCTGGTCAATAATCGTGTATCTGTAGCTCTCGCCAAATGATATGCCATCATTCGCAACCTGACACAACCCGGTTACCTCCGGTGTCTGCACAACTTTCAAAAACTCGTTTACATTTGTTGCCTGGGCAAAAATGGTATGCGCGATAAAGACATAGCAAACCAGACGAAAGCCATGAATCGTCCAGCGTACTCCCGGCTTCTCCAGGGCCTTGTCGCCCAGCGCATAGGTCTCAAGTTCAAACATGAATAACAGACCGAACCACGCAAATTCGTCGATTGTGGTGACAAACTCACGGGTCCATTCCAGGAAGGACCCGCCCTGTGGCAGTGTGTGTGAGGAAATATACAGTTCCTCGACAAAGTAGTACCCCCAGTTGACCAGCAGCAATACGTAGACAGTCCATTTGATGACCTGCCCTTTGTCCAGCTCACGCCACCAGGCTGATCTTGAGCCACCGCTGTCGAGTGTGGAAGACACCTAGGGCGCGCGGACCACGTATGGCCTGGCTCGGCACGGTTTGTCCGGATATGTGCTCGTAAGGCCAGAGCGTATTCGAACTATTTTCATGAGTTTGCCCGCTGGATTATGCTCCCAGGTTGATTTCGCATGACCAGGATAAGGGCCCCGATAAAGGTCAAACCTTCAGCCACCGGAATCGCGATATAAATCCCTTGGTCACCGAACCAGAGTGGCCATATCAACAAGCCCAACACCGGTAGGGCTAAACTGCGTGAGACCGCAATTGCTGCCGATTGTAACGGCTTGTGCAGTGCGGTGAAATAGGATGCGAGCGTTATGTTCATACCGTTAAACAGGAAGGCGGGCCAGAAAACGGCAATAAAGGCCAACGCAATCTCAACGGTTCGGTCTTCGCCTTCGAGCAGAAACATCGATATCAGTGTTTCCGGCAGGAACAGAAAAAGGACGCTCACCAGAAGACCGACTGCAAATGATGAAAGTACGGCAGTCAAAGTAAACTGCACAATGCGCTTCGGCTGCCTTGCGCCCAGGTTTTTACTCACGGCAGGCTGCAGGGATTCGCTGATGCCGTAACAAACTTCAAGACCGATGAACAACATGTAATTGACTATGGTGAATGCGGCTACACCTTCAACCCCAAGGCGTGTGACCATGACCCAGTTGAACAGCAAGGTAACGAGACCAATGGACATTTCGTCAGTGAATTCTGAAAAGCCGTTGTACGCCGCCCGGAATACATCACCCCACCCGTCTTTGTGACATGCCCACAGCGACAAGTGTTTGAGGTTGCAACGCGAACTGAACCAATGACTGACCAATATAAAAAAGATCGAACCATCGGCAATCGCGGTTGCCCAGGCGGCGCCCTTGATACCCCAGCCCAGACGCACAATAAATAGCCAGTCCAGGGAAATGTTGATCAATGCAAATGCCACCAGTGCAGCAGAAGCCAAAAGAGGTTGCCCATCTACCCGTACAAAATAATCGAGCGTCAGACCCAGCACCAGTAACGGTGCCGCGAATACAATAATTCTCATGTAGTCGCTGACCAGGGAATGTAACTCATCGGTGGCACCCAGCATCGTCACCACACCATCAAGAAACAACAAACAGATGGCACTGATCAACAGGGCTATGACCAGGGTGGCATAGAGCGATTTGCTGAAAATGAATGAGGCCAGTTGTGGCTTGCCTTCCCCGATAAATTTCCCACACATTACCGACCCACCTACCGCCAGCATAATGACAACGGCGGTAAACAGGGCGAATACAGGAATACTGATATTGACCGCTGCCAGGGCTTTGGCACCAACGAAGTTGCCGATGAAAATCCCATCTATCACAACGGCTGACGTCACTGCCAGCATGCCAACCACCGACGGAATGGCATAGTGAAAGAAAACCGGAATGACGTCGCCGGTGATCGGATCAAATTTCCTGTTCATTACCCTACGATTGTAGAATAATTCGGTATGTTGTACTCACGAAAAGTCGTGTCGTGGACACCCTGGCAGGTTATTGATGACAAAGCCCAAAACCGCACCGCCGGTAAAATACTCAGACCATGAACTGGGAATCACGGTTAATCGTTGGGCCCATGGCCATACATCCTTCTACAACCCACTGTTCGATACCGTCCATGAAGATCGCGATGACGAGCGTTATCTCCATATGATCGCCTGCAAACAGTTCGGGCGTATCGCCATCGCCAATGCGGATGCCGGCGCCTCGGCGATGTTAGAGTCTGCTGTGGAACAGGGCTATCGTGCGGTCACTGAGCTAAGCTGAGAACATGAAGAAACCTGCATCCGCCATAATTGTCAGCCTGGTCCTCCTCACCGCCTGTAAAGCAGCGCTTCAGTATCAAGACACACAAGCTCTGGCTGCAGAATTACTCCAGGCCGATGTGGACTTTGCAGCGCTTTCACAGCAAACCAACCCCAAACAAGCCTTCGCGGCTTATATGGCGCCCGACGCAATCATGCTTCCCCGGGCCGGGGAACCCCTGAATGGTTACGGAAATGCCATAGCCAGTTTCGGCGAACAACCCACTTTCGAGTTGTTGTGGCAACCTCAACTGGCGGAAGTCGCCAAGTCGAATGATTTGGGCTGGACCTGGGGCACCTACCAGGTGCTGGTGGATGGACGGCAAGTGTCCAAAGGAAAGTATGTCAACATCTGGGTACGCCAGGACTCCGGGGCATGGAAAGTCCGGCTGGATATAGGCAATCTGGACCCCACGAAGGACGACAGTGGTTGAGCTCCAGTGGCGTGTATGCTTGGTCCCAGGATGGGCTGAGCTGTCCGACGCTGTCGGCGGCAGCTTCGCCCGCGAATGGTTCTGATAAGGCATACGCAAATTAGTTTTAAATCAAACATCAGCAAGAGTAAACTTCTGGACAAACACTACCGCCTTTAGGAAATCAGGGCTTGTGGTACGTGGTAGCAAGCCGGGACTTGAAAAATGCGAAGCTTGTATTTGATCCTTCTTTCACTGGTGACATCTTCTGCCTTCTCTGCAGACTCCAGCGTAAGAGAGTTGGTAAAGGCTGCCATGGATCACTGGCGTGGACTGACCTCAGCGACCCAAATCAGCATGACCATCCACCGTTCCGACTGGGAACGAAAAATGACCATGCACGCCTGGAGTAAAGGCGCCAAGCTCTCACTGGTCCGTGTGGTCGAGCCCAAAAAGGATGCCGGTAATGGCACGCTGCTGAACGACAACAACATGTGGACCTACTCACCGAAGATAAACCGCATTATCAAGGTGCCTTCTTCAATGATGTCCCAGAACTGGATGGGCAGTGACTTCTCCAACAAGGACATCGCGAAGTCCACTGACATTATCGATCAGTACGAACATGAACTGACCGGACAGGAAGAAACCGAGGGCCACGTCTTTTATACCATCACATCCATCCCTCACGAAGACGCGGCGGTTGTCTGGGGCAAGGAAGTGCTGACCATAAGGGATGACTTCGTGTTGATGGAGCAACAGTTCTGGGATCAGGACGGTGAGTTGGTAAAGAGCATGAAAACACTGCAGGTCAAAGAAATGGGAGGACGGGCGGTAGCCAGCATTATGCGTATGGGCAAACTGGAAACACCGGACGAGTGGACGGAGATTACCACCCACGCCGTTGAGTTTGACCTGGAACTGCCGGCCAATATCTTCACCCTTTCCAGCCTGAGGAATCCACGGCGGTGATTCTCAGTCTGCGCATGGCCTGGCGTAACCTGTGGCGGCACAAGCGGCGAACCTGGCTGACAGCCCTGGCGATGATCTTTTCCAACGTCCTGCTGGTCTTTATGATCTCCCTGCAGTTTGGATCCTACGACATGATGATCAACAACACGCTGCAGGCGTTTAGTGGCCACATACAGGTACAACACCCGGGTTATAACGACAATCCAAAACTGCGCCAGAGTATTCCTGCGGTAGTACCACTGGCGGTTGAACTGCGCAGCACCCTGCCCGGCGCCCACATTGCAGCCCGTGGCGCCGCATTTGCACTCGTGTCCAGTGACCAGCGTTCACTCGGTATTCAGATCATTGGCGTGGAGCCAGACCATGAGCCATGGGTGTCGACACTTCCCGGGCTGGTAAGGGAGGGTCGCTTTCTTAAGGATTCCCTGGCTGCTGAGATCGTGATTGGCAGGGTGCTGGCACGAAATCTGAAGGTGTCAGTCGGTGATGAGCTGACATTGCTTGGCAGCGGTCGGGACGGATCATTTGCAGCAGGTGTTGTGACCGTTACCGGCATTTTTGATTCCGGGTCCGGCGACCTGGACCGGAGCCTGGCGGAGGTTCCATTACGCTATTTCCAGGAAACATTCGCCATGCGTGACCACGGTCATTCAGTCGTCGTGGCTGTCGATGAAATTGATACTGTTCCCACAGCATTCGCTGCGGTAAGTCATGAAATTCAAGACAAGCCCGACCTGACTGCCCTGGACTGGAATCAACTGCAACCCGGTCTGAAACAGGCCATTCAGGCAGACATGTCCAGCGCCTGGTTCATGTACGGACTCCTGATCATCCTGGTCGCGTTCAGCGTATTGAATACGCAGTTGATGTCCGTGCTAGAACGCACAAGGGAATTCGGCGTTATAACTGCGCTGGGTGTCAAGCCGCGAAAGCTGGCTTCGTTGGTGATACTGGAGACGGCACTGATGGCCCTGCTGGGTCTTGTAATCGGTGTGGCCATTGGCTGGATGGTTGCTGCCTACCTCAATACTGTCGGTTTCCATTACCCCGGTATGGAACAAATGGCAGAAAAGTTCAACCTCCCGGACCGGGTCTACCCCAGTGTTACGTTTTTCTCGATGATCCTCGGGCCCGGTGTGGTTTTTCTCTTCAGTCTGCTGGCAGCGGTTTACCCCTCCCTCAGACTATTCCGTCTGCAGCCCGTTGAGGCGATGAGAGCAGTATGAGTTCAAGGCTGCATGCTGCACTGCCTGTACCAGCGATGATGCGACTCGCCTGGCGTAATCTGTGGCGTAATCATCGGCGTACGCTGATCATGTTGCTGGCCATCGCCATTGGTGTCTGGGCAATGATTTTCATGACGGCGTTAATGCGTGGCATGGTGGACGAGATGATCAGTGACGGTATTGAATCCCTGCCGGGATATGTCCAGATTCACCACGCGGATTTTCGCGATGACCCAAGCATCCAAAATAGTCTGCAGGCACCCGGCCACGAACTGTTGTCGGCCCTTGGCAACACAGTTGTTGCGGGCTGGACCAGCCGGGTGCGCGTTCCCGCGATGATTTCCAGTGAAAAGGACAGTCGGGGCGTTACGCTGTTGGGTGTCGATCCGGCGGGTGAAATCGCGGTCGGTTTTGACCTGACCAATATGGTTGCAGGGAGATTTCTTGATGGTCCAACAGACAAGGGCCTGGTGATTGGACGGAAGCTGTTGGAACGACTGGAGACCAGGTTGGGAAAACGCGTGGTTGTGATGAGCCAGGACCCGAACAATAACGTCGCTGACCGTGGGTTTCGTATCGTGGGTGTGTACAAGGCCACTCTCGAAGGACAGGAAGAGAGGTTTGTATACGGTGGGCGTTCCAATATTCAGTCGCTGTTGAAAATGGGAAGCCAGGTGTCTGAAATAGCAATTACCGGACACGATTACCGAGCGGTCGATGAGCTCCTGGCAAGCATCCGTCAAGCAAGACCGCCAGGCTCAGAAGTTCTGCCCTGGATGGAACTGGAAGGCTACCTGTACTCGATGATGGTCATGATGGACGGGTTTGTACTGGTCTGGATCATCGTGATTTTTGTCGCCCTTAGTTTCGGTCTGATCAATACCCTCATGATGGCCATATTTGAACGTATTCGTGAAATTGGTCTGATGCAGGCGCTCGGCATGCGGCCGACCTCAATCCTTTACCTGGTCCTGCTCGAGTCGTTGCTGTTGCTGGCCCTGGGTCTGTTGATCGGCAATATTCTGGCCGTTGGGAGCATCCTGTCGTTACGGGGAGGTATCGATCTGTCTGCCGTTGCGAAGGGCATGGAAATGTTTGGCGCCGGGAGCACCCTGTACCCTGCCCTGAAGTTGGGAGACCTCGCCACAGCCAATGTCGTAGTCATCGTTCTCGGCCTGTTGACGAGTCTGTTACCGGCCTGGCGCGCATCCCGCTACAGCCCGGTGGAAGCAATTACAAAGATTTAGTGTGGTGCATGGTGATTAATGGAATTGTCAGGAAACAAAATGACCGACATTAGATGTGTCAAATTGTGCAAGTACTTTCAACAGGGCGATATCGTCATCAAGGCCCTGGACCACGTCTCACTCGATATCGAAGCAGGCTCACTAATCTGTCTGTCCGGTCCGTCCGGCTCCGGAAAAACCACCTTGTTAAATGCAATCGGTGGTCTCGACAAGCTGGATAGTGGCGAAATTCATTTCGGAGACCAGCGTGTGGATCAACTCGGCAAGGGACCAATGGCCGACTTGCGGCTCCACCATATTGGATTTGTCTTCCAGGCCTACAATCTGATCCCGGTGTTGACCGCACGGGAAAATGTCGAGTTCGTGATGCAGGTACAGGGCGTTTCAGCAAAACAACGACGCGGTAAATCACTCGCAATACTGAAAGAAGTTGGCCTGGAAGGAATGGAGAACCGGTACCCGGCCGAATTGTCAGGTGGGCAACAACAACGTGTCGCGGTTGCACGTGCCATTGTCAGCCAACCAAAGTTGGTCCTGGCGGATGAGCCCACTGCTAACCTGGACTCGGAAACCGCCACGCAACTGATGGACCTGCTGCGTGAACTCAATGAATACCACAACGTAACCTTCCTGATCGCCACCCACGATGCCCGGGTCATGGGATATGCCAGGCGCCTGATCCGAATGCGCGATGGCAAAATCATCGCCGATGAACTGCAGGCAAATGATTGAATGAAAGTCCACCTGCTGGCTGGATTTCTATGGTCGTGTCTGACCGGTATTGTATGTGGAAATCTTGAGGCACAATCCCAGGGCACGGTGTCTCCGAAAACTGACTGGGATTTTGGTGGTCATGCAAAGTACCGGTTCAACCACTCGACCTATCCGAAAAACAGCGTCTTAAACCCGCTACTCGGCGACAGCGCACTGGCTAACAACCTGGAAGTACGTCTGAAGTTTTCCGTCTACAGGGATCGTTGGGATTTCAAAGCCGACTACCAGCTTATCGCCATGGATGACGACACCCTGGGGGCCAACGACTTCGCGGGCGACGGACTACCAGTAACCCGGGTTATCTCGGACGACCGTCGCTGGTGGAATCTAACCCATACGATTGATGACTCGGGAACACAAGCACTGGTCCAGCGGCTTGACCGGTTGACGATCACCTACACGGGTGAACACTTGGTGTGGCGGTTTGGTCGTCAGGCCGTCAGCTGGGGTAACGGGATGGTGTTCACGCCCATGGATATTTTCAATCCATTCGATCCTGCCGCCGTGGACAAGGAATACAAGAGCGGTGATGACATGCTTTACGGTCAGTACCTGTTCAATAACGGCAATGACCTGCAAGCCGTAGCCGTGGTACGACGCGACCCGGGCCGCGGCACGGTGGAGCGCACCTATTCATCGCTGGCGTTCAAATACCACGGCTTCCTCGGGATGAACGAGTACGACCTGCTGGTGGCAGAACATTTTGATGACCGGGTCCTGGGTGTCGGCAGCAGTGTTAATATTGGCGGCGCGGTCGGGCGCGGGGACCTTACCTGGACCGACACCGGGGAGGATTCCAGGTTTTCACTCACCACCAGCATTTCTTACTCATGGATCTGGGGCGGAAAAAACATCAGCGGCTTGCTGGAGTACTACTACAACGGTTTCGGGCAGAAAAACAGCGACTACTCTGTTGCCGGCCTGACGCAAAATCCAGAGTTACTCAATAGAGTTTCACGCGGGGAAACGTTCACCCTGGGACGCAATTACATGGCGGCATCAGCAACTATCGAGATCAATCCCCTGTTGATGTTAACGCCAACTTTTTTCATCAATCTCGATGACCCCTCCGCCCTCGTCCAACTGACCGCCCAATATGACTGGAAGCAGAATATTCAGATTCTGGCCGCGGTGAATATCCCCGTCGGCCCGGACGGATCTGAATACGGCGGCATCGAATCGTCCGTGGAAGAGCGCTATTTTTCCACCGGGCCGGGATTGTTTGCTCAACTGGCCTGGTACTTTTGAATTCACTTCCTTAGACCTGTAGGACCGACCAGCATGCTGGTCGGGAATTGTTCAAACTTTTGGCGGTTCCCGACGAATGAATTCGTCGGTCCTACAACCATTATCCGGGAGGAGGTGAGGACGGGAACCGGTCGAGAGGCTGGCCTGGGCCATACTGGTGAAATATGCGGGTTAGTTACTTAAACCTGAATGATATTCACCGAATTTCTCTTTAATCTCTGCATGGTTAACAACAAAACTAGTGATGTTATCTGAGTGCACTTTCTCAAAATATGCCCCCTTTTCCAATGCTGCTTCTATCTCCCGGGTTGAGGTATTGAGTTCAAGAATGTCCAGTATTCGACTCAAATATTTTTGCTTGTCCGTCAGAAAATCCTCGTAAATCAGATAGTGAGTTTGAATGCCTGCCAGCTTGAAATCTGCCACTAAACGACGCTTGCGGGTATGTGCTTCTTTGCATTGTGCAATTATTTCTTCAAGCCGCGTGCTATCAACATGGATTTTCCCAATCGCGCCTCTTTTGATCTTGCCACTTGCAAGTTTGAACTGTAAATGACCCGGTTTGCCTGTTCCGTCTCCATGATATTTGGATAGCGCCCACCTCAATACGTCCTGGCGCAGGGCGAGGAAAACAACCACGTCATTTCTCTTCAATACATCGAACATCATGTGTCTGAATGAGTCATGGGAAAAATCATTCGGCAACCTGTTCCAGAATAAGGAATTCTTGCCACGTGTAGCAAATCGCATCTTGAGTCCGGTTACCTCGTTCCCGCTGAATTGCTCAAGCGGCTTTTTTGCTGATCTGGTGTAGATTTGGTTCAGTTGTTCAAAATTAATCGAATCCTTGTTCAAAACCATGTCGAGGCATCGTCCGAGGTTCCTTAGTGTCATGGCACCCCGGTTCTGGATGTCAAAGGGTTCCCAATCCTGGGTATTCACCTGATGCACAATCGATATCTGCTCGAAGTTATTGAGCAGCCTTATCACTGGGCTTGTGCCTTCCTTCTCGGCAAAAAAAATGATGAAATTGCGCATACTGTTTTTTCGGTTAAATGAATGATTTATTTCTATTTAAACATGAATGCCAGTTGGTTAGCGGAAACCAAGTCTTTTCAGGATGGGATGTAGAAACAAAGCGAATGCGGTGAGTGTAATTGGACGTGTGCTGCCCTTAAAGCAGCGACGGGACCTGATCTTCACAGGTCCCGTTGTTGTCTTCAGGTAGATAAAACGTTGGAGTTTTCTAGTTAACCTCCAAAGCTCTTTCTGAAATTAATGCCGAATGTGCGTGGCCGGTTTATTGATGACCGCACCTGTATCCAGCGGTCATTGAACAAGCCCGAGCCAAAATCATTGAGCAAATTGTCGATAAAGAAGGTAGCGGTCCAGTCACCAGATCTCAGACCCGTCCTTATGTTCACGGCATGAAGGGAAGGATGCGTCCGCGTTGCGTTGAGGCTGGCAGTCCCACCCAATCCGGCCAGAGAATTCAGGGAATCCCCACGATACTCCCAATTGGCGAGGAAGAATGGTTCCGCCCCAAACATCTGTCTCTGCAAGGCGTATTCAACCGTCAGGTTGGTCTTCAACTTGGCCATCAAGGGCAGTCGTTGACCTTTGGGCAGGGCCACACCCAAGCTTGTGTCTACGGCAGCCTCGGCCAGTCTTGCATCATTGTAGCCAAGCATTCCGCTAATACTCCAGCGGTCTGCCGGTATCCAGGAGAGACTGGCTTCCACACCATCGATTTTTGCTTCAGCCAAATTGATAACACCCAATGAAAAGAACGTGGCACTAGGGTCCAACACCTGGATCTGAATATCATCCCAGATCATATGATAGAAGGTTGCGTTGAGCCGGAACCTGCCGTCTTCAGAGGTGGTCTTGAACCCAACCTCCCAGTTTTCGATGGAATCGGAGCTGTATTCGTGCAAAGGGCCACCGGCTGCGAATGAACCTTGTTTACTTGAGTTGACGCCGCCCCGGCGAAATCCTTCTGAGTAAGTGGCATAAACCATCTTGTCATCATTGAAGTTATAAGTGACATTGACTTTCGGAACGAAATCTGACTCCTTACTTGTTGCCGTCGTATTGTTGAAACAGGTGTGCACGAATCTCGGTACCGGAACACCATTGTCAAGCCAATTTGCTTCTTCTTCCGGTGTAGCACAGATCAAGGTGGGGACAGGACGGGGTTCGGAGATATTAACGTTAGGTCCGTTTGCGTTAAAAAACGTTTGCTCAACTTCGAACCATCGACCGCCGGCCGTGATACTGAAATTGTCTGATACATCAAACTTGATTTCACCAAACACGGCCGTGTTCTTGGTGTCCGTCATGTAATCGCCGGTCCACCAGTTGTCAGATACGTCACCGAAAGTGCCATAATAGTAGTAATGCAGATAGCTTGAACGTGTGCTGGAATAGGCAGCACAATCAGCGGCATATGAAGTCGTACAACCATCTCCCAGGCCAACACCGGTGGCCCTGAAGACCGTATGATCTTCCGATTTATTATAGAAGAATCCGACGATACCTGCCCAGCGGCTATCCGAATCCCCCGGTGTAGATAGGCGTGCTTCAAAGGTCTCGGTCGTTGATTTGTCGTCGTCACTGGAAAAGTGGGTTCTTTCACCAAAATCATAAAAACTGTACAAGTAGCCGTTATCCTGACCATAACGAAATGCATAGGCCGTTGAATCTACCTCATAACGGGTCTTACGCTCCAAATACGAACCTGTCACCATAACATCAGCAAAGCCAAGCTTTGCCTCCACCGTCAGGGCAAGTTGATACCACTCATCGTCAAACGTGTCTTCGCCATAGCGTACCTGTTCCAGCTCGCCGATTGTGAAACCCGCATGAGCCTCTTCGGCCAAATCAACATCGCTTAATCCATCCAGATGTTTTTTCTGGTAGATGGCCGTAGCGTCGATGGTCCAGTTCTCGTTCGGCGTCCAGCGCAGGCCAACACGGCCACCACTGGTATCAGATGAATTGACATCATCTCCCACAAACGCGGCATTATCGTAGGGTGCGCCGGAGGTGGGTCCGAAAGGACCGGGTAGACCGGGTGCGAAGACGTTGTCTATCCAGCCTGCCTCTTCTACATGAAAGCCAACCAGGCGAAGTGCCAGTTTATCTTTCACCAGTGGGATATTTACCATACCATTGATGTCATAGCCTTGGTCACCATCCTTGATACTCGATCCGGTGAGATCAACAAAGCCGCTAAAACTGTTGGTATCGGGCTTATTGGTAATGATACGCAGGGTTCCACATTGGGCGGCGTCACCGAATAATGTACCCTGAGGGCCACTCAGCGCCTCTACCCGTGAAACATCAATCAGTCGCGGATCGGGATTGAAACCGGCAGTGGTAATGGGTTGTTCGTCCAGATAGATCGAAGTGGTAGCCGTTCCACCAAAATTTACCGCGCTAACAGCACAGCCACGCATAATGACATTGGCGCCACCAGGTTCCCGCCGGTTAACCGTCAAGCCTGGAATTTGGCCGGCATAGTCGTCGATTTGCTTGAACCCTTCAAGGACGATCCTTTCGTCAGTGAAGGCGGTTACAGACATGGGGATATCCTGCAGTGACTCTGCGCGTTTCGTCGCAGTGACAATGATCTCTTCGAGCATGTTCTGGGACTGGTCCTGGGCCTGTGCTGAGCCTGTACCGGCGATTGCTGTTGAGATGGCTACTGCGATTGCTTTACGGTTGGGAAGCAACGCGGATGTATTGAACTCATTACTCATAATATTCCCCACGGGAGATTCAACATCAATAGATCGAGTCAATTGCGATGGTAATACTAACAGGCGTGATAGTACATTGTAAAATCAAAGTCGCCTGTCACATAGGAGTGGACATGAATAAAGTGATGTATCTTTCGTTCTTTTCACTTGCCGGTGGCTGCGGCCCTTGATCATGTGGCTGAGTGATAAGGTGGGAAATACTACTGACGCTGGGTCACAGAAGATTATCGATGAACCTGTTGATCACTTCCATCGCATCAGCCATGTTCTCCTGCTGGCTTCGGCCGGAGGACTTACGCGGTTTGAAATTATTATCGCCATCGGCAAGCCAGTGAAACCTAATTGATTTTGAAAGCGAATACCTTTGAACCTCCTCGCGCCTGCCGTTGGGGTCTCTTTCTCCCTGGCATATCAATGTGGGTGTCTGGATGGTTTGTAAGTGCGTGATACGAAGTGGCTCCGGTTTTCTGGGGGGGTGGAAGGGATAACTCAGACAGACAACGCCGCCAACCTGATGTTGATCGGCAATCATGGATGCCGCCCTTGCCCCCATGGACTTACCGCCAACGATAATATATTTCGCCGGCACTTTTTCACTTTCAATGCAGTGCGAAATCACATCGCTGAAGCATTTCCGCAGAACCTCGCCGCTATTTGGCAATTTCCTTTTGCCGGATTGCAACATTCCCTCCATATAAGGAAAGTTAAATCTCACCACCCGCACGCCAGAATTTACCGCACCCTGAGCAACCGTTTCCAAAAAAGGGTTTGCCGCTCCCCTGCCGGCGCCATGGGCCAGCAGGAATAACCCCTTCGGGTTTTTCTCGGGGGAGTCGACCAGAAACTCCTTAACTGCGATATGGGTCGGTATCTGCATGGAAATGGGGAATGCCTCTGAGGGACAGACGGGGTGGAGGATAGACGGGGTCAGAGTCAAGTGCCAGAGTTTGTTGTGACTTTACAGCGGTAATATGCAAGATTACTCTGGCATTTGACTCTGATAATCCTCTAGCCGCCTCCTAACTCATGTGGTACTCGTTGAAGTGCAAACCAAAACGAACCACACAAAATTAGGAGACGACCATGACACTTTATTGCGGAATTGACCTACATGCCAACAATAGCGTGGTGG
>JAJFLB010000011.1 GCA_021772915.1 Gammaproteobacteria bacterium | reverse complement strand
GCCCAGGACCCTTAAAAGCACCGTCTTGTCCGCGCAGCTGAACCTCGCGACGCCATTTGTAAAGCTGATTACGCCGTATACCCAGTTCGCGGGCAAGCTCTGCACCGGCTTTGTTGCCTTGCTCCAACAAGCGTAATGCTTCGAGTCTAAATTCCTTGCTAAATCTTTTGCGCTTCATTGGACATCTCCTCGGGGTATTGTCCCCTTTGTTTGATGTCCGATTAGTCTGCTAGTCTGCTGACCCCAATTAGTCCTGCCAATAGGCGAAATGGCTCGGAGTCTTGTAGGATATCTGGTGAGATGTGGATGTCTTGGCTTTTTGTTGGCTTTTTGTTTTGCTTTTTGAGAGTTAACATTGACATCCGGGTTTACGTGATAAAACAGGAGCGCCAATGCGGAAGCAAGAAAAACCTGATGATATCTATACCAGTAAGGGTACTATCAAAAAAAAGGTCTATGAAAAGGAACTCGCCCGCTTGCAGGTTGAACTGGTTAAGTTGCAGGCATGGATTAAGCATAAGCAGCTGAAAATAGTTGTCATATTTGAAGGCCGTGATGCTGCCGGGAAAGGTGGTACGATCAAGAGAATTACCGAACCTTTGAACCCGAGAACCTGCAGGGTGGTGGCACTACCAGCACCAACGGACCGGGAAAAAACCCAGTGGTATTTTCAGCGTTACGCCAACCACCTTCCCGCTTCTGGTGAAATGGTGATCATGGATCGCAGTTGGTATAACCGTGCTGGTGTAGAAAAGGTGATGGGATTTTGTACGGCGCAAGAGTATGAAGAATTTATGCGTTCCTGCCCGGAATTTGAACGTATGCTGAAACGAAGTGGTATTTTATTGATCAAGTACTGGTTTTCAGTCAGTGACAAGGAACAGGAAAAGCGCTTTCAGGATCGCCTGCTTGATCCAACAAAAAGGTGGAAGCTAAGCCCGATGGATCTGGAATCAAGGAAAAAATGGCTTGAATATTCAAAAGCTAAAGATTTCATGTTCGCGCATACTGATATCAAGCAAGCGCCCTGGTATGTGGTTAATTCGGACGTTAAAAAGCATGCCCGACTGAACTGTATATCGCATTTGTTGAGCCTGATCGATTATCAGGATCTGACCCCCAAAAAAATTGATTTGTCGGAGCGACCCACAACGGGAGTTGGTTATGTCCGTCCGCCGTTGGAGGACCAGGGCTTTGTACCGGAAGTTTTCTAGTGGCAAAACAGCAAAGACACCCAAGTCTCTAAACTCTAAGAGTGATGGGTGTGCTGACTTTTCCCAAGCTTGGGAGTCATCCGGCACAAATCTTGACTAGCGCATGAGAGGACTCGGCATTGATGACCAAGTCGAATTAATGGGCTGGCCGTTATCGTCCAACTCCGCCAATTGAAAGGAGCTGTTGGCGCGAACGGCCAATTTCTCTTGAATGTTGATCCACTCTTGAGTTTCCGAGTCATTCTTATAGAGATCGGCCAGCGTTAGCCCAATCGATTCCAGGTCTTCAACGTAAAACAGAATGACTTCCTTCTTTCTCGCCTGATCTGGGACTGTCAACGAGCGCCACATCAT
The DNA here is from genome assembly GCA_021772915.1 of Gammaproteobacteria bacterium. Taxonomy (GTDB): domain Bacteria; phylum Pseudomonadota; class Gammaproteobacteria; order Xanthomonadales; family SZUA-36; genus SZUA-36. The sequence goes on along the minus strand of JAJFLB010000011.1, from coordinate 18,180 downwards.
CCACAGATCAGGAGCTGAATACCCTTTTGATCGAAGAAATGCGTTCGTCGAAGCCGATTCACCTGTGGGATTGGTTGCGATTTGCTCGACCATGTCAAATGCATACCCATTGCTGCGGAACGGGTATTTGGCGACCACTGGTCTCCCGCTCAGATTATATCGGAAGTAGTCATCAACTGCCGGCAGAAAGCCCTCAAATTGGACAATGAACAGCCTGCGAACAGATTCGCCATCGGCTTCGATGAACACAAACCGTTCTCCGGCACTGACCTCACCAATCGCGATTGGATGGCGTCCTACGAAAGTGAGCGAATCCTCAACCGAAATAGCAAGTGACGGTTCTTTGACCGAAATCAGTATGCCGTCTTGCATAAACTGCTCTACGCTTTGTGCACCGAATGCGCTAGCAGCCAATTGAAAGCCAAGTAGACCAATTGATGCCACCAGGACATGGATTCTCTCAACTCTGGTCATCATGTCGCCCTTGGGTTACCACCCGCCAGCCGGCATCGTATCACGCTGACTTCTACTTTCGAGCCCCTACTCGCCGCTCCAGCTAATGTTGGCCATACTTCGTCATAGCATTTCTTCTGTAGGGGAATTACATAGAAGCGAAGTTTGAATAGAGATTAAACGTAGGCGTCTAGGCTCTTAGTCAGCCCACTCTGGCACCTGACTTTGACCCCGCAATTTTGTTCGCGGGCGGAACGCACTTAAAAGCTTTGTCAGGCATTCGCTGCACATTGTTACTTGAGCGTTCCATTAGCTTTGAATCTGTAAGAAAACCAAACAGCGAAGACACTTAGAGTGACGAAAACCACTTCCGTTGCGATATGGCCCGTGCTCATAACGTTCGCTACATCGGCGAGGACAAATGCGCGAAACAAGGCCACCAGAAAAAAGGGTAGCGATACCAGGTAGAACGGCAATGCCCAAGCGTTTCGAAGGAGCAAGGCACAGGCGCCAAGCAACCTCGTCACTGCCGCGATGATTCCAACGGCAATGGCCCAGAGTGGAATATTGGCAATGTATTCCGCGTACGCATCCCTGTTTGCAGCGATCTCTGCCGTTAGAGCAAACTCCTGCGGAGTTTCCAGGAAATAGGCAATATAAATGGACGCTCCTCCCATACCCCATAACAGCAGAATGCCGGCTGTGACCCAGAAGGTGATCGAGGGTGGTGATTCGGGTTTCATTTCAATTCTCCGGGAACTGGCACGCCAACCGCTTGCATGCCCAACGTTCTAGTTAACCGGCACCAGCTTTGCCGGTGTCCGCGTTTAGCGCCTTGTTAGCTGCTGCGGTGCAAAGTGCACCCAATTGTGCCCGTAATTTCTTGTCGTATTTTTTATTCTTGCTTATCTGAAATGTAAAATTTTTGGTTGTAAATATTGCTTCTCTGTCTTTATTTACTACGGTGGGTTCGTACAAGAACTGTTTTGCAGCCTTGATTGATGGCCGATAAAAACTTTCTGACGGATAGGAGGCGACTACCCGATGATTACTGGTGGTGCCGTCAGGTTCAATAATGTAGCCAACAGCAACACAGCCCTGTTCACCCTTGCGAAGTAACTTCACCGGGTAAATTGGCGCAACTTCTTTCACTGAAACCCAATATGTTTCAACTTGATCACTTGTCACAAATAAAATGCTGTCTTCAGCTTGTGCCCAAGCACCGATAGAGACCAATGTACAAAAACAAAAAACAAACCTTGAAAATAGGTAATTGTTCATAATCAACTCACATTTGAACTAACCGGCGCGCGTGACGACAGGTTCATGATTACCTTTTACTAGTCTGAATGCCAGGTAGCAAGAAAATATAAATAGAAAGGGTGCCGTATAGAGCCCGGGAAAATATCCCGCTTGGTTGATGGCAAAGTATGTGTGACCAATGCTGTTTCCCAACTCCAGAAACACCCAAAACCAAGCGAAGATGGTAGCGCTCGGCCAAGAATGGCGGACTGGACCAAAATAACACCAAAAACCAAATGCTACTATTGAAGCATTCACGACGACGAAGCCAGAAGTTAAATCGTCGCTAATTAACCCACTGATAAATCGAGCCGGCGCGAACACTTCCCAAAGCGAGAAGGAGTACTCTTCAATGGCGTGCAGTGCTTGGCTAACAACAAGTAGTAGAAATCCAATATGTGTTGATGCCTGCACGATCTGGTCACATAGGTACACTTAATGGGAAAGGGTACTGTTAGGATGAAACATCTTGACTGGGTGTCTGCTTATCATTTTTAACGCCCTGAAAAGCGAACGAACGTTATCAGTGTACTGCAAGTGGGAAAGTGAGCCAACGTGCCACGGTCTAAAGGACCCTGGCACCTGACGCTGACGCCTTAATTTCTGCCCCGCGCTAATTTGTCAGGTGAATTCACTGCAACCCTTTAGTAGACTGGCGTCGCTTCGATAACGATTGCATTTTTAGAGGCCCTTTCTAATCCTTCTTTGTCGAGGCTTTTATCCATCTTGAGTCGGATGTCATGGTACACAGCGTCCTGGGGATATTTTGCCAAATAATATACCAGCCACTTTTCGATCTCTGCCGGGTCATTTTCTACAGCAACCGCATGGTATAACTTTTCAGAACCTTTAATCCTAAGGGAGACATCCGAACCTCCTCGAAGATTACGCCACCATTGGTTTTGTGAAGAAGTAAAACATCTGACTGTCTCACCGGTGCTGATATAGCGAACTGGCGTGGTGAATTTCTTGCCACTATTTCGACCTTTGAAAGTGATGAGCAGCAAACCACTGCTCCAAAACTGGTGCATTGGAGACTTCAGCAAAAATCGAATGATCGGATTTAGAAATACAAATAAAAATTCAGGGATTTTCACGGTCTACTGTCCTTGCACCTAATGCCAAGCTGAGCGGCGTAGCTTTGCTGCATTCCTGCTTGAGCGCCCTGCTAAATGCCTATTGGCACGGGTTTTAATTTAGCTGCCTGATATAACGGATGAACAGGCTCGCCTGATTTGTTGAGTTTAAGACAGTATAAATTTGGCAAAAACTCTTTGACATGCTCGGAGCGCCTCAAATAGGAGCCGTCATTACCCCATGCTGCAACAACCAAAGCTGCATCCTTTGCCAGTTTTTTAAGCCACTGGTCGTTTTCAATGCCAACAGGATCGTCTGATGCTTTCATATCAGCAGGCTCAGTGGCTCGAAATGCAAATAGATTCGCCATGCATACACCACCATAACCCCACGATTTTGCATAATTAATGCATCTGGTTAAAGTTGGGTCATCAGTCGTTTCATCTGCTGTAGATGGGTTGAGCCCAACAAACATCACAAAAGGCATTGAATCATCCCAAGTTCGCCAAAGTGCGTAACGATAATTTCTACATCCTGACAATTTTGCGGTGTTCTTCAATTATTACTCCAGACTTCCCTGACATTTAACTACATTTAGCGTGAAAGGGTGTGGTCCAAAGGGGTCGATCCAGTTTTTCGTACGCAGGCTATCGACGGAACATCTGACAAACTGGCGGGTGGATGCTTTGAGTTATTCACTAATCATTGGTAATTGGATCCGACCCCTTGATTCTTGGCTATACTTTGAGTGTACAAACAGGACAAGACGGCAATGACAAGAAACGAAGTCATGAATCTACTGGAAGCAAACCAGAACGTGCGGGGAATAGAAAACTGGCAAAAAATGGACTTTGCCAAAACCGGGTTGACCAGCTATGGCATTGGGCTGACCCAGTTGCGCAAATTGGCGCGAAAAATAGGTCGCGACCACGATCTTGCCGGCGAGCTATGGCGTAGCAATAACTACGACGCCAAGACCATTTCTCTATTGATCGATGAACCCAGAAAAATGACCCGACAGCAAGCCGAACGCCAGGTCGGGCAACTCGATGTCGGTCTGCTGGTGCACGTCTACGCCTCCTGTGATGCGACCCTTGCCAAGGTCGATTTTGTCATTGAACTGGCAGAGGCGTGGATGGCCAGTGACGACAGCGTGCGGCAACGATGCGGTTATTTACTGTTGTATGAAATATCCAAGGACAAAAAGAAGAAGGCACCGGAAGACGCGTTTTTCCTTGAACACATTGATCACATCAGGCATTCAATCCATGCGCAGGGATATCGCGTCGCACAGTGCATGCAGGCCGCGCTCATAGGGATAGGTAAACGTAATAAGGCCCTAAACAAGGCCGCAATTGCGGCGGTCATGGCCATCGGACCGGTAGCCACAGACCCGAAAGATCACTGTGAACCGACAGACGTGCTCAAGCATCTGACCAGCGATTACCTCAAGAAAAAGTTTGCTGCCTGAAGGTCACAATGAACAAGATAGCTACTGTCGAACGAAAATGTATCCAGTCCCTTAAATCCGTTTACTCTGGCACTTGACTCTGACCGCTTAATTTTTCCTGCTTCGTCGTTGACGCCACGCGGCGATCGCTGGCAGACTTAGCTGGATGCTCAAGATCGTAATCCAGGAGCCACTCGCAATGAGAATCAGCCAACTCGCTCTCGTTTCCTGCCTCGCCCTGACCGTGGGATGTGGGCCGTCAGTCCATGATGGTTCGACTGCCGTCAAACTCTACGACATCGTCGATCGGGAATGGCAGACCCGGCTGGAAGCCAGCCCGCTGACCGCGACCGCGGTCGGAGTCCACGACTACGACGACCTTCTACCCTCGGTCGACCCCGAAGACCTCAAGCATCAAGATGTCGTCTGGCGCGGCTTTCTCGACGAGCTCGACGCACTCGACCGCGGGGCCCTGTCGGGAGCGGACCGGATCAACTTCGACATCTTCCGCGCCCAGCTCGACAACCGGGTCGAGGGCTATCGCTTCGGCGCCTACCAGATCCCCTTCAACGCCGACTCGGGCTTCTACAGCAGCTTCGCCCGACTCGGGTTCAACATGCCTTTCCGCACTACCGAAAACTATGAGAACTACATCAGCCGTTTGCGCGCCTGGCCAACTTATGTGGCCCAGCAGATCGGCAATATGAGGCTCGGCCTCGGGCGCGGTATGACCCAACCCCGGGTTATCTTGACCGGCATCGATCAGGTGCTCGACACCCACGTTGTCGATGAGCCCACTCAAAGCGTCTTTTATCACCCGTTCAAGAAGTTCCCCACGGCGGTACCGGCGGCCGAGCATGAGCGTTTGCGAAGGGCAGGAGCCGCCGTGGTCATGGAGAGCATCGTCCCCGGCTACGCGTCCCTGCGGGATTTCATGGTCGACGAGTACATGCCTCATGCACGGGCGAGCCTCGGCGCCTCGGAACTTCCCGACGGCGCCGACTACTACCAGCAGCGCATTCGCCACTTCACCACCCTCGATCTCAGGCCCGCCGAGATTCACCAGACGGGGCGCGAGGAGGTTGCCCGGATCCGCGGGGAGATGGAGGCCATCATCGACGAGGTCGGGTTCGAGGGAAGCTTTGCGGAGTTTCTGGAGTTCTTGCGCACCGATCCGCGGTTCTATCCAAAGACCGCTGAAGAGCTGCTCAAGGAGGCCGCCTTCATCGCCAAGACGATGGACGGGAAGCTTCCGGCACTGTTCAAGACACTTCCACGCCTGCCCTACACCGTCGAGCCGGTGCCGGCCGCCATCGCGCCCAAATACACATCCGGGCGGGCCGTCGGCGCACCCGAGGGCAGCACCCTGCCCGGCCGCTACTGGGTGAACACCTACGCCCTCCACACCCGGCCGCTCTACAACCTGGAGGCCCTGACCCTGCACGAGGCGGTACCCGGCCACCATCTCCAGGGCGCCCTTAACCGCGAGCTGCGCGAGCTGCCCAACTTCCGTCGCTTCTCGTACCTCTCCGCCTTCGGCGAGGGCTGGGGGCTGTACTCAGAGTGGCTCGGTCTCGAGGCCGGTTTCTACCAGGACCCGTACTCCAACTTCGGTCGCCTGACCTACGAGATGTGGCGCGCCTGCCGGCTCGTCGTAGACACCGGAGTGCACGCCATGGGCTGGACGAGACAGCAGGTGATCGACTTCCTGGCCGAGAACACTGCCCTGTCCCTGCACGAGATCACCACCGAGACCGACCGCTACATCTCCTGGCCGGCGCAGGCCCTGTCCTACAAGATCGGCCAGCTAAAAATCATGGAACTGCGGCTGCGGGCCGAGACCGAGCTGGGCCCAAAGTTCGATGTGCGTCTCTTCCACGACGCCGTGCTACTCAACGGCTCGATCCCACTCGGTGTGCTCGAACGCCAGATCGATCAATTCATCGCCGAGCAGAAGGCCGCCGAGTAGCGGTTAGCGAAGGACGCGGTCAGCCGTGACTTTCCCGAATTGCAGAACCATTCGGAGGTGACTGTGGTCTATGCAGCAGTATTCTCGACATACGGCCAGACATAGGACCAATGATCAGCATGAGTCTCTACAGCAAGAAACTGGCAGTGGCCGTCGTCACCGTTCTTGCATCAACGGTCGTGCAAGCGCAGGATCCCGCGGACTTCGATACTGGCCTGGATAACCACGCCGGGCTCGTATTCTCCCCGGACGGGACGAGGGCATATTGGGTTGCCTGGAACGGTGCGTGGGGCGGTGAGGCTACAAGTCCGCAGACCATCTTTACCTCGCGGTTCGAGGACGAAAACTGGAGCAATCCAGCACCGGTACCGTTTTCTGGCAAGTTCGCAAATGACGACCCGTTTGTTTCACCCGACGGACAATGGCTTTACTTTACATCCACGCGTCCGGTCGATGCCGGCGATGTGAACCCGGACGCTGATATCTGGCGATACGGCTTGACCGGAGCCCACGGTCTCGAGCGGCTCTCGGTCAATTCTGATGCAGCAGAGTACTCACCCGTTGTAACAGCATCCGGCGCACTCTACTTTGCGTCTTCCCGTAACGGCGGCCAGGGCGATATATATCGTGCGGTACCCGTTGATGATGGCTTCATGCCGCCCGAAGCGCTTGGACCAGCGGTCAACAGCCATACGGGTGAATGGAACGTCTGGGTTGCCTCCGACGAGAGCGAAATGCTCTTCGAGGCCTCGTCACGGCATAGCAACGTATCGGTGCCGGGCGATCTATATTACAGCTGGTGCACAGAGAGTGGCTGGACTGCGGCGGTACCTGTTGCAAGCCTCAACTCAAAAGGCAGTGATCTACTGCCGCGCTTGCACCCTGATGGTGAACAGCTTTACTACACGACGGCGCCAATTGGCGGAAACGCCAGCATTACTTCAACACGCTGGCCAGCACTGCGATCCAGACTGCGCGCCAACTTTGCCCCGACTTTGCTGGTCGCCAACCGGTCGTCTCACGAAGTCACATTTGTGGATCTTGCCAGCGGCCAGATAACGGCTCGCGTCGGGACCGGTGAAGGGCCGCATCTTTTGTCCAACGTCGACAATGGTCGGTTTCTGGTGACAGGTTTTGGTGAGTTTCCACGGCCGCACAAAGAACCGGTCGCCGCGCGACCACCGTTCGAGCAAAAGCTCAATTCACGGTTGACGCTGATCGACATCGAAAGCCGAACAGTTTTGCGGGATACCCGCCTGGTAGACTGTGTCCGGCCGCATGCGAGCTTGATTGTCGAGGCTCGCGGCTTTGCAACCTGCCAGGACGAGCAGCTTGTACTCGAAATCGATCTGCAAGACGGCAAAATCGTTCAGCGATTCGACACGCAACAGGAAGGGACTCATGTCCTTAGTTTCGAGCCCGGATCGCGGATACTCTCGGCCTCAAATACACAGTCGGGTTCACTGACGCTGATCAATATCGATACCGGCGCAACCCGTATCGTCGAACTCGCCGGCGGTAGCGAAGGATCGATCGGTATCGGCGGCCTGATCTGGGTTGGAAATGCCTGGGAAGGATCCGTGTCGGTGGTCGACCCGGCCACGGCCAGCATCGTTGCGCAAACGAATCCGATCTGTAATTTCCCTATTTCACTGAGCCCGGACTCCAGAAACCGGGTTTGGGTTGCGTGTTTTGGGTCCGCCGAGTTGGTTGCAATTGATCGCGACAATTTCCAGGTCGTAAGTCGAGTCAAACTGAAAGGGCAGCCCTTGAACCTCCTTATCCACCCGCAACGCGACATAGCGTACGCCTCACTGCCCCGCGAGAACGTGGTCGCCGAAGTCGACCTCTATTCGGGAAGAGAAGTTCGCCGGATCAGCGTCGGTATCGAACCGGACGGCTTGCGCTGGGGGTCGCAGAGCCATAACTGAAAAAGCGAAGACACCCATATCTCTAAACTCTAAAAGTGATGGGTGTCCTGACTTTTTCTAGTGTGCTATGAATTGGATGGATATCGTGGAAAACTTGAGTGGTATTATTTTTTTACTGTGCTCTCAGTAATCCTTTCGACGTGCACCAGTCTCACTTTGTCTATACCTTTCCTGCTGCTGGTGTCGAGCGATGTATCATGATTCTCATCTTAGCGATATCGATAACCTGAGGGACAAAAATGAATCCCAAGATGATGACAATTGGATCATTGACCGTTATTGCGTGCTTTCTGGTGACGGTTGCGGACAGCGTGGAAGCACAACCGGAGTCTGACGCCGTGGGCCGACTAACCGCGGTAAGAGACGCCTATCCTTACTGGTCTCCCACTGGGAAGCAGGTTGTTTTTCAATCAGATCGGCACGACAGCATGATGGGTGATCGCGACATATACATGATGCGAGCAGATGGCACAGACATCAAAAGACTTGTCCATCGCGAGGCATCCGACGAGGCTCCCGTTTGGTCACCGGATGGGTCGCAAATACTCTTTTCATCGTACATCACGAAAGAGAACAACGAACTGTTCATCATGAACATAGATGGAACCGGAATCACGCAACTTACAGACCACCCAAGCCGCGATGGCCACCAGAAGTTTTCGCCCGATGGCAACACCATTATTTTCAATTCGCAGAGAGACGACGACGGCCGGGGCGAGACGAGCAATTACGAGATTTATGAGATGAACAGGGACGGCACCGGTGTCCGACGACTGACAGATTTTCCGGGTTGGGATACCTACCCTTCAATATCACCCGACGGATCGATGGTTGTATGGAGGAGGGTTCTGCCCACGGGCGGCAGCTCCCTATCAGGTCGTAACTCGGAAGTTTTTGTCATGCAAAGAGACGGTTCCACGCCTGTGAACCTGACCAATGATTCCGCATTTGACGGCTATCCGGCATGGTCACCGGATGGATCAAGAATCGTGTTCGCATCCAACAGGTCCGGTAAGACCACGGGAAACTTCCACATCTATATTATGAACGCCGACGGGTCGGGCGTCGTACGGATTCTGGAGAATGACGCCATGGTCGAGGATGCAAGACCACAGTGGTCACCAGATGGTTCGAGAATTCTCTTTAATCGGCAATACATCGCGGACGAAAGTTCTATCGACATAATGACAATCGAACTACCGACAGGGCTGTTTTTGACGCCCCCTTAGCTGATCATAAAAAAAGCAAAGACATCCATGTCCCCAGCCGCCAATAGTGACGGGTGTCCTGGCTTTTTGTGTTTCTAAAAGTGACGGGTGTCCTGACTTTTTCCTGATTGAAAGGTGCCGGCGTCCAGATGTGCTCAAGCATCTGAGGAGCGATCAGCTCAAGAAAAAGTTTGCTGCTTGAAGGTCACTATGATCAAGATAACAACTGTCGAACGAAAACGTATCCGGTCCCTTTAATCCGGTTACCCTGGCACTTAGGTCCGACTCCTTAATTTGATTTTTTCCAGAGCCAGGTATCTGAAATTCGTTCTCCGAACCTGGTCGATAATGTGTAAGTTCTGTACCCGACAGAGTATCCGTATGTGGTTTCACAACTTAACCAACCATTGCCTCCTTTCAAGCGGCCAGTCCAAACCGATTGTCCAGCTATTCCACCTCTGTGTGAGTCTATGTTTATCTCAAGGACTACTTGTCCATTCCTCGCTCCTTGATTCATTTGCCACCGGGAGTAGTTATACCCACGGGCTACAAACTTGCTTCCCTCACGAGAAACAATGATATTGCCATCTTCCCACGAACCCGTGATATCCGGTCCTGAGCGGTTTGTTTCTCCCGTATCAACTACATCATCGATATCAGCTGGTTCAGTAGGCAATGGCGGCATTGAAGGAGGCGAGGGAGGGGGTGGGGGTGGTATAAAATCGCCCAACTCCCAGACAAGCACCTGCATAGGATAGAGCGACGCCGTATAGTCTATCAAGGTAATAGGTTGAATGAACGGGAGGGCTGCCCATACTCCCGCTGTGCTGAAATCGCAGTCAATTCGCGAGGACACATCAAGGCCGCCACGAATAGCAGTATTCAAACTTCCAAATGCCGCTCCGCTATAAGCATCCTCGTCCATAAATGCCCCAATATGCGCCCTGCCAAAAAAATACCCAACTTGAAGTAGTTGGCTGGCACAAGCAGGGCCAGATACCAGCCGCCCGGCTTCTAGGTATTGCGCAAGCTTTGCATTTATTCTTCCTTTAATGGTTCGGATATAAGCAACTTGTTGATCCTGAGTATATTCAGCCGTGGTTGGAATGAACCCGGCAATTTCCGGAATCACGCTTGGGAGCATTATTTTTTCCCAGTAACCTCCAGTAACAATTGTTTGGGCTTCAGTCAGATGAGCCGAAGTGTTAGCCAGAGCTGCAGTCAAATAAGGAGTTGTCGCAGGCGAGACGCCAACTAACTCAACAGCGGCTTCAGCCCAGCCAAGATTAATGCCGGCATTTAGAACGTGGTAATCGAAATTATTGGCTAAAAGTACTGTAGGCGTGAGCCAGAGACATAGTGTGAGCATAAGATAAGTTTTCAACTTTCTTCTCAACATAGGTCGCCTCGAACATGGACACGCGAGAAATACTTTACGATAATAATGCTAATAGCATATTGATTATATTACGTTTTACGTTCAGTTTATACTGATCAGCATCCGTATAAAATAATCTGCGCAGGATTGCCATGATACCGCCATGCTGTTTTCTATTTATTGATCCAGATCAATTCCTGTTTCCACCATCCAATCCATACTGGTTGTGATTTGGTTGTCAATTTTTGGCGCTGAATGAACAGGCTTGGAGGAGGACGAAGATGGCATGGTCACAGTATGAGGAGAATCAAGCCGAACGGCGAAGCCCTGCAATTGTGAGCCAGGATGGTGTACGGCGTTTGGTAAAGACAACGATCTCGATAGTCTTGTTATTCTTGATTCCAGCGATAACGACGGCAAAATATGATGAAGATAAAGATCTAATCGAAACGTTTAATGATCACGTAGATAGCGCTTATTTGGCTAATGTATATCCAAGACTGAGAGGTGATGATATGGAGAACGCCTCGAAATCATTAGTACTTTCCGCCCGGATTTGGGGTTATGCGCTCGGCCAGCAATTGAAATACGTCAAAAAAGACACTCCCCAGCATAAAAAGTGGGTATTTTTGGACAAAACCTATTTGTCCGCAATTGAAGATAAGGTTGAATCAACCGGCAGAAAATATTCCATTTCAGCGAGTGAAATGGAAAGAACGAAACAGAAAATTCGCTCTCAATACCTGGCAGCACTCCAGGGACGGTTCGATGACCAGATGTACGCTTTAACAGACGTGATGCCAGGAGAAGCTCCAAATTTTTTTGCAACTCTGGAAGAAAGTGACGCTATTCCCACAATCGAATCAGTGTCCGGCACCTGGACCGATTATTCTGTTGCACCCAACGGCTACACAAGCCTTATATTTGATAGACATTTGTCTTTGACAGCTGGTGGACCGGGGTTCCAGTTCGATCCTTACACCTCGACAGACATGCGCTACTGGAATCTGGTCAATGGTGAACTGGTTATCTACCGCGTTGACCAGACAGTATTTTGCAGGATGAAAATGATTTCTGCGGACTTGTGGGAAGGATTGGTCTACGAGAAAAACGGCGTTGACATCTATGTCCATCCCAGTGCCGGTTCCGGATTTAAGAGACGCTTTTCCAGATAAAGGGAAGCTGTCAGTTTATTAGGTGGGTTATAAATGGTTTAAACACGATATTGCATGAAACCGCCGAGTCTTAACCGGCAATTCATAGCGGGTTTGAAGCCGGGCCACTGCGTAGTTTTACCATTTTTGGGCTTTCTGAATTGAAGACTAAATCTAGCTATCCTTGTTTTTGTCAACCCACTCTGGCACCTGACCCTGACCCCTTAATTATTATGAACAAGATAACTGCTGTCGAACGAAAATGTATCCAGTCCCCTTAATCGAATTCTTTCTGTTTTTGCAATCTTGGGTCATCCTTTTCAACTACAAACACATCAATTTCGCGCCCATTGGGACCCATCTGTACGGAAGTCATAATGGATTGATCTTCCCTCACGGGTCCAAGGTTGATTTCCCTGTCAGGGGTCACCGCAATCAAACCAACACCCCAGATCGCGATTACCTGGCCTCTGTCTTTTGCCACAGCAGTAGCCCAGAATTTGATTTGTGAATAATATGGTTCTCTTCGCCAAGCATCTATTCGACCGGGATCAACATAAATAGTGAGCCGGTTCTGACCCGGGTCTTTGGTAAGAACCATCTTTGATTTCATTGGATTCCAGTGCTCGTCCAAATTTTCATCCATTAAGTAAATACAAGAAAACTGTCGGCAGTCATTGGGTCGATTCTCGTAAATCCTGCAACCAACCCCCACGTCACAATGCTTACACCACTTCAACGCTGGTTTTTTCAATTCCTTTATTATGAGTAACTTACAGCACAATGAGCAAGCTCCACATTCACGTTTTTTCATTAATACATTGCCTTTCCAAAGAATACCAAGAGCAGGGTTAAAACCAATGTATCAGATTGATCAATCGAACGACCAATCCTTGATCAGGTTGCCCTACAAATTCCTCCGATACTCCCCCCCAATTAATGGGGTCGGAGTAAAAATTGTTGGTCAGGATATTTTTACTCCCACCCCAAATATTTGCGACCCCAAATATTTGCATTTGAGCTTTCTGGACTGAAGACTAAATCTTGCTATCCTGGTTTTTTGCCAGCCCACTCGGGCACCTGACACTGACCCCTTGGTTTATTCACACTGCATCAGCATATCCACGGCCATCCCATGATCCATTTTGTCGCCATACCATTGCGGTATGGACGTTTGGGGGGTGAGTTCCAAACCGGTTTTACGGTTATTCCGCTTGAGCCTGGCAACGTTCCCGCGGGAACGTAATTCCGGGCCTGGTGGGATCAGTTTTCCATCCGGCAACCTGAAACAGGGCTGCTTCATTCTTGCCGGTCGCCACCCGGGTCATGGCCCGTACGTTGGAATAGCTCACCTTTCCCTGACGAGAGGCCGTACTGATGCGGGGCAAATCCATCGTTTCATAGACTTTAACCAGCCACGGGGGTATATTTAGGGGTACATTGTCAGTGAAAAAGGTTAATCTTACTTGTCAAGGCAATTGAAGAAACTCACCAACTCCAAAATTCAAAGTGCTGAAGGGAAGAAAAACCCGTACAAGCTGTTTGATGGTGGCGGCTTGTATTTGCTCGTAAACCCAAACGGATCACGATACTGGCGTTTGAAATACCGATACAAGGGCAAAGAAAAACTACTGGCACTCGGGGTCTATCCAAAAGTCCAACTTGAGCACGCCCGAGGGGCTCTGAGCAAGGCCAGAAGTTTACTCAAAAGCGAGATTGATCCCAGTCAGGTCAAAAAAGCTTGTAAGCAAGCATTCGTCAACCCTGAACACTCAATAGCATACCTTAAGGGCATGTCATCCGGGCTGCCCGATCATTATCAGAAGCAAAAGGGTACCAGTCGGGCAATCCGCGATAATGCTGAAAAATTCTTGCCTGAAACCGAGTGCAAAGATGCCACTGCTCAGATACGGCCAATGGAAGATTCCACTTTCAGCGCATCACTTTTCAATCAGGTCACTCAACTTGCCAATCTCGGATACTGGGTATGGGACGATGTAGAAGACCGGTGCCTCTATGCCTCGGAAGAGTATGCGGCGATCCAGGGTCTGACAGTCGAGCAGGTCATGACGCAGTTCAACACCGTAGAGAAAGACCTGGCACTTATACATCCGGAAGACCGGGACCGGTTTCTGGAGATTTCAGAGGCTGGCTCTCATGAGATTTATGATGTCGAGTATAGAATTTTCAGACCGGATGGCGAAATGCGGTACGTTTATGAGCTTGGACAGGATGTCCACGATGAAAGTGGAAAAACTACAAAAAGTGCCGGAATTCTCCAGGACATCACGGAGCGCAAACTGGCTGAAAATGCAGCGCACCGGCGCGAGCAGCTACTCAAACAGGCTGCAGTGCTGGCCAGACTCGGGCATGCACACTGGGATGAAATCAAAAAAGAATATACGAGTGTTTCCGAGGAGTATGCAGATATTTTCGGTTATACCGCCGAGGAATTCCTGGCGCGTTTCCGCACCCAGGAACAGGACATGACACTGGTACATCCTGATGACGTGGCCTCAGTCAAGGCATTTGACGAATCAACAGGTGAACAAAAGTCCACCGGCGAGTTTAGAGTCCGGCACCGGGATGGACGCTACAGGCATGTGCGGGAAATCTTGTCGTATATCCTGGACGAAAAGGGGAAATTGATAGAGTCTGTTGCCACGCTGCAGGATATAACAGAACTCAAAACGGCCCAGGCTTCACTTGAAGACAGCGAGGCACAATTTAAGCACGCAGCTCACGTCGCCAGGCTCGGTCATTGGTATTTTGACGAAGTAAAGCAAAAATACCTGTCTATCTCAGATGAATATGCTCAAATTCATGGTTACTCAATAGATGAATATATGGAGCGTTTCAATACCCTGGAGAGAGACTGGGAAACCATTCACCCGGATGACCGGCAAAGGGTGAAAGAGTGTTACGATCAGCACGATAGGTTGTCCATCGAGTTTCGAATCATCCACAAGGACGGTAGTCCGCGCCACGCCATTGAAACTTACCGGTCAATATACAATGATGATGGCAAGCTTATAGTAACTCAGGGGACATTACAGGATATTACCAAGGCAAAGCAGACTGAAATTGAATTGATCAGGGCAAGGGAATCCGCTGAAATTGCCAACAGCACCAAGAGCGCATTCCTGGCCAATATGAGCCACGAAATCCGCACGCCTATGAATGCCATTTTAGGCCTCACTCACCTGCTGCAGCGTTCAAATCCAAGCATTGAACAATCCACGCAGTTGACCAAGATAAAAACCGCAGCCGGACACTTGCTGTCCATCATCAACGACGTTCTGGATCTGTCCAAGATTGAGGCTGGCAAGCTCGCATTGGAAGAATCAGACTTCCAGATTGACTCAGTCTTCAGTCACATCCAGTCGATGTTGAGAGATCAAACCGAGAAAAAGCAATTGACCATTGAAGTCGACCGGAACGATGTACCGTTCTGGATTCGGGGTGACCCTACCCGGCTTCGCCAGGCTTTACTAAACTATGTGAGTAACGCCATAAAATTCTCCGAAAGGGGCAAAATTCTGCTGCGGGCAAAGAAGCTCAGGGAGCAGGCTGGTGACCTACTGGTGCGGTTTGAGGTGCAGGACTCAGGTATCGGCATCAGACCTGAGAAAACCGCCTCTTTGTTTGACGACTTTGAACAGGCTGACGCATCCACGACGCGAAAATATGGCGGCACCGGATTGGGTCTTGCCATCACCCGCCGCCTGGCCCTACTGATGGGTGGCGAGGTCGGTGTACAGAGTTCTCCCGGTCAGGGCAGCACCTTTTGGTTCACTGCCAGGCTTGCCCATGGCGAAAAAACCGAGCAACCGCCAGCGACTACTAAAATACCACTGGCCGAAGAAGTTTTACGGACTGAGTACAAAGGCACGCATATCCTGATAGCAGAGGACAACCCCATCAACCAGGAAGTAGCCAAGGCAATATTGCAAAGCGTGAATTTGAGTGTGGACATTGCTGAAAACGGCCAGGAGGCCGTGGACAAAGTACGAAGCACCAACTATGACCTGGTCTTGATGGACGTACAGATGCCGGAAATGGATGGATTGGAAGCGACACAGATTATTCGCTCCATGACCGGTCATCGCGACCTTCCGATCCTGGCGTTAACCGCCAATATCTTTGAAGCCGATCGCCAAGCCTGCCGCGAGGCCGGCATGAACGGTTTCGTCGCCAAACCGGTTGAGCCGGAGAATCTTTATTCCTCTATTATTGAATACATCCGCAAGCCCGATCCGGAAACCTGAGCCGACGTTTGAATTCTGCCAAAATAGCCCATGAAAAGCAGTATCAGGTTGAATTTGTCCTGAGCGAGAATGTATGTACTCCGACCCCAAATATCCAGGTATTGGGTCATCACAGGTTCGCCACAGCGCGAAACTTCCCTGACAACTGATTCTGACCCCTTGGTTTACTATTCACACTGCATCAGCATATCCACGGCCACCCCATGATCCATTTTGTCGCCATACCATTGCGGGATGGACGTTTGCGGGGTGAGTTCCAAACCGATTTCGCGGTTATTCCACCTGAGCCTGGCGACGTTCCCGCGGGAACGTAGATCCGAGCCTGGTGGAATCAGTTTTCCATCCGGCAGCCTGAAAACAGCACCCTTGTCCGCCGTGAGCTCAATCCCATAGCCGGCCTCATGCACCAGACGGTGATGGCTACGGCACAGCAAAACCAGGTTATTCATGGAGGTCTCACCACCATCGACCCAGTGCTTGATGTGGTGCGCATCAACAAAACGGGTGCAGCTACAGCCCGGGAAACGACAGCCCTGGTCTCTGCGTCTCAATGCCCGCCGGATAGCAGGAGGAATGGAGCGTGATTTGCGGCCAATACTGAGTGGTTCACCCTTCGGGTCTTCGTGCCAATGCACGATGGAACAATCACAAGCCATACGGCGGGATGTTTCCGCGGGAAGGAGGTGAGACCGCGGTATCCCGGTCGAGAGGCTGGCCTGGGCCACGTGACCACGGTCTTCGATTTCTGCTTCTGCCCCCGAGCCGTCTTGTTGCAGGGTTTCAATATCCGTGTGGATATTGACCAGGTACCGGTCACCACCGGATTGATCGTTCTTAACGCCTGCCAGAAACCCATCAACAACCCGCGCAAACGCATCCGCGCGTTGTTGGGACACGGGTTCCGGAGTGGTTCTATCCAACGGCACCGTGGCAGATATTTCCGCGGGAACGTCGGCGGGTACCTGTTGTTGTTCAGCAAACAGTTGGTCACCCGCCGCTTCCAGTGCCTTTTGCAACAAGGCCCCCTGCTCTGCTGTAAACCGACCCTTGAACACCCAGTAACCATCCTCGTCGATATACCAGCTCAGTTCGCGGTGACCGTAGCGGAGGTTCTCTTCTTCAAGTGCTTCAATCCGTTTGGTTTTGCGATACAGACGTACCTGGGTTTCCACATGACTGGCGGTGCCACCCAGGGCAACCTGCAACAGGGCTTTTTCATTCTTGCCGGTCGCCACCCTGGTCATGGCCCGTACCTTGGAATAACTCACCCTTCCCTGACGAAAGGCCGCACTGATCCGGGGTAAATCCGGCAACACCCGCGCCACCCGCACCCGCTCCCGGGCAGGACCCATGCTCATCCCGCACTTCCAGTTTAACCAGTGTGCGCAGGACTGAATACCCGGCCCGGACCAACCTTCGTTTTTGTCAAACTCGCAGATCAACTCCAGCAATTGAAAGGTGCCGGCGTCGAGATGTGCAACCAATTCAGTAATGCCGTCGGCCAGGCGTTCGAGCTTGTTGACGCGGTTGGAATCGGGGCAGCGATGGGTGTCAGGGAGGGGGTTCGTGGGCGGGTGTTTTTCGTTGTTTAGCATGGTTTTGATTTCCGTCAGGTATACTGTATAAGTATACAGTATTTAGTATGCGAAAACCATATTTTATTGTTATATATCAATTTATTACAAGTATTTTATTGCCCCGAAAGGTCACTGTGTACCGACAGATTTGTTCAATCATCTGACCAGCGATTATCTTAGGAAGAAGTTTGCTGCTTGAAGGTCATTATGAACAAGATAGCTACTGCCGAACGAAAACGTATCCGGTCCGTTTAATCCGTTTACTCTGACACTTGACTCTGATAATCCTCTAGCCGCCTCCTAACTCATGTGGTACTCGTTGAAGTGCAAACCAAAACGAACCACACAAAATTAGGAGACGACCATGACACTTTATTGCGGAATTGACCTACATGCCAACAATAGCGTGGTGG
>JAJFLB010000002.1 GCA_021772915.1 Gammaproteobacteria bacterium | reverse complement strand
TCGGGGATGGGTTCCAGAGTGTGTCGGCGTGATCGGGGCAGGCGAAGTGGCTTTGGCCGTCCATGTGGCCCACATACCAGACGTCGACATCGGCGTCGGTCGACTCAGCTTGGCAGTCGGGGTAGAGCCAACATCCGTACTCGCTAGTCACGGCGTCTCCTCGTGGTAAGGATGCGAACAGGGCTGCACTTCGCCTTCGAACTGCATCGCTGGATGAAGATGCGGGGCGGGGGAATCGCATCTGGGACACCGCTCGTTAAGTGTCATTTGTAAACCTCTTCGGTCGGTCACGGCGTCTCCCGTAGTCGATGATGAACGTGGGATGAATCACGAGACGATGATCGCCCTGATAGTAGGTGTGCTTGTGGACGTGCCAACCGAACTGGACTCGCCCGATGCGCCAGTTCTTGCGCCAAGATTTGGTGGTGGTCACGGCGCCTCCTTCGGGTCGGGGTTCTCCAACTCGTAGATGCGATTCAAGGCCATGGCCCGCCATGAGGCAGGGCCGTCCCAACAGCTACCGTGCATCCAACTGCCGTCATGTGCCTGGCTGTAGGTCTCTTCTCCTAGTTTCACGCAGGGCGCAGGGCGGGCAGCGATAACGGCCTCTCTGACACGAAAGAAGATGTCGTCCTCTTTCCACTGCCAGTTCTCCAACGTCAGACAGTCGGCCTCGCTCAGTGTGATGGTGCGGGTGGGTTCAGGCATTGTCACAACTCCTCGATCGGGTCGGGTGTGACAGGATTGTCACGGTCGTAGCGGGCCACAACCTCAGCGGCGATGACCCAATCAGGGTGACCAGGCATCTTTGTGGGTACGGTCTGAAGGTCAATCCATGCAGCGAAGGGCCTCAGCGCAGCGACAGCCTCAGCAAGCCGTCCCTCTGCCGTGTAAGCACGGGTACACGTCTCACACTTGCAGCATGGGTGCGGGCCTCCCTGATAGGAGAGGTGCTGATCAGGGGCCTGTTCCCATAGCTTGATCTCGGCTCGGGCTTGGGCAAGCGCGTCGACAGCCTCAGCAAGCTGGGCTTCGACCATCCCGTTGCCTTCCCGTAACTGGTGATTCTCGGCTCGCAAACGTGTCACGATGTCACTCATCTTCGGGCACCTCCCCGAGAGCCGTGTTTCGTACTAGTCGTCCGATTGCAGCCTGTTGCCGCTCGGCCAACTCATCATCAATTGTCCCCACGTTTCCGCACTTATTACAGACCCACACGCCACCTTCCACAACTGAGAGGTATGGGCATGGCGTGCCGTCTCGTCGGGTGTGCGAGTGTGCCATCGGCGTCTCGTCACTCATCTTCGGGCACCTCCCCGAGCAATAAACCGGCGATTACATCGATCTCTGGAATCGTGAATGACACCCTGACTTCGGTTACGCCGCCCCGTTCTTCGTCGAGGTACACGGCTTCGGTCGCTTGGTTGGCGAGGGTGAGAAGTTGTGCGGCCATCGCCCGTCGATGTGACTCAATGCCGCTCATCTTCGGGCACCTCCCCGAGAGCGTTGGCCGAAGCCGCCAGACGCAAACAAGCTGGGCAATTGGCTGGGCGGTTCTGCGGCGAGCCAGGAAAGATGATCGCTGTACCCGTCTCTCGGCCACACAGAATCGGTGCGGGGTCGCCTTCAGGGAAGTCGTCGCCGTCCAGAATGTGCCAAACAGACTCTTCGATAGCTCTGTAGATCATCACTCGTTTCCTTTCGTGCTCTCAGAGAGAGCCGCCAGCCGCTCTAAGTCTTTCCCGACTGAGTAGTAAACCCCGTGGCGGTAGCTGCGGATTGCTGACCCCACCAGAGCGGCCACAATCCTTCTGAACTGCACGTCACCCGAAGCTTCTAACCGCTCCACATCACCCTCCAGTTCTGCGATGCGGGTGTCCTTCTCGTGGAACAGTCTCAGCCCCGTTTCGGTGATGCCTTCCTCGTGGCGTTTGTGTGCCGCCATGTAACCAGTCAGCGTTTCGGCGTCATCGGTCATGGCTACTCACCTCCTCTTTCGTGCTCTCAGAGAGAGCCGCCGCCTGTTTGTCGATTGCATTCATGACAGCATCCGCATGCGGGGTGAGATCCTCGACGTAGGTGCGCAGCTTGCGCCGATAGAAGTCACGCTCAGCTTCTAGTTCTGCGATGCGGGTGGCCAGAAGCGGAGCAAGATTGTCGCCGATCTCGAAATCGGTTGCGGTCACCCACACGTTCTGGTCCAGAGCGCCTGTTACCCAACGGCCCAGCCCATCCCGCTGCCAATAGTCGCCTTCACAGTCGGGGCCGTACCGATGACCGACCAGCGTTTCGCGGGCAGCCTCTTCCGCCTCCCATGCATCGCAAGTGCATTCGCCTCCATCGCTGGAGGGACATCCGCTGTAGTGCGCCACGTGCTCAGCCATCAGCAGGCTCCTGGTGGTCGGTTTTGTGGGCGTGGTGAAGCCAGCCGCGTGCATACGCCTCTGCCGGGTTCGCGTGAATATGGCGGTGGCAGGCGGCGCACACGTCGAGAAGGTTCGATACGTCATCGCGGCCGCCCTGCGAACGCATCAGAATATGGTGTGCGTGTGCGGCTTTGCCGGTGCAGGCGACAGTTCCGGCCTCGCATACGCCGCCTGACCGTGACCGGATCACAGCCTTCGACCCGTCCATGCCGGGCCGGCGGCGATGCTTCGGCCGAAACTGCGTTCTACGCATAGGGGTGCGTTTCATGCCGGCTGCTCAAGATCGGCGCCCAACATGGCCCGCGTCGACCGGACATAATCGGCGACGTTCCAGCCCAACGCCCGCTTACGTCTGAACCCTTCGTCGTGCGCCCGGCACAACGCCCGCCCCGATTTCGTCGAGATCGCCGGGCCCGGCCGGCCAGGACACGACTTGTCGCACGCCTCGCACGTTCCCGAACCCGGCCGGGCAGCCGCGCCGATAAACGTCGCTGTCAGCTCGGCTTTCGACGCGTGCGGCGAACGGGTCGCCTCGGCCAAAACGGCTTCGAGGATCAGCATCGCCCGTTTCGCGTCAGCGACCGCCCGGCGGTAATCGACACCCGTCGGGGCTAGCGCCTGGCGGGCGGTCGGGTCAGAATGCTCACCGACGCTTGTGGGGCCACCCGACCCGGTGCCTGGATAGCCGCCCGAATCCCAGCCATCCAAACGGCGATGTATCAGGCGCAGATCGTGGTTTGTGAACACCCGGTGCAGGTTTTTGGAGATCGCCGCGATCAGGTCGATGTCATGGCGGGGAATTGTCACGCAGCCTCCGGCGGTGGTGGTATTCGTGGGATGGTGTCGAGCTCGTCGGCGACGGCGTTCAAATCGTCGGCCGCCAACCGGTAGCCGGGCCATGCCTTCGCGCCGAACGGCAGGCCGGCGGCACGGTCCTCGAGCAGCCTCGCGGCGCGGCGCCATATCTCGGCTTCGGTCATGGCGTCGGGGCGTGGATCGGGCAGCCTGCGGTGATCCACCAGCCGTCAGGCGGAAACGGCGGCCACTTGCCGTGGTTGTTGTCCAACACCGCGCAGGAACAGCCGGCTTCGAAGGCTTCGGTGCTGCCAGGGTTCGGGGTGTCACTCATCGAGGTCGCAGCCTTTGCAGCAGTGGGCGTGGATCGGGTTCGCTAGGTGGTCGTCGTGGCGGTCGTCCCAGCCGGCTTCGTTGAAATACATGCCGCAGACTGTGCAGCGCGGCCCCCACCATGCGACGGGTTTCGGGCGGGCCCCCGGCGGCAAACGGTCGTTGAACGTCGACACGTCAGACATCGGCGCCGCAATCACAGCCGGCGGTCCACGACTGCGCCCGACGGACCGAGTTGCACCACTCGGCGTGACCCGAACAGTTCAGATTGAAGCTCCTGCCGCGCCAGTTGGCGATCACGCATTTGAGTTCAGCGATTGCGTAGTCTGTTTCGCTCACGGTACGTATCTCGTTGTTGTCTGTCATGGTGTGTCCTGTTCTTTGACGAGTACCCGAATCGACCGCGGAGTGTCAGCGAGTTTTGCGGGGGCGTGATAGACGACCTGCCGCACCCACGCGGGCCCGTCATCCACCAACAGGCCAGCGTCGACCAGGCCGTCGATGATCGGCTTCGCCGCACCCGCCACACTGTCGGCGTCAGGCATCCGGCCGGAGCCTTTGACGAACATGAACTCGATCGACACCGGCGACTCAAACAACGGCAACTGGGAGGCTTGGTAGAAGGCCCACTGACGTAGGTACCTGTTCTCGACTGCGACAGCCATCCGATGCATCGACCTGCGCCTGTTGACCAACGAGAACGTGCCGTCGAACGTGAACGACTCGGAGCGGGTCACGCCGGCCGCCATTCGCCACAACGGCACCAGAGGCACCGAAACTCGAGCGACGGCGGCTGCCGGGCATGCGACCCGTAATGATGGCCGCACCGGCAACGACGTTCAGGCTGACGGCAATACGCCAGAAAGTCGGTGACGGTCATTCGACCGGCTCGAGATGTTGAGGCATGAACAGCCGCTCGTGGCCGTCGTCGCACATGACACGCAACGCCCGACCCGTCGCCGAGTACGGGCCGATAATCACGCCTTCCTGCGACGACATAGACGGCGCACCCGACAACCGCACCCGCACGCCCGGTGTCATCGGTTGCGGGCTTTCGCTAAAGCGTCCGCGGGGTCGACGATTGCTGCCGGGTCTGGCATTTCGAGGACGTCAGCCAACGCCCCAGAGTCACGCCGTGACTCCCCTTGTGACTCCGGCAGGGACTCACGCCGGATTCCCTGTCTCTGTCTCTGTATCTGTTCAGGGTTGGATTTCGCGAGCTTTTCGCGTTCTCGTTGCTTCGCTTTCCGTTCACGATCAGACACCCGAATAGCGTCGACCTGCGCACGCGAATTGTTGTGATCGAGGTACTTCACGATCGAGTAATGCTTGGCGTGGTCCTCCCACACGCCAGCCCGGATCAACTCGCCGATCAACGCATCGACGTTAGACCCCTCAGCGACCAGCCGTGCAGACCACTGCAACCGGACAGTCATCGCCTTCGGCAGACGGCCGTCAGTTAGCCGTTCCGACGCGTGCATCAGCCCGGAGATGTGGAGCAGTAGCGCCGCGTTCGTCAGTTCGGCGTGTTTCTCATGCTCGAGGAAGCCGTGATGCAACTTGAGAAACGTGCTCACAGTGCAAGGACCTCCTTGTCGCCGTACTCGAGTACGGATGCGACGTCGGCGACAACGTTCGGGTGATGTTTGCGGACGTGCTGCGCCGAATACTTCGGGTTCTTCAACCCGATCAGCTCTGCGACGAGGGGCCATGTGCGGCCGCGTGTTGCGTCGTGTATGGCGTAAGCGGTCGCAGCGCGGACAGGCGCTAGCGTCGATTTGTGAGCGGCTGCGGCTATCCCTGTCGGGGTGGTGTCGTAAGCGGCGGCGACGGTCGCGATCATGTCGACCGCGGTTTGCCGTGGCGTGCGTACCGGTTTCGGCGGCGCCGGTGGCCTCCCGTCGGGCCGTGCCCGGTAGTAATCGGCGCGGGTCATGGCTAGCTCGACAACGAAATCGACTGAACGCTGCGGCTGCCTCATCTGCTGGCCTCGTCGATGATGGCTTGTATGTGGGCGATGACGTCGGCCGAGGTGCGTTCAGCGGCCGCGATTGACGTGCGCGGGTTCTTGAGGCCGAGCATGTGGCCCACCAGCGGCCATGTCCGGCCCTGTGTTGCGTCGAAAGCCGCTGCGGCGATACCTGCACGTATCCGGCGGGTCTGGACCGTGACGGGTTTCACGATGGCCTGTTCGGTGACGTCGTAATGATCGGCGACAACAGTCAACATGGCCGCTATCACCTGCCGCGGCGACGGGCCCGTCGTGATCGGGTCGGGCCATGCCGCCCGTTCCGATCCGCGCAGCCGCATGTACTCGCCGCGGGTCAACGCCTCACCGCCCGAATCCACAACCGGTTTCAGGGTCATGTGTTGGGCCTGTTCCGTTGAGCGAGGTCGCCGCGGGCCTTAGATGCCGGGTTCGACCCGGCCTTAGATGCCTTCTTTGCTTTCTTGGCGGGTTTGGGTGTGGCCGGAACCGCAGGCGGCGGAACCTGTGAGGCCGGTTCAACGGCCACACCCTCGGTGTCGTCGACGGGCAAGGAGATAGACCCTTCGACGACAGCGGCTTCTTCGATCTCGACGATTTCGACGGCGTCGACCGGGAACGGCTCGACGCCCTGATCGGCCAACAGACGGCCCGCCTCGTCTAACCCGTCCGCGAGTTGCTGCGGGTCGATCTGCGTATCAGGCCAGTTCCGATCCGACGTGTACGCCTTCCAATGCTCGAGATGATCGGCGTCGAACTGTCGGACCATGCCGCCCAACTGGTGCCGCAACGCCGCGACCTGATCCGGTACCGGCGACACGCGTGCTTCGATCACTTCTGACACAACCGTCTCATTTTGAGCCGATATCGTATTGCTACCGGACACGGCAGGATTATGTAATTCGGGGATGCCTTCGAGTTCTTCGGGCGTGTACGACACGCCGAGCAGAACGTCAGAGAACAGATCGCGGCAGAGCTGCGACACGGCCCGGGCCCAACACATCGATGCCGGGTACTTCTTCCATGTCTGATTCGAAAGCAGGCCTGCGGTGCGTGCGTCGCCGACGGTGAACGTTGACGTCATGGTGTCGCCGGTGTCCTTACGTGTCCCTGTAGCGGTGGCTGAGTCGTTCGACTTTTTGCCCGAGATGCTGTGGCCGGCGGCGCGGACTAGGGCGGTCATGGATTGCGCCGACAGCGAAGGCTTGCCGGACACGACGTGAATGTGCGACATCGCCATAGTCGGCGACCAGCCGAAATCGCGGCCGTACATCGACGCGACAACGATGTCGTCAGGTTTGCCCCGGTACTGCTGCGGCACGATCCCCGACCCGGCAAGGACTTGGGCCTGTCGCATGGTGGCGTCGAACCAGGCGACGCCCTCATCTGACCCCGGATCTAACGCGCCGGCGTTGATGATCTCGACTTCGGTGCCGGTCATTCGCCGTACTCGTCGACACCGGCACGCGCCATGCCGGCCAGAAACGACGGCCAACTGTCGCCGCAGTCCTCGATCTCGGCGTCGTACAAATTGAACAGACACCGCGACAGAAACCCGACGTGGTTAGCGAGCCATTGCCGGTCGTGCTCGACCAGCATCTTTGCGCCGATGGCGATGCTGATCGGGTCTTCGGTTGACATGGCTGTCAGCGTCGAGACGAGGTGCCGGTGGTGATCGGCTACCTGCGCGTTCGTCGGTTTCGTCATGTTCATTCGTGGTCCTGTTCGGGCTGGTCGGGGAGATTCAACGGGTGACCGTGGATGTCGTCGAACGCGGACGACATGGCGTTGTCGCCGTACGCGGACGGATGCGCGCATCGGGCACAGACGCCGAGCGTCGAGACGGGTTCGGTGCGGCCTTGACAAGACGGCGACGCGCAACGGCCGGTCACGGCGTCCAACGGTGAGCGTTGGTCAGATGACGCGAGAACGATGTCGGTGTCGGGAACGACGACCGGTGACGGCATCCCCACGCTGGGCGGATCGTGGCCTGAGCGGCGTCGACCGCGGTTGACGGGTCGTGCCGGTGATGCAGCACCGCCGGATCGTCGAACTCGAGGGTGTTCATGTCGCCGCCCGCACCCGCACCTTGTGGTCGTCTTCTGCTAGCACGTCGGCAGGGTCGAAGCTGATCGTGCAACAGCGCACCGTCGGGAACGACGCCTGCGAAGCCCCAAACCACGTCTTCGCTACAGAGATCCCGTCGCCTTCTTCCTTCGGGCACACTTCGCCGTGGTCTGGTGTCCCGATGTTGTGATCGGCCCGGACAACGGTGCCGGAGGGGACGTTCCAGTCCAGTCCGTTGCGGGTCTGACCGTTGGGCCTGACAGCCTTGAAATAAGGGGTGGTCATGTCGTCACCGCGATCGTTTCCGGTATCCGATGCAAAGAGCGGGCGACGAGTTGCAGCAGTTCGACCGGGTACGTCAACTGCATGTCGGGCAGGTTCGAGAAGTGCTGACCGATGATCGAGTCGAGAACGTCGGCCAGGTCGGCGACGGCTTGTTCGACTGGCACGCGTTCGTCGCCGTATTCGGCGACGACGGTCACGGTCGGCAGGCGTGGTTCGATCGCGGCGGTCATCGGTCGTGTCGTTCGTCGTG
This sequence comes from Gammaproteobacteria bacterium, assembly GCA_021772915.1. Classification (GTDB taxonomy): domain Bacteria; phylum Pseudomonadota; class Gammaproteobacteria; order Xanthomonadales; family SZUA-36; genus SZUA-36. Next base: position 31,385 of record JAJFLB010000002.1, on the reverse strand, counting down.
TGACAGCGCTTCGACGGCGATCACGAACCAGATCGCGTTCGTCACGATCACGACGAGTAGCAGGGCTGAGTACATCAGCGGGCCTCCCTGTTTGCGAGTTCGTCTTCGATCCATTCGCGGCGGGGTGGGACCCAGCCGCGGTCGAGCCAGCGGCGCAGCGTTTTCGACGAGCGGCTGGTCAGCATCTTTTTGAACTGTTCGCCCTGCGACACGGTCATTAGGCGACCTCTTGCAGTGCGCCGTCGATGTCATCTGGGTCGAACCGGAGCCGACCGGAGGGGAGTGCGTAGCCGCGGATCAGTCCGTCGCGTACCCATCGTTGAAGGGTCTTGATCGAGACTCCGAGCCTGTCGGCCGCTTGGGCACTTGTTAGTTTCGTTTGCGCCATGCAGGGATAGTGACGCTTAGCGTGACAAATGTCAAGGATATTTGCACTTTGTGCCTATTGTGCCGTTTGCGCCGTTCGGGGTATGATCAGTGCATGGCCCTAACAGATGCACAAATCAACAATCCGGGCCTCGACACAACCGGTGGACGAATCCATTTCGCCAGGTGGCGCCGAGGCCTCTCACAATCAGACATCGCCGCGGCGATGCACTGCACGCGACGGCAATGTGTGACTTGACGTACCCACTCACCAGAGCTGCCGTTGGGGATTGGTGCTCAGTGAGATTTCTGGAGGTCATTTTTGGCCCCTTTGTTGGTTTCGGCGCAACAGAGGCTCATAGATGGGCCGTGTGCCCCTGTTAATGGCACACCGTGTGCGTATAGTTGTACACATGGGTGAACTCGGAACCGTTGAGAGCCGCGCCGTCAACCAGGCGGAAGGGCGCGAGATTCTTGACCGAGCCGCGCACCGACTCTTGGACATGTCCGGGGACGACTTCACCGCTCGGTGGAACGCCGGGGACATCGAAGGTATGGATCACACCGCCGCCATGAAGGTAGCGATGTTGATCCCCCTTGCCCGGTAACTCCCCATCGGAAGCGGTCGAGAACTTCGTCACGCCTATCAAGGACGCCCTGTCCTGCCTTGGCGACAGCGCCGTTATCTATCGCGACCACCCGCCGCTCGACACAATCCAAACGCTAACGCTGAACGGGGGCGAAGGTCTGGAGGTCCCTGTGGACGGCGACTACGCCCCGAAGCTTCTCATCGAAGTGGAGATGTCGTATCTCGTGATCCACTGCCCCGACGATGAGGACCGTGGGCCGTACCGCTGCACAACCTGCGCCTACATCCTGCGGATCAAGCAGGGCAACGCAGAGTTGATGTCCTTTCACTGGCATCCAGGACAGAACGTCTCCCCCGAGCGACTGCCTCACTTCCACGTCGGCGAAAGTCGCCTTCCGCAGATGCAAACGCTCCACATTCCGACACCCCGTGTTTCGGTGGAGGAGTTCATTCAGACGACCATCGAAGCCTTTGGCGTTCGGCCGACAGTTGACGAGAAGACGTGGCGGGAACTACTCGACAGCACCCTCGGCCCCCATCGGGAGTACCGATCGTGGTCCGAACGCTACGAGGCTCCCTACCAGGACGGAGTGGTCGAGAGCGGCTAGTCCGACTCGCCTGGCTCGCCCGCTGCAGGCTCCTCATCGGGGTCCACGGCCAAGAGCGCCTTCAGCGCCTTCTCTGGATCGAGGGGGATGGTGATCGGTTCGTCGCGGTCAGGCCGCTCGTGTTCGCTCATCAGAGAGAGCCTCCCACTCAGCGGCGGCCGCGTCGAACAGCGACCGGGCGTCCTCCTCGGTTGTCCCGACGACGGCGATTCGGAAGCGGAACGAATCGGGCGACATAGCGATACAGCTGCCCCAGGCGGTGTGCGTAATTACAGGAACTACATCCATGTGGTTGATCCTGACGCCCAAACCCCCAGGTCACAAGGTTTTCTTGAGAACGCTTGACTCCACGTGTCCGCGCGTCTATCGTTTCTGATACCACACTCGACCGTTACAGACGTAACGAAGGAGGTTCAGACAAATGCCTACCGAAACACCAACGACCGACTCGTGGCCGTACGCCCCCTCCAAGGCCGTGGTCGGCATCATTGAGGGATACCGCAAGACTGGGTTCGGTGGGCTTCCGGTAACCGACGCCACGATAGAGCGTGGGGGCGTCTCCAAGAGCCTGATACCGCGAACAAAGGCCGCACTCCGCCGTCTTGATCTCATCGACGAGGAAGGCCGACCAACGGATCAGTTTGAGACGCTCAAGAATGCCCCAGGCGATGAGTTCCTTCCCCGCCTGGGCGAGTGGCTCCGCTCAACCTATGCACCGATCTTCGCGTTCTGTGACCCGTCCTCCGCAACCGCTGCCGAAGTTGAAGACGCGTTCCGCGGTTACAAGCCCGAAGGGCAACGACCTCGGATGACTTCTCTCTTCTTAGGGCTCTGCGAGTATGCCAAGATTATTGAGTCTGCGCCGTCCAAGCCACGCGGTCGCCACGCTCAGGCTGGCACACAGCCGAAGACCGCGGCAGCCGCAAAACCACCAACAACCCCTCCTGTCGTCCCAGCGGTCAGCCCAGCGAAACAGCAGTATCTCGACATGCTTCTCGAGCGGGCGAACGCCCAGACTGAACTGGACCCAGACCTGCTAGATCGCATCGAACGCGCTCTCGGAATCGCAGGAGGTAATGACGATGCCTAGGGCGTAGGCCTCGGACCCTTTAAAGGCCGATGCCCCACCGCTCGTAACGGTGAGGCATCTGGTGCGGTTTCGGGGCACCACTCCGGTGGTACTTCTGTTGTTAACGGGCCGGGTCTTGGTGACGAGCGAACCCCTTGGCAGGCTTCCTCTCGGGTCCGATCCCCGACCGGTCCACAACTCAACGATAGCGGAACCTCATCGTTCCGTCACTGGCTTCCACGACAGCCGCCGACCCTGAGTCTGGTCGACCAGCTTCCGCATCCGCTCAGTGTCGGAGACAGTGCGGGTCGTGTAGCGGAAGTCGAACTCGGCCAGGTACCGGTGCAGGTGCTTGGTCGAAACGTGGTGGTGGGTGCCGTCGAGGCCACGCTTCAACTGTGAGAAGTAGTTCTCGGCCTGGTTCGTAGACACGTCGCCTCGCACGTACTCATACGTCGAGTGGTCCACGTACTCGTGGGACTCGAAGTCTCGGCCGAGCTTGCGGTATCCCAACCAGCCATCGGTGTGGAGATGCGAGGATGGCGTGTCGACCTGATCGGCGATTGCTTCCTTCAGCGTGTCGCCCGATACGTCGGGCACTACCCGTGACCGAACCTCACCGGAGGACTTGTCGACCAGCGACAACACGGCGGTCTTGCCAACAGTGCCGCCAGGTCCACGACCACCGAGACGGGCAGGACGGCCCTGGCGATGCTTGTTCTTTGGCTTGCCACCGATGAACGTCTCATCGGCCACGACAGTCGTGTTCGCCAGAAGGCCTGCAAGTGGCTCACGCTTCATCGCTTCACGAATCCGATGCGTCATGAACCACGCCGACTTAGCGGTCAGTTCGTACTTGCGCTCGATCTCTCGGGCTGAGATGCCGTTCTTGGAAGCACACATCTCGAAGATCACGAATAGCCACTTGCGCACTGAAATGTGGGTGCCGTGGAAGATGGTGCCGGTAAGCACCGAGAACTGATGACGGCAGTCGGCACACTTCCAGCGACGACGCTGAGTAGCGGTTCCCCGGTTCGTCTTGCGAGTCTCACCCTCTTTGGGCTTGATGAAATAGAACTTGCGGACGCTGGCGCACTTGGGGCACGACTGCCGCGACAGATCCTCACCCCAGCGCATGTCCTCCAGCATCTTGTATGCCTCGGCCTCGGTGGTGATCCGCTCTGCAAGCTTGATTATCGAAAGGCTCTCGCTCTTGCTCATGTATCTATTATGCCTGGTCAAAGTGGGTACGTCAAGTCACACATCACCGAAATAGTCTGTCCCAAAACGGCGAACGCCCCGGCCACTAGGGCCGGGGCGTAGTCGAGCACTTCTATGCCAGTGGGGAATGGTTGCCTAGTCGGCGTGGACAGGTGCGTTGAAAATGACGCCCCGCTCGGGCGCTACCGCGTACAGGGCCTGCACCGGACGCTCCGGCGCGAACGCGCTGCGCCTCGCGTATTCGTCGTAGCCCTTACCGGACCCGTTCACCAGAAACCCGCGGCCGATCACATACTGATGGAAATGGCCCAGGTTGACGTGACTGATCGGCTGCTGCTGAGCCGCGTAAATGTCGCGCAGCTTCGTCGTGTAACGCATAATCGGCGGCCAGATCCCACCGATCCCACCGCCACCACGCGCACCATCACCATGAACAAACAGATGATGCTCATCGAAGATCGGCAACCGGACGTCAGACGACCTCGAGATCACGAAATGAAACCGCGGGTCGTCCGATAGACGATCAGCTATCCACTGATACAGGACCCACGTCATCGCCGACTCGGCCCGGCGTTTCATCGGGGTACGGTGATCGAGCCGGTCATGGTTACCGTCTACGCATGGCACGACGATGCGTTCAGTGTCGAGCGTGTCGGCCAAATGTTGGAGACCGGCAACGATTCGGGGCGCCCACGTCGTCACCGTCGCCGGAGCCGTTGACGAATCGGTGCGGGCAAGCTCCTCGTGAATCCCGCCCGAAAGCATGTCGCCCATGATCGCCACCACCGCGAACGGCAGACCGAACCCGTGCATATGCCGGAGCACCATTTCGGGTGTCTGGTTAATGACGCGTTCCCACCGCTCGAGAGCGATGTCGTCGTCGTATTCGTTCCAGCCGTCCATTGTTCGCAGGTCGACAGTTTCGCCGAAATGCCAGTCCGACAACAGCAGGACGGGCGCGGCGGTCAACGCTTTGGTGCGGCGTTTCGGGGCCGTCCATTTCGGTATTTGAGCGTCAATCGTGCGGAGCCGGGTCGCGACCCGCAGTTCACGCTCGAGGTGTTCGACGTGTTTCGTGAGTCGCCGGTTATCGCGGCGCAACTGTTCGGTGTCGGTCTTTGCGGCGTCGGCGAACAATTCGGCTTTAGATGCCATGACGGTCACGCCACTTAGCGACAGTGTGTTCCGACACGGTGAAATCGCAGACCGCTTTCAGGCCGTCCACGATCCCCTTCGGGGGAATGTCGCGGCGTGATAGGCGGGCGACGATCTCGTCGCGCAGATCGACGTCGTCGAGCGACGTCAGGAAATCGTCGAGCTTGTGGCGTTGCCGCCGCGCATACGATTCGTCTTTCGTGATAGCCGCAGCGGCAAACCGTGCGGCATCAGAAAGCGGTTCGGAATCTTCGACGGGTGCGGCCATAGCGGTGAACCTCCTGGTCGGGTGGCTGTCGCGGGCACCGGCCGACCGACCAGGGAATCCATGCCGGGGCCCGCGACTGCGCCTTGTGCTGGTCGGTTCCTATTCGTCTTTGTCGTACACCTTGAACGCGAATTTGGCTGCGCCGGTGATCGTCGCTGTTCCGGCGCAGTACACGGCCCACTGGCCGGCCGCGTCGGGGGTGACCTCGACCGAAACCACGCCGGTGCCGGCGCTGTTCTCAGATGACGTCAGACCCAGCTTCGTTTCGGCGAGGGTGGTGCCGAGCGTCGCGCCGAGCGTCACCCTCGAATCGGTCTGCGTGACCGTCTCGGCGAGTGCGCCGGTTTCGTCGTAGATTTCGACCGACACCGTGGTCGGCGATGTGAGCACGCCTGCCTTGTTGCGGAACACGAACCCGCATTCGGCGATGTCGCCGACGCGGATAACAGCGGACGGTGTGCGAGCCATAAAGGGTCCTCGGTTATTGGGCGCCGGTGACGACGACGAGCGGCAGTGTGTAGCCGGTGGTGGCGTTCAGCGAGTCGCCTTCGCCGGTCGTTTTGTTGAGCGACGCAGCCCCGGTGACAACAGCGTTGAGCGGTCCGGCTTCTGCTGTGACGGTGTTGAGCGTGGCGCCCGCTGCGGTGACGTCAGCGGCTGGTGCCGTGCCGGACACGTCGACCGTCGGGTGCGTGGCTGTGACGGTGACGACAGGCGCAGTGACTGTCGAACCGGCCCCGGTGACGACAGCGTCGATCGTTGCGGTGACCGCGACTGTGACTGGTGCCGTTGTTGCGCCGGCCCGAGCCGCCGCGGCGGGAACCGCGACGGTGACGTCGACTGTGGCCGGGGTGGCTGTTGAACCAGACGCACCCGAAGCAGTGACCGCCGGCACCGTAGCGGTGACGGCGATTGTGGCTGGGGCCGTCGCGGTGCTCTGTGTTGCGGCGGCGGCCGGAACAGAAGCTGTGACCGCTACGACCGCGGGCGACGCGGTGGCGTTGGCCTGACCCGACGGGGTGGCAGCCGGGATCGTCGCGGTGACAGCGACGGCGGCTGGTGTTGTCGACGCGTTAGCGGTACCCGACGCGGTGACCGCATGGATCGTCGCAGCGACCGCTGTCGTTGCAGGTGTGGCGGTGGCATCGGCTGACACCGAAGCCGTGACGGCCGGGACGGTCGCAGTGACAGCCACAGTCGCCGGTGAAGCGGTGCCTGACGCGGTGCCCGACGCCGACGCGGCCGGGATGACGATGTGAGCGGTCGCGGTTTGTTCGCCCGACGACAGCGTCCAGTTGCCTGTTACGGCACCGGCGGACGTGTTCGCCTTGTGCGCGTAGTAGGTCGACACGTCAACCGATGACGGCCCATCGGTTTGAATGTTGGCGTCTTCGGTGAACCCCGACGGATGCGACGTGAGTTTGTTGGTGGCGTCTTCGGTGCCGGCCAACGCGAACGACATCGACCCGACCGCGGCGGTGATCGACGCCAGGTTCGGCGTCGAATCAAAATTGCTGTTGGCGGTAGCTACCGTCGCGGCCTGCGCGGCGGCAACCGACGACCCCGAAATGAGCGTGACGACAGAGTTGTAAGGCCGCGACTCGTCGGACGTTCCGAAAGACGCGGTCGTTGACCCTTCGGTCCCGGCCGACAGGGTGTCTTTGATGAAGATGGCGACTTCGACGTCGTTCTCGTCGACCGCTTCGGCCATGCGCTTCCAGCCGGTAGCGGCCGAAACAGACACGGCACGCGACGACGACGTGCGAACCATGACAACCATGTCCGCGGCGACGGACGCCGGGTAGTCGATCTCGCGGGTCGTGACCTGAGTCGTAACCGACTTAGTGCCCTGAGTGCCGTCGACGTCAACAGCCACAGCGGCCCCCTATCGGATACGAACAGCCGGCGACGACGATGACGGGGCCAGCCACACCCCTTCAGGAATGTTCGAGGCGTCGTCGATCGACACGGTCCAGTCGCCCACAAGGCTGACCTTCACGATGTCGGACTCGGCGCACTGGAACACGCCCGCCATGCCGCCTTGCAGATGTGCCCGGACGCAGTGCTGCCCGTTCTTGCGGATCTCTGAGTTGCGGATGCTGAGCGTGCCGGCGAAGTTCTTGATCATCAGCGCGGCGTTGGCTGCGCCGCCAATGATCGAGTGCAGAATGTCGCACTGGGTGACGAGGTGGGGGCCGGTGATCTGCACCGCGTCGATGTGCTTACCGGGCGCGGCGTTGGGTCGTTCGCCGATGTCGACGTGCGACAGGATCGTGCCGGTCACCGGATGCTGATAGCCGTCGATGCGTAACCCGTCGCCCGTGGCCGGGACGGGTTCGGGGTGCCGCTGGTAGTTGTGGATCGTGGTGCGGTCGTTTTGCACCGATATGTAGCCGCCCCACCGGTCTGCGAACACTTCGGCAACGGCCGGTATGTGTTTGCCCGACAGAGCGGTGCGGGGAACGTCGGCTAGCACGCCACGCGTCGCAGCCGGCGCGGGAGCCGGCGACGGTTCTGGCGACGGTTCTGGCGACGGTTCTGGCGTCGGATCAGGAACCGGCACCGGAACAGGCGCTGGTGGTTGCATCGCCCGTTCCTCAAGCACCGCAACACGCTGAACCAACAGGTCCAGCACAGCCGTCACCGAAGCAACAGCGTCGACCGTCGCAGCATGCGCGGCGTCACGCCGCTCGAGTTCTACGACAACGTCAGGATCGACCGCCATCAGGCGAAAGTCAGTGCGCCGTTGGCGTGAATCGCTACGTCAAGCGTCCCGGCCGTGGTTGACACGGCGGTGACGAAATCCTGCAAGAAATGGGTCTCGTCGATCGTGTTCGTGGCGTTGCCCGAACAGACAACGCCGGCCATCGCCGACGCGATCGTCGACGTAGTCCACTGCGGGTCGTTGAAGTCGTATTTCATGCCGGCCGAGATCGTCAACGCGGGCGACACGAGAGCGTTGCCGCCGGCGGTGTAGCCGGTGCCGGTTGCTTCGGTGAAATCGTTTCGGAAATCGTGCAGATCGAAGTTCGGTGTCGAAGCGTCCAACGCCAACGCGTACTTGCAGGCGGTTGATTCCCACGAAACGATGCCGGTAGCGGCAGTGAGGAACTTCTCGACGCTGAGCCAGTAGACCCCGCTGGTGGTGATAGCCATTGTGTTTATGCTCCTGATAGGTGGCGGCGTAGTTTGCGTTCCCGCAACACTGCGACCTGTTGTTGTTTGACGCGCTGGTATTCGGCCCACGCTTCCGGCGTCGGGTTGGCGGCGTAGCGTTCCCGGAGCCGTTGAACCTCGAGATCGAATGCGCCCGGGGCTGGTAGCGGTTTGCCGGCGAATAGTTCCCGGTTGTGTTCGTGCATCATTTCGGCCGAGATTTTCACCGGGTCGGGTCTGACGACGGCGTCCTGGTGATCGTCGTATTCGTGCTCGGTGTTCCCGAAACCGGACACATGCACGACAGCGATCGGTCGGCCGGTCGGGCCGTACACGGTGCGTTTGCGGCTGCGACGGTTGAACAGCCCCGGCCGGGCCTTCTGGCTTCGCATGTCGTGTGCGAACTCGGCGGCCTTGCGGGCCACCCACAACCCGTTCGCTTCCTGTTGGGCTTTGCCGCGGAACGGGTTAGGCATTGCCCGACGCCCGAACCTGCGGGATCGACACGCCGACCGACGCGCCCGGCCCTGTCGCTCCGCCGCGCACCTCGACGCCGACCTCGGGTTTCGGTCTGACGTCAGCCAGATTCATGTCGCGGTACTGGGCGTCGCCGTCAAACAACGGTTCACCGAAATCCCAAACCCCGACGTCCATCCAGTTCGCGAGGTTCCAGATCACCCGATCCGGGTTGGTGCGGAGCTCGTCGTAATGAACGGTCAACACGTCCATGCCTTGCGACAGCATCAAATGGAATTGCTGTTTTGCTTCGGTCAGGTTGTCGTGTGCTTCGTCGATGTTGCGGGCGTGGCCGTTGCGTATCTGCGACGCCATCGTGCAGTGTGCGTCGCGTTCGATCCACACAAACCGGCTGCCGCGGGTCGGCCATGATCCGGGCAGGCTGCGGTGGTAGATTTCCCAGCCGTGCCGCTCGAGGCCGTCGCGTGCGACGCGGGCCATTAGTCGTGTGCCTGACGAGTGCGGGCCGATCACGCAAAGGGTCGGGCCGGTAACGCAAAGTGTCGACATATCAGTGTTCTCCTGGTCGTGGAGGGGAAGGGTTATGTTCCGTGTTCCGGTTGATATGTTCCGGTTTGTGGAAACGGTGGGGGTGGCCGCCGCGGCAGAGCCCCCACGTACAATCGGGGTGGATGCCGCGGCGACGCCCGTGGAGCCGGCGGGACCCGCGTATGTCGGGCACCCCAGTGCGGAGGAGAACCGACCGAGCCAACCTTCAGCCCCGCGAACTGCTCAATCCGTGCGCTGCTAATTGCGTCGTCGGCGGTCGGGACGTTGCATACGCCACACGACCGGAGCGAGCAGCAACATGGCGATACCGCCGACCCGTTCGGCGTACACGCCCAACGTGAAATGGCCGAGCGCCCACGCACACAACACGACGGTCGGCACCCACAGCAGAGGCGACTGCTCAAGCGTCGCGGTGATCGTGTCGCCGGGATGGTCGTTGAACACCGCCCACATTTCGACACTGAACCCGGCGATAAACGCAGCCAGATACACCCACTGTGGCCACGTCATGCGACACCCCTGCGGGCAGCCCACTTGCGGGCTTCGGATCGTGCCGACCGTTCGGCCGACATTCGGAAATATGCGACACGGTGCGGCCATCCGTCAACGACCGTCAACCTCAAGTAATCGGTGAGGTATGCCCGCAGGAAACCGACGGTGCCTTGCCGTGCGTATTGGTGGGCGTGTACGAGCTCATGCGCGATCAGAATGTCCGACGACAGCTCGAACCCGCGGCGCAGGAATATGTGTCGGCCGACCGTCACGCCACCCGCCCACAACCACGGCACCCGGTGGAACCGGACGCGGCGGGCTACCTGCTCGGGGACCAGATCGAAATAGGTGATCTGGTACCCGGTCAGCCTCACCAGCCGGCGCCCTCGAGTCGGCGTTCGTGGTCGTCGAGTCGTTCGTCGTGGCGGCCCTGGTGTATGCGTATGTCGGCGAGCGTTTCGGTAACGGTGCCCATCCATGCGCCGAACTTGATTGCTAGCGGGACAACGATTCCGGCGGTGATCGCCACCATGATTCCGCCTATAGCCAGGAGCATTTCGATATCGGACACGGTCAGCCGCCTATGCCTACGATTTGGACCCGTACAGGGTCAGGGATCGTCTGTGTTGCGAGCGCTGAGTCAAGCTGCGCCTCTAACGCGGTGATGCGGTCGCGGGCGTCGTTGAGGCTTGCAGCGAACTCGGCGACGATCGCCTGAGCGTCGGCGATGGCCTGTTGCTTCGCCCGTTGCGCCATGATCGACGCGTGTTCACGCGTGGCCGGCTGGTCGGGGTCAGCGCCGTTCCATATTCCTGCGTCGGCAGCGGTTTGAGCGTCGGGGTGTAGTGCCATCGGTGGTGCCTCCGTGGTCGGCGTGGTCCGGATATGTTCGACGAGTGCCGCTATCTGGTCGCCGGGGCATGCCGTCGCTGACCGTTCGCGGTGATACCGGATCGACGCGGGTTGCAGCGTCGGGTCAACGGCTTGCCACATGCGGCGAATGCCGGCCTCGATCGCGACGAGTTCCGGGCCGGTCAGTTGATCGTCGGGGCCGACCACGACCAGCAACGTCAGCCAGCCGTTCAGGTTCGACTGCGACCGGATCGTGATATCGCGGCCCGCGTAGGTGAAACCTTCGGAGTCGACGGCGGCGTTGTAGAACAGGTCGTACCAGCGTTTCGTGACTTCGTGGAACCGTTCAAACGACAGCAGTTCGGTGTCTGTGTCGCCGTGGTCGGCGATGTCGCCGCCGGTGCCGGTCCAGTGGACCTCGACGCCGCCGATCTCCGACAGTGCCCGTTCGCCGTGCCGCGTGTGGGTGCCTTCGGTCGTGTCCCACACGCGGCGGGCGACGTCTATCGCTGCGTCGTACCTGGCCTGCGTCAACACTGGTCAGGTCTTGTTGCCGGGCGGCTCGAGGAACAGTGCGATGCCTGCGGCGGTGAACGTCGATATGGCGGCCAGTTGTATTTCGGTCCACGGCACACCGAACGCGGTGAGTAGCAGCGTGGCTGCGACTATCAGCGCCTGAAACCTCGCCGGGAACTGTCGAACACGTTCAATCATGGCCGGTCCTTTACGGGGTCACGGTCGGGTATTCGACAGTCCGAACGCCGTACGGCCTGACCGTCGGATATTGCGGGTCGCCGTCGAAATCGTCCCAGCAAGTAATGATGACGTCGGCGTGGGTGTAGTCGATGATGCGGTCATCGGTCGGCGTGACACACGTGCCGTCGGGTTGCGCGAGTTCGCACCCGGCAACGCCAAGCGCCGCCGCGACAACTGCTGCTGTGATGGTTCTGGTCTTCATGTCTGGTCTGCCTTTCATTCTGTCTAGGTGGACTGGACCCACTTCGCGCGCCAAGCATGCACTCCCCTGACCAGCACAAACACACCCAAAACTGAAAGCACACACCCACAACGCGCGCCAACCCCCTTGTAACACGTGTTACACCAGTGCTAGCCTAGGGAGTATGCACACACCCGCAAACACCAGACCGAGAACCGTGACGCTGTGACCTACCACGTACCAGAAGAAGCAACAGCCGGCACACGCCTAGTAGCACGATGGGCCAGAGACATGTACGCAGGACTAACAGCAGAAGGCTTCACCGAAACACAAGCCATCACAATCATCGGACAAATGCTCGCAACCGCAGCCGCGACACAACACGACACGCCATGACCGGGCCAAGAGATGTCTGGTCCATCCCCGAAGCCCGACAGAACCGACGCCTAGCTGAGGTCATGAACTCTCAGGTACCAACCCGGCTGCTTGCTCGACTCGCTGCCGACTCAGACTCTTACCCGGTTCGGGCGGCTATCGCTGCTCAGATCATCCGAGACAGATCCGCCGTGTCCGATTGGGCCTACGTCAGAACAATCCGCAACCCTAGACCCAGCAGCACGCTAGACACCAGCGAACCCACATGACCGACCTAACCGCCCCTCTGCCACCACCCCCCAAACGCGGAACCGCACCGGCCTTGCTCACCACACGGCAGGCAGCCGACCAGCTCGGCATCACCCCCGGAGCGTTAAGAGTCCGACACCACCGCGGCACCGCGCCCCCATCCCGACCCACCCCCGAAGGCCGCATGTGGCCAGCAGACACCCTCCACACAAAGGCCACGCCATGAAGTGCTCGCTGCAATCTCTCGGATCTGAGGGTTGGATCATCTTCGCTACCGGCGCCCCATCCGAAATGTACGACAACTTCGACGACGCCGCCGCCCGGTTCGATGTAGTCCGACAAGCCATGCACGGCCCAGACCGAAAAACCACAACACGATGACAGACCTCACCGACCCCCTACCACCACCCCCCAAACGCTACGTGGACTGCACCCACTTCACATACAACCACGGCGTCACGGCCAGAACGCCGCCTGAGTTCTGATACAGCGTCACGGACAGCTCATCGCCCGCCGCGCAATCGAACGCGAACGGGACAGCTATCTCTGTGGCGTTACCGCTGACTGCCGGAACACGGATGGCTTGGTTGGCTGCCGACGATTCACCATTCTTCAGCGCTGCGGCTTCGCGTCTACCGGTAGCGTTCGAAGCGAACTGAACGCCCCAGAACCCTTCGTATATCCCGGCGTCGGTAACCTCTACGTTGTAAGCGCCGTCGGCGTTCGTGGTCGACGCCACCGTAAACGTGCCAGTGTTAGTCAGCGGGGTTTGATGAAATGTCGCAGACACTAGGCCATGCCCGTACTCGGTGAACGTGGCCGTTGAGATGGTAGTGCCGGTGATCCCTGAGCCTTGGAACAGCGGGCGGGTGTCGCGCCACCATTGCGTGTGATCCAGAATCGTGTTCTGATGCGCCGCCGATGTGGCGTTACCGTCCGTCACGTCAGCTGGGAGTGCAGGAACAGCCATCAGGGTTGGCCTTTCAATAAGTCCATGTCGCGGTGCCCCACAGGCCGGTGCCCCACACGCCCCACGTCGACGGAGCCGACGCCAGGTTGTTGTCGTATGCGTCGGCCGAAGCGAACCGGTACGAAATGTTCCATCGGGCGGGTGTGATCGTTCCGGCGATACCGTCGATAAACACTTGATCGGATAGGTCAGCGCCGCCGCCTACCGGTGCGAGCTCCACTGTCACCCGGTCACGGATCTTGCGGGGGAATATCTCAGAGTTGTATGTGGCGTCAGAAACGGCAGCCGCCGTGACCGTCACCGCGGAATGGAACGGTGTTTCGGTAGCGAACAGGTCGGCGTAGAAATCGGCGAGCCCCGACGCTTTAGCGTCGGAGTTCATCAACAAATCGAGGCGTTGAAACGTCACCGGTGCTTCGTCGGCGGCCGTCGCGTCGTTCTCTGCGGTCGTGACGGCCGGCCCGCCGATGCGGACAAGGTTACGGAACCCTTCACCGACGCCTTCACGATGCAACGTGTCGAGCAGATACATCGGCGCAGTGTCGTGCGACAACGTCACCTGCGACGTCAACTGCCTCGTCGTCGTCAACGCGTCGAGGCCGTCGAACGTGAGTGTCCCGTCGCGTTGAGCGTAGAACCAGCCGCCATCGGACCGGGCCGCCAGTTGGCAGTGCCGTAGGGCGTTCACACCAAACGTCGTCGAAGTCAACGACGTTCCGGGGTCGAGGTCGCGGTACGACGACGGGAACCCGACCTCGTCCAGTATTCGGCCGATGCGTGCGGCGACAGTGTCACCCGAATGCGCCGCCGCGATCTCGTCTAAATCGTATCGGGCCAACAGGCCCAGCCCGTCATGCGCCGTCAACGTCGTCACCGCGTCGAGGCCCTGGTAGCCGGGCGTCCATTTCTTCGCGTACCCGTACCACTGCGTATCTAACCGGCCCAACGTCCAAGTACCCGCCGAGTCGCCGGTCCCCGCGATAGCCGCGCCGCCAAGAGTCGCCGACAGTTGAAACGCGTTGGCCGTCGACCCGACCACGTAATAGTCGGTGTCGGCCGCATACCCCGACGCTCCAGTGCCGACAGCAGAAAACTGGACACGTTGCCCGTCATCCATGCCATGCGCCGACAGCGTCCAAAGGTCTTCGGACGCGCCGCCGGTTTCGTCATACGTCGCAGCTCCGAGCGTGTGCGTGCCGATGACCCTGACCGGCGTGCTGCGTTTGAAATCGCCGACATAAGTGCTCGACGCATACGACGGGTCGAACTCGCGGTCACGATCATCTAACACGACCGTCGCGCTACCCGCGGAAAACACTGAGAACCGGTCAGACGCCGACGACGTCTTGTACTTGACGCTGCGGCACGACGCCGACACATCGACCCAGTTCGTCGCGACGTCCAGCGACGTGCTGTTGAACGGGGCTACACCGAAAGCGATCTCGACACGTGCCAGGCTCACTGGAACCCGCCGCCAGCATTCAGGTTCGCCTCGACAACAGCCTTCCCTGCTACTTCGCCGTCCATCTCGACCGTCACCGGAATCGTGATATTGATTCCGGCACCAGGCGCACCGGCCCCGGAGTTCAAACCGATCAGGTCCGCCCGCCTGACGCCGATCACAGTTTCGAGATCAACGCCGGCAGCGACGCGCATCCCGTCGATGCGTTGCAGCGTGCCGATCAATACCTCGACCTCGTCAGCAGACAGACCGGCGGCGTTGATCAGGTCAGCAAGACCGGTCTTTGCCGGGTCAAGAAACTCGTCAACGCTAATGCCTGCCTCGTCGGCTTTGCCCTGCACGCTGGCAAGGTCACCGACGAACTGTGCTAGTTCGTTGCGTATGTCGGTGGTCGATTTGCCTTCGAGCTCGTCCATCGCTCCGACGATGTCACCCAGTAGTTCTTCGGCTTCGGTTTGGGCGTTGAACCCGCCCAGAAAAGCGTTCACCAGATCGGTGTAGGCGTCCTCGAGGTCGTCGATCTTTTCGGCGGCTTCGTCCGCTGTCCCTGCCAAATCGCCGGTGATTTCCTCGGCCAGTCCTGCCTCAATCGAAGCGATGCCCAACGCGTTGGCCAGGTCGTGCAACAGTTCTTCTTGCTCGAACGTCGCGGTGCCCCATAACCCGTACTCGTCGAGCAGTTCCTGGGTGCCGCTCCTGTTCGTCGTCTGCTCGGCGCCGATCGTTTCCAACGCACCGACCAGCGTCGAACCGGTCAGACCGGCTTCGGCGAATGCCTCACTAAGCCCGATCGCCGCGATCTCTGACGCCACGAATTCGGCTGTTTGTTCCGACGACGCCTGCGTCGCGGCATCAAGCGTCGACGCCAACGCGTCGACCTTACGCCGGTACTCTTCGGTCTGTGCGGCGGCTTTGCGTTGTATCGCTTCGGCGTTGCCCGAGTTGCGAGTGAATTTCCACAACGCGACGCTGGCAACCGCGACGCCGGCAGCGAGCGCGACCCACGGCACCGCAGCCATCGACAGGCTCATTCCCACGACGGCCGCCTTGACTTTGAGCAACGCCGGACCCAACAGGCCCAACCCCAACAGCAACGGCCCGATCGACGCCACCGCACCCGACAACAGTGCGCCCATCTCGCCGAACGGCCCCAACGTACCCACCACCCGGTTCTTCAAACCGGCGAGCTTGTCAGTCCATCGGGTTGTCGCTTCGGCCGCAGCGTCGATCGTGTCTTCGCCTGTAGCGAGCGCCGTGATCATTTCCTCGATCGCGAACTGTCCGTTACCGATAGCGTCGGCGAGGTCCGGCCCGGCACGCGACCCAAACAACTGGATCGCCAGACGGGTCGCTTCCGAAGCGTCCTCTGTGTTCTCGATCTCTGTCACGATCCGCCGGAAAGTCTCCGGCACCGGTTCCCCGGCCTTAGCCAACGTGCCAATGCCGATCTTCAGCCCGGCCATCACCGTTTCGGTGTTGACGCCGTTCTTCTCGAACGCAGCTAACAGCGCGGTCGCTTCTTCAAACCCGAACCCGAGATTACGGAGCGGTGCGCCGAACTCGACTATCTTCGTCGACAGTTCATCTATCGACGCGCCGGATTCCTGCGCCGCGATAAACAGTTGGTCCATCACTTCGGCCTGGTCTTCGGTCGCTATCGACCAGTCGCCGAACACGCGGGCGACGTTGCCGACATCCGCGGCGATGTTCATGCGTTCCAACTGCGCGAACCGGGTCGTCAGGTTCTCGAGTCCTTCGCCGGTCTGACCGGTGCGGGTCGAAACGTCGGCCATGATCTCACCAACCCGGCCCAGACCGATACGGGCAAGCGACGAGTTCGTCGACACCGATTTCATCTGCGCCGTCATCTTCTTGAGTTCGGCGCCTGTCGCGCCAGTCCCAACCCGCAACGCGTCAACGCCGCCGTTGAACTCGCGTCCGGCCATCGCCATGCCGACACCCAACGCAGCCGCCGCGGGAGTCAACGTCTTCGACAACGTCGACCCGATCTGCGTCATCTTCGCCGACGCGCCCTGCAACGGACCCATCAACTGATTCGTGCGACCAACGAGGTTGACGATCAGGTCGCGTGCCGGTGCAGCCATGAATCAGCCCTTTGAAGAAGCAATGTCGAGCATGTCGGTGATCTGCCACATCGGGCGGTTCTCGAGCTCGTCGATCGACGTATGAAAACGGGCCGCCAGCGTCGCCAACAGTTTCAGCTGCTGGCGCTCGTAGGGTCCACCGGGTTATCGTCCAAATCAATCGGAATGTCCCACGCATCGTCGAGCGTCAAGTCGGGGAACTCGCGGCGGGTGATCACCCACGCGAGAGCGGCGAGCGCCCGGCCGGGATCGTCGGCACCCATCGGGTTATCGAGGTCGTCGGCTGACAGGCCGGCGTTGTCCATGATGTCTTTCAGTTCACGCGGGGTGAGCCATTTGATGTCGACATCGACGGGCGGATATTTCGATTCAGGCATTATGGTCGGTCTGCTTTCTATTTGGTCCAGCCCACAGTTCGGGCCGCGTTGACGATGGATTCCTGTGCGGCGTCGAAGAACCCGGCCTGGTTCTCGCGGATCGCCGGGGCGAGAAACGGTCGGGTCGGTTGCGATACCCACACGTTGCGGTTGCCGTATACCGGGTGCCGGAACTCTCGGACAGCTCCGAACCCGGCCCGACGGACACCCTCGAACGCGCGGGCGTGCGGCGCTTTGCGCCGGCTCGCCTTCACGCCGACACGCGAAGCAGTAACCGACACCGACAACGCACCGGGGATACGCGTCGACCACGCTGCGTTCGCTTTCGCGTCGGAAACGATCTTCCCGGCGATCCCTTTGATCTCGTTGTTGAAATCCTTACGGATTTCGGGGCCGAGGTCTTTCAGGTCGCGTTGAAGTCGGCGCCACGAGACAGGATCGAAGCTGCCAACAACCGCCGGGTCCGGCATGTCACCAAGTGCCGTTAGTGACCGCGCCGGTGATCTGAAGCGACGCCGAGTATTCGACCTTGCCGCCGACACCAGACGACACGTCATACGATTTCAGATACACCTCGGCGTCCTGCTTGATCTGTCCGGACACCGAACCGCCCGGCCCCCACGTGAACGTAGCGGTCGACGACCCGGCCGACTGAGCGGCCTTCAACGCCGACACGAACGTGCCCAGCGCTACGTCGAGCGGACCCGACAGTTGAATTTCGCCGCCGTCGGTCAGCCCCGGAATGAACGCCTTCGCGGTCGTACCGAACACCGACACTTCCTGCGTGTCGACGAGCTGCGGAAAACTGACGCTGTCCGAATACGCCGAAATGTTCGCCGGCGTGCCGGTGACCGCGTCGAGCAGTATGAATGATGCTTTGCCGGCCTTGAAAGCCATTGTTGTACCCCTGTCTGGTGGGTGGTGTTATCGCCGTGAAACGGCAACGAGCCGGGTAACGGACCCGGTGCCGAGAACGTCGTCAACGACCCGCAGGTAGCGGGGAACGGTGCCGGTCACGACAACCCGTTCAGACGTGACGCCGGTGACCTGAGTGAACGTCGCGATCGTCGTTTCTTCGCCGCCGAACGATCCGGTGGTGGACCCTTCAACGATGATGTCATCGGACGTGAACCCCGAATACGCGGTGACGTGCAGATGAAACGCGGCGCCCTGCGTTGTGCCGGCGCCGTTGTTGTTGGCGGTGCCGTTCGTGTCGACGGTCACCGTCGTGTTGTTCTCGAGGATCACGCCGGCCATGTCTGCGATGCCGTCGGTCTGCGAATCGAGCGACCAGTCAACGGTGCCCGAATGCGACGCCGACGTGTCGAACGTCGTGTGGATCGCGTCGATTAGCCACGCGTGGCCGTCGGTGCCCAAAGGCATGTAGGTGACCGGCGTGGTTCCGCCGGAATCTTTCTGCGTAGCGAACGCGTCGAACTGTCCGTTAGCGGAAGCGTCGGCGTCGAGCGGCCCGGCTACCTGAAACGTCGACGTGTTCGGCCCCGGCAGCATCGCCTTCGCGGTGTCCGCAAGTGTGGTGATGTCGTGCATGTCTGCCACCGACGAAGCGCCCGCCGTGCGGGCGTAGGCGGCTGCGGCGAGGATGCCTGCGTAGACGCGGGCCTGTGACGAACTACGAAAAGCCATCGGTGCTCCAGTGGTTTAGAGGGTGACGTCGACGTCGAAATCAACGGCGAGATACACGGCGTCGCCGGATGACGTTTCGAACGGCTGCCCGATCTGAATTACTTCGACCATGTCAACGTCGGCCGAGTAGTTGTCTTCGTCCTCGAGCGATTCGAGGACCGACGTCGCCCCGGTCTGTTCCATGAAATCGCGCAGTTGTATTTGTGCGGTGCGGAGCTCCGACCGTCGCACGAAGACCCGCACACCTAACGCGACGACCCGTTTCGGCGAGCCGCCCAACGTCAACCGCGGATCGAATGCCCGGTTGAATACCTGCGCCTCTGGCGGGTTGATCGTGTCATCGACGTATGCCTTGGCCCGTAACCCGTCGACTGTCGCGGCGGCGTCGGCTAGCGCCTGGCAGGCGTCGTTGACGTTACTCATCGTGGACGCCGTCGAACCTGACGAACCCCTCAAGCAACGCCCGCGCTATCGGGTCCATCGCCGGGACCCTCAAAGCGTTGCCGTCCTGCGCCAACTGAAAGCTGCCGTACATCGTGTCGGGCGCTTTGAACAGGTTCTTGGCTTGGAACACGCACGCCCTAGCGACCGCTGTCGGCACCGCCGGCCAGCCGTACTTCGCGGTGACCTCGACGGTTGGGCGGCCCGACGAAGCCGACGCGAACCCCGACAGTGCTCCGTCGAGAAGCCGGATCGCGGTGAACGGCCGCACCGGCGTTTCGGCTGTGGCGTTGACCGGGTGCACGTCAAAATCGGTGGAGATCGTCAGGGTCGTGTCGAACGTCCCGTCGTCGGACGTGTCGACCTTCACGATCAAACCGGTCACGGTCGAGATGTCATCGACGAACAGAACGCCCGACTGTTGCGGAAAGTATTTGCGTGCGACGACCGCCGTGTCCTGCCAGAATTTGCGGCCCCGGCCGCAGTGGTCGTCGATCTGACGCGACGCCGACTCGATCGCCAACTCCATCATGTCGTCGTCGACGGTGTCCGACGCCGCAATTTTGAGAGCGTCTTTCAACGCGAGCAGGGTTGCGTAACCGTTGCTGATCGCCACGTTAGAACCCTTCGATAATGCCGAGGCCGTTGTTGTTGCGGTGATTCGTCCACTCGTACCCGGTGTCGGCGATGAACTCTTCGATGGCCGTTTTGACCGGATAGGCGGGCCGTATCGGCGCGTCTTGCGGGTGAGCGAGTTCGGTGTCGTGCAACACCATCAGCCCACCGGGTTTCACTAGCCACCGGTACAGGTAGAGCTCGGCGACGGTCTGCAGATACGTGTGACTGGTGTCGATGAACACGATGTCGGCCGGGTCGAGCTGAACGGTGATGTCCGGGTCGCAGTCGTCGCCCTGTAGGAACGTCCAGTCGTCGTGTGTTGCGATGTCGGGCGCTTCGTCGATGTCAACCGACGTCAACCGGCCGCCGGTCTTAGACAAGCCGTGAAGCCACGCTGTTGTTGACACGCCCGAACGTGTCCCTAGTTCGATCACATGCTTAGCGTTGAGACGTTGCACCAGCGCCACGAACGTCGGCAGGTGTTCGTTGATGTCGGACGGCGTGCGACACAGCCGGCCGTATTCGTCGGCCAGGTTCATGTGACGCCCCGCCTTACCCATATCGGGCCGAGCTGCTGAATCTTTTCGCCGGCGAACGACTCGAACACCGCCGAAATGACAGGCGGGTGATGGATGTCGTCGCCGCAGATCAGGCCGCCTTCGGCCATGTGCGGCCGAACCGCTGCGATGCAATCAGCGACAGGCTGGAAAGCGTGTTCTGCGTCGATGAACACGAACGCCACCGGAAGCCGAATCGCTGCGAGATAGTCGCGCCAGTCCATACGGAACGGAACGACGTTCCCGGCTGTTTGTTCGGAGATGTTTGTTTGCCAGGTGGCGAACACGTCGCGGCGGGCGGCGAGGATCGACGACACTTCGCCCTTCGAACCCTTCCATGTGTCAACGGCGTGAACGGTGCGGGGGTGCGCCGCGTTTGCCATCGCTATCGTCGAGCGGCCCTCCCACGATCCGATCTCAATTATCAACCCGTCGACATCGGAGATTTCTTCGACCAGCCCGGCGAGGCCGAGGCATGCGCCGGCGTCAAACCATTGTTCGGTGAACGTCATCGCGGCCGGTACCACGAGTCGGGGGCGTTGCCGTCAACGATCCATTTCGGCCAGCTGTCGTCAACGTCGACCGGTTTGAGGCGAACCCCGTCGACGTGGAACCCTTCGCGCCAGTAAAAGTTGTCGTTGGCGATAGCGCCGCGAATGTCGGCCTCGACTTCGGGGTGGCAGAACGAGTTGACTTTCTTCGTGACCCGGTCGGGCCCGCCGAGCCATGACAGGTGCCAGCCGGCGTCGGCGATGACGTCGATGCCGTTCGCGTTTCGCATGTTTCGCATCGACCCGAACGGGTGTGTCGGGATGCGGCCGATCGTGTCGACCTGGGCGGCTACCGTTCCTTGCCATTCGCCCCAATACCAATCGACCGCCCAGAAATGGCCGCGCTGCTGGAAGGCGACAAATTTGCCGTTCGGCCGGGCGTTGCGGGCGTGTAGCGCCCGCGGTATTTCGTCGACGTCGGATTGCATGACGATGTCGTCGCCGTCAACGCCGATCGTTGCCAGGCCGGTAGCGATGTGTTCGCGTTGCGTAACCTCACGCGCCCACGGGTCGGGGTTGTCTGCCATTGTTGGCAGGCCCGTCGCTTGCACCGGAATGATCTTGTCGGCCCACTGGGCGAACCGTTCAGCGTTGTCGAGGTAGTGGTACGGCTTCGGGACGTCCTGGTGTGTCACGTCGGCTTCGACGAGAACGAACCAGTCGACCGTGTCGTACAGTTCGGTCAGGCGCAGCTCGAGCAAGTCGAGCTCGTCGTGAAACGGAAACGCGTCGATCAACAGCGGCCGGGTCATCGGCTGGCTCTGTGTTGTTCTATCAGCGGCGCCCGCGACAGCCATGTGCGTTGGTCGTCTTCGGAAGCGTCAACCGCCAGCATGTACGTCGGGTCGGCTTCGCGGGCGTGCTCGTCGCCGTCGTAGCCGGGGTGGTGATGCACGATCCGGCAATCATCGGCGTGGCCGTAACAGCCTCGGGCTTTCGCTAGTTGGATCACTTCGCGGTCGACGTACCAGTGTGCGTATGCGGTGGGCATCGCAACACCCGGCCCGTCGAGGCTGCTGCCGACGTCGTCGATGTAGCCGCGGCGGATCAGGAAATGATCGGCGTGCCGGCCGGCGGCGACGTCCGGGTTACGCACCCGGCCGGGTTCTGAGTCGTTGGTGCCGACGACGTCGTACCAGCGGGTTTGTTCCGCGGCGGCGTCGAACCATCCTGGCGTGAACTCGACGTCGTCGCCGACGACCAGGACCCAATCGGACAGGCAGTTATCGACGCCGAGGTTGACCTTTTCGGCGTAGGTCGTGTGCGCCTTCCCTGTCGGGACAGCGTCCCACGGCTTCTCGCGGATCGGCAGTTTGACGCCGGTGTCGTGAACGACGACGAGGTTGGCCCGGTCGTCGTCGATTGATTCGGCGAGATCGTCGAGCAGTTCGGGCCGCATCAACGGCAGAACCACGTCGACCGCCGTCATGGCCGGCATTTCGACCAGCGTCGCCGGTTGCAGCGACTCGATAAACGGTCGCCAGTGTTCGTCATACACCCGGTTAGCGTCGTATCCGGCTGCGAAATCTATGCACGCGACGGCGATCCCGCCGGGGTCGGCTTCGATCTCGACGTATGCCTGCTCGAGTTTGTCGATGATGTCGGGGATGAACGGCACGACATACGATGCGTCCTGGGCCTGATCCCACCACGGCTGCCCGGCGACCAGCCAGCCGTTGCCGACCAGCTCGGTTTGTGCCGCGAATTCGGTGCAGATCACCGGAGTGCCGCACGCCTGCGCCTCGATCAACGGAACACAGAACCCTTCGCCGTGCGACGGTGCAAGCAGCACGTCCATCGCCGTGTAGGCGGCGGCCATCATCTTCGCCGGTAGCCCGATCCGGTAGGCGTACTGATCGGAGAACACGACCGCGTGTTCAGGGACCGAAGCATGCGCGGCGAGCATCGGCAGGTTCAGGCCGCCAGCGGCGCCGTACTTTTCGGTGTGAACGAACAGCACCGCGTTCTGGTGGTTCTGCCAGAACTGGCCGAACGCCCGGAACGCTTCGTTGAACCCTTTGCGGTCGAGCGGGTCTTTGTTCATGGCGACCATGCCGACCACGAACGCCTCGGGCGGCAGGTCGAACAATTCCCGACTGGACACGGTCGTGTCGTTGACATCGACCGAGAACGTCGGCTCATATTCGGCCGTGTCGACTGCTAACGGAATGTACCGCGGGTCGAGCCCCGCGTTGACGAGCTGCGTTTCGCCGTAGCGGGTCATCGCCAACGGAACCGCCCCGGACGTCGCCAGGAACTGTGCGACACCGGCCGGCGCCGGGAAATGATCGACCGGCGCCCACGCCGCTACCTGCCAGCCCTGATCGCGGAGATCGTCAGCCCGGCCGTTCAACGCCCACACGTCGATCAACGGAATGATCCACCCGTTACCGGGGTCGCCCTCGAAGAAATGCTCAGCGTGGGCCAGGATCGTGTCCGGGCTGTTGGTGTAGATGCCGTTCGGGTACAGCTTCACTTCGTGACCGTGCGGTGTTGTCCACGTTCCGACGCCGTACTGCTGCCCATACGTCGACGAAAACGCGACCTCGTGACCGTCGAGCGTCAACCTGTCAGCCAGGTAGCGGGCCTGCACGCCGTAACCGGTGAGCACCGTCGGCGTGTTTCCGTGTATGAGGAACTTCACGACGCCGCCCTTTTCTGGGTGGCTTTCGCTGTGATCAGCAGCACTTCGCCGCCAAGGTCCACGGTCGTTTCGACGCGTTGACCGGAACGCAGAATGCGTTTCAGGTCGTCTTCGATTGTCTCTTTCGAGACGCGGTGAACAGGCATATGGTCGGTCCTTCCCGGCAGGGGTTCGGTATTCGTGTATTGCCCGGCAGGGGGCACGGTGCGGAACGGGGCCAACCAAGGCGGACCAGGAACCACACCGTGCCGTTCCCCTGCCGGGGGAATGTCAGTCGCTCAGACGGACTGCTTGAGCAGGTTCACCGCGGTGAGGTCTTGATAGCCGCCCGCAGCCCTCCACTTCCCACGGAAGCTGATCTCGTCGGTCTTGAAACCAACCGAATCGTTCCGTTCGATGATCGGGTTGCCGACCAAACGGCAGTAGAAGCTGTTCCAATCACCGAAAAACAGGATCTTCGCGTTGGAAGCCTGGGCTGCGACGTTCGGGTCCGTGAAGAACGGGTGACCGAACAGGGTGTCGGGCTGACGCTGACCGGAGATACCGGTCTGAGTCGAAGGCTGCCAGATCGGCGCACCGATCGTCCCGCCGCCACCGTCACGCAACTTGCGAAGCGTTCCAGCGGTCGAATCCAACGCCAGCCAGCCGGTGCTGTTCGACGCACGATACGCCGAGTTCACCGAGTACTCCAGGTTGACGAGGTGCTCGTATGTGGGCGTGATCAGCGAACCGCCGGTGGAAACGGTGCCGCCGGAGCCGACAGTGACGGCACCGATCATCGCCTCGGCAATGGCCTGGTTGACACGCCGACCGACCGCACGACCAAGATCGCGGGCCAGGAACGACACCATGTCGACGCCGTTGTCGGTGACGACCTCAGAGGCCACGTCGATCAACTCGCCAAACTTTTCTGGTGTAAGGCTCAGCTTGAGGAACGCCGGGTCGGTGCCCGCGAGGGTTGTGCCCTGCCCGGATACCTGTGTTGCGACGGCGTGGGTGGTGACACGACCGAAGTCCATCGTTTCGCCGGAAGCGGTGACGATCTTCGTGGTCGGCATGCGAAGCGCCGAAATTTCGGCCTCGAGCACCTCGTACAGTTGACGATCAAGAATCGTCGGAACGACGCTCGCGGACGAACCGGTATCCCATGTGAGAGCGCGAAGCTCCTCGGGCGAAGCGCCCATACGAAGCAGGTCGCGTTCGCGCATGACGCCGGTGATGTTGGTACGCATCCCGTTGACGTTGAGGCCGTCGTCGTCCTTGACCGACATGCGGGTGTTGCCGCGTGCCCAGTCCCGGATACGGACGTTCAGGTTGTCTTCTTCGGCCTTGTCGTCGGGTTCACGATCGAACGCGATTGCCTGGGCCTCGCGGATTTGCGCGGCTTCGTTCTCGCGTCCGTCGCGTTCGACGAGTTCGTCGGCTTCGGACTTGAGCAGGTCGATTCGTTCGTTGTAGCGATCCCACTGGGTGCGCTGCTCCGCGGACATTTCTTCGCCCTGGAGATCGGTCAGGAAGCCTTCGGCTTCGGACCAGACCCGGGCGCGGGTTTCGAGCAGCGCCTTCGCGCGCTCACTTGCGGTGGACATTGTCCAACCTCCGTGTGTAGATATTTGGTTTGGTGGTTGCGACGTGTTGCCACCGGGGTGTTGCCGCCTGCTGTGGGGCGGTACGGGCCCGGTGGTACGGGTTCGCGGTAGAGACTGTCAGGAGATGCCGAGCCGGCGTTTCGCTAGTTCGATCATTTCCGGGGTGACGAACAGACCGGACCCGGCAGGCTTCTCTGCCTCCCGTTCCTTGCCGTCGTCGGCGTCGTCCTGGTCGGCGCGTAGTTCGGGCAGCATCGCCTCGAGGTGAGCGACAGTGCGGCGTACTTCGGCTTCTGAAATGTCGGCCGGCCGGACGCGGGCCATGTCGATCAGCATCGACCGGATCGACGCTGTCGTTGCGTCGTTGGCGCCTTCCTCCACGACCGACACTTCGCGCAAAGCGAGCTCGGTTACAACCCGTTCGTCGAAGTCGTCGTTCCATCTGGAGCCGTCTTCGACGTCGCTGAACCCGATAGACATTTCGCCCATCAGGCCGTTCTTGATCGCTGATCGCAGGATCTGAACGTCGGGTCGGGCCGGGTCGAGTGTGGCCCGAACCCGAAGGTGCGGATCGGCGACGAGTTCGAGGTTCCCGGAGCGGCGCGTCGCGAGCGGAATCGCCTGGTGAACATGGTTCACGAACAGGCTGACCCGACTGTTTTTGTTGCCGAGCGTCTTGTCGAACGCTCCCTTGCGGATCGTTTCGGTGAACTCGCCCATCCAGTCGCGCACCGTGTACGGGTGGTCGACGGTCGCGGCGACGCCCTCAAATGTGACGCTGTCGCCGTCGTCTGACGCCCGCATTTCGAGGTCGGCGACGGTGAACGTGCGCCGCTGAAATCCGGCGTCGGCGCGGCTGTTGAGATCAGGATTCATTGATCAACCCTCCGGGGATCAGGTCAGCGCCGCCGTTGTTGAGAATGGCGCGGGCTTCCTCGGCAGTGACGACGACGCCGATACCGAGATAGATTTTCTGAATCATCTCGGCGAGCTCACGTGCTGACGTCGGGGTCGTGTCAGACGGCAACGGGCCGCGGCCGAGAATGTCGCGCACCTCGTCGACGGTGAAGAACTCGGCGTCGAGAGCAACCTTCAACGTTTCGTAGGACTCGCGGGTGTTGCCGCGCAGACGGGAATCGACGTCGAAGCGGTACTGGCCGCCGGCCACCCACGGCGACAGGGCTATCTCTATGCGACGTATCCACGGCATCAACGCGACCTGTAACCGTCGGGTCGTGCGCTGCTCGAGGTTCGCGTACGTCAACGACGACCCTTCGACCGGGATACCGAGATCGGACGGGTCGAGCATGAATATCTGCCCGGCGATCTCCGCCGCGTTCCATTTGCGGGTTTGCAGGAACTGTGCCTGCTCCGAATTGATGGCGGTCGTTTTCCATGTGGCGCCGTTTTGCAACACGCCGGGCAGGCCACGGCCGCCGGTCTTGCGTTTGCGTTGCCACTGTCGGCCGATCTCGCGCATCGTTTCGGGTTGCATCGGGTGGGGCGCTTCGATCACGCCAGGCATCGACCCGTCGGTCGAGAAAAACTCGGCGCCGTACTTCGTCGCGGCCAACCCGAGGCCGATCGTTTGCCGGCACCATTCGACCGGCGACATGCCGACCAGATCACCCGGCCTCATACGGCCCGGAATGTGAATGATCGGCATATCCATGCGATGACCGGAAACCCTGAAGACCTTGTTGCCGTCCTCGCGTGTGACCTTCACCTTTGACGGGTCAATAATGTCCATTGCTGCGATGCTGCGCCCGGATTGAATCACGGCGATGTAGGCGTTACCGGACAGCATCAGCGACCAGACGATCTGAGACATCCACGGAATGCGGTCGAGTCCTTCGGACGGGTGGTCAATCCAGTCAGCGCGGGCCGGGCCTTCTAATGAGACGGGCAGCGTCGCGATTTCGTCGGTGATAAACGACGCCGACCCGTACACCGCTAACAGTTGCGACGCAGAATCGACGGTCACGTTCGCGCCGGCCCACGTCGGCGAAGCGTCAACGCCCCACGAACCCCACCCGGAATCGTTCGACGTAGCCCACGGAACACCCGAAACGGCGCGTGTGCGGCCCACCAAAGCGTTCAACATCAGATATCACGATCCATAGCGAGCCCCACGAACACCGCAGCAACACCGACAGAAGCAGCCAGCCCGGCTGTGCCGAACTCGAGCGCCGCGCCCACACAAACACCGGCCAGGCCGGCAAGTTGAAGAACCGAAGCAACAACACGCACGTTCAGTCCTCCGTATCGAAATCGTCGAGGTCGACGAACCAGTCGCCGTCGAACGGCGGCGCCGCATCCGGCACCCGCAACAGGGCACACGTCGCAGCCACAAACGGCGCAATGTTCGCCTTCGACGAACGCCGCGACCACGTCTCCACATCACCCGACGCCCGCGTCGCCAACCCGGCGACAGCGTTATCAAGCGACGGCTGACCGCGGTGCCGCATCCCGCCATCCAAAACCTTCGCGTGTATCGCGCCGCACGCCTCCGCGTACTCGGCCGGGGTGAGCTCGTCGAGCACGACACCCGCCGCTACCAGATCGGCTTTCCACGCCTTCGCCGGCGAACCGGGCGGCAGAATCAGCGGCGTGTTATGGCCCTGCGTCAACGCAACAGCCATATCGACGAGGTCTTTCATCTGCGGCGGAGGCACATGCCGACGTTCCGACACGTGCGTCAGGCCGTCGCCGCGGACACCAGCGACAGCGAACGTCGCCGACGTCCTGGCCGGCGGCACATCCAACGCCAACCGCAACGACCCGTCGGTCGGTGTCGACTGACCATCGACCAGATCGGCCCACATCGCTGTAGGGATCGGCCGCGTCGCTTCGTCGTCCTGCTCGGCTATCCCGACCCGTTCTCGAACAAACTCGGCCTCGAGGTCCGGGTCGCCGGACATAAGCCGCCGTTCCGACCGTATGTATTCCTCGGTGATACGGATACCCAAACCGGGGTTCGCCGCATACCAGGCGTCGACATCGTCGGCATCGGTGCCGGCCTCGTTGCCCCACTCGGCGTAGAACAGCCGGTCGTCGGGTTCATCGCCGCGGCCCCGACTGATCACGTTACGCAACGTCATCGACTCGGCCTTCGGCGCCGACGACGTATACCAAACCTGCGCCATCGACCGGGTCGCTAACGTCGGAATGATCGCACCGATAGCGTCCGGCGACAAATACAAGGCTTCGTCGAACACGACACACGACCCCGAAAAACCGCGGCCAGGCTGACGGGCACGCGACACGAACCGGATACGCCGGCCGCCCTTTAACTCGATCGCTTCGTTACCGTTCGCCTTCGACACCCGCTGAACCAGCCGCCCGAAATCCTCGAACTCGTCGGCGTACTGCTCCATCCGCCGGAAATGCTCCATCGTCGTATCCGCACGATGCGCCGTATGCGTAATCAGATCATCGCCGAACAGAACAACACCGGCCAGCTCGCGTGCCTCAAGCACGGCGTTCTTACCGTTCTGCCGGCCCATAATCACCGCAGCCTCGAACGCCGCCCACGTACCACCGGCACGCTCACCCAACGCCTCCCGCAGAATCCACTGCTGCCACGCGTCCAACTCCAACCCGGCAGCCCTAGCTAGATCGACAGCCTCATCACCCGCGCTGCTTACGACGCCGACCGGGCTTCGCGTCCACGTCGGAACCTGCGCGCCTATCCTCACGTCGCTTAGCAAGCTCATCAATCACGGACCCTTCATCGACCCCGCGAAGCGAAGCGAGCTCAGCCATCGTGATACGACGCTCCCGCAGAATGGCCGGCAGTTCCCGCGGT
Source organism: Gammaproteobacteria bacterium (assembly GCA_021772915.1). Lineage (GTDB taxonomy): Bacteria > Pseudomonadota > Gammaproteobacteria > Xanthomonadales > SZUA-36 > SZUA-36. Next base: position 2,253 of record JAJFLB010000002.1, on the reverse strand, counting down.
TCGCAAATCTTCGACGCCCTCTCGAGCATCGCCAAATGTTCGGACAGCTCGTCGGGCCGCTCAAGCAACGCCGGCGCAGCAACACCCGGATCGTGCTGACGACAGAACGGCTCCGCCTTACGTTTGCAAGGATTCCCGGCGACGGTGCGAGCCTGACACATCAGGGGACCTCCCCGGATTTTCGTAATGGGGGGATCAAAAGCGTGGCGGGTCTTACGGCGCCGGCAGGGCTCTTAGAAATGGGCGTTTCTGTGGGTCACGGCCAGTCGTATCCGGTGCTCTGGCGGGCTGCGCCGAGGGTGGCGCCGTCGGTGGCGTTGCACGTTGATGCTTCTGGGGCGAGCCATGTGCCGGGGGGTGGGGGTGTTTTTGTGTTGGTCCAGGCGGGCGGGTTGATGGCGGCGGTGATGGTGTGGCCGGCTTGCCAGGTGGGTTGTTTGCCGGTTTTGTGCGGCGGGTGTTCTGCGAGTGTGCGATGGCATCGCCAGCAGCGTGTGTTCGGGTCGTTGTTGGCGGCTGCCCGTACTAGTGCGGATTGTTTGTGGTGGGTGCCGCTGTGGTGGGGGGGTTTCATGTGCGGCCCCCTTGCGCGACGGTGCGCCCTGCCTTTGTCGGCGGGCGCACTACTCCTAGATAGAACAATAGCGTCTTGGGTTAATCATTGCAAGCATGTTTGGTTAGTGGTGGCGCGGTTTCGTGGTGGGAACGCGGCCATGGCGGTGGATGGTCCAGTGGTTCTTCGAGTGGCAGCCTTGAGCCGGCCGGCGGGCGAGTAGCCGAACGTGTACCGGTGCCCGTCATCGGTCACGGTTTGCTGCCTTCATAGCGGCAGATCGCGAGGCGGTGCCCCTGGTCCCCGTCGAGATCCAGAGTGAAATCGGCTATGTACTCCCACGGTTGGTCGATATCGTCCGATCCGACCATCCCTCCATTGTCGGTGCAGATAACAGCTACCGTCATGGCACTCGCAGACTCTGGGCCTTCGCTCATCGACCAGCCAGCATCCCCGACGTGTACGCCTGCCCAGTCGGCAGGCTGGCGATCTCCCGATCCGCCGCAAGTTGAGCATGGGTTCGTCTTCCTCGGTCCGCCTTCCTGACCGACATCTCGCATCATGTAGAACCAACCACGACCCTTGCACCCGCATTCGACGGTGCAGTCCACCGAGACACGACCGTCGCCATGGCAGTTGAAGCATGGCTGGAGCTCATCCTTGCCCGACGGTGAGGCGAAACCGTAGACGCCAATCTCCCCGCTCCCTCCGCAGGTGTCGCAGCGACGTTCAGCGCGGGAGTAGACGAGCGGTGTCATGTTGGCTTCCTTGCTCGCCAGCCGTGGCCACATGTCATGCAGTCCCATGTAGCGATAGTCGACTCCCATGTAATCGAGATGGCGTCTTGGGAGCCGACGCCGTCTGGGCCGACCTCCCACTCGCCGCAGAAGTTCACATACCCGTAGATCATCTCCGCTTCGCCACATTCGGGGCACGTCACGTCTCCCTCGTTTTCGGTCGGCGGCGGTGTGCGGGTATCGCTAGTCATCGGAGACCTCCATCAACCCACGAGCAACACACCCATGCAACGCCAGCGTTATCCCATCGGCGTCGTCGGCGTTCAGGTAGCGGCCCCTCCACGCTCCACCATCTCGTAGTGCCTTCGCTGCGGGTTGGACCCACGATCTCGGCCGGCCCAACAGCGTCGCTATGCGCTTGATGTTGGGACCAACAACGAACGCCGCTATCGGGACGGCGTCATACGGATCGTCTAGATCGAACCCATCTGCGGTGGCAGCTTCTTGCCACGTCATCTCGCTCATCTCAATTTCCTTTCGGCGGTGTGCGGGTATCGCTAGTCACGGCGTCTCCCACCGCCGTTTCGCTCTTGCGGCTGCCTTCGGGTCTTTGCGGCGGTAGTGGTTAGCCATGCCACGAGTGAACCCGCAATGACAGCAGGTGGCTATCGGGTCGTACCAGTCCTGGCAAAGCAGAACGTGGCGTCGGGGTCTGCGGCAGTCTGAGGATGGACAGCGGATGATTCGACGCACAACTTCGGTGGGTCCTCGCGTGATGTGCGCTGTCACGGCGTCTCCTTCGGGGCTTTGCGGTGATCCTCAATCGGGGATGGGTTCCAGAGTGTGTCGGCGTGATCGGGGCAGGCGAAGTGGCTTTGGCCGTCCATGTGGCCCACATACCAGACGTCGACATCGGCGTCGGTCGACTCAGCTTGGCAGTCGGGGTAGAGCCAACATCCGTAC
>JAJFLB010000001.1 GCA_021772915.1 Gammaproteobacteria bacterium | reverse complement strand
GGATGGTCTGGAGGCGACCCGGGTGATCCGTAAGGAGAACGCCGAGTTACCCATCCTGGCGATGACTGCGAATGTGTTTGCCGAGGATCGCCAAGCCTGCCAGGAGGCGGGTATGAATGATTTTATTGCCAAGCCGGTGGTGCCAAAGAAACTGTTTGAAACTCTCGTCAAATGGTTGCTCATAAAGGATCCTGTCAGTCCCGTGTCACCACCCCAAGCTTAGACCGTTCCTGTTTTTCTGCCTTGTTTCGAAGGCGTCGCGGGATTTTGATCCCAAAATGGTGGTATCACGAACGGACAGAAATACTTTTATCTGTGTAAGCCTTTGAAGCCTAGGGGTTTTGGTGCCGGAGGTCGGACTCGAACCGACACTTTGTTACCAAAACTGGATTTTGAATCCAGCGCGTCTACCAATTTCGCCACTCCGGCAGGATTTGCGAGGCGCAAAGTATATATTTGCAGACAGGCCGAGGCCAGCCTTTCATTTACATCTGCTGTTCCCAGGTGGGTTTCAGGCGGAAAGTGGCTCTGTTTCCCATATCTCGTTGAAATAATCGGTCACCAGCGGTGTAAAGTGAGAATAATCTACCAAAAATGCATCATGACCCATCAGCGAATCCAGGTTTGTGAAGCTGGTTTCTACACCGTTTTGGGACAGCGCGTCTGCAATTTCCTTTTGTTGGTACGCAGGAAACAGGATGTCGGTCCCCACACCGATGACACAGGCCGAGCGGAGTTGGATAGCCGCGAGGGCTGCAGTCAGATCCGGGAAGCCGTCCGCGACATTGAACCAGTCCATACAGCGGGACAGGTAGAGGTAACAGCACGGATCAAACGAATGGATGAAACGACGCGCCGCCGCTTCGAGGTAAGACTCCACCTCGTAGTTCATCCCGAACAGTTCGGTCGGAAAGTAATCCTGCAGGCGTCGGCCGAAGCGTTCACGCCATTCTTCGCCTGACCGGTAGGACAGCATGCCCAGTTTGCGCGCCATTCGCATACCGGTTTCCGGCCAGTTTTTATCGTCGTAGTTACCGTTACTCCAGGCCGGGTCGGAGACGATCAGTTCTCTTTGCAAGGAGCGAATAGCAATACTGAACGGAGCAGAATTAGGTGAACTTGATATGGTCAGAAAATGTCGTGCACCGTTGGGATTTTGTTGCAGGTAGGCCAGGGCACTCATACCACCCATGGATGGTCCCACCATGGTACTCAGACGTTCGATACCCAGGTGCCTGACCAACTCAAAGGCACTCGCGGCGATGTCTTCGATGCACAGTTCCGGGAAATCCAGCCGATAGGGCTTGCCGGTCTCCGGATTTTCGCCGGCAGGCCCGGAAGAGCCTTTGCAACTACCCAGAGAGTTTGGGCTGATGACGAAAAACCGGTCTGAATCGATCGGTTTACCGGGTCCAACCATTGGTTCCCACCAGCCCGGGGACGGATCCTGGGGGCTGGAAGCAGTGTGGGCACTGGGCGACAGACCGGTCAGAATCAGGACGGCATTGGAGGCATCCTTGTTTAGCTCACCCCAGGTTTCATAGGCCAATGTGATGGATGGCAAAACGCCACCTTTCTTGAAGGAAAACGGTTCATCGATTTTAAAAAACCGGGTGGCTGATGGCATAAGGTATGATTCGTCGTGTGTTGCTGTAAGGATACCGTGTTAACTACGAGAATGCGCGCCGCAAGTAAATCAAACCGGTTGGCCAAGGCGAGGCTTGGGCTCGTTCGCAGTAGCCAGAGCACGGTCCACCCGCAGTTGGGTCAGGTCGTTCGCCGGCACTTGGAAACCCGATGGCTGGAACCTTACCATCCACCAACCAGTGTCATCTATCACGAGCTGAAAGATACCTGTGGCTTGTCGGCCGACCGGCCCTTTGTACTTGATTCAGGTTGCGGTACGGGAAAGAGTACGCACCGACTTGCCAGGCAGTTCCCCCAGCATCTGGTCATCGGTGTTGACCGCTCGCGAAAACGTCTTGCAAAAGGTGGATGGAGCCGAGGCCTGGTCGAGCAGGATAACTGTGTTCTGATCAGGGCGGAATTGAGTACGTTCTGGCGCCTGTTGCTCCATGATGGCCACCTGCCGGATCGGCATTTTTTGTTATACCCGAACCCTTGGCCAAAACCCAGGCATTTGCAAAAACGCTGGCACGGCCACCCGGTGTTCCCGCAGTTTCTGGCACTGGGTGGAGACATGGAAATGCGCTGCAACTGGGAAATCTACGCGCTTGAATTCGCGCTTGCGGTCAGTATTGCAACCGGAAACAGTGTGAAAGTAAAACAAATTGATGATGAAGAATGTGTGTCACCATTTGAACGGAAATACCACGACCGGGGGCAGAAGTTGTATTCAGTCTGTGTGCCGGCGACTGCAACAGCGACATCCAGGGACTCCAATAATGCAATGTAGGACCGACGACATCGTCGTCGGGAACACCAATCGTGGAGACACACCATTGGCGGTCAGGTTTTACTCCGCCACAGGCTCTGCTGTTGTTGGTGGTGTGTAGCGATGGATACCCTCGAGGCTGTTATAAATAAAAGTCACAAATTGGGCGGGTGTAATCCAGATTTTACCCAGTGCCTCGTCCCACTCCGCCGTAGGTTTGGCACTGATGATCTGTTGCAGGTTCAGATTCTGCTCAATTAATGATTTTACATTGGCGATGGCAGCGACGAGAAAATCCCGATAGGCCGTGAGGTCCTGAGATGTGGCCAGTGGTCCGTGGCCGGGGATTATCTGGGTGTCTTTATCTGACAATGACAAACCCAGGTTCACGGCATCGACCATACCCAGGATGGAGCCGCCGGCTTCGAGGTCGACGTAGGGGTACAGGCCGTTAAAATACATATCGCTCATGTGAATGACATTGCTCAGGGGGAAGTGGATGATACTGTCACCGTCTGTATGACCATTGGCGACGTGGTAGGCTGTGGCCGTTTCACCGTTGAGATGCAGTGACACCTGATCATTGAAAGTCAGTATCGGTAGTGCGCCTGTTGCGTAGGGAGGCTCGGTGCTTTGCCTGAAGACGCTGATCTGTTCCGTGGTCATTCTCTTGCGAATGTTATTGTGCGCAATGATGACCGCGCCACCTTTGCCGATGGTTTCATTACCACCCACATGGTCATAGTGATAGTGCGTATTTATGATAAACCTGATTGGCGCATCGCTGATCTCCCGGATTGCAGCCAGCAGTCCTTCGGTTACTGGCGCGACCTGGTCATCAATGAGGTAGAGACCGTCCTCACCGGCGGAGATACCGACATTGCCACCGCCGCCCCTGAGCATATAAATCGTTTCGGAGAGTTTAAAAGTCGAAAACTCAACCTTTCTGTCCTGGGCGGATGCGCTGGCACCTATGGCCAGCGATACCATCATTACCAGTAAATACTTCATATGGTTATCCTCAAATTGCACCTGTTAAGCCCAGTGACTGGAGTCTGCTGATGACCAACAGATTAAAGAGCACAAAACCCTAAGGTACACGCCGGTCCAGGTGTAGTGCAATCTCCGTCGGTGTTTGTGTATCCACGCTGACGACATTGGCCTGGTAATCGCCTGAGAGTGGATTGGCGACTCCAGTCATGGATATACGTGCACTGACATCCAGCTGTGTGAAGTCTGAGAGCGATGTACCTGGCCGCAACAGGTCAGCATCACCCAGCCTGGTTAATAAGGGGAATGCGGGGGCGGCAAAGCGCTTGACTGCCAATGGCATACCACCAGAGCTACCAGCCGGGTGCAGGAAGACAAACAGCACGGCGTTGGCGGGCAAATTATGCTCTAACCCTTCTCCAAGGGTGATGCTGAGAGGAATTTCAAGTTCAGCAACTGCCTGGCTCGTTCCGGTTAGCGCCACTGCGATCTGCTGGTTAATGGTCTTGGCTGCTTCAGAGTTTGGATCAACCAGCTCAAGTAGTCTTTGCCAATGGGCAACAGCTGATTCGTTATCTCCGCTTTGCGCCGCAACCATTCCCAGTAACCACAACGCTTTTTGCTGCTGTGGGTCAATTTCAAGTGCGGTCTCCAGCATTTCCCGAACTGAGCTTGAAATTTCGCTACTGCCGGACAGGTACAAGTTTGCTTCTGCAAGTTCGACCATGATCTGTGCATTACCCGGTATCTGATCGTTGGCTTTGCTTAACGCGACCTGCGCCTGCGCAAAACGTTGCATGGTTTTGAGACTGCGCCCAAGCATTACCCACCCATCGGGATCGTCAGGGTTTTCAGTCAGACGCTGTTGCAGGCCGTCAATCATGGCATCCATCTGTTGCTGCTCTGGTGGAAGAGACTGTTGGTTCGCATGTTGTTGTGGCGGGACCGGCTGCACGTTGAGGGCCCCCGGGTTACCGACCTGCTGGTACAGAAGCAATCCTGCCAGTGGCATCATCAACAGTACCCACATACCCAGCATGCGTTCCTTAAAAGAGCCGACAAAGAAGGGCCACGCGATGGCGGCGGCAGGAATGGCAAGCAGGGCGACCGCAAGAATCCAGAAATTCATCCGCCGGTTCCCAAATTGGTGCTTGTCTGCATATCAGATTTCCCGGTTTTCATTTTCAGCGAGCAGCGCTGTGCGTTTCCTGATATTGGAGCGCAGCACCCAGGCGCCGCCCAGCAACAGCACCAAGGGCATCAGCCACAGCATATAAGTATTGTTTTGGACAGGTGGTCGATACAGCACGAAATCTCCATATCGCTCCACCATGAACTGCTTGATCGCCTCATCCGTGCGACCTTCCAGTATCATGCCATGTACTTCCTGACGAAGATCGTGGGCCAATGAGGCGTCGGAGTCGGCCAGGTTCTGGTTTTGACACACCAGGCAACGCAGTTCCTTGGTCAGCCCGTCAAAACGGTCCTGTTGCTGTTGGGTTTCAAATATCAGAGGCTCCTGCGCGTGCACACCCAGCGCAACAAACAGGATCAGAACGGTGCCCCATTTCATTACTTACCCCCCTGCATGCTGGTGATGCGTGTCAGAATTTCGGTTTCGATGATTTCCGGTGTCAATGCACCGATGTGTTTAAAGACAATCACGCCGGTCGGATCAACCAGAAAGGTCTCGGGTGCGGCGTACACTCCGAAATCAATACTGATACGTCCATCAGCATCCGTCAGGTTGATATCGTAGGGATCGCCATACTGTTGCAACCACTTGAGTGCATCATCCTGCAAATCGCGGAAATTCATACCCACTATGGTGATGGCCTTGCGTTTCGCGAGCTCGGTAATGACCGGGTGCTCTACGCGACAGGTAACACACCAGCTGGCCCAGAAATTGACCAGGTAAGCCTGGCCAAGAAAAGACTCTTTTGACAAATTCTGAGTCGAATTTCCCAGCACCGGAAGATTAAAGGCGGGTGCCGGTTTATCGATCAGAGGGGATGGAATCAGGGTCTTTCGATCGGATATCTTCAAGCCCACCAATAGCAGGATGAGCAAAGCGACGAACCCGACCAGAGGTATCATCCGTGTGTTCATACGGACACCGCCTGTGATTCTGATTGAATCATTTCTGGATCCTTAACCCGGCGTCTGTAACGTCTGTCTCCGGCCGCCATCAATCCGCCTGCAAGCATCAGCAGAGATCCCAACCAGATCCAGCGTATAAATGGCTTGTGATAAATGCGTACCGCCCAGGCCTGTCCCCCATCCAGGGGTTCTCCCAGGGATACGTACAGGTCACGCATAAAACCCGGGTCGATGGCAGCCTCTGTCATGGTTTGCCCACCCCCTGCATAAAGACGTTTTTGTGAGTACAGGCGGGCTATTTCACGGCCTTGCTTGGAAACCACGAACTCGCCTTCGTCGGCCCGGTAATTGGGTCCCTGCACAAAACTGGTACCCAGAAACTTGAATTCGTAGCCGGCCATCTCCAAAACGTCGCCGCTGATCATACGCAAATGCCGTTCACTACTGGTGGCACTGGTCAGAGAGATACCAACCAGAAACACACCCAGGCCAACGTGCGCGAGTGTCATCGCCAATACACTGGTGGAAAGACCAAAGCCTTTGCCTTTACGCATACGCCGGCCCACGTAAAACAGACTGCCTGAGATAACCCACACACCACCTGCAACACCTGCAGCAGCCACCACTCCGACGGCTGGCGCTACAAGCCAGGTGATCGCCGCGACGAGGACAGATAACAACAGTGGCCAGCTTAACTTGCTGGCCAGTCGGCCCGCCTTGTCCTGTCTCCAGCGACTAAAGATACCGACCGGCAAGGCGATGACCATGGGTACCAGCAGCCAGGCAAACAAGAAGCCGAAATAGGGGGGGCCAACAGATATCTTGCCGGCATCGAGAGCGTCCATTAATAAGGGGTAAAGCGTACCGATTAACACCATGGCCGTCATGACGACCAGCACCAGGTTATTGATCAGCAACAGAGTCTCACGCGAAAGACCTGCAAATCCACCGCCCTGGATCATTTTCGGTGCCCGCAGGGCGAATAGGGTGAGGGAAATGCCAACCACCAGGCCCAGGTAAACCAGGATGAATACACCCCGGGTCGGGTCGGATGCAAAGGCGTGTACTGAGGTCAACACACCGGAGCGGACCAGGAAAGTACCCAGCAGGCTCAGGGAGAATGTGGACAGTGCCAGCAACAATGTCCAGTTGCCAAACGCACCGCGCTTTTCGGTTACTGCCTGTGAATGGATCAACGCTGTACCCACCAACCAGGGCATGAACGACGCGTTCTCCACCGGGTCCCAAAACCACCAGCCGCCCCAGCCCAATTCGTAGTAGGCCCACCAACTGCCGAGTGCAATACCCACGGTCAGGAAAGCCCAGGCGACGTGTGTCCAGGGGCGTGACCAGCGTACCCAGTCGCGGTTGATTTCACCGCCGAGCAGTGCTGCAACGGCAAACGCAAAGGCCACGGAAAACCCCACGTATCCCATGTACAGCATGGGTGGGTGGACGATCAGACCAAAGTCCTGTAACAGTGGATTCAGATCCAGGCCTTCTACCGCTGCGGGTATTATTCGACCGAACGGGTTGGAGGTAAACAGGATAAACATCAGAAAACCTGCGGAAATCCAGCCGAGTACACCCAGGACCCGCGCCCTGAACACTTCAGGCAGGGCCCTGCTAAACAACGCAACCGCCGCTATCCAGAGGGTAAGTATCAGCTCCCAAAGCAGTAGCGAACCTTCATGGGAGCTCCAGACCGCCGAGTACCGGTAGCTCAAAGGCAGCAGCGAATTGCTATTGCGGGCCACGTATTCAACGGAAAAATCCAGGCGGATAAACGCCGCTGTCAGGATACCAAAGGCGATCAAAACCAGCAGACACTGGATCAGAGCTGCACTTGAGGCCACAGCCATCAGTCGCCGGTTTCCATTGTGGGCGCCGATCAGTGGGAAAAGACCCAGACCAAAAGCGGTCAGCAGCGCCGCCAGCAGGGCAACCTGGCCGAGTTCAGCAGTCATTGGCCGTCACTTGCATTGGTATGGCCGGCTTTTTCCAGCGCGTCTGCCACTTCCGGAGGCATGTAATTCTCATCATGCTTGGCCAGCACTTCCGCGGCGTTAAAGTGGCCATCCGGGTGCAGCTCACCAATGGCTATCACGCCCTGGCCCTCACGGAACAGGTCCGGCAAAATCCCGTCGTAGATGACATCAACAGACGCCAGGCCATCGGTAACCACAAACTTTACTGCCAGACCCTCGCTGTCGCGGGTCACACTGCCGCCGGCGACCAATCCGCCCAGTCTGAAACGCTTACCGGCCGGTAGTGATTGCTCTTCGACATCGGTGGGGCTGACAAAAAACAACATGTTCTCGTTCAGGGATTTGATGGCCACGGTGGCCGCGGCACCGACACCGACGATGATGACCAGAACAGCAATTAGTCGGCGTTTGCGTGTTGGAGTCATTGTTCTTTCTCCATGTGTGCCTGACGGTTTTTTAACTGTTTCAGGAGCGCGCGTTGGCTAAACATGGGTGACAACGCAGCCCACAATAACACCGCCGCACTAATCAGGTAGGAAGCGAGTATGAAAGGTGTATGTGACATTATAGTAATTCCCGTACCCATCGTTTGCGATGGTCCTGTTTTAACAGTTGCAAGCGTGCACGGCTGAGTAAATTTGCGCCGTAGAAAAACTTGGATGCGATGGCCATAATCAACAAGGGCCACAACATGCTGGGGTGAATTCCGCTACCACTGGTGCCTATACTGCTGCCCTGGTGCAGTGTATTCCACCACAGTACTGAATAATGAATAATCGGCAGGTTGACCACGCCAACGATCGCCATCAGTGATGCTGCCCGGGCTGCTTTGCGTGGTTCGTCGTAGGCGTTGTACAGGGCGATGACGCCGAAATACAGAAACAACAATACCAGTTCAGATGTCAGACGGGCGTCCCACACCCAGTACGTCCCCCAGGTGGGGCGACCCCATAACGAGCCGGTTATCAGTGCGATCACGGTGAATGCGGCACCTATTGGCGCACTCGATATCATCAGGACTTCCATCACACGAATACGCCAGACCAAAGCGATAAAACCCATTATAGCCATCAATCCGAATATCATCATTGACAACCACGCAGCCGGTACATGCAAGTACATGATGCGCACGCTTTCACCTTGCTGATAATCCGGTGGTGCCAGGAACAGACCCATGTACAGCCCGATGACGGTTAATACTGCAAAGCCCAGCCACAACCACGGTATCAACTTGCCACTGAATCGATAAAACCAGGGTGGCGACCCCGTGTTGTGAAAAAACAAAATAAAACGATTCATTACGTATCCTCAACTCAAACTTAACTTAAGCGCGGCCGCCGTGGCAAAAGGCGCCAATGTCAGAGCACCAATCATTCCGGCAAGCATCAGGCCAAGTTGACCGCCATAAGGCAAACCGGCCACTGCGGCGCTGACAGCACTGGTAGCCAGGATCAGCAGCGGCACGTACAAGGGAAATACCAGCAATGACAACAATTGCCCACCACGTTTCAGGCTAACGGTCAGTGCGCCGCCAATGGCACCGACCAGACTAAGCACGGGTGTACCAATGGCCAGAGATTTTAGCAGAACAGGAACACCTTCATCAGGGAGATTCATCCACATCGCGAGTAAGGGTGACATCAGGACGATGGGTAGGCCAGACACCAGCCAGTGGGCTACCGTTCGGGCCAGGGCGATCAGGGCAAGCGGCTGGCCTGACAGTGCCATTTGTTCAAGTGTTCCATCCTCGAAATCAGAGCGAAACAGGCTGTCCAGCGGCAATACCGTCGCCAGCAGTGCGGCTATCCAGATAACACCCGGCGCGATATTGGCCAGTAACTGTGGTGATGGCCCCACGCCCAGTGGAAACAATGTGACGACCACCAGCAGGAATACCAGCGGTTGCAGCAATTCGGCGCGACGCCGGTAGGCGAGTAGAAAATCTCGCCTCAGCAGGGCCAGGAATGCCCCCCTCATGTCGTTGTCCACTCGTTTTGCGCCCGACCACTGATCAGTAGGCATTCTTGCAGTGCAAAGCCTTCCGGTCGCAAACTGCCGTGCGTGGTTAACACACAGGCACCGCCCGCATTCAAATGTGCACTCATGATGCTGTCCAGCAGTGCGATGCCTTCTGGGTCGAGATTGGAGTACGGCTCATCCAGCAACCACAGGGATTCGGCGCAAAATAACAAGCGGGAAAGCGAGCAGCGTTTGCGCTGACCGGCTGAAAGCGTCCTGCCTTCCTGCTGGGCAACGGGTGACAGGCCAACCTTGTCGATGACCTGCTGACACAATGCGGTCTGGTCCTGGTTACCGCGTGTACCCATAAAATTCATCATGAAACGGATATTCTCCGTCACGCTCAGATCATCCTTGATCGCCGGATTATGACCGGCGTACAAAGGCTGTTGCCGGCAATTTAGCTCACCTTCACTGGGTTCAAGCAATCCGGCCAGGACCCTCAACAGCGTTGTTTTGCCGCAACCGTTGGCACCGGTGACCAGTAACAGGGACCCCGCAGATACCTCGAAACTGACCGGCTCGAAGACCCGCTCGAAATATCGTTCAAAACTGAGTTCGGAAACTGAAAGCATACAAAAACCGGTCAGCAAAAAGGTTTAAACATCTAAGCTATTATTGGGAACAGCAACTGGAGATTCAACACCAGTTTGCGGTAATCCTCGATTCGGCAGGATTATGCCCCGCTTTCATTGCACGGATAATGATCTTAATCATATTAAAGTGCTATTAATTAGGCGGATAATGATCTTAGTCATATGAAGTGCTATTAGGTAGTGTGCGACTGGAGGCAGCGTGTAAAGATCACACGTCGGAGCAATTTTGCTGCTGCCGGGTCGAGGAGCAGGTGGGGTTGGTGAGGAGAGAAGCTTGATGGGTCAGAAAAATCTCGCATCGTTACTTGACGCCTTGTCGCCGACAATGCTGGACGGTGAATTTGTGTTTTGCACCCTGGCCGATGCGATTTACGGCGAGCACGTAGAGGCAAAGCCGTTGGCATCTTTTCAGGAAACGGAGGGTCTGACACTGGTGCTGCGCAAACAGGATGCTGATGAGCAGGGCTTTACCTATACCGGTGGGTTCAGGTGCATCAGTCTGGGGGTTTATTCAAGTCTCGAGGCGGTGGGACTGACAGCGGCGGTTACCAGCAAGCTGACCGAGCATGGAATCAGCGCAAACGTAATGGCCGCATATTTCCACGACCACGTATTTGTCCCGGCCGCGCAGGCGGAGCAGGCAATTAGGATATTGACAGAGATTTCCAACCAGCCTTGCGGTTAAATTACGCAAAAAGGCCATCGCCCATGAGAAATGCGCCTACCCCGCACTTTGGTACTGTCTGGGAACAAATAACTGCATTTGTGATCTCAATTGTGAGTAGCATGGCAGCCGCACCTGGCCAACTCAGGATGTCACAAGGTGGAAAGCGCAGTTTTGAATGATTTCAAACGCTTTGTCTGTCATTTACATATCAGAGGGAGAATTTAGTGTGAGCGATTACGATTATGACTTGTTTGTCATAGGTGCCGGGTCAGGTGGTGTGCGTGCGGCGCGGATCGCAGCAGCTTATGGCGCGCGTGTTGCCATATGTGAAGAAAGCCGGGTGGGGGGTACCTGTGTAATACGCGGTTGTGTGCCGAAGAAACTGTTTTCCTATGCTGCGCATTTTGCCGAGGAGTTCGAGGATGCCGCAGGATATGGATGGAAAGTTGGTCCGTCCAGCTTCAGTTGGAAGCGTCTGATCGAAAACAAAGACCATGAAATTGACCGGCTCAACAAGATTTACCTGCGGTTATTAAGTGATGCGAACGTGAAGCTCTACCCGGTGCATGGAAAACTGGTTGATTCACACCACGTTCAGCTGGGTGAGGATATCGTCGGGGCGGAGAAAATACTGATCGCAACTGGAGGATGGCCATGGATGCCGGAAATTCCAGGCTCCGAACACGTGTTTAGCTCCAACGAGGCTTTTCACCTGCAGGAATTACCACGGCGCATGGTGATTGTAGGAGGCGGATATATCGCCTGCGAGTTTGCCGGAATTTTCAATGGGCTGGGTGTTGAGGTTGTACAGGTTTATCGTGGGGAGCAGATTTTACGTGGTTTTGATGACGATGTTCGCACCAGCCTGGCGCGGGAAATGAGCACCAAGGGTATTCAGATATGCCTGCACCGCAATGTCACCAAGGTGACCCGCGATGCAGATGGGGGCCTGGACGTTGAACTGGATGACGCTACGGTCCTGCGGACTGATGCCGTCATGTCGGCCACTGGCAGGGTACCCAATGTACGAAAACTTGGCCTGGAGGCCGCGGGTGTGCATGTTCAGGCCGGTGGCGCAATCGCGGTGAATGAGTATTCGGTGACCAATGTCCCGCATATATTCGCCGTGGGTGATGTGACCAACCGGGTCAACCTGACGCCGGTTGCTTTAATGGAAGGTCATGCCTTCGCCGATACCGAGTTCGGCGACAAACCAAGTCCCGTCAACCACGATTTCATACCGTCTGCCGTTTTTACGCACCCACAGATTGCAACGGTTGGTTATTCCGAAAAAGACGCCGCCAGTCATTTCGGTCGCCTGGAAATTTTCAGATCTGAATTCACCCCCCTGAAGCACACACTCTCGGGCAGAGAGGAAAAAACCATGATGAAACTGATCGTGCAGGCTGCCACCGACAAGGTGGTTGGTTTGCACGTTGTCGGCATGGATGCGGCCGAAATTGTGCAAGGCTTTGCAATTGCGCTAAAATCAGGCCTGACAAAACAACAATTTGACTGCACAACCGGTATCCACCCGACTGCTGCAGAAGAGTTGGTGACCATGCGGACAGCGGTTCAGGGATGAAGGACATATAATGGATTATCGTTCGAAACTTGTGCTCGGATCGATCGCTACAGCGCTGTTGACGCTGGCGTTGGTACAAGCTCCTGTATTTGCAAAAAGCGCAGAATCAGGCGCCAAGCAACGCTATATCGTCATTCTTGATGATCTGCCGCTGGCGGCCTATGACGGTCGCGTTATGCCAACCCCGGAAAGGAACACCAATTCAACCCGTTTGCAGGCCACCGCCATTGCTCATACGGGAGCACGCCGGCTGGATGTCCGTTCGACGCCCTCAAAACAGTACTTGAAGTATCTGGATGAGAGGTTTGAACATTTCAAAGGGGAAGCTGCGCTGGCTCTTGGGCGCAAGCTGCAACCGACCCATCGTTACACTACCGCGACCAATGGATTCGCAATCGAGATGAGTGCGGCTGAAGTGAAGGCCATGCGCGGTATGCCGCGGGTCAAGGCAGTCCTGATCGATGAAACCCACCAACTTGAGACTGATTCGGGCCCCAACTGGATTGGCGCCGGTGTAATCCAAAGCGGTAGTGCAGGGTTTGGTGCTACGGGGGGCGAAGGCGTGGTCGTTGGAGTTATCGACACCGGAGTGAACTGGAATCATGCTTCATTCGCAGATCCGGGTGAGGGCCTCCCGCCTGAAAGCGGATCCTGGGATCATGTCAACCCCTTTGGTTCCCAGTTGGGCTTGTGCTCAGACCCCGAGGTGCTTTGCAACGACAAACTTGTCGGGGTTTACGATTTTGTAACAGATGAAGCCTCGACGACCGAAGAAGAAGAAAATACCAAAGGCAAGGACAACAACGGTCATGGATCACACGTTGCGTCTACGGCGGTGGGCAATCCGGTCAATTTGACCCTGAGCGGTGTTGCCACGCAGATAGCCGGGGTAGCACCCAACGCCAGTCTTGTCATGTATCGGGTTTGTTATATCGCCGGAGAGGGTGGTTGCCAGGGTTCCGCCATTTTAAGTGCAATTGACCAGGCCATAACAGATGGCGTTGACGCGCTCAACTACTCCATAGGCACCGATGCGTTTAATCCTTGGATCAATGGTGGTGTGCCAATGGCGTTTCTCAACGCGTGGGCGGCCGGTATTTTTGTGGCGACCTCGGTGGGCAACGACGGGCCAAACGGCGGCACTATTGGCTCGCCGGCAAATGCCCCGTGGATCATGGCGGTGGGGGCTGCCACCCACGACCGCGTATTTGGAAATACGATCAAGAACATGACCGGTGGTGATACCACCCCACCGGGTGACCTGATCGGGGCCAGTTTTACGGCGGGTATTGATAATGCACCGATTGTACATGCAAGTGATTTTGGTAACGCCCTGTGCGGTACGGGTGTTCCCGAGTCGCAACCTTCCTGTGCCGGCAATACGGGCGCTTCCAGCCCCTTTGCTCCGAACACTTTTAATGGGCAAATTGTCGTTTGCGACCGGGGTGAATACGGTCGCGTGGAAAAGAGCAAGAACGTCATGCTGGCTGGGGCCGGTGGCTATATCCTTGCCAACACCCAGGCGACCGAGCTCACCAATCCATCAACACCAATTTCAGCGGACACACATTGCCTTCCCGGCACCCACATTGGTGCCCAGGATGGGGATAAGTTACGTCATTGGCTGGCCAATGGAGCCAGTCAACAGACTACCGGATTGACCGCCGCAACCAATCACCTGGCGAGCATAACATCCTGGGGCATTGTGCATGCCATCTCAGTAGCAGACATACTGGCTAACTTTAGTGGTCGTGGACCCGCTGCGATAGATGTACTGAAACCCGATGTTTTCGCCCCCGGCAGTCAGATACTGGCCGCGAGTGACCAGGGCATTGGTAACACCGCCATCCTCCAGGGCACTTCCATGGCTTCTCCGCACATCACAGGTGCTGCGGCATTGCTTCTGTCGATAGGAGCCAACCAAACTACTGCAGCGATCAGTTCGGTACAAGGCAAGCAGACACCTAAAATGCTCGCGACCGAACATCGCGACTGGACACCCGCCATGCTTAGATCGGCGCTGTCAATGACAGCTACACCGGATCTGGCAAGGGATTTTGACGGCAGCGCTACGACGCCGCATAAACTAGGCCACGGAAGACCCAGATTGGGTCTGGCAGCCAACGCCGGATTGTACCTGAACGAAACCAAGAACAGCTTCCTGGCAGCAAACCCGAACCAGAGTGGTGCACCGAAGAACTTGAACTTGCCGGGTCTGGTCGACTCGGCGTGTTTTATTTCCTGTAACTTTCAGCGCAGGGTTACAGATCTGGCCGGTGGTGCCAGCTGGTCCGCCGTGGCAGAAGGTTTTGATGCCGGTGCAGTCGTCAATATCTCACCCCAGAATTTCACCCTGGCTACCGGTGCCAGTCAACTGCTGAGTATAGAGATTGATCTGGCGCAGTCAGAGAAGATTGGCGAGTGGGTCTACGGTGAGGTGCGACTCAGTGCGGATGGCCTGCCGGATATGGTATTCACCGTAGCCGTATTTGCCGATGGCGGTACCTTACCGACACAGTGGCTGATCAATAGTGAACAAAACTCCGGTTGGCAGGAATTTGCACTCGGAGGTCTGACAACCATGCCGGACGCCACCTACCAGAGTGGTGGATTGGTGGTGCCCACACATACCGTGCAGGATTTGTCCCAGGACCCCACAACCAGCAATCCTTATGACTTTGGTGCGGGGGTGATGACGGTGTGGCATAACGTCCCCGCAGACGCACTTTGGTTGCACACCGAGACACTGCAGTCAACTGCCACCGATCTGGACCTGTTTGTCGGATTGGACAGCAATGGCAACGGCATCGCAGAGGCTAGCGAAGAGCTCTGCGCCAGCACTTCTCCAAACGAGTTGGAATTATGTGATCTGTTTTCACCGGTGGCAGGCGAATACTGGGTCGTCGTGCAAAACTGGGCCGCGACCAATGATCCCGACGAAGCAACCCTGGTGTCTGCAGTGGTCGGTAAGAACACCTTGTCGCGACTGACGGCAACCGGTAGTGGCATCGTCCCCGCCGGAGAAAGCCAGAATGTGCGTCTGTCCTGGGACAGCGTCAGTGTCCCTCCGGGGACCGAATTGATAGGAGCCGTGGGCATTGGCAACCGACGCGAAAGCCCCAACAACATCGGTATTATTCCGGTCAAATTCACTAAATCGGCTGTTGGTGCAGTCGAAACACTGGTGTTGATGAACGGGATTAAACGCAGTGTATTACTCGCTGCACAGGGCACCCACGATCTGGCCTATATCGACATACCGCCAGGTACCGATTCGTTGACCATTACCGCCACCGGTGGGGATACACAGCAAAGTGATAACCTGATGGTCGAGCTTTACCGAATGGATCACGGCGATGCGTTCTCCGTCGCACCTTTTGCCGCCGCACCCGACCAAAGCGGTAACCCACTTGCAGCGGCAACCGGCGGCAGCGGGGAGGGCCCTGTAGTGAATGTCAACGGCGGCACGCTGACGCCTGGACGTTGGTACCTGGTATTGAAAAACAACGGGGATACCCCTGCCACGGTTGAGATCAAAGCCGACATCACAGTGAGCGGCAATCAGGTGCCCTTGCAGGGTGGTTTGTGGCAGCCGTCATCGAGGGAGGGTATCAAGCAGGGCTATGACTATGCCAAAATTGGCAGTAACCGGGGTTTCCTCTGGTACACCTATGACAAAGACGGCAATGCGACCTGGTATTTGGCTGCAAACGCAGAACCCCAGGGCAATGTGTGGGTGGCCGAATTATTCCGCTATACCAATGATGGTTTGTTACAGCAAGCCACGTCAGTAGGTTTTGTCTCGATAACCACGTTGGCCCAGGAAGACGCGATATTCTCCTTCGTTTTGTACGGCGAAAATGGCAGTGACAGGATGCGACCGAGTTCTCCTCCCATCTGCCCTGTCATTGATAACATCACACGTAGTCAAACGGGCACTTATGCACGTGCGGCAGCAGGTGTTGGTGGCGCCAGTGTTTTGCTCAATGCCGCTTCACAAGGCCACTTGCATTATATTTATGATAGTTCCGGAAACCCACGGTGGATTCTTGGTGCGGACTCCACTGGTGGTTCGCCAAATGCCCCGAGTGTGATCATGGAGCAATTCAGCGGTTATTGCGCCGTGTGTGCTCCAAAACCTCTAACCAATGAGCCGATCGGCACGTTGACCAGGGATTTCCCTGATGAGAACAACGCGACCTGGACCCTGGGCTACGAACTCAAGGCACCTTTGAACGGGTTGATCGCAAGAACAGATACGGTAGTCAAACTGACCGAACGGGCGAATTGTCAGTGACAGCCAAGGGAGGCGTAACGAGGCCCCCTGTCAATCCCCAAGAATCGCCTTAACCTGGTTAACAAACCGCCAACACTCCTCGAAGTGGTTATACAGGGGCACGGGCGCAATGCGGATGATATCCGGCTCGCGCCAATCGGGGATCGTTCCTGCCGCTTCCAATTGTTCGAATAATTGACGTCCCGCAGCTCTTCCTGCGCGCATCCGTAATGACAACTGGCAGCCACGGCGTTCAGGTTCTGCCGGAGTGATTATTTCCACACTGGTCCCCAGTTCGTCTTGAACCAACTGTTCGAGAAAGCCCGTCATTGCAATGGATTTCTTGCGCAGGGCAGTCATACCTGCTTGCTGGAACAAACTCAGCGAAACCCTTACGGGAGCCATTGACAGGACGCTTGGACAGGATATCTGCCAGGCGTCTGCGCCGGTGGCGGCGACAAAGTCGGGACCCATCAGAAAACGTGACTCGGGTGCATTGCCCCACCAGCCCTGCAGACGTACCGGAGCAGTTTGTTGGTGATGGCGTTCGTGTACAAAACATCCTGCCACTGCGCCCGGGCCTGAATTGAGGTACTTGTAACTACACCAAGCCGCAAAATCAGCACCACTGTCATGTAAAGACAGGGGCACATTGCCGACCGCGTGAGCCAGATCGAGACCGCACAAAGCACCCGCCAGGTGTGCCGCCGCGGTTATTCTGCCAAGGTCGAAGACCTGCCCGGTTGCGTATTGCACTCCGGGCCAAAGCACCAATGCGACTTGTTCGCCATGGCGTGCAAGATACTCCTCGAGGACAGACTCATCGACAGTCTGTGGGTCTCCACCGGAGCCAAGTTCAACCAGGCACTCAGCCGGGTCGAGTCCGTGGAGACGAATTTGAGATTCCACGGCGTAGCGATCAGATGGGAAGGGCTGGTGCTCCAGCACTATTCGCTGACGTTGTCCGCGTGGGCGGTAAAAACTCACCATCATCAGGTGCAGATTGACCGTCAGCGAATTCATCAGCACCACTTCCGTCGGCTTTGCACCTACCAATTCGGCCATTGGTTCACGCAAATTATCCGGGTAGAACATCCATGGGTGTTGGCCTTTGAAATGGCCTTCAACCGCACGCTCCCGCCAGTTCTCTAGTTCCTCCTGGATGAGCTCCTGCACCCCTTTTGGCTGCAAGCCCAGGGAATTGCCACAAAAATATAACTGGTCGTTGCCAGTGGGAGTTTGTGAAATCCAGAACTTCTCCCGGAACTCGCCAAGTGGGTCAAGTCGGTCAAGTTGAAGTGCTTGTCGGCGGGCCTTTTCGAGCCTGTTGCTTGTCAATGCGGCGCTCCCAATAGGATTTGGTTAGCATATTGCGCGAGGTCAGCCGGCGCAACAGGTGAGCCAGCTGTTAGCCGATAGAGGGTACTCACGAAAAACACTTCGGACCCGCTGCTGTCCCACTTAATCTGAGAGTTCTGTGCAGAAATGAAGCTATGACTTTGACTGCGGGATACGGCGTTAACGTGGACATGGCTTCGGCTCGCCCCGGGAATGCGGGGTCTTGTCGCAGGACACATCATTAACCCTTCCATGGGGATTCGGTCGAGAGGCTGGCCTGGGCCAGGTGTTCACAGCGTGTCCTGGCAGTAGATACCCACCACGGCGACCCTTCGCTGAATTAAGTGGGACAGCATTGCTGCGGATCCCCCTGGCTAGTTTTAATGGATAATGAGGCCATGAAACGCAAGGATTTTTCTTATGTTTTGCCGGCAGAGTTGATTGCGCAGACTCCCCTGGAATTGCGCAGTGCAAGCCGCCTGCTGTGTTTTGACCGGTGTTCGGGCGCGCTACAGGATCGTGAATTCAGAGATTTGCCGACCTTGCTGAAACGCGATGATTTGTTGGTCTTCAACAATACCCGCGTAATCCCGGCCCGCCTGTACGGAAAAAAAACCAGCGGTGGGCGGGTGGAAATTCTTATCGAGCGCCTGTTGAATGAACGGGAATGCCTGGCGCAAATTCGGGCCAGCAAGGCGCCAAGCGAGGGGGGCAGTATACTGCTGGAAGATGGCAGTAAATTGCAGGTGCTCGGACGCGAAGACAGTTTCTTTCATCTGCAAGTCGTTGAGGGCGAACTGATGCCACGGCTGGAAACACTGGGACATGTTCCACTGCCACCCTACATTGAACGTAAAGCCACCCAGGTCGACCGCCAGCGTTACCAAACGGTGTTTGCTGAAATTCCGGGGGCAGTGGCAGCACCAACCGCCGGTCTGCATTTTGACCAGGGTCTGCTGGATCAACTACAGGCCATGGGTGTCAGGTCCTGCATGGTGACCCTGCATGTGGGTGCGGGAACGTTTCAGCCTGTCAGGGTAGAGGATATCGAAGACCACCACATGCACGCAGAGTGGCTGAATGTGCCCCAGGCCGCATGTGATGCCATCGTGGCCACCAGGGCACGTGGCGGACGGGTCATTGCCGTCGGGACCACGGCAGTACGCAGTCTTGAAAGTGCCGTTAAACAGGACGTGATAAAGCCCTATTGTGGCGAAAGTCGGATTTTTATTTACCCACCCTACAAATTCAGTGTGGTAGATGCGATGATCACCAATTTCCACCTGCCGGAATCCACCCTGTTGATGCTGGTCAGTGCGTTTGCGGGCCGACAACAAACATTGGCTGCCTACCGACATGCGGTCAGGAATCAATACCGATTTTTCAGTTACGGCGATGCCATGCTGGTCGCCTGATCACAACGGTGTCAAAATACCGCTCTACCCGCCGGCACCTGTCGGCCTATGCCGCCTATTGCGCCCGTATCCGACGGGTGCAATAGGCGGGCAAACAAATGGAGTGTCAGATGTCCGGTTCCAGAAGTAACGACTTGTCACAGAGTGATCTGGTCAGGCAGGTCCTTGCAAAAGAGTGGTTTTATTCCTATGAGCTGCCGGGTGGAGAGCGTACCCCCACTTACCATAACGGTGACCTCGATGCCATTCACGACACCCGTTGGTTGATGCTGGAAAGGCAGTTGCAAAAGGTTTTCTCGGGTCGATATTCACATCTCAAAGCGGTTGACCTGGCATCGCATCAAGGCTGGTTCGCGGTCAAAACTGCACAGCTCGGTTTTGCTGAGGTGCTTGGAATCGAAGCCCGGCAAAGTCATGTGGATGACAGTTGCCTGATAAGAGATGTTTATGCATTGCAGCAATTACAGTTTACACAGTCCGATATTCACGACGTGGATACATTGAAACTGGGTCAGTTTGATCTGGTTTTGATGTTGGGATTGTTGTACCACCTGGAAAACCCGATCAGTGCACTGCGCTTGTGTCACGCATTGTGCAAGGGTCTGTGTATTATCGAAACGCAGATAGTGCCTGGTATCAGCGGAGTTGTTGATTATGGCAGCTACCAGTTTGTCAGACCACTCAAGGGAAGTTTTGGCCTCATTGATGAAACAGGTGAAACACATGGACCTGAAGCCGGTGTTACCGGTATCTGCCTGGTACCCAGCCTGGAAGCCTTGCATTGGTTGTTACTTAAAGTTGGTTTTGCCGAGGTTGCAGTGCTCGAGCCACCGGAGGACGCCTATGAACAGTTGCGTTACGGCAAGCGAGTGATGGTTGCGGCCCACGTTTGAAGCCGGGCGATGCAGTTTGAACGGCTAAAAACCGCTGGTGCAGCACGCCGCGGCAAACTGAGCTTTACGCGTGGGTCGGTAGAAACACCGGCTTTCATGCCGGTGGGAACCTATGGCACCGTCAAGGCTATGACCCCTGAGGCAGTCCTTGAAAGCGGTGCTGAAATCCTGCTGGGAAATACTTTCCATCTGCTGCTAAGACCCGGGATCGAGGTCATCAGGGCGCATGGAAGCTTGCATACTTTTATGCAGTGGGAACGCCCCATATTGACCGATTCCGGTGGCTTTCAGGTCTGGAGTTTGTCCGAGCGGCGAAAAATCACCGAAAAAGGGGTGACTTTTGCTTCACCCGTTGACGGTAGCCGGGTTTTTCTTGGGCCCGAAGAGTCCATGACGGTACAGGCGGCCCTGGGTTCAGATATCGTAATGTGTTTCGACGAATGTACGCCGTATCCGGCCACTGAAAAGCAGGCCCGCGAGTCCATGGAACTGTCCATGCGCTGGGCTGCCCGTTGTGCACGGGCACACAAGCAAAGCAACGCCGCACTGTTTGGTATTGTGCAGGGAGGTATTTATCAGGGGCTGCGTCAGCACTCTGCGCGGGCGTTAACAGACATTGGTTTTGATGGTTACGCCATTGGCGGTCTTGCAGTTGGAGAGTCCGAGCAGGAGCGCGAGTCGGTACTTGGCTGGACCTTGCCGGAACTTCCTGGCGACAAGCCCCGTTACCTGATGGGAGTGGGACGACCGCAGGATATCATTGCAGCGGTAATGCAGGGCGTGGACATGTTTGATTGCGTGCTGCCGACCCGCAATGCCCGTAACGGCTATCTTTTTACCCGCCGTGGTGTTCTCAAGATCCGCAATGCCCGGTTTGAAATGGATACAAGGCCCATTGACGACGCTTGTGGGTGCTATACCTGCCAGAATTACTCACGCGCTTATCTCAAGCACCTGGACAAATGCAAGGAAATGCTCGGCCCTCATCTTGCTACGGTGCACAATCTGTATTTTTATCAGCAGTTGATGGCGGGTTTGAGGGCGGCCATCGAAGTCGGCAAGGTGGCGGAGTTTGGTAAAGAGTTCCTGGACTTGTATTTCACTGGCATTGAGTAGGCTGCTTGGTTTACGGTCGGATTGGCCAGGTCTTGTTACCCTCAGCAGGTCCTGGTACAAGTGCACAAACCAGCGGTTTTCTGTTGCTGCATGGCTTATAATTGCGCGCTTGTTGTTTGAAAATGGATACATAACCCCCACCTAACACAACATCAAGTCAAAACCCCAGGATAATCCAAGAGATCAACCATGGACTTTTTTATTTCCAATGCATACGCACAAGACGCTGCCGCCGGTGGTGGCCTAATGAGTTTTCTGCCCCTGATCGTCATTTTTGCAGTATTTTATTTCATGCTGATTCGGCCCCAAATGAAACGTACGAAAGAGCACAGAAAGTTGGTTGCCGAGCTGGGCAAGGGCGATGAAGTGATCACCAATGGTGGAATGCTGGGACGTATCACTGAAGTGTCAGATTCTTTTGTCACCCTGGAGGTGGCAGACAATGTGCAGATCAAGCTGCAACGCCAGGCAGTTGCCAATGTCATGCCAAAGGGCACGATCAAGGCAGCGTGATCTGAAACTTAAACACCCTCATATTCGAGACTGATTCATGAACCAGTATTCCGTCTGGAAGTACCTGCTGATAGTTTTTGTCATCGTGGTCGGTGTGGTCTATGCGCTGCCCAACCTCTATGGTGAGGACCCTGCAATACAGGTAACCTCAGCACGTGGCTTTGAATTGCCACTTGACCTCACAGCCAATATCGATGATGCGCTGATGGTCGAACGGATTGCCTACGACAGCTACGAGCAGCAGGGTAATCATTTGTTGTACCGCTTTGCCAACACCGAAGAACAACTCAAGGCAGCAGGCGTACTGCGGGAAAAGTTGGGTGACCAGTACGTGGTTGCACTGAACCTTGCGCATGCAACACCGGATGGCTTGCGTGCCGTTGGTGGAAAGCCCATGACCCTGGGTCTTGACCTGCAGGGTGGTGTGCACTTTCTGATGCAGGTCGACATGGATACCGCACGTGGGCAGCAGCTGGACCGATTTGTTGATGACATCAGGTCAGCGCTGCGTGCCGAGGGCATACGCTATGTTTCTGTTCGACGCGAGGGCAATGGCCTGCTGACCATGTTGCGTTCCGAAGCCGACCGTGATCGGACCATGAATATCCTGCGTACCGATCAAAGTCTACAAGGCCTGATCAATAAGGAACTCCCAGCCGGTGATACCTTTGGTATTTCTGCCACCGTGCTGGAGCAGCAGTTGTTGGAATTGCAACAGACTGCGTTAAAGCAGAACATCACCACGTTGAAAAACCGCGTCAACGAGTTGGGGGTAGCGGAGCCGGTTATCCAGCAGCAGGGTGCAGACCGTGTCGTGGTGCAATTGCCGGGGATACAGGATACGGTTGCAGCCAAGAAGATCATTGGTGCGACGGCCACACTTGAGTATCGTGCCGTCGACGAGAGCAATGATCCCTTTACCGCGGCCCAGACGGGCCGCATACCGCCCGAGTCCCGCTTATACAACGATGAGAACGGCAACCCAATTTTGTTGAAAAAGCGTCTGATTGTTTCCGGTAATCAGCTGATTGGTGCTTCGGCTTCGTTTGATCAGCAATCCGGTCAGCCATCCGTCAGCGTCACACTGGATGGTGTGGGTGCCAAGCGCATGCTGGATTTCACCCGTGACAATGTCGGTAACCGGATGGCGGTGGTTTACATCGAGCAAAAACCCGGTGGACGCAAACTCGAGGATGTCATCAGCGTGGCGGTCGTGCGTGAGCCTTTTGGCAAGCGTTTCCAGACAACGGGTCTGGGTTCCTTCACCGAGGCTTCACAACTCTCACTGCTGCTGAGGGCAGGTGCCTTGGCTGCACCCATGGAAATTGTAGAGGAGCGTACCGTCGGCCCCAGCCTGGGTGCAGATAATGTTGCCCAGGGTTTCAAATCCGTGGTCATTGGGTTTACTCTGGTATTGTTTTTTATGGCGATTTATTACCGGGTTTTCGGGCTGGTCGCGAACCTTGCGTTGTTTGCCAACCTGGTACTGTTGGTCTCCTTGCTGTCCATGCTGGGAGCAACACTGACCATGCCGGGTATTGCCGGTATTGTCCTGACGATTGGTATGGCGGTGGATGCCAATGTATTGATTTTTGAGCGAATTCGTGAAGAACTGCGTAATGGCAACACGCCACAAGCCAGTATTCGTGCAGGATACGAAAAGGCCTTCTCGACCATTGCCGATGCCAACATCACGACCCTGATTGCGGCCTTTGTCTTATTCCTGTTCGGCACCGGCCCGGTCAAGGGCTTCGCTGTCACGCTGTCGCTGGGTATCATGACCTCGATGTTTACCGCGATCATGGGGACACGGGCTGTCGTAAATCTGATTTACGGTGGCAAGAAACGCGTCCGCAGGCTGTTGATTTAGCCAGTGTTCGACGAGCTTGACATAGTACAAAAGGGCCTGAGATGAAATTTCTGAACCGTAAAACATCCATTGACTTTATGTCCCGGCGTCAAATTGCGTTGGCCTTTTCAGTTGTACTGATCACCGCAGCGATTACATCCCTGGTGGTACGTGGTTTGAACTTTGGGCTGGACTTCACCGGCGGTACATTAATTGAAGTTGGCTACCCGGTGGCGCCGGAAATCAATGAGGTTCGCAAAAACCTTGCCACAGGTGGTTTCGATTCAATCGTGCAGACCTTCGGAGCAGCGACCGACATCGTCGTGCGTATTCCTCCATCGGACGCAAGTGAGAGCAGCGCGGAATTATCTACCCGTGTACTGGAGGCCCTGAGTCAGGGGGTGGAAGGTGAGTTAGAAATGCGCAGGGTTGAGTTTGTCGGCCCACAGGTAGGAGATGAATTGACGGAGCAAGGCATTCTGGCCGTGATTTACGCCATGGTGGGTGTTTTTCTGTACGTCATGTTTCGGTTTCAGTGGCGTTTCTCAGTGGGTGCAGTGACTGCCTTATTTCACGACGTCGTCATCAGTATGGGGATATTGTCCCTTGCACAGGTTGAATTTGATCTGACCGTGGTTGCGGCACTGCTGGCAGTAGTGGGTTATTCACTTAACGATACCATCGTGCTGTTCGACCGCATCCGTGAAAACTTTCCGCGTTACCGCAAACGCCGGCCCATTGAAGTCGTCAATACATCCATCAATGAAACCTTGTCCCGTACGATCATGACATCAACCACCACCTTGCTGGTGTTGCTTGCCCTGTTTTACTTCGGTGGTGAAATTATTCACGGCTTTGCATTTACCCTGATAGCAGGTGTTGTGATTGGTACCTATTCATCCATCTATGTGGCCAGTACCACATTGTTGGCGTCAGGTGTGAGCAAGTCCGACCTGATTGAAGTGGAAAAAGAAGGCGGCCCGCCCGACGCTCGGCCTTGATATTTGCGGGGGCGTATGGGACGGACGATGTGATCGTCGGGAACCATTGAATCGTGTGATAGCTTCCCGACGAGCGAGCTCGTCGGTCCTACTTTTTGGCTTTTGCCCAACGTGGCTCGATGATCTGCCGTAATGGGGTCATTAGCTTGTAGGGTGCTGCAAGTACAGAGTGTGATTTTTCCACCGCAGTGTCGCCTTCAAAATCAGTGACTACCCCGCCTGCTTCGCGGACCAGCAATGCGCCGGCCGCAACATCCCAGGGTTTGAGTCCAATTTCGAAAAAACCGTCTACCCGTCCGGCAGCAACCCATGCAAGATCCAGCGAGGCCGCACCATAACGACGGATATCTTCAGCCTTTCTGAATATCTCGCTGAAAATACCCGTGTACACACTCATCATTCCACGTTGGCGAAACGGAAATGCCGTGGCGAATATGGCGCTATCGAGTGAAGTGCGGGCTGAAACGCGGATACGGCTGTTATTCAGGTGTGCACCACCACCACGGCTGGCGCTGAACATTTCATCACGCATTGGATCATAGACAACACCGTGCTCAGTGCGGCCCTTGACTTGCAGGGCGATGGAAATGCCAAAATGCGGCATGCCATGGAGATAGTTGCTGGTGCCGTCAAGTGGATCAATGATCCAGACCGATTCGCTCTCACCCTGTTGACCACCTTCTTCCCCCAGGATTGCGTGGTCTGGATGATAGCGTTTGATTTCACGTACAATCTCAGCTTCACTGGTTTTGTCAATTTCACTGACGTAATCATGTCGTGCTTTGCGGGTCACTGGAATAGAAGCCACTTTGTGCAATTCGCGACGCATCACGTCGCCGGCAATGTGTGCCGCGTTTATCGCGATGTTTAATACGGGATGGGCCATGGAGTTTCTACAGTGATCATAAAGGCGGCACAGGATACCAGAAGCGCGGCGCGGGTGGCAGCACACTTATCCCGTATTCGCTTTGTGTTGATCAATACCACCCACCCGGGAAATATTGGTGCTGCGGCGAGAGCCATGAAAGTCATGGGTCTGCAGAGTCTGCATCTGGTTACGCCAAAGACGTTTCCCTGTGCTGACGCTACCGCGATGGCGTCCGGTGCGGATGATCTGTTGCAGCGGGCAGTCGTTCACGGTTCCCTGGACTCTGCGCTTGCGGGATGCTCACTGGTCCTCGGTACCAGTGCACGATTGCGGAGTTTGCCAATGCCGCAAATGGACCTGCGCATGGCCGCCGAAGGGGCATTGGCCGAGCAAGGCGGGCAGGACATCGCGATACTATTTGGCCGTGAGCGCTACGGGTTAACCAATGATGAAATGCAGCGTTGCCACCAGTTGGTGCATATCGAAACCAATCCGGACTATGGCTCACTCAATCTCGCGCAGGCCGTTCAGGTAATGGCTTATGAATTGCGTATGACTGCCCTTACTGATGCTGGAAATCAGTTTGCACCCACCGATTGGGTGGGGGTGGATGCCGGGCAGATGGAATTATTCTACGACCATCTTGAGCAGAGTCTTCTGGATATTGGCTTTCTGAACCCGGCCCAACCCAGGAAACTGTTGGCGCGTATGAGACGCTTGTTCAATCGTGCCCGCCCGGACCAGAATGAGATCAATATCCTGCGCGGTATACTGGCCGCCGCGCAACGCGCCGCCGGCAAGGGCGATGCTAAGTAGAGGTATCTCATGCTAACCGAAGAACTTCATACCTGGATGGCCTCGGGCCGCACGATCAGCGTTAATGGCACGCAGGTCTGGTATCGAGTAGAGGGCAGGGGTCCGTGGCTGGTTTGTATGCATGGTTTTCCAACCAGTAGTTGGGACTGGCACCGACTGTTGCCCTTGCTTGTTCGGCACTACCGCGTGCTGATATTCGACTTTCCCGGCTATGGCTTGTCCGAGAAACCAACCCAATGGAATTACTCGCTGTGCACACAGATGGATACAGCAGAGGCTTTGCTGCACCTGTTGGGGGTCCATGAGTTTGATCTCCTGGCACATGATATGGGCGCCAGTGTGGCCTGTGAGTTACTTTATCGTCTGGAGGAATCCCTCACATCATTGCAGTTGCGCCGCATGACCATACTCAACGCGGGTGTATACATGGATATGCACCAACCGTTGGCGACGCAACGTCTGCTACGAACACCCTTGTTGGGTGAGTTTACGGCACGTTTGAGTAGCTACACGATTTTCAGACACCAGTACCCACAGGTCTATGCAAATCCGGAAAGCTTTGATGAAGAACATTACCGCCAGCAGTGGGCACTAATCTTGCACAACGACGGCCGACGGACACTGGCGAAGGTTGCGATGTATATGCGGGAACGCACCCGCATGCACGACCGTTGGTTGGGTCCATTGCACCGTACCCGGCTGCCGCTCAAGCTAATCTGGGGTCGATTGGACCCCGTAGCCGTCTATCCTATCGCCAAAAAAATATGTGCGGAGAACCCTGGTGCCGAGTTGCTGACCCTGGAAAACACTGCACACTACCCACAGCTGGAGGCCCCGGAGCAGGTGGCCACGGGTATATTGCAACGTCATACGTAGGACCGACGAGCTTGCTCGTCGGGAATCTGGTTGGTACGTCATCGCTAAACTTTTCGCTCTCCCATCTCACAAATAATCAGGTCGCGAAATTCCAGGCAGCAGATCGGGCGCATCCACGGGCTCTCCCGGGCAAACACTCAGCGGCACGACACCGGCCCACACGGGATGGTCGAGGTCGGACTTGAGGTCTTCAGGTGGTCCCGTGCGGCACTTGATACTGAAGGTTTCAATGGGTAGGGTCAGCAGACTCGTGGCATTGAGTTCCTGCGAGCTCGACTGTCGCAACTCTTCCCTACGCCCAGGCATCAGGTGATCAACCAAAGCCTGGACACCCACGCGTTTTTCTTCGGTGTCTTCTATGGTTCGTGCGACACCGAACACCATCACCGAGCGATAGTTCATCGAAGAATGAAATGTGGACCGTGCATAAACCAGGCCATCATAGTGGGTCACAGTCACGCAGCACTGCAGCCCGGAAGACAGGTTTTTGACCAACCGACTGGCTACCGAACCATGGATAAGCAACTGGTTCTCAAAACGGGCGTAGGCCATGGGCACAACGTAAGGTTGCTCATCCACGCTAAAACCAACATGGCAAATCTTGCCGGTGTCGAGTATTTTACAGGCAAGTGGGAAATCATGGCTGCCTCGTTCGGCTGCCCGCTTAAATTTTGTGTCAGCTTTTTTCGTCATTGGGGTCTCTTTTGGTATGTTTTGTGGAATTAGAATGACAGGACTGTCAACACTTGTCAGCTTGCCGTGTTGCAAATCCGCATGGTTAACATGCTACCTTGTCAGTTGAGTCAATGAAAACCATTGAATCATGTAATGTAACTTACCAAATCTGAAGCCGGTTGAGACAATGACTCCAGACCCAAAATTGGGAAAGACTGATACAGGCAACTGGTATCAAAGTGTCTGGAAGGTCGTCTGTGAGATACCGGACGGTCATGTGCTGACCTACGGTGAAGTTGCCCGCTTATCGGGGATGCCGCGTGCTGCGCGACGTGTTAGTCAGGCGTTGAGACGTGCACCGAGGGGACTGGATTTACCCTGGCACAGGGTAATCAATTCACAGGGAAAAATTTCTTTTAAAAAGGACTCAATCGGCTGGCAAAAACAAAAGGATTTGTTGGAGGCTGAAGGAGTGGTATTTCTAAACGGAAAAATTGACCTTGGCAAATATGGCTACCGTGGTGCCGTGGACAGACTATTGTGGGGCGATGATGAATAGTCCGGCGCGAGTTTGTGGAATGCCGGTGTGGCATGCAGGTTAAGCCGATGCAAACATTCAGTCACGCCTGGAAGGTATTACGCGGCCACTATTGGGGTTCATTGCTTTTTGATGCCGTTGTTCTCATTCTGGTATTTGTTGTAATTAACCACTGGCAAACACGCAATCTTCCCAATGATGAACCTGCGCCCCCGCTGGAATTGGCCTGGCTGGATGACATGCGCGCTGAGTCAGTACTGGTGCCCGGCAAGGTGGGGGTGGTGTACTTCTTTGCCCCCTGGTGTTTTTACTGTCGCCACAGTATCGGTAATTTGGACAAACTGGTGGCTGAGGGCGAGCTTGCCTGGGCGCGTGTGGTCGCTCTGGACTACGGCAGGGTGGATGAAGTCCGTGAATTCATCGACACCACGGGAGTGCGTTTGCCGGTGTTGCTTGGAACTCAACAAACCACGAGAGACTGGCAAATCCGCGGTTTCCCAACCTACTTTGTCGTCGACGGTGAAGGCCGGATTGTCAGCCGGTCGGTGGGGTACTCAACCAGGATCGGGTTGCAGGCCCGGTTGTTGATGTCCCGGGATTGATTGCACGCTGGGTCCCGTTATTCCTTCCGGGCAATAATTTCTACAGGCGCTATGCGACCTGCTTCGATATTGTGGATCATGTTATTTACTTTAAGGGCCGAGCTTTCCCCCATCAGTGTATGTAGTCCAAGCGGTGGCGGACCCCCGGCAGTCTGCATTCTTGAGTGCATGTTTCTAAAGAATTCAAGTGCAAAGTCACGGCGAATATTTTCTTTTGATGAGCTGAATCCCGCCGTCTTCAGTGCCTGCAGGTAGTGATGCGGTGTGGCTAGTATGCTGGTGCTCATTTGTGTCGCCCAGGGAACCGGATAAATCAAATCCTCATTACTCAACTGCATGATGTCGTAAACACAAAAATACGCACCCGGGCGCAACACTCTGAATACTTCGGTAAAGAGCCCGGGCTTGTCATCAATATTCATCCCAACGTGCAACATGACAGCACCGTCAAATGTTTCATCTTCGAACGGCATGGAAAGCGCGCTGCCATGCTGCAGGGAAACCCGCTTATCCAGTTCCACCCACGCGCACAGTGCGATTCCTACATCGATGTATTCCTGAGTAATGTCAATACCAGTGACCTGGTTGTTGAACTTGCTCGAAATATATCGGGCAGCACCGCCCAGCCCGCATCCCACGTCAAGAACGTGGTCATCTGCGGAAAAATTCACTTGATCAAGTAAGTGGTCGGTAGCTCGTCGCCCGCCAATGTGGAACTCGTCAACGGGCGCCAGGTCGTCGATGGTTATGGTGTCAATTGTTTTGCCCAGTTTGACGATGGAATCCCGGATTGCTCCAAGCAATCCTCCATGAGTGTAATGCTCTGAGACTGAATTTTCGTAGCTCATCACCGTTGTCCTTTTTGGTCATAGACCACCAGCTTGCTTGTGCCGCCGGGGACTGGATTGTCAGTTGATCAGTGGCTGTGGGTTTCCAGCTCCAGCGCCCGCGCATGGTAACGCAGGTGGTCTCCGATAAAACTGGCAATGAAATAGTAACTGTGGTCGTAACCCGCCTGTATACGTACTTCCAGTGGGTGATGGGTGCAGATGCAGGCCTGTTCGAGACTGCCGGGACGCAATTGGTTGGCGAGGAACTCATCATCACCACCCTGGTCGATCAGGATGGGTAGTTGCCTGGTAACGGTTGGCACCAGTTGAGTAGCATCCCACGCCTGCCAATGATTGCGGTTCTCACCCAGGTAATGAGTAAAGGCCTTGATCCCCCAGGGGGTCTCTGTGGGATGGCAAATGGGGGCGAATGCCGATGCCGAGACGTAACGATCAGGATCTTTCAGAGCACACATCAGGGCGCCGTGACCACCCATTGAGTGTCCGCTGACACAGCGCTGATCCGTAACCGGCAAGGTAGTTTCTACCAGTGCCGGCAACTCCCGGCTAACGTAGTCATACATGTTGTAGTGATCCGACCAGGGGGATTGGGTCGCATTAAGGTAGAAACCAGCACCGGAACCAAAATCCCAGTCGTCGTGTTCACCCGGCAGATCAGTGCCCCGTGGACTGGTATCCGGGCAGACGATGGCCATACCCAGTTCAGCCGCCAATTTCTGCGCGCCTGATTTCTGGGCGAAATTCTCATCCGTGCAGGTCAGACCGGATAACCAATACAGTACGGGCACTGGGTCTGATTCCGCCTGCGGGGGCAGGAACACGCCAAATACCATGTCGCACTTCAGTGCGCTGGAGTGGTGCTGCAGACGTAGTTGTTGACCGCCGTGCAGGCGGCTGCGTGAAATTTCCAGGATTTTGGTCATCCAGTGATCTCCAGATCCTGGTACAGGACAACCGAACGGATGCTTGCGCCTTCGTGCATCAGGTCAAAAGCCTTGTTGATGTCTTCCAGTCCCATGGTGTGGGTCACCATGTCATCAATATTGATTTTGCCCGCCATGTAGTTATCCACGTAACCGGGCAATTCAGTACGTCCGCGAACGCCACCAAAGGCCGTGCCCCGCCAAACCCGGCCGGTGACCAACTGGAAGGGTCGTGTGCAGATTTCCTGGCCGGCGCCGGCCACTCCAATGATGATGGATTCGCCCCAGCCCTTGTGGCAGCACTCCAGTGCAGAGCGCATGACGTCGGTATTGCCAATACACTCGAAAGAATAATCCACACCGCCATCAGTCAGGTCCACGATAACGTCCTGGATGGACTGGTCGTAGTTACCCGGGTTAACAAAGTCAGTGGCACCCAACATACGTGCCATGTCAAATTTGTCTTCATTCAAATCAACCGCCACGATACGTGAAGCGCCCGCCATCACGGCACCTTGCACCACGCTCAGCCCGATACCTCCCAGACCAAAGACTGCGACGCTGGCACCGTTTTCAACTTTTGCCGTGTTGAGTACTGCGCCAATTCCCGTGGTGATTCCACATCCAAGCAGGCAGACCTTATCCAACGGGGCTTCGGGATTGATCTTGGCCACCGAGATTTCCGGCATAACACTGTATTCTGAAAACGTCGAAGTTCCCATGTAGTGGTAAATTGTTTCGCCGTTGAGTGAAAAACGCGAACTGCCATCGGGCATCAGACCCTGGCCCTGGGTGGCACGAATGGCCTGGCACAAATTGGTTTTTCCGGATGTGCAGAAACTGCAATATCCACATTCAGGGGTGTACAGGGGAATGACGTGATCACCCGGCTTGACACTGCTCACGCCGGCACCAATCTCTTCGACCACACCGCCGCCTTCATGACCGAGTATGGAGGGAAATATTCCTTCGGGATCGGCGCCTGTCAGGGTGAAAGCATCGGTGTGGCAAACACCTGTGGCAACCATTCTTACCAGTACCTCACCGGCTTGCGGGGCCTGTACTACAACCTCGGTAATTTCCAATGCCTTGCCCGCCTCAAAAGCAACGGCTGCTCGTGATTTCATCGAATGTCTCCTTGCTTATAATTCCGGTTTACAAATGCGACCAAAACACCAATGTTCAGGAACGCACGGCCTCATTATACCGTCTGATTTAGTCCCATAATGGTGTCACTTCGAGTAGGATAAATTCGCTGTCATCTGGTCGGTTTTGTTGTGTTCTGCCGGCCTGCCCAAAGGGATAGTTGTTGTCGTTCACAATCCCAAGGGTTGTACGGTCGATGACCAGCAGACCTTCGATCGTTTTGAACGGGAACCTAAAGAACTCCTTCCCATCCAGATCCAGGTCGTGCGGATCTGCGATCTCGAGCAGGTCAGCAACCAGGGTCTTTCTTAGAAAACCTTCCGTGTCAATTTGTGTAAAATCTACCTTGTAAATTTTCTTCAATACCGCATCGGCCCCCTGCTGTGAATCACGCTCGATAACCAAACCACCGGTCGCTGAAAACAACGTGAAGTCACCTATCGCTGTTGCTTCCCCGTCGAGTCGGTAGCGGTGGCTGGGCCTGCTCGCACGTGTATTCAAGAACTGTCGCTTTTGATGGTCAAATGTATAAATATTGAGTCCAATTCCGACCTCCTCACCATCGTCCAGTAGCAGACCTCCCTCCAACATGGGGTAGAGCTTGTTGCCATCCGGTGATATCGCCATGCCCTCAAAACCACGCGAGCGGGGCAGCGTAGCGGGCTGGGAGCGCGGGTTGTCTACAGCCCACAGGCCTGCGAGCAGGTAAGGTGGTGCCAGCAGGATCCCGCGTGCATCTACATGCAGCAATGAAGGGTTAAACTCTTCACCTATCCAGTAACTCCCGTCTGCAAGTTTACGGAATGACTCCGGATCAAGATCGGCTCCGGTCAACAAACGGTCTGTCGTGCGTACCACAGGATAGGGCAGGTGGTGTTTTGGGTCACTCAGGTTAATAACTTCGTCGACCCTGATAGAACCCTGGCCGCCTTTTTCGGTCCGGAAATCGACATTGACGTGGTAAATACTCAGCAGGTAATCGGGTGAATTGGCGCGGGAGCCAAAGCCGTTGTCGCTGAGGATCAGAAAAGAGCCATTTCCTCCGTCGATAAGTGCTGAGAAACCTTGTACAGGCTGACGATCCGCAAACGGTGGCTGACGACCGTTGGCGGCTTCAATGAATTGCCCGGATGACGGTCCTGGCACAAATGTATCTGCCGGCAGCGTGGCGAAACCTATCAAGGTCGCGGCCGGGACCACGGACGCCTGCAACAGCAGTGCCAGGGTGCAGGTCGCCAACCCAAAGTCTACACCAGGGCGTCTAAAACTCACCAGTTTTGTAGGACCGACGAATTTTTTCGTCGGGAACTCTCTGAATTCATGATTTGGGGGTTCCTTGGTTATTGCCAGGGTTCCCGACGAGCAAGCTCGTCGGTCCTACATGGATTGCTGCCCGACGAAAGGGTTCGCCGGACCAGCAAGTGAGATTCGCCAGGGGGCAGCGCAAGTTTTGTTCAGGACGCCTGGTGGAGGTAGACATCCGTTTGTGGGTAGGGAAGGTTGCAACCAGCGGCCTCAAGTTCCGTTTTGAAACTTTCCAGCAACTCACCATAGACGGTCCAGTAATCGGCAGTTTTTACCCACGGGCGAACAGCGAAATCGACGCTGGAGTCACCCAGATTTGAAACAAAAACATTGGTCTTCGGATCATCCAGCACCAGTGGGTGCGCCTTGCAAACCCGCGTCAACACATCCCGTGCGACTTTCAGGTCATCGTCATAACTTACACCCATGACGAAATCAATGCGTCGGGTTGCATGAACTGAGTAGTTGGTGATCGTCCCGCTGCCCACGATACCGTTGGGAATAATGACCTGCTTGTTGTCGCCGGTTTTCAGAATGGTGCTAAAAATGCGAATTTCCTCTACCGAGCCTGCAATACCACCTACTTCTACAAAGTCGCCTTTTTTAAACGGTTGAAACATGACCAGCATCACGCCCTGGGCAAAGTTGGTCAACGAATCCTTCAGCGCCAGACCGATGGCCAGACCGGCGGCAGCGACAATGGCTGCGACCGAGGTCACCGGTACATTCATTTTCTGCAATGCGGTGATGATGACCGCGGTCATCAGCGTTGCGTACATGACCTGCGCGAGGAAGTTAATCAGGGTCTCCTCCATTCCGCGCTTGAGCATGAGAGACCTGATTACCTTGGTGACGCGTTTCGCGACCCAGCGGCCAACCAGGAAAATAACTATCGCGATGACGAAAGAGATCAGCCACGACGTGACCGCCTCGTTGTTTAGCAATTGATCGATAAAACCTTTGATCGTGTCCATTTTTACTCTCCCAATATCGTTAGGCTATGTCATCGCCAGATTCCAGGGCCTGTTCCATGCGATCTGCCATGGATCCCACCTGGTCTACGACGTATTCGAGTTCCTGACCATGCAATGATGCATAAGGAAGATTCTCACACATTTTTACAAAAGCAGTTCCTTCCAGGTCACCGACCGCCAGGTAACCAACCCTTAAGATGAGGTTGATCCGCAGGCACTTTTCCGCATCAAAGACATCCAGCGGACAGATGAGCGTTTCTACGCGCAGGTAGCGCCGGTTGTCCGATGATTTCAATTCAGCCAGAAAAATACTCTGCTTTCTGTCATCGTCTTTGACGGCATACTCAAAGGCTATTTGAAAGGGCTCGTCTAGAAATAGTTGATGATTATCAAGGATATGCTGCCTTACTTCGGCAAAAGTTTCCATTACCCTCTCCTTATTTTGGCGATAGTCTGACAGCACCGTCCAGACGGATGGTTGTGCCGTTAATGTAGCTATTTTCCATGATATGCACGGCTAATTCAGCAAATTCTTCTGCTTTGCCTAATCGACTGGGAAAGGGCACGGATGCACCCAGTGATTCCTGAATGTGTTCCGGCATTCCCGCGACCATGGGTGTCATGAAAATTCCAGGCGCAATGGTGTTTACACGTACATCAATGCGGGCAAACTCTCTTGCTATCGGTAGGGTCATTCCGGCGATACCGGCTTTTGAAGCAGAGTAGGCTGCCTGGCCAATTTGGCCTTCAAAGGCCGCCACCGAAGCCGTGCTGATGATGACCCCACGTTCACCATCGTCGTTGCGGGGGTTGGACTCCATTGCCGCCCCGGCGGCCTTGGTGAGATTAAAGCTGCCGACCAGGTTGATCTGGATGACTTTGGTAAAGAAATCCAGTGCCATGGGCGCTTCCCGGCCCAAAACACGACCCGCGCCAACGACTCCGGCACAGCACACCGCCACATTGACCGATCCCAGCTTATTTACGGTCCATTTAACCGCGTCGGTAACTGCCTGCTCCTGTGTGACATCGGTGTGACAATAGTGCACTGCTGTCCCCAACTCATCTTCTGCAGCAGCTCCGGCCTCGTCATTCACATCCAGCAAGACAGCTTGTCCACCGCCGGCTACCACTTTGCGGGCCAAAGCCAGGCCAAGACCCGATACACCACCGCTGATCACGGCTTTTACTTCAGTAATGTTCATTGCGATGACTCCTCAGTCCACTATGGACCAATTATTTGTTGATCCAGGCGGGTTTACGTTTTTCAAGGAAGGCCGACAGCCCTTCCTGGCCTTCGGAAGAAACCCGCAAATCGGCTATCAGCCGGGCCGTATGAGCGTCCTGGGCTTCCTGATGGATCTGATTGTGTCCAGCCGCTTTAAATACCAGTTGTTTGGCGTGGGCAACCGCCAAGGGACCGCCCTTGATGATGTCCTCGGTGATAGCGTCGACGGCAGTATCCAGATTTTCAGCAGCTACACATTGTTGAATCAAACCCATGGCCAGTGCTTGCTGGCTATCAAATCGCTCGCCTGTCAAAAAATATCGTCGTGCATAGCGCTCGCCGATACGGCGGTAAACATAGGGTGAGATGACCGCCGGCACCAGACCCAGACGGGTTTCGGTCAGGCCGAAATGCGCGGTGTCTGCTGCAAGGGTGATGTCACAGGCCGCAAGCAATCCAAGTCCGCCCCCGTACGCCGCCCCATTGACCCTGGCCAGGGTTGGCTTTGACAGGTAATTCAGTATCCGCAGCAATTTGGCCAATTCCAGGGCATCACGCTCGTTTTCTTTCTGACTCGCAGTAACCTGGCCTTGCATCCAATTCAGGTCAGCACCCGCAGAAAAACAGCTGCCGGTACCGGTGATAACCACTAACCTGACGTCATCATTCTGTTCCGTTGCGTGCAGTGAATCGGTCAGTTCACGGATCATGTTCGCGTCAAAGGCGTTATGCACCGCAGGACGGTTCATGTGCAGCGTGAGAACGCCGCTATTATCCTGTTTACTTTGTATTGTCGGCATGTGGCTTAAGTTTCTTGATGCGGACACCGCTGTTACATCCTGAAAACGCCGTGCCGGCCACGCTTGATGGGTGCGTTCATGGCCGCTGACAGTGCCAGACCCAATACGTGACGGGTGTCAATAGGATCGATGACGCCGTCATCCCACAAACGAGCGGTTGCGTGGTAGGGGTGACCCTCGCGTTCATAACTGTCGCGAATGGGTTGCTTGAAGGCTTCCTCATCTGCATGCGACCAGGTTTCCCCGGAAGCTTCGATGGCGTCCCTGCGGATCGTGGCCAGTACCGCTGAGGCCTGCTCTCCACCCATCACCGAAATTCTGGCATTGGGCCACATCCAGACCATTCTGGGCTGGTAGGCACGGCCGCACATGGCGTAGTTACCGGCACCAAATGAGCCACCGGTAATAACGGTAAACCTCGGAACGTGGGAAGTTGCTACGGCGGTCACCATTTTTGCACCATCCTTGGCAATTCCGGAATTTTCATACGCCTTTCCAACCATAAACCCAGTGACATTTTGCAGAAATATCAAGGGGATATTGCGCTTGTTACACACCTGAATAAAATGCGTGCCTTTTAAGGCGCTGTCCGAAAAAAGTATCCCGTTATTGGCCACGATCCCCACCGGGTAGCCGTGCAGACGAGCAAAACCACAAACCAGGGTCTTGCCATAGCGGGCTTTAAATTCATGAAATAAACTTCCGTCAACAAGCCGGGCGATAATTTCACGCACTTTGTAGGGATAGCGCGTGTCACGCGACACGATGCCGTAAATCTCTTCCGCAGCGTAGACGGGGCTGACGGATTTATGCATTTCCAGGGGGTTGGTTTTTTTACGATTTAGAAAGCTGACAGCTTCGCGGGCAAGTTCCAGCGCGTGTTCATCGTCAAGCGCGAAATGGTCGGTAACGCCAGACTTGGTGCAATGCACTTCTGCCCCACCCAATGACTCCGCGTCAACAATCTCGCCGGTAGCCGCCTTTACGAGCGGGGGCCCACCGAGAAATATAGTGCCTTGTTCCTTGACGATGATGGATTCGTCACTCATGGCCGGCACATAGGCCCCGCCCGCAGTACACGAACCCATGACCACGCCTATTTGCGGGATATTTGCGGCTGACAAATGAGCCTGGTTGTAGAAAATCCGACCAAAATGCTCACGGTCCGGGAAAACTTCGTCCTGCAAAGGCAGAAATGCACCGCCGGAATCTACCAGGTAGATGCAGGGCAAGCGGTTTTCCAAGGCGATTTCCTGGGCACGCAGGTGCTTTTTTACCGTCATGGGTAAGTAGCTACCACCCTTTACGGTAGCATCATTGGCGATGATGACGACTTCCTGGGAACTGACGCGGCCGATCCCGGTTATGATGCCGGCGCATGGCGCTTTACCTTCGTACATGCCGTGCGCCGCCATGGGCGAAAGTTCCAGAAAAGGGGTCCCTGGATCAAGCAGCTTGTTGATACGCTCCCGTGGCAACATTTTGCCACGTTGGGTGTGCTTGTTGCGGGCTCTTTCACCGCCACCCTGGACCACGAGATCCAGGTTGCTTTGCAGATCTGCGACCAACTCACGCATATGCGCATCATTGGCACGAAAATCGTCACTGCCGGTA
Source organism: Gammaproteobacteria bacterium (assembly GCA_021772915.1). Classification (GTDB taxonomy): domain Bacteria; phylum Pseudomonadota; class Gammaproteobacteria; order Xanthomonadales; family SZUA-36; genus SZUA-36. The sequence goes on along the minus strand of JAJFLB010000001.1, from coordinate 26,937 downwards.
TCAATCTGGGTGTTAATTATCGCCATGGATTTGCCACCGGCCAGATTATGGCAGTTCTAGGGCGACAGCTGTAGCCTCACCGCCACCGATACACAGGGCCGCGACACCTTTTTTTAACCCACGTTGTGCCAGTGCATTGATCAGTGTGACTATCACCCGCGCGCCTGAGGCACCAATTGGATGTCCCAGTGCGCAGGCGCCACCGTTAACATTCATTTTGTCGTGATCAATGTCATGTTCCCGCATGGCTGCCATGGTGACCGCTGCAAAAGCTTCGTTGACCTCGAAAAGATCAACTTCATCCTTGCTCCAGCCGGCCTTCTCCAGGACCCGTCTGATAGCCCCGATGGGGGCTGTGGTAAACCACTCGGGGTCATGGGAAAAGGTTGCATGGGCGACAATGACGGCCAGCGGTGTCAGACCCATTTTTGTGGCTTGTTCTGCGGTCATCAATACGGTGGCTGCAGCGCCATCGGATATCTTGGATGAGGTTGCGGCGGTTACCGTGCCATCTTTCTTGAATGCAGGTCTCAGGGCCGGGATTTTGTCCAATTTACAACGGGGTGGTTCCTCGTCAGTGCTAACAATGGTATCGCCCCGACGTGAGCTGACCGTCACCGGCGCTATTTCATGTTCGAACTCGGTGTCGATGGCCTGCATGGCACGCTCTATAGAGGCGGTTGCAAAGCTGTCTTGCTCGGCACGTGAAAACTGGAATTTTTCGGCGCATTGTTCACCGAAGACACCCATCATCTGGCCGTCATCCGGGTTCTGCAAACCATCCAGGAACATATGGTCCAGAACCTTACCGTGGCCCATGCGGTATCCGCCACGCGCCTTGGATAACAGGTAGGGCGCCAGGGTCATGTTTTCCATCCCTCCGGCCACGACGATTTCAGACGACCCTGCAATAATCTGATCATGGCCAATCTGGATGGCTTTCATGGCTGAGCCACAGGCTTTGTTGAGCGTAACCGCACCCGCTGAAGTCGGGATACCGGCCTTGCGGCTGGCCAGACGCGCCGGTGCCTGACCGATACCTGCAGGTAACACACAACCCATCAGTACATCGTCTATCAAATCCGGCTCAATACCCGCCTGTTCGATAGCACCACGAATAGCGGCGGCGCCGAGTTCGTCGGCTGGGACACTGGCAAATTGTCCCTGGAATGATCCAATCGGGGTGCGTTTTGCACCAACAATGACGACCTTGTTGTTCATGACATCAAACTCCTGGTTTTGTGGGATCGATTATGCTCTTCCCCGATCTGGGAACCGCCATCCCGATTCAGGCAGACCCTCCAGAGACACGCTGCAAGTACGTCCTGTAACGCTCTGTCGCCAACGTCGTGTTGGCTCAAGGTCTCTGGAGGGTCTGCCTGAACCAGAATGGCGGTTTGTGCCGGGCTGATAGATAACCGGGTCGTAGGACCGATGAGCTTGCTCATCGGGAACCCACGAGCTCACGACCGATCAACATTTTGCGGATCTCGTTGGTCCCCGCTCCGATTGTATACAACTTGGCATCCCGCAATATGCGGCCAGCCGGGTATTCATTACTATAACCATTGGCACCCAGTGACTGGATGGTTTCCAGGGCAACGTTTACGGCACTGGTTGATGCGTGCAACAAACAGGCGGCCGGGTCAATTCGGGATCGTTTGCCTGCATCGTAGTCCTGTGCAATACGATACACGTAGGCGCGGGATGATTGCAGCGCGGTGTACATATCTGCCAGCTTGGCCTGCATAACGCCAAAGGAGCCAATGGCACGGTCAAACTGTTTGCGCTCCGCCAGGTAGGGGATAACCAGGTCAAGGCAGGCTTGCATCAGTCCCAGCGGGCCACCTGACAACACGAGACGTTCGGTATCGAGGCCTCCCATCAGCAATTTGACGCCGCGGTTAACAGCTCCGATGACATTAGCAACCGGGATCTCACAATTTTCAAAGATCAGCTCGCAGGTATTGGAACCACGCATACCGAACTTGTCGAGTTTTTGGGCGGTGCTGAAGCCGGACATTCCTTTCTCGACCAGGAATCCGGTCATGGTTGATGACCCCGCACTTTTATCAGCGGTACGCATGTAGACGATCAGCACATCGGCTTCCGGACCGTTGGTGATCCACATCTTGGAGCCATTGGCCAGCCAGAAATCACCATTCAATTCTGCCCGGCAGCTCATGGAACCCACCACGTCTGAACCAGCGGCGGATTCTGACATCGCCAGGGCGCCAACCAGTTCACCTTTGCACAGACCCGGCAGGTATTTTTGCTTTTGTACCTCACTGCCGTTCTTGCGCAGGTTATCCATGCACAGATTGCTGTCGGCACCATAGGACAGGCCAACGGAGCCTGAAGCCCGGGAAATTTCCTCCATTGCTACCACGTGGGCCAGGTAGCCAAAACTGGAACCTCCCAGGGATTCCTCAACGGTCATCCCCAGTAACCCGAGCTCACCCAGCTTGGGCCACAAATCCTGCGGAAAAGTGTTGCTGCTGTCGATTTCCGCAGCCCGCGGTGAGATTTCGCTCTCGGCAAAGCGACGCACGGTTTCGCGCAGCAGTTCGAGGTCCTCGCTCAATGGCATGCTTAAGTTCATGTTAAATCTGGCGGACTCCTAGTACTCCGTCCATGTGATAACTGCGAGTTCAGCGAGTTGAGAAGTGGTCGTCCGTGGGGTTGCAGCACGCAGGTAATGGCCCGGTCCTTGCCAAGTGATGCGGCGCCACGGACGACCGCTTCCCAGCTCGCCCGCAGGGAGGTACCCAGATGTGCCAGTACTACGTTGCAGCCCTTGAGAAGGACCGGGCCATTCTCTGCTGTCTGCGTCTTGTCCTGAAACATCTGGGTACCTCTGAATCCGTAATTATCACATGGACGGAGTACTAGCAAGCGTGCGTTCGCTCCCGACCCGGGAAGCGGTGTGGCTTGCCCATGTGGGGCAGTTTAAGCCTGCCAATGATGTCAATGCGCTCTTCGGCCATACGGTCTGCAGCCTTGTAGCTGGGAATCTCGTCACGTTCGGCAATGCTGAATATTTTGCTGACGTTGTAGTAAATGGTACGTGTCATGCGCATGGCACGTTCCTTGTTCCAGCCTTCAAACTCGATGGAGACATTCATCAGTCCACCGGCGTTGACGGCGTAATCAGGGGCGTACAGGATATCGCGTGCCGCCAATTCATCACCAGACTCTTCTGTCGCCAACTGGTTATTGGCGGCGCCGGCCACGATTTTGAATTTAAAACGGGGAATGGTCTCCGCATTGACAACTGCGCCCAGCGCACAGGGACTGAAAACATCAGCGTCGACGTCATAAATGTCTTCAAGGCCTACGGCTTCAGCACCGGTTTCTACTGCTTCGGCCACTGCCTCCGAGTTGAAATCAGATACAAACACCTTGGAACCCTCTTCACGCAGCAGTTTGATCAGGTGGAGACCGACGTGGCCTGCCCCCTGGACTGCAAAACTGTACTTACCCACTTCCTGATCGCCAAATTTCCACTGCAATGCGGCCTTGATGCCCTGCAGTGTGCCATATGCCGTGTAGGGTGATGGGTCACCTGAGCCCCCGTGCACCTGATGTACACCGACGACGTTATTGGTCTCCTGGAACAGGAACTCCATGTCATTGACATCGATGCCCACGTCTTCAGCGGTGATATAGCGTCCATTCAGCGAATCAATAAAACGACCGAGAGCCCGAAACAGGGCTTCTGACTTGTCTTTTCTTGGGTCACCGATAATGACTGACTTGCCACCGCCCAGATTGAGGCCGGATACAGCGGCTTTGTAGGTCATACCCCTTGAGAGACGCAAAACATCGTCCAGTGCCTCTTGCTCAGAGCCATAGGGCCACATGCGCAGGCCGCCCAAGGCCGGACCCAGTGTCGTATTGTGAATGGCGATAATGGCCCTGAGGCCGGCATCATTATTGTTGCAGAAGACGACTTGTTCATGTTGCGTGGACCCAATCGTTTCGAAAATTTCCATTGACGCTCCTCCGGGAGGTGAAATCGCTTGGAAAAGACCGTGCAAACCGGTGTTAAAACCAGGCGCTTACACGACGCGTTGGCTGCTAAAATTGGACTGATCGGCTATTGCCGGATTCAGCCACGTATTGTAACCGAATGGCGGTTTTATAGACACCTTGTAACAGCGTTTGACGGAAGTGATTCGGTGGTGAAATATTGGAAAAATAAAATGAATAATTACAGAAATATAAAAAAAGTAGTTGACAGAACATATCAACAATGGGATAAACGCAGCATGTCGAGGTATTTGCCACAAAGCGAAGCAAATCAACAAACCGCAAACCGCAAGGTTGGCGTCGATGTTGTTTTGGTGCTGGTACTAGTGCTTATTCCCACACTCAGCGGGGTAGCTTTGATCGCCTAATCACTCAGACGACAAGAACAACAAAACCCCGCAACCGAAAGGAAGCGGGGTTTTTTTTGGCGCTGCGCGGCAACTTGCGTCACTGATACATTGACTGAAATGAATATGCATACAAAGGAAATGGAACTATGAAATTATTTACCGAAGAAGACGTGAGTCGTGATGCTCTGCAGGGGAAAACTGTTGCTGTACTTGGGTATGGCAGCCAGGGTAAGGCGCACGCCAAGAATCTGCGCGATTCCGGATACGAAGTGATCATCGGTGCGCGTAGGGGCGGACCAACGGCGGCGATTGCCACTGACGACGGGTTTGAGGTCATGTCTTTTTCTGCTGCGGCCACGCGCGCGCAGGTGATCTGTATGTTGATGCCGGATATGGCACAGCCACGAGTCTATACAGACATCAGGGAGTGCCTTGAGGATGGTGATGCATTGTTGTTTGCACATGGATTCAACATCCATTTCGGTGCCATTGAGGCACCCGCAGGTGTGGATGTGATCATGGTCGCACCCAAATCGCCGGGTGATCTGGTCCGTCGCCAGTACGCGCAGGGCCGCGGTGTACCGTGTTTACGTGCGGTGCACGCAGACGCCAGTGGGGAGGCGGCAGAGCGGGCCCTGAGTTATGCCCATGCCATCGGCGGCACGCGTGCGGGGGTGTTGGATACGACCTTTGCTGAAGAAACAGAAACCGACCTGTTTGGTGAGCAGGCCGTATTGTGCGGCGGTACCAGCCAATTGGTGATCCACGGCTTTGAAACCCTGGTCGAAGCGGGCTACCAGCCGGAAGCGGCTTATTTTGAGTGTCTGCACGAACTCAAGCTGATCGTTGACCTGCTGTACGAAGGCGGTGTTGACAAGATGTATGAGTTTATTTCGGACACGGCCTCTTACGGTGACCTCGTATCCGGACCACGGATACTGGATGCCTCGGTTAAAGAGCGTATGCAGGAGGTGCTCGCCGAGATCCAGGATGGAAGTTTTGCACGTCGCTGGATGGATGAATACAAAGATGGCTCGAAGAACTACAAGTCGATGCTGGCGGAACGCCGCGAACACCCGATTGAAAAGGTCGGCCGCAAGTTGAGAGATCGTATGAGCTGGATTTCCCGACCCAAAAAACCCCAAAAAGCTGCCTGAGGCAAGCCGATATGACTGCATCCCCGAACCCGGCCGTTAAGCTTCGAAGTGGATCCCAGATGTTGATCGATGCGTTGCGGCGCAACGGCGTCGAGCATGTTTTTGGATATCCGGGAGGTGCCATCATGCCCTTGTACGACGCATTGGTGGGCTCCGGGCTGCAACATTACCTGTGCCGGCATGAACAGGGCGCAGCACTGGCTGCTGACGCCTATGGACGCAGTACACGTAAGGCCGGGGTATGCATGGCCACGTCCGGTCCCGGTGCGACCAACCTGGTTACCGGTATCGCTAATGCCTTTATGGATTCGGTGCCAATGGTGGTGATCACCGGTCAGGTACCTACTGCCTTGCTGGGTACGGATGCTTTTCAGGAAGTTGACATATTCGGTATCACGCTGCCGATAGTTAAACACAGTTATATCGTGCGCGATATTGCGACTATTCCCCACCTGGTTGACGAGGCATTTCAGCTCGCACAAGGTGGCCGCCCAGGGCCCGTGTTGATAGATTTTCCCAAGGACATTTCTACCGCCATGGGTGCTGAGCCGGATTACCAGCCTCTGCCCCCTGCGGAATTCACGCTACCGGACACCAAGGCCATTAAGACCGCCAGTGAGGTGTTGGGCCAGGCCCGTCGTCCGCTGGTCATCGCGGGTGGGGGAATAACAATTTCAGATTCGGTTCAGGCCTTCCGCGAGTTTGCAGCCCATACGGGTGTGCCGGTGACGGCAACCCTGAAGGGCTTGGGTGTTATGCCGACCGATGATGACTGTTTTGTTGGCATGCTCGGCATGCACGGTAATGGCGCTGCCAATCACGCGGTGCAAAATTGTGATGTCCTGGTGGTTGTCGGCGCACGTTTCGATGATCGGGCAACCGGTCAGCTGGCGCAGTTTGCACCCTCGGCGCGTGTCATACATCTCGATATTGATCCCGCGGAGATTTCCAAGTTACGCCGGGCGGAGGTCGCCGTCATTGGCGACCTGGCCACGGCGCTTGACGGCATTCGCCCGGGTACCGCTGGGCGGGCTTCATGGCGAGCGCAATGTGCGGCGTGGAAGAAAGAATTTGCCTGGCGTTACGATGCCCCCGGAAAAGGCATCTATGCACCAAAATTACTGCGGGATTTGTCCAGGCTGAGTCCGGGAGATTTAACCATTACCTGCGATGTTGGGCAGCACCAAATGTGGGTCGCACAGCACTGTAAGTTCGATGACCCTCTTGACCACTTATCTTCGGGTGGCCTGGGCACCATGGGCTACGGATTGCCGGCAGCCATCGGCGTAAAAATCGCCAAACCGGAAGCCACCGTGGTCTGCGTTTCCGGTGACGGATCCATCATGATGAACATCCAGGAACTGGCCACTATCAAACGCTACGATCTCGAGGTCAAAATAATATTACTCGACAATTCGGCCCTGGGCCTGGTACGGCAGTGGCAGGAACTGTTCTTCAACGAAAATTACAGTGAGGTTGATCTTTCCGACAATCCGGACTTTGCGCTGGTCGCCGAAGCCTTTGGCATCCCGTCGCGGTCCATCAGCAAACCCGGTGAAGTAGCAGCAGCCCTCGACTGGCTTTTGAGTGCGGAGGGACCGGCCTTGTTGCATGTGTCGATCAACCCACGAGAAAACGTCTGGCCCCTGGTGGCGCCGGGTAACCCCAATCACAAGATGATGCAAGCAAATTCTGCGAAGAAACGTTAAAGGAGTACTGGCATGCACACACTACGTATTCAAATTAGAGACAATGATGGCGCGGTGCTCAGAGCGCTTGGGCTGATCGAACGCAGGTGCTACCGCTTACGGAGTTGTGTGATCGGCGAGACCAATGACGGTGGGCGTACCATGGAGGTGAGTGTGTCTTCCTCACGGTCGGGTGATTTGCTCAAACGTCAGTTGGAAAGGCTGCACGACGTGATGAAGGTTGAGTTACAGCCTGTAGCCATTGTTGATGGACAGCACTCCGCAATTCGCCCGCTGGGCAGGAGAAATTAAATGCGTCGCAGCATAGAAATTTTTGATACGACCTTGAGAGACGGTGAGCAAAGCCCGGGTTTCAGTATGAGCCTTGGGCAGAAACTGCGGGTCGGTCGCGTACTGGCAGAAATGCACGTTGACGTACTCGAGGCCGGTTTTCCAGCTGCGTCCCCCGGTGACTTTGACGCCGTGCGTGCGCTGGCTGAGGAAATTGAGGGGCCACGTATAGCTGCGCTGTGCCGCACGATTCCACGTGACATTGAACACGCGGCGAGGGCCCTCGAACCCGCTGCAAATGCCCGTATTCACACCTTTATTGCAACCAGCCCAATCCATCGCCGGGAAAAGCTTTGCATGGACCGGGATGAAGTCATCCGCCATGCGATTGACGCTGTAGTAATGGCCAGAGGAGCCTGTGACGATGTGGAATTTTCCGCTGAGGACGGGTTTCGAACCGAAAGGGATTTTCTCGCAGAAATTTTGCAGGCTGTCATTGAAGCAGGCGCCAATACGGTCAACATCCCGGATACAGTCGGCTATGCGACACCTTCGGAGATGTACGACCTGTACCGTTGGTTGATCCGGACCGTGCCGGGTATTGAAAATGTAACCGTCAGCACGCATTGCCACGACGATTTAGGTCTGGCAGTTGCAAATTCACTGGCGGCGGTTGAGGCCGGGGCCACGCAGATCGAGTGTGCCCTCAACGGAATTGGCGAACGGGCCGGAAATTGCGCACTGGAAGAGGTCGTAATGGCACTACGAACCCGTGCCGACCGGTACCAGGTGGAAACCAATGTGGAAACACGCCGATTAACCGCGGGCAGCCATTTGCTTGCTGCGGTGACCGGCAATTTCGTACCGCGTAATAAGGCCATTGTCGGTGAAAATGCGTTTGCCCATGAGGCCGGGATTCACCAACACGGCATGCTGGCGTCCAGCAACACCTATGAAATCATGCAACCCGAGGATGTCGGACTGAAGCAATCACAATTGATACTGGGTAAGCACAGTGGCAAGCACGCGGTCATTGAGCGTGCCCGGGAAATGGGTCTTGAATTGGCAGAAGATGAAATAGAAGAGGTCATGAAGCGGTTTAAAGACCTTGCGGATCGAAAGAAACGGGTTTTTGACTCGGATCTCGAAGCCATCATCACTGGTAGCCAAACGGGTACTGTTGGTCCATGGTCATTGAACTGGCTGAGTGTGGTGTCCCGAATTAACGGTGAATCGGAACCAACAGCCTCATTAACGCTGGCCCATGAAGACGGCACCACCTGTACACACACCGGCGAAGGTGACGGGCCAGTGGACGCAATGGTGCACGCGCTTGAGCAGGTCACCGATACCCGGATCAAGGTCCTGAGCCTGGCAATGCGCAGTATTTCACTGGGTGAGGATGCCCAGGGTGAGGCCAGTATGCGGGCTACGGTCAATGGTGTGGAGTTGAGCGGTCACGGTCTATCCACGGATATTGTGGCGGCCTGCGCCGAGGCCTTGCTTGAAATTGTTAACCGGGCCGTGCGCTACGCCGCACAGGCCCAGCAGTCGGACGCGGCTTGAGTATCGCAAGGAAAAGTGCAATGAATGAAACTGATACCATCTGGCACAACGGAGAATACAAACCCTGGCATGAGGCCACGACCCACGTTTTGTCCCACGCCATTCACTACGGTTCAAGTGTATTTGAGGGTGTTCGCGTTTATGACCGTCTGGGCACACCGGTTGGCTTCCGCATGCGCGAGCACATTGAACGGTTGTTCGACTCGGCGAAGGTATACCGAATCAAGATTCCTTTCACCATGGACACACTGCTGGGGGCTTGCCGGGGCGTGGTACAGCGCAATGGCTTAAGCAGCGCCTATTTGCGGCCGGTTGCTTTTCGTGGTTATGGTTCACTGGGTGTTGCGGCCAAAGAGGATTCACCGGTGGATGTCGCTGTGGCGGCCATGGAGTGGGGTGCTTACCTGGGTGAAGAAGCCCGTGAGCACGGCGCCAGGGTCTGTGTATCCAGCTGGAGTCGGGTGGCATCCAATACCATTCCCGCGGGGGTCAAGGCAGGTGGCAACTATCTTTCTGGTCAGTTGATCAGCATGGAAGCCCATCGGCTTGGCTATGATGAAGGCATCGGTTTGGCGACCGATGGCACCCTGAGTGAAGGCGCGGGTGAAAACCTGTTTATGGTGAAAGACAATGTCCTGATTACACCACCCCAGTCTGCCTCGATTTTGGCCGGGATCACCCGTGATACGGTGATCCGTCTGGCGCACGCGATGGGCATTGAACTGCGAGAAATGCCACTTTCGCGTGAAGCCCTATACCTGGCTGATGAATTATTCTTTACCGGCACGGCTGCGGAAATCACACCCATCCGGTCAGTGGATGACATCGATATCGGCAACGCCGGACGCGGGCCCATGACCGAGAAACTCCAGTCGACTTTTTTTGGCCTGTTCGATGGACGAACTGAAGACCATTTTGGATGGTTGCAGCCGATTGGTGAGCGGGACGACTCAATTCGGGAGACCGGCAGTGCCACGGCTTGATATGCAGGCTGAGTCACTTTTTGAAAAACTGTGGAACGGTCATCTCGTCCGCCCGCAGACGGATGAAACGCCGGCGATCATGTACATAGATTTGCACCTCGTGCACGAAGTCACCTCGCCGCAGGGGTTTGACCTGCTGCGCGAGCAAGGCATCGGCGTGCGCTGTAGCGGACGCACACTGGCGACCCTGGACCATTCAACCCCGACGCTGCCTGCAGATGAAAACGGGCAGCGACCCTGGGTAACGGAGCAGGCCAGCCGGCAGGTACAGACCTTGCAGGGTAACTGTGAGGAATTCGGTATTGAATTGCACGGCTGGGACAGTCCGTCGCGTGGTGTCGTCCATGTGATGGGTCCTGAGCTGGGTGCGACACAACCGGGTATGACCATCGTATGTGGCGACAGTCACACCAGCACCCACGGGGCTTTTGGTGCATTGGCTTTTGGTATCGGTACCACCGAGGTTGGTCATGTACTGGCCACGCAATGTCTGTTGCAAAACAAACCCCGCAGCATGCGTATTAACCTGGAGGGTGAGTTAGGCAAAGGAGTGACTGCCAAGGATCTGGCGCTGCATATCATTAACCGTATCGGCATGCATGGTGGCACGGGTCATGTCATTGAGTACGCCGGTGCAGCGGTACGCGGACTCGATATGGAAAGCCGCATGACCTTGTGCAACATGACCATTGAGGCCGGTGCAAAAGCCGGTATGGTCGCGCCTGACCAGATCACCATTGATTATTTGCGTGGTCGGCCCAGGCTGCCAGAAGGGGAAGCATTTGAGCAGGCCGCCAGGCAATGGTTGCAACTGGCGTCTGATCCGGGAGCTCACTTTGACCAGGAGATTAGTCTGGACGCATCAACGGTAGCCCCGAGAATCACCTACGGTACCAACCCCGCCATGTCAATCAACGTTGGTGAACGGGTACCCACCGCGACCAGCGACAGTCAGGAAAAGGCCTTGTCTTACATGGACCTCCGTGCTGGCCAGTCGCTGGCCGAACGACCCATAGACCTCGTGTTTATTGGCAGTTGCACGAACGGACGGATCAGCGATTTACGTGCGGCAGCCAATGTCTTGCGTGACCGGCGAATTGCGCCGCATGTTCGCATGCTGGTAGTCCCCGGTTCAGAGGCTGTCCTGCGCGAGGCAGAGCAAGAAGGTCTTGATGAACTGTTCCGTAGTGCCGGCGCCGAGTGGCGGCTGCCGGGTTGTTCCATGTGTATCGCCATGAACGGTGACCTGGTGCCACCGGGTAAGACGGCTGTATCCACTTCGAACCGAAACTTTGAAGGACGCCAGGGTGCGGGTTCACGCACCTTGCTGGCCAGCCCCGAGACCGCCGCTGCCTGCGCAGTTGCGGGACGGATTGCCAGTTTCGCGGAAATCAAGTCCGACAGCAAGACAACACCGGAGATCACCTGATGCGCGCATTTACCGCTCTGAGCGGGCCAATCCTGGTGTTGGCTGAAGAGAACATCGACACCGACCAGATCATCCCCGCCCGCTACTTGACGGTGACGGATTTTGACGGCATTGGCGAGCACGTATTTGCAGACTGGAGACACGATGCGGAGGGTGAGTTGCTGACCGGTCACGTGTTGAATAAGCCACGCGCCCGTAAAAGTCCGATACTGGTGGCCGGGCATAATTTTGGCTGCGGGTCGTCCCGAGAACACGCACCGCAAGCGTTACTGGATTTTGGTTTCCGGGTCGTGATCAGCTCGGAGATCGCCGATATTTTCAAGGCAAACGCACAAAATATAGGCTTGCTGCCCGTGGTACTCGAAGCCGAACAGCATGCCCGCGTGCTGGAGATGGACGGTGAAGAAATCACCGTAGATCTTGAGCACAGCCGTGTCACTGTACAGATGGCAGACCGGGCAGTGCAGCACTGGTCCTTTTCCATCGATCCATTCGCACGTCACTGCCTGTTGCGTGGACTGGACAGGTTTGACTATTTGAGCCAGGCAGAGCCCGACATAAAAAAGTTTGAGGAAAGATTATGAAGGCAAATATCGTGATGCTACCCGGTGACGGCATAGGTCCTGAAGTCACCGCCGAAGCCGAACTGCTGATGAGGGGCCTGGCCAAAGAATACGAGCTGGATCTTGAAGTGGAAAGTGCCTTGATCGGTGGCGCAGCCATGGATGCGAGTGGAGAGCCCTTGCCGGCCGAAACACTGGCAGCTTGCCGCGCATCGGATGCGATCATACTGGGTGCTGTTGGTGGACCGAAGTGGTCTGACCCGAACGCCGAAAAACGTCCCGAGCAGGGATTGTTGCAATTGCGTAAAGAGCTGGGTTTGTATGCCAACTTGCGACCGGTGCGACTGCACCCGGAACTTGCCAATGTCAGCCCGCTCAAATCGGAGTATCTCGAAGACGTGGATATGATGGTGGTGCGGGAATTGACCGGTGGCAGCTATTTCGGTGACAAGCAGGAAGGGGAGGACTGGGCTTCCGATTCCTGTGTTTACTCAAGAAAGGAAATTGAACGGGTCGTATTGCAAGCTGCGGCAATTGCACGTGAGCGTTGTGGACGTCTGACCATGATCGACAAGGCCAATGTAATGGCCACATCACGTTTGTGGCGCAGGGTGACGGATGAAATCATGCAATCCCGGTTTCCGGATGTGCAGTATGAATTCATGCTGGTCGATGCCGCTGCGATGTTCATTGTTTCGAACCCGGCCCGCTTTGATGTGATTGTGACCGAGAACATGTTTGGTGACATCCTGACCGACGAGGCCTCAATGCTGGTTGGATCCATGGGTATGCTGCCATCAGCCTCGTTGGGTGAGGGCAAACTTGGTCTGTATGAGCCCATCCATGGCTCAGCACCGGATATTGCCGGTCAGGGCATCGCCAATCCGTTTGGCATGTTGGCCTCCGTGGGCATGATGTTCGACTACAGTCTGGGTTTGAAAGAAGCGGCGCACCGTGTCGAACTTGCGATCTGGAACTGTATATCCCACGGCCAGTGCACACCGGATCTGGGCGGTAGTTTAACGACCACCGAGGCGGGTACCGCAGTGCGTGAACGACTGGGTGAGTACTACCTTTCACAGGTTGCCTATGGCTGATATCGCCCAGGAATGTTTGCGTCGCGCCCTGACCGCCCCGGTTTACGAACTGGCGCGGCGTACGCCCCTGGAAGCAGCACCAAAACTCTCTGCACGCCTGGGCCACCAGCTGTGGTTAAAACGCGAGGATTTGCAGCCTACCTACTCCTTCAAACTCCGTGGGGCGTACAACTGCATCCGGCAACTGGATTCTGCGACGCGCAAACTGGGGGTGGTGGCTGCCTCTGCCGGTAATCACGCACAGGGTGTCGCTTTATCCGCACGGGAGCTGGGTATCAAGGCCACCATATTCATGCCCTGTACGACACCGGAGATCAAGGTCAGAGCGGTGGAAGACCTGGGCGCCAAGATTCAGCTTGCCGGTGATGATTACGACGCCGCCTGTGAGCTGGCAACGGAATTTAGTCGTGAAACCGGTGCCTTTTTTGTACACCCCTTTAACAATATGGAAGTCATTGCGGGGCAGGGTACGCTCGGGATTGAGATCACCCAGCAACTTGCAGCCCGCCCGGGTATTGTTTTTCTGCCTGTTGGTGGCGGTGGTCTGGCTGCGGGGGTTGCCGCCACCATCAAGGCGGTGTACCCGGAGGTCCGGATTGTCGGCGTTGAACCCGAAGACGCAGCCAGCATGAAGGCCGCACTGGCAGCGGGTCAGCCGGTGGATATCGGCGCCACCGGCATGTTCGCCGATGGGGTGGCCGTGCGCAAGGTGGGTGATACCACATTTGCAATGTGTCGTGAGCTGGTGGACGAAGTAATCACCGTTGGCGTGGATCAGGTTTGTGCGGCGGTTAAAACCATATTTGAAGAGCTCCGGGCGGTGGCGGAACCCGCCGGTGCGCTGGCCGTGGCCGGTGCAATTCAATATGCTGCCCGGCACGCAACGTCGGCTGATTCAAGTGCTTTACCTGCAGGTGACTGGGTCAGTGTGATCTCCGGTGCCAATGTCAATTTTGACCGTTTGGGCCATGTGGTTGAGCGTTGCGCACTGGGTGAGGGCAATGAAGCCTTGCTCGCGGTCACGATCCCGGAGACACCCGGCAGTTTTCTGGAGTTCTGCCGGTCGCTGGGAGAGTCCTCGGTAACAGAATTTAACTACCGATTTGCGGGTAACGGGGCCGCACATGTATTTGTCGGTGTGCGATTACAAGAGACTTCACGGCATCTGCAGGACAGGTTGACCAAAAGTGGCTATACGGTCACAGACCTTTCTTCCAATGAAGTGGCCAAGCTGCATTTGCGGCATCTGGTCGGTGGGCGTTTACCCTCCAGTGAGAGCGAGCGTTTGTACCGCTTCGAGTTCCCGGAGCGTCCTGGCGCCTTGCTTGAATTTCTCACCGTACTGGCCGGGCGCTGGTCGATCAGCCTGTTCCATTATCGCAACCACGCCGCTGCCAATGCCCGTATCCTGGCTGGATTCCTGGTGCCACCGGAAGACGACCGGGCCTTCCACCAGTTTCTCGAGGAAACCGGTTACCCATTCACAGATGAAACCCACAACGTCGCCTGTCGGGATTTTCTCTCCGCCCCGAAAGCAATACTGGAACCCCTGAAATCCGTCCTGTAGGACCGACGAGCTCGCTCGTCGGGAACTTGCAACAAGAAATTACTCGGGAACCAGCCCTGTTCGCTCGGGAACCAGCACTGTTCGCGACGACTTTCGTCGTCACTCCTACAGGAACCAGGGTTATTCGCTCGGGAACCAGCCCTGTTCGCGACGACTTTCGTCGTCACTCCTACAGGAACCAGGGTTATTCGCGACGACTTTTGTCGTCGCTCCTACGTCTCAATTGGTTCTTTTTATTGCTCTATTTCGAAACCGTCCTCGTCCAGGTTCTTGATCGGCATACCGAGGGTTTCCAGCTCCTCACGAATAGTGGCTTCGTCACCGACCACCACGATGGCCATGTTTTCCGGTGTGATCAACTTGCTGCTCAATGCGTTCAGGGTTTCGCGGTCGGTTTCTTTCAGGATGTTGTTCTGTTGGGTACGGTAGTTAAGTGGCAGGTCGTAACGCAGGATATTGCCCAGCAGACCCAGCTTACGGCCCGGCGTTTCATACTGCAGGGCATCACGCTGACCGATCGCTGAGCGCATGTAGTCGTACTCTTCCCCGGTCATGCCGTCGGCTGCATAACTTTCCAGTTCGTTCAAGACCTCGGTCAGCGAAGCGGTGGTAGCGTCTTTGTTGACCTCGGTGGAGACCCGGAAACTGCCCAGCTCCTGGCCACCGTTAAAACCACTGCGTGCGCCATAGGTATAACCTTTATCTTCACGCAGATTCAGGTTGATACGGCTGTTGAAGGTACCGCCGAGGTTGAAGTTCGCCAGACCGGCCTTGAAGTAATCGCCCAGGGCGTCGTATTTGATCGACGGTTGGGCGGTGCGCAGACTGGACTGGGCCGCGCCTTCCTTGTTGACCAGGTAAAGCGTGCGACCCTGGATTTCAGGCAGGTCATCGATGGACGCGCGGTAAGCCGGCTCCACCTCGAGTTCAGCAAAGCCCGCAAGCGCGTCAATAATTTTTTCCTTTGGCAGGCTCGCACTGACCGTCACACCGTTCAGGTGGGCCGGAAAGTGGGCAGCGTAGTAGCCCTTCACGTCGTCCAGCGTGAGGGTCTCCACGGTCGCAGGAATACCGCTACCGGGATAGGAAAGCGGATGTGTGGCCCCATACAAAACGGCTTCAATGGCGCGCCCGGCCAGTCCCTCGGGGGTTTTGCGAGCCGCCATCAGACCCTCGATGGTGCGGCTCTTGATACGCTTGAAGTCCGCTTCAGTGAAAGCGGGCTTGAGTGTGCGCTCCAACATCAGCTCGATTGCTTTGTCGAGGTGTTTGGTCAGCGTATTGACGGTCACCGTGGTCTGATATTTTCCGGGGCTGACACTGACGCTGGCGCCGATGCGTTCCAGTTCCTCGGTGTATTCTGCCGCGCTGTGATCTTGTGTCGCCTCATTCATCAGGGATGCGGTCAGGGCAGTCAAACCGGCCTTGCCGGGGGGCTCGTCACGTTGTCCGATA
Source organism: Gammaproteobacteria bacterium (assembly GCA_021772915.1). Lineage (GTDB taxonomy): Bacteria > Pseudomonadota > Gammaproteobacteria > Xanthomonadales > SZUA-36 > SZUA-36. The sequence continues at coordinate 10,759 of JAJFLB010000001.1, read as the reverse complement.
GTAAATGTCGCGCGCACGGTAACCGTGGGCGTTTCTGCGTTGGGAACCGCGAGCAGGCGTACACCGTTGCCCAGTGTCGTATCCCAGATGGCGGGTAATTCAACTGATGGGTTGGTGCCCGGTACCGGGTTCTGACTGCGGTCAAAGGTATCTGCGACCGGGCGTAAGGGTAATTCGGAGCCCTCGTCACCAAAGCTTTCCGGAATATCGCGTTCCGGTGAAGCATAGTCTTGCTCGGCGGCGGCCAACTCAAGTTTGCCGTTGGGCACTATGCTCAATATGACCGACGGTTTGCCGGCAATATACTGGTTAAAGACGCGTTTGACGTTGTCTGTTTCAACATTCAGATAGCGCTGGATCTCTTTTCCGATGCCGGCCGGGCTACCGGTATAAGTCTGGAATGCGGCCAGGGTGGAAACCTTGCCACGTACGCTTTGCAGACCGAATACACGACCGGATTCATAGTCCGCCTTGAACTTCTGCAGATCGTCAGCAGAGACCTCGCGTGCCGCAAACTCGTCCATGGTTTCACGCACCGCAACTTCCATCTCGGCCAGGGTTTCGCCTGAGCCCGGGTTCTGGATAACGATAAACATCATTTCACAGGCCAACTCACGGCAACTGTGTCTGACATTGGCCTGTACGGCGCGGCCGGTTTGCACCAACCGCTGATAGAGCAAAGAGGCCTGCCCCTGGCCCATGATCTTGGCCGCCGCATCCAGCGGTGCCTCATCCGCATGACTGGCGTAAACCGTCGGGATGATCAGTGCCAGGGCGGGCAAATGGATATTGTCTTCCAGTGTCACGTAGCGATCGGTGTCAAGCTGACCGGGTTGCTTGGGCAGGTTATCAACTGCCGGGCCGGTGGGCATGGAGCCGAAATACTTGTTGACCAGTTCCAGCGTCGCACCCGGATCAATATCTCCACCGATGGTCAGCGCCGCGTTATTGGGGCCGTACCAGCGCAGGAAGAAGCGCTTCAGATCGTCGACGTCCGCACGGTTCAGGTCTTCCAGCCAGCCGATGACAGGCCAGAAATAGGGGTGGTCCTGGGTATAAAGAGACTTGCTCAAAGTTTCAAAGGCACGGCCGTAAGGCTGGTTGTCAACCCGTTGCCCTCGTTCGTTCTTGACCGTTTCACGCTGGACCTCGAATTTCTCCTGGGTCACGGCCTCCAGCAAAAAGCCCATGCGGTCAGCTTCCAGCCACAGGGCGACTTCCAACTGATTGACCGGCAAGGTCTGGTAGTAATTGGTGCGGTCTGAATTGGTCGTTCCGTTCAGGGTGCCACCGGCATTGGAGACAATCTTGAAATGCTCCTCGTCGGCCACGTTCTTGGAGCCCTGGAACATCATGTGCTCAAAGAAGTGGGCAAAACCCGAACGCCCAATCTCTTCGCGGTTGGAGCCCACATGATAGGTCACATCAACATGCACCAACGGATCGGAATGATCCTCGTGCAATACCACTGTTAGGCCGTTGGCCAATTTGTACTTGGCGTAAGGGATCGCGATACCGCTGTCGTCGCCTTTGAATTCGTCGACCAGCGTGACACCTTCCGGCAGGGCCACAGCACCATCGGCAACTTCGACAGAATCGTTATTGCATGCAGCCAACGGCAGCATTAACAGAAGAATATTGAGTTTTTTCACGTGGTTTTCCTGACTTGATGAGAAACAGCCCGGCATTCTAGCAAAGGCTTGCAAAAAATACCTGTGCTGTAGGACCTACGAGCTTGCTCGTAGGGAACAAAAACCTGCCAACAAACTAATCAAAGCTCACCGTAGGACCGATGAATTTATTCATCGGGAACAAATCTCCGTCATTAGGAGCAATTCCCGACCAGCAAGCTGGTCGGTCCTACGATGTTTGCAGGACCGACCTTGCTTGAGGACGGGCCAATATCAGGGTGATGTTTGCGCCACCTCAGCCGGAGCAAGCGCCAGCGAGCGACGGAGATCGTCGATACTGGCGATCCGAGGGCTGTGTGCGCCGACAATCGTTTTGACCTTCAGACCCAGTTCATCAATGGCCTCGGCCAGGCGTTTGGTGGTTGCTTGTGCCGGTTGCATACGCCCATTGGTCGGATTCTGGAAATGGTCCGCTTCAAACAGAATGCCTTCTTCGGGCAGCCACGCCACCAGCAAGTGCTCAACATGTGGGGTTGGACCGATGTCAATGATCTCCAGCTTGCGGCTGCCACCGTCGAACACGTGCCTGTCTTTTACAAACTGCAATTTCAGAGAATCTGCATCGGTCGCGGCGGCGCGCATGACCGCCTCATTCTCTTTCACGGTCAGCACCGTTGCACCCTCGGCCTGGTAGGCCCTTACCCCCGGTATGTGGTCACTGTGATGATGGGTCATCACGCCGTACTTGATCGGCTTGTCCTCGATGACCTCGCGGATGGCCTTGATGCGATCCGGAATACCTGCGGTTCCACCCACTGCGATGACGTGTTCATCCATCTCGACAAACAGGGCATAGGTGCCACCGGCGCCTGCCAGGAAGACTCCTTCGGAGATCTCCTGCAATCCCACTTCCGTAGGCGCAGGTGGTGCGGCCTCAACCATTTCCAGGTTGGTCGGCAGCACAGCGTATTGCTCGATCGGTTGGTTGACCTCGGTGGACAGGATGTCGATATGAAGATTCGGCTCGCCATTTACAAACAACTTGAAGGTCTTGCTGAACGGAATACCTTCCACAGTTGCGTAATCCAAAAATCTATAGTCAACCTGCCCGAACGGTGGCAACACCCGCTCACTGCGGCTCAACAGATGGGTTTTCTGGTCGAAATACAGGCTCAGCCCGGGACCAACCTCCATCACCAGTGTAATCACGTCGTGTGGACGTCCGTCCAGCACGACTTCACCCAGCCAGTGTGAGGTTTGGCGACGGTCCTGCAGTTGCTTGACCAGCAAGGGTGCAGTGACCCGGATGAACGGGCCGGAGGTGGTGTCGAAGCTCGGTTCGGCTATCGGTGTGACGGTGCCACCGCGATAGCTGATCTGCCAGCCTTCCTCGGCCTTGATGATCTGGCTGCCGTTGAACTCAGATCCGCCACCGCTACCCTTGTTTTTGCCGACAAAAGTTTTGTTTTCAAAATCAATTGCCCCAAAACTCATTTGCTCGTTTTCATCCCAGGGTGGGCCGGGTGAACGGCTCTGGTTGGTCGCCCAGGTGGTGAAATGACTCTTGCGTGTGACGCTGTTGAGTTCGGCAATGACCTCGCTGCCGCCATAGGCTTCCAGCGCTGCATCGATCACTTCGTTGGCGCGGTTCACAGCCTTGAGCGGCAGCGTGTCTTCCGCCGTTACCAGGGACGATGCCATTGCCAGACTGATTGAAGCGGTAATAAACATAAAGTTTTTCATTATGACTCCTCGAGAGATATACACGGTTTGAGAGATATACACGGTTTGATAACAGCCGGTCCCTCTAGTCCACGTATCGCACCGGAGTGGTGGTGAAAAATGTGGACGCCAGCCACGAACTGCGCGCAGTGTGCGCTGCGATAAAGCGAATGTCGTGGCTTATTCGATGAACAGTTACGGAGTTGCGATGAACAACTTGCGGGTGGGTGACCAAAGGCTTGTTCAGCATTTCGTCATTCATGTAGGACCGACGAGCTTGCTCGTCGGGAATTCCGGGTGTTCGCGAGGACTTGCGTCTTCGCTCCTACGCAGGCCTCATTTCAGCGGGCAAAGTGGCCGCTCGTGCAAACGTTCTCTGTAGCGCAGCAGGTTTGGCAAATCTCCGATCAGACCCTGGCTATTCCCCCAGTTGACCGTCAAGCCCACGATAATATCGGTGACCGAAAACTTGTTTCCCACCAGGTAATCGGTATCCCCCAGGGCCTTGTCCAAGGCTGTGGCGGCAAGCAAAAACATCTCATTGTTTTGTTCAATGATAGCCGTCACGTGCTTTTCTTCCGGCTGGATAAAGTCCAGGGTGTTACGGGCGGTGCTCCACAGGTAGGCCTCCATCTCGGTCAAACAAAAACTGACCCATTGATCGTGCAGCCCACGCTCCCAGGTACCCGTCGGGGCGATCAGTTCTTTTTCCGGCACCAGGTCTGCCAGGTAGGTACAAATAGCAGCGGACTCAAACAGGGGTTTACCGTTGATCACGGCGGCCGGGAGTTTGCCCAGCGGGTGTACCTTTACCAACTCCTCGCTATGAAACAACGAATCATCTGATATGGAAGTGTAGGCCAGATCGAGTTCCCGCAATGTCCACTGGCAGCGAACCGACCGGCTGGGGCTCAATTCATATAGCGTGACGTCTACCGCGCCGTTTTGATTATTCATTCCAAACCTCTGTTTAATTGAAGGTTCGATCTTATCCGATAGAACCTCGCATTTACACACCCACAACCCAAGACTCGTAGGACCGACGAGCCAGCCCGTCGGGAACCCGAAATCGCGCCCTGTGGGACTGACGAGCTTGCTCGTCGGGAACCCAAAATGTTTCCGCCCTGTGGGACTGACGAGCTTGCTCGTCGGGAATCTGTAATATTCGCGACGACCAAGGTCGTCCCTCCTACGGGTGCCCCCCTGGATAAATTTTCGGTCCAGCAGCCAAAACACGCTAAAATGGGCAGGTTTCATCTTTTGAGTACCACGAATGAGCCAAACAGCCGCTGAAATCAGCGCCAGCAAAAAGCCCGCGGTAAACACACCGCTACGGTTCATCACCGCCGCATCCCTGTTTGACGGCCATGACGCGGCCATCAACATCATGCGTCGCCTGATCCAGGCGCAGGGCTGTGAAGTGATCCACCTGGGCCACAACCGCAGTGTGCTGGATATCGTGCGGGCAGCGATCCAGGAAGACGCCGACGCGATTGCGATCTCTTCCTACCAGGGCGGCCACAACGAATATTTTCGCTTCATGATCGACCAGTTAAATGAGCGTGGGGCAGGGCATATCCAGGTGTTTGGCGGCGGTGGTGGCACGATTACCCTGGACGAGATCAGTGCGCTGGAACAATACGGTGTGAATCGCATTTATCACCCCGATGACGGCATGCAACTGGGTTTGGTCGAGATGATCGAAGACGTGGTGCAAAGAACAACCAGCAAACGCCGGCAAACGGATGTGCCACCGCCGAGCGGCAAGTTCAACGCGCCGGCGATTGCGGGCATGTTGAGCGCACTGGAAGCCGGTCTGTTTGGTGAGGCCGAACTCAAGCTCAAACGGCGTGAATGGCAGGGGAGCAAACCGCAGGCCCCGGTTATCGGTATTACCGGTACCGGGGGCGCGGGCAAGTCATCGGTAACCGATGAACTGCTAAACCGCATGCTAAGCAGTTTCCCGGACAAGAACATCGCCGTGTTGGCCGTGGACCCCACCCGCAGACGCACGGGTGGCGCCTTGCTGGGTGACCGCATCCGCATGAATTCGCTCCGTAGCGAGCAGATCTACATGCGCTCCATGGCAACCCGTCGCCAACACCTGGCCACCAGTGCCATGTTGCAGGACGCCATCGGTTATCTCAAATCCGCCGGTTTTGACCTGGTCATCGTGGAGACCGCCGGTATCGGCCAGTCCGATTCTGAAATCGTCGATATGGTGGATTTCTCCTGCTACGTGATGACCTCTGATTTCGGCGCCCAAAGCCAGCTTGAGAAAATTGACATGCTGGATTACGCCGAACTGGTAATCCTGAACAAATTTGACCAGCGCGCCGCCGAAGACGCGCTGCGTGACGTGCGCAAGCAGTGGAAGCGCAACCACCAGGCTTTTACCATGGAAGACGACGATGTGCCGGTCTACCCGACCATCGCCAGCCAGTTCAACGACCCCGGTATCAGCTGGATGTTTGTCAGCCTGCTAAGACTACTGCGTGAAAAGCTGGACCTGCCGGAAAAGGACTGGACCCCCAATATCGATGTCAGCACCAAGGAGCCACGCGCCACCATCCTGATCCCGGGCGCCCGCACCCGCTACCTGGCAGAGATCGCCGAGCAGGGCAGGGACATCAACGCAGACATCACCCGGCAGGCCGAGGCCGCCAGCCTGGCACAGCATTACTACGAGTGTCTGAAAGACCTGCAAGACCCCGATCTCCCGACCGGATTTGAACAATCCCGTGGGACTGACGACGGAACGTCGTCGGGAAGCTCTTCGTTTGTCCAGACAATTCCCGACGAGCAAGCTCGTCAGTCCTACAAGTCGTCGGGAACCGACCACCAAAACCACCAAACCCTGATCCTTCTCCGTCAACGTTACAATTCTGCCCTTGGCGAACTATCAAAAGAGGCCATCGCCCTCCTCAAGCAATGGCCAGCAAGAAAACAGGGCATCCGCACCGAACAATACGCCTACGAAGTCCGCGGCCGCGAAATAACCGGCAATAACTTCAAAGAATCCCTGAGCAAGCTCCAAATCCCCAAACTCGGCATGCCCCGCGACAGCGACTGGGGTGAGTTGCTCTCCTTCCTGATGCGTGAAAACCTGCCCGGTGCCTACCCCTACACCGCAGGTGTTTTCCCCTACCGCAGGGTCGGTGAGGACCCCACCCGCATGTTTGCCGGTGAGGGTACCCCGGAGCGTACCAACCGGCGTTTCCATATCATCGCCCACGGTCAGCCGGCGGCACGGCTCAGTACCGCCTTTGATTCGGTCACCCTCTACGGTGAAGACCCGCACACCCGTCCGGATATCTACGGCAAGGTCGGTAACTCCGGTGTTTCCATCGCCACACTCGATGACATGAAGAAACTCTATTCCGGTTTCGACCTGTGCCAACCCAACACCTCGGTCTCGATGACCATCAACGGTCCAGCACCGATGATCCTGGCATTTTTCATGAATGCCGCTATCGACCAACAGGTGGAATTACACCTGAAAGAGGAAGGAAAGTGGGAAAAAGTACAGAAAAAGATCAAAAAACACTTTAAAAATGGTCAACAACCCCACTATGAGGGTGAATTGCCCCCAGGCAACAACGGTCTCGGTCTGGCCTTGCTGGGTATTACCGGTGACCAGTTGGTCGATGCAAAAACCTACGCCGACATCAAGGCGGCAACCCTGAAAAAAGTCCGTGGCACGGTGCAGGCCGATATCCTCAAGGAAGACCAGGCCCAAAACACCTGTATCTTCTCAACCGAATTCGCACTGCGCATGATGGGCGACATCCAGCAGTATTTCGTCAACAACGGCGTACGCAATTTCTACAGCGTGTCGATTTCCGGCTACCACATCGCCGAGGCGGGTGCGAACCCCATCAGCCAACTGGCCTTTACACTCTCCAACGGTTTCACCATCGTCGAGTACTACATCGCCCGTGGTATGAGCATCGATGAATTCGCCCCCAACCTGAGCTTTTTCTTCTCCAACGGCATGGACCCGGAATACACCGTCATCGGCCGGGTCGCAAGACGTATCTGGGCACGCGCCATGCGTGAACGCTACGGCGCCAACCGCCGCAGCCAAATGCTCAAGTACCACATCCAGACCTCGGGCAGATCGCTGCACGCACAGGAAATCCAGTTCAACGATATCCGCACCACCCTGCAGGCACTGTATGCCCTGTTTGATAACTGCAATTCCCTGCACACCAACGCCTACGACGAGGCCATCACCACCCCCACCGAGGAGAGTGTAAGAAGGGCCGTCGCCATCCAGATGATCATCAACAAGGAACTGGGTCTGAATTTCTGCGAAAACCCCTGGCAGGGCAGTTTTATCGTTGATGAATTGACTGAACTGGTCGAAGAGGCCGTCTACCGGGAGTTCGAGCGCATTTCAGAACGTGGCGGTGTGCTGGGTGCGATGGATACCATGTACCAGCGCAGCAAGATCCAGGAAGAATCGCTTTACTACGAGGGTAAGAAGCACGATGGTAGTTTGCCATTGGTGGGTGTTAATACCTTTTTGGCGGGTAAGGAAAGTCATGTTGAGGGTGGGGAGCAGGAGTTGATGCGCTCGACCGATGGGGAGAAGGACCAGCAGGTTGAGAGTGTGGAGGTGTTTAGGGGGGCGCATGGGGCGGAGGCTGAGCCGGAATTGAGCCGGTTGCAGCAGGTGGCGCGGGACAGGGAGAATATTTTTGAAGCTTTGATGGATGCGGCTAGGGATTGTTCGCTCGGAAGCATGTCACATGCGCTTTATGATGTTGGGGGGGAGTACCGGAGGAATATGTAGACAGAATACATAGTTGGTTTTTGCACTAGCAACTCTGGAGTTAAAGAAGGTCCACCGGGCTTGATATTTAATACAAGTTGCACAAGTAGTTAACAATAATTCTGAGAGCATAATTCGAATGATTTTCTTTGCGTACGCGGCTCGGCCTAATGAAATCGTCGACACGATTCATCGAGGAGTAGACCGCGCCCGAAATGGCAATAACCCACCCGAGATTGAACTGTGGGAGGACACAAACGTTTCGGGCAGGCTCGTTCCGATAGAAGTTTTGGACTCTATTAGTAATTGCTCATCACTTGTAGCAGATATCACAGGTCTTAATTTCAATGTCACCTATGAAGTTGGTTATGCCATTGGAATGGGTAAGAGAGTGAACTGCATTGTCTACAAAGCTGTAAATCGTGATGAGCAACAAGTAAAGCGAGTCGGAATATTCGATACTTTGGGGCACAAGCAGTACGCAAACTCTCTCGATCTAAGTGTGATTCTGAGAGAGCTTGGCGAGACAAACCCTATTCCCTTAAAAGTTGATATTAATTTTCATCAACCTGTATTCGTGTTGGAAACACCTGAAAAGACGGATCCAATGCTCGCCATACTCAATCGTGTGAAAAAAGAGCGAATGGCATACAGGAGCTTTGATCCGGCTGAGCAGTCCCGCATGTCAGCGTCAGAAACAATAGATGATGTAGCGGCCTCTGTAGGAGTTATCGTCCCTTTGCTGGAAGATACAATGAAAGGGTGTGACGTCCACAATATTAGGGGCGCATTTGTTGCCGGTTTGGCCCATGGCATGAAAAAGGCAACGCTTATGCTGAAGTCTTACAATGCGGAGGCAGAGGTAGATGTTCGCGATATTATTAGGGAATATCGCCATCCAGACGACATCAAGAAGTTTGTTGCTGAATTTCAGCCGGAAATTTTTGAAGGATTACAATCATTCGAGCTGTCTGCTCCGAAGATCATTGCAGAACTAGCTCAGATCCAGGTCGGTTCTTCAAAGGCCGAGAATGAATTTAGAGATTTATCTCGATATTTTGTTCCTACGGATGTATTCCAAAGAATGATGAGGTCCGAAGTCGACCTGATTATTGGAAGGAAGGGTTCTGGGAAAACTGCACTTTTTGGCCAAGTTCGCGACTCTCTAAGGGCAAAAAGATCAAATGTGATTCTCGACCTTAAACCTGAAGGTTTTCAGCTTCTTAAGCTTAAGGATCGTGTAATTAGGTATCTCGCTGAAGGATCCAAAGCCCACTTACTAACAGCTTTTTGGGAATATCTTTTGCTTCTTGAAATATGCAGAAAGTTGATTGAAAAAGACGCAGAAGTACACAAACGTGATCACCGACTCTTCGAGCCTTTCCAAAAGCTCTTGGCACAATACGAATCACACTTTGGTTTCCGAGAGGCTGACTTCTCAGAGCGTCTGGATTACCTAGCAACATCTGTTGGCGGGAGGTTCGTTGATGCAGTTGATAACCTAAAGCAAAAATCTACCGTTGAGCTTGGTAGTGATCAACTAACAAATATAATCTACGCTCAGGATATAAGAAAGCTCCGAAGTTCATTAGAAGGTTACCTAGTGTTTAAAGATGAGGTCAGAGTTCTTTTCGATAATTTGGACAAGGGTTGGAATGCGACAGGAATTTCCGCCGAAGACCTTTTGATAGTGAGAACACTAATTGATGCCACAAAAAAAATGGAACGATACTTTCAAAGGCGTGAGCTGAGCTTTAAGGGTCATCTGTTTCTAAGGAATGATGTATATCAGCTCGTCATGGCAAGCACTTCTGATCACGGCAAAGAGGAAAAAGCTGATATCGATTGGAGGGATGAGAAGCTACTGCGGGAATTGCTGTATAGGAGATTGCAAGATAATCCAGTCTTTTCAGACATGAATATGAAGGATATCTGGTCGAATATTGCTGTGCGTCGTGTTCTTGGACAGGATTCACTCGAATTCCTGTTGCAACACTCACTCATGCGTCCAAGATTTCTAATCAATCTGTTTAATTACTGCAAATCTTCAGCCGCGAACCTGGGAAAAGAAAGGATCGAGGAGGATGACTTCTTGAGTGGACTGAGAACTTTCTCAAATGATTTGATTATCGACATCTCTTTGGAACTTGAGGATATTTGTGAAGGGCAGGGTGAGTTTCTATACCAGTTTGTAGATTCGAATGCGCGGTTAAGTGTGGCCGAATTAAGAGAGATGGCAGAAAATTCCCTGCTGACTGTAGACCAGATTTTAGACCAGTTGATATGGCAAGGGTTTCTCGGTGTTAGACATCGGGATGCCGATAGCTCTGTATACATATTTGACGCAGGTTACAACCCGAAAATTTTGCGAGCACACATTGAGAAGTGGGATGAATCAGATCGATGCTTGATCGTCCACCCATCATTTCGACCGGGCCTCGTTTTGAATAGTGATGGACTACATGACACCTAAAGAAATTAAGGGGTCACCCATTAGCCGTCTCCGGTCAACTGGCCAAACGCATCCCTGATGAAGGCCATCCTTTGTATCTAATGGCAGTCAGCTGATGGCGCACCAGGGTTTTCGTTCTTTGTGCTGCTTCCATATGAAGCGCACCAGTCACCCATC